>NZ_CP076448.1:2156321-3367643 GCF_019203965.1 Elioraea tepida
CATGAAGCGCGAGGGCATCGAGGTGCTCCTCGGCTACCCGGTGAATCACCTGATCGAATTCGCCGCCGCGATCGACATCCGCCCGATCATGGTGCGGCAGGAGCGGATCGGCCTGCACATGGCGGATGCGATCTCGCGCGTCACCTCGGGGCGGAAGATCGGCGCCTTCTGCATGCAGCACGGGCCGGGCGCGGAGAACGCCTATGGCGGCGTGGCGCAGTGCTTCGGCGAGAGCGTGCCGGTGCTCGTCCTGCCGATGGGCTATCCGCGCCGGCTCGCCCACGTTGCGCCGAACTTCAACGCCGCGATCCAGATGCGCGGCGTGACCAAATCCGCCGAGCCGATCGTTCTCGCCTCCGAAGTCTCGGCCGTGATGCGGCGCGCGTTTTCGCGCCTGCGCAACGGCCGCGGCGGCCCCTGCCTCGTCGAGATCCCCTCCGACATGTGGCACGAGGAGGTCGGGCCGCTCGACTACACACCCGTGGCGTCGACGCGCTGGGGGCCCGATCCCGGCGACGTGGAGCGCGCCGCCGCCCTTCTTGCGGCAGCGAAACGCCCGGTGATCTACGCCGGCACGGGCGTGCACTGGGCGCAGGCCTGGCCGCAGCTTCGGGCTCTCGCCGAGCTTCTCGCCGCGCCGGTCACCACGAGCCTCGGCGGCAAGAGCGCCTTCCCCGAGACGCACCCGCTCGCGCTCGGTGCGGCCGGCCTCGCTGTTCCGGCGACGGTGCCGCATTTCCTCTCCCGCGCCGACGTCATCCTCGGCATCGGTTGCTCGTTCACCGAGAGCAACTTCGCGGTGAAGATGCCGCGCGGCCCGAGGATCATTCACGCGACCCTCGACCCCGACCATTTGAGCAAGGACGTTCCGATCGAGCTCGGTCTCGTTGGCGATGCGGCGCTCACACTCGATGCGCTGCTTGCCGCGCTCGCGGACCGGCTAGAGGGCCCGCGTGACGCCGCTCCCGTGGCAGCAGAGATCGCCGCGGTGCGCGAGGCCTGGCTCGCCGAGTGGGCGGAGAAGCGCGACAGCGACGCAAGCCCGCTCTCGCCCTACCGTGTGCTGCGCGATCTCTGGCGCACCGTCGACCCCGCCAACACCATCATCACCCATGACGCGGGCAGCCCGCGCGACCAGCTCTCGCCCTTCTGGGTGTCGCCCACCCCGCTCTCCTATCTCGGCTGGGGCAAGACGACGCAGCTCGGCTACGGGCTCGGGCTCGCGATGGGCGCCAAACTCGCCGCTCCCGAGAAACTCTGCATCAATGTGTGGGGCGACGCGGCGATCGGCTTCACGGGGATGGACTTCGAGACGGCGGTGCGCGAACGGATCCCGATCCTGTCGGTGCTGCTCAACAACTTCTCCATGGCGATCGAGCTCAAGGTGATGCCGATCTCCACCGAGAAGTATCGGTCGACCGACATCAGCGGCGACTATGCCGCGATGGCGCGCGCCTTCGGCGGCCATGGCGAGCGTGTCGAGCGGGCGGCCGACATCGTGCCGGCGCTCAAGCGCGCGATCGCCGCCACACGCGAGGGAACGCCAGCTCTCGTCGAGTTCATCACCGCCAAGGAGACGGCGGTGTCGCGCATCCCGATGCCGGCCTGACCGTGACCAGGGACGCGGCCGGGACGCCAGGAGGGGGAGAGGGATGGCCACGGTCGAGGTGAGCCGTGTGACCAAGTTCTTCGGCAGCACCCAGGTGCTGAAGGACGTCACCGTGTCGATCGACGATGGCGAGTTCGTCGTGCTCGTCGGCCCCTCGGGCTGCGGCAAGTCGACGCTGTTGCGCCTGATCGCCGGGCTCGAGAACATCACCGCCGGAACGATCTCGATCGGCGGGCGGGTGGTGAACACCGTGCCGCCGAAGGACCGCGACATCGCGATGGTGTTCCAGAACTACGCCCTCTATCCGCACATGACGGTGTTCGAGAACATGGCGTTCTCGCTCAAGCTCGCGGGCGCACCGAAGCAGGTGATGGAGGAGGAGGTCGCGCGGGCGGCGAAGATCCTCGGCCTCGGCCAGCTTCTGCACCGTTACCCGCGCCAGCTCTCGGGCGGGCAGAGGCAGCGCGTGGCGATGGGCCGGGCGATCGTGCGCAACCCGCAGGTGTTCCTGTTCGACGAGCCGCTCTCCAACCTCGATGCCAAGCTGCGCGTGGCGATGCGCGCCGAGATCAAGGAGCTGCACCAGCGGCTGAAGGTGACCACGATCTACGTCACGCACGACCAGATCGAGGCGATGACGATGGCCGACAAGATCGTGGTGATGAACCACGGCGTCGTCGAACAGATCGGCCCGCCGCTCGAGCTCTACGACCGGCCGGCGAACCTGTTCGTCGCGGGCTTCATCGGCAGCCCGGCGATGAACATGTTTGAGGGGCGGATCGAGGACGGCGTGTTCCGCATGGAGGACGGCACCGCCTGGCCGCTGCCGCCGAACGGTTCGGGCGCCCGGTCGGCGGAGGTGATCTACGGCATCCGGCCGGAGCATCTGCGGATCGATCCGGCCGGGATCCCGGCGGAGGTGCAGGTGGTGGAGCCCACCGGGTCGGAGACGCAGGTCGTCCTGCGCTGCGGCGGCACCTCGATGCTCGGCGCGTTCCGCGAGCGGATCTCGGCACGGCACGGGGAGATCCTTCCCGTGCTGCCCGAGGTTTCGTTCGTGCACCTGTTCGACCGGCAGTCGGGCCGGCGGATCTAGCTCGGCGATAACACATAAAGGAGGAGGAGACAGTCATGGCCAATATCATCACCACGCGGCGCGGAACGCTGATGCTCGGCGCCTCGGCTGCGGCCGCGGTCGCTCTCGGCGCCGCGCCGACTTCGGCGCAGATCCAGCGCGCCAATGTCACCCCGCCGTCATGGCCGATCGAGCGCGGCGCGAGCCTGCGCATGATCCGCCCCGTCCGCTTCGTCCAACCCGACGAGGAGGTGTTCCGCGCCAACTGCGCCCGCTTCACGCAGCAGACGGGTGTGGAGGTTCGGGTCGATTTCGTCGGCTGGGAGGACATCACCCAGCAGACGGCGGTGACGGCGAACACCGGCGCCGGCCCAGACATCATCATCGGCTTCAACGAGGCGCCGCACATCTACGTCGACAAGCTGGTCGAGCTCACCGATGTCGCGGAATATCTCGGCGCGCGCTACGGCGGGTGGCTGCCGATGGCGCGTCGCTACGGCACCCGCCACAACACCAACACCTGGATCGGCGTGCCCTTCGGCGCCTCGGGCGGCCCGCTCGTGTGGCGCAAATCAGCCGTCAACGAGGCGGGCTACACGACACCACCCGATGATCACGCAGGCTTCCTCGACCTCTGCCGCAAGCTCCGCGCGCTGAACAAGCCGCCCGGCTTCGCGCTCGGCAACGCCGTCGGCGACGGCAATGGCTTCGCGAACTGGCTCGTGTGGTCGCACAACGGATACCTGGTCGACCCCGACGGGCGGGTGGCGATCAACAGCCCCGAGACGATCGCCGCGCTCGAATACCTCAAGGAGCTCTATCCGACCTTCATTCCCGGAACGCTCGCCTGGACCGACATCTCCAACAACCGCGCCTATGCGGCGCAGGAGCTGTGGCTCACCTCGAACGGCGTCTCGCTCTATTTCGCGCTGAAGAACGACCCGGCGACGGCGGCGATCGCCGAGGACACGCAGCATACGCTCATGCCGAAGGGCAAGGCTGCCACCTCGCCGATGGCGGGGCTCACGCTCAACGCCATGCTGTTCCGCCACAGCCGGTTCCCCAACGCCGCCAAGGCGCTGATCGCCTTCCTGATGGAGGCGGAGCAGTACGACCCGTGGCTTCAGGCGAACCTCGGCTACTGGTCGCAGCCGCTCGCCAATTACGCCGAGAGCGCGGTATGGAAGGGCGACCCGAAGGTGGCGATCTTCCGCGACGTCATGAAGTCGGACTACTGGATCGGCTACAAGGGGCCGATCAGCCAGGCCTCGGCGGCGGCGAACGCCGAATACATTATGGTTCAGATGTGCGCCTCGGTCGCCTCCGGGCAGGCGACGCCGCAGCAGGCGGTACGCGAGGCGGAGCGGCGGGCGCAGCGCCACTTCCGCAGGACCTGACCTCGAACGGCACGGCGGCGCCCGCGGAACGGGGGCGCCGCCGACGCTTTGCGAATGCGGCGTGACGGCAGGACCCTGAGGCATGGAGACATCGACAACGGCCCCGCTCGCCACCGCTCCTCAGCGCTGGACGCCGGTGCGACGGGAGCAGACCTGGCTCGGCTGGCTGCTCGACTTCAAGCCGTTCCTGATCGTGATGTGCCTCCTGCCGGCGGTCGGGCTGCTTTCGGTGTTCCTGACCTATCCGCTTGGCTTGGGCGTCTGGCTCGCCTTCACGGATGCGACGATCGGCCGCCGCGGCGTCTGGATCGGGCTCGAGAATTTCGAATACCTGTTCGAGGACCCGATCTTCTGGAACGCCGTATTCTACTCGGTGTTCTACACGGGGGTGGCGACGGTGGGGAAGTTCGCGCTCGGGCTCTGGCTCGCGCTGCTCCTCAACCAGCACATGCCGTTCAAGAGCTTCATCCGGGCGATCATCCTCGTGCCCTGGATCGTGCCGACGGTGCTGTCCGCGATCGCCTTCTGGTGGATCTATGACCCGCAGTTCTCGATCATCTCCTACGTGTTCGTGGACGTGCTGGGGTGGCGCGACACCAACATCGACTTCATCTCCACCGCGTGGCCGGCACGGTGGTCACTGATCGCGGCGAACATCTGGCGCGGCATCCCGTTCGTTGCGATCTCGCTGCTTGCGGGCCTGCAGACCATCCCGCCCTCGCTCTACGAGGCGGCGATGCTGGATGGAGCGACCGCCTGGCAGCGGTTCCGGTACATCACCGTGCCGATGATCATGCCGATCCTTGCGATCGTGATGACCTTCTCGATCATCTTCACGTTCACCGACTTCCAGCTCGTCTACGCCATCACCCGCGGCGGGCCGGTGAACTCGACGCATCTGCTCGCGACTCTCGCCTTCCAGCGCGGCATCCCCGCGGGCCAGCTTGGCGAAGGCGCGGCGATCGCGGTCAGCATGATTCCGTTCCTCGTGTTCGCCACGCTGTTCAGCTACTTCGCGCTCGCGCGGCGCAAGTGGCAGCAGGGAGAGGCCAATGACTGAGCGGGCCCTCGCCGCCGAAGGCGCGCCGCCGCGGCCCGAGCAGGGCGCGCCGGAGCGGATGTCGTGGGAGAGCCGCCAGAGGCGGTTCATCACCCTCTACCTACCGCTCTCGTGCTTCATCTTCATCCTGCTCTTCCCCTTCTACTGGATGACCGTCACTGCGTTCAAACCGAACGCCGAGCTGATGGACTTCAAGAACCACAACCCGTTCTGGATCTCCTCGCCGACGCTCGACCACGTCTATCACCTCCTGTTCAACACGGCCTACCCGTCCTGGTTCGTCACCACCATGGGGGTCGCGGTCGGTTCGACGTTCCTGTCGCTGTTCGCCTCCACGCTCGCGGCCTATGCGATCCAGCGCTTGCGGTTCAAGGGCAGCCACTATGTCGGGCTTGCCATCTACCTCGCCTATCTCGTTCCGCCCTCGATCCTCTTCATTCCGCTCGCGACGATGGTGGTGCAGCTCGGCCTATTCGACACGCCCTTCGCGCTGATCCTCGTCTATCCCACCTTCCTCGTGCCGTTCTGCACCTGGCTTCTGATCGGCTACTTCAAGTCGATCCCGTTCGAGCTCGAGGAATGCGCGCTGATCGACGGCGCCACACGGCTGCAGATCTTCAGGCGGATCACCCTGCCGCTCGCCGTTCCGGGCTTGATCAGCGCCGGCATCTTCTCGTTCACCTTGTCGTGGAACGAGTTCATCTACGCGCTTGCCTTCATCCAGTCCTCGGAGAAGAAGACCGTTCCGGTCGCGATCCTGACCGAGCTCGTCACGGGCGACGTCTACCAATGGGGTGCGCTGATGGCCGGCGCCCTGCTCGGCTCGCTTCCCGTCGCGCTCGTCTACTCCTTCTTCGTCGACTACTACGTCGCCTCGCTGACGGGAGCGGTGAAGGAGTAGGCGCGGCTGGGGCGGCAGGGCCGCCCCGCAGCTTTCCACACCTCATGGAGATCGACCACGTGGCACGGTTCACCATCCTCACCCCTGCCGGCGCCTCCTTCACCACCTCGGGCGGCGGCTATGCCTACGAGATGGAGGCGCTCGAGGGACTCGATGCCGAGATCGTCGAGTGCCCGCCAACCGAGGAGGGCTTCATCGCCGCGGCCCCTTCGGCCGACGCCGTCTACGCGAAGGGGATGAAGTTCACCAAGCGCATGATCGATGCGTTGACGAAATGCAAGATCATCGCCCTCGGTACCGTCGGCGTCGACTATGTCGATGTCGCGGCCGCCACGGCGAAGGGAATCCCCGTTACCAACTGCCCCGACACCTTCATCGAGGAGGTGGCCGACCATGCGATGATGCTCCTGCTCGCGACGCATCGGCGCGCGATCGAGCAGGACCGGATGGTGCGTGAGGGGCGGTGGAGCGAGGGGCGGCCGCAGCTGCTCTCCGTGCCGCGGCTGATGGGGCTGACGCTCGGCTTCATCGGCTTCGGCCGCGTGGCACGCGCGGTGGCGAAGCGTGCCGCGCCCTTCGGGTTGCAGATGATCGCCTACGACCCGTTCGTCGAGGAGCTCACCCTCTCCGATCTCGGGGTCAGGCCAGGCGCGCTCAGCGAGGTGCTCGCGCAGTCGGATTTCGTCTCGATGCATCTGCCCGACACGCCGCTGACGCGCGGCTTCCTCAAGGAGAAGCACTTCCGGCAGATGAAGCCCACGGCGATCTTCATCAATACCGGCCGCGGGCCGACGGTGGACGAGGCGGCGCTGATCCGCGCTCTCGAGGAGAAGTGGATCGCTGGTGCGGGCCTTGACGTGTTCGAGGTCGAACCGCCGAAGCCCGATAACCCGCTCCTTGCGATGCCGCATGTCATCCTCTCGCCGCACAACGCCTCCGCCTCGTCGCGCTTCGACCCGGCCCGCAAGCGCCGCGTGGGGCAGGAGCTCGCGCTCGTGCTCTCCGGGCGCTGGCCGATGAGCTGCGTCAACCCCACCGTGCTGCCGGGTTCGGGGCTCCAGCGCTGGCAGCCCTATGCGATGACGCGCGGCCCGAACAGCTGAGCCGCCGCCCTTCCGCATCGCGGAACAGGCTTCCGTTCCCGCGTCCCGGCCGCTAGGGTCCGCGCTCTCTTGGCGAGGGGAGCGTGGGCATGGCAGGGATGGTGCGGCGTTCGGTGCGTCGGGCGAAGACGCCGCGCGACCCTTCGCAGGTTCAGTCCCTCGCCCGTGCGCTCGCCCTCCTCGAGGCGCTTGCCGACAGCGCGGAGGGGTTGAGCCTCGGTGACCTCGCGCAGACGGTCGGCCTCGCGCCATCCACCGCGCACCGGCTTCTGACCACGCTTCAGAACCGCCGGTTCGTGCGGTTCGTCGCGGCCGAGGGCGTGTGGCAGGTCGGCGTGCAGGCCTTCACCGTCGGCCAGGCCTTCCGGCGTGCGCGTGACCTGCTCGCTCTCGCCCGCCCCGCGATGCGTCGGCTGATGGAGGAGACCGGCGAGACGGCGAACCTCTACATCGAGGAGGGCGGCGAGGCGGTGTGCATGGGCCAGGTCGAGTCGCGGCAGATGATGCGCGCGATCGCCCGCCCCGGCGGGCGGGTGAAGATGCACTGCTCCGGTGTCGGCAAGGCCATGCTCGCGCGGCTTCCGGAGGCGGAGGTGACCCGGATCCTTCAGATGCACGGCCTGCCGCGGATGACACCCCGGACCCTCGACACGCCACGGAAGCTGCGCGACGACCTCGAGGCGACCCGTCGGCGTGGCTTTGCGATCGACGACGAGGAGCACGCGGTTGGCCTGCGCTGTGTGGCCGCCGCGATCCTTGACGAGGACGGGCGGCCGCTCGCGGCGCTGTCCCTCTCCGGCCCGGTCGCCCGGATCGACGATGCCGCCCTCGCCCGTGCGGGGAGCCTCGTCGCCGCCGCGGCGGCGGCGCTGACAGCGCAGGTCGGGGGGCGCTTAAAGGACTGAAATTAAAGTCGATTCCTGTCCCATTTCCACATCGCGGAAAGCCGTCCTGGGCGGCTTGCAGGGCACATCGTTCTCTCCCATCTGCCGGCGACGGGCGTGCCGCGAGGGCCTGTCAGGACGTGATCACGGAATGGAGAGCGGGCGATGCCGAGGATGCCGGCGGTCGAGGCAGCGGTTCGGGTGCTTGAGAAGGAGGGGGTCACGGTCGCGTTCGGCGTGCCGGGAGCGGCGATCAACCCGCTCTATGCCGCGCTGCGGCGTCGCGGAACGATCCGCCACATCCTCGCGCGCCATGTCGAGGGCGCCTCGCACATGGCCGACGGCTATACCCGTGCCGCCCCGGGCAATATCGGCGTCTGCATCGGCACGTCCGGTCCTGCCGGAACCGACATGATCACCGGCCTCTACACCGCGCAGGCCGACAGCGTGCCGATCCTCTGCATCACGGGGCAGGCGCCGCGCGCGAAGCTGCACAAGGAGGACTTCCAGGCCGTCGACATCGAATCGATCGCCAAGCCCGTCACCAAGTGGGCGGTGACGGTGCGCGAACCGGGCCTCGTGCCGCGCGTGTTCCAGCAGGCCTTCCACGTGATGCGCTCCGGGCGCCCCGGCCCGGTCCTGATCGACCTTCCGCTCGACGTGCAGAACGCCGAGATCGAGTTCGACGACACGACCTATGCGCCGCTGCCCGTCTACAAGCCCGCGGCGACGCGCGCGCAGATAGAGCACGCGATGGGCATGCTCGTGACCGCCGAGCGGCCGCTGATCGTCGCGGGCGGAGGCATTATCAACGCCGATGCATCAGACCTGCTCGTGCGCTTCGCCGAGGTCACCGGCATCCCGGTGATCCCGACGCTGATGGGCTGGGGCTCGATCCCGGACGACCATCCGCTGATGGCCGGCATGGTGGGCTTGCAGACCTCGCACCGCTACGGCAACGCCACGTTCCTCAAGAGCGATTTCGTGCTCGGGATCGGCAACCGCTGGGCCAACCGCCACACCGGCTCGATCGAGGTGTACACCGAGGGGCGGCGGTTCATTCATGTCGATATCGAGCCGACGCAGATCGGCCGCGTGTTCAACCCTGATTTCGGCATCGTCTCGGATGCGGGGGCGGCGCTCGCGCTGTTCGTCGAGGTGGCGGAAGCGTGGAAGGCGGAGGGCAGGCTGCCCGACTGGAGCGACTGGGCGGCCGAGTGCCTGCACCGCAAGCGCACCATGCTGCGTCGGACGCATTTCGACCAGGTGCCGCTGAAGCCGCAGCGCGTCTACCAGGAGATGAACGAGGCGTTCTCGCGCGACACCTGCTACGTCACCACGATCGGGCTGTCGCAGATCGCAGGCGCGCAGTTCCTGCACGTCTACAAGCCGCGCAACTGGATCAACTGCGGCCAGGCCGGCCCGCTTGGGTGGACGCTTCCCGCCGCACTCGGCGTGCGCGCGGCCGACCCGCACCGCGAGATCGTCGCCCTGTCCGGCGACTACGATTTCCAGTTCCTGATCGAGGAGCTCGCCGTCGGGGCCCAGTACAAGCTGCCCTATCTCCACATTGTCGTGAACAACTCCTATCTCGGCCTGATCCGCCAGGCGCAGCGCGGCTTCCAGATGGATTTCGAGGTCAGCCTCGCCTTCGACAACATCAACATGCGCGACGAGGACGGCGTGGCCGGCTACGGTGTTGACCATGTGGCGGTGGCGGAGGGGCTCGGCTGCAAGGCGTTGCGCGTGAAGAGCCCGAACGAGTTCAAGGAGGCCTTCAAGAAGGCCCGCGCGCTGATGGACGAGCATCAGGTTCCCGTGGTGCTCGAGTTCATCCTCGAGCGTGTGACCAACATCGCGATGGGAACGGAACTCAACAACATCACCGAGTTCGAGGAGATCCTGACGCTCGAGCCTTCGGCCTCGCTCGACGACATGTCCGGCCCGAGGATGAACGACGCCACGGTGACGGCTGAGCCGGCGCCCGAGAAACAGCCCGCCTGACCGCCCGAATCAGTGTCGAGGAGTCCGCTGCCGAGCCCGTTCGAAACGAAGCCGCTCCGCCTCGAGATCGGCGGTGAGCGTCCGTCGAGCCGAGGGTCAACGTCGTCGGGTCGCGCCCGGTCGGAGCGGCGCTCAGGGGCGTGTCGCGAAACGCCGGCCGGGCACCCGCTCGGCTGACCCTCAGCGCCGGCCGAACAGGCGCTCGAGATCCGCCTTCGCGAGCCTGATCCAGGTGGGCCTGCCGTGGCTGCAGGTGCCGCTGCCGGGTGTCGTCTCGATCGCGCGGAGAAGGGCGTCCATCTCGGCGAGCGACAGCCTCCGCCCGGCGCGGATCGAGCCATGGCAGGCCATACGGGCGAGCACGGCGTCGAGCCGCGACGCGAGCGCCGTCGTCTCCCCCGCGTCGGCGAGCTCGTCGGCGATGTCGCGCACAAGCGGCGCTGGGTCCGCTCCCGCGAGCGGCACGGGAAGGCTTCGCACCAGCACCGCACCCTCCCCGAACGGCTCGACCGCGAGGCCGAGCGCGGCGAGGCCGTCGGCATGGGCGAGCACTCGCCGCACGGAGGCCGGATCGAGCTCGACCACGCCCGGAACAAGCAGCGCCTGCGCGGGCACGGGGCCCGAGGCGCGTGCCGCCTTAAGCGCCTCATGGGCGAGGCGCTCGGCGGCAGCGTGCTGGTCGACGAGGATCACCCCCCCGTCCGCCGTCTCGGCGACGATGTAGGTGGCAAGAAGCTGGGCCCGGGCGGCACCGAGCGGATGGGGTGGCGGCGGTGCGGGCTCGACCCTCGGCGCGGCGGGCGGTGCAACGAGTGGGAGCACCGGCGCCTCGGCGAGCCCTGGCCGCGCCGGCGCCGGCGCGGCGAAGCGAAGGGGAGCGGCCGGTGCGGGGGGTGCGTGCGTCGTCGCGATCGCGGATCGGATCGCTCCGATCACGAAGCCGCGCACCGCCTCGGCATCGCGGAACCGCACCTCCGTCTTGGCCGGATGGACGTTGACATCGACGAGTGGCGGGGGAAGGTCGAGCACCAGAGCTGCCATCGGGTGCCGGCCGCGTTCGATCAGCTCCGCGTAGGCGACGCGCAGGGCCGTGCGCAGGAGGCGGTCGGTCACCGGCCGCGCGTTCACCACGACGTGCTGCTCGGCAGCCGTCGCCCGTGTCAGGCTCGGCGGCCCGACGAGACCGGAGAGCCGAATCGGACCGCGCTCTGCTGAAAGCGGGATCGCATGTGCGGCGAAGTCCTGGCCGAGCAGCCGCGACGCGCGCGTGGCGAAATCGGCCGGTGCGAGGGAGAGCGCCTCTCGGCCGTCGACGCTCGCGTGGAACGCCACCCCGGGATGGGCAAGCGCGAGGCGTCGCAGAGCGGCGAGGCACGCCTCTGCCTCGGCGCGTGGCCCCTTCAGGAACTTCAGCCGTGCGGGAGCATTGAAGAACAGCTCGCGCACCGTCACGCGCGTGCCGGGGCTCGACGCGGCAGGGCGCACCTCTCCCTTCGCCCCGGCGATGACGGTGATCGCATGGCCCTCGGCCGCGCCGCGCGGACGCGACACGATCTCGAGCTTCGCGACGGCGCCGATCGAGGGGAGCGCCTCGCCGCGGAAGCCGAGCGTGACAATCTCAATCAGCCGCTCGTCGGCGAGCTTCGAGGTCGCGTGCCGCTCGACCGCAAGAGCGAGGTCCTCCGCCTCCATCCCTGCGCCGTCATCCTCGACCGTGATGCGAGAAAGTCCGCCTTCCTCGAGCGCCACCGCGATCCGGCTCGCCCCGGCATCGAGCGCGTTCTCGACGAGCTCCTTCACCACCGCGGCGGGGCGTTCGACCACCTCGCCGGCGGCGATCCGGTCGGCCACCGCCGGCGGCAGGAGCCGGACACGTTGCGGCCGACGCGGCGGGAGACCGACCATCACGCGCCCATCCGGCAGAGCGCCCGCACGAGCCCGCCTGTCGCCGGGTCGAGGGCGCCCGTCTCGCCCGTCTTGAGCGCAGGGAGTGTGCCGGCGGCAAGCGTCTTGCCGAGCTCCACCCCCCACTGGTCGAAGGCGTTGATTCCCCACAGAGCGGCCTGCGCCGCCACCTTGTGCTCGTACAGAGCGAGCAGGGCGCCGAGCGAGACGGGCTCGAGCCGCGGCAGGACGATGCCGATCGACGGCCGATCGCCGGGGAAGTGCCGGTGCGGCGAAAGACGCCGCGCCTCTGCCGCGTCCATGCCGGAGGCGAGCATCGCGCCTTCCTGCTCGGCGGCGGACCGGCCGAGAGCGAGCGCCGCCGCTTGGGCGAGGGCGTGGGCGAGCAAGATGCGGTGGTTCTCGGCGAGCGCATGGTCCGGCCGCGCAACGATGATGATGTCGGCCGGGATCACCTGGGTGCCCTGGTGCAGGAGCTGCATGAAGCTGTGCTGGGCGTTCGTTCCCGGCTCGCCGAACACCACCGGCGCAGTGGGGAAGGGGACAGGCTGCCCCGTGACGTCGACGCGCTTGCCGTTGCTCTCCATCTCGAGCTGCTGCAGCCAGGCGGGCAGGCGCGCGAGCCGCTGGTCATAGGGAAGGCAGGCATAGGCCGCGTGGCCGCGGAAGGTGGCGTGCCAGGTATGGGCGAGGGCCAGTAGGAGCGGCAGGTTCTCCGCAGCCGGCGCCGTGAGCATGTGCCGGTCCATCGCATGCGCCCCGGCGAGCAGCGAGGCGAAGGCCTCCCAGCCGCGGGCGAGCGCGATCGCAAGCCCGATCGGGCCCCAGAGGGAGAAGCGCCCGCCCACCCAGTCGCGGAAGCCGAAAGTCCGTTCCGGAAGCACACCGAACTCGGCGACCGCGCGCGCGTTCGAGGACAGCGCCACCACCTGCGCAGCGACCGCCCCCTCGCCGAGCGCCGAGACGAGCCAGGAGCGCACGACCTTGGCGTTCGCCATCGTCTCCTGGGTTGTGAAGGTCTTCGAGGCGACGAGCACGAGCGTGCGTGCCGGATCGAGGCTCGCGAGTACGGGGGCGAGCGCGTGGCCATCGACATTCGAGACGAAGCGCGCATCAAGCCGCGCCGGCAGGGCGGCGAGCGCCTCCGTCACCATCGCGGGGCCCAGGTCAGACCCGCCGATGCCGAGGTTGAGGACGGAGGCGAAGGGAGCCCCTGTGGCGCCGCGCGCGCGCCCCTCGTGCACCTCGGCGACGAACTGCCGCATCCGCCCGAGCTCGGCGTGGACGATCGCCGAGGCGTCTTCCCACCCGTTGCCGGTGTCGGCGCGGAACCCGGCGTCGCGCGGCGCCCGCAGCGCCATGTGCAGCGCGGCGCGTCGTTCCGTCGTGTTCACGATCTCGCCGCGCGCCATCGCCGCGAGCTTCTCGGTAACCCGCGCCGCCTCGGCCAGCGCAAGCAGGGCCTCGAGGGTTGTATCGTCGAGCGCGGTTCGGGAGAGATCGAGCAGGAGGCCTGCCCCGGTGCGCGAAAGCCTCGCGAACCGGTTCGGATCCTCGAGCAGGCGGCGCCGGATCGCGCCGGCGTCCGGCCGTGCGGCGAGGGCGGCGAGCCGTGCCCAGGGTTCGGTCGCAGTGAGCGGGTGCTGCATCAAGAGGATCCGGCGCAATGAGCGGGGATGGTTCCTGCCCGGGCCGCCCGGGTCAACGCCCGGGCGCGGTCAGTAGCTCAGCACGCGCGGTAGGGCCTTCGCGGCCGCGATGAACCGCGCGCACTGCGCCTCGCCGGGAACGCGCCGGACGAGGCGCTTTCGCTCGTTGACCGCGCGCAGCGCCGCGGCCAGATGGTCGGGCCGGCGGCGCTTGAGCTCGGCGACCGTGTCGACTCCCGCCGCCTCGAGGAGGTCGCTGATCTCCTCGGAGATGCCCTTGACGCGCATCAGGTCGGCCCGGTTGGCCCATTTCAGGATCAGCGTCTCGCTGATCCCGGTCCTCTCCGCCAGCGCGGCACGGCCCTTCGGCCGTGCCGCCGCCTCAAGCAGGTCGTCGGTCGTCGCGAGGCCGGCGTCGGCGAGCTTCGCGACGTAGACGGGCCCGATGCCCTCGATCCGTGACAGGCGGTAGGCCATCCGGCGTCGTTCCCAAATCGTTCGCCTGGGGATCTGACCATGAAACGGCGATCCGCTGGAACCGAAAACGCACCTCCCACCCGCTCCCGACCCGGGGGGGTGACAAGGGGGGACAGGGCGATGGCACGATCGCGCGAGCGGCGCGAGACGCAGCAGGTCTGGGAGGAAGGGATGATCCGAACCACCATCGCGCTGGCCACACTCGTCCTTGCCGCCGCACCGGCGGCAGTGCAGTGGCAGCCGACCAGCCCGGAATGCATCGCAGGCGCCGCCCCGGGCGGCGGGTTCGATCTCACCTGCAGGCTGACGGGGCGGATGCTGAACGAGCTCGGCATCGTCGCCGCGCCGATGCGCACCACCAACATGCCGGGGGGGATCGGTGCGGTCGCGATGAACCACATCCAGGCGCAGCGTCGGGCCGACCCGAACGTCGTCGTCGCGGTCTCGACCGGGTCCTGGCTCAACTTCGCCCAGGGCAAGTTTGGGCGCTGGACCGAGAACGACGTATGCTGGGTGGGGGCGATCGGCGCCGATTTCGGCGTCATCGTGGTGCGGAAGGACAGCCCGTTCCGCACGCTCGGCGATCTCGTCGCGGCGCTGAAGGCGAACCCCGCCTCGGTGCCGATGGGGGCGGGCGGGACCGTCGGCAGCCAGGACTGGATGAAGGCGGCGCTGATCGCGCGTGCCGCCGGGGTGAACCCGCGCGCGATGCGTTACGTCGCCTACGAGGGCGGCGGCCAGGCGATGGCCGCTCTGCTCGGCGGCCACATCCAGGTGTTCCCGGGCGATGCCTCCGAAGTGAAGGGGCAGCTCGCCGCCGGGGAGGTGCGCGTGCTCGCGACCCTCTCGCCGAACCGCCTGCCGGGTCCCTTCGCCGAGGTGCCGACCGCGAAGGAGCAGGGGGTCGATGTCGAATGGGCGATCGTGCGCGGGCTTTACATGCCGCCCGGTGCCCCGGAGGAGGCGTATCGGTTCTGGGTCGAGGCGCTCAGGAAGCTCACCGCCCACCCGGCCTGGGCGGCGGCGCGCGACGGCCAGGGCCTGTTCGCCTACGACAGCCTCGGTGCCGACTTCACGGCCCTGGCCAAGGAGCGCGTCGAGATGATGCGCGCTCTCTCGCGGGAGATGGGGCTGATCCAGTAGCGGCACGCCCGCCCGGGCCGGCGGGGGCGTGACGGTGCGTGGGCGCACCGACCGGGTGCTCGGCCTGGCGCTCGCTGCGCTCGGGCTTGCCGCGATCTGGGCCGCGCAGGGTCTCGAGGTCCGGTTCCTGGGCGACCCGGTCGGGCCGAAGCCCTTCCCGACGGTGGCGGGCTCGGTCCTGCTCGCCTGCGGGGTCCTCGTCGCCGTGCGGCCCGGCCCTCCGGTCGCCTGGCCATCGGCGCGGCGGCTCGGGGCGATCGCCGCCGCCGCAGCGGCGCTCGTCCTCTACGCGCTGCTGATGCGGCCCTTGGGCTTCGTTCTTGCGACTGCTCTCGCCGTCGCGCTCTCGGCGATGGTGTTCGGCGGTCGCCCGCTTGTCTCCGTCCTGTTCGGCCTCGGCGTCGGGGCGGCGCTGCACGCGCTGTTTGATCGTCTGCTCGAGATCCCGCTCCCCGGAGGCGTGCTCGGGGCCGTGGTCGGGCCGGTCGGGCTCTGATGGACGCGTTCGGGCTTCTCGCCGCCGGCTTCGCGACCGCTCTGACGCCGCTCAACCTCGGTCTCGCGGTTGCCGGCGCCTTCGTCGGCACGGTGGTGGGCGCCCTGCCGGGGATCGGCCCGGTGAACGCGATCGCCCTCCTGCTGCCGCTCGTCTACGCGCTCAAGCTTCCCGCGACCTCGGCGCTGATCCTGATGGCCGCCACGTATTCCGGCGGCGGCTATGGCGGTCGGATCGCGGCGATCCTCCTCAACGTGCCGGGCGACCCCTCGAGCGTGATGACCACACTCGACGGCCACCCGATGGCGCGTCGCGGCGAGGGGGCGCGCGCACTTGCCATCACCGCGATCGGCTCCTTCGTCGGCGGCACAGGCGCGGTGGTGCTGCTGACGCTCGCCGCGCCGACGATCGCGCGCGCGGGCCTCGCCTTCGGGCCGGCCGAGTATGTCGCCCTCGTCGCGCTCGCGCTTGCGGCCGCCGCCGGGATCGGCGGCGGGTCGGCGGCGAAGGCCCTGGCTGCCGGGGCGATCGGCCTCCTGCTTGCGACCGTCGGCACCGACAGCGGCACAGGGATCGAGCGCTTCACCTTCGGCGAGCTCGAGTTCCTCGACGGGATCGACTTCACCGTGGTGGTGATCGGCCTGTTCGCGGTCGCCGAAGTGCTCGAACTGATCGAACGCCGCGGCGACGCGGTCGAGGCGGTGCCGGAGGTCGGGCGGGGCGGCCTTGCTATCGCCGACATCGTGACGACCCTGCCGACGATGCTCCGAAGCGCGCTTGCGGGCTTCGTCGTCGGCGTGCTGCCGGGAGCGGGAGCCACGCTCGCGACCCCGCTCGCCTATGCAATCGAGCGTCGCCTCGCCGGGCCGAACGCCGGCTTCGGCAAGGGCGACATCCGCGGGGTCGCCGCGCCGGAGACGGCCGACAACGCCTCGCATGCAGGCTCGATGATCCCGATGCTGGCCCTCGGCATCCCCGGGTCGGCGACGACCGCGGTGATGATGGGGGCGCTGATGCTCTACGACATCACGCCCGGGCCGTTGCTGTTCCGTGACAATGCGCCGCTGGTCTGGGGGCTGATCGCCTCGATGTATCTCGCCAACGTCGTTCTGCTTGTGCTGAACCTGCCGCTGATCCGCCTGTTCGTGCGGATGCTCCTGGTCCCCCCTTGGGTGCTCTACCCGCTCGTGATCGCGCTCGCCTTCACCGGCGTGTGGGCGGTGAACAATTCGGTGCTCGACCTGCTGCTCGCCACCGGCTTCGGCGTCGCCGGCTGGGCGGCGCGCAAGGCGGGCGTTCCGCTCGTGCCGCTCCTGCTCGGGATGGTGCTCGGGCGGATGCTCGAGGACAATCTTCGCCGCGCCATGGCGCTCTCGGGCGGCGACCTCGCGATCCTGGTGGGGAGCCCGCTCGCGTCGGGGCTCTGGATCGCGTGCGTCGTCGTGCTGCTGTGGCCGGTGCTTGCCGGTGCGGTGCTCGGGCGCCGCGATCGGGCGGAGGTGTGAGCGGGCGCGATCACGGCGGCGCGGGCCGCGCAGCCGGGGAGAGATGCGCCCGACATCGGAACGATCCTAGCACGTCCCGAAAGGGCGATGTGTCACCGCAATCGCCTGGGGACTGGCGCTCAAGGGATGGTCGCGCGCGCGATTCCTCTCCGCCGTTCCTTCCGTGGACGGACAGACGGCGAGCCTCGTCGAAATGCCGAGCGGGCGGCCGCGCGGCCCGCCCTCAATGCCCGCGCAGGATCTGGCTCAGGAACAGCTTCAGGCGCTCCGACCGCGGGTTGCCGAAGAACTCGGTCGGCGGCGCAACCTCGATCACCTCGCCGCGGTCCATGAACACCACGCGGTCGGCCACCTGGCGGGCGAAGCCCATCTCGTGCGTGACCACGACCATCGTCATGCCGCTCTCGGCGAGCTCGACCATCACGTCGAGCACCTCCTTGATCATCTCCGGGTCGAGCGCCGAGGTCGGCTCGTCGAACAGCATGATCTTCGGTCGCATGCAGAGGGCGCGGGCGATCGCCACGCGCTGCTGCTGCCCGCCCGAGAGCTGGCCCGGATACTTGTGCGCCTGTTCGGGAATCTTCACCCGGGCGAGATAGGTCATCGCGAGCTCCTCGGCCTCCTTCTTCGGCATCTTGCGCACCCAGATCGGCGCAAGCGTGAGGTTCTCGAGGATGGTCAGATGCGGAAACAGGTTGAAGGACTGGAACACCATGCCGACCTCGCGGCGTATGGCGTCGATGTTGCGCAGGTCGTCGGTCAGTTCGATCCCGTCGACGACGATCCTTCCCTCCTGGTGCTGCTCGAGCCGGTTGATGCAGCGGATCATGGTGGACTTGCCGGAGCCCGAAGGGCCGCAGACGACGACGCGCTCGCGCTCCTTCACAGCGAGGCTTACGTCGCGCAGCACGTGCAGCGGGCCGAACCATTTGTTCACCCGATCGAGCTCGATCATCACCTTGGCGTTGACGAGCTCTGCGGCGTGATCGTTCGCCGGTGTCAGGGGCGCCGTCTGCTGCATGCCTCTCCTTCCTTTCGCGTCAGCGCCGGCGGTGGCGGTTGAACTCCTCCTCGAGACCGGCCGAGTAGCTCGACATCGCGAAGCAGAACACGAAGTAGATCGCCGCGACGGTGAGATAGGCCTCCGTCCCGAAGCCCTGCCAGGCAGGCTCGATGATCGAGGCCTTGGCGGTGTTGAGCAGGTCGAAGATGCCGATGATCAGCACGAGAGAGGTATCCTTGAACATGCCGATGAAGGTGTTGACCAGGGGGGGGATCACCATCCGAAGCGCCTGGGGGAGGATGATCAGCCCGGTCTTCTGCCAATAGGTGAGGCCGAGCGCCTCCGCCGCCTCGTACTGCCCGCGCGGCAGGGCCTGCAGCCCGCCGCGCACCACTTCGGCGAGATAGGCCGCCGCGAACAGGATGATCGCAATCTGGGCGCGCAGGAGCTTGTCGATGTTCATCCCCTCCGGCAGGAAGAGCGGGAACATCACGGACGCCATGAACAGGAGGCTGATCAGCGGCACGCCGCGAATGAGCTCGATGTAGACGACGCAGAGCGCCTTGACCGCCGGCAGGTTGTTCGCCCGACGCCCGAGTGCGACGAGGATGGAGAGCGGGAAGGCGAAGGCGATGCCGAAGGTCGAAAGGATCAGGGTGATGATCAGCCCGCCCCAGCGCTCCTGCGGCACATAGGGCAGGCCGAACACCCCGCCCCACATCAGGGTGCCGATCACGGCAAGCGCAGCGAGCCAGATCAGGAGGAGCTCGCGCCGCCAGAACCGGCGCATCGCCGACACGACGTAGAGGCCGATGAAGATCGCGACACAGATCGCCGGCCGCCACTGCTGGTCGAACGGGTAGAGGCCGAACAGGATGAACCGATACTTCTCGGCGATCAGCGCCCAGCACGCGCCCGCCCCCTGCAACGCCCGGCAGGCGGAGGTGTCGACGTTCTGCCCCGTTCCCGGAACCGACCACACGGCGTTCAGGACGGCCCACTCGAAGAAGGCGAAGGTCCAGCGGATCACGAGATAGGCGAGCACGAGCGTGACCGCCGTCGACGCCCAGGAACGGAACAGGTTCGCGCGAAGCCAGCCGATCGGCCCCGTGCTCAGGCGTGGTGCTGCGCGCTCTCGGGAGGGGGGAAGGCTCGCACCGGCTGGGATCGCCGCTGCCTCTGCCGGAGGCGGGGTCATCGCCTAGCGCTCCTTCAACGCGATCTTCGCGTTGTACCAGTTCATGAAGGCCGAGATGGACAGGCTGATCGTGAGGTAGACGATCATGATGATGGCGATCCCCTCGATCGCCTGGCCGGTCTGGTTGATCGTCGTGTTCGCGACCGAGACGATGTCCTGGTAGCCGATCGCGACCGCAAGCGAACTGTTCTTCGTGATGTTGAGATACTGGCTCGTCAGCGGCGGCACGATCACGCGCAGCGCCTGCGGCAGGATCACGAGTCGGAGCTGGTCGCTGCGCTTGAGGCCGAGCGCCCCGGCCGCCTCCCACTGCCCGTGGTGGATCGCCTGGATGCCGGCGCGGACGATCTCGGCGACGAAGGCCGCCGTGTAGAGCACAAGGCCCAAGAGGAGAGCCGCGAACTCCGGGCTGATGGTCGCCCCACCCTGAAAGTTGAAGCCCCGAAGCACCGGCATGTCGAGCGTGAAGGGCGCCCCCATCGCCGCCCAGACGGCGAGCGGAAGGCCGACGATCAGCGCAAGCGCGAACGGCCAGAGCGGCGTGCGCTGGCCGGTCGCGTTCTGGCGCGCCCGGAGGGCACGCGACACCGCCCAGGTCCCGACGAGCCCGCCTGCAAGGGCGAGCAGGGCGGCGGAGTGGGCAGGCTCCCACACGAGCCAGGGGAACTTGATTCCGCGGTTTGACAGGAAAACGCCCTCGAGGGGCTTCAGCGCCTGGCGCGGCCCAGGCAGGCCTTGCATCAGCCCGTACCAGAACAGGAGCTGCAGGAGAAGCGGCAGGTCGCGCAGCACCTCGACATAGACGGCGGCGAGCTTCGCGACCAGCCAGTTCCGCGACAGCCGCGCAATGCCGATGATCGTGCCGAGGAGGGTCGCGAGCACCGCGCCGATGACGGCCACACGCAGCGTGTTGAGCACGCCCACGAGCAGGGCGCGGGCATAGGTGTCCGCCGGGGAATAGGGGATCAGGTGCTCGCCGATCGGCAGCCCCGCCTCGCGCTCGAGGAAGCCGAAGCCGGTGGCGATCCGCCGCACCTCGAGGTTGCGCATCGTGTTGACGGCGAGCCACCAGACGGCGAGGCCGACGACGCCGAGGATCACCACCTGCCAGAAGATGTTGCGTACCCTCGGGTCGCGCCACGAAAGGGAGAAGCGGCGCGCAGGCGGCCTGCGGGTGTAGCGCGGATCTGCGGTCGCTGCCTGGTTCGGCATCGCGTCTCGCGTGTCTCCGGAAACGCGGTCCGGGGGAGGCACAGAGGCCTCCCCTCTCGTGTCTTCTGCCGGTCAGCGGATCGGCGGCGCGTACATCAGCCCGCCCTTGGTCCACAGCGCGTTGATGCCGCGGGGAACGCCAATCGGGGTGATGTTGCGCTCCCAGATCTCCTCGAAATTCCCGACCTGCTTGATGATGTTGTAGGCCCAGCGGTTGTCGACGCCGAGCATCTGCCCGAGCCCGCCGGTCACGCCGAGCAGGCGCTGGATCTCGGGGTTCTGGCTCTGGAGCATCTGGTCGACATTGGCCGAGGTGACGCCGAGCTCCTCGGCGGCGATCTGCGCGAAGAAGGTCCAGCGCACGAGGTCGAACCACTTCTGGTCGCCCTTGCGCACGACGGGCCCGAGCGGCTCCTTGGAGATGATCTCGGGCAGCATCACGTACTGCTCCGCGTTCGGCCCCTGGGTGGCGCGGAACGAGGCGAGCGAGGAGCTGTCGCTGGTGTAGACGTCGCAGCGGCCGGAGATGAAGGCGTTGCGGATCTCCTCGACATTCTCGATCACCACCGCCCGAAACGACATCCGGTTGGTGCGGAAATAGTCGGCGAGGTTGAGCTCCGTCGTGGTGCCGGGCTGCACGCACACGGTCGCGCCGTCGAGCTGCTTGGCCGAGGTGACGCCGAGCGAGCGCTTCACCATGAAGGCCTGGCCGTCATAGAAGTTGATGCCGGCGAACTGGAAGCCGAGGCTCGCCTCGCGGGCGAGCGTCCAGGTCGTGGTGCGAACGAGCAGGTCCACCTCGCCCGACTGGAGCGCGGGGAAACGGCTCTGGCTCGTCGTGCCGATGTAACGGACCTTCGAGGCGTCGCCGAACATGGCGGCGGCGACGGCACGGCAGCCATCGACGTCGAGCCCGCGCCACACGCCCTGGCTGTCGGGGTTCGAGAACCCGGCCACGCCCGTGGAGACGCCGCAATTCAGAACCCCGCGCGCCTTCACGGCGTCGAACGTTGGTGCCTGCTGCGCGGCCGCGAACCCGGCCGTGCCAAGTGTGAACGCTGCCGCAATGATGCCGGCGTGCATGCTGTGTCGCATCGACCCCTCCGTCCCAGACCTCAGAACTCCCTTGAGCCGAGCGGGGCGTGCCGCTTCGCACAGGTCCCCGTTCGCGACCCGCGCTGCCGTGGCGGTGCCTCCTTGACCGCACTCCGGCAGATCGCCCAGGCACTGTGGGGCAGCGGCAGGCCCCGTTCAACAGGATTGATGGACGGAAGAGACGGCAAAACGGGCCGCTGCGGCCAAGGACGCGGCCCGTCTGCACAGTTGCGCGGCAGACTGCACACGAGCGCGGCGCGCGGATGCCGCGCTCGGGCGGGTGGCGTCCGCGCATACGCCGCTCAGCGCATCGGCGGCGCGTACATCTGCCCGCCTTTGGTCCAGAGCTCGTTCTGGCCGCGCGGGATGCCGATCGGGGTGACGTTCCGGGCGTAGCTCTCGCCGTAGTTCCCGACCTGCTTGACGATGTTGTAAGCCCAGCGGTTGTCGACGCCGAGCATCTGGCCCAACCCTCCAGCGGCGCCCACGAAGCGCTGGATCGCCGGGTTCTGGCTGTTGAGGTGCTGGTCGATGTTGGCCGAGGTCAGGCCGAGCTCCTCGGCCTCGACCATCGCGAAATGGACCCAGCGCACGAGGTCGGCCCAGCGGCTGTCACCGTGCCGGACCACCGGCCCGAGCGGCTCCTTCGAGATCACCTCCGGCAGGATCACGTACTCCTCCGCACGCGGCCCTTGGGTCGAGCGCACCGCGGCGAGGCCGGAGACGTCGGTGGTGAACGCATCGCAGCGGCCGGAGAAGAAGGCCTGGTTCACCTCCTCGAGCCGCTCGATCACCACCGGCGTGAAACGGAGATTGTTGGCGCGGAACCAGTCGGCGAGGTTGAGCTCGGTGGTGGTGCCCGGCTGGACGCAGATCGTTGCGCCGTCGAGTTCCTTCGCGCTCTTGAGGCCGAGGCTGCGCTTCACCATGAAGCCCTGGCCATCATAGAAGTTGATGCCGACGAAGTTGAAACCGAGCGAGGTGTCGCGCGAGAGCGTCCAGGTGGTGTTGCGTGCGAGCAAGTCCACCTCGCCCGACTGCAGGGCGGTGAAGCGCTGCTGCGCCGTGGTCGGCACGAAGCGGACCTTCGAGGCGTCGCCGAACATGGCGGCGGCGACGGCGCGGCAGAGATCGACGTCGAGGCCGCGCCACACGCCCTGGCTGTCGGGCGCGGCGAAGCCGGCAAGGCCCGTGTTGACGCCGCAGACGATCTGGCCGCGAGCCTTGATCACGTCGAAGGTGTTTGCCTGAGGAGCCTGGGCCGAGGCGGTTCCGGCGAGGCCGAGGCAGAGCGCCGCGGCGAGGGCCGTCGCCCCGAGCCGTTTGGATAGGTCACGGTGCATGGCGATTCTCCCGTGCGGTTCGAGTTCTTGCCGTGGTGGCGCGCGGTGCGGGCCTGTCCCGCGCCTCCGCACCGGTTGTGCCAAGCCAACGGCCCGGCTGCAACCCAAGGTTCGTCTGGGCCTCAGCGTGGCCGTGCCGCGAGCGCGGCGGCGGCGGCGCGGGCGCAGGCCGTGAACGTGCCGAGGTCGCGCCAGGGGTCGGCCGAAGGGGCGGAGACGCGCAGGAAGGTGCCGCCCGCCCCGGCGATGCCGCCCTCGATCATCAGATTGTCGGAGAGGCCGAAATCCTCGATGTCGAGCCCGTCCGGATCGGCGAGCACGCGGGCGGCGTAGTCGCGCGGGTCGCAGGTATAGGCGAACAGGGCGAGGCCGAGCCCGCGCGCGAGCCCGACCTCGTAGACCGTTCCGACATCGGCTGACACACCGCGGAACGGGGAGAGGTTGGCGATCACCGCCACGCAGGACCGGATCAGCGCCTCGTTGCCGGCGGCGATGGCGAAGGCCCGGGCGCGGGCTGTCGCGGCCGGGGGCGGCGGGGTATCGATCAAGGGCGCCACCGGCTCGAGCCCGAGCGGCAGGCAGATTCGTTTCTTGGCGGCGAGCACTTCGAGCGCGTCGGGCAGGAACACTTCAGGCCCCGCGAGATAGACACGCGGGCGGAGACGGGGTCCTGAGCCGGCGTCGAGCAGGGTCCCTCCCGATTGGCTCAGTGCAGCGCGCCGCTGCGCGCAAGGCCCTTGTGGCGGATCACCAGCGTCACGCCGTCGGCCGCCGGCTCGAGCGCCTTCTCGCCGCTTCGGGGAAGCGGGATCCCGGCAAGCCGGCACCAGCCGATCAGAACCGCCGTCAGCTCCTCGGCGTCCATCGTGCAGTCGCGCCACTGCCCGCCCGAACGGCGCCAGCGCGCCACCACCACGGCCTCCTCCGGCAGGTCCTCTTCGCCCTCCGCCATGCGCACGTGCTCGAGTTCGGCATCCGGCATCTCAAGGCGGATCAGGTCGGCGATGCAGAGCCGGACTGCTTCGGCGATCATGTCGGTGCCGAAGTCGATGCGTCGGTATTCGCGGATCTTGGCCATGGGGGAAACTCCTTGCCCTCCACCCTGCGTCAAGGATCCGTTAACCATCAACCCACCAGCGGTTGCGCTCGCCGCATTCAGAACCGAACCGAACGCGCCCAGCACCCGCCCCGCCGCGACCCCTGCCGCCGGCCGCTAGCGTCGGCGCAGAAGGAACAAGCCCTGTTCGGCGAACAGGTTGGCGAGCCGGCGGTTGCGACGCCAGGGCGTGCGCTTGCCCTGGTCGTCCACCCCGAGCCAGCGCTCGACCACGTAGCCGTCCATCGCGCAGAGGTCGAAGAAGTCGCTGATCGTACAGAGGTGGATGTTGGGCGTGTCGTACCAGGGGCGGTCGAGCGCGGGCGTGCGCGGCATCCGCCCCGTGGTGACGAGCGCAAGCCGCACCCGCCAGTGCCCGAAATTCGGGAAGGAGACGATCGCGCGGCGGCCGATCCTGAGCATCTGCGCCAGAACCTCGCGTGGCCGTTCCGTGGCCTGCAGCGTGCGGGAGAGGATGACGTAGTCGAAGGCGGCGTCAGGATAGAAGGCGAGGTCGGTGTCGGCGTCAGCGTGGATGACGGCGAGCCCCTGGGCCACGGCGGCGGCGACCTCGCGCATGTCGATCTCGATCCCACGCCCGTCGACCCCGCGCTCGTGCACGAGGATGTCGAGCAGCGCGCCATCGCCGCAGCCGATGTCGAGCACGCGCGAGCGCGGCTCGACCATCTCGGCGATCAGCCTGAGGTCGAGCCGGTCGGACAGCGGCCGTCCGCTGCGGAGGTTCGGCTCGCCGTCAGCCACGGGACCAGCGCTCCGCAGCGCCCTTGAGGAACCCCGAGACGGTGCGGAACAGGTCGGGCTCGTCGAGCAGGAAGGCGTCGTGGCCCTTGTCGGAGGTGATCTCGACGAAGCTCACATTCGCCGCCGCGGCGTTCAGCGCGCGCACGATCTCGCGGCTCATCGCGGTCGGGAACAGCCAGTCGGAGGAGAAGGAGATCACGCAGAACCGCACCGGGGTGGCACGGAAGGCCTCGCCGAGAGACCCGCCATGCTCGGCCGCGAGGTCGAAGAAGTCCATCGCCCGGGTGATGGTCAGATACGAGTTCGCATCGAAGCGCTGGACGAAGGTGCTGCCCTGGTGCTGGAGATAGCTCTCGACCTCGAACAGGTCGTTGTCGAAAGTGAGCATCGGGCCGGTGCGAAGCCGCCGCCCGAACTTCCGCGCGAGCGCCTGTTCGGAGAGATAGGTGATGTGCGCGGTCATCCGCGCGACCGCGAGCCCGCGCGCGGGGATGGTCCCGTGGCGCCAGTACTCGCCGCCGTGGAAGTTCGGGTCGGCGTGGATCGCCTGACGGCCGATCTCGTGGAAGGCGATGTTCTGCGCGCTGTGCCAGGCGGCGGTCGCGATCGGGATCGCCGAGAACACCCGGCCCGGGAAGAGGGCGGCCCACTCGAGCACCTGCATCCCGCCCATTGAGCCGCCGATCACCGAGAAGAGCTTCGGGATGCCGAGCCGCTCGATCAGCATCGCCTGGGCGCGGACCATGTCGCGTATGGTGACGGGTGGGAAGGCCGTGCCCCAGGGGCGCCCCTGCGGACGGCCCTCGGCATCGGTCATCTCAGAGGGCGGGCCGGAGGAGCCCATGCAGCCGCCGAGCACATTGGCGCAGATGACGAAGAAGCGGTTGGTGTCGATCGGCCTGCCGGGGCCGACCATGATCTCCCACCAGCCGGGCTTGCCGGTGACCGGGTGCCGCTCGGCGACATACTGGTCGCCGGTGAGCGCATGGCAGATCAGGATGGCGTTGGAGCGGCTCTCGTTCAGCCTGCCGTAGGTGCGGTAGGCGACTTTGAGCGGGCGCAGGAGCGTGCCGCAGTCGAGCCTGAGGCCTTCGGCGAAGGTCTCGGTCTGGTGGGCGACGGCGTCCCCGAGCGCCGGCGCAGGCGCGGCCCTCTGCATGCGGCATCAGTAGAAGCAAGCCCCGGTCGAGGCAACAGCGGGGGGCGACGGGTGCCCTTGCAACCTGCGGAGCTTGCTTTATGCCTTCGCCGCCATGCCGCCCGAGGCCCCGACCGACACGCCAGAGAGGAACGCCTCAGGCGACGCCGCCGCGCCCGCCGACCCGGCGGCACGGCTTGCCGCGCTCCGCGCCGAGATCGACCGGCTCGACGATCTTCTGCACGACACGCTGATGCTGCGTGCGGCGATCGTCGGTGAACTCGCTGCCTCCGGCCTCAAGCGCGGGCCGCCCTACCGGCCGGCGCGCGAGGCGCAGATCCTGCGGCGCCTGCTCGCCCGGCATCGCGGCCGGCTCCCGAAGCCGGCGGTGGTCGGGATGTGGCGGGAGATGCTCGCCGCGACCGTTGCGATGCAGGGGCCCTTTGCGGTCGCGGTCTGGAACCCCGAGCCCGGTGCGGGAGCGGTCGCTCTGGCGCGGGAGCAGTTCGGCACCGTCACCCCGATCCGCTGGATGCGCAGCACCGCGCAGGTGCTGCACGCGGTGGCCGAAGGCGAGGCGCAGGCGGGGGTGCTCCCGCTTCCCGCCGACGACCCGTACGCCGAGGGCGCCCATGACCCGTGGTGGCTCGCGCTGATGCGCGGGGAGCGGCCGGCGCTGTCGGTGGTCGCGCGGCTCCCCTTCGTCACCCTGCGCGCCGAGGGGGCGTCGCGCGCCGCCGCCCTCGTGGTGGCGCCGATCGTGCCGGAGCCCTCGGGCGACGACCGGAGCCTCGTCGCCTTCCACGCCGACGAGGGAGCGAGCCGGGCGCGGATCGCCGACCGGCTCTCCGCCGCCGGCCTCGGCCTGCGCGGGCTCGTGCTGCATCGGCCCGAACGCGGGCCGGTCGCGTGCCTTGCCGAGGTGGACGGGCTCGTCGAGGCCGATGACCGGCGTCTTGCCGCTCTCGTCGAGGGGGGCGCGGCGATCGCGGCGCCGGTGGTGATCGGCGCTTGGCCGGTGCCGCCGCCGGAGAGCGCCTTCCTTCCCAGCCCGGAGTGACCCGCATGCCTCCTGTTCCCCGCCCCGGCATCCTCGAGATCGCGGCCTATGTCGGCGGTGAGGCCAAGCTCGGCGGGCACAACCGCGTCATCAAGCTCTCCTCGAACGAGGGGGCGCTGGGGCCGAGCCCGCTGGCTGTCGCCGCCTACGAGGCGGAGAAGGGGGAGATCCACCGCTACCCCGACGGCGGCGCGGCCGAGCTCCGCGCCGCGATCGGAGCCGCGTGGGGGCTCGACCCGGAGCGGATCGTCTGCGGCGCCGGGTCGGATGATCTCCTCTGCCTGCTCGCCCAGGCCTATGGCGGCCCCGGCACGGAGACGATCGTCACCGAGCATGCCTTCGCCATGCATCCGATCTACGCCCGCTACGCCGGCTCGACGGTGGTGACGGCGGCGGAGCGGGGGTTGACCGCGGATGTCGACGCGATGCTCGCCTGCGTCAGCCCGCGCACGACGCTCGTCCTGCTCGCCAACCCGAACAACCCGACCGGCACGATGCTTCCGTGGGAGGAAGTGAGGCGTCTACGCCGTGGCCTGCCCGAGCATGTGCTGCTCGTGCTCGATGCGGCCTATGCCGAGTATCTCGACGACCCGCGCTGCAGCGCCGCGATCGAGCTCGTCGACGAGGCGGGCGCGAACACGGTGATGACGCGCACCTTCTCCAAGATCTACGGCCTCGGGGGCTTGCGCCTCGGCTGGGCCTATGCTCCGGCGGCGATCGTCGATGTGCTCAACCGCATCCGGTCGCCCTTCAACGCCTCGCGCCCGGCCCAGGCGGCGGCGATCGCCGCCCTTGCCGACGTGCGGCACGTCGAGGCCTCGCGCGCGCACAACGCCCGCTGGCGCCGCTGGCTTGTCGAGGCGCTCGCCGCGCACGGCATCCCGGTGCATGGCACGGAGGGCAATTTCGTGCTCGCCGATTTCGCCGCCGCCGGGCGTGACGCTGCGGCCGCGGATGCCGCGCTCCGCGCGCGTGGGATCATCGTCCGGCCGATGGGCGGCTATGGCCTGCCAGGCTGCCTGCGGATCACCATCGGCACCGGGGAGGAGATGGCGGCGGTGGCCGAGGCCGTCGCCGCCTTCATGTCCGGAACGGCCGGGGAGCGGGCACGTGCCTGACGCGCCGTTCCGGCGGCTCGCCCTGATCGGGATCGGGCTGATCGGCTCCTCGCTCGCGCGTGCGGCGAAGGAGAAGGGCGGCATCGCCGACGAGGTGGTGGCAACCGCGCGGTCCGCCGCCACGCGCGACACCGTCCGCCGCCTCGGCATCGTCGACCGGGTGGAGGACACCGCGGCGGCGGCGGTCGCGGGTGCCGATTGCGTGATGCTCTGCGCCCCGGTCGGCGCCTTCGCCGACATTGCCGCCGCGATCGCCCCGCATCTTGCGCGCGACGCGGTGCTGACCGATGTCGGCTCGACCAAAGGCAGCGTGATCCGCGATGTCGGCCCCTACGTGCCGGACCATGCGCACTTCGTTCCCGGGCACCCAATTGCAGGAACGGAACATTCCGGGCCGGAAGCGGGGTTCGCGACCCTGTTCGAGGGGCGCTACGCCATCCTCACCCCGCCGCCCGGGACGGACGAGGCGGCGGTCGCGAAGGTCGCGACGCTGTGGCGCAACGCAGGCTCGATGGTCGAGATCATGGAGCCTCAGCACCACGACAAGGTGTTCGCGATCGTCTCGCACCTGCCGCACCTGATCGCCTTCACCATCTGCGGCACGGCAGACGACCTCGAGGAGGAGAGCCGCCAGGCGGTGCTGCGCTTCGCCGCCTCGGGCTTCCGCGACTTCACGCGGATCGCGGCCTCCGACCCGGAGATGTGGCGCGACGTGTTTCTCAACAACCGCGAGGCGCTGCTCGAGATGGCGCAGCGCTTCACCGAGGACATGACGGCGATGGCGCGCGCGGTGCGCTGGGGCGACGCCTCCTATATCGAGGACAAGATCGCCCGCGGCCGGCGCATCCGGCGTCGCCTGATCGAGCTCAGGCAGGCCTGAGGTCGCCCCAGATAACCGAGCGACGGTAAGGCCGCTTCTGCGCGAGCAAGCCGGGTTGCCGAGCGCCGCCGGGCGCAGGACGCGAGGAAGACGATCGAGGCGACCTCGTCAGCTTGGCTGCGCGGGCTCCGGGTAGGGCGCCTCGGCAATCGCGCGGATCAGCCGCACCATCCCGGGCGCGTCCCATTCCGCCTCGCCCACGAGACGCATCGCCTCGCGCCCGTCGCGCGTGACGACGAGCGTGGTCGGCAGCCCGCGCGCGCCAAGCGTGCGTGCGGCCGCGCCGCGGGGATCAAGCCAGATGCCGAGCTGCTTCACCCCCGTCTGCTCGTAGAAGCGGGCGACCACCGGCGCACCGCCACGGTCCTGCGAGAGCGCGAGCACGCGCACGCCGATGCCGGCCAGCATCGCCTGCAGCCGATCGAGCCTCGGCATCTCGGCGACGCAGGGCGGGCACCAGGTGGCCCAGAGATTGATCACGAGCACCTGGCCGCGGAAATCGGCCACGCCATGGGCGCGCCCCGCGGCATCGGTGAACACGAACTCGGGAAGCGGCCGCGGCGGCTCGAACAGCTCCGGCACGCCAGGGCGCGCCGCCCTTCCTTGCCCCGACAAGGTGGACATGGCAGAGGTCACCGCACCGGCGAGCAGCGCCCTGCGCCCCGCCACCATCGCCGTTCCGGACCGCGCCATGCCAGACACCTCCACCGCCACCCCGCAGGATCCCGCACCCTCCGGCCGCGACGCGAATGCCCTGTGGGGCGGACGCTTCGCCGGCGGCCCGGCCGCGATCATGCAGGAGATCAACGCCTCGATCGGGTTCGATCAAAGGATGTGGCGCCAGGACATCGCCGGGTCCAGGGCGCACGCGGCCATGCTCGCCGCCTGCGGCATCATCTCCGAGGCCGATTTCGCCGCCATCTCGCGCGGACTTGATCAGGTCGCGGCCGAGCTCGAAGAGGGGCGCTTCGTCTTCGACCCCGCCCAGGAGGACATCCACATGGCGGTGGAGGCGCGGCTGACCGAGCTCGTCGGCGATGCCGGGCGGCGCCTGCATACGGCGAGAAGCCGAAACGACCAGGTGGCGCTCGACCTCCGGCTCTGGGTGCGGGATGCGATCGATGCGCTCGACCGGCAGATCGCCGATCTGATGCGCGCCCTGCTCGAGCAGGCCGAGCGTCACCATGCCCTGCCGATGCCGGGCTTCACCCACCTCCAGATCGGCCAGCCGGTCACCTTCGGCCACCACATGCTCGCCTATCTCGAGATGCTCGCGCGCGACCGCGGCCGCTTCGCCGATTGCCGCGCGCGGCTCAACGAGTGCCCGCTCGGTGCGGCCGCTCTCGCCGGCACATCCTTCCCCGTGGACCGGCACATGACGGCGCGTGCGTTGGGCTTCGACCGGCCGATGGCGAACAGCCTCGACGCCGTCTCGGCGCGGGATTTCGCGCTCGAGTTCCTCGCCGCCTGCTCGACCTGCGCGATGCACCTCTCGAGGCTTGCCGAGGAGATCGTGATCTGGATGTCCGCGCCCTGGCGGTTCATCCGCCTCTCGGACGCCTTCACCACCGGCTCTTCGATCATGCCGCAGAAGCGCAACCCCGATGCGGCTGAGCTCGTGCGCGCCAAGACCGGGCGGATCACTGGCGCCTTCGTCGCGCTGACGATGGTGATGAAGGGCCTGCCGCTCGCCTACGGCAAGGACATGCAGGAGGACAAGGAGAAGGTGTTCGATGCGGCCGACAGCCTCGCGCTCTCGCTTGCCGCGACTGCCGGAATGGTCCGCGACATGGTGCCGGAGCCCGAGAACCTCCGCCGCTGGGCCGGGGCGGGCTTCGCCACCGCGACCGACCTCGCCGACTGGCTCGTCCGCACGCTGAACCTACCGTTCCGCACCGCCCACCACGTGACCGGGCGGCTGGTCGCGATGGCCGAGGCGAAGGGGTGTGATCTCTTGGAGCTGACGCTTGCGGAGATGCAGTCGGTCGAGCCGCGCATCACCGAGGCCGTGTTCGGCGTGCTGACGGTCGAGCAGTCGATCGCCTCGCGCACTTGTTACGGCGGCACCGCTCCGGCCAACGTGGCTGCGCAGGCGGCGGAATGGCGCCGGAGGCTCGGGGCATGAGCGGGCGGCGCTCCGTTGTTGCGGTTGCCCTCGCCGCCCTTTCCCTGGCAGCCTGCGGCAAGCGGGGTGACCCCGTCCCGCCAGGGCCGGACGCGGCCGTCACCTACCCGCGCACCTATCCGCGCGAGGAGGGCGAGCCTCCGCTCGCACCACCGCCCGGGTCGGTGTTCCCGCAATCGAGCAGGGGGGTGAGGGGAGGGCCATGAGGACGCGATTTGAGGAGAGGACCCGCAGCGGGTCGGAGGACCGTGGCGCACCCGGGTTCCGTTCGCTGCTCGCCGCCCGCCCGCATCTCGCTCTGACAGCGGTCGGGCTCGCGGTCGAGGCGGTGCCGCTCGCACGCGTCGCCGTCAGCCACGGCACGCCGACCTGGGTCTATTCGGCTGCCGCCATCCACACGCGCTATCGCGCGATGTCCGTCGCTCTCGCCGAAACGGGGCTCGACGCGCGGATCCACTACGCGCTCAAAGCCAACGACTCGCTTGCGGTGGTCACACAGCTCGCGCGCCAGGGCGCAGGCGCGGACGTGGTGAGTGACGGCGAGCGGCGGATCGCCCGCCAGGCCGGGATCGCGCCGCGCGACATCGTCTTCAGCGGGGTGGGCAAAACGGAGGCGGAGCTCCGCGCCGCGCTGGCCGACGGTGTCGGGCAGATCAATGTCGAGAGCGCGGAGGAGCTCGCGATGCTCTCGGCGATCGCGCGCGGGATGGGGGTGACGGCGAAGGTCGCGCTGCGCATCAACCCCGACGTCGATGCCGGCACCCACGCCAAGATCACCACCGGACTTGCCGAGAACAAGTTCGGCATCCCGTCCACCGATGCGCTCGCCCTCTACAGCCATGCCGCGGCGCTTCCGGGGATCGTTCCGGTCGGGCTTGCGATGCATATCGGCAGCCAGATCACCTCGCTCGCCCCATTCCGCTCGGCCTACAGCTTGCTTGCCGCGCTCGCGCGCGAGGTCCGGTCCGCCGGGCTGCCGATCGCGCTTCTCGACATCGGCGGCGGCCTCGGGATCCCCTATGCCGGCGAGGAGGTGCCGTCGGCGTCGGCCTATGCGGCCATGGTGAAGGAGACGCTCGGCGCGCTCGGGCTGAGGCTCGTGGTCGAACCGGGCCGTTGGATCGTCGGGCCGGCCGGTGTGCTGCTCGCGCGCGTGGTGCTGCAGAAGCAAGGGGAGCATCGGCGCTTCGTGATCCTCGATGCGGCGATGAACGACCTGATCCGTCCTTCCCTTTACGATGCGTGGCATGGCATCCTTCCGGTGACGCCGGCGCGGTGGCGCGCGCCGCTCTCCCCGGCCGATGTGGTCGGGCCGGTGTGCGAGACGGGCGACACCTTCGCCTCGGCCCGCCCGCTGCCTGATCTTGGCCCCGGCGAGCTCGTCGCCATTCTCGATGCCGGCGCGTATGGAGCGGTGATGAGCAGCACCTACAATGCGCGGCCGCTCGCTGCGGCCGTGATGGTGAGCGGCACGGCGGATGCGGTGATCCGCCCGAGGCAGAGCTTCGAGGCGATGCGCGCGGGCGAAGTCCTGCCCCCCTGGCTCGGCCCGCTCCTGCCGCCGCCCGAGCGGTAAGCAGGCCGCGCCGATGACCGCTCGTCGGGCTGGTGGGACGCAGGGGGAAGGCGCAACCGGCAACGGCGTGAGCGGCGAGCTCACGCACCGCGTCGCGGCGCGGCTCGCCCGGCGCCGGCTGCTCGCCCGCGCTGCTCTCCTGTGGGAGCGTCTGTGGCCCGCCCTGTGGCCACCGCTCGGCGTCGCCGGCCTGTTCGTCACGCTCGCTCTCTCCGGTCTGTTCACCCTTCTTCCGGGCTGGCTGCACCTCGTCGTCCTCGCCCTGTTCGCCTGCGGCTTCTGCGTCGCCCTCGTGGCGGGGTTCCGAGGCTGGCGCCTGCCCGACCGCGGCGAGGGGGATCGGCGCCTCGAGAAGGCCTCTGGTCTGACCCACCGCCCGCTGACGGTGCTTGCCGATCGCCCAGCCGGCCGGATCGACCCGGCGACGGAGGCGCTCTGGCGCGCCCATCAGGCGCGTGCCGCCGCCGCGGCCGCCGCGCTGAAGGTTGGCGTGCCCCATCCCGGGCTCGCCGCGCGCGACCGGCTGGCGCTTCGCTCGGCCATCGGGCTTGCCGCTGTTGCCGCCCTCGTCTCGGCCGGGCCGGAGTGGCGGTCGCGCCTTGCCGCCGCGGTCAACCCTGTGCTCGCCGCGCCTCCGGCCGCGCCCCTGCCCCTTCGGCTCGAGGTCTGGGTGACCCCGCCCTCCTATACCGGCCTTCCCCCCCTGTTCCTTCGTTCCGAGGCGGGCGCGACGGCCGAGGTTCCCGTTCCGGCCGGATCGAAACTCGCAGCGCACCTCTCGGGTGGGGCGGGTGGCGTGCCGATGCTCGTGATCGACGGGGACCGTACCGCCTTCGCGGCGATCGACCAGACCGCCTACACCGTCGAGACGACGGTTGCCGCGGGGGCACGGCTCGCGGTCACCCGTGACGGAGCGATCCTCGCCTCCTGGCCGATCCGGGTGATCGCCGATCAGCCGCCAACGGTCGCCTTCCTCTCCCCGCCGGCCCCGGCGCCGCGCAGCCCGCAGCTGAGGCTCGCCTACGAGGCGCGGGACGACTACGGCGTGGCCTCCGTCGCGGCGCTCCTCGCTCTGCCGGCTCGGCCCGAGCTTCCCCCGGCCAGGGTGCCGCTCGCCGCGCCGGGCGAGAACACGCGCAGCCTACGCGGCACGGCGCAGCCTGATCTGACCGCCCACCCCTGGGCGGGGCTCACCGTGCAGGTCACGCTCGAGGCGCGCGACGGGGCGGACCAGGTCGGCTGGTCGGAGACGATGACCGTCGAGCTTCCCGAGCGGGCGTTCACCCATCCGGTCGCCCAGGCGCTGGTGGCGTTGCGCAAGCGCATGACGCTTGCCCCCGCGGAGCGCAACGCCCATGCCCGCGAGCTCGACCGGCTTTCGGCCGCTCCGGAGGCATTCGACGACGACCTCACCGTGTTCCTCGGCCTGCGTGCTGCGCGGTCACGCCTCCTCCGCGACCGACGCCCCGAGGCCGTCGAGGAGGTTCAGGACCTCCTGTGGGAGCTCGCGATCCGGCTCGAGGAGGGCGGGCGTGACCGGACGCTGCGGGCCCTGAATGCCGCGCGCGAGGAGCTGCGCGAGGCGCTCGAGCGCGCCGAGCGCGGCGAGCCGATCGACCGGCAGGAACTCGAGCGTCTGTCGCGGCAGCTCGAGGAGGCGATGCAGCGCTACCTTGAGGCGCTTGCCGAGGCGATGCGTCGCGACGGCGTCGAGACCCTGCCCTTCGACCGCAACGCCCGGGTGCTCGACCAGCGTGACCTACAGCGCATGGCACGCGAGATGCAACAGGCCGCCCGCCAGGGCGACCTCGAGCGGATGCGCCAGCAGCTCGCCGAGCTCGAGCGGGCGCTCGAGGCGCTCAGGCAGGGGCGGACGGCCCGGATGGAGAGTCCCGAGCGGGCCCAGCAGCGCGAGCAGGGCCAGCAGATGATGGGCGCGGTGAACGACATGCTGCAGCGGCAGGGCAGCCTGATGGACCGAAGCCACCAGCGCGCCCAGGAACGGGAACGGCAGCGCCCCCAGCAGCGCGGGCAGCAGCGCGGCCAGCCGCAGGCGCAGGAACAGACCCGTCAGCCGGGGCAGCAGGCCGAGCAGGACGCGCGCCAGCAGCAGGCGCTGCGCCGGGCGCTCGGCGAGCTGATGCAACAGTTCGGCGACTTCGCGGGCGAGGTTCCCGAGCCGCTCGGCCGTGCCGACAGGGCGATGCGCGATGCCGTCGAGGCGCTTCGCCAGGGCAACGACGCGGGCGCCCAGGCGGCCCAGCAAAGGGCGATCGAAGCCCTGCAGCAGGGCGCGCGCGAGATGCAGAACCAGATGGCCAATCGCATGGGCCTGATGGAGAGCGGCGACGGCGAGGGCGAGCCGGGCGGCGACAACACCGACCAGGGCGGAGAGACCTCGGGCGAGGGGCGGCAGATGGGCGAGGGGCGAGACCCGCTCGGGCGGCCGAGGCGCGACAGTGTGGGCGGCCGCGACGAGGGCTCCGATGTCGTGGTTCCCACCGAGATGGAGCTGCAGCGCGCCCGCGAGATCCAGGAGGAGTTGCGCCGGCGCGCCGGCGAGCGCGAACGGCCGCAGCAGGAACTCGACTACATCGACCGGCTTCTCAGGCGGTTCTGACCGGTCACGCCGGTGCGCCCCGGGTGCCTCAGGCCGCCTGCGCGCCGACCATCCTGCGTCGGCAACTCCGGTCGCGGCTCTGCCGCTTCGGCTGACGTTTCCTCAGGCTCACACCTTGGGCTTGGTCAGACGAGCGAGCTCTTCCCGCAGCGCCTCGAGCTCGGCCTTCAGCTTGGCGAGCTGGGCTGCCTCGTCCTGGGCCTGGGCGGGCGGCTCCGCCCCTTGCGCCGACGGCGGGCGATAGAACGGGGCGAACAGGCTGAACGCGCGCTCCAGCATCGCCATGTTCTGCTTGCCCACCTCCTCCATCGAAAAGGGGAAAAAGCCCTCCATCGTCTGCTGCATGGCCCGCCGGAACTGCTCCTGCTGGCGGGCGAAGGCGGCCATCGCGTGCTCGAGATAGCGCGGCACGAGGCCCTGGAGACTGTCGCCGTAGAAGCTGATCAGTTGGCGCAGGAAGCTGATCGGCAACAGGTTCGACCCCTTGGCTTCCTCCTCGACGATGATCTGCGTCAGCACCTGGCGGGTGATGTCCTCGCCCGTCTTGGCGTCATAGACCACGAACTCGCGCCCGTCCTTCACCATCTGGGCGAGATGATCGAGCGTGACGTAGGACGAGGCCTCGGTGTTGTAGAGACGTCGGTTCGCATACTTCTTCACCACCACGGGTGAAGGTGTGTCCGCCGCCTGCGCTCCCGGTTCCTTGGTCACCGCCTCGGCGGCGGGGGCGGGCTCTGCCATGGAAGTTCCCCGTTTCCTCAACCGTGTTGCACTGCATGCTAGCACGGCCGCCTTGCCGCGGCGCATTATTCTCGGCCGTTGGAGGAAACGGGGCGGCTCAGGCCAGGGTTCCTGGGGCTTCCGGGCTTCTCTAATGTCTCTCCCCGCAATGGGCGAGGGTGATGGACGGCGGCAACGGCCAGAAGACGAGCGGTGCGGAAGGTGGCGGCGGGGGCGGCGGCGAACGCGAGGCGCCGTTCGGCCCAGACCTTTCGTCGCTCGCGCGGGACTGGATCGAGCTCTGGCAGAGCGAACTCGCCGCTCTGGCGGCCGAGCCGGAGACGGCCGAGACCTGGGCGCGGCTCGCCGCCCTCTGGGCAGGCCTTGCCGCGGCGGGCCTTGGTGCCCTGCCGCGTGGTGTGGCCGATGAGCGCTTCCGTCCGGGAGGCGACGCCGGGGCCGGGCGAGAGTTCTGGTTCGGCGCTACGACCAGGGGCGCCGGCGCCGCTCCGTCGCCGCGGCCCGCGGCCGGTGATCCTGCATCTGATCCTGGCGTGGCTCCGTCACAGCGCCTGCTCGAGCGCATTCTCGATCGTCTCGATGCCATCGAGCGCCGGCTCGCGGAGCTGGAGGAGCGCCACGGCGGCGGCGCGGGCGGCGCGCGTCGTCGAGGCGATCGGCGCCGAGGGGCTTGAGCCGGCCGCGCTGCCGGCGGCGGTGTTCGCCGAACTCCTGCGGCAGGACGCCGCCCTGATCGCCGGCATCGCCGCCTATCGACGCCACCCCTACGCCCGCGCGCTCGCCGATCCTCCCGTCGTCTGGGCCGAGGGCGGCTCGCGTCTTCTCGACTACGGCGCGACCGCACCCGACCGTGCCGCCGGGCCGGTGCTGCTCGTCGTCCCCTCGCTGATCAACCGCGCCTATGTGCTCGACCTGATGGAGGAGGCGAGCTTCCTCCGCTGGCTCGCCGCGCGCGGGATGCGGCCGCTCCTGCTCGACTGGGGCTGGCCCGGCGAGGCGGAACGGCGTTTCGGCCTCACCGACGTGATCGCCGGCCGGCTCGAGCGCGCCCTCGTCGCGGCGGCCGCGATCGCGGGTGAGCGCGTGGTAATGGTCGGCTACTGCATGGGAGGGCTCTTGGCGCTCGCCTCGGCGCTGCGCCGGCCGGAGCTCGTGCGTGCCTTCGCCGCGCTTGCAACCCCGTGGGACTTCCACGCCGGCGACCCTGCGCGGGCGCGGGTCGCCGCCTCGCTCCTGCCGCTCTTCGAGCCGCTGATGGCGTTCCACGACGCGCTTCCGGTCGATGCGCTTCAGGTTCTGTTCACCGCTCTCGACCCCTATGGCGTGGCGGCGAAGTATCGCGCCTTCGGCAGGCTCGCCCAGGACAGCGCGCGCGCCCGGCTGTTCGTCGCGCTCGAGGATTGGCTCGCGGACGGCGTGCCGCTTGCCGCGCCGATCGCTCGCGAGTGCCTGGGCGGCTGGTACGGGCGGAACGAGCCCGCCCGCCTTGCCTGGAACGTGGCGGGGCTGCCGGTCGATCCTCGTGCGCTCGCCGTCCCGGCGTTCGTCGCGGTCCCCGGGCGTGATCGGATCGTGTTGCCGGAGGGGGCGCGGCCGCTCGCGCGGCTGATTCCCAAAGCGGTGCTGCACGAGCCGTGTTCGGGGCATATCGGGATGGTGGCCGGCTCCGGGGCAGAGGCGGCGCTGTGGCGTCCCTTCGCGTCCTGGATGTCCGGGCTGTAGCCACCGCCCTTGTGCACTGCGTCATGGCGGGTGCACTCTGTCGGTGAGGAACACGCCTCCCCTGAGCGAGCACATCTCCCAACGAAAAAGGGACCGCACGATGACCGATGTCGTGATCGCCTCCGCCGCCCGCACGCCCGTCGGCGCCTTCAACGGCGCGTTTGCAAGCCTTCCCGCCCATGCGCTCGGCGCAGTCGCGATCAAGGGCGCGCTCGAGCGGGCGAAGGTGGCCGCCGAGGAGGTCGACGAGGTGGTGATGGGGCAGATCCTCGCCGCCGGGGCGGGCCAGAACCCCGCCCGCCAAGCCGCCATGCTGGCCGGCGTGCCGCAGGAGCGCACGGCCTACGGCATCAACCAGCTCTGCGGCTCGGGCCTGCGCAGCGTCGCCCTCGGCTACCAGGCGATCCGCACCGGCGATGCCGCGATTGTCGTCGCCGGCGGGATGGAGAGCATGACGCAGGCGCCGCACTGCGCCCAGCTCCGCGCGGGCGTGAAGATGGGCGACTTCCAGATGGTCGACACCATGATCAAGGACGGGTTGTGGGACGCCTTCAACGGCTACCATATGGGCAACACCGCCGAGAACGTGGCCCGGCAGTGGCAGATCACCCGCGAGCAGCAGGACGAGTTCGCCTACCAGAGCCAGCGCAAGGCGGCGGAAGCGATGGCGGCCGGGCGGTTCCGCGACGAGATCGTTCCGGTGACGGTGAAAACCCGCAAGGGCGAGGTGGTGGTCGACACCGACGAGCACCCCAAGCCCGACACGACGCTCGAGGTGCTCGCCAAGCTCCGGCCCGCCTTCGCCAAGGACGGAACCGTCACCGCCGGAAACGCCTCCGGTATCAATGACGGTGCGGCCGCGGTGGTGCTGATGAGCGCGGCGGAGGCGGAGCGCCGCGGCATCACGCCGCTCGCGCGCATCGTCTCGTGGGCGACCGTGGGGGTCGACCCCGCGATCATGGGCACCGGCCCCATTCCCGCCTCGCGGGCGGCCTTGAAGAAGGCCGGGTGGAAGATCGACGATCTCGACCTCGTCGAGGCGAACGAGGCCTTCGCGGCCCAGGCCTGCGCGGTGAACAAGGACCTCGGCTGGGATCCAGCGAAGGTGAACGTCAATGGCGGGGCGATCGCGCTCGGCCACCCGATCGGCGCCTCCGGCGCGCGGGTGCTGACGACGCTGCTCTACGAGATGGCGCGCCGCGGCGCGAAGAAGGGGCTCGCCACACTCTGCATCGGCGGCGGCATGGGAATCGCCATGTGCGTCGAGCGCGGCTGAGGCGGCGCACGGCACAAGCCGCCGCGGGGCCACCCGGGCGCGTCGGCGCGCGCGCCCATCGCCGCTCGAGCCCGGGGGGCGGGCCGGACCTCACGGCGGCAGCTCTCCAAGCGCGTCACCGGCTGTTCGCTGAGCTGGTCGTCTCGGCTCCACGCCTCGGCGTGATGCCCTCTTGTGGCCCGCTCTCTCCCGCGCGACTGTTGCGCGCGGATGAGGCAGGGCGCCGCCAAGGTGCCGGGAATCGAACCTGAGGGGAGGACATCGTCACATGGCACGCGTCGCACTCGTCACCGGCGGCACCCGCGGCATCGGTGCCGGGATCTCGAAGGCGCTGATCGCCCAGGGGCGACGGGTCGTCGCTTCTTATGCCGGAAACGACGCGGCGGCGGCCGCCTTCGCTGCCGAGACGGGCTGCAAGGTGTACAAGTTCGACGTCGCCGATTTCGAGGCGTGCAAGGCGGCGGTGGCGCAGATCGAGGCCGAGGTCGGCCCGATCGAGATCCTCGTCAACAACGCCGGCATCACTCGGGATGCGACGATGCGGCGGATGACGCGCGAGATGTGGGACGCCGTGATCGACACCAATCTCGGCTCCTGCTTCAACATGTGCAAGCTCGTCTGGGACGGGATGGTGGCGCGCAAGTTCGGCCGCATCGTCAACATCGGCTCGATCAACGGCCAGGCCGGGCAGTACGGCCAGGTGAACTACGCCGCCGCGAAGTCGGGCATCCACGGCTTCACCAAGGCGCTCGCGCTCGAGGGGGCGCGCGCGGGCATCACCGTGAACGCCGTCGCCCCCGGCTATATCGACACCGACATGGTCCGTGCCGTGCCCGCGGACGTGCTCGAGAAGATCATCGCCAAGATCCCGGTCGGCCGGCTCGGCACTGTCGAGGACATTGCCCGCTGCGTGGCGTTCCTCACCGCCGACGAGGCCTCCTTCATCACCGGCTCGACGCTTTCGGCGAACGGCGGCCAGCACATGTACTGACGCGCTTCGGAGGGAGGAGGGCAGCACGCGCGGCAGGACACGCGCCGGCGCGGCCGCTCGCCGCCGCTCCGCCACGTTCAGGACGAGATTGCCGCCCCTGCTACGGCGCCGTATCGTTCCCGGGACGAATGCAGTGACGGGAGGGGCTGATGGCGGTGCGCGTCCACTTCGCGACCAACCGCGAGGAGATCGTCGAGAACGGCGTTGTCACCGGGTTCGGCCCGCGGCTGAATCCAAAATCGCCGCTCTGGCTCCGCTACGGCGCCGCCGACATGGAACCCGACAGGAGGGGGGAGACCCCGTTCCGGATCGCGAGGCTCGACGTCGCGCCGGAGAACATTCCGGGCACCCCGGGCGCGGACGGCGAGACGGTCCTGCTCGGGTCGGATGCGGTGTTCGAGGGCCTCAGGCAGCGCCTGATCGACAACGAGGCCGACCTCGTGCTGATGCTGCATGGCTTTGCCTGCGACTTCCGGAACGCCCTCTCGAACGCCGCCGCGATCAAGACGGCCTGGGGAACGAGATCCTTCCCCATCGAGACGGCGATGTTCTCCTGGCCGGCGGACGGCAAGGTCGTTCCGTTCCTGAGCTACGCCTCCGACCGGGACGACGCGCGCTCTTCCGCCAAGGCGATCGCCCGCGCGCTGCAGAGGCTCCTTGGCTACCTGAAGGACCTCCAGGACGAGGCGGTCAAGGAGAGGCTCAAGGCACAGCGCGAGAACCGCGAGCCGAAGATCGATCTCTGTCACGCGAAGATCCATCTCGTCGCGCACTCGATGGGGACTTACGCGCTGCGCAACGCGCTTCAGGCCTTGATCTCGGATTACGGCGGCAAGCGGCTGCCGCGGGTGCTGCACACGATCTTCCTGATGGCGGCGGACGAGGACAACAACGCCTTCGAGCACGAGACGAAGCTCGCCCGACTGCCCGAGCTCGCCGAGCAGGTCTATGTGTATTTCGCGCGCAACGACAACGCGCTCGTGATCAGCGACGTCTCGAAGGGTAACCCTGACCGGCTCGGCGCCACCGGCCCGCGCACCCTCACCTCGCTTCCGCAGAAGGTGACGCTCGTCGATTGCACCGAGGTCTCCTCCACCGGCTCGGTGAAGGACGCGAACCACCAGTACTACCGCAAGCGCGCCGAGGTGATCGCCGATGTGCGCCAGGTGCTCGCGGGCAAGGCGCCGGAGGCGGTGACGGGGCGGGAATGGATCCCCGCGCGGAGCTGCTTCCGCATCAAGGCAGCGAAGAAAGAGGAGCATAAGCATGGCAAGGCTCGTCCAGTACGAGGAGGCGCCGCCGGAGGTCCGCGCGGTCTATGACGAGATCAAGGCCGCGCGGAACATTCCGGATGTCAACAATTTCTGGAAGGCCCTCGCTGTCCACCCGCCGACGCTCTGTCGCACCCGGGACTCGCTGCGCGAGGTGATGGGCCCCGGCGTGCTCGACCCGCTGACGAAGGAGATGCTCTCTCTCGCTGTCTCGACCGCGAATGGCTGCGCCTACTGCATGGCGAGCCACACAGCGGCGGCGCGGGCGAAAGGCATGACGGAGGAGATGCGCGGCGAGCTCCTCGCCATTGTCGCGATGGCGGCGGAGACCAACCGGCTCGCGGACGCCTACGACGTTTCGATCGATCCGGCCTATCGCGACCCCGGCTAGCCCACCCGTCGCGGCGCGAGCGCGGCCCAGGCGGCGAGCGCCTCCGCCGCGGTGCGGTGGCCGATGTCGGGGTGGCCGGTCGCGCGCTGCATCCGCACCGGCTCGTTCGGCACGAAGCCCGCGAGCCAGCGCTGGCCTAGGCGCTCGATAACCGCGACGTCCTCCGCGGCAATCGCGTCCATGTCGAGCGCCGCGAGGCGGGCATGCGGCGGGTCGGTCGTCGCGGGCCCCGGCATCGGGTTCAGCCGTACCACCGGGCCATCCGTGATCGCATCGCGCGGATTCGTAGGCAGCGCTCCGCCGAGCATGACATGCGCGTGGAAAGGAGCGCTGCTTGCGGGTTCCTTCAGGATCGCGCGGAGCATCATGCCAACCTCGCGCGAAAGCCGCTGCAGCTTGAGCCCGAGGTCGTCGGAGGGGGGCGGCAGGCGCTTGTCGGGCACGAGCACGTTCCCGCTGCCGAGCGAGAGCAGGACGATTTCCCGAGGCTGCCAGCCATAGGCGAGCGCCTCGATCACCGCCACGGCGGCGGGGCAGTTCCAGCCGGCGATCGCGCCATCCCAGAAATTGCCGGCGGCGAGGCGGGCCGCGTCGTCGAAATAGAGGATCGGCGCGTTGGAGGAGGCATGGATCGCCTCGGCGAGCGTCACCGAGGGCGGGCGCCCCGCCTCGACGGGCTCGACCGACGCCGCCGGCGCGGTGAGGTCGGAGCGGAACAGGACGCCCTTCTCCTGTTCCACCGCATAAGCCGCGATCAGGACGTGCGGCAGAGGGCGCCCGCGATTGCCCGTGCGCGAGGCCACCTCGGGCAACGGCCGGTCAGTCGGCCCGAGGATCGCGCGCAGGCCGGCCAGCTTGCCGTCGGTGCTGTAGCGCGCCGGAGGCGAGGCTCCGGCGACGAAGATCTGCCGCCGCCGCGCCTCGCTTCGGAACAGCTCCATCAGTTCGCCGAGGGTGAGGTCCATCAGCAGGCCGCCGAGAACGAGGCTCCCGCCGGAATTGGCGGCGACGAAGTCGAACTCGGCAAGCACATCGTGCCCGGGCGTCTCTGCGCCATAGGCCTGGATCAGCGACCAGACCTCGAGCAGCGCCCAAGAGCCGCCGCCGTCGAGGGAGAGGATGCGCCGACGTGCCATGGCCCTGTTCTCCTGCCGGATCGGTGCGCGACCGAAGCGCGAGCCTGCACATGCCCCGGGCGCGGCGCAACGGCCGCAGCCGCGCGCCTGTGCCCGGTCACCGCCTCGGCGTCGGCCGCCAGTCGGGCGGGGCGAGCTCGAACCCCTCGAACCGAAACGCCGGGCTGACGGTGCAGGAGACGAGCGTCCACCGCCCGAGACTCGCCGCGGTCTGCCACCACCCGGCGGGGACCAGGCGCTGCGGGTGCTGCCCCGCTCCGAGATCGGGCCCCAGCAGATGCGCCTCGGCATCGTGCCCGTCCGGGGAGAGGGTGAGCACAAGCGGCGCCCCCGCGTGCCACAGCCACAGTTCCGCGGCATCCACCCGGTGCCAGTGCGAATGCCGCTCAGCCGCGAGCAGGAACAGGATCGCCGTGCCGGCGCCGCGCGACCCGTCCTCGGGGGCGTCGCGCCACGTCTCGCGATACCACCCGCCCTCCGGGTGGGGGGAGAGGCCGAGGGCCTTCACCACCTCCTCGGCGCGCAGGCTCGGGTTGCGGAGGTCCATCCCCGTCAGCCGACCGGGGCGGTCTCGAGAAAGGCGCGGTGCTTCGCGACGCTGTCGTACCAGGTCGCGAGCGTCGGATGGCCGTCCCGCCAGCGATCGGCCGGGAAACGGAAATCGAGATAGCCGAGCGCGACCGCAACGGCGATCGACCCGAGCGTGAGCGGGCCCGAGAGGCTGTCGGCCTCGCGCTCGAGAAGGTCGAGGGCGCGGGCGACCGCTGCCGCCTGCCGCGCCATCACTGCCTCGCGCGCCTCCTCCTTCGGCCGAAGGCTCTCGCCCCGTCGGCCGACGGCCGCGTCCATGATGCCATCACCGATCGCCTGCTGCCGGAGCACCGCGAGCCGCGCGGGGCCGGCGGCCGGAAGCAGGGGCGGCGCCTCGCCGATCGTGTCGAGATACTCGCAGATGACCGGGCTGTCGAAATAGGCGACGCCGTCCTCGCCGACGAGCGTGGGCACCTTCGAGAGAGGGTTCAGCGCGACGAGCTCCGGCGGGGAGAGATGCGGGTTGGTCGGCACCCGTTCGATCCGCCCCTCGATGCCGCGCGCGATGGCGCACGCCATCACCTTCCGCACATAGGGGCTGGCCGGCGAGTGGAAGAGCCGCATCACGATCAGGGCGTCCCTCGGCTCGCAGCGGGGGGCTCGCGGAAGGCGTCCTTCTGCGCGCGCAGCCGCGCGAAGGTTGCGACGTCGGGGGCGCGCAAGAAGGGATTGGCGGCGCGTTCGGTGCCGAGCAGGGAGGGAAGCGTCGGCTCTCCCCGCGCGCGCTGCGCCTCGGCCTCCGCGGCGCGCGCCTTGAGGGCGGCGTTGTCGGGGTCGACCGTGAGGGCGAAGCGCGCGTTCGCGAGCGTGTATTCGTGGCCGCAGAGCACCCGCGTCTCCGCCGGCAGGGCGGCGAGGCGACGGAGCGAGCGGAACATCTCCTCTGCCGTGCCCTCGATCAGCCTGCCGCAGCCGAGGCTGAACAGCGTGTCGCCGCAGACAAGAACGCCTTCCCGGGGGAAGTGGAACGAGATGTGGCCGCGCGTGTGCCCGGGCGTGTCGAGCACTGTCGCGATCGCCTCGCCGAGCGCGACCGTGTCGCCCTCCTTGAGCCCACGGTCGAGAGCGGGAAGGCGGGCCGCATCGGCTGCCGCGCCGAGCACGGCAGAGCCATGCGCCGCCTTCAGCGCCGCGACACCGCCGACATGGTCGCCGTGGTGGTGGGTGAGCAGGATGAGGTCGAGCTTCAGGCCGCGCTCGGCAAGAGCGCGCGCCACCGGCTCCGCCTCGCCGGGATCGACCACGGCGGTGGCTCCCCGAACGGTCTCGTGCAGCAGCCAGGCGTAGTTGTCGGCAAGACAGGGAATTGGGGCGATCTCGATCATGCCGCCGATGAGTAGCACCCGGCGGCGCGGCGACCAACGCCGTGCTAGGTGTGGGCCATGCACATGCTGGGACACGAGGTCGAGGAGCTTCGGCGCTTCTATGGTGGGCCACTCGGCCATGTCGCCGCGCGCACGCTCCGGGCGCGTCTTGCCTCGCTCTGGCCGATCGTTCCGGGAACGGCGCTGCTCGGCCTCGGCTACCCGATGCCGTATCTCAGCCTCTGGCGCGAAGCGGGCGACCGAACGGTCGGCTGCGCCTACGCCTCGATGGGCGCGATCCGCTGGCCGCGGCGCCGGGCGGGGCTCGTCACCGTCGCCGAGGAGGATCGGCTCCCCTTCCCCGACCTTGCCTTCGACCGGGTGCTGATGGTCCATGCGCTCGAACACGCCGAGAACGCGCGCCGGGCGCTGCGCGAGGCCTGGCGTGTCCTTAAGGACGACGGCCGGCTGATGGTGGTCGCACCGTCACGCACCGGCTGGTGGGCCTACAGCGAGGCCACACCCTTCGGGCACGGCCGCCCCTACTCGCAGGGGCAGCTCGAGCGACTGCTCGTCGCGTCGATGTTCCGAGTGGTCAGGCGCGAGGCCGCTCTCTACTGCCCGCCGCTCGGCTGGGGCTGGCTTCTGCGCGGAGCGGGAGCGTGGGAGCGTGCGGGGCGGCGGGTCGCGCCGCGGCTTGGCGGCGTGGTGCTGATCGAGGCAGCGAAGGACCTCTACGCGGCTGTCCCGGCTGGCGAGGCGGTGCCGGCGCGTCGGGTGGTAGTCGCCGCCGAGGGCTGACAGCGCCGGCGTCGCGGCCTGCCTGCTACGGAAACGCCCGGTCGCCCACGAAGGGATTGGTGCGACGCTCCGCACCGAAGCTCGAGCCGGGCCCGTGGCCGCACAGGAAGGCGATGTCGTCTCCGAGCGGAAACAGCTTCGAGCGGATCGAGCCGACGAGCGCCGCGTGGTCGCCATAGGGGAAGTCGGTGCGGCCGATCGAGCCGCGGAACAGCACATCCCCCACGACCGCGACCTTGCCCGGCTGATCGACGAACACGACGTGGCCGGGCGTGTGGCCAGGGCAGTGAAGCACCGCAAACTCACGCCTGCCGATCGAAATCGTGTCGCCCTCGGCGAGCCAGCGGTCCGGCGTCACCGCCTCGGCGTCGAGGATGCCGAAGCGCGCCCCGGCGAGCGGCAGCTCCTCGAGCAGGAACCGGTCCTCGATGCCAGGGCCGAGGATCGGCACGCCGCCGAGCAGGCGCCTCAGTCGGGCTGCGCCGCCCGCATGGTCGATATGCCCGTGGGTGAGGAGGATGTGCTCGACCGTGACGCCGTGGGCAGCCACGCGTTCGGCAACCCACTCGGAATCGCCGCCCGGGTCCACCACCGCGCCCTGCCCCGTCTCCGGGTCCCACAGGATGGCGCAGTTCTGCTGCAAGGGCGTGACGGGAACGATGGCGGCCTTCAGTGTCATGGCGTGATCCCGGGTGTTGGGAGCGGCGAGACCTACGCCCCTCTGGCGTGGCCCGTCCACCCCCACTCCACCCCTGCTGCGCGCCCAGGGCCGGGCCTTGCAATCGTCGAACCGGAGGCGTATCTGAAGAAGCGCACCAAACATCTTCCACGCTGATGGAGGGTGGCCTTCACGGGCCGCCTTTTTTGCTTTGGCCGAAACCTCGCCGCCAGACCAAGCCGATACGCTGCCACGCCATGACGGGCTGGAAGGGCGCCTCCTGGCGCTCCTCGCACCGCCCATCGCCGCGATGGGTTACGAGATCGTCCGCATCCGGCTCTCCGGCAAGGAGCGGCCGACCCTGCAGATCATGGCCGACCGGGCCGACGGGGCACCGATCGGCCTCGACGACTGCGAGGCGATCAGCCGCACGGTCTCGGCGATCCTTGACGTCGAGGACCCGATCCAGGGCGCCTACACGCTCGAGGTGAGTTCCCCCGGGATCGACCGGCCGCTGACACGGCCCAAGGACTGGGTGCGCTGGGCAGGCCACGCCGCCCGTGTCGAGACCACCGCTCCGATCGAGGGTCGGCGGCGTTTCTCGGGCACGGTGCTCGGGCTTGCGGAGGTGCCGGCGGCGGCACGGCTGAGGCTCGAGGACGGGAGGGAGGTGACCGTGCCGCTCGAGGCGATCCGCTCGGCGCGGCTTGTGCTGACCGACGCGCTGATCGAGGCGACGCGGCCCGATCGGCCGCGCAACTGAACACGGAACGGAATACGGAACGAGGACGGAATGGACATCGCGATCGCCAGGCCCGAGCTTCTCCAGGTCGCCGACGCCGTCGCACGCGAGAAGGCGATCGACCGCGAGGAGGTTCTCGAGGCGATGGAGCAGGCCATCCAGAAGGCCGGGCGCGCCAAGTACGGCCACGAGAAGGACATCCGCGCGACGATCGACCGCAAGACCGGCGAGGTGAAGCTCTCGCGCTGGACCGAGGTGGTAGAGACCGTCGAGAACGAGGCCACACAGATCCCGGTCGCGATCGCGCAGAAGATCCGCCCCGGGATCAAGGTCGGCGAGTTCATCGTCGACCCGCTGCCGCCGATCGATTTCGGGCGGATCGCGGCGCAGACGGCGAAGCAAGTGATCGTGCAGCGCGTGCGCGAGTACGAGCGCAAGCGTCAGTACAACGAGTACAAGGACCGGGTGGGCGAGATCGTCAACGGCATCGTCAAGCGCACCGAGTACGGCAACCTGATGGTCGATCTCGGCCGGGCGGAGGGGCTGTTGCGCCGCGACGAGCTCATTCCGCGCGAGAGCTTCCGCAACGGCGACAGGGTGCGCGCCTACATCTACGACGTGCGCGAGGAGCCGCGCGGGCCGCAGATCTTCCTCTCCCGCACGCATCCGAACTTCGTCGCCCGCCTGTTCGCCCAGGAAGTGCCAGAGATCTACGACGGCATCATCGAGATCAAGGCGGTGGCGCGCGATCCCGGCTCGCGGGCCAAGATGGCGGTGGTCAGCCACGACAGCTCGATCGACCCGGTCGGCGCCTGTGTGGGCATGCGCGGGTCGCGCGTGCAGGCGGTCGTGCAGGAGATCCAGGGCGAGAAGATCGACATCATCCCCTGGTCGCCCGACCCGGCCACCTTCGTCGTCAACGCGCTCGCCCCGGCCGAGGTGACCAAGGTGGTGCTCGACGAGGAGAACCGGCGCATCGAGGTGGTGGTGCCGGACGACCAGCTCTCGCTCGCGATCGGCCGCCGCGGCCAGAACGTCCGGCTCGCTTCGCAGCTGACACGCTGGGACATCGACATCCTGACCGAGGCCGAGGAAAGCGAGCGCCGCCAGGAGGAGTTCCGCCGTCGCTCGGCTCTGTTCGTCGAGGCGCTCGATGTCGACGATGTGATCGCCGGGCTGCTCGTGACGGAGGGGTTCACCACCGTCGAGGAGCTCGTGATGGTGCCGCTCGAGGAACTGGCCGAGATCGAGGGCTTCGACGAGGCGATCGCGGCCGAGCTGAAGCGGCGCGCCGAGGCCTTCATCGCCGACCGTGATGCCAAGCTCACCGCACGCTACCGGGAGCTCGGCGTGTCCGAGGAGATCGCGGCCCTGGGAAGCTTCACGCCGGCGATGCTGGTCAAGCTCGGCGAGAAGGGGGTCAAAAGCCTCGATGACCTCGCCGACCTCGCCTCCGACGAGCTGATCGAGATCCTCGGGGCGGAGGCGATGGACGAGGAGACCGCCAAGGCGGTGATCATGGCCGCACGCGCCCACTGGTTCGAGGGCGAGGACCGTGCGGCGGAGCCGGCGTCGGATGCGGGCGGGGCCGGGCCGAAGCACTGAGGCGGGGCAGCGCCGGGACGGTGCGATGGGCGGAGCGGCGCCTCTGGCCGAAAAGGATCCGGGCGAGGAGGAGGTTCACGGCCCCTTCCGCCGCTGCATCGTCACGCGTGCCGTTCTGCCCAAGGAGGCCATGATCCGCTTCGTGGTCGGGCCTGACGGGATGGTGGTGCCCGACCTTGCGGCACGGCTTCCCGGCCGGGGAATGTGGTTGAGCGCAAGGGCCGCTGTGCTAGAACAGGCTTGTTCGAGGCGTTTGTTCGCGCGGGCGGCGAAGGCCGAGGTTCGGGTGCCCGAGGGCCTGGGCGCCCAGATTGTCGCGGGGCTGGAACGGCGGATCGCCGACACGCTCGGCCTCGCGCGTCGTGCCGGGCGGGCGGTGTGCGGCTTCGTCAAGGCACGCGACTGGGTCATGACCGGGCGTGCCGGGCTGGTCGTGACGGCGCGGGATGGCGCGGCGGAGGGGCGGCGTAAGCTGCTCGCCGGGGCGTCCGTTCCTGTCGTCGCGCCGCTCGATGCGGTGGCGCTCGGCGCCGTGTTCGGCCGCGAGCAGGTGGTGCATGTCGCCCTGGCGCCGGGGCGGCTCGCGCAGGCCGTGGCCGTCGAGTCGGCCCGGCTTGCCGGCATGCGCGGGGAGACCGCGAGCGAAGGCGCGGTGAGTGATGCAACGGATGACCGAGACGGGGCCGGCTGACAGGATGAGCGACACGAACGAGCAGGATACGGCCAAGGGCAGGCTCAGCTTGAGCCGAGGCCGGCTTGAGCTCGGCAAGACGGTGGATGCCGGGTCGATCCGGCAGAGCTTCAGCCACGGCCGGAGCAAGGTCGTGCAGGTCGAGGTGGTGAAGAAGCGCGTCCTGCCGTCCGCCACCGCTTCGGCCGCCCGTGCCCCGGCGGCTGCTCCGGCCGGCCAGGCTGCGCCGCCTGCGGCGCCGTCCGTTCCCGGGTCGGCCGGTGGCGCGGCGCGCACCCCGCTCGCACGTCCGGCCGGCGCACCGCGCCCGGCCGCCGGCGCGCCGCGGCAGCTCACGGCCGAGGAGCGCGCCGCCCGGACCCGGGCGCTCGAGGAGCAGCTGCGCGAGCAGCGCCGGCGCGAGGCCGAAGCGCAGTCGATCAGTGTGCTCTCCGCCGCCGAGGAGGCGCGGCGCCGTGCCGAGGAGGAGGCGCGCCGCCGGGCGGAGGAGGAGGCGAAGGCGCGTGCCGAGGAGGAGGCCCGCCGTCGTGCCGAGGAAGAGGCACGCCGACGCGCCGAGGAGGAGGCGAAGGCGCGCGCCGAGGACCTCGAGGTGCAGCGCCGCGCCAACGCGGCGGCCGAGCGTGCCGAGGCACGGGCGCGCGGCGTCGCGCCAGCGGCTGCGCCGAGCCCGGTTGCCGAGGCGCCCGCCGCCGAGAGCACGCTGCGCTTCCGCCGCGCCCTCGACGAGGACGACGAGGGTCGGCCCGGGCGTCGCTCGGGCGGCGCGGGCGGGGCGGCGAAGCGGCCGACCCTCGGAGCAGCCAAGAAGGCGCTGGTCGACCGCCTCAGCCGGTCGGGCAAGGTCAATGTGGCCGCGGTTCTGACCGACGAGGACGAGCGCGTCCGGTCGATCGCCTCGCTGCGTCGGCAGCGCGAGCGCGAGCGCCGCCAGGCGGAGAACGAGCGCCGGATGTCGGGCGAGCTCAAGGTGATCCGCGAGGTGGTGATCCCTGAGGCGATCACTGTCCAGGAGCTCGCGAGCCGCATGGCCGTGCGCGGGGCGGACGTGATCAAGACGCTGATGCGCTTCGGCGTCATGGCCACCGTGACGCAGACGATCGACGCCGATACCGCCGAACTCGTCGTCACCGAGCTCGGGCACAGGCCGAAGCGTGTGGCGGAGAGCGATGTTGAGCTCGGCCTCGAGCGGCCGGCGGATGACCCTGCGTCGCTCGTGCCGCGCCCGCCTGTGGTCACCGTCATGGGCCATGTCGACCACGGCAAGACGAGCCTTCTCGATGCGCTTCGGCAGACCGACGTGGCGGCGGGCGAAGCGGGCGGCATCACCCAGCACATCGGCGCCTACCAGGTGACGCTGTCCTCGGGCGCGAAGATCACCTTCATCGACACGCCAGGCCACGAGGCCTTCACCGCGATGCGCGCGCGCGGCGCCTCGGTGACCGACATCGTCGTGCTCGTCGTCGCCGCGGATGACGGCGTGATGCCGCAGACTGTCGAGGCGATCCGCCATGCCAAGGCGGCGAACGCGCCGATCATCGTCGCCATCAACAAGATCGACAAACCGGGCGTCCGGCCGGAACGCGTGCGCACCGAACTGTTGCAGCACGAGGTGGTGGTCGAGGCGATGGGCGGCGACACCCAGGACGTCGAGGTCTCGGCGCTGAAGAAGATCAACCTCGACAAGCTCGAGGAAGCGATCCTCCTGCAGGCCGAGGTGCTCGACCTCAAGGCCAACCCGAACCGTCCGGCGGAGGGCACCGTGATCGAGAGCCGGCTCGACCGTGGCCGCGGCCCTGTCGCGACCGTTCTCGTGCAGAAGGGAACGCTCAGGCAGGGCGACATCGTCGTCGCCGGCGCCGAGTGGGGGCGCGTGCGCGCCATGCTCGACGACAGGGGGCGGCAGGTGAAGGAGGCGGGCCCCTCGATGCCGGTCGAGATTCTCGGGCTGTCGGCTGTGCCGAGTGCGGGCGAGCCCTTCATCGTTCTCGACGACGAAGGGCGGGCGCGCGAGATCAGCGAGTTCCGCCAGCGCAAGCTGCGCGAGAAGGCGGCCGCCGGCCAGACGGCGGCGCGCGGCACGCTCGACCAGATGCTCGCGCGCATCCAGGCCGGCGAGCAGAAGGAGGTCGCCGTGCTCGTCAAGGCCGACGTCCAGGGCTCGGCCGAGGCGATCGCCGCCACCGTGCTCAAGCTCGGCAACGACGAGGTGAAGGTGCGGGTCCTGCACAGCGCGGTGGGCCAGATCACCGAGAGCGACGTGCAGCTCGCCAAGGCCTCGGCGGCCGTGATCGTCGCCTTCAACGTCCGCGCCACGGCCCAGGCGCGCGACCTCGCCGCCCGCGACGGCGTCGACATACGCTACTACTCGATCATCTACGACGTCGCGACCGACATCGAGAACCTCGTCAAGGGCAAGATCGCGCCGAAGGAGCGCGAGAAGTTCCTGGGCTATGCCGAGATCCGCCGGGTGTTCGACATCACCAAGGTCGGCAAGGTGGCGGGCTGCATGGTGACGGAGGGCGTGGTCAAGCGCGGCGCCGGCGTGCGGCTGTTGCGCGACGGGGTGGTGATCCACACCGGCGAGCTCAGCCAGCTCAAGCGCTTCAAGGACGACGTGCGGGAGGTGACGCGCGGTTTCGAGTGCGGCATGGCCTTCGCGAACTACCAGGACATCCGCGAGGGCGACGTGATCGAGTGCTTCGAGACCGAGACCGTTCCGGCGTGAGGCTCTCCGCCGGGAGGAAGGCATGTCAGGTGGCAAGGCCAGAGGGGCGTCCGGCGGTGGCCCCTCGCAGCGGCAGCTTCGCGTGGCGGAGGAGGTTCGGCATGCGCTCGCCGCCCTGCTCGAGCGCGGCGACTTCCGCGACCCTGAGCTCGCCGTGTCGCGGATCACCGTGACCGAGGTTCGCGCCTCGCCCGACCTCAGGCACATGACCGTGTTCGTCACTCCCCTAGGGGGCGGCGACCCCTCCGTGATCCTCGCCGCGCTGAGGCGCGCCGCGCCTTTCCTGCGCGGGCAGGTGGCACAGGCGGTGCGGACCAAGTTCGCGCCCGACCTCGTCTTCCGTGCCGACACCGCGATCGACGCCGCCGCCAGGATCGAGGCGCTGATCCGCTCGCCGTCGGTCGCGCGCGACCTCTCCCCCCGCCCGGCCGATCCCCGTCGCGACGAGGACTGAGCCGTGCCGCGCACGCGGAAGGGCCGGCCGATCGACGGCTGGATCGTGATCGACAAACCGGCGGGCCTGACCTCGACCGATGTGGTGAACGCGGTGAAGCGGTCGCTCGCGGCGCAGAAGGTCGGCCACGCGGGCACGCTCGACCCGATCGCGACCGGAGTGCTGCCGCTCGCGCTCGGCGCGGGCACGAAGACCGTCCCTTACGTGATGGACGGCACGAAGGAGTACGTGTTCACGCTGCGCTTCGGCGAGGCGCGCGACAGCGACGACGCGGATGGCGTGGTGACCGAAACCTCCGACGTCCGCCCGACCGATGCGGCGATCCGCGCTGCCCTGCCCGCCTTCACCGGCACGATCATGCAGGTGCCGCCCCGGTTCTCCGCCGTGAAGGTTCAGGGAGAACGCGCCTACGACCTCGCCCGCGCCGGAGCCGAGGTCGAGCTCGCCCCGCGGCCGGCCCAGGTCGACCGGTTCGAACTGGTGGCGCGCCCCGATGCCGACACGGCCGTGTTCGTGGTCGAAAGCGGCAAGGGCGTATACATGCGGAGCCTCGCGCGCGACCTCGCCCGCGCGCTCGGCACGGTCGGCCATGTCGCGGCGTTGCGCCGGCGTCGGGTCGGCCCGTTCACGGAGGCGCAGGCGGTTTCGCTGGACAAACTGCTCGCGCTCGGGCAAGACGCCTCGGCCCTGAGCCTCGTACTCCCGGTCGAGACCGCGCTGGCCGACATCCCGGCGCTGGCCCTGACGGGGGAGGAGGCCGCCCGGCTGGCGAACGGCCAAGCCCTGTCGCTCGTGCCGTTCCTCTCCCGGATGCCGCAGGATGTCGACCCGGACGGTGGTCTGGTGCGCGTGATGGCGGGGGGCAAGGCGCTCGCGCTCGGCCGGCTTGGCGACGGGATGCTGCACCCTGTGCGGCTCCTCTCCCATGCGGAGTGAGGCGGCGCTCGAATCGCCCCTGCGGGCATGGCAGGCCGGTGGGGGTGTGGCGAAGCGGGTCTGATGGAGAACCCTGATGTCGATCACGGCCGAGCGCCGCAGCGCGCTCATCAAGGAATACGCCACCAAGCCCGGCGACACGGGCTCTCCCGAGGTGCAGGTCGCCCTGCTCTCGGAGCGCATCAAGAACCTCACCGAGCATCTGAAGGAGCACGCGAAGGACTACCACTCGCGCCGCGGCCTTCTGATGATGGTGGGGCAGCGCCGTCGCCTGCTCGACTATGTCAAGCGCAAGGACGCGGCGCGCTACGACGCGCTCATCAAGCGCCTCGGCCTCCGTCGCTGAGGGCGGGCGGACGCTCCGTTCCGACCATGGCTGCGGGCTTCCCCCGCCGCCTGACCATTCCCGCGCGCCGCGGTGGCGCGCGGGCAACCGCCCTCTGCGCCGAGGCGCGCAAGGGCAAGCCGTTGCGCATGGCGGTGATCGACCCCGCCGCGCTCCGCCCGTCGGGGCCTGCATGACGGCGTTTCCGGCCACATGGATGGCTGGCGCGGGCCTTTTCGCGCCGCCCTGCCATGCCGCCCGAAGCGCCGCCCGCTCCCGAACGGCGCAGGCGTGCGGACCAGCCCCGCCATCCGCTTCGGCATCCAGACGAAAGGATGACCGGTGATGTTCAATGTCTTCCGCAAGGAGCTCTCCTGGGGCGGGCGGACGCTCTCGCTCGAGACGGGTAAGATGGCCCGGCAGGCGGACGGGGCGGTGCTCGCCCGCTATGGCGAGACGGTGGTGCTCTGCACCGTCGTCGGCGCGAAGTCGCCGAAACCAGGGCAGGACTTCTTCCCGCTCTCGGTTCACTACCAGGAGAAGACCTTCGCCGCGGGCAAGATCCCGGGGGGGTTCTTCAAGCGCGAGGGGCGGCCGACCGAGAAGGAGGTTCTGACTTCGCGCCTGATCGACCGGCCGATCCGCCCGCTCTTCCCCGACGGGTTCCGCAACGAGGTGCAGGTGATCGCGACCGTTCTGTCGCATGATCTCGTGAACGACCCCGACATTGTGGCGATGATCGGCTGCTCCGCCGCGCTGACGCTTTCGGGGATCCCGTTTCTCGGGCCGATCGGCGGTGCGCGGATCGGCTATATCGGCGGGGAGTATGTTCTGAACCCCACCGCCGAGCAGATGAGGGAGAGCGCGCTCGACCTCGTCGTCGCCGGCACGACCGAGGGCGTTCTGATGGTCGAGAGCGAGGCGCATGAGCTCTCCGAGGAGGTGATGCTCGGCGCCGTGACGTTCGGCCACGCCGCGTTCCAGCCGGTGATCGAGGCGATCATCCAGCTCGCCGAGCTCGCGGCGAAGGAGCCCTGGCCGCTGCCGGAGGAGGACCCGGCGCTCGCCCTTCTCAAGTCACAGCTCGAGGCGGTGGCACGCGGGCCGCTCACCGAGGCCTATGCCGAGAAGGCGAAGCAGGCGCGGGTCGAGAAGGTCGCGGCGGCGAAGCAGGCCGCGCTCGCGGCGATCGCCGCCGAAGGGCTCGATGCGGAGAAGGCCAAGGGCCTGCTCAAGGAGCTCGAGGCCGACATCGTCCGAAACGCGATCCTCGACACGGGGCTCAGGATCGACGGGCGCGATACCAAGACGGTGCGCCCGATCTATGTCGAGGTCGGCACCCTGCCGCGCACTCATGGCTCGGCCCTGTTCACCCGCGGCGAGACCCAGGCGCTGTGCGTCGCCACCCTCGGCACCGGCGATGACGAGCAGATCATCGATGCGCTCGAGGGCGAGTACCGCGAGCGCTTCCTGCTGCACTATAACTTCCCGCCCTTCTCGGTCGGCGAGGCCGGGCGGCTGGGCAGCCCTGGCCGGCGCGAGATCGGCCACGGCAAGCTCGCCTGGCGGGCGATCCACCCGCTCCTGCCCTCGAAGGAGCAATTCCCCTACACGATCCGCGTCGTCTCCGAGATCACCGAGAGCAACGGCTCCTCTTCGATGGCGACCGTCTGCGGCTCCTCGCTCGCCTTGATGGACGCGGGCGTGCCGCTGCCGCGGCCGGTGGCCGGGATCGCGATGGGCCTGATCAAGGAGGAGCGGGGCTTCGCCGTTCTCTCCGACATCCTCGGCGACGAGGACCATCTCGGCGACATGGACTTCAAGGTGGCCGGCACAGAGCGCGGCATCACCTCGTTGCAGATGGACATCAAGATCACCTCGATCACGCCCGAGATCATGCGCATCGCTCTCGACCAGGCGAAGGAGGGGCGGCTGCACATCCTCGGCGAGATGGCGAAGGCGATGAGCCGGCCGCGCGACAGCGTCTCCGCCCACGCCCCGCGGATCACCGTGATCCACATCCCGCGCGACAAGATCCGCGACGTGATCGGCTCCGGCGGCAAGGTGATCCGCGAGATCACCGAGGTGACGGGCACCAAGATCGACATCGAGGATGACGGCACGGTCAGGGTGGCGGCGACCGACGACAAGGCGGCGCAGGCCGCGATCAGCTGGATCCGCGGCATCGTCGCCGAACCCGAGCTCGGCGTGATCTACGACGGCAAGGTGGTCAAGACGGCGGAGTTCGGGGCGTTCGTGAACTTCCTCGGCTCGCGCGACGGGCTCGTGCATATCTCCGAGCTCGCCCAAGGCCGCGTCGGCAAGACGACGGACGTGGTCAATGTCGGCGACAGCGTGAAGGTGAAGGTGATCGGCTTCGACGAGCGCGGCAAGGTGAAGCTCTCGATGCGCGTGGTCGATCAGGTCACCGGCGAGGACATCACTGACAAGGTCGGCCCCAAGGCGGGAGGGGGCCGTCGCGACGGCGGGCGCGAGCGCGGTGAGCGTGAGGCGCAGCTGGCCGGCCAGGGCGGCCAGCCCGAGGCGGCCCAGTAGCCAGAGAGGCGCCCGAGCGGGAGCGCGGGCCCCGCCCTGTGCATGACCCGGTGTCTCCTGTATGTCACTCTGCTGCTTGGGCTCCGGGTCTGACCGGCCGGGGCGCGGGAGGATGTCGTGAAGCCGCTGAATGCCATCCGCATGGGGGGCGTCGAGGTCCTGCCGCTCGTTGAGGGCGGCAAGGGTGTGTCTGTCTCCAACGGCGTCTCCTCTGGCGCCTGGGCCGCAACGGGAGGGGTCGGCACCTTCTCGGCGGTGAACGCTGACAGCTACACGCCGGACGGGCGCCTCGTGCGCCAGATCTACGAGGGCAAGACGCGGCGCGAGCGGCACGAGGAGCTGATCGCCTTCGGCATCCAGGGCGGGATCCAGCAGGCGCGGACGGCCTACGAAATGTCGGGCGGCAAGGGGCGGATCCACGCCAACATCCTCTGGGAGATGGGGGGTGCGGAGCGGGTGATCACCGGCGTGCTCGAGGGCGCGAAGGGGCTGATCAACGGCATCACCTGCGGCGCGGGCATGCCCTACCGCCTGTCCGAGATCGCGGCACGTTTCTCGGTCTACTACTACCCGATCGTCTCCTCCGCGCGGGCCTTCAACGCGCTCTGGAAGCGCGCCTATTCGAAGACGCGCGAGTGGCTCGGCGGCGTGGTCTACGAGGACCCGTGGCTCGCCGGCGGGCACAACGGCCTCTCCAACAGCGAGCACCCCGAGAAGCCCGAGCCGCCCTATCCGCGCGTCGTCGCACTTCGCCGCACGATGAAGGAGTTCGGGCTCGACGACGTGCCGGTGATCATGGCGGGCGGCGTGTGGTGGCTCTCGGAGTGGGAGGACTGGATCGACAACCCCGAGCTCGGCCCCATCGCCTTCCAGTTCGGCACGCGCCCGCTGCTGACCAAGGAGAGCCCGATCTCGGACGCCTGGAAGCAGCGCCTGCTGACGCTGAAGAAAGGCGACGTGTTCCTCAACCGCTTCTCGCCGACCGGCTTCTACTCCTCGGCCGTCAACAACGGCTTCATCCAAGAGCTCAGGGAGCGGAACGAGCGCCAGGTAGCCTTCACGACGGAGGCGATGGGCGAACACACGGAGGCCTTCGCCACCGGACCGCGCGGTCGCGTCGTCTATCTCACGCCGGCCGACGCGGCCTCCGCCCGGGCCTGGGTGGCGCAGGGCTTCTCGGAGGCGATGCGCACCCCCGACAGCACGCTGATCTTCGTCACGCCCGAGAAGGCGGCCGAGATCAGGCGCGACCAGATCGAGTGCATGGGCTGCCTCTCCGCCTGCCGCTTCTCGAACTGGTCGCAGCATGGGCCCGACTACAGCACCGGCAAGAAGGCCGATCCGCGCAGCTTCTGCATCCAGAAGACCCTGCAGGACATTGCCCACGGCGAGGACGTCGACCGCAACCTGATGTTCGCCGGCCACAACGCGTACCGTTTCGCGACCGACCCGTTCTACTCGAACGGCTTCATACCGACGGTGAAACAGCTCGTCGAGCGGATCCTCACCGGCCGCTGACGGGGAAGGGGCTCGTGCTCACCGCCCCGCGCGGTTGACGAACAGGGCGAACCAGGCGGGCGGCGGGGGCGCTCCCTCGACCGGCCGGTCGGCAAGCCGCCCGTCCGGCAGAGCGGGCAACAGAGCCATGCGCACTGCATCCCCCACATTCCCGCCCACTACCTCGACCACGCCGGGACGGATGCCCACCACCACGTCGCAGTGCATCGGCACCGGCGTGCCCGTCTCGGCCGCCCGGTGCTCGGGGAGGGCATAGCGGCCGCGCGCCTCGCCGCGCGTCGCGCAGAGGAGGTCGCCCGGAAGCGGCGCGCGCTCGAACGGACCCGCGACGCCGAAGGCCGCACGGCCGGGCCAGGCCGCCTCACGCGCGATCAGCGCATCGACGATCCGCCAGTGCGCGTCCGACGACGGCACGTCCTCGCGGCTGTAGCCCGCCGTGCGCAGCACGAAACTGAGGAAGGCGGCGCTCCAGGGGACGTCGGTCCAGGCCGGCTCGGCCGAGCGGACGCGGGCGAGATTGGCCGTGATCGTCTCCTCCCGCCCCGGCACGGCGCTCCAGTAGGCGACCAGGGCGGGGAAGGCCTCCCAGTCCTGCTCCTGCCGCTCCTCGCGCGGCGCGGCCGCCGCAGGGCCGGTGTGGTCGATGAAGGGCCTGCCCCAGTCCTCCCACTCGGCGAGCGCGATCCGAACCAGCCTGTCGCGCGCGCTTGCAGGATAGGCGATCGGCGGCTCCGGCGGCGGTGCGGCGACGCAGCCGGCGCAGAGCACCGCGAGCGCGACGCGCGCAAGCGGTCGGAAAACGGGGCGGGGTCGGGCCATGCGGGCCATACTCTAGCGCAGCTTTCTCCGTCACGGTCGCGGGGGAGCTGCTTCGGCGTGCGCAACGGCGGGGTGCGAGCGGTGACAACAGGTCCGCCTGAATCGCACAATCTCGCGCGATCGCGTCGGCGTCGGCCCTTGCCGGGCATGCCCTGTCCCACGTGGCATGGTAGTGTTTGAGAGGGAGAGACACTCATGCACCGCCGCATCCTCCTCGCTGTCGGTCTCGCAGCCCTCGCTGGCTGCACGCAGACGCCCGGAACCCCGCCCGAGGCCGGAATCCCGCTCTCGACCCTCGCGCCCTTCTCGGTGCCGATCGGGTCTGACCCGGTCCTGACCTCCGTCCAGGTCTCCGCCTACTACCTCGCCGATCCGCCGCATCGCCTCGCCGACCGCCCGGCGCTCGCGGCGCAGACGCTGGCGCAGTTCGAGTACGCCGCCGTCGCGCTCCAGGGCCCGCGTTTCGTCGGCCTCAACCCGTTGACGCAGATTCAGATGGCGAACGGGCGCTCTGCTCTGCGGCGGACGATCGGCATACGCGACGATGCCCCGCCCGGGCTCGTCATCCAGGCCCTGACCGAGGCCGCCGCCGCGCTCGACCGCGGCGACACGGCAGCGGCGGAGGCGGCGCTCGCGCGCCTGCCGCTTGCGGCGAGCCCGGCCGAGACGCTGTCGGTGCTTCGGCGCCTGCCCTATGTTCGGGAGGCGAACTGGGCGAGCGCATTTGCGCTGCATGAGCTGAACCGGCCGCGCGACAGGTTCGTGCGGTCGCTCTGAGGCCTCCGGAAGGGGGACAGGGAGCCTCGGCCCTGCGCCGCAGGGCGCGCGACGCCGCGCCGCTACCGCACCTCCTCGCCCTGATAGGTGCCCCAGAACCAGGCGCGCTTCAGATAGCCCCGGTTGCCTCGGACCTCGACCTCGCACCAGGCGGAGCCTGCCTCGCAGCGGCGGATACGCCCGAGCACGCCCGGAGCGAGACGGGCGACCACCGGAGCGCGCTCCTCCGGCCGGCGCAGGAGGGGGCGTGTCTCTCCGCGAACGACGAAGTGGCGCCGGCCAGTGAGGAAGCTCTGCTGCACCCAGCCTTGGGCGCCGTCATGGTCACGCACCTGGCGCCAGATGTCGAACTCGCGCACGATCTCCACCGGCCAGCCGGCGCGCTGGTAGGTCCAGTCGATCGGGAACTGCGTTCCCGGCCCGCGGCGGAGGTTGATCCGGTTCGAGCCGAGCGAAGCGAAGCGCGGCAGCGGCAGGCCAGTGACGGGCCCCCTCGGCGCGTCCGCAGGCCGAACCGGCACGGGCGGCTCGGGTGGCGGCGGAGGAGGCGGCGTGGGCACCGCTGGGGCCGCCTCGCGTCCGCGCGGCTGCGGCACCACCTCGGGCCAGGGCGGCGGCACCGGCAGCGGCCTCTGCCCGGCCGCCGGAAGGCTTGCGAAGGCGGCGAGGCAGAGAAGGGCGAGTCGCAGCATGCCACGCCTCTGCCAAGCGGCGCCGCGCCGGGTCAACAGGGGGGCGGCCACGGGCGAGGCCGGCACGCGCCGCTAGGCTCCGGTCTCATGGATTGAGCCAGAAGGTGACGGTTGCGGCGAGGGTGATGGCTGCGAGGAAGGTGTGAGCGCATCGGTCGTAGCGCATGGGGATGCGCCGCCAGTCCTTGAGGCGGCCGAACATGTTCTCGATGCGGTGGCGTTGTCGGTAGAGCGTTGGGTCGTGCGGGATGGGCTGCTTGCGCGAGCGCGTCGAGGGGATGCAGGCGGCGATGCCACGCGCTGCGCGTTCGGCCCTGAAGCGGGCGCTGTCGTACCCCCGGTCTGCGATCAGCTCGCGCGCGGGCGGGAGCCTCGGGAGCATCAGCGCAGCGCCGCGGTGGTCACTCGCCTGGCCCTCGGTGAGCAGCAGGACCACGGGGCGCCCCTGACCGTCGCAGACGGCGTGGAGCTTGGCGTTCAGCCCGCCCTTGGTGCGGCCGATGCACCGATCAGGCGCCCCGTTTTGAGGAGGCTGGCCGCGGTGCGGTGGGCCTTCAGGTGCGTGCTGTCGATGATTAGCCGGTCGGGCTCGCCGGCCTCGCCGGCGAGGGCGGCGAAGATGCGGCTGAACACTCCAGCGGACGAAGCGGTTGTAGAGGGTCTTGTGCGGGCCGTAGCCCGGCGGGGCGTCGCGCCAGCGCAGGCCGCCCCGGATGACGAAGATGATGCCGCTGAGGACGCGCCGGTCGTCCACGCGCGGGATGCCGTGCGAGAGCGGGACGTGCGGCCGGATGCGCCGCATCTGCGCCGGGGTGAGCAGGAACGGGACGGACATCAGGGCACCTCCGCCCCGTTCAGAATCACGCCCGCCCGCGTCGCCACAAGCAGATGAATGGGTCCTGAGCCTAGAGCGTGACGATCTGCCCGCCCTCTGTCTCGGTGAGGAAAGTGACGATCCCCGCGACCTCGCCTTCAAGCGTGTCGTCGAGCATGGCGGGTGTGAGCCCTTCTGACTTCAGGCCTGTTTCGCAGACGATCAGGCGCACGCCGAGCTCCTTGGCGGAGGCGAGAAGCTCGGCGAAGCCGGCAACACCGCGGCTGCGAAGCTCCTCGTCGCGTTTCGACGCCCCGCCATAGTGGGCGAGCGTGGTCCAGCCCGGGGCGCCGTCGGGCCTCGCCGCGAGAAAGGCGCGCACGCCGGCGTTGGTCGCGAACAGGACCACGGGCCGCGCTGTCGCGGCGGCGGCGGTGGCGAGCATGAGCGCGTAGTGCGCGCGCTCGTACGTGCCGCTGATCAGGAGAACGCCGAGCGGCGTTGGCTCGCGTCCGGCGAGCTCGGGCGGCAGGGGAAGCGGGTCGAACAGGCTCATGCGGGAACCCTGCAGGCCGGGGAGGTGCTCGCCTCGTGCGCGGAGAGGTCGCGGATGGTCGCGGAGGGGCCGCAGAGGGGGCAGGCCGGGTCGGGGCGGAGCCGAACGGTGCGGAACTGCGCGGCGAGCGCGTCCCACAGCAAAAGCCGCCCGCTCATGCTCTCGCCGATCGCGAGGATCTCCTTCAAAGCCTCCGTCGCCTGGAGCGTGCCGAGCACGCCGGTGACGGCACCGAACACACCTGCCTCGGCGCAGGTCGGAACGAGGCCCTCGGGCGGCGGAGCGGGATGGAGGCAGCGATAGCAGGGCTCGCCTGGGCGATGGCTTCGGAAGGTCGAGAGCTGGCCCTCGAAGCGAAGCACCGCGGCGGAGATGAGCGTTCGGCGCGCGAGATGGCAGGCGTCAGCGACGAGGAAACGGGTGGCGAAGTTGTCCGAGCCGTCGCAGACGAGATCATAGCGCCCGATTAAGTCGAGCGCGTTCGCAGCCGTAAGTCGCGCGGCATGCTGCTCGACCCGCACGTCGGGGTTCAGGGAGCGGATCGCCTCCGCGGCGGAGGCGACCTTGGGGCTCCCGAGGCGCGCGGTCGTGTGGGCGATCTGCCGCTGCAGGTTGGAGAGATCGACCATGTCGTCATCGACGAGCCCGATCGTGCCCACGCCGGCCGCGGCGAGATAGAGCGCCACAGGCGAGCCGAGCCCGCCCGCGCCGATGATGAGCACGCGCGCCGCCGCCAGCCGCGCCTGGCCCGACGCCCCGACCTCGGGCAGGAGGATGTGGCGCGCGTAGCGCCGGATCTGGTCCTCGGTGAAGTCCACGGCGGAGATATGGCACGTGCCCGCGGCGTCACCAACCACGGGAGGGCAGCGTGCCGGTCGAGCCGAAGCCGCCCTCCCCGCGCGCGCTCGCGGGCAGGCGCTCGACCTCCTCCCACGCGGCCGTCTCGTGCCGGGCGATCACGAGCTGGGCGATCCTCGAGCCGCGCTCGACCGTGAACGGCGCCTCGCCGTGGTTGACGAGGATCACCCCAATCTCGCCGCGATAGTCCGAATCGATCGTTCCGGGGGCGTTGAGAACGCCGATCCCGTGGCGAAGCGCAAGCCCTGAGCGCGCCCGCACCTGCGCCTCGAACCCTGGCGGGAGGGCGATCGCGATCCCGGTGGGGATCAGCGCGCGCGCACCCGGTGCGATCGTCACCGGCTCGGCCACGGCGGCAAGCAGGTCCATTCCGGCGGCATGCTCGGAGGCGTAGGCCGGAAGCGGCAGATCGGCACCATGGGGCAGGCGAAGGACAGGGACCTTGATCATGCGAAGACGGCGGCGATCCGGTCGGCAAGGCGCGCGGCGACCGCCTCCTTCGGCAGCCTCGGCCAGTGCTCAACGCCCTCTTCGGTGATCAGATGCACCTCGTTCTCCGCCCCGCCCATCACGTCTCCCGACACGTCGTTGGCGACGATCCAGTCGCAGCCCTTGCTGCGCCGCTTCGCCTCTCCGTGCGCGACCACGTCGTTCGTCTCGGCGGCGAAACCGACCACGAGCGCAGGCCTGAGCGGCCCCGGAGCCGAGAGGGTGGCGAGGATGTCGGGGTTCTCCGCGAGCGCGAGCGCGGGCGGCGGAGTGCCGGCGCCTTTCTTCAGTTTAAGGGTGGCGGTCTCGGCCGGGCGCCAGTCCGCCACCGCAGCGGCGCAGATGGCGATGTCGGCAGGCAGCGCCGCCGTGCAGGCGGCGAGCATCTCCCGCGCCGTCTCCACCCGCGTCACCGTCACGCCGGACGGAGGGGGAACGCTGACGGGGCCGGAGACGAGGGTGACGCGCGCGCCACGATCGGCAAGGGCTGCGGCGATCGCGTGGCCCTGCCGGCCGGAGGAGCGGTTGGCGAGGAAGCGCACCGGGTCGATCGGCTCCCAGGTTGGCCCCGAGGTGACGAGCGCGTGCCGCCCGGAAAGAGGGCCTCCCGCGAGAAGCGAGCGGATGGCCTCGAGGATCGCCGCCGGCTCGGCGAGCCGCCCCGGACCCGTCTCTTCTTCCGCCATCGCGCCGCTCTCGGGCCCCGCGAAGCGCACGCCGCGCGCGGCAAGAGTGGCGACATGGCCCTGTGTGGCCGGATGCGCCCACATCGTCGGGTTCATCGCCGGCGCAACGAGGACCGGCCGCGTGGTCGCAAGCAGGACGGTGGTGGCGAGGTCGTCGGCGAGCCCGAGCGCCATCTTCGCGATCAGGTCGGCCGAGGCGGGCGCGACGACGATCGCGTCATGGTCGCGCGCAAGCCGGATGTGCCCCGCATGCGTCTCCTCCTCGAGCGACCAGAGGTCGCCATGGACGCGGCTGCCGGTGATCGCGGCCATGGCGTGCGGCGTGACGAAACGCGACCCCGCCGCCGTGAGCAGGCCCGTCACCGCCGCACCCTCCTTGCGCACAAGACGCGCGAGCTCGAGCGCCTTGTAGGCGGCGACCGAGCCCGAAACGATCAGGAGCAGGCGTCGTCCCGCGAGCCTCATGGCGCGACCCGCACGCTCAGAGGCGCCAGCCGGAGTGGATCGCCGCGATCCCGCCCGAGAGGTCGCGCCAGGCGACGCGGGCGAAGCCCGCCCGGCGCATGAGCGCTGCAAGCTCCTCCTGTGGCGGGAACCTCCGGATGCTCTCGGCGAGGTAGCGATAGGCCTCCTCGTCGCGCGCAACCAGACGCCCGAGAGCGGGCAGCACACGGAACGAATAGGCGTCGTAGAGCGGCGCGAGCGGCGCGACCGTCACACGGCTGAACTCGAGGCAGAGGAAGCGACCGCCCGGTTCGAGCACGCGGCGCGCCTCGGCGAGCACGGCGGCGATGTCGGTGCAGTTCCTGAGCCCAAAGGCGATGGTGACGGCGGTGACGGCGCGGTCGGGGATGGGCAACTGTTCGGCATCGGCGCAGAGGAGGGCGATCCGCCCCGCAAGCCCGCGCTCCATCGCCCGGTCCTGCGCCACCGCGAGCATGGCGGCGTTGATGTCGGAGAGAACGACGAAGCCCGCCCCGCGCTCGAGCGCGCCGAAGGCGATGTCGCCGGTGCCGCCGGCAAGGTCGAGCAGACGCATCGACGGGCGCGGCGCGAGCTGGGCCAGGAAGGCGCGCTTCCAGAGGCGGTGCACGCCCAGGCTCATGAGGTCGTTCATCAGGTCGTAGCGCCGGGCCACACCGTCGAACACGCCGCGGACGAGTGCCTTCTTCGCCTCGCGCGGCACGGTGCGGAAGCCGAAATGCGTCGTCTCTTCGCCTGGGGCGGCGTTGTCGGTCATGCGACGCGAGACTAGCCTTGCCGCCGCAAGTGCGCGAGAGGGAGGCGATGCCGGAGCTGCCTGAGGTCGAGACGGTGCTGCGCGGCCTCGCGGTCCGGCTCGAGGGGCGCGTGCTCGTCCGCCTCGCTGCCTCGCGTCCTGATCTCCGCTGGCCGCTGCCCGATCTCTCCCCCGCCGAGGGACGCCGCGTCGTCGGCCTCGCGCGGCGGGCCAAGTACATCCTCGTTCGCCTCGAGGGCGGGCTGACCCTTCTGATTCATCTCGGGATGAGCGGGCGCATCGTTCTCGCGCCGCCGGGGGCGAACGCCACGCCACCCGCGCACGAACATGTGGTGTTCGAGACCGACGAGGGGTGGCGAGCGGGGTTCGTCGACCCGCGACGCTTCGGCAGCCTCGATCTGATCCGAACCGAGGCGGAGGCGACGCACCCGCGGCTTGCCAGGCTCGGGCCGGAGCCGCTCGAGGACGGGTTCACGCCCGAGGCGCTCTCCGCCGCTCTCGCGGGGCGCCGGACGACGATCAAGGCCGCACTTCTCGACCAGGGCACCGTCGCCGGGCTCGGCAACATCTATGTCTGCGAGGCTCTCTTCCGCGCAGGCCTCTCGCCGCGGCGGTCGGCGCACACGGTCGCCGGCGCGCGGGCACGGCGCCTCGTCCAGGCGATCAGGGAGACGCTCGCTGACGCGATCGCCGCCGGCGGATCGTCGCTGCGCGACTGGCGCCAGGCGAACGGTGAGCTCGGCTATTTCCAGCATGCCTGGAAGGTGTATGGCCGAGCGGGAGAGCCGTGCGAACGCTGCCCCGGCCCGCCCGGCTGCGGCGGCATCGCGACCTACCGGCAGAGCGGGCGCAGCACCTTCGCCTGCCCGCTCACCCAGCGTTGACGCGCCGCCCTGCGATGCAACACAAGGGCGCCCGAATGGGCCGCCACGAGAAAAGGACGAATGCCGATGCCTGAGCACATCCTGGTCGAGACACGCGGCGCTGTCGGCCTCGTCAGGCTCAATCGCCCGCAGGCGCTGAACGCTCTCTGCGACGCGCTCATGCTCGAGCTCGGTGCCGCGCTGCGCGCGTTCGACGCCGACGAGGCGATCGGCGCGATCGTGCTCACTGGCAGCGAGAAGGCCTTCGCCGCCGGAGCCGACATCAAGGAGATGAAGGACCGAGGCTTCGCGGACGTCGTGGCCGACGACTTCATCGGCAACCGCTGGGAGACGGTGCTCGAGATCCGCAAGCCGGTGATCGCGGCGGTGGCCGGTTTCGCGCTCGGCGGCGGCTGCGAGCTTGCGATGATGTGCGACCTCATCATCGCCGCCGATACGGCGAAGTTCGGCCAGCCGGAGATCACCCTCGGCGTCATTCCCGGCGCGGGCGGAACGCAGCGGCTCACGCGCGCGGTGGGCAAGTCGAAGGCGATGGAGATGATCCTCACGGGGCGGATGATGGATGCGGCGGAGGCCGAGCGTGCCGGCCTCGTCGCGCGGGTCGTGCCCGCCGCCGAGCTGATCGACGAGGCCGTGAAGCTCGGCGAGCGGATCGCCTCCTTCAGCCGCCCCGTGGTGGCGATGGCGAAGGAGGCGGTGAACGCGGCGTTCGAGAGCTCGCTCGCCGAAGGCGTGCGGCTCGAGCGCCGCCTGTTCCAGTCCTGTTTCGCACTCGCCGACCGTGCGGAGGGCATGGCGGCCTTCGCGGAGAAACGCAAGCCCGTGTTCGTGCACCGCTGATCGTTCGGCCGCCAGCGAGGCGCCGCCGCAGCGGCTTGACGCGGTCGGGGGCGGCGTGTACCTAGCCGCCTCTTGCCGCGAAGGACCTCTTCGCGCTTTGATCCATTGCTGTGGGGCGTGACCGGACATGGCCAACACCGCATCGGCGCAGAAGCGCATCCGCCAGACCGCGCGTCGCACCGCCCGAAACCGCTCGGCGATGTCGCGGCTTCGAACCTTCGTCAAGAAGGTCGAGAATGCGATCCGTTCGGGTGCGACCGAGGAGGCACGCGCGGCGCTGAATGCGCTGAAGCCCGAGCTGATGCGCGCGGCGTCAAAGGGTCTCGTCCATCGCAATCTCGTGGCGCGCAAGCTATCGCGCCTCTCGCGCCGCGTTCGGGCGACGGAAGCGGGCTGAACGGGCTGCTCCCGCGGCCGCGCCGAGGCAAGCGGTGCCACGGCCGGCACAGGCCGGCGAAATCCGTGCAAGTCAAAGCCAAGTATAAGCCAACAACTACTTAGGATTTGTCTTTGATCCGTAACATGATCGCAAATAATCATTTGCATTCCCCCCGCCCTCCCTCGTAGAAATGGTTAGGCGAGCGAGAGGGGCGGCTCATGACAGCCGTATCGCACTCCGCTCAAGCCGATCGGGGGCGCTCGGGAGAGGCGGGGCTGAGGCTGGTGCGCCGATTGGACGGAGAGCTTGCTGCCCAATGGGCGCGCGTGCGCGGCCGTCTCCGCGAGGAGGTCGGCGAGGTCGAGTACCGCACGTGGCTTAAGCAGATGACGCTCGCTGACGTCGATCAGGACGAGGTGGTCATTGCCCTGCCCACGCGGTTCCTGCGCGACTGGGTGCGAAGCCACTATGGCGACCGTCTTCGCAGCCTCTGGTGCGCCGAGAACCCGGAGATACGCCGCGTCGCGCTGCGGATCGCCGCAGGCGCGAGCGCGGGGCTGGCGGGAGAGGTGAGCCCCGGCGGGACGACGGCTGCCGAGGCTGACACCGCCGCCCTCAACGGCGAGCGGGTGACGCTGCGCGAGGACGCGCAGCGGGGTGATGGCGCGCGCGCGGAGCTCGCGGGCCAGCTCGACCCGCGTTTCACTTTCGCGACCTTCGTGGTCGGCAAGCCGAACGAGTTCGCCTATGCCTGCGCCCGGCGTGTCGCCGACAGCGACCGGCCGCAGCCTGGCTTCAATCCTCTGTTCCTCTACGGCGGCGTGGGCCTCGGCAAGACCCATCTGATGCACGCGATCGCCTGGTCGATCCGCGAGCGCGCTCCGGGCCGGGTCGTCGCCTACATGTCGGCCGAGAAGTTCATGTACCGGTTCATCGCGGCGATCCGCTCCCAGAACACCGTCGAGTTCAAGGAGCAGCTCCGGTCGGTCGACGTGCTGATGGTCGACGACCTGCAGTTCCTGATCGGCAAGGAGAACACCCAAGAAGAATTCTTCCACACCTTCAACGCTCTCGTCGATGCCGGCAAGCAGATCGTGGTCTCGGCCGACAAGTCTCCCTCCGACCTCTCCGAGCTCGATGCGCGGCTGCGCACGCGGCTCGGCTGCGGCATGGTGGCCGACATCCACGCCACCACCTACGAGCTCAGGATCGGCATCCTGCAGGCCAAGGCCGCACTCGCCGGCATGATCGTGCCGCAGAAGGTGATGGAGTTCCTCGCCCACAAGATCACGACGAACGTACGCGAGCTCGAGGGCGCTCTGAACCGCGTCGTCGCGCATGCCCAGCTCGTCGGCCGGCCGATCACGCTCGAGAGCACGCAGGAGGTGCTGCACGACGTTCTGCGCGCGCAGGACCGGCGCGTCACGATCGAGGAGATCCAGAAGCGTGTCGCCGAGCACTACAACATCCGGCTGACAGACATGTCCTCGGCCCGCCGCGCACGCGCGGTGGCGCGGCCGCGCCAGGTGGCGATGTATCTCGCCAAGCAGCTCACCTCGCGCTCGCTTCCCGAGATCGGCCGCAAGTTCGGCAACCGCGACCACACGACGGTGATGCACGCCTGCGCCCGCGTCGCCGAGCTGATGCAGCGCGACGCCGCCTTCGCCGAGGATGTCGAGCTCCTGCGGCGCATGCTCGAGAGCTGACACTGCCGCGCACCACCGGAGCGGACGTATCGTCCTGCCCGATCGCGAGCCGCCTCCGCGGCAACGCCGCCCGAGGCTCGGCCGGCCCCTGGCGCGGCCGGTGGGCGTGTCGCACGCCCCTGCGCACGCAGCCTGACTCTGCGACGCCCCCCCCTGGATCGTCCCGCCGACGGAGTGGCGACGCAACGCGAGGAACACAGCCCATGACCGACGACACCGCGACAGCGAGCCGCTGGTCGCCCCGCACCCTCGCCGCTCAGGCGCTCGGGCGGATCGACGAACAGACACGTGCGGTCGTGCCGCCGATCCACCTCTCCACCACCTTCCTGCGCGACCCGGACAACCAGTACCGCTCGGGCTACGCCTATGGCCGGCCCGACAACCCGACGGTGCGCGAGGCGGAAGCGCTGATCGCCGCACTCGAGGGGGCCGACGAGGCGCTCGTGCTCGGCTCGGGCATGTCGGCGGCGACCGCTCTCTTTCTTGCCCTCGCACCTGGCGACCATGTGATCGCGCCTGCGGTGATGTACTGGTCGCTACGCAACTGGCTGCGGACGGAGGCGACACGCTGGGGGCTCGCCGTCGATCTCGTTGACATGGCCGATCTCGATGCCGTGCGCGCCGCGCTCCTGCCGGGACGGACAAAGCTCGTCTGGATCGAGACGCCGGCGAACCCGCTCTGGTCGGTGACGGACATCGCAGCGGTGGCAGAGCTCGCGCACGCCGCCGGCGCCGCCGTCGCGGTGGACAGCACCGCCGCGACCCCGCTTCTCACCCGCCCGCTCGAACACGGCGCCGACATCGTGATGCACGCCGCGACCAAATATCTCGCCGGACACTCCGACGTCGTGGCGGGCGCGCTCGCGACACGCTCGGCGGGACCCTTGTGGGAGCGCGTGAAGAGGAACCGCTCCACGCTCGGGCAGATCCTCGGGCCGTTCGAGGCCTTCCTCCTGATTCGAGGCATACGCACCCTCGCGCTTCGGGTGGCTGCCGCCTCGGCCTCGGCGCTCGCGCTCGCCGAGCGTCTCGCCGCGCATCCGGCCGTGGCCGAGGTTCTCTACCCGGGCCTTCCCGCGCACCCCGGCCACGCGGTGGCGCGGCGGCAGATGTCGGGCGGGTTCGGCGGCATGCTGAGCCTCAGGGTGCGCGGCGGCGAACGCGCCGCGATCGGCACTGCGGCGCGGGTCGAGCTCTGGAAGCGGGCGACCTCGCTCGGCGGGGTGGAGAGCCTGATCGAGCACCGGGCCTCGATCGAGGGCGAAGGAACTCCCTGCCCGCCCGACCTCATCAGGCTCTCGACCGGGATCGAGGACCCCGAGGACCTCTTCGCCGATCTCGATCGGGCGCTCAGGGCGGCGCACGCCTGAACCGCGCGGAACGTCCCGCTCGGGCGCTCGCTTAACCCTTGCGGGAGCGGTTGCTATAGTCCGCGCCCCCACGTCGGGCGATCAGCGGAGTCCTGCCGCCTCGGGGCGCGCGGTCCGCACCGCCTGACGCGAGGTGAACGAGGCTTCGGGGTCATCCATGAAGATCAAGGTCGAACGCTCCGCCCTGATGAAGGCGCTGTCGCACGTCCAGAACGTGGTGGAGCGTCGCAACACCATCCCGATCCTCGCCAACGTGCTCCTGCGCGCCAAGGACGGGGTTCTGACGCTCGCCGCGACCGACATGGAGATCGCCGCCGTCGAGCAGGTTCCGGCCGACATCCTGAAGCAGGGCGCGACCACCGCCCCGGCCGCGACCCTCTACGAGATCGTGCGCAAACTGCCCGAAGGCGCGACGATCGAACTCGACCATCCGGGCGGCGACGCGCAGCTTGCGCTCCGCTCCGGCCGGTTCGCGACCTCGCTCGTCTGCCTGCCGGTGGAGGACTTCCCGGCCCTGCAGGACGGCGTCCTGCCGCACCGGTTCGGCCTCAAGGCGGGCACGCTGCGCGAGCTGATCGACCGCACGCGGTTTGCGATCTCGACGGAGGAGACGCGCTACTACCTCAACGGCATCTATCTTCATGTGACCGAGAGCGACGGCGTGCCGGTTCTGCGCGCGGTCGCGACCGACGGCCACCGCCTCGCCCGCGTCGAGGAGGACCTGCCCGAGGGAGCGGCCGGCATGCCGGGCGTGATCGTGCCGCGCAAGGCGGTGCTCGAGCTGCGCAAGCTGCTCGACGACGTGCCAGGGCAGGACCTCGTCGAGATCGCCCTCTCTGACACCAAGATCCGGTTCGCCTTCGGGCCGGTGACGCTCACCTCGAAGCTGATCGACGGCACCTTCCCCGACTACGAGCGGGTGATTCCGCGCGACAACGACAAGCTCCTGCGCATCCCGAAGCGCGATTTCGCCGAAGCCGTCGACCGCGTGGCCGCGATCAGCTCCGAACGGTCGCGGCCGGTGAAGCTCGCGATCGCGAAGCAAGGGCTGACCCTCTCGGCGGCGAGCCCGGAACAGGGCACGGCGAGCGAGGAGATCGACGCCGACCGCGTGGAGTACGACGCGCCACCGATCGAGATCGGCTTCCAGGCGCGCTATCTGCGCGACATCACCGACCAGATGGCGGACGGCACGCGCGTGGAGTTCAAGTTCCACGACGGCGCGGCGCCGACGCTGATCCGTGCCGAAGGCGACCCGCGCGCGGTCTATGTGCTGATGCCGATGCGCGTCTAGAGCGGTTTCCAGATGAGTGGAAACCGCTCTGGCCTTGTCTTGCGAGCATTTTCACGCATACGGCTGTTTCCAGCCGTATGCGATCTGCTCTAGCGCCTCCGCCACGCCACGCCTCGGCGCCTTGGGGCGCCATGACGGCATGACCTCTCTCCCGCCGCTTTCGCTCACGCGGCTGACGCTGACGCGCTTCCGCTCCTACCCCGCGCTCGACCTCGACACCGCCGCACCCATCCTCGTGCTTGCCGGCGAGAACGGCGCGGGCAAGACCAATCTTCTCGAGGCGATCAGCCTGCTCGTTCCCGGCCGGGGCTTGCGCGGCGCGCGGATGGCCGAGCTCGGCCATCGCGGCTCCGGCGATGCCGCCGGCGGGCCTTGGGCGGTCGCCGGCCGGTTCGCGACACCGCTCGGGCCGCTCTCCCTCGGCACCGGTGTGGAGGACCCCTCTGCCACGCGTCGGAGTTTCCGCCTCGACGGTGCCGCCCCGCGCTCCCAGGCCGAGATCGCGTCACGGGTCGCGGCCGTCTGGCTCACGCCGCAGATGGACCGGCTGTTCCTGGACGGCGCCTCGGCCCGGCGACGCTTCCTCGACCGGCTCGTCTGGGCCCTCGAGCCGGGCCACGCCCGCGAGGTCGCCGCCTATGACACGGCGATGGCCGAGCGAAACCGCCTGCTCGCGGAGGCGCGCGATGGAGGTCGTATCGACCCCCTCTGGCTTGCGTCTCTCGAGGACGCGATGGCGCGGCATGGTGTTGCGGTCGCGGCGGCGCGTCGCGTTCTGGTCGCGCGTCTCAACGCGGCGGTCGCAGGCGGCGTCGCCGGCGCGTTTCCCGCCGCGGAAGCGAGCATCGCCTGCACGCTCGATTCTGCGCTCGCGGAAGGACCCGCTCTCGATGCCGAGGAGCGGTTCCGCGCCGCCCTCGCCGAAGGCAGGGCGGGTGATGCGGCCTCGGGCGGCGCGCGGCAGGGCCCGCATCGCGCGGACCTCGTTCTTACCCACGTGGCCAAGCGGCTTCCCGCCCCGCTCTGCTCTACCGGCGAGCAGAAGGCTCTGCTCGTGGGCCTCGTGCTCGCGCACGCCGCCCTGATCGGCGCCCAGCGCGGGGCAGCCCCGATCCTCCTGCTCGACGAGGTGGCCGCACATCTCGACAGGCCGCGGCGCGAGGCGCTGTTCGACGTCCTGCCGCGGCTTGGCGCCCAGGTGTTCCTGACCGGCACGGACGCAGGGGTGTTCGCCCCGCTCGGAACCGAGGCGCGTCTGCTCCGGGTACGGCCCGGAGAGGTGCGCCCAGAGGCGGGCTGGCCAGGGTTTGCGGCTGCCCAAGACGGCCTTCGGGGTGTATGATCCAGGCTTCCTCCGACCTTCCGGAAAACCAGGGATTGCAAGGCCGATGACCGATCCCGCACGGGCGCATCCTGCCGCTTCCGCGGACAGCTACGACGCCGCGTCGATCGGCGTCCTCCGCGGACTCGATGCGGTGCGCAAGCGCCCCGGCATGTATATCGGCGACACCGATGACGGCTCCGGCCTGCACCATATGGTGTTCGAGGTGGTGGACAATGCCGTGGACGAGGCGCTCGCCGGACATGCGAAGCGGATCACGGTCACGCTCAATGGGGACGGTTCCGTCACCGTCACGGATGACGGGCGCGGCATCCCGACCGACATCCACCCGGAGGAGGGGGTGAGCGCGGTCGAGGTGGTGATGACCAAGCTGCACGCGGGGGGCAAGTTCGACCAGAACAGCTACAAGGTGTCGGGCGGGCTGCACGGCGTCGGCGTCTCGGTCGTCAACGCGCTTTCCGACTGGCTCGAGGTTCGCGTCTGGCGCGGCGGCTACGAGCATGCGATGCGCTTCCGAAACGGCGGCGTTCCGGAGGCGCCGCTTGCGATCGTCGGCCCGGCCGTTCCGCCGGGGCGCACCGGCACGCAGGTGACGTTCCTGCCGAGCCCGTCCGTGTTCACCCGTACCGAGTTCGACGCGGCGCTGCTCGAGCGCCGCCTGCGGGAGCTCGCCTTCCTCAACTCCGGCATCACGATCGTGCTGACGGATGCGCGGCACGTTCCGCCGGTGACGCACGAGCTCCACTACGAAGGCGGGCTCGTCGCGTTCCAGCGTTGGCTCGACCGGGGCAAGACGCCGCTCTTCGACCCACCGATCTCGATGCGGGCCGAGCGGGACGGGATCACGGTCGAGCTCGCACTCTCGTGGAACGACAGCTACCACGAGACGATGCTCTGCTTCACGAACAACATCCCCCAGCGTGACGGCGGGACGCATCTCGCCGGGTTCCGCGCGGCGCTCACGCGCACCGTCAACCGCGTGGCCACGGAGGTACTGCCGAAGAAGGACAAGGTCGAGATCACCGCCGAGGACATGCGCGAGGGGATGACGGCGGTGCTCTCGGTGAAGGTTCCCGACCCGAAATTCTCGTCCCAGACCAAGGACAAGCTCGTCTCCTCCGAGGTGCAGCCGGTCGTCCAGGCGCTCGTTTCGGAGGCGCTGTCGCACTGGTTTGAGACGCACCCGAACGAGACGCGGCGCATCCTCGGCAAGATGGCGGAGGCGGCCGCCGCGCGCGAGGCGGCACGACGCGCGCGCGAGCTCACCCGGCGCAAGGGCGTGCTCGACGTCTCCTCGCTTCCCGGCAAGCTCGCCGACTGCCAGGAGCGTGACCCGGCGAAGGCGGAGCTCTTCATCGTCGAGGGAGACAGCGCCGGCGGCTCGGCGAAGCAGGGGCGGAACCGCGCCTTCCAGGCGATCCTGCCCTTGCGCGGCAAGATCCTGAACGTCGAGCGGGCGCGCTTCGACAAGATGCTGAGCTCGGCCGAGATCGGCACGCTCGTCACCGCACTCGGCACCGGCATCGGCCGCGGCGATCCGTCCGAGGGCGGGTTCGACATCTCGAAGCTCCGCTACCACCGCGTCATCATCATGACCGACGCCGACGTGGACGGCTCGCACATCCGCACGCTGCTTCTCACCTTCTTCTTCCGCCAGATGCCGGAGCTCGTCGAACGCGGCCATCTCTACATCGCCCAGCCGCCGCTGTTCCGCGCCAAGCGCGGCGCCGAGGAGCGCTATCTCAAGGACGAGCGCGCGCTCGAGCTCTTCCTCCTCGAGCGTGCGCTCGAGAACGCCTCGCTCACGCCCCAGGGCGGTGCGAAGCTGACGGGGGAGGCGTTGCGAATCGCGGTCGAGCGCGCGCGGAGCCAGCGCGCTCTCCTGCAGCGCATGACGGCAGCAGCCCCCGTCTTCGTCCTCGAGCAGGCCGCGATCGCAGGCGCGCTCTCGCGCGACCTGCTTGCCGACACGGCCCGGGCGGGAGAGCTCGCAAGCCTCGTCGCCCGCAGGCTCGACGCCGAGTCCCGCCCCGCCGATCGCGGCTGGACCGGCATGGCCGAAGGCGGGAGGGTGATCTTCGCGCGCACGCTGCGCGGGGTAACGGAGCGTTACGTTCTCGACGAGGCGCTCCTCAACTCGACGGAGGCGCGGCGGCTCGACGAGCAGTCGGCCGAGCTCGCGGCCACCTGGGCGGGGCCAGCGGTATGGAGCGTAGGCGAGACGAGCCGGATGGTGAACGGCCCCGTTTCGCTGACCGAGGCGGTGATGGAGCAGGGCCGCAAGGGGCTGACGATCCAGCGCTTCAAGGGGCTCGGCGAGATGAACCCGGAGCAGCTCTGGGCGACGACGCTCGACCCGGCGAACCGCTCCCTGTTGCAGGTTCGAATCGGCGCGGCCGAGGAGGCGGCCGAGATCTTCGCCACCTTGATGGGCGATGTGGTCGAGCCGCGGCGGGAGTTCATCGTCGAGAACGCGCTCAAGGTGGCGAATCTCGACGTGTGAGCGGTCAGCGCGCTCGCTGGCTGCGCGCGGCGGCCGGATGGGGGCAACAGGGCGCCGAAGCTCGGGGCGGGAGCGATCGGGCCGCACGACGACGATGTGCGGCGACGGTTCGGGACGGCCGCTGCAAAGCATCGGGGCGCGCTAGGGCGCGGCCCGTCATCGCGAGCGGGCCGGCCCGCTGGCGCCGCTGAGGCTTACACGCCCGCGGCGATGTCGCGGCGGCAGAATCCGTCCGGCCAGCGGATCACGTCCACCGCCGCGTAGGCCCGCGCCCGCGCTTCGGCCACCGTCGCCCCGGTCGCACCGATGCCGAGCACGCGGCCGCCATCGGCGAGCACGCGCCCGGCTGCCAAGCGCGTGCCGGCGTGGAACAGGCGCACCTTCGGCATCGCCGCCGCTTGCTCGAGCCCCTCGATCACGCTTCCCGTCGCGTAGGCGCCCGGATAGCCGCGCGACGCCAGCACCACCACCACGGAGGCCTCGTCGCGCATCCGGACCGTGACGTCGCCGAGCCGCCCGCGCGCGCAGGCCGCAAGCGCCGCAAGCACGTCCCCCTCCGCCCTGAGCATGAGTGCCTGGCATTCCGGGTCGCCGAAGCGGACGTTGAACTCGATCAGCTTCGGGCCAGCCGCCGTGAGCATCAGCCCGCAGAAGAGGACGCCGCGGAACGGCGTGCCGCGCCGCGCCATCGCCGCGAGTGTGGGCTGCACGATCCGCGCCATCACCTCCGCCTCGAGCGCCGGCGTGAAGCCCGCGGGCGGCGAATAGGCGCCCATGCCGCCGGTGTTCGGGCCTCGGTCGCCGTCGCCCACGCGCTTGTGGTCGGCGGCGACGCCGAAAGGAACGGCGTTCTCCCCGTCGCACAGGGCGAAGAAACTGATCTCCCGCCCCTCGAGGCGCTCCTCGATCACGACGCGCTCCCCGGCCGGCCCGAAGGCGCGATCGCGCATCATCGCGACGATCGCCTGCTCGGCCTCTGTGATCGTTTCGGCGACGACGACGCCCTTGCCAGCGGCGAGGCCATCGGCCTTGACGACGAGGGGCGCGCCGTGCGCGCGCACATGCGCAAGTGCGGCCTCGACGTCATCGAAGGTCGCCGCGGCGGCCGTCGGCACCTGGGCTTCCGAGCAGAGCTCCTTGGCGAAGGCCTTGCTGCCCTCGAGCCGGGCGGCGGCGGCGGTGGGGCCGAAACAGGCGATCCCTTCTGCCGCGCAGGCATCGGCAAGCCCCGCCACGAGCGGCGCCTCAGGGCCCGCGACCACGAGATCGACCGCATGGTCCCGCGCAAAGGCGACGAGGCGCGCGACGTCGCCGGCCCCGATCGGCACGCAGGTGGCGATCTCGGCGATCCCGGCATTGCCCGGAGCGCACCAGAGCTGGCTCAGTTTCGGCGAGGCGGCGATCGCGGCGGCAAGCGCATGCTCCCGCCCGCCTCCGCCGACCAGAAGGACGCGCATCGGTGATCGCTCCGCGGCTTCAAACGACCATGCGCGATGGCATAAGCTTCCCGAGCATGCAAGAGACCGCCCCTGACGCCGCGGCGGCGCGGCCGAATATCCCCGAGTTCACGGTGTCCGAGATCGCGGGCGCCGTGCGCCGGACCCTCGAGGACCGGTTCGGCCGCGTGCGTGTGCGCGGCGAGATCACCGAGTGCAAGCGCTACCCGTCTGGGCACATCTATCTCGCGCTGAAGGACGAGAGCGCCAAGCTCGCCGCCGTGATCTGGAAGAGCGCCGTGCCGCGGCTCGGGCTCGTTCCGGAGAACGGGATCGAGGTGGTCGCAACCGGCAGGCTCACGGCCTATGCGGATCGCTCGACCTACCAGCTTCAGATCGAGCGCCTCGACTATGCCGGAACCGGAGCGTTGCTTGCGCGCATCGAACAGCTCAAGCAGCGGCTCGCCGCCGAGGGCCTGTTCGCGCCCGAGCGCAAGCGGCCGCTGCCGCGTCTGCCTTCCGTGATCGGCGTCATCACCTCGCCGCGCGGGGCGGTGATCCGGGACATCCTGCACCGGCTTGCGGAGCGGTTTCCGCGCCATGTGCTCGTCTGGCCCGTCGCTGTCCAGGGCCAGGGGGCGGCAGAGCAGGTGGCGGAGGCGATCAGGGGCTTCAACGCACTCTCTCCGGGCGGCCCGGTGCCGCGCCCCGATGTGCTGATCGTCGCCCGAGGCGGCGGCTCGCTCGAGGACCTGATGGCCTTCAACGAGGAGGTGGTGGTGCGTGCGGCCGCCGCCTCGACGATCCCGCTGATCAGCGCGGTGGGCCACGAGACCGACACGACCCTGATCGACTTCGCCTCCGACCGGCGGGCGCCGACGCCCACCGCGGCGGCGGAGATGGCCGTGCCGGTGCGGCTTGAGCTCGTGCGCGAGGTGAAGGGGCTCGAGGCGCGTCTCGCGGGAGGGCTTGCGCGGCTTCTGAATGAACGACGCCTCAGGCTCGAACGTGCGGCGCGTGCGGTGCCCGACCTTCCAGCGCTGCTGGCCAACGCGCGTCAGCGGCTCGACGACCGCGGCGCGCGTCTTGACGCCGCCCTGCCCGCCTTCGTGCAGCGGCGACGGGTGACGCTCGCCGCCCTCGCGGCGCGTCTGCCGCATCCGCGCGAGGCTGTGGCCGCACGGCGAAGCGCGCTTGCCTTGGTCGCGCAGCGTCTGCCCGCGGCGTTCGCCGCGCTCGCGCAGCGCCGCCACCTACAGCTTGCGCGCGTTCGCCTCTCCGACCAGCCGCTCCGGGCCGCTCTCGCGCAAGCCCGCACGCGTCTTGAGGCTGCCTCGGCGCGGCTCGAGGGCGCCTCCTACCAGGCCGTGCTCGGCCGCGGTTTCGCTCTCGTCACCGACAGCGCAGGTGCCGCCATCACCGCCGCCGCTTCCGTCTCGCCGGGCCAGAGGCTCGCGCTCCGCTTCGCCGACGGAACAGTTCGCGCGACCGCCGACGGCGCCGCACGCAAGCACGCGGCGGAGCCGGCGCAGGGAACGCTCCTGTGATCGGCCGCCGCGGCATCCTCGGCTGTGCCCTCTGCCTGCTCGCCGCAGGGGAGGCGCAGGCGCTCGAGTGGACCGGCCCGATCGCCCAAGGGGGGTTCGTGCGCGGCCGAACCGCTCCCGGAACGCGGCTCAGCCTCGACGGCGTGCCCGTGCGCGTCGGCCGCGCGGGCGAGTTCGCCTTCGGCTTCGGCCGCGATGCGAAGCCCGAGAGTACGCTTGCGATCACATGGCCTGACGGCAGACGGGAGACGCGCACCCTCGCGGTCGCGCGGCGCGCCTGGATCGAGCAGGCGATCAGCGGCCTGCCTCCCGCCATGGTCGCGCCGCCTCCCGAGACGCTCGAGCGGATCGCGCGCGAGCGCGAGCTCATCCGTGCTGCGCGTCGGCATGAGACGCTGGAGCCATTGTTCGCCGCGGGCTTCATCTGGCCCGCCACAGGGCGAATCTCCGGCGTGTTCGGCTCGCGCCGGATCTTGAACGGGGAGCCGCGCGCGCCGCATCTCGGGCTGGACATCGCCCGTCCCGTCGGCACGCCCGTCGTCGCCGCCGCGCCCGGCATCGTCCGTCTCGCCGAAGCCGATCTCTACTTCCAGGGCGGAACGATCATCCTCGACCATGGCCACGGCGTTTCCTCGTCCTATCTGCATCTTTCGCGGCTCGACGTGGCCGTCGGCGCCCGCGTGGCGCAAGGAGAGACGATCGGCGCGATCGGCGCCACAGGGCGGGTGACGGGGCCGCATCTTCATTTCGAGATCGGCTGGCGAGGCATCCCGGTCGATCCCGAGATGGCGCTGCCGCCCATGCCGCAGAGCTGACGAGCGAACAGGGAGAGCGAGGTGAGCCAGAGAGAGGAGTTCCACAACCTCGACCATCCGGAGGACGGGCTGTTGCGCGAGCTCGCGCCCGGGATCTCGACGCGGATCTTCGCGGGCGAGCACGCCATGCTGTCGATCGTGACGATCGCTCCCAGCACGGAAGGACAGCTTCACCAGCACCCAGAGGAGCAGTGGGGCGTGCTGCTCGAGGGCTCGGCGGTGCGGATCCAGGGCGGCGAGGAGATCCCGGTGCGCAAGGGCGATTTCTGGCGCACCCCGGGCGGGGTGCCGCACACGATGCGGGCGGGACCGGAAGGGGCCAAGGTGCTCGACATCTTCAGCCCGCCGCGACCGGAATATCGCATTCCCGGAAAGGGCTTCGGCGCTGGCTGAGGCGCCTCGTCGTCCGGCTGCGGCAGCGTGTGCGCGGGTTCTGTCGCGCCGATCGCGGGGCGAAGCCCCATTTTTAACCTTGGCGCTCCAGGACGGGGGACATGACGACGCGGTCCCTTACGCCTGTGGCCTTGGGGCTGCTTGCCGCGCTGAGCCTTGGCGGACCTGTGGCGATCGCCCTTCGCCCGGTTCCCGACGCAGCACTCCTTGTCTGGTTCGGGCCGGACGGGTTTGCGCGCGCGATCGCAGCAGATGCACGCCCGATCGCCCCCGGTCCGCTCGGGTCGCTGCTCGTCAGGGGCGAAGGCGACCTCGCCGCGCGCCTGTTCGACGCCGGGGCGTTGCTGATGCTGCGGGCCGATGCTCTGACGGGGTGTCCTGGCGCGACGGCTGCGGAAGGACGACGATGATGCCCGCGACGACCCTCGACTCGCTCACTCTGCTTCGCGCCACTGCGAGCCGATGGCTTCTCGGCCTGTTGTGGCTCGCGGTTGCGGTGTCGGTGGCTGTCGCCATCGCGGTGGGCGTTCGACCATGGCTGCCGCTCGGGCTCGCGGCGGCGGCTGCGACGATTGCAACGGTGCTCGTTTGGCACGATCCCGCCGGGCTCTCCGCCCGTGTTGCGGTGACGCTCGCAGCCGTCGCCGTGCCGGCACAGCTCGTGGCCCTGCTCGCGGGACACCCGTGGCAGATCGACCTGCACATGCCCTTCTTCGCGGTGCTCGCGATGCTCGCCGCCTATGCCGACTGGCGCCTGATCCTGCTCGGTGCCGCCGTCATCGCCGTGCATCACCTGGCGCTCAATGTCGTGCTGCCGGAGCCCGTCTTCCCAGTCGGTGCGGATCTCTCCCGCGTTGTCCTGCACGCGCTGATCGTCGTTCTGCAGACGGGAGTGCTCGTGTGGCTGACCGCTCGCGTCGCCCGTCTCATTCCTGCTGCCGAACGGGCGGCGCGGGACGCCGAGGAGAAGGTGGCGATCGTCGCGAGGCTGACCGCCGAGCGCGAGGCCGAGGCAGAGCGTGCGGCGGCGGCTCGGCGTGAACAGGCGCTTGGCGTTGCCGACAGGTTCCAGAGCGAGATGGGCGGTGTCGTCGGCGAGCTCGAAGCGGCGGCGGCACGGATGGATGCGTCTGCCGAGGCGCTCGCCGCGGCATCGACACGGGCCGGGGCGGAGGCAGACCGCGCCGCATCGGCGGCGACGCGCTCTGCCGACGCGGTGCGATCTGCCGCTGCCGCCGTCGAGCAGGTCAGCGGGTCGATCGGTGAGACCACCCGCCAAATCGGCGAGGCAGCACGCATTTCCTCCGAGGCAGCACGCAGCGCGGGCATGGTCGAATGGACGGTTGCGAATCTCTCCGAGGCGGCGAAACGGATCGGTTCCGTTGCCGACATGATCGACGGTGTTGCGGGGCAGACCAACCTGCTCGCTCTGAATGCGACGATCGAAGCGGCCCGCGCCGGCGAGGCGGGCAAGGGGTTCGCGGTGGTGGCGAACGAGGTGAAGGGCCTCGCCGCCGAGACCGCACGGGCGACAGAGCAGATCACCCGTGAGATCGCCGCCATGCAGGCCGCGACCGAGGACACCGGCAGGGCCGTGGCCGAGATCATCGGCGTCGTCAGGCGGATCGACGGCATCGCCTCGGCGATCGCCGCAGCGATGGAACAGCAGGCCGCCGCGATCGGCGAGATCGGACGGGCGATCGAGGCGGCCGCGGACGGAACGGCGGAGAGCAGCGCAGCGATCGCACCTTTCTCCGGGGTAGCTGCGGAGAACGATCGACTTGCCGACCGTACGCGCGAGAGTGCGCGGGTTCTGTCGGAAACGACGGCGATGCTGTCGAATCGGCTCGGCTCCTTCCTTGCGACGTTGCGCGCAGCCTGAGGGAATGAGCGCCCGTCCGAGCTACGGGGCCGCTCAGCGATAGAGCGCCTTGTCGAAGCGCCGGTGCAGCCAGAGCCATTCGCCCGGGCGGTCGCGGATCCAGCGCTCCAGCGTGTCGTTCACGGCTTGGGTGAGGGCGGCGATGTCGGCCTCCCGGTCGCCGCTCTCCGGCAGCGTCAGGGGTGGTTCGGCCTCGAACCGGTAGCGCGCGGGCCCGATGCGCAGGCTTCGCCCGGGCACAACCGGGCAGCGGAAGCGGAGCGCGAGCTGGGCGAGAGCCGGTGCGGTCATCGCCCGGACGCCGAACAGGCGCGCGGCGATGCCGTCATTCATCTTCTGGTCGACGAGCATGCCGAGGAAACCGCCGCGGCGGAGATGCGCGAGCATCGCCCGCGCGCCGTGCGCGCCCTTCGGGAAGAGCGGCGCGGCGAGCGGGGCGAGCGCCGCCTCGCGGCAGCGCAGGATCATCGCGTCGACGAAGGGGTTGCTCGGCGCGCGGTAGACCGAGGACATTGCGATTCCAAAATGGCCGACCACGGGCGGGAGGAGTTCCCAGTTGCCGAGATGGCCGGAGATGAAGATCGCGGGCCCGCCCCGGGCGGCGACCTCGCGCAGCACCGCCTCCCCCGCGATCTCCCACCCTGGCCCCGAGGCGGACCGTTTCAGGTTCCCAAGATGCGGATACTCCGCCGTCACGCGCCCGAGATTCTCCCAGGCGTCGCGGATCGTGGCGCGGCGCCAGCCGGCGTCACGGTCGGGGAAGGCGATCGCGAGATTGCGCTCCGCCACTCGGCTGACGGGAAGGAGCGGGCCGACCAGTCGCGCCACCCGGCCGCCGAGATTGGAGGCCCGCACCGGGCCCAGAGCCCGGGACAGGGCGAATACCGCGCGCACCGCCCACGCCTCCGCCCGCCAGCGGAGGCGTGTGCCGAGCCCTGGAGAACTCATGCCGTGCAGGCGGCAGGGTCGGGCGGCGCGATCTCCCTTGGCGCGGGCTTCGGGGGGAAGAGCGGCGCGAGCAGCGCCTCCAGGGCCTCGAGGTCGTCCCAGGCGAGGCCGACCCGGGAGACCGCGATCCGGTCATGGAAACGTGCGGGAATGCGCACGATGTCCTTGCGCGTGGTCACGGGCAGGGCGGCAAGCGCCTCCGCCTCGGCGAGAACCGCCTCGATGTCGGCATCATCATAGGGGTAGTGGTCGGCGAAGGTGCGGCGCCCGACCATGATGGCACCGGCCTCCGACAGCGTGTCGAAGAACTTGCTCGGGTTGGCGATTCCGGCGAAGGCGAACACCGGCCGGCGCGCGAGCGCTGCGGTGTCCGGACCCGGAACCAGCCGCGCGCGCAGCACCGGCAGATGCGCGGGAAGCAGGGAGCGCGCGCCCGTCTCGTCCTCACCGATCAGCACCGCCGCATGGGCGCGCGCCGCCGCCGCCGCGACCGGCTCGCGCAGCGGCCCGGCCGGGATCACCCGCCCGTTGCCGAAGCCGAAGCTGCCGTCGATGACGAGCAGCGACAGCGACTTCTCGAGCGTGGGGTTCTGCAGCCCGTCATCCATCACAATCGCGTCCGCCCCGGCCGCGACGGCACAGCGCGCACTTGCCGCGCGATCGGCGCCCACCCAAGTCGGCGCGTGTTTCGCGAGCAGAAGCGCCTCGTCGCCGACCGCGCGGCTGTCGTGACGGTCTGGCTCGACCCGGAGCGGGCCTTTCGCGGTGCCGCCATAGCCGCGGATCAGGGCATGGGGGGTGAGGCCGCGTGCCGAGAGGCGGCAGATGAGGTCGAGCGCGACGGTCGTCTTTCCCGCTCCGCCGGCGGTAACGTTGCCGCAGCAGATCACGGGAACGGGTGCCCTCCAGCCTGGGCGCGCCACGCGCCGCGCCGTGGCGCGGGCGTAGATCGCGGAGACGGGCGAGAGGAGAAGCGGCGCGAGACCCCTCCGGCCCGGAAGCCAGAATGCAGGTGCGCGAAGCATCGGTTCTGCTACTCCGCCGTGCAGCCTTGCTCGGGCAGAAGGGGTAGCAGCGCAGCGAGGGTCAGGTCCAGCGCCTCGGTGCCGCGGGCGGCGGCGGCGCGGGCGGCGGCTCCCGCTTGTGCCGCCCAGGAAGGCTCCGCAACCAGCCGTTGTAGCCAGGCGGCGAGGCCGGAGACATCCGCAACCCGTGTCGCCGCGCCGGCGTCGATGAGATCCTTCGCCACCTCGGCGAAATTGGCGGTGTGCGGCCCGAACGCCACCGGCAGGCCGAGGCGAGCGGGCTCAAGCGGGTTCTGGCCTCCGTGCGGCACGAGCGAGCCGCCCACAAAGGCGCCGCGCGCGAGCCTGTACCAGAGGCCGAGCTCGCCCAAGCTGTCGGCGATCCAGACAGGACCGGCAGGGTCCTCGCGTCGGCTGCGCCTCCCCGCCGCGAAGCCGAACGCTGCGGCAAGGGCGGCCACCGCCTCGCCCCGCTCGGGGTGGCGCGGAACGAGAATAAGCAGAAGGTTCGGCGCAGCGGCGAGGGCGGCGGCGTGGGCGGCCAGCACCTGCTCCTCCTCGCCTGCGTGGGTGCTTGCTGCGACCCAGACCGGACGGTCGCCGATGATGGCGGAAAGCCGCTCGAGCTCCGCCGGGTCGGCCGGCAGAGGAGGTGAGGCGAGCTTCAGGTTGCCGGGCGAGGAGACCGTCCTGCCCGACAGCGCGGAGAGCCTGGCGGCATCGGCGCGGCTCTGGGCGAGGATCACGGCGAAGCTCGAGAGCGCCTCGGCTGCCAGCCCTCGCACCCAGGCCCAGCGTGCGGTGGAGCGTGACGACAGTCGGGCGTTGACCAGCGCCGCAGGCACACGACGCGCCCGTAGCGCGGCGAGCATCACGGGCCAGATCTCGCTCTCGACGAATACCGCCGCATCGGGGCGCCAGTGGTCGAGGAAGCGGTCGCACCAGGCGCGGACGTCGAGCGGCACGAACTGGTGGATCAGCCAGGGCGAGACCGGCAGCTCACCGGAGTCCTCGGGCCGTGCCCCCTCGCCGCCGAGGCGGCGGGCGAGCAGACGGGCGGAGGTGACGGTGCCGGTGGTGACCAGAACGGATAGCCTCGGCCGCTTCTCCTTCAGCGCCTCGAGGAGAGGAAGCGCGGAGAGGCTCTCTCCGACCGATGCCGCGTGCAGCCACAGGAGCGTCCCCGCCGGGCGCGGAAGCGCGGCGATGCCGCGACGCTCGGCAAGTCGCGCGGGGAACTCCTTGCCGCGGCGTGCCCTGCGCCTGAGCCAGAGCGGCAGAAGAGGGGCGGCCACGGTTGTGCCCGCCTGCCAGAGGCTGAGCGCCACCGTCACGGCGCCACCGCAAGCCCGGCGCGCCGCGCCGCCTCGTCGGCCGCCTCGGACATGCCGCTCGCGATCCGCCCGAGCATCGCCTCCTCTGTCTCCGCCTGCTCGGGCAGGACCGGCTCACCATAGACGATCGCGCCGCGGCCAAGGGGGAGGGGCAGGATCATCCTGTCCCACGAGCCGAGCCGGCGGGCGCGCGACACCGCCACGCCGAGCGGGATGACCGCCGCGCCGGTCAGCCGTGCCAGCCGCGCGACCCCAGGCTGGGCGACGCGCCGCGGCCCGCGCGGGCCATCGGGCGTGATCGCCACCGCTCGCCGTTCCGCCAGCACGCGCTGCGCCTCGCGGAACACCGCCGCCCCGCCGCGGCGTGACGAGCCGTACGCGACGTCGAGCCCAAGCCGCGCCACCACATCCCCGATCAGCCGCCCGTCGCGATGCCGCGAGACGAGAACGGTGATGCCCGTGTCGCTTTGCGACCCCGACCAGTCCCACGCGATCGCCGGGGCCAGGGCGAGCTGCTCGTGCCAGAAGGCGCCGATCAGCGGCCTGCCCCGCAGCGCCTCGACCCGCTCGCGGCCCGTGACCGACCAACGTGTCGTCGCGGCGACGATGTGCAGGTGGCGCGCGAGCAGGGCGGCGGCGAGGGCGAGGGTGCGCGGGTGGCGGAGCAGGTGCTTCAGCATGCGGCGAGGGCGCATCGCGCCGTGGCGGCGCGGCAGCGACGAGGGCGCGTCGGCGGCGCGGGTAGCACGGGAGGGTTCGGCCGCCAACCCGACGAGGCTTCTCGCTCCCAAACGCCGCGACCGGGCGGATGCCCGGCACTCCGTGCCGAGCCTCGACCACGAGGCGGTGACACGGCCGAGCGCGACCGGCACGGCCCTGGGGAGGCGCCGTCCCGCGGCATCCGCGGCGACGCAACACACTGTCGCGAGCGCAGCGTCCATGCCGGTTGCGCCAGCCCGCCCGCAGGCCAGTGTTCGCGCAATCCTCTCTTCTGCCGGGCAGGAGAGACGTCATGGTGTTGCACCGTCCCGCCGCCGGTGCGGCCGGGCTTGTCCTTGTCGCGTCCCTCGCCTCGGCCCCCGCGGCCGCGCAGGGGCTCCTCCAGCGCGGCGAGACGATCGGCATTCCGACACCGCCCTCCTGGACGCTGACCCTCGGGGCTTTGGGGGGCATACGCCCGGACGACGAGGGCTCGGATGACCTCGCCGGGTTCGGCGCGCCGCTCATCGACCTCCGCTTCCGCGACCTCTTCTTCCTGTCCTCGCGTGACGGCCTCGGCGTCTCGGTGCTGCGCGGCGGCGGCTTCGCCGCAGGCCCTCTCCTACGCTAACGCTTCGGCCGCGACCAGGATGACAATGATGCGCTGAAGGGACGCGGCGATGTCGGCGGCACGCTTGAGGGCGGCGCCTTTCTCCGCTGGCAGGGCGGCGGCTTCGTGGTGAACGTCACCGCCGTGCAGGGGCTCAACGGAGGCGGCCATCGCGGGTTCGCCGCTCATGCCTCGGTCGGCTATGGCGGGCGCCTCGGGGAGCGCTGGAGCTACTCGATCGGGCCGAACATCACCTGGGGCGACAGCCAGTTCCTGCAGGCCTATTTCGGTGTCACACCGGAGCAGGCGGCACGCTCGGGCTATCGCCTCTCCAGCCCGGGATCGGGGGTGAAGGATGTCGGGCTTGCCGGCATGCTGACCTGGCGCTTCGCCGACCGTGCCGCGGCGATCGCTCGCGTCGAGGTGAGCCAGCTTCTCGACCGCGCCGCCGACAGCCCGATCGTCGATCAGCGCGGGTCGGCGACGCAGGCCTTCTTCGGGCTCGGGCTGAGCTACCGGTTCAGCTGGTAGGGCGCGGCTCGGCAGAGCGATCGATCGGCGCGAGGCGCTCGAGCAGGATCTCGGCCGTGCGCCGCCAGGAGAAGCCTTCGGCGAAATGGCGGCACGCCGCGCGGTCGAGGCCAAGGGCGGCGAGTGCCGCGGCGCGCAGGTCGTTATCCAGCACACCCACCGGCGCGCCGTCGATCACGTCCTTTGGGCCTGTGACCGGGAAGGCCGCGACCGGCGTGCCGCAGGCGAGCGCCTCGACGATGACGAGGCCGAAGGTGTCAGTCAGCGAGGGGAAGACGAACACATCCGCCTCCGCATAGGCAGCGGCGAGCTCTTCGCCGAACTTCGCGCCGAGGAAATGCGCTTTCGGAAAACGCTGCTCGAGCGCCTGGCGCAGCGGCCCGTCCCCCACCACGACCTTCGAGCCGGGCAGGTCGAGGCCGAGGAAGGCCTCGATGTTCTTCTCCACCGCCACGCGCCCGACATAAAGGAATACCGGGCGGGGCAGGTTGAGCTGTCCCCGCTCGCGCGGTCGGAACAGCCCGAGATCGACCCCACGCGTCCAGGCGGCGACATTGGCGAAGCCGCGCGAGACGAGCTCCTCGCGCAGCGAGGCGGTGGCGGTGAGCACGGCGGAGGAGGGGCGGTGGAAGCGGCGCATCAGCGCCCAGGTCATGCGCTCGGGCACGCCGAGCCGCGCCTTGAGGTATTCTGGGAAGCGGGTGTGGAAGGCGGTGGTGAAGGGCCAGCCGCGGCGGAGGCAGATCCGCCGCGCCGCAAGCCCGAGCGGTCCTTCGGTCGCGATGTGGATCGCATCGGGAGCGAAGGCGTCGATGATCCGCCGAAGCCGTCGGCCGGGAAGCACCGCGAGCCGAACGTCCGGTTCCGACGGAGCGGGGATGGTCAGGAACCGGTCCGGGCCAACGACCTCGACCGCGTGTCCCATCGCGGCGAGCTCGTCGCGCACGGTGGCGAGGGTGCGCACCACGCCATTGACCTGCGGCGTCCATGCATCCGAGACGATCAGGATCCGCACCGGGCCTGGCGGGGAGAAGAAGGGAAGGCCGTCCTCGTCGGCCGCGGCGGCGGTCACGCCGGCACCGGGACGGCGGCGCGCTGAGGCGCCACGCGCCAGTGCGAGAGCCGGTTCTGCGCCGCCCAGTCGATCAGCTCGAGCCTGCCGTCGTGGTGTTCGACCAGAGCGGTGCAGCTCTCCACCCAGTCCCCGTCATTGAGGTAGAGGATGCCGTCGACCTCGCGCATCTCTGCGTGGTGAATGTGGCCGCAGACGACGCCGTCGAAGCCGCGCCGGCGCGCCTCCTGGGCGAGCGCGCGCTCGAACCGGTCGATCGCCTTCACCGCCCCCTTCACTTGGCGCTTCGCCCAGGCCGAAAGCGACCAGTAGGGGTAGCCGAGACGGCGGCGGACAGCGTTGAACCAGCGGTTCAGCACGAGGGCCACGGTATAGGCCCAGTCGCCGAGCACGGCGAGGAAGCGGGCGTAGCGGACGACGCTGTCGAACTCATCGCCGTGCATGATCAGAAGCCTCCGCCCGTCCGCCGTCACGTGCTCTGCCTCTTCGCGCAGCTTCACGCCGGCGAAGTCGAGCGGCATCCAGGCGCGGAACAGCTCGTCGTGGTTCCCTGGGATGTAGATCACCTCGGTTCCGTTCTTCGCCTTGGCGAGGATCAGCCGCACCACCTCGTCATGAATCCCGTCCCAGTACCAGGAGCGCTTCAGACGCCAGCCATCGACGATGTCGCCCACGAGGAACAGGGTGCGGCACTCGGTGCGGCGAAGGAAATCGGCGAGGAAATCCGACCGGCAGCCGCGCGTGCCGAGATGAAGGTCGGAGATGAAGACGGTGCGGTAGCGGGTCGTGGGCGACTGGACGGTCATGCGGCGAGACGCCTCGGACTGTCTTCGGTGCCTCCCTCTACCCACCGAAAACCGAGGTTTGCCATGAACATTTCATGAAACGGTTCAACAAAACGACGTAATCAAGCCGTCCCGCTCGTGTCATCGCTCCGCAACGATCTGTGGATATTTTGACCTCTTCGCGCGGCGGCCCGGCGTTGGCCCCGCTGTCTGCGTGTTTCTGATCGTCAACCCGGCCGCCGGCTCGCGCCGCCGCCGGCGCCTCGAGCGCGTGGTCGCAGCGCTCTCGGACGCGGGGATCCGCGTCACGCTCGCCGAGACCGTCGCTCCGGGCGATGCCGAGCGTCTCGCGCGCGAGGCGGCCACGCGCGGCGCGCGCGTCGTGGTCACAGCCGGCGGCGACGGCACGATCGCCGAGGTGGCGAACGGCATCGCGGGCTCCAACACCCTTCTCGGGGTGATCCCGACCGGCACCGCGAACGTGTTCGCGCACGAGCTCGGGCTTCCGTTCGCTCCGGCGGCGATCGCAGCGTCGCTTGCGGCGGCGCGGACACGCACGGTTCTGCCCGGCCTCGCGCGCTTCGCCGACGGGCGGGAGCGGCTGTTCCTCCAGATGCTCGGGGTGGGGTTCGACGCAGCCGTGGTGGCCGCTCTCGACACCGCCCTCAAACGCCGGATCGGCAAGGGTGCCTACGTGGTTGAGACGCTGCGCCAGCTCGCCGCCTGGAGGTTTCCGCGGCTGGCGCTCGCGCTCGACGGCGCGCCGGCCGAGGCGGCCCAGGTGATCGCGACCAAGGGGCGCTTGTACGGCGGGCGCTTCGTGATCGCCCCCGGTGCCTCGCCCGACCGCCCGGGCCTCGTCGCCTGCCTGTTCGAACAGGGCGGCCTCTGGGCCGCGCTCCTCGCCGGGCTCGCCCTTCCGCTCGGGCTCGTGCCGCGTCTTCCAGGCTTCGCCGCGCGCCCCGTCGGGCGCCTCGACGTGCTTGGGCCGCCCGGGCTCCCGGTCCAGGCGGATGGCGATCTGATCGGCCGTACGCCGGTGACGGTCGGCGCGATGGCTGCGTCACTGGAGGTGATCGTCCCCGCGTGACGTTCCCTGGCCGACCCCTTGCGGCACGGCAATGATCAGCTGAGGATGATCGCTTCCGGGACGTGGCGCTGGGAGGTGGAGATGCGAAGGGTGTGGCGTGTGGCGGGTCTCTCTGTCGCGATCCTGCTCGCGGGAACGGCCGCACCGGAGGCAAAACAGTTCCGCTTCGCCACCACCTCCGACGCCGTCACGCTCGACCCGCACGCCAACAACGCCTTCACCACCTATCTGATCACCGGCCAGATCTACGAGAGCCTGATCCACCGCAACGACGCGCTCAAGCTCGAGCCCGCGCTCGCACTCCGCTGGGAGCAGATCGAGCCGAGGCGCTGGCGCTTCTGGCTCCGCGAGGGTGTTACGTTCCACAACGGCAATGCCTTCGACGCCGACGACGTCGTCTTCACCATCGCCCGCACCCTCGCCCCCACCTCGAACTTCACGATCTATGTCGACACGGTGAGCCATGCCGAGAGGGTCTCGTCCCACGTGGTCGACATCGTCACCCGCGTGCCAGACGCGGTGATCCCAGACAAGCTCACCCGCATCCTCCTCATGGACAGGGAGTGGACGGAGGCGAACCGTTCCGCCCAGCCGCAGAACCTGCGCGACCGCGAGGAGAGCTTCGCGGCGCGCAACGCCAACGGCACCGGCCCCTTCGTGTTGCGCTCGCGCGAGCCCGACCAGCGCACCGTTCTCGTGCGCAACCCGCGCTGGTGGGGCGGCCCTCCGGGGCCGAACGACGTGACGGAGTGGCAGCATGTGGTGATCGCCTCCGATGCGACCCGGATCGCCGCTCTCCTCTCGGGCGAGGTCGATTTCGTGCACACCGTCCCGGCCCAGGACGTCGCTCGGCTGCAGCGCGACCCCCGTCTGAAGGTCCTGATCGGACAGGAGAACCGGACGATGTGGCTGGCGATGGACCAGGCGCGCGACGAGCTCCTCTATTCCAATGTCAAAGGCCGAAACCCGTTCAAGGACGTGCGCGTGCGCGAGGCGATCGCGATCGCGATCGATGTCGAGGCGATCCGGTCGCGCGTGCTTCGCGGCCACGCCGTGCCGACGGCGAGCATGTGGACACAGTTCGTCACCGGCTATGACGAAGCCTTCGCACGACGCCCGCCGGTGGACCGCGACCGGGCGCGGAGGCTGCTCGCCGAGGCCGGCTATCCACAGGGCTTCGAGGTGACGCTCGACTGCCCCGTCGGCGCCTATGACGAGGTCTGCCAGGCGATCGCGGGGATGCTCGCCCAGGTCGGCATCCAAATCCGGCTCAACACCGTGCCGAGCGCGGTGTTCTTCCGCAAGCTGCAGCAGGAGGACATGAGCTTCTACGGCCTCACCTGGGGCGTTCCGACCTTCGATGCGCTCTACACGTTTCGCGGCATCATGATGACGCGCGCTCTCGCCGGCGGCGGCTCATGGAACTGGGGCGGGTACTCGAACCCGCGCGTCGATGCCCTGATCCGGGAGGTCGAGGCGGAGACCGCGCCGGCGCGCCGCATCGCGCTCATCCACGAGGCGCAGCGGATCCACAACGCCGAGTACGGGCACATCCCGCTCTACCACCTGATGATCCCGTTCGCGATGAAGGCGAACGTGATGGTGACGCACCGCGCCGACAATCTCGTCTTTGGCAGGACAGTGAAGGTCGAGTAGGGACCGGGCGGTGGGAGCGGGCGCTCAGGGGCGTATCTGGCCCGTTCCGTACACGTGATAGCGGAAGGTGGTGAGCTGCTGCGGCCCGACCGGCCCGCGCGTATGGATCCGGCCCGTTGCGATGCCGATCTCCGCGCCGAAGCCGAACTCGCCGCCATCGGCGAACTGGGTCGAGGCGTTCACGATTCCGATCGCGCTGTCGATTCCGGCGAGGAACGCCTCCGCCGCCGCTGCGTCCTCGGTAATGATCGCATCCGTGTGCTCTGAGCCGTGGCGCAGGATGTGCGCGATCGCCCCCTCGACGCCATCGACGACCGCGACCGAGAGCACGGCGTCGAGCCACTCGGTGTCGAAATCCTCGGCGTTCGCCGCCGGAAGCTCCGGGCAGATCGCGCGCGCCGCCGCATCGGCGCGGAAGCTGCAGCCGCGCGCGGCGAGGTCGGCGATGATCGGCGGCAGATGCGTCTCCGCCACTGCCCGGTCGACAAGAAGCGTCTCGGTCGCGCCGCACACGCCGGTGCGCCGGAGCTTGGCGTTGACCACGATCGCCCGCGCCTTCGCCAGGTCCGCCGCGCGGTGCACGAAGGTGTGGCAGCGCCCCTCGGCGTGCGCGAGCACGGGAACGCGCGCCTCGGCTTGGACGCGCTCGACAAGCCCCTTGCCGCCACGGGGGATGATCACGTCGACGAGGCCGCCGCCCGCGAGCATCGCCGCGACATAGGCGCGGTCGGCCGTGGGCGCGACCTGAACCGACGCCTCGGGTAGCCCGGCTTCCGCAAATCCCTCCGTGATCGCCGCGTGGATCGCGGTCACACTCGCCAGGCTCTCCGACCCGCCGCGCAGGATCAGCGCGTTGCCGCTCTTGACGGCGATCGCTGCCGCATCGGCCGCGACGTTCGGGCGGCTTTCGAAGATCATGCCGATGACGCCGAGCGGTGTGGCGACACGGCGGATCCGGAGCCCGTTCGGGCGTGTCCACTCGGCGAGCACCGCGCCCACAGGGTCGGGCAGGGCGGCGACCTCCTCTACCCCGCGCGCCATCGCCTCAAGGCGCGCGGGCGTCAGCGTCAGACGGTCGACGAAACTCGCCGGCCGGTCGGTCACGGCGGCGAGGTCGCGCGCATTGGCCTCGAGGATTGCGCCCTCCTGGCGGCGGATCGCCGCGGCGGCGGCGCGCAAGCCCGCCTCCTTCACCGCCGGGGAGAGGCGTGCGAGCGTGTGCGCAGCCGAGCGCGCCGCCTTCGCCTGGGCGGCGAAGGCGGCGGCAGCGTCGGCGTGGGGTGTGATCACGTTCATCGGCGGGGGATGAAGACGCGCGGCCGCCTCGCTGTCAAACGCCGCGCCTCAGCCGCGATGCTTCACCGTGATCTCGGCGATGCGTCGGCCGAAGGCCTTCGCCGTCTCGTGGTCGGAGGCGGGAGGGGTGACATCCGCCCCCTCGTCCGCGTTCGCCTGGGTGCCGAGGCCGAGGAAATGGCCGGTCCGGTTGAGATCCGCAGGGCTGCCCTTGCTCGAGTTGAAGCCGGGCATCATGCCGAGCGGGATCCACAGCATCCCGTGCTGGGCCGCGAGCGTGACCATCTGGATCAGCGTCACCTGCTTGTCGCCGGCCCAGGAGCCGCTGTTGGTGAAGCCTGCGGCGAACTTGTCCTTCCACCCGCCGCGCATCCACACCTTCGAGGTGGCGTCGGCGAAGGTTTTGAAGGGGCCGGAGGCACTGCCCATGTAGGTTGGCGCGCCGAACACGATCGCATCCGCCGTATCGAGCGTCGCCCACTCGGCGTCCGTGATTGTGCCGTCATTCTGGATGCGGATGAGCGACACGGTGGCTCCGGGCACGGCGGCGGCGCCGGCGCGCACGCTCTCGGCGACGGCGGCGGTATGGCCATAGCCGCTGTGGAAGACGATGGCGATCGAAGCCATGGAAGCACTCCTCAGCGATGAAAGGGGACTGCGCTCGGGCCGCGCTCTGTGCCACGATCACGAGGTCAGGCAAAGGGGCGGAGGGCGATCATCGCCATTCGCCAGGCCGATCACGCGAGGGGTTGATCATGCCCAAGGACGCCCTAGGGCTTGCCGTGACCATGGCCTCGGACGAGGCGGCGGCGGCCTTCGACCATGCCGTGTCAGGCCTTCTCCGCTACCGGGCCGATGCGCCGGCGCGGGTCAAGGCGCTCGCGGCGGCCGATCCCGAGGCGCCGCTCGCGCAGGTGCTGAAGGGCGCCCTCGGCTTGCTCGCCTTCAACGCCGCTCAGCTTCCGGCCGCCCGGGCGGCGGCCGAGGCGGCCTCGCGCCTCGCTGCCCAAGCCACCCTGCGCGAGCGTGCCCACGCCGCGGCGCTCTCCGCCTGGGCCGAGGGGGAGCTCGACCGGGCGCTTGCCACATGGCGGGAGATCCTCGCCGCGCACCCGCAGGACGTTCTCGCCTTCCGGCTGCACCACTTCGTCGCCTTCTGGCTCGGTCGGCCCGCCGAGATGCGGGCCGCGGCCGAGGCCGTCCGGCCTGCCTGGGGACCCGATATGCCTGCCTTCCCGGCGATGCTTGGCTGCTTCGCCTTCGCTGCCGAGGAGTGCGGCGACCACGACGCCGCCGAGCGCGACGGCCGCGCCGCCGTCGCGGCGGACCCCGCCGATCCCTGGGCGGCGCATGCGGTCGCCCATGTGCTCGAGATGACAGGGCGCGAGGAGGAGGGGATTGCCTGGACGGAGGCGCTCGAGCCGAACTGGGAGGGGGCGAACCAGATCCAGCATCACCTCTGGTGGCACCGCGCGCTGTTCCACCTGCAGCTGGGCGCGACGGAGACGGTGCTCTGCCTTTATGACAGGCGCTTCCGCAACCTCGCCTCGCCGCTCACAGCGTCTCACCCCGATCTTTACATCGACGTCCAGAACGCCGCCTCGATCCTGTGGCGTTTGCGGCGCCTTGGCATTCCCGCTGGCGATCGCTGGGAGGAACTCGCCGACAAGGCGGAGGCGCGGGCGGGAGACATCCTCTCCGCCTTCACCCTGCCGCACTGGATGATGGCTCTCGTCGGGGCGGAACGCTGGGACGCTGCGGCGCGATGGCTCGCCGCAGCGCGCGCCGCGGCGGCCGGCGAGGACCAGAACGCGATCACTGTCCGCGAGGTCGCCCTTCCGGTCGCGGAGGCGATCCTCGCCGCCGGGCGGGGAGATCCCGCCCGGGCTCTGGCGCTTCTCCGCCCCGTCGCCGGGCGCATGGCGGAGCTCGGCGGCAGCCATGCGCAGCAGGATGTGCTCTGGCAGGTGTATCTCGATGCTGCGGTCGCGGCCGGTGACCGGGCGGCGGCGCAGGAGGCGCTCGCCTGGTCAGAGGCCCGGTTCAGCACGCCGCCCGCGAAGCGTGCCGCCTGGGCCAGGGAAGCCGCGTGGGCCGGCTCTGCCTGAGGCGGCTCGGCCCGCCGCCGAATGCGAACGCTCAGCCAGGCGGCAGGCGGCCAAGCGCGAGCTCGGCGGCGACGAGGTCAAGTGCTGCGAAGCCGACCGACTTGAACACGGTGATCGCATCGGGCTGACGCTCCGGGACCGGGCCGCGGGCGAGGGCGGCGAGGTCGCCGCGCACCGCCTCCGCCGCGATAATCCCGGCGGCGATCGCCTGCACCACCTCTCCTCCCTTGGCGAGGACCGCCTCGCAGTCATCGGCCCAGAGCTCGGCGCGTGCGAGCAGGGCAGGCTCGGCCTCCGCCATCGCCGGGGTGAAGGCGCCGATGAGGCCGAGATGGGCGCCGGGCCGCACCCACGCGCTCTCGATCAGGGGCTCTGTCGCGGTCGTCGCGGTGACGATGATGTCGGCGGCGCCCACCTCCTCGGCGAGCGCTCCCGCCGGCGCAGCAGGAATGCCTTCCGAGGCGAGCTGCTCGGCCGCGCGCGACGCTTTCGCCGCGACCCGTCCCCACACCCTCACCTCGGCGAGGCCCGGAATGACGGCGAAATGGGCGCGCGCGAGCGGCAGGCTGAGCGCGCCTGTGCCGATGACGAGAAGGCGGCGCGAGCCGGGGCGCGCGAGCCAACGCGCCGCGAGCGCCGCTGCCGCCGCGGTGCGACGCGCCGTCAGCTCCGTGCCGTCGAGCACCGCGATCATCTCCCCCGTCCGCTGCTCGAAGGCGGTGTAGCTCGCCGCCACCGCCGGCAGCCCGCGCGCGGCATTGCCCGGATAGGCGGTGACGAGCTTCACCCCCATCAGCCCGTCCACCCTCCAGGCGGGCATGAGCAGGAGCGCGTCCCCGTCTCCCGTCGGGTCGAGATGCATCCGTGGCGGGCTCACGACCGGGCGCGCGAGGCCGCGGGCGAGCGCCTCGACGAGCGCGCGATAGGGGGTGAGGGCGGCAAGCGAGGCGGAATCGATCACACGCATCCACCGATGATGGACGGGGGTTCCTCTCCCCTCAAGCCGCGCTACCCTCGCCGGCATGACCGAACGCTTCGATGTGGTGATCGTCGGCGGTGCCGCGGTCGGCGCCTCCGTCGCCTGGTACCTCGCGCGCGACCCGCTGTTCCGCGGCTCGGTGCTCGTGCTCGAGAAGGACCCGTCCTACGCACGCGCCGCGACCGCCCTCTCCGCGAGCTCGATCCGGAGGCAGTTCTCCTGCCCGATCAATGTCCGCCTCTCGGGCTACGGAATCGCGCTCCTGCGCGAGGCGCCCGCCGTGCTCGGCGTGGACGCAGGGCTGCACGAGGGCGGCTACCTGTTCCTCGCGACCGAGGCGGGGCGGGAAGCGCTTCGCCGGAACCATGCGGTGCAGATCGCCGAAGGGGCCGACATCGCCTGGCTCGAGCCTGCGGCGCTCGCCGAAACATTCCCATGGCTCAACATCGACGGCCTCTCCGCCGGCACATGGGGCCGGACGGGCGAAGGCTGGTTCGACGGCTTCGGCGTGATGCAGGCGATGCGACGGGCGAGCCGCGCGGCCGGCGTGGCGTGGCGCACGGCGGAGGTGACGCGGATCCTGGTCTCGGACGCACGCGCGCGCGGGGTGGCGCTCGCCGACGGCTCGGAGATCGACGCCGGAACGGTGGTCGTCACGGCCGGCACCGGGGCAGCCCCTCTGCTCGAGACGGCGGGGCTCGCTCTTCCCGTGCGGCCGCGCAAGCGGACGGTGTTCCACGTTCTCTGCCCCGACGCGCTGCCGCGCTTCCCGCTTCTGATCGACCCCATAGGCGTCTGGGTTCGGCCGGAGGGAAAGGGCTTCATCTGCGGCGTCTCGCCGCCCGAGGAGCGCGACCCGGATGCGGCGCCGGACGATTTCGAGCCGAACATGGGCGAGTTCGAGGAGACGGTCTGGCCCACACTCGCCGCGCGCGTGCCCGCCTTCGAGCGGCTGAGGCTCGAGCGCGCCTGGGCCGGCCACTACGACATGAACCTCTTCGACCAGAACGCCTTCGCCGGCGCCGCGCCCGACGTGCCGAACCTTCTCTTTGCCTGCGGCTTCTCCGGCCACGGTCTGCAGCAGGCGCCGGCGATCGGGCGGGGGCTCGCCGAGCTTGCCGCGCACGGGCGCTATCTCACGCTCGACCTCTCTCCGCTCTCGCCCGCGCGTCTGGCCGAGAACCGCCCGTTGATCGAGCGGAACGTCGTCTAGCGCGCGTCAGCCGCGCAACGGAATCACCCGCTCCAGCCGGCAGATCACCGCCTCGCCCGGGGCGAAGGCCTCCGCTGAAGCGGGCGTGACGACGAAGATCGTTCCGGCATCGGTCTCCACCTCGTATTCGCGCGTCTGGCCGAGAAACGCCGCACGGCTAACGCGACCCTTGAGCCCCTCCCCCTCGCGCCGAAGCGAGACCGCCTCGGGCCGCACCGCGATCTGTGCGGGGCCGGGCGGGTGGTCGCGCATCGCCGCCTCGAGCGTGGTGCCGCCGAGGACGATCCGGCCGGGCCCCAGCACCTCGCCCGCGATCACGTTCGCCTCTCCCATGAAATCGGCAACGAAGGCGTCGGCCGGGTCGTCGTAGAGCTCGGTCGGCGTGCCCATCTGCGCGATCCGCCCCGACCGCATCACGCAGACGAGATCGGACACGGCGAGGGCCTCCTGCTGGTCGTGCGTGACGTAGATCACGGAGAGGCCGAGCCGCTTCTGCAGGTCGCGGATGTCCTCGCGCACGCGCCGCCGCAGACGCGCATCGAGGTTCGACAGCGGCTCGTCGAACAAGAGCACCTCCGGCCTGAGCACGAGCGCGCGTGCCACCGCCACGCGCTGCTGCTGGCCGCCCGAGAGCTCCGCCGGAAGGCGCTGCCCGAGCCCTTCGAGGCCGAGCGAGGCAAGCATCGCGCCCGCCTCCGCCTCCGCCTCCGTCCTGCGCGCGCCCCCCACCACGAGGCCGTAGGCGACGTTCTCGACCACGGTCATGTGCGGGAACAGGGCGTAGGACTGGAACACCATCGCGATCCGGCGCTCGGCCGCGGCAAGCCGTGTGACGTCCCGCCCGGCGATCTCGATCCTGCCACGCGTGGGAAGCTCGAGCCCGGCGATCAGGCGCAGCGTGGTCGTCTTGCCGCAGCCAGAGGGGCCGAGCAGGGTCACGAGCGCGCCGCGCGGCAGGGCGAAGGACACGTCATCAACCGCGCGCACCGCGCCGAAGCTCTTGCTCACGCGCTCGAAGACCACGGCGTCTGCGGTCATCGCCCTCTCTCCGCGCGAGCGGTCACGCCCCGGCGCGGGCCGGCGTGGCGGCGACGGGGGCGAAGGCTTGCCCCGGCTCCGCCGCGGCGCGACGCCCGAGCTGCGCCCGGCCGACGACGCGGTCGATGCCGAGCACCACCGCGAGCATGATGAAGATCAGAACCGTCGAATAGGCGATCGCGAGCGCCATCTCCCCGGCCTCTACCCGGCCGACGATGTAGACGGTGGCGAGGTTGTGCCGCGCCGAGACGAGGAAGATCACTGCCGAGACGGCCGTCATCGCCTGCACGAAGCTGAAGGCGAGAGCGGTGATGATGGCAGGTCGCAGGAGCGGCAGAACCACGCGCCTCAGCGTATCGAGGGCGGAAGCCCCCATCGTCGCCGACGCCTCGTCGAGCGAGCGGTCGATCTGCGCAAGCGCCGCGATCCCGCCGCGGACGCCGACGGGAAGGTTCCGGAAAACGAAGCAGAGCACGAGGATGGTTGCGGTGCCGGTGAGCTCGATCGGCGGCACGTTGAAGGCGAGGATGTACGACACGCCCACGACCGTGCCGGGAATGGCGAAGGACAGCATCGTCATGAACTCGAGGGTGCGTCGGCCGCGGAAGTCCTGCCGCGCGATCAGCCACGCGAGCAGGATGCCGAGGAAGGCGGTGATCGGAGCGGCGATCGCCGCGACCTCGATCGTCGTCAGAAGGCTGTCCCACGCCGCGCCGCGCAGAGCGAGCCCGTCGCGCCACTCCATCTCGAAGGCCGTGATCATGTGCCGCCAGGTGAAGGTCATGTCGCCGCGCCCGATGTCGTGCACGAAGCCGCCGACGAGAATGATGCCGTAGACGACGGCGGTGAACGCCATCCAGGGCCATGCGATCACGCCGCAGGCGAGCTTCAGGCCCTCGGGAAGCGGGGCGGGGAGGCCCGACTCGCCCTTGCCGGTGACGGTGGTGTAGCGCCGTCGGCCGAGCCACAGAGCCTGCAGGGCGAAGGCACCGAAGGTCAGGGCGAGCAGCAGAAGAGCGAGCGCCGCCGCCCGGCCTGGCTCGTGACGGGCGCCGGCGATGGCGAAGAAGATCCGTGTCGAGAGCACATCGAAGTCGCCGCCGAGCACGAGCGGGTTGCCGAAATCGGCGAGGCTCTCGACGAAGCCGAGCAGGAACGCCGCGGCAAGAGCGGGCCTGAGCAGCGGCCAGGTGACGGTTCGGAACACCGCGAACCGCCTCGCCCCCATCGTCGCCGCCGCCTCCTCGAGGCTTGGCGCGATGGCGCGCAAGGCCCCGTCGAGCAGCAGGAAGGCGATCGGAGCCTGCGCCAGCACTTGCGCGAGCAGCACGCCCGGCAGCCCGTAAATCCAGCGGCTGCGCGGGATGTCGAACCAGTCCCAGAGAGCGGTGGTGACGATCCCGGTGCGGCCGAACAGCACGATCAGCGCCATCGCCACCACGAAGGGCGGCGTGATGAGCGGCAGGATCGTCAGCGCCCGGAACAGCGGCAGCGCGCGCACGCCGCCGCGAACCGCAAGCAGGGCGAAGGCGAGCCCGATCAGGGTGGAGATCAGCGCGGTGAGTGTGGCGAGCGCGAGCGTGTTCCAGACGACACCGCAGCCCTGGTGGGAGGCGAGGCAGGCGAGGCTCCAGGCCTCCGGCGCGGCGAGGCGTGCGACGAGCACGGCGGGGGCGAGGCGGCCATCCTCGAGGATCGCGGCGGAGAGGACGGTGAGCAGAGGCGCGAACACGAACACGAGCAGCAGGAGTGCACTGCCGACCACGAGGAAACCGACGAACCCGTCCGCCCCGAAGCCGCCGCGCGCCGCAAGGCCTGCGCCGATCAGGCCGGTTGCGCCCGCAAGCAGCGCGAGCGCTCCCCACCCGAGCGCCGGCTGCGGCGGCGGCGTTCCAAGGAGCGGCGCAAGCCACCCCCACTCGAGCCCCGAGAGGGTGATCGCCTCGCCCATCGCGAAGGTCCAGACGATCACCCCGGCACCCGAGGCGGCGAGCAGGCCGCCGCGGGGCCGGTCGCGCCGAAGCGCGAGCGCGGCGAGCACGAGCAGCGGAACGATCGGCCAGAGCCACCAGCGCGTGCCGTCGGCCAGCAGGAGCGCGAGCGGGGCGGCGGGCGGGTGCGGCCACGCGGCGAGGTCGGCAAGGCCGCGCTCAAGCCCGTGCCAGGGCAGGAGCATGAGCCCGAGAACGGCGCCGAGGAGAGCGACCCGCCCGATGCTTGCCAAGTCCCCCATCGTTCCGGGAGCGGCTCAGCGCCCGCTCAGCGCGCGGCGGCGCGCACCTCGCGCTGCCAGCGGTCGAGCAGGCGCGTACGCTCCTGCGCGCTGCCCCAACGGGCGAAGTCGTAGTCGATCAGCCGGACGTTCTCGAAGCGCGGCGCCTCGGGCGGGATCGGTGTGGCCCGGTTCGACGGCAGCTGGTAGGACTTCGCCTCGGCGCCGATCGCCTGCGCCTCGGCGCTCAGCGCCCAGTCGTAGAACCGCTTCGCCTGCTCGAGGTTGCGCGCTCCGCGAATGATCGACATCGAGCCGATCTCGTAGCCCGTTCCCTCGCACGGGGCGACGAGCTCGACCGGCGCGCCGCCGACCTTCTGCGTCACCGCATCGTGCAGGAAGGTGATGCCAACGAGCGTCTCGCCCGTGGCGGCGGCGCGCGCCGGTGCCGCGCCCGAGCGCGTGTACTGGTTCACGTTCCGGTGCAGGGCGCGCAGGAACGCGAAGGCCGGCTCCTCGCCCTTCAGCTGCACGAGGGTCGCGAGCATCGTGTAGGCCGTGCCGGAGGTGTTCGGGTCGGCCACCTGCACCTCGCCGCGGAACTCGGGCTTGATCAGATCAGCCCAGCAGCGCGGCGCAGCGATCCCCCGGCGCGCGAGCTCGCGCGTGTTGTAGGAGTAGCCGAGCGCGCCGGCATAGATCCCGACGGTTCGGAAGCCGGTCTGCTCGGCCTGGCGCACCGCCCAGGGGTGAAGCTCGGCGAGCCGTGGCGAGCGGTACTCGATGGTGAGGTTCTCCTCCGCCGCCTGTATGTGCGGGTCTCCCGTCCCGCCCCACCAGATGTCGCCGCGCGGGTTGCTCGCTTCGGCGCGGATCTGCGTCAGCGTCTCGCCGGAGCTCTTGCGCGTCATCGCGACTCGGATCCCCGTCGCGCGCTCGAACGCCGCCATCATCGGCCGGCACCACTCCTCCTGCACCGAGCAGTACACGACGAGGCTGCCTTGCGCGTTCGCCGGCAGCGGCGCGAGGGCGGTGACCCCGCCGGCAGTGAGCAGGGCCAAGAGAAGCGGTCTCCGAGACATGCGGTCCTCCATCATGGGCGTCTTCTCACCTGCCCGGTTTCTGTTGTTCCGCAAAGTTAAGTCCCGATGACGGCGCCGCCGTAAGCCTGCATCAGCGCGGCAAGCCGGGGGCCGAGGGAAGGTGCTGCGACACAGATCGGGTTTCCCGCCTCGAGCCAGGCGCCGCTGTCGAAGTCGCTGGTCCAGCACCCTGCCTCGCGGGCGATCGCAAGAGCCGCAGCGGCATCCCAAGGATTGATGTGCAGCTCGAGATAGGCGTCGAGGCGGCCGAGCGCGGTCTCGACCATGCCGAGCGCGCCGGAGCCGCCGCAGCGCAGGCCAGCGCCGAGCGCCATCACGCGGCCGACGAGCGCGACATAGGCCTCGACCGGACGGCGCAGCGACCAGCCGAGCTCGACCGTCGCCTTGGCCGGATCGGCGGTCGCCGCGGCGCGAACCGGGCGGCCGTCAAGGGTCGCGCCGAGGCCGCGTGCGCCGGTCACAAGCCCGGGCGGCGCATGCCGCGCCACGGCGCCGAGCACCGCCATTCCCTCGAGCGCCATGCCGATCGAGACGCACCAGCGGTCACCGCCGCGGGCGAAGTTCGACGTGCCGTCGATCGGGTCGAGGATCCAGAGCGGCCCCGACGCGGTCGCCTCCCCGCCTTCCTCCTCGGCGAGCACGGGCTCGCCCGGGAAGGCCTCGGCCAGGCGGCCCCGGATGAAACGTTCCGTCTCCGTATCGGCCTGGGTCAGGACGTCCTGCGGTCCCTTAAGCGTCGCGGCGCCGAGGCCCTCGCCGCGAAGCCGGGCGGCGAGCGCCGCGGCTTCCCGCGCGATCCTGCCCGCGACCGCGCGGCGCCTCTCGAGCTCCTCGTTCGTCACGTGTAGGCGCCCATCACGTTCTGGTCGAAGTCGATCAGCGCCCCCGTCATCATCTCCGACGCATCCGAGAGCAGGTAGATCGCAAGCCCCGCCACATCCCGCGGGCGCAGGAGCCGGCCGAAGGGTTGTGCCGCCTCTGCCTTCGCGAGCCAGTCGGGCGGGCGGCCGTCGCGTGCCTGGATCGCGTGTTCGCCCGGGGTGTCGGCCCAGCCCATGTTGATCCCGTTGACGCGGATACGCCAGGGCCGGAGTCCAAAGGCTGTGTTCTTCGTCAGGGTCGCGAGAGCGCCCTTGGAGGCGGCGTAGGCCATGAGGAAGGGCTGCCCGCCATGGCTCGACATGGTGATGATGTTGACCACGGCGCCGCGACGCCCGAGCTCGCGAAGTCGTCTCGCCATCGCCTGGGTGAGCAGGAAAGGGGCGCGGGCGTTGACGGCGAACATCCTGTCCCACAGCGCGGCCGTGGTGTCGAAGATCGTTCCGCGGTCGGTGATCCCGGCGGCGTTCACGAGCCCGTCCACCACGCCGAGCGCAGCTTCCGCCCGCGGCACGATGGCGGCAGCGGCCTCGGCATCCGCGAGATCGGCGGCGATGAACTGCGCCCGGGCGCCGAGAGCGCGCAGCCGCTCGACCACCGCGTCGCCGCGCGTGGCATCCCGCCCTGTGATGCAGACCGCGGCCGCTCCCGCTTCGGCTGCGGCGAGCGCGCAGCCCTCGCCGATTCCGGAGGTGCCGCCCGTGACCAGAACCACTCTGCCGTCGAGGCGGAGCGGGGGAAGCATGGTCATTCCGGTCACGGCGCGACCTCGACCGGGCAACGCAGGCGCAACGACTGCACCGCCGCCTCGGCGAGAAGGAGCGCACGCCGCCCGTCCTCGGGGCCGACCGGCGGGGGCGACCCCGTCGCGACGGCGGAGAGGAAGGAATCGAGCTCGATCCGGTAGGCCTCGGCGTAGCGTTCGAGGAAGAAGGGCAGCGGCGCATCGGTGCTGACGCCGCGCCCGTCGGCGAGCTCGACGGTGGTCGGTGTTCGGTTGCCCGCGATCAGACGCCCTTCGCTGCCGAACACCTCCACGCGCTGGTCGTAGCCGTAGCGTGCGCGCCGGCTGTTGTTGATGTGTGCTAGCCGGCCCGAGACCGTGCGCATCAGCACCATCGCGCTGTCGATGTCTCCCGCCGCGCCGATCGCCGGGTCGACCAGCGTCGCGCCAACCGCGAACACTTCGACCGGTTCCCCGCCGAGGAGCCAGCGTGCCATGTCGAAGTCATGGATCATCATGTCGCGGAACAGCCCGCCCGAGACGCGGATGTAGTCGATGGGCGGCGGTGCCGGGTCGCGGCTCGTGATGATCACCTGCTCGACCGCGCCGATCGCGCCCTCGGTAACGCGCCGCCTCAGCGCGGCGAAGGAGGGGTCGAAGCGGCGGTTGAAGCCCACCATCATCGGCACGCCCGCGCGCGCGACCTCTTCAAGGCAAGCATCGACGCGCGCCAGCGAAAGGTCGATCGGCTTCTCGCAGAAGATCGCCTTGCCGGCGCGTGCCGCGGCGATCGCAAGCTCCGCGTGTGCGTCGGTCGAGGAGGCGATGATCACCGCGCCCACCTTGGGGTCGCCCAGCGCCGCCTCGGTGGTGGCGACGTGCGCGCCATGCTTCGCCGCGAGCGCCTCCGCCACGGGGCGGTTGATGTCCACCACGTAGCGCAGCCGCGCGGTTCCGCTCGCGGCGATGTTCGCGGCGTGGATGGCACCGATCCGTCCGGCGCCGAACTGGGCGATTTCGAGCATGCTGAGGTCCGAAGGGGTGGTGCTTGCGGGCGCGTGGATCACACCGTAACACAGGCGCAGCCCGGCGGGAGTCGCCGGTCGGAGGATCAATGCCCAGTCTACGCCTCACTGCGGCCGAAGCGATGGTGCGTTTCCTCGCCGCACAGCGCACCGAGATCGGCGGGCGAAGGCTGCCCCTGTTCGGCGGCGTGTGGGCGATCTTCGGCCACGGCAACGTCACCGGCCTCGGAGCGGCGCTTTCGGCATATCGGCGCGCGCTGCCCACGTTCCGTGCCCATAACGAGCAGGCCATGGCGCATGCCGCGATCGCCTATGCGAAGACGTGGGCGCGGCGGCGGATGATGGCGTGCACAAGCTCGATCGGGCCCGGTGCGACCAACATGGTGACGGCGGCGGCGGTGGCGCATGTGAACCGCCTGCCGGTTCTGTTCCTTCCCGGGGACGTGTTCGCCTCCCGCCGGCCCGACCCGGTGCTGCAGCAGGTCGAATCGTTCTCCGATGCGACCGTCTCGGCCAACGACTGTTTCCGGCCCGTCTCGCGACTGTTCGACCGGATCCTCCGGCCGGAGCAGCTCCTTGCAGCACTTCCGGCAGCGCTTCGCGTGCTGACCGACCCGGCCGAGTGCGGCCCCGTCACGCTCGCCTTCCCGCAGGACGTGCAGGCGGAGGCGTTCGACTGGCCGGCCGCGTTCTTTCGCCCCCGGCTCTGGCGCCCGCGCGTCCCCGAACCCGACGCGTCTGAGCTGCGCGCGGCGGCCGAGCGTCTTCGGCGGGCGAAGCGGCCGCTGATCATCGCCGGCGGCGGCGTCAAATATTCCGGAGCCGAGACGGCGCTCTCCGACTTCGCCTCCCGCCACGCCGTTCCGGTTTCGGAAACCCAGGCCGGGAAGGGAAGCCTCGCCTGGGATCATCCGGCCAATCTCGGCGGCATCGGCGTCACCGGGAGCGCGGCGGCGAACGCGCTCGCGGCGCGCTCGGACCTCGTGCTCGCGATCGGCACGCGGCTTCAGGACTTCACCACCGGGTCGCGCGCCCTGTTCGCACGGGCCGCGGTCGTGGCTCTGAACGTCACGCCCTTCGATGCCGCGAAGCATGGTGCGAGCCCGCTCGTGGCCGATGCCGCGCGCGGCCTCGCTGCACTCTCATCGGCGCTCGGAAGCTGGAGGGCGCCTGAGGCCTGGTCGAAGCGGGCCGAGGCGTTGCGGGCGCGCTGGCAGCGGACGGTCGAGCGGATCACGGCCGCTCCGAAGCCCGGCGTGGGGCGCGTCCCCACCGACGCGCAGGTGCTCGGCGCGGTCAACCGGGCGATGCCGAAGGACGGGATTGTCGTCTGCGCCGCGGGCGGGCTTCCCGGAGAGCTGCACAAGCTCTGGCGCGCGACCGACAGCGCGAGCTACCACCTCGAATACGGCTTCTCCTGCATGGGTTACGAAATCGCGGGCGGGCTCGGGGCGAAGCTCGCCGCACCCGGTCGCGAGGTGGTCGTGCTGGTCGGCGATGGAAGCTACCTGATGCTCAACAGCGAGATCGCGACCTCGGTCGCGCTCGGTGCGAAGCTCACTGTCATCGTGCTCGACAATCGCGGCTTCGGCTGTATCCATCGACTACAGCGCGCGACCGGCGGCGTGCCGTTCAACAACCTTCTTCCCGCTTCGGCGCCGCGGATTGACTTCGCCGCTCATGCCGCCGCACTCGGGGCCGAGGCCCGGCATGTGGCGGGCATCGCCGAGCTCGAATCGGCCCTGCCGGAGGCCTTCGCTGCGCGCCGCACCCAGGTTCTCGTGATCGAGACCGATCCTGAGGCAGGAACGGAGGAGGGCGGAGCCTGGTGGGACGTGCCGGTGACCGCGCTGCCCGCGACGGCGGCGGAGCGGCGCGTGCGCCGTGCCTACGAAGCGGCGCAGCAGCGCCAGCGCGCGGGCGGCTGAGCGATGACGCTGCGGCTCGGCATCAACCCTCTGACCTGGACGAACGACGACATGCCCGAGCTCGGCGCCGAGACGCCGCTCGAGACCTGGCTCGCGGAGGCGAGGGAGGCCGGCTTCGAGGGAATCGAGCTCGGCAACAAGTTCCCCCGCACGGCCGCGGAGCTCAGCCCGATCCTCGCGCGGCACGGGCTTGCTCTCGTCTCCGGCTGGTATGGCGCCCGGCTCCTCGAGCGCGACGTCGAGGCCGAGCTCAACGCTGCCGAGCCGCACATCGCCCTGCTTTCGGCGATGGGCTGCGGCGTGATGGTCCATGCTGAGGTCTCGCGCGCGATCCACGGGCAACGCGGCACGCCGCTCTCGCGCCGCCCCGTCCTCTGGGAGGCCGACTGGGCGGTGCTGATCCCCCGCCTTGCGGCGTTCGCGCGGCGGCTGAAGGCGAGGGGGCTCCACCTCGCCTATCATCACCACATGGGCACGGTGATCGAGACGGAGGCAGAGATCGACCGGCTGATGGCGGAGACACCGCCTGAGGTCGGGCTTCTGCTCGACACCGGGCATCTGTCCTTCGCGGGCGGCGACCCGGCCCGGGTTGCGCAGCGCCATGCGGGGCGGATCGTCCATGTCCACTGCAAGGACATCCGCGCCGCGGTGCTCGAGCGGTCGCGGCAGCGCGACCTTCCCTTCCTCGCCGCCGTGCTCGAGGGCGTGTTCACCGTCCCAGGCGACGGCTGCGTCGATTTCTCCGCCGTTCTCCGGCCGCTCGCAGCGCGTGGCTATGTGGGATGGCTCGTCGTCGAGGCGGAACAGGACCCGGCCAACGCCCATCCGCTCACCTACGCGCGCATGGGCCACGACGCGCTGTCCCGCTTCGCCCGCGCGGCCTTCGGGTGAGCGCCGGGCGTTCCGGCAGGGGTGTCGTCGCCTCGGGGCTTTATCGTCGTCGCGGGCGGGGCTAAGACCACGCTCAAGGAAACCGAGGGGAGAAGCTTCCGATGTCCACCCGTTCGCCCGGCCTCGGCCGGAGGTCCATCCTCGCTGCCGGCGCTGCCGCCGCAACGCTGCCGCTCGCCGCGCCGAGGCTGCGCGCGCAACCCGCGCCAATCCGCATCGGCGTGCTGCATCCCGTCACCGGCGCCCTGTCCTATTCCGGCCAGCAGGGGCGTCTCGGCGCGGAGATGGCGATCGCCGACGTCAACGCCGCGGGCGGCATCAAGTCGATGGGCGGGGCGCGGCTCGAGGCCGTGCTCGGCGATGCGCGCTCGAGCCCAGAGGGCGGTGTTGCCGAGGTCGAGCGCATGGCCTCGGCCAACGTGGCGGCAATCGTCGGCGGCTTCGCCTCCGGCATCGTGCTCGCGGCAACCCAGGCTGCGGCGCGCTATGACATTCCCTACCTCGTCGACGTCGGCGTGGCCGACAACATCGTGACGCGCGGCCTCAAGAACACCTTCCGTTTCGGCCCAGGATTCGGCGTCATCAGCCGTGTGGCGATGGAGAACCTCGTCGCGATGAACGACGCTGCCGGCAAGCCGGCGCGCACCGTGATGATCATCCACGAGGACAGCCTGTTCGGCTCGGGGCTCGCGGGCCTGCTCAACCGCGAACTTCCCGCGCGCGGCTTCGAGGTGCTCGAGACCATCCCGCACCCCACACCGACGCGCGACTTCGCCAACGTCGCGCTCCGGATCCGAGGCCGCAACCCCGATCTCGTGATCCCCGCGAACTACTACAACGAATACGTCCTACTCGCGCGCACCATGCAGCAGCAGCGCATCCGGCCGAAGGCGATCTTCTCGGTCCTCGGCGGCGCGGCCTCGAACTACCGTTTCGTGCGCGAGTTCCCCGATGCGGCCCGCTACATCATGGACTGCAACCATTGGGTCGATGGCCGCAACCCCAAGGCGCAGGCGCTTCGCCGCCGCGTCGATGCGCAGAACCAGTTCTTCACCTACGAGCTGTTCCTCAACTACACCAACATCATGCTGTTGGCGGATGCGCTCGAGCGCGCCGCTTCGGCCGACAAGGCGCGGCTGACGGAGGCGCTCGCGAGCTCGACCTTCGCCGACCACTTCATGCCCTACGGGCCGACGAAGTTCGAGAACGGCCAGAACACGGGGGCGGTTCCGGTGGTCACCCAGGTGCTCGACAACGACATCAAGGTGATCTTCCCTGCCGCCTTCGCCGAGGCGCGACCGGTGTTTCCGGTTCCCGCCTGATCCTCGCTGAGGGGCCGGGCGGCTCTCCCGGCCCCGACCGCAGGCGATGCAGCTCGGCTCAGACATCCTGCTCCAGGCCGTGGCGAACGGCCTGCTCACCGGCGCGATCTATGCCCAGGTCGCGCTCGGGCTGACGCTCATCTACGGCGTTCTCCACATCATCAACTTCGCCCATGGCGCGCTGCTCACGGCGGCCCTGTTCGCGGCCCTCTTCGCCGATCGCGCGCTCGGGATCGACCCCTGGATCTCGGTGTTCGCCCTCGCGCCTGGCTTCTTCGCGCTTGGCTATCTCCTCCAACGCTTGGTGATCTGGCCGGCCAGCCGCGGCGAGGACCGGGCGATCCTGCTCGTCACGCTCGGCCTCGCCGTGATCATCGAGAACGGGCTTCTGTTCCAGTTCCGAAGCGACACGCGCACGATCGACCATCCCTTCGGCTTCGACGTGGTCGAGCTCGGCACGATGCTGCTTGCGACCACACGCGTGGTTGCCTTCGTCGCAGCGCTTGCCGTGGCGGCGGCGCTCGGCCTGTTCCTCGCGTTCACCGATACCGGCCGCGCCATCCGCGCGGTGGCAAAGGAGCGTCTCGGCGCCGAGCTCTCCGGCGTCGACGTGCCGCACATCTACGCCGTCACCTTCGGCCTCGGCACGGCCTGCGTCGCCGTCGCCGCCTGCCTGCTCCTGCCCTCGTTCTACGTCAACCCGCAGGTTGGCAACGCGTTCGTGCTCGTCGCCTTCACCATCGTCGTGCTCGGGGGCATGGGCAGCGTTCCCGGCGTGCTCACAGGCGGTCTCTTCATCGGCGTGGTCGAGAGCCTCTCCGGGCTGATGTACGGCGAGACGCTCGGCCAGCTCGGCATCTTCCTGATCTTCATTCTCGTCCTGCTGGTCCGCCCGCAGGGCCTGTTCGGGGCCAAGGCATGAGGGCGCGCCTCGCCCCGGTGCTCATCGTGCTTGCCGCTCTCGCGCTCGTGCCGCTGTTCGTCGCGAGCAACGTCGCGCTGAACTTCCTCAAGGTGGCGCTGATGCTCGCGCTTGCGGGAACGGGGTGGAACCTACTCGGAGGCTATGGCGGGCAGTTCAGCTTCGGCCACGCGGTGTTCTTCGGCACAGGGGCCTATGCGGCGGCGGTGCTTCAGGTGCGCTTCGGCTTCAACGCCTGGGCCGCGTTCGGCTCGGGCATCGCGCTCGGCGGGGTGCTCGGTCTCGCGATCGGCTGGCTCACCTTCCGCGCCGGGTTGCGCGGTTCCTATTTCGCGCTCGTGACCCTCGCCTTCGCCGAGGTGGCGCGGATCATCGCCTCCGTCTGGCCGCTCACGGGGGCCGGGGCAGGAATCCTCATCCCGCTCAAGATCGGGATCGCGACTTTGCAGTTCGGCACGCGCGCCGAAGGATACTGGTTCGTGCTCGCGCTGCTCGGGGCAGCGATGCTGCTCGTGCGCGCGATCGAGGGGCGACGCTTCGGCGCCCAGCTCGTCGCGGTGCGCGAGAACGAGGATGCGGCGAAGGCGCTTGGTGTGGACACCTTCGCCGTCAAGCTTCGGGCGATCACGCTCTCGGGCGCGATCACGGCCGCTGCGGGCGCGTTCTACGCGCAGACCTTCCTCTACCTCGACGCGGGCATCGCCTATGGCCCGTGGATCAGCGTCGAGGCCTTGCTCACCGCCATCGTCGGCGGCATTGGCACGGTCTGGGGCCCGCTGATCGGCGCGCTCGTGCTGCAGTCGCTCTCCGAGCTCGGCAAGCATCTCGGCGGCGACGCGCCTGGCCTCGGGCTCGTGCTGTTCGGCGCGGTGCTGATCCTCGTCGTGCGCTTCGCGCCGCAGGGGATCGTGGGGCTTCTCCGCCCTCTTGGCCGGCGGAGGCGCGCGCGTGCCTGACCTCATCGCCTCGGCCGAGTACGTCACCGTCCGTTTCGGCGGTCTTGTCGCCGTCAACGACGCGTCCGTGCCGGTGCCGGAAGGAAAGATCGTCGGGCTGATCGGGCCGAACGGTGCGGGCAAGACGACGCTGTTCGCCACCATCGCCGGGTTCCAGAGACCGAACGCCGGGCGCATCGTGTTCGCAGGGCGCGACATCACGCGTCTTCCCCCGCATCGCCGCGCGCGCTTGGGGATCGCGCGCACGTTCCAGATCGTACAGCCCTTCGCCGGGCTCACGGTGCGCGAGAACATCGCCGTCGGCGCGCATCTGCGCCATGTCGCCCGCGCGGAGGCGCTCGCCGCCGCAGAGGCGGTGGCGCAACGGGTGGGGCTTGAGCCGCTGCTCGATCTTCCCGCTGCCGCGCTCACGGTCGCCGGCCGCAAGCGGCTCGAGCTCGCCCGCGCTCTTGCGACCGAACCGCGCCTCCTCCTCCTCGACGAGGTGCTCGCTGGCCTCAACCCGTCCGAGGTCCGCGACATGATCCCGGTGATCCGCGCGATCCGCGACGACGGCGTCACCGTGCTGATGATCGAGCATGTGATGCAGGCGGTGATGGCGCTCGCCGAGGAGGTGCACGTTCTTGCCGAGGGGCGGATCATCGCCCGCGGCGCGCCGGAGGCGGTCGCGCGCGATCCTGCCGTGATCGAGGCCTATCTCGGCCACGGGGCAGCCGCGCGTCTTGCGGGGGCGGCGGATGCTTGAGGTCTCGCGCCTGCGTGCCGGCTATGGCCCCGTCGACGTGCTGCGCGGCGTGGACCTCGTCGTCCGTCCAGGCGAGATCGTCGCCGTGCTCGGCGCGAACGGCGCGGGAAAGACGACGCTCAACCGCACGATCAGCGGCGTCATCCCTGTCCGTGGCGGAACGGTCCGGTTCGGGGACGAGCACATCGCCGGCCGCCGCCCGGCCGAGATCGTCGCGCTCGGCCTGATCCATGTTCCCGAGGGAAGGCGGATCTTCCCCAACCTGAGCGTGCGGGAGAACCTGATGATGGGCAGCTACCGGCGCGCCCGTGCGAACCGCGCACGCAACCTCGAGCGCGTGTTCGCGACCTTCCCCCGCCTTGCCGAACGAACCCGGCAATTGGCAGGAACGCTTTCCGGCGGGGAGCAGCAGATGCTCGCGATCGGCCGCGGGCTGATGGCCGAGCCGCGGCTGCTCATCCTCGACGAGCCCTCGCTCGGGCTCTCGCCGCTTCTTGTGGAGGAGATGTTCTCTCTGATCGCGCGCCTCAACGCCGAAGGGCTCGCGGTGATGCTCGTTGAGCAGAACGTGGTGCGGTCGCTTGCGCTCGCGCACCGCGCCTACATCCTCGAACAGGGCGAGATCGTGCTCTCGGGCGCCGCCGTCGCGCTCGCGGCTGACCCGGCCCTGCAGAAGGCCTATCTCGGTCTCTGAGGAGGACCCCGTTCCGTGACCGACCTTCGTGCCCGGCTCTCGCGTCGCCCGATCCTGATCGCACCCGGCGTCTGCGATGCGCTGACCGCACTGGTCGCAGCGGAGGCGGGCTTCGAGGCGCTCTACGTCTCCGGCGCGGCCGTCGCCTACACGAAGCTCGGACGGCCCGACATCGGCCTCGTCTCGCTTTCGGAACTGGCCGATCATGTCGCTCTGCTCGCCGACCGGGTCGCGCTCCCCCTGATCGTCGATGCCGACACCGGCTTCGGCAACGCGCTCAACGTGCAGCGCAGCGTGCGCCTGCTCGAGCGGGCGGGCGCGGCGGCGATCCAGCTTGAGGACCAGACCTTTCCCAAACGCTGTGGCCATCTCGACGGCAAGTCGGTGATCCCGGCGGAGGAGATGGCGGGCAAGATTCGCGCCGCCGTCGATTCCCGTAACCGCTGCCTGATCATCGCCCGGACCGATGCCGCTTCCGTCGAGGGCCTCCCGGCCGCGCTCGAGCGCGCACGCCTCTATGCCGAGGCGGGAGCGGATGTGCTGTTCGTCGAGGCGCCGCGCACCGAGGCCGACCTCGCGTTCGTCGCGGCCGGGCTTGGAGGCCGGCTGCCGGTCGTCGCCAACATGGTCGAGGGGGGAAAGACGCCGGTCCTGCCGGCGTCGACGCTCGAGGCGATGGGCTTCGCGCTCGTGATCTTCCCGGGCAGCATCGTGCGGGCGCTCGCCGCCACCGCGCGCGACTTCTACGCCTCGCTCGCGGCGGTTGGCACTACCGAGCCGTTCCGTGGCCGGATGCTCGATTTCAGCGGGCTCAACGAGCTGATCGGCACGCCCGCCCTTCTCGCTGCCGCGAAGCGCTACGAATGAGCGCGCTCGATCCCGTAACGCTCGCCGTGCTCAAGGGGCGGCTCGAGCAGATCGCCGACGAGATGGATGCCACCCTCGCCCGTTCCGCCTTCAACCCGATCATCGCCGAGGCGCGCGATCTCTCGCACGGCCTCTACCATGCGGAGACGGGCGAGACGCTCGTTCAGGGAACCTCGGGGCTTCCGATCTTCGTCGGCGCCACCGCCTTCGCCGTCAGGGCCGTGATCGCCGCCGCCGGGCGCGAGGGCGGGCCGCGGCCTGGCGAGACCTGGATCTTCAATGATCCTTACGAGGGGGGGACGCATCTCAATGATTTCCGCCTCGTCCGCCCGATCTTCCGGGGGGGGCGGCTGTTCTGCTGGATCGCCTCGGTCGGGCATTGGCTCGATATCGGCGGCAACGTCCCGGGCGGCTACAACCCGCGCGCGACCGACAGCCACCAGGAAGGCGTGCGCATCCCCCCCGTTCTCCTGATGCGCGACGGCGTGCTTGACCCCGCGGTCGTCGCCATCCTCGCCGCTAACAGCCGGGTCGCGCAGTCGAACTGGGGCGACCTCAACGGCCAGATCAACGCGCTCGATCTCGGCGAGAGGCGGCTCGCCGCCCTGCTCGACGAGTATGGCGACGCCACCGTCGCCGCTGCGCTCGAGGCGCTGACCGAGCGCGCGGTGCGGCTCATGCGCGCGGAGATCGCGGCGCTGCCGGACGGCGTGTACGAGGCGGAGGACTTCCTCGACAATGACGGCATCGACGACGTTCCGCTGCCGATCCGGCTTCGCATGACGATCGAGGGCGAGCGGATGACGCTCGACTTCTCCGGCTCGGCCCCCGCCTGTGCGGGGCCGCTCAACATCTCGCGGGCCACCACCATCGCCGCCTGCTACGTGGCGCTCAAGCACCTCTTCCCCGACGTCCCCCCCAATGGCGGCTGCCTCGCCCCGATCGCGTTCGTCGTGCCCGAGGGTTCGATCCTTGGCGCGCGCGCGCCCAAACCGGTCGGCGGCTACACGGAGACGATCCTGCGCGTGATCGACACGGTGTTTCGCTGCTTCGCCTCGGCCGCGCCTGATCGCGCGACCGCCGCTCCGTTCGGCACCATCAACGCGCTCTCGATCTCCGGCTGGAGGGATGCCGGGCAGCGCTGGGTGATGTTCTGCTTCTTCGGCGGGGGCTTGGGCGGCAACCCGGAGACCGATGGGCTCAACCACGGCAACAACCCGATCAGCACCGCCACCATCCCGCCGCTCGAGATCCTCGAGGCGAGCTATCCGGTCGCGTTCACGCAATGGGCGCTTCGCCCGGACAGTGGGGGCCCGGGCCTGCATCGCGGTGGCCTGGGCGCGATCTACGAGATCGCGCTGCGCGAAGGCGCGAGGGCGGAGGCCTTCCTGCTCGGCGAGCGCGGCCGTGTTCCGCCCTTCGGAATCAACGGGGGGCGTCCGGGCGCGCCGAACCGATTCAGCTACGGAACCGACGCCGAGCGTATCACCCCGGCGATGACCTCCAAGGCGTTCGGCATCGCGCTCGGGCGGGGAACGACGGTCCGGCTCGAGACGCCCGGCGGCGGCGGCTGGGGGAACCCGTTGGCGCGCGACCCCGAGGCAGTCGCACGCGATGTGCGTGCGGGCTATGTCAGCGCCGAGTCGGCCCTGCGCGACTACCGCGTGGCACTTCGCTCCGACGGCACGGTCGATCACGCCGAGACGGCGCGGCTTCGCGGAGGCGCGGCGTGAGCGGGCTCGTCGTCGGTGTCGATGTTGGCGGCACCTTCACCGATCTGTTCGCCCTCGATCCCGCCCGCGGCAGTTTCAGGGTCGCGAAGGTGCCAAGCCGGCGTGGTGACGAGGCGGCGGGCTTCCTCGCCGGCCTCGAGGCGGTCGGCGGTGCTGCCGGCATCTCGGCGATCGTGCACGGAACCACCGTCGGCACGAATGCCCTGCTCGAGCGCAAGGGGGCGCGGACGGGGCTGATCACCACGCGCGGCTTCCGCGACGTGCTCGAGATGCGACGACGCGACCGGCGGCGCACCTGGGGGCTCTGGGGGGACTTCGTTCCGGTCGTCGAGCGTGCGCTGAGGCTCGAGGTGGCCGAACGCACTTTTGCCGACGGAACGATTGGCGCGGCGATCGACCCGGGCGAGGTGGAGGCGGCCGGGCGAGCGCTGCTCGCCGCCGGCGCGGAGGCGGTCGCGGTTGCCTTCATCAACGCCTATGCGAACCCGGCAAACGAGCGCGCGGCGATGTGCGTGCTCCGGCGCTTCTGGCCGAACCCGCACCTCTGCTGCTCCTCCGAAATCCTGCCCGAGATCCGCGAGTTCGAGCGCACCTCGACCACAGCGTTGAACGCCTATCTCCAGCCCGTTGTCGGCGCCTATCTCGGCCGGCTCGAGGAGGCGCTCGCGGACGCGTCGTTCGGCGGCGCGTTCCACATCGTGCAGTCGAACGGCGGGGTGATGAGCACCACAACCGCGCGCCGGCTTCCGGTGCGCACTGCCCTCTCCGGGCCCGCTGCCGGAGTGATCGCCGCCGCCGCGATCGCCCAAGCCGCCGGTTTCCCGGACGTGATCACCGGCGACCTCGGCGGCACGAGCTTCGACGTCTCGCTGATCTTGGGCGGCCGCCCCACCTTCGCTGCGCAGGCCGCGATCGACTTCGGCCTCGTCATCCGCACGCCGATGGTGGAGATCACGACGATCGGCGCAGGCGGCGGCTCGATCTGCCGAGTCGATGCCACAGGGCTGCTCCAGGTCGGGCCGGAGAGTGCCGGCAGCAGGCCAGGGCCCGCCTGCTACGGGGCGGGCAATGACCGACCGACCCTGACCGATGCCAATCTGGTGCTCGGCCGGATCAACGCTGACCGCCCGATCGGCTCGGGCCTCGTGCGTCTCGATGTCGAGGCGGCGACGCGCGCGATCGAGGATCATGTCGCCCGGAGGCTCGGCCTCGACGCGATCGCCGCGGCGGAGGCGATCGTGCGCGTCGCGAATGCGCGCATGGCGGGCGCGATCCGGCTGCTTTCGATCGAGCGCGGGCATGACCCTGCCCGTTTCGCGCTGATGCCGTTCGGCGGCGGCGGGGCGCTGCATGCCGGGGCCCTGCTCAAGGATCTCGGGCTCGCCGCGGCGGTTGTTCCCCGTTTCCCTGGCGTCACGAGTGCGCTCGGCTGCGTGATCGCGGACATACGCCACGACCAGGTGCAGACGGTGAACCTTGCCCTCGACGGGATCGACGCAGCGGCGCTTGCCCGCCGTCTCGAGGCGATGGCGGCCGAGGCGAGGGCGGTCGTCGCCTCGGCGGGACTCTCGCTTCTCGGCATCGATGTCCGCTTTGAGGCAGACATGCACTATCTTGGCCAGACCCACAGCGTGGCCGTGCCGCTTCCCTTCGCACCCGGGGAGGCGAGCGAGGCATCTATTCGTGCCGCTTTCGAGACAGCCTACGCGGCGGCCTTCTCGCGGCTTCTGCAGGGGATCCCGGTCAGGCTCGCGACCCTGCGCGCGATCGCGGTCGGGCGCCGGCCGCCGATCGACCTCGCCGCACTCGCCCCTGCCCCCGGCGGAACGGTCGAGGCTGCGCGCAGCGGCACACGATGCGTCTGGTTCGACGGCGCCTGGCACGAGGCGGCTGTGTACGAGCGGCTCGAGCTTCCGGTCGGCGCCCGGATCGAGGGGCCGGCGATTCTCGAACAGGCCGATGCGACGATCGTGGTCGACCCGGGCCTCGCGGCGACCGTCGATCCCCTCGGCAACCTGGTGCTGCGCCGCGCATGACGCCCCTTGTGTTGCCGGCCGAGGGTGTCGGCTTCGAGGCGGAGGCGGATGTCGTGGTGATCGGCGCCGGCGCGGCAGGCCTCGTCGCGGCGCTCTCGGCGGCGGGATGCGGGGTGAGCGTCGTCGTGCTCGAGCGTGACCGGCTGCCGCGCGGCTCGACCGCGCTCTCCGCCGGGCTCATCCCCGCGGCCGGAACCCGGTTCCAGAAGGCGAGGGGGATAGAGGACAGCCCGGAACGGTTCGCCGCCGACATCGCCGCGAAGTCGCGTGGTGCTGCCGACCCTTCCGTGCTCGCCGCCGTCACGACCGCAATCGGGCCGACCCTCGAATGGCTCGCCGACCGTCACGGCCTGCCCTTCGAGGTGATCACCGACTTCCTCTATCCAGGCCATTCGGCGCATCGGATGCACGGCCTGCCGAGCCGGTCGGGCGCGGAGCTGATGGACCGGCTGCTCGCCGCCGCCGAGCGGGAGGGAGTTCCGGTGCTGACCGAGGCGCGGGTGACCACGCTGTTCGCCCGGGCCGATGGGCTCGTTCGCGGCGTGGCGGCGGCCCGGCCCGGCGGCGAGGAGCGGATCGGCGCCGGCGCGGTGGTGCTCGCCTGCAGCGGCTTCGGCGGCAACCGCGCGCTCGTGCGCCGCCACATCCCCGCACTCGCCGATGCGCTCTGGTTCGGCCATCCGGGCAATACCGGCGACGCCTTGGCCTGGGGCGAGGCCTTCGGCGCGGCGACGGCGCATCTCTCCGGCCACCAGGGGCACGGCTCCGTCGCCCACCCGCACGGCATCCTGATCACCTGGGCGGTCATCATGGAGGGCGGCTTTCAGGTCAATGCCCGCGGCGAACGGTTCAGCGACGAGACGGAAGGCTACTCGGAACAGGCCGAGCGGGTGCTGGCTCAGCCGGGCGGAATCGCCTGGGACGTGTTCGACGGCAGGATCGCTGCGATCGCCCGTCAGTTCGAGGACTTCCGCGCCGCCGAGGCGGCGGGCGCGGTTCTCTCTGCGCCGTCGCTCGCCGCCCTGGCGGAGGCGATGCGCGTCCCGGCAGCAGTTCTCGAGGGGGAAGTGGCGGCCGCGCGCGGCAGGGACCGGTTCGGTCGCGACTGGTCCCGCACGCCCTCGCTCGCGCCGCCCTTTCACGCCGTCCGCGTGACGGGGGCGCTGTTCCACACGCAAGGCGGGCTCATGGTCGGCCCGGATGCCCGGGTGCTGCGGCGGGACGGCTCGGCCCTGCCGAACCTGTTCGCCGCGGGCGGCGCCGCGGCAGGGCTGTCAGGCCCGATTGCCTCCGGATATCTTTCCGGTAACGGATTGCTCACCGCGGTCGCGCTCGGGCGAATCGCGGGGCTTGAAGCGGGGGGAAGGGGGTGATGGGCATCGCATGGGGCGTTGCCTCGGACACGGGCGTTCTGTCGGAGGTGCTGCTCTGCAGGCCGACCCATTATCGCTTCCTGCCGACGAATGCCGTGGCGCGGGCGGCGCTTGCCCGAGGCGCCGCGGCCGACCTGGGGGCGGCGACGGCGCAGCATCGCGAGCTCGAGGCGGCGCTTGCCGAGTCGGGCGCTGCGATCCGCGAGGTCGTGCCGGAGCCGCATCTTGCCTACCAGGTGTATGTGCGCGATGCGGTGCAGATGACGCATCGCGGTGCGGTGCTCACCCAGCTCGCTCGGCCAGAGCGCCGGGGCGAGTATGCGGCGATGCTGCGGGCGCTCGAAGCGCTCGGCGTTCCCATCTGGCAGATGTCGTCTGCCGGGACCCTCGAGGGCGGCGACATCCACCTGATCCGCCCAGGGCTTGCGATGATCGGCGTCTCGGGGGGACGGACGGACGAGGCCGGGGCGACGCAGTTCGCCCGCTGGCTCCGCCATGAGGGGTGGGAGGTTCGGCTCGTTCCTTTGCCGGAGCATTTCCTGCACCTCGACCTCCTGTTCAGCATGGCGGCGGAGGGTGTCGCCGTGGCCTGCACCGAGGTGCTGGACGAGGGGGTGATCGCCTGGCTCGGCAGGATCGGCGTGCGGGTGATCCCGACCACCTATCGCGAGGCAATGGCGCTTGCGGGGAATGTGCTCGCGCTCGGGGCAGGGCGGGTCCTGTCCTCGCGCGGTGCGGCGCGTGTCAACGCCGCGCTCCGGGCCGAGGGGCTCGTCGTGCTCGACCCGGATCTCTCGGTGTTCACGGCCGGCGGCGGCGGCCCGCGCTGCCTCACCGCCCCGCTGCGACGCGAGGGCTAGCGAGCGCCTCACGCCGGCGCCACTGTCAGGTCGCAAGCGCAGACGAGCGCTCGTCAAGGATCGGCGATGAGATAATGGGACGGAGGCGGTCCCCTGAACGGGGCCGTCGACAGCATGGGCGACCGACCCCTGCTCGAGTCGCGTTCCCCCTGGCGCCGCGCGCCCGCCGCGGCGCGGCCTCGCCCGCGCGCCTCACGGCACCAGGCTGCCGATTTCCTTGAGCGCGCGCTTGAGCGCGAGCAACCTGCGGTCGCGCTCGGCGAACAGCTCCGCCGGGCTGCGGCCGCTCCAGTCGTAGAAGCCGCGGCCCGAGGTGACGCCGGTCGCGCCCGATTCGACCAGCCGGTCAAGCGTCTCCGATCGGGTCCGCGCGGGTGGCGGCGGAACCATCGCGTTGGCGAGCGCCTTCTGCGCGAGCAGAAGCCCGGTGAAGTCGGCCTTCATCAGGTGGCCGAGCAGCGGCATGCGCAGCGCAAGCCCGTGCACGATCGCGGTGTCGATCTCGGCTGCATCCGCAACGCCGGAATCGAGCAGGGCATAGACCTCCATCGAGATGACGGCCTGGATCCGGTTGGCGATGAAGCCCGGAACGAACCGCTTGAGCACCAGCGGCCGCTTGCCCATGCCTGCGTAGAGGTCGCGCAGCCGAAGCGGAATCTCGGGTGCACAGCCTGGCCCCGCGACGATGTCGACAAGGTCGATGATGTAGGGCGGCGTGTACCAGTGCGCGATCGCGGCGCAGTCCTGCCGTGCATCGGGGATCAGAGGGAACGGGTCGAGATAGGAGGTGTTCGAGGCGATGATCGCGCCCCGAGGTGCGAGCCGATCGATGGCGGCGAACAGCGCGCGCTTGGCTTCGGCGTCCTCGGTGATTGCTTCGACGACGAGGCCTGCGCCCTCGAGTGTGGCGGCGAGATCGGCATGGGTGGTGACAGCGGCGGCGAGCCAAGCGTCGCCGTGCGTCGTTTCGCCCGCCTCGCGCAGCGTCGCGAGCGCGGCCGACATCAGCGCCGGCGCGCGCGCAAGCGCAGCGGCATCGGTGTCGGTCAGCCGCACGCGGCAGCCGCCAAGCGCATGCACGAGCGCGAGCGCATGGCCCATCACTCCGGCACCGATGACCGCGACCTTGAGGCTCATCGCAGGCCCCCCCTCAGCATTTCGACGTCGGAATCATGTTCCGCGCCTCTCCATCGACCACATGCGGGCCTGACGGCGCGCCTGACCGCCGCAGCGCTTCCGGCCCGCGCCGTCCGCGCCCGAGATGATCGCGCCGGATGGCTCGTCGGGAAAGCCCGAGTCACCGCACCGGGGCGTGGGCGCGAAGCGCCTCGAGGCTTGCCGCCGCGAGCGGCGGCACGGCAAGGAAGGCACGCCGCGCCGCCTCGGCTCCGTCGCCGCAGGCCTGCTCGAGCGCGCGTGCCGCCTCGGCGAGAGCGGTCGCGCCGAACGTGCCGGCAGCACTTCTCAGCCCGTGCGCGAGATGGGCGACAGCGCTGAGGTCCCCGTCGGCGACAGCGCGCTCGAGCTGGGCGAGCCGCGCCTCCGTCTCCTCGCTGAACACGGAGAGCAGATGCGCCATCCGCCCTGGCCCGACCGCTTCAGCCATCTCGGCGAGCACGGAGGGATCGACCGCGGGCCTCGGTCCCGAAGGCGGCCGCGGCGCGGTCGCACGCCCCGCGAGCGCGCGGGCGACGGCCTCGAGCAGCGTCTTGGGATCGACCGGCTTGGCGACATAGCCGTCCATCCCCGCGGCGAGGCAGGCCTCGCGATCCTCTGGCCGTGCCGCCGCCGTCATCGCGACGATCGGCACGCGGCCCGCCTCTCCGCCGAGGCTGCGGATCGCCGCCGTCGCCTCGAGTCCGGTTCGTTTCGGCATCTGCACGTCCATCAGCACGAGGTCGAACCCGCCGGAGGCGGCGCGCGCCACGGCCGCCTCGCCATCCTCGACGATCTCGACAGCGTAACCGGCGCGGCGGAGCACAGTGGCGGCGACGATCTGGTTGGCCCGGCTGTCCTCGGCGAGCAGGATCCTCCCGAGCGCCCCTGGCCGCGGCGTCGGTTCGAGGGGGCGTGGCACAAGCGGTGCCGCAGCCGGGGTCGGCACGGCTGCGCCCTCGGCCGCGACCGCAAGCGGCAGGGTCACGGTGAAGGTGGAGCCGCGGCCCGGTGCGGAGGTGAGCGTGATCGTTCCCCCCATCAGCGTCACGAGACGGCGGCAGATGGTCAGCCCGAGCCCCGAGCCGCCGAACCGGGCGCCGATCGAGGCGTCGGCCTGGGTCCAGTGCCGAAACAGTTTCGCCTGCACCTCGGGCGGGATGCCGATGCCCGTGTCGGCGACCGCGAGGCGAACCAGCACCCTGTCCTTCCCCTCCGCGCCGAGGCGCTCGGCGGTGACCGTCACGCCGCCGACGGCGGTGAACTTCACCGCATTGTCGACGAGGTTCCGCAGCACCTGGCGAAGACGCTGGGCATCGCCTCGGAGCACCGGCGGCAGGGCAGGATCGAGGCGCGCACCGAGCGTGATGCCCTTGGCGGCGGCGACCGGGGCGGCGAGGTCGAGCACGGCGCGGATCGTGTCAGCAAGCGCGAAGGGGCTGTCGTCGAGCCGAAGCATGCCCGCCTCGATGCGGCTGATGTCGAGGATGTCGTTGATGATCGCGAGCAGGTCCTGGCCGCAGCGGCGTGCGGTCTCGACGTAGCTCCTCTGCTCCTCGGTCAGCTCGGTGTCGCCGAGGAGCGCGAGCGTGCCCAGCATGCCGTTCATCGGCGTGCGGATCTCGTGGCTCATCGTCGCGAGGAAGTCGGACTTGGTCCGGCTTGCCCGTTCGGCGGCGCGCCGCGCGCGTGCGGCACGCTCTTCGGCGCGGCGACGTAGGGTGACGTCGTGCTGGATGCCGATGAAATAGGCGAGCCTGCCGCCCTCGCCGAACACCGGGGCGATGCGGAGTTCGTTCCAGAACCGGCTGCCGTCGCGCCGGTAGTTCACCATCTCGACCGTCACGGGCCTCGCGGCGGCGATCGCGCGCCGAACCTTCGCCACTGCCCGGGGATCGGTCTCCCGCCCCTGGAGGAAGCGGCAGTTGCGCCCGAGCACCTCCTCAGGCGCATAGCCCGTGATGCGCGTGAAGGCCGGGTTGAGGAAGACGATCGGGCAGTCCTCGCGCGACGGATCGGAGATCACGACACCGGTCGGCGCCGCTGCGATCGCCGCCGCAAGGATCGACCCCGCCATGTTCGCCCCTTCGGCTGCGCCGAACTCCGGCAGGGCGGCGTTCGCCGCAGGCCGGGTGTCGCCCGCAGCCTCCGAGGTCATCGGTCGTAGGTCACGAGGCTGTCGAACGGCACATCGAGCCGCGCGCGGCCGCCGAGGAAGGTGAGCTCGATCAGCGCCGCTGCCGCCGGCACGACCGCCCCGACGCGACGAAGGAGCGTGATCCCGGCCGCCATCGTCCCGCCGGTGGCGAGCAGGTCGTCCACCACTACAACGCGCGCCCCGGGAGGCACGAGCCCGTCCTGAACCTCGATCCGGTCGGTGCCGTATTCGAGCGCGTAGTCATGGCCGACCACCCGCCCCGGCAGCTTGCCCCTCTTGCGGAGCATCACGAAGCCAGAGCCGAGCTTCAGCGCGAGCGGGGCGGCAACGAGGAAGCCGCGGCTTTCGACACCGGCGATCAGATCGGGCTGGTGTCGTCGCACGCGCGCGGCCATCCGCGCCATCGCCACCGCCCAGGCCTCGCCATGCGCGAGCAGCGTCGAGATTGTCGTAGAAGAGGATGCCCGGCTTCGGAAAGTCCGGAATGGTGCGGATGTGCTCGCGCAGGTCCATGCGACTCTCCCGGAGGTCGACCCCAGGGGATGCTAGAGCACAGGGCTCGGGCCTGGGAACCACCTGTGCGGCGCCATGCGCTGATCGATCCGAGGCCGTGCCGATTGATCCGGATCAAGGCAGCGCCGGCACGGCCGAGGCGAGGGTGTGGTATGGTGGTGTCAGGTGCGTGCTTGCCCTTCCTTGGCGGTTGCCGGCCGGTCGTGCCATGAGCGGTGCGAGCGAGACCGATGTGTTCATTCCGCCTCTGCGTCCCGAGCCGGTTCGCTTCGAGGACCTCTCCGTCGCGCGGCTCGAGCGGATGGCGGAGGCCGGCCAGAGATTGATCGCAACAGCGCGGATCCTCGCCAAGACCGGTGACTCGGTGGTCAGCGAGGTGACGGGAGCGTGCTGGCCGATCAAACCTTACGCCCACTATCCGGACGGGGACGTGGTGGATGAGGAGAGCGGCGCGCAATTCTTCTACCACGTCCACCCTCTGCCGACGCTCGCGCCCGGAGCAAAGGGCGAGGCCTCGCTCGCCGGCCACTTCCACTGCTTCGCGTCAGTGACCGGGCGCGACCACACCGCTGCTCCGTCGGAGCCGAGGCGTGGGTCGGGGAAGGCGCACCTCATCGCGGTCGAGGTCGACCGGTTCGGCCTGCCGGTCCGGCTGTTCACGACCAATCGCTGGGTGACGGACGAGACCTGGGTCGAGGCCGAGGCAGCGGCGCGGCTCGCTGACCGATTCCTGGTCGAGATCGCGCGGCCGTCGCTTTCGGCGTCGATCTGGATCTCGTCCCTCGTCCGGCTGTTCCAGCCGCAGATCGCCGCTCTGCTCGAGGCGCGCGATGCCGCCGTCGCCGCGCTCGCGCGCCTCAAGCCAGGGCGGGACCCGTTGGAGGACCGCAGCCTCGAAGTGCCCTCGGCGCTTCTGGTCTCCGTCGAGGCGCAGATGGCAGCGGTCCGGGCCGCCCTCGCCCTGCGAAAGGGCTAGCCGCCCTTGGGCCGTGGCGCTGTCGCGCTCCTCGTCGGCCTCGCCGGTTTCGTCGCCTACCTGCTTGTGGTGCTCGAGCTTGCCGCGTTGGTCGCGGGAGCGCATTGGGCGGTCGAGTTGCTGTTCTTCGCGGCGGCCGGGGTGGTCTGGGCGCTGCCTGCGGCGCGCCTGATCCGTTGGGCCGTGGGGAGACGGGCGCGGCGCTGAGTGCTGGGCGAAAGGGGCACCGGCCCCTCCGACACGGAAGCTTCATCGATCCGCCACCGTGGCGTAACCTGCGCGGCCTAAACGCCGCGAGGCCACGAACCCAAGGGAGAGGCGAGAGATGCATCGCAGGTCACTTCTGGCTGGCGCGACCGTCGCGCTGGCGCTTGCCGCTGCGCCCGCGGGCGCGCAGCAGCGGACGGAGATCCAGTTCTGGTACGGCCTCGGCGGCGCGCTCGGCGAGCGCGTCCAGGAACAGGTCAGGCGCTTCAACGAGAGCCAGAACCAGTACACGGTCAACGCGCAATTCCGCGGCGGCTATGTCGAGGTGATGACGGGCGCGATCGCCGCCTGGCGTGCAGGCAACCCGCCGCACATCGCCCAGGTGTTCGAGGTGGGCACGGCGACGATGATGGCCGCAGGGCCGGCCATCAAGCCGGTCTGGCAGCTCTCGCAGGAGACCGGCATAGCCATCGACCCGTCGCGGTATCTGGCCGGCGTGCGCGGCTACTACAGCGACACCCAGGGCAGGCTCGTCTCGATGCCGCACAATTCCTCCTCGGCGCTGATGTGGGTGAACCTCGACGCCTTCGAGAAGGCCGGGATCACCGAGATGCCGCGGACCTGGCGGGAGGTGCGCGCCGCTGCCGAGAAGCTCAAGGCGGCGAACGCGACGCCGTGCGTGATGACCACCACCTGGCCGACCTGGGTGATGTTCGAGCAGCAATCGGCGATCCACGACGTGGCGCTGGCGAAGCCCGCCAACGGGTTCGAGGGCATGAACGTCGAGATGAATCTCGGCGATCCGTTCTTCCTCAAGCACGTGCAGTTCCTGCTCGACCTGCAGAAGGACGGCCTGTTCCGCTATGCCGGGCGGGACAATGCCGCGGGCAATCTCTTCCCCTCGGGCGAGTGCGCGATCGGCTTCGGCTCCTCCGCGGGCCGCGCGCAGATCGAGCGTGACGCGAAGTTCAGGTGGGCCTCGCTGCCGCTGCCCTACCATGACGACTGGCCGGGGCTGAACGGACCCTCGGCGCGTGACACGCTCATCGCTGCGCTCGATCCAGCAGCGCTGACCCCGGAACAGGCGCTCGATGCGCTGAAGGCGATCAAGTCGGCCTCCACGGCGCCCGGGCCCCGCAACGGCATTATCGGCGGCGCCTCGCTCTGGACGCTGACGGCCCGCAACCGCACGCCGCAGGAATACGCCGCCGTCGCCGCCTTCTACGCCTTCATCAGCCGCCCCGAGGAGGATGCGTGGTGGCACCAGGTGACGGGCTATGTGCCGCTGACCACCGCCGCCTACGAGATGTCCCGCGCGCAGGGCTACTACCAGCGCAACCCGGGCGCTGATGCGGCGATCATCCAGCTCAACCGCGCCGCACCGACGCCGAACAGCCGGGGCTTCCGCCTCGGCGGCATGGTCGAGATCCGCAACATCATCCAGGAGGAGCTCGAGAAGGCGTTGCAGGGCCAGCAGACCGCCCAGGCCGCGCTCGAGGCCGCCAACCGCCGCGCCAACGTGGTGCTGCGCAACTTCGAGCGGGCGAACCGCTCCTGAGGCGCGCGGCAGTGCCGCAGCTTCCTGACTGACGGGCAGGGCCGCCCCGCCGCACGGGGCGGCCTCACCCGAGCGGAGGGGCCCCGGATGCAGAGGCGGGTGATCTTCCCAGACAAGGGCCTTCCCTACCTGCTGCTCGCACCGCAGCTTGCGATCACCCTCGTCTTCTTCTTCCTGCCTGCGGGGCAGGCGATCTGGTTCAGCTTCCTGCGCCAGGACGCCTTCGGCATACGCACCGAGTTCGTCTGGTTCGAGAACTTCGCGGAACTCTTCGCCGACCCGCTCTATCTCGACTCGATCCGTGTGACGGTGGTGTTCGCGGCCGGCGTCACCCTGCTCGCGATGTCCGTGGCGCTCGGCCTTGCCGTGCTCGCCGACCGCCAGATCCGCGGCGCGACCGCCTACAAGACGCTGCTGATCTGGCCCTATGCGATCGCGCCGGCGATCGCGGCGATCCTCTGGATCTTCATCTTCCACCCGCAGATCGGCCTCGCTGGGCGTTTCCTCAACGGCATCGGCGTCGCCTGGGACTACAAGCTCAACGGCGCCCAGGCACTGCTTGTGGTCGTGCTCGCCTCGGCGTGGAAGCAGGTCTCCTACAACTTCCTGTTCTTCCTCGCAGGGCTGCAGTCCATCCCGCGCAGCGTGCTCGAGGCGGCAGCGATCGATGGCGCCTCGGAGTCGCGCAGGTTCTGGACAATCGTGTTCCCGCTTCTCTCGCCCACCACCTTCTTCCTGCTCGTGATCAACATCACCTACGCGTTCTTCGACACGTTCGGGGTGATCGACGCCCTGACCAAGGGAGGCCCCGCGAAGGCGACGACGACGCTGATCTACCGGGCCTATATCGACGGCCGGGTGAATCTCGACCTCGGGTCGTCCTCGGCGCAGTCGGTGGTGCTGATGGTCGCGGTGATCGCTCTCACAGCCCTGCAGTTCCGCTACATCGAGCGCAAGGTGCACTACTGATGCACGCCCCTGTCTCCGCCGCCGCGCTTGCCGAGGCAGATCGGGCCACCCGCGCGGCGGACCGGGCGCGGCGCAACGGCGCGCTTGTCACGCATGCAATCCTGATCCTCGGCGTGGCGCTGTTCGCGCTGCCGATCTGGATCGTGCTGATGGGCTCGACCCACGACGCGGCCACGATCAGCCGCGGCGAGGTGCCCCTGCTGCCAGGCGCGGAAGGCCTCGCCAACTACCTCACCGCCTGGGGCGAGGGCTCGGCCAAGACGACGCGCGCTCCGGTCAGCGCGATGATGCTGAACAGTTTCGTGATGGCGCTCTTGATCACCTTCGGCAAGATCGCGATCTCGCTCACCTCCGCCTATGCCGTGGTGTTCTTCCGCTTCCCCGGCAGGATGCTCGCCTTCTGGTCGATCTTCATCACGCTGATGCTGCCTGTTGAGGTGCGAATCTTTCCGACCTTCAAGGTCGTCTCCGACCTCGGCCTCGTGAACACCTATGCCGGGCTGATCGTGCCGCTGATCGCCTCGGCCACGGCGACGCTCCTGTTCCGCCAGTTCTTCCTCACCATCCCCGACGAGCTCGTCGAGGCGGCGAAGATGGACGGAGCCGGTCCGTTGCGCTTCTTCAAGGACGTCGTGCTGCCGCTCTCGACCACGAACATGGCGGCGCTGTTCGTCATCATGTTCGTCTATGGCTGGAACCAGTATCTCTGGCCGCTCCTGATCACCACGACCGGCGACGTCGAGACGATCGTGATCGGCATCGTGCGGATGCTCGGGTCGGAGGCCGACACCGACTGGCACATCGTGATGGCGACAACGGTGATGGCGCTCCTACCCCCCGTCGCGGTCGTGATCCTGATGCAGCGGTGGTTCGTCAAGGGCCTCGTTGAGAGCGAGAAGTGAGAGGGCGCGCATGGCCACACTGACCATCGAGGGCGTGCGCAAGGATTTCGGCGGAACGCAGGTCCTGCACGGCATCGACCTCGCGGTGGGCGAGGGGGAGCTGATCGTGATCGTCGGCGCCTCGGGCTGCGGCAAATCGACGCTTCTGCGCATCGTCGCCGGGCTCGAGACCGCGACCTCGGGGCGGATCCTGATCGACGGGGTGGATGTGACGCGCCTCGAACCGAAGGACCGCGACATCGCCATGGTGTTCCAGAACTACGCCCTTTATCCGCACATGAGCGTGTTCGACAACATGGCCTACGGGCTCAGGATCAGGGGGCTGCCGAAGGCCGAGATCGCCGCGCGCGTGCGCCAGGCGGCCGACCTCCTCGGCATCGGCGGTCTGCTCGAGCGGCGGCCGCGCCAGCTCTCGGGCGGGCAGCGCCAGCGCGTGGCGATGGGCCGGGCGATCGTGCGCGAGCCGAAACTGTTCCTGTTCGACGAGCCGCTCTCCAACCTCGACGCCAAGCTCCGGGTCGCGATGCGCGCCGAGATCAAGCGGCTGCAGCGTCGGCTCGGTGTCACCTCGCTCTACGTCACGCACGACCAGGTGGAGGCGATGACGCTCGGCGACCGGCTGGTCGTGATGCATGCGGGGCGCGCCGAGCAGGTCGCCACCCCGATGGAGGTGTGGTCGCGGCCCGCCAACACCTTCGTCGCCGGGTTCATCGGTGCGCCGGCGATGAACTTCCTCGCCGCGACCCTCGCCCCGGGTGGCGAGGCGGCGGTGCTCAAGGCCGGGCCTACCCTCCCCTTCATCGACGGCCGCCGCCCGCTCCCGGACGGGGCGCCGCTGACCATCGGCATACGCCCCGAGCATCTCGTCGTCGCGTCCGACGGGCCGTTCGCGCTCAGGGTCGACCTCGTCGAGCCGCTGGGCGCCGAGAGCCTCGTGCACGGGCTGCTTCCTTCAGGCGAGGCGCTGACGGTGCGCCTCAGCGGCTCCTCGCCTCTGCCCGGGGCGATCCTGCCGCTCTCGGCACCGCCGCTGAACATTCACGTCTTCGAAGCAGAGAGTGGGCGGCGCGTCGATGGGCTTCACCTGCCGCGCAACCCGCAGGCACAAGGCGCGGTCGCCGGCGCCTCCGTTGCCAATGGCGCCGCCGATCGGTAACACTCCGCGCCACCCTGCTCCGGGCCGGGGGCAGGCGGGCAGATGGAGGCGATGATCGAGGACGCGCGCCCATCCGCGCTCGGAAGATGGGGAGAGCCCCCGCCGGTGGGGCGATGACCCGCGACCAGGCCGAGACGCGCTGCGAGCCGCCGGGCGGCGAGACCGTCGCCCATGAACTTGTGCGTGTGCCGCCGCCCACCGTCACCCGCGATGAGATCGACCTCCTGATCCGCCGCGCCGGTCTGACCTTGAACGCCGGGCAGAAGGCGGATCTGGCGGTGGCGTACCAGCACATCGTCACGCTCGCCGCGAAACTGCCGAGAGCCCGCCCCTTCGCGGACGAACCGGCCTTCGTGTTCCACCCGCCCCTCCCGAGCCCCCCGATCCCTCCAGCCTGGCAGCCGGCGGCGACCGCAACCACGAAACCGGCAGGGAAGAAGCCGGTCGCCACCCGCACGAAGGGCGCGCGCAAGGCTGCCGCGGCGGCGAAGGCGGCCGCCCAGCCGACGGCGGCGCGGAAGGTCAGGCCCGCCAAGCCGACCGGGGCAAGGGGAGGGAGAGCGAAGCGGCGCGCCGCGAAGGGCCGGACGAAGCCCGCCCGGCGCACATGAGAGGCTCCGACGTCCTCCACCATCTGTCGATCGCCGATGCGGCAGGGATGATCCGCGCCCGACGGCTCTCGCCCGTCGAGCTCGCCCGTGCGCTTCTCGACCGGATCGAGCGTCTGAACCCGCGTCTTGACGCCTATCTCACGGTGACCGCACAGGGCGCGATTGCCCAGGCGCGCGCGGCCGAGAAGGCGCAGATGCAAAGCGCGCTGAAGGGGCCGCTGCACGGCATCCCGCTTGCCTACAAGGACATCTATGACACGGCCGGTGTGCGGACGACGGCGCAGTCGCGCCTTCTCGAGGCGAATGTCCCGGCCCGCGACGCAGAGGCGATACGCCGCCTCCACGAGGCGGGGGCGGTGATGCTCGGCAAGCTCGCCACCCACGAGTTCGCCATCGGCGGCCCTGCCTTCGACCTGCCGTGGCCGCCAGCCCGCAACCCCTGGGATACCGAGCGCTTCACCGGCGGCTCCTCCTCCGGCTCGGGCGCTGCCGTCGCGGCCGGGCTCGCTCTCGGCTCGCTCGGCTCTGACACGGGCGGCTCGATCCGCTTCCCGGCCGCCTATTGCGGCATCGCTGGCCTCAAGCCCACCGCCGGGCTGGTCAGCCGGCGCGGCGTCATTCCCCTCTCGCCGAGCCTCGACACCGCCGGGCCGATGGCCTGGACGGCGGAGGACTGTGCGATCCTGCTCGACTCGATCGCCGGCTACGACCCGCTCGACCCGGCCTCCGTTCCCTCCACCCCGCCGCCCGGCGGCTATGCCGCGGCGGCGCGCCGCGGCGCGAAGGGCCTGAAGGTCGGCATCATCCGCCGCTTCTACGAAACCGATCTTCCCGCCTCGGCCGAGGTGATCGAGCAGATGGGGGAAGCCGAGCGCCTGCTTGCGGATCTCGGCTGTTCCGTCGGCACGGCCGACTGCCCGCCGCTCGCTGCCTTCAACGCCGCCAACCGCCTGATCATCACGGCGGAGGCCTTCGCCCTCCACGAGGCCAAGCTGATCAGCCGCCCGGAAGCCTACAGCCGCGCGTTCCGCGTTCGGGTGATGGCGGGGGGGGTCATGCGCGCGGTGGACTACATCCAGGCGCAGCGCCACCGCCGCAGCCTCGCGGCCGAGCTCAACGCCCTGTTCGACCAGTTCGACGTTCTCGTGACGGCAGCAACACCAGGGCCGGCGCCGAAGCTCGCCGATGTGTCGCTCGACGAGGGCTTGGCACGCCCGACCTACGCCGCACCGGCGAACATCTCGGGGGGGCCGGCGATGTCGGTCTGCTCGGGCTTCGCTCCGAACGGGTTGCCGCTCGGGCTGCAGATCATCGGCCCGCCCTTCGGTGAGGCGTCGGTGCTGGCCCTCGGGCATGCGGTCGAGGAGGCCTCCGGCAGCCGCTCCCGCCGCCCGTCCCTCTGAGCCGCCGGCCGCGAAACCCATGTGCGGCCGCTATTTCCTGTCGCGCCCCCCGGCGGCGCTCGCGCGCCTGTTCCGCACCGTCGATCCGGTTCCTAACGCCCCGCCCCGGTTCAACGTCGCCCCGACCCAGGACAGTCTCGTGGTGCGCCGCAACCCCGAGACCGGCGCGCGCCATCTCGACCTGCTCCGCTGGGGGCTCCTGCCCATCTGGGCAAAGGATGCGGCGATCGGCTCGCGGATGATCAACGCCCGTGCCGAGAGCCTTGCGGAGAAGCCCGCCTTTCGCGACGCCTATGCGAAGCGCCGCTGCCTCGTGCCGATCGACGGGTTCTACGAATGGGCCGAGGTCCCGGGGCAAAGGCGCAAGCAGCCCTACGCGGTCGCGCTTCGGAGCGGCGAGCCGATGGCGCTCGCGGGGCTGTGGGAGCGCTGGCGCGCGCCGGACGGGTCGATCCTCAGGACCTTCGCGGTCGTCACCTGCCCCGCGGCCCCTCTTCTCGCCCGGCTGCACGAGCGCATGCCCGTGGTGCTCCCGCCCGAGACCTGGCCGCTCTGGCTCGGCGAGGCAGAGGGAGACCCGGCGTCGGTGCTTCGGCCGATGGACGGCTCGGCCTTTCGGATCTGGCCCGTCTCCACCCGCGTCAACGCGGTGCGCGAGGACGACGCGGGGCTCCTCGAGCCGGATCCGGATGCTCCCGCAGTGCCCGGCCTGGAGCAGGCGGAAGGGCTTGGGCTTGTGCCGGAGGGCTGACGCCGGCGGCGCCGCCGCCACGGCCCCGAGGCCGGAGCCCCGTCCGCTCAGTGCGGCGCCACCAGAATGGCGCGGATGTCGTTGACGTTGGTGAGCGTCGGCCCGGTGACGACGAGGTCGCCGCAGCCCGCGAACAGGCTGTAGCTGTTGAACCCGGCCGCGAGCGCCGCCGGGTCGAGCCCTGCGGCGCGGGCGCGCGCCAGCGTATCGGGCGCCACGATCGCGCCTGCCGCGTCCTCGGTGCCGTCGATCCCGTCGCTGTCGCCGGCGATCGCCCAGATCCCCCGGGCGCCCTTGAGCGCGAGCGCAAGGCCAGCGAGGAAGGCCGTGTTGCGTCCGCCGCGCCCGGGCCGCACTGACCCGATCGTCACCGTCGTCTCGCCGCCCGAGAGCAGGACGCAGGGCGGAGCGGCGGGGGTGCCGTGGGCCGCACAGGAGAGCGCGATTCCGGCCATCACCGTGCCCATCACCGTGCTCTCGCCTTCGAGCGCATCGCCGAGGATGAGCGGGGTGAGGCCGCGTGCGCGAGCGGCCGCGGCGGCGGCTTCGAGCGCCATGCGCGCGGTCGCGATCAGCCGGAACTCGGCGCGGGCGAGCCGCGGGTCGCCCGGCTTTGGGGTCTCGTCCCGCGCGGCCGCGAGATGGGCGGCGACCGGCTCGGGAAGGCTGATCTGGTATTTCGCGACGATGGCTCGGGCGTCCGCGAAGGTCGTCGGGTCGGGCACGGTCGGCCCCGAGGCGATCACCGCCGGGTCGTCGCCGGGCACGTCTGAGATCGCGAGCGTGACCACCCGCGCCGGCGCGGCGGCGGCGGCAAGCCGCCCGCCCTTGATAGCGGAGAGGTGTTTGCGGACCGCATTCATCTCCCCGATCGTGGCGCCGGAGGCGAGCAGCGCGCGGTTCACCGCCTGCTTGTGCTCTGCCGTCAGCCCCGGCGCAGGCAAAGACAGAAGCGCCGACCCGCCGCCCGAGATCAGGGCGAGCACGAGGTCGTCTTCCGTGAGGCCCGAGACCGCGTCGAGCACCGCGCGTGCCGCTGCCTCGCTGCGCGAGTCCGGAACCGGGTGGCTCGCCTCGAGCACGCGCACGCGCCGCGTCGGAACCGCATGCCGGTCGGGCGTCACCACAACGCCTTCGACCGGCGCACTCCAGGCTTCCTCCGTCACCTGCGCCATCAGGGCGGCGGACTTGCCGGCGCCCACCACGACGGTTCGGCCGCGCGGCCGGTCGATGGTGGCAAGGGCGGGAGGCAGCACGACGCGCGGGTCGGCCGCCGCGATGGCCGAATCGAAGATCGCTCTGAGCGCCGCCCGCGCCGCCCCGTCGGTCCACTCCACCCTGGCATCCTCCCGCTTGCCTTGTCCGGGCGGCGGAGTATGGCGAAGGGTATCCGCGCGCGCCATCTAGGCGCAGGTCGCCCCAAGCGGGGGCAAGGAGCGTTAGAGGAGCTAGGCCATGGCCGCACCCGAGTTCGACGAGGCAACACGCACCGCCCTCGAGGCCGCCGCCTTCAGGCGGCTCGTTCAGCACCTGCGCGACCGCACCGACGTGCAGAACATCGACTTGATGAATCTCGCGGGCTTCTGCCGCAACTGCCTCTCCAAATGGTATCGCGCCGCCGCCGAGGAACGCGGGCTTGCGCTCACCTATGACGAGGCGCGCGAGATCATCTACGGCATGCCCTACAAGGAGTGGCAGGCCCGCTATCAGAAGGAGGCCTCGGCCGAGCAGCTCGCCGCCTTCGCCGCCAACGCGCCGAAGGATCATTGACCTCCGTCATGGTCCGGCGCTGCGCGCTGGCGCCAGATGCGAAAGGAGGGCGGGACGCTTCGTAGCGCGGCTTGAAGCGACCGGCGGTCGCCGCTATCCCTCCCGCCCCCGGACGGAGACGCGCCCATGGCCAAGGCAGCCGAGAAGCGAGCGGAGAACGAGACCTACGGCATCGCTGCCGACAGGCTCCGAAGCCTCGTCGAACGCATCGAGCGGCTCGAGGAGGAGCGCAAGGCGCTCGCCGGCGACATCCGTGACATCTATGCCGAGGCGAAGTCGGCCGGGTTCGACGTCAAGGTGCTGAGGCAGGTCATACGCCTCCGCCGCCAGGACCAGGCGGAGCTCGAGGAGCAGGAGACGCTGCTCGATCTCTACAAGCGTGCGCTCGGCATGGCCTGAACCGCCCGGCCGGCGCAGGAGGGACGGGGAGGCGTGCTTGAACCGTCCTCTCCGCTGTGGCAATCAGCCGCCGAGCCTGTGCGGGCTGCTGTAGCTCAGTGGTAGAGCACTCCCTTGGTAAGGGAGAGGTCGAGAGTTCAATCCTCTCCAGCAGCACCATCGGCGTCCGTGCTGCTGCGCACGCGCTGACGCAACGGTTCGCATCGACGCTTCGCCGACGTCGGCGCGCGGCGGCGAGGGAAGCCTGAGGGGCTTGGCGGGAGGGGGTGCACGGTGCGGGAGTGGTCGAACCGCTTCGGCGATCCCGCCCTTCCGCTCCGGCTTGAACCGCGACGCCAGCGCGCGGCACGCTGACGTCGCCGTCCCTGGTTGTGATTCCCCGCCATGCACGTCGTCTGCCCGAGCTGCGATGCCCTCAACCGGCTCCCTCCCGAACGCCTCGCGTCGCGGCCGAAATGCGGCGCCTGCGGCGCGCCGCTGTTCCAGGGCAAGCCCGTCGCTCTCGATGCAGCGCGGTTCCGCCGGCATCGCGACCGTGGCGACCTGCCGCTGCTTGTCGATTTCTGGGCCTCCTGGTGCGGCCCCTGCCGTGCCATGGCACCGCAGTTCGAGGCGGCGGCAGCGGCGCTCGAGCCAGAGGTGCGTCTCGCCAAGGTCTCGACCGAGGAGGCGCCGGAGCTCGCCGCCGCGCTCCAAATCACCGGCATCCCGCTGCTCGTGCTGTTCAGGGGCGGCCGCGAGGTCGCCCGCCAGGCTGGGTTGATGCCCGCCGCACGGATCGAGGCCTGGACGCGGGCGCATCTGTAGGCGGCGCGACCGCGGAAGATCGCGCCGGCGGAACGACCGGTGTGCGCAACAGCTCGGCGAGCAGCGGGTTCGGGAACCGCCGGCGCGCGGTGATGGCGTAGAAGCTCTCGGCAAGCCCCGGCACCGCCGCGCGCTCCTCGAGCAGCCCGGCGCGCAGCTCCTCGAGCACCACGATCGGCGGCACGAGCGTCACCCCCTCGCTTTCGCGCGCGAGCAGCCGCAGCATCGCCATGTCATCGACCTCCGCTACGACGACGGGGCGGATCCCCGCACGATCGAGCATCAGGTCGAAGCCCTGGCGTATGCTGCTCTCCCGCCCCGGCAGCAGAACCGGCGTCGCCCGCAGATCATCAGGGAAACGGAACGGCCCGGCGCCGGGGCGGCCGACCAGACTCACGGGCTGCTCGGCAAGCAGCACGGCCGTGCGCTCCGCCGCCGCCTCGTGCGCGACCGGCACGTTCGACAGAACCACATCGAGCGACAGCGAATCGAGCCGTGCGAGCAGCTCCCGGAGCGAGCCGCTCTCGACAACGATCTCGACATCGTTCCGGCCAAGGAAGGGGCGCAACAGCTCGAGCTGGAAGTTTCGCGACAGCGTCGCTACGGCGCCGATCCGCAACAGGCGCCGGCTCTGGCCGAAACTGCCCCGAAGCGCGTCGAGGAGCTCCTCGCCGGTGCGGAAGATCCGCTCCGCATGGTCGAAGGCGATCCGCCCCGCCTCGGTCAGCTCGAGACGCCTGCCCTTGCGCTCGAACAGAGGCTCGCCGAGCTCCGCCTCGAGCGCGCGCAGCTGGGTCGAGAGCGCCGACTGGGCGATCCGGAGCCGCTCGGCGGCGCGGGTGAGGCTGCCCTCGCGCGCGATCGCCCAGAAATGCCGCAGGTGGTGGTAGTTCAGGGGCGCCATTGGACGCTTCTGTCAGAACGAACATACGATTTCAATCTTTGTATTTTACTGAATGATGTCGCCCGGGCTACCCATCCGCGCCGCTCGAACGCCGCTCGCGAGGTTTCGCCCCGATGCGCACCCTCCTTCCCGTCCTGGCCGCCCTCGGCCCGCTGCTTCTGGTGCTGCTCGGCCTCGTTCCCGCCGCCGCGGCCGATCGCGCGTCGAGGCGCATGCGGCTTGCCGTCACGGCCGCCGCGGGCATCGCCGCGCTCTCCGCCGCCGTCGTGGCGCTGGCGCTCGCCCTTGGCGGGCGCGCCCTCCCCGGTGCGATCATCCAGCTCGACTCTGTCTCGGCGACGATGCTGCTTCTCGTCTCGTCGATCGGCGCGGTGGTGGCCGACTACAGCCGGCGCTACCTCGACGGCGATCCGGGCCAGGGCCGCTTCATGAAGTGGCTCGCGCTCACCCTCGCCTCTGTGCTCGCGCTCGTGATCGCGGGCAACCTCCTCCTGCTCGCCGCCGCCTGGGTCGCGACCAGCCTCTGCCTCAACCGGCTGCTGCTGTTCTACGGCACGCGGCCGGGGGCGGTGCTCGCAGCCCGCAAGAAGGCGATCGTCTCGCGAGTGGGGGATGCCGCACTCGTCCTGGCCTTCCTTCTCTTGTGGCAGGGGTTCGGAACACTTGGCGTCGCCGAGCTCCGCGAGGCGGCCTCTGCCCTTGCCGCACGCGGCGAGGGGGGGCTCCTCGTCGGGGTGATCGCGCTCCTGCTCGCGGTCGCCGCCGTGCTCACGTCGGCGCAGTTCCCGGCGCATGGCTGGCTGATCGAGGTGATGGAGACGCCCACCCCCGTCTCGGCGCTGCTGCACGCTGGCATCATCAACGCCGGTGGGTTCCTGATCATCCGCTTCGCCGACGTGGTGGCTCTCTCGCCGGCCGCGCTCGACCTCTTGCTGATCGTCGGGGCCGCCACCTCCGTGATCGGGGCGGCGGTGATGCTGACGCAGACGAGCGTCAAGGTGGCGCTTGCGTGGTCCACCGTCGCGCAGATGGGCTTCATGGTGATGCAGCTCGGCCTCGGCGCGTTCGCCGCGGCGCTTCTGCACATCGTCGCGCACGCCCTCTACAAGGCCCATGCCTTCCTCTCCTCGGGAAGCGTGGTGGCGGCGCGCCGCCCCGCGCCTCTTCCGCCCTTGCCGAAGCGCGTGCTTCTGCCGGCGCTCTGCGTCGCGGTGGCGATCGTTCTCGCCGTCGGTGCGGCGCTTGGGATGCCTGCGGCCGAGGCTCCGGCGGCGGCGGTGCTCGGCTCGGTTCTCGTGATGGCTCTCGTGCCGACGCTCGCGACCGCCGCCGCCGCGCCCGGCTCTGCGGCCTTCGTGCTCAGGGCCTGGGCGATGGCAGGCGGCGTGGCCGTTCTGTGGTTCGGGCTTCAGGCCGGGGCGGCGGCCCTGTTCGCGTCTGCCCTGCCGGAGGCAACGGCGCCGCGGTCGCTGTTCGCCGCACTCTTGTGCGTGCTCACTGTGCTCGCCTTCGCCGCCCTGCTCGTGCTCAACGTCGCGCGGCGCTCTCCCGTGCCGGGGCGGCTCTTGGGCGCGCTCTACGTCCATCTCCTCAACGGGGCCTATGTGAACGCGGCGATAAACGCCCGGCTCGCTCGGCCCGCTTCTGCCAAGGGAGGCCAGTGATGCCCGACGGCTCTTTCGCCCTGCCGCGGCTTGCGCTCGAGGAGCGGGCGCGCCGCGCCTGCGCCCGCGTCGCACCACTCTGGCCGCTGCGCGATTTCGTCGCGGTCAACCCGTTTCTTGGCCTCGCCGACCGGAGCTTCCTCGAGGCGGCTGTGACGCTCCGAAGGGTGGCCGGGCGCGACCTTCTGCCGAAGCCGGAGGGGGCGAGCATCGAGCCTCCTTCCGTTTCCCCGCGTGCTTTGACGGTGGCCGACGTGCTGGACGCCACCCTCGGCACCGACTGGTCGCGCCGCGTCACCGACGAGATCGGCAAGTGGGCGGCGGCATGGTCGGACGAGGGCCAGGCCGCGTGGCCGATGCCCTGGCGCGACCTGCCCTTCTACGCCGCCTGGCGCGCTGCCATGGCGCATGACCGCGCTCCGGAGGCGATGGGGCTTGCCGGGTTCCGCAAGACCATCGCGGCCATGCCCGAGGATCCGGTCGAGACCATTGCGGCGACGCTCGAGATGATCGACCTCGGGCCGGAGGCGTCCGACGACTACCTCCACCGCGCCCTGCTCTCCGTCGCCGGCTGGGCCGGGCTGTTTCGGCAGAAGGGGTGGGCGCGCGAGCTTGCGGGCGAACCCGACGACACGGTGCTCAACCTGCTCGCGGTTCGGCTCGCCTGGGACGCGGCTCTGTTCACCCTTCACGATGTCCCGCGGTTCCGCTCGGCCTGGGCGGACCGTCTCGCCGCTCCCGACCCCGAGGCGCCCGATCTCTCTGCTGCGCTCGCCGCCGTCGAGGCGCGAGAGGCCTCGTTCCGCCGCCGGATCATCGACCGCCTCGGGCCCGATCCCGCGCGTCCCGCGGCACCGCTCGCCCAGGCCGTGTTCTGCATCGACGTCCGCTCCGAGGTCTATCGCCGCGCGCTCGAGCGTGTCGCGCCCGAGGTCGAGACTTTCGGCTTCGCCGGCTTCTTCGGCTTCGCGGTCGACTATGTGCGGTTCGGCGATGGCGCAGGGTCGGCCCAGTGCCCGGTTCTGTTGCGCCCAGGCGTGACGATCTGCGAACGGGTGGCAGGCGCCGCCCCGGCGGAGGCCGAGCGGATCGCGGCGAAGATGGTGCTGTCGCGACGGCTTGCCGATCTATGGTCGGCCTTCCGCTCCTCGGCCGTTTCCTGCTTCGCCTATGTCGAGACGATCGGCCTTGCCGCCGCCGCGGGGCTGCTGCGCGGCGTGCTGCGCCGGCCCGCGTCGGAGGGCGGGCTAGCCGCGCTCGCGCCCGACCTCTCGCCGCGGAGCTGGAACGGCCGCTCCACCGGTATGGCGACGGCGCAGCGGATCGATGCGGCCGAGACGGTCTTACGCGCGATGTCGCTCACGGATGGCTTCGGCGGAATCGTCCTGCTCGTGGGCCACGGGGCCCGCACAGTGAACAACCCGCATGCTGCGGGGCTCGATTGCGGCGCCTGCGGCGGGCATTCGGGCGAGAGCAATGCGCGGATCGCGGCCGCGGTTCTGAACGACCCGCTGGTGCGCCAGGGTCTTGCCGAACGCGGCATCGTGATCCCCGCCGATACCTGGTTCGTCGCCGGGCTGCACGAGACGGTGACGGACGAGATCACCCTGTTCGACACCGATCGCGTGCCGCCCTCGCAGGTCGGGACCCTCGAGACGCTGCAGCGGGCGCTCGCCGAGGCCTCCGCCCGCACGCGTGCCGAACGCGCGCCGCTGCTCGGCCTCGCGTCGGAAGCGGACGCCTCCGCCGACACCGCCCGGCGCTCGGCAGACTGGTCGGAGGTTCGGCCCGAGTGGGCGCTCGCCAACAACGCCGCCTTCATCGCCGCGCCGCGCGCGCGCACGCGCGGTCTCGACCTCGGCGGGCGTGCCTTCCTGCATACCTATGACTGGCGACAGGATCGCGGCTTCAGCGTGCTCGAGCTGATCATGACGGCGCCGATGGTGGTCGCGAACTGGATCAACCTCCAGTACTGGGGCTCGACGGTGGACAACGAGGCCTGGGGCAGCGGCAACAAGACGCTGCACAACGTCGTCGGCCTCTTCGGCGTGCTCGAGGGTCAGGGGGGAGACCTGCGCACGGGCCTTCCCTGGCAGTCGGTGCATGACGGCACGCGCTTCGTACACGAGCCGCTTCGTCTCTCCGTGTTCATCGAGGCGCCGGAGGAGGCGATGGATGAGGTGCTCGCGCGTCATGACGCGGTTCGCCGCCTCGTCGACAACGGCTGGCTGCACCTCTTGTCAATCCGCCCGGACGGAACGGTGGCACGACGGCTTGCCGAGGGCCGCTGGGAGCCGGAGACCACGCGCGCTCTCGAGGAGGTTGCCTGAGGCGAAGGTTTCGGCGCCTCGCCCTGCGCGGGGCGCTCCGGCGCGCGCAGCGAAGAGGGCGTTGACGCCGGCGTGTCGAGGGCCGAGGCGAGGGCGTGCACGCCTCGGCCACGGCTCGACGACTGGCTGCGACCGCGGCCAGGCGTGTGGGCCGGTCTCCCGGCCCGGGCGGGCTGCCGATGATGCCGCTGTCTTGCCTGCGGCCAGGAAGCGACGCGCTGAAGACGCGCGATCTGCAGCCGACCTGCCCCGAGATCTGGCTTCGCATTTCGGCACGCGCGGCGGCCGGCGCGCCGCCGGACTTGCTCAGCGGCTGCGATCCTCAGGTGGGCGGCAGATGCGCGCGGCGAGGTCGTAGCGCCCCTCGAGGTCGTCACGCGTCTGCGAAGGGTGCCGCGGAACCCCAAGCAGATAGGTCGCCCGCCCGATCAGATGGCTTGCGACCGGAGCGGTGAGCAGAAGGAAGGCGATGCCGGCGATGGCGCGGACGCCCGCGGAGAGATCGCCAAGCCCGAGCGCGACTGCGATGAAGAGCAGCGAGCCGCCGAGCGTTCCGGCCTTGGAGCTCGCATGCATGCGCATCATCGCATCCGGCAGGCGCCAGACGCCGATCGCGGCGACGAGCGCGAACCCGGCACCTGCGAGCACGAGCAGGGCAACGGCGAGCTCAGTCATCGGCGTGATCCAGCGGCGGAGGATCCGCCTGCGCGCGGCGGCGGAACGCTACCCGCTCGACATAGCGCGCGAAGGCGACCGTCGAGAGAAAGGAGACGAGCGCCATCACGAGAGCGAGATCGAGGAAAGCGGTGGAGCCGGTCTCAAGCGTGTGCAACAGCGCCGCGCAGATGCTGACGAGAGCGAGCATGTCGAGAGCGACGATCCTGTCCGGCAGGTGCGGCCCGCGCACAAGACGCGCGAGCCCAATCGCGAAGGCAAGGCCGAGCATCGCCCAACCGATCAGCATCGCAGCGGCGAGCAGCGCGCTCATCGCAGCACCTCGAGCAGCCGCGCCTCGAAGTTCTGGCGAATGTCCGCCTCCACCGCCGCCGGGTCGTCGAGCATCATGACATGGACGTAGAGCGTCGAGCGGTCGTTCGAGACGTCGATGCTCATCGTTCCCGGCGTGAGGGTGACGAGGTTGGCGAGCGTCGCGATCTCGACGTCGCGCGACGCGACGAGCGGCACGGCGATCACTCCGGGCCGTGCCGTGATCCTCGGCGCGAGCACTTGGCGCGCAACCGTCCAGGCGCTCCGGATCAGCGCGCCGGCGTAGAAAAGGGCGAAGGAGAGGCCGGCGAGGGTGCGCCGGAAATAGCTGCTTCGCGCGCCGCCCCAGAGGTGGCGCGTCAGCCAAAGGGCCGCAAAGCCCGCGACGAAGCCGGTCGAGAGCGCCCAGGCGCTGAAGCTGCCGAAGGCGCCGCACCAGCCGAGCATGAGCAGGAGATTCAGCACAAGAAGCGACGGCGCCCCTGGCGCAGGGGGAAGGGGCGGTGGCGCCGCAGCAGGCCCGGTCATGACCGCGCTCCCAGAACTGCGGTGATGTAGCGCGCGGGCTCGGTCAGCTCGGCAGCGGCACGTTCCGCGACCGCGAGGAACGGCTGCGCGAACAGGCCGATCACGACCGTGCAGGCGGCGAGAGCGGCGATCGGGGCGACCATCGCGCGCGGCGCCTCGGTCGCGGCCACGGCGCCGTCCGGGTGCGGCTTCCAGAACGCCTCGCCCCAGATCTTCGTCATCGAGTAGATGGTGAGCAGGCCGGTCACCAGAGCGGCTGCGGCGATCCAGAAGCCGCGCTCGTCGAGCGCGGCCTTGATCACGATGTACTTCGCCCAGAAGCCGGAGAGCGGGGGGAAGCCCGCGAGCGAGAAGGCTGGGATGAAGAACAGGATCGCAAGCCACGGTGCTGCGACATAAAGCCCGCCCGAGCGCTTCAGCTCCATGCTTCCGACGAGGTGGCGCGCCACCCCGGCGATGAGGAAGAGGTTCGCCTTCACCACGATGTGGTGGACGAGATAGAACACCGCACCCACGAGCCCTAGCCGCGTGCCGAGCGCGAGCCCCATCACCATGTAGCCGATCTGGCTCACAATGTGGAACGAGAGGATGCGACGCCACTCGTTCTGTGCTGCCGCCCCGAGCACGCCCGTGAGCATCGTCAGCCCGGAGGTCCAGAGAAGAAGCGTGTTGGTCCAGGCCGGGTCGTGGGTGAAGATGAGCGTGACGACGCGGATCAGGGCGTAGACTCCGACCTTGGTCAGAAGCCCGGCGAACACCGCAGAGACCGAAACGAGCGGCGTGTGGTAGGAGGCCGGAAGCCAGAAGAACAGCGGGAACACCGCCGCCTTCATCCCGAAGGCGGCAAGCAGCATCATCGCCGCCGCGTTCAGCACGCCGACATTCTCGATTCGCGGCACCGCGAGCGCGAGGTCGGCCATGTTGAGCGTGCCAGTCAGCCCGTAGATCAGGCCGGTGGCGAGCAGGAACAGGCTCGTGGCAACGAGGTTGAGCGCGAGATATTTCACCGCCCCGTCGGTCTGCGCCTTCGAGCCACCGATCACGAGCAGGCCGAAGCTCGCGATGAGCAGCACCTCGAACCAGACATAGAGGTTGAACAGGTCGCCGGTGACGAAGGCGCCGCAGACGCCGGCGAGCAGAACGTGGCTCAGCGGGTGGAAGAAGGCGCGCCGGTCCTCCTCGCTGATCTCGGCGGTCGCGTAGGCGAGGCAGGCGAGCCCGGTGATGGCGGCGATCAGCGTCATCACCGCCCCCAGCGTGTCGACCGCGAGCGTAATGCCGAAGGGCGCCGCCCATCCGGAGGCCTGGACCACGACGATGCCGTCGCGCCACACCGCCGCGAACAGCAGAGCGGAATCGACGAGCAGCGCGGCCGCAAAGCCGAGCGAGAGCGCGGTCTGAAGCCGCGGCCGGTTGTGCGCGATGAGCGTCGTCGCCGCGGCGGCGAGCGGCAGAAGCGCGGCGAGCGCGGCGTACCAGCCGTTCATTTCGCTTCCCGAGCGGGCGGCGGCTCGGCCACGCGCATCTCGTCGGTGCGCACGGTTCCGAGCCGCGCCTGGGCCTGCCACGTGAGCACGAGGGCGAAGGCAAGCAGCCCGAAGCCGATCACGATCGCCGTCAGGACGAGCGCCTGCGGCAGCGGGTTGGCGAAGGCGCTGGCGAAGCCCTCCGCGCCCTCCTGCACGAGCGGCGGAGCGGAAGGGGTGAGCCGGCCGGCGACGAACATGGCGAGGTTCACGGCGTTCGAGAGCATCGCGAAGCCGAGCAGGAAGCGCACCAGGTTGCGCGACAGCATCAGCCAGACCGCGACCGCGACCAGAACGCCGATGAGGATCGCGAGCGTCGCCTCCATGCGTCACTCCGGCGCGTGTTCGAGGGCGGAGATCAGCGCCACCACGCTGCCGACGACCACGAGGAACACGCCGATGTCGAACAGGAGCGGCGTGCCGAGCGGCACGACGGCGCCGTCGCCGAGGTCGAGCTTCGCCCACAGAGCCTTCATGGGCGGCAGGCCTGCAAGGGCGGAGGGCAGGATCGACAGAACCGCCAGCGCAAGCCCGGTCGCGGCGACCCCCACCGGCGGCAGCCACAGCATGCGCCGCGCCGCCGCCGGGCCGAAGGCGATGCCCTGCAGCGCGGCGGCCGACGCCGCCACGAGCCCGCCGATGAACCCGCCGCCTGGCTCGTTATGGCCGCGCCAGAGCAAAAATAGCGAGAGCATGAGGAGAAGCGGCGCGAGCGCCCGCGTCGCCGCGCGCAGGATGAGGCTGCTCACCTGTCCTCCCTCCCACCCGCGTCCGCGCGCCTGCGGCCGAACCGCATCATCGCCGCGATCCCCCCGAGTGCCGCCGCGACCACCACGGTGATCTCCCCGAGCGTGTCGAGCGCGCGGAAATCGACCAGGATCACGTTGACCACGTTGCGCCCGAGCCCGCCGGGAACCGCGTTGGCGCCGAACCATTCCGCAAGACGCGGATCGAACGGCTCGGCGAGCACGCCGAGCATCAGCACGGCGACGAGCACGCCCGCCCCGGCGGCGATCATGATCGTTCCGGGGCCGGGCCGGTCTGCCTCGGAGGTGATGCGGAAGCCGGGCAGGCGGATCAGGATCAGCGCCAGGATCACGACGATCAGCGTCTCGACCATGAACTGGGTGATCGCGAGGTCGGGCGCGCTCCAGAGCATGAAGATCATCGCGACCCCGAGCCCCACCATCCCCAGCGCGGTGACGGCGAGAAGACGCGTCGTCGCAAGCGCTGTCGCCAACGCCGCTGCGGCGGTGAGCACGATCACCACCCATTCGATGAGCTTCCCCCCGTCGCCGAGGGGGGCGAGGGCGAAGGGGCCGCGGAACGCACCGGCGATGACGACGAGGCCAACCACGGCGAAGGTCGCCGCGACATAGCGGTGCAGGAGCCCGGGCTGCATCAGCCGCGTGAGCCAGGAGGCGAAGGCGGCGAGGCCCGCGAGCAGATGGTCGTAGCCGCGATCGGGGCCGCGCTCGAGCACCGGAGCGGAGCGGGCGCGCGCCTCCGCTCCGAACCGCACCCAGGCGAGGTAGATCGCCGCACCGGCCGCGAAGGTCGCGAGCGTCAGCAGGAACTTCCAGTCGAACCCTTTGAAGAGGGTAATCTCGAGCGCCGGCTTGGTGCCGAGCACGGCGGCGGCGGCCGGAGCGATCAGGAGGTCGGCCGCGAGCTGGGGCGCCATGCCGAAGACGAGGCCGAGCGCGCCGAGGAGAAGAGGGCCCGCGAGCATGGTCCAGGGCGCCTCGTGCGCCTCCGCCGCAGCCTCGGAGGCCTGCCCGAGATAGGGCCTGAGCCCGGCGATGCAGGCGACCGCGAAACCGGCAGCATTGGCTGCGGTCGCGGCCGTGAGCGTGAGCCCGATCTCGTCCGAGGCCTTGGCGAGACCGATCAGCTCCTTCGCCACCCAGCCAAGGCTCGCGGGAAGGCCCGCCATCGAGAACGCGGCCATCGCGGCGGCGGCGAAGGTGAGCGGCATGGCGCGCGCGAGGCCGCGAAGCCGTGTGAGGTCGCGCGTGCCGGCTTCGTGGTCGAGGTTGCCCGCGGTCATGAACAGGGCGCCCTTGTAGAGCGCGTGGACGAGCAGGAACGCCATCGCCGCCTTCACCGACGGCTCGAAGCTCGGCGCGAGCAGGAACACGAGCGTGCCGAGGGCGGCGACGGTGGTCCAGGCAAGGACGAGCTTGAGGTCGGTCTCGAGCAAGGCGAACACCGCGCCCATCAGCATGGTGATGCCGCCGACGAGGCCAAGCGAGACGAGCCACACGTCGGTGCCGCCGAGCGCCGGCTCGAGCCGCGCGAGCAGATAGACACCCGCCTTCACCATCGTCGCCGAGTGCAGATAGGCGGAGACGGGGGTCGGGGCTGCCATTGCCCCGGGCAGCCAGGAGTGGAACGGCCACTGCGCGCTCTTGGTGAAGCAGCCCACCAGGACGAGGACGAGCGCCGGGCCGTAGAGAGGGCTCGCCTGCAGCCAGGACTTCGCAAGCGCGAGATCGGACAGTTCCCAAGAGCCCCCGGCTTCGGCGAGCAGGATCATGCCTGCAAGCAGCGCAAGCCCACCTGTGCCGGTGATCAGCAGAGCCTGCAGGGCGGAGCGGCGCGCGTGCGGCTTCGCCGCTTCGAAGCCGACAAGCAGGTAGCTCGCGAGGCTCGTGAGCTCCCAGAACACGAACAGCGCGATCATGTTGTCGGAGAGCACGACGCCGAGCATCGCCCCCATGAAGGCGAACAGGATCGCGAAGAAGCGCCCGAGCATCACGTGGCCAGCGAGGTAGCCGCCGGCGTAGAGGACGACGAGCGTGCCGATGCCGGTGATGAGAAGGGTGAAGAGGGCTGACAGCCCGTCGAGGTTGAAGGAGAGCGAGACCGAAAGCCCGGGCACCCACGGCGTCGCCTCGATCCGGCCCGGGAACGCCTCGCCCAGATTGGCCATCGCCCAGGCGAACAGCGACGCGGGAACCAGCGCAAGCACGAGAGCAGCGCGATCGCGCAGGCGTGAGACGATCAAGGGGGCCAGAAGGGCAGCGGCGAACGGGGCGAGGACGACCGTCAGCATGTCGCACCCGCTACGCTGCAGGCCGCGCTGCGGCACGTGGCCTGACCTCTGACGAACCCCCGGCGCATCGCCTTCCCCGTTGGCGCGCCGCGTCGAGGACCTCCCAGGCGGCGCGGAAACGCAGGCGGCGGCCCCGGCCGCACGACCCACACGATCGAGCGGCATATATGCGCCGGCTGCATGGCGTTCAACCCGGGGCTGCCCGAGGGCGCCGCAGCGCGATGTTCGCCGCCCCGGCATCCGACCGTCCTTCATCAAGGCTTAAGCGATGCGCGCCATCGTGCCCGAGGGTCGGGGAGCCTCCCCCGCAACCGGCGGGGCGTATCCCCGAGGCGTGGGCGCTGGATGAGCAGGAAGACGGGCAGGGAGAAGGACGGCGCGACCCTCGTGATCAGGCGCGAGGAGGCTGCGGAGCACGGCCATCATGGCGGCGCGTGGAAGGTCGCCTATGCCGACTTCGTCACCGCGATGATGGCCTTCTTTCTCTTGATGTGGCTTCTCAACGCCACCTCGCAGGAACAGCGCCTCGGCATCGCCAACTACTTCTCGCCGACCAACCTGTTCGGGGCCGGCGAGAGCGGCACCGGCCGGCCCTTCGGCGGCTCCTCCCCGGTCGATGACGGCTCGCTGGTCGGCCGATCGGGCACGCCGACGATCGAAGAGCGGCCGGAACGGGGCCCGCCGCCCGAGGAAGAGGAGGACGCTCCCGGCTCGGCGGGCGAGCGCGACGGCCGCGCCGGCGACCTCGGCGACAGGCCGAAGCCGCACGCAACGGGCGGCTATTTCCCGCACCCCCGCGCCGCCGGTTCCGGCGGCGAGCATGCGACCGACCGCGGCGCGGCCGACCGGGAGGGTCCTGAGGCGACGGCGGCGCCCGGCTCGGCCGCCGCGATCGCCGCGCGCGCGGAGGCGGAAGCCGCGGCGGAAGCCGAAACGCGCGCCCTCGAGGCGGCGGCGGAGGCGCTCAGGCGGTCGATCGCCGACGACCCGGCTCTTGCCGAGCTCGCCCGCCAGGTCGCGATCGACGTCACGCCGGAGGGCCTGCGCGTTCAGCTGATCGACGCCGAGCGGACGCCGATGTTCGCCTCCGGCTCGGCGGTCCCGTCGGAGCGGGTGCGGCTTCTGCTTGCCAAGGTGGCGCCCACGCTCGCCGCGATCGGCAACCCGCTCACCATCATCGGCCATACCGATGCCGCACCGTTCCGGTCAGGCAGCGGCATGACCAACTGGGAACTCTCGGCCGACCGTGCCAACGCCACGCGCCGGCTGCTGATCGAGGCCGGGTTCCCCGAATCCGGTATCCGCTCGGTGACCGGCGTGGCCGACCGCGAGCCGCTCCTGCCCGCCGAGCCGCGCGCCGCGGCGAACCGACGGATCGCGCTCCTGATCCAGCGGGTGCATCCCGCCCCGGGCTCCTGACGGGCGGCGCGCATGCTCACCCTCGCCGGTTTCGCCTTCCTGCTGATCATGGTGTTCGGCGGCTACATGCTCGCCGGGGGCAAGATCAGCATCATCCTCGCCGCCCTTCCCTTCGAGCTGATGATGATCGGCGGTGCGGGTATCGGCATCGTGCTGATGGCCAATAGCATGCACGGCGTGAAGCACCTGCTCTCGGGCTTGGGCAAGATCATCAAGGGAGCGCGGTTCCACAAGTCGGACTACATCGACCTTCTGTCGCTGCTCTACTTCTTCGTCCGGCTTGCGAGCACCAAGGGGGCGATGGCGCTCGAGCCGCACATCGAGCGCCCCACTGAGAGTGCGGCGTTCCAGAAGTTCCCCAAGATCGCGGCCGACCATCACGCGGTGGTACTGATCTGCGATTATCTGCGGATGGTCGGCATGCATGCCGATGACCCGCACCAGATCGAGGACGTGTTCGCGCGCGAGCTGCGCAAGCTCGTCAACGAGGAACTCCATCCCGCGCACGCGATGCAGTCGCTGGCCGACGCCTTCCCCGCGCTCGGCATCGTCGCGGCCGTGCTCGGCGTCATCAAGACCATGGGGTCGCTGAACGAGCCGCCGCAGGTGCTCGGCAAGATGATCGCCGGGGCGCTGGTCGGCACCTTCCTCGGCGTGCTGCTCGCGTATGGCCTGATGGGGCCGATCGCGTCGCGGCTGAAGGGCATCGTCGAGGAGGAGATGAAATACTACGAAGTGATCCGGGCCGTGCTCGTTGCCCACCTGCACGGCAACGCGCCGCAGGTCGCGGTCGAGACGGGGCGGAAGATGGCGCCCTCCGAGCACATGCCCTCGTTCCAGGAACTCGAACAGGCGCTGCAGGAGCTGCAGATCCCGACCTGACGCCCGGCTCCGCCCCGCGGGAGCTTCCGCCCGCTTCGCTTGACCGGGCGGCCGCCGGTGCGGGGCTGTTCCGCCCCGTGGCCGACCGCGCGGCGGGCCCTATTCCCATGCCGTGATAGGAACTAGTTCCTAAAAGCGGGAAACTCCGCTAGGATGCGCGCGATTGTCGCACGCGCATTCAGCCAAACGTCTTCGAGCCCCGCCTTGACTCGTCACGATCCTCTCCCAAGGGCTCGCCATGCCACGACGCCTCCCCCGGCCGATCGGGGTGCATGCGCTTCTGTTTCTCGCCTCCGTCACCGTCCCGAGCCTGCTGTTCGGCCTCGCCGCCTGGGACGGCCATATGCGAGCGCTCGCGACCGGGCGCGAGCGCGTCGAGCGCACCGCCACCATCCTGCGCGAGCACACGCAGAAGGTGCTCGAGACTCAGGAGCTCGCGATCGCCCGCGTGGCCGACCGGATCGAGGACCTTGACGACGCCGATATCGCCCGGGCCGAGACCAATCTGTTCCTGCGTAGCCTCGCCGAGTCCCTCGAGCCGACGGTGTCGATGTGGATCTCGTCGGCCGACGGGACGCTGCTCGCGGGGTCTGCCCCGTGGCAGCCGGGCCTCTCCATCGCGATCTACGGGTTCTGGCAGGAGCAGAGGGACGGCACGCCCGGCCCGAGCATCAGCCCTCCCTTCATCGGCCGGGCGACCCGGGCCTGGTCGATCGCGCTGGCGCGGCGCCGTCCCTCGCCGGACGGTCGGTTTCTGGGAACGATCCATGCCTCGATGAGCCCCGGCTACTTCGCCCGGTATTTCGCGGAGGTGGCTGGGCAGCCCGGGCATCGGGCGAGGCTGATCCGCGCCGACGGGCAGGTTCTGGCCCACAGCCCCGATCTTGATGGTTTCCCGAAGCTTGCGCCGAGCGATGCGGTGATGCGCGCGATCGCCGCTGGCCCGCCCGCGGGTGCGATCGACGTCGAGAGCGAGATCGGGCCGCGCGTGCTCGCCGTCCGACGCGTCGGCTCCTACCCTGTGTACGTCGCCTACAGCATCGACCGCGCCACGCTGCTCGCCGGGTGGCGGCGGGATCTCGCTCCCTTCCTCGCCGCGGCGGTGGCGTGCGCGCTCGGGCTCCTTGCGATCTCCGTCCTTGCGCTTCGCGAGAGCCGCGGGCGGCAGAGAGCGCTCGTCGCGCTCGCACGCGAGAGCGAGCAGCGCCTGGCGTCTGAGCGGGGGCTGCGCGAGGCCTCCCGGCTCGAGGCGATCGGCCGGATCACCGGCGGTATTGCGCATGACTTCAACAACCTGCTCACCACCGTGCTTGTCAGCCTCGATTTCCTTGCGGAACGGCAAGGCCTCGATCGCGACGGGGTGCGGCTCGTCGAGGGAGCGCGCAAGGCGGCGGAGAGCGGGGCTCGCCTGATCGCGTCTCTGCTCGCCTATGCACGCGGGCAGAAGCTCGAGCCGATGGCGGTCGATGCGCCGGCGCTCGTCGCGGACATGCTGCCGCTCATTCGGCATTCGGTCGGTGCGGGCATCGCCGTCTCCCTCTGCGCCCGGCCCGGCCTTCCCCCCTGCCTCGCCGACCCTGACCAGCTTCGCGCCGCTCTGCTCAACCTCGCCCTCAATGCTCGCGACGCGATGCCAGAGGGCGGCGAGCTTGCCATCGCCATCACCGAGGAGGTGCTGGATGCCGAGGCGCTCGCCGCGAACCTGGAGGCGCGCCCGGGCCGTTTCATCGCGATCACGGTCAAGGACACGGGCGCCGGGATCGCGGCGGCTGATCTGCCGCGCGTCTTCGAACCGTTCTTCACCACCAAGCCGCACGGCCAGGGAACGGGGCTTGGCTTGTCTCAGGTGTTCGGCTTCGCGCGCCAGTCCTCCGGCCACGTAAAGCTCGAGAGCGCGCCCGGGTGCGGCACGAGCGTGCGGATCTTCCTGCCCCTCGCTTCCGCGGGACGGCCCGCGGCTGGAGCGGTGCGCGACGCGGCGGCAAGTGCCGCGCCTCCCGATCCGCCTCCGGGACCGCTTCGTATCCTCGTGGTGGACGACACCGCCGAGATCCTCGCGCTCGCACGCACCATCCTTGTCGGTGCGGGCCATCGCGTCACGACGGCGCCGAGCGGCGATGACGCCGCCCGCCTGATCGCGTCGGGAGATCGATTCGATCTTGTGCTTTCGGACGTGGTGATGCCGGGCGCGATGGACGGGTTCGCGCTCGCGGCGCACATCGCCGCGGTCCGCCCCGACGTGCCGGTCCTGCTGATGTCCGGCTACGCGCCGGATCTCGCCCGCGGCAGACCGCACATGGCGGGGTCTATCGCCAAGCCGTTCCATCGCGACGCGCTGCTCGCCGCGGTCGCTGCTGCCCTGCGCCAGCGCGTGACCGTCTGAGCGCGGCGCGTCGCACTCCGGGGCGTTGCGGCTCCTGGCGGGCCGGACCCGTTTTCCTTAGCGGGGCGGGCCGAGCACGCGCTCGGCTGCGTCGGGCCCGGCAAGGATCTCGACAAGCCGTGCGAGATCGGTCCTGCCGGGACGGTCAGCCGGCGCGCCCTGGGGAGCCGAGACGGCGAGCGCGGCCACCGTCTCGGCGGCGCGGCGCAGGGCAAGGGCGAGATCGTCGGCAGGGCCGAGGCGACGCACCGACGCCGCCATCGACGCCGCCGCGCGCGCCGCCGCCTCGAGCGCCTCGATCGCGCCGGCGCCGCTCCCAGGGGCCAGACCCTCGGCGTGCAGCCGCGCGAGCGGCGCGAGAAGCTCAGCCGAGAGGCAGTCGGCGACGCGCCGGCGCACCACCGCGAAAAGTCGCGTCTCCGCCGCGCGCAGATTGTCGCGGCGCTCGGCCTGCCAGGTGCCGATGTCCTGGCCCGCGCGCTCGACCAGCGCGACCGCCTCCGAGACCATCGCCTGCTGCACCGGATGCGGCAGGAGCGCGAGCGTTTCGGCGTCGGGCATCTGGCTCGGCAGTTCGGCGAGGAAGCAGTCGAGCGCCTCGGCGAGCCGACGCTCCGCACCGTCTCCGGCTGACCGCCCCGCCGCCTCGCGCAGGAGCGACACGACCGGCCCTGAGGCCATGAAGCGTCGAACCAGGATCAGCCCGGTTCGCGCGAAGCACTCGGGCGAGATGGCGGCGGCCTCGGCCGCGGCCGCGCGCAGCCCCCGCTCAACCTGTTCCCAGGGGTGAACGGTGCCGCGCGGTGTGCCCGAGAGAAGAGCTGCGAGCGGGGAGGCGAGCTTCAGCACCTCGCCGAGCCCACCGAGCAGGGCGCGAAGCTCGGCCGAACGCATCGGCAGGGCAAGACTGGGCGGCAGGCCGGAGCGCTCGATCTCGGCGAAACGCTGAGCGGCGGCCGGCCAGAGTATCGCCCCGACCGCCTGGATGGCGGCCGCGTCATCCATGCTCGCGCCGGCGAGCCGCGCGGCGATCTCCCGCCGTGCCGGCTCCGGGAGGGCCTCGGTCGCGATCGCGATCGCCGCCGGCATCACGCTCCGGGGAACCGAGAGGCTGCCGCGACGCCAGGCGTCGGGCGGCACGAGCAGCTCCTCGAACGGATGGGCGAGCACGCGGCCAAACGAGGCGGGGCGCCGTATCAGGTCGCGCATCAAGGCGAGCCTCGGGCGAAGCGGCGCGATCAGCGCATCCGCCTCGCCGCGCACCGCGAGCCGGTCGATCAGGGCGACGACGTCGCGGATCGTCTCCGGGCGCGCGCGCTTCAGCCGCTCGGCGAGGTCGGCGAGCGTGCGTCGATCGAGCCGCGCGGTCGCGCTCACGGTGCGGCGGCCCGGAGCCGCTCGAGCAGGGCCTGGTCGGTCGCCGCGCCGTCGGCCTCGAGCCGCCAGGTTGCGCGAACCGCGTCCTGCTCCTCGTCGGTGGTGGCGAGTTCGAGCGGCAGGGGTGGCAGAGCGGCGGCGATCGCGCGGAGCGCGCGCGCCTCCGACCCGTGTCCCCGGCCTTCCGACTCCTCCCAGCGGGCGAGCAGGAGCGGCCACCCGTCGAGGATCCAGGCGGCGCGGGCGACCGCTTCGGCCGGCCAGGAGGAGGTTTCCGCCGCAGCGAGAGCGGCAGGTGGGTCCTCGAGCAGCGCGAGCACGGGCGCAAGTGACGCTTCGGCGAAGCGCGCGGTGGCGCGGGCGGCGGCGGCGATGAACCCTGCCTCCTCGGTGCGCACCGCCGCGCCGAGTGACGCCCGGTCCTCCACCGTCGCCGCGAGCACGCCGAGCTGCGGCGGAAGGAGCGCGAGCCGTCGTGCCGCCGCCGCCAGGGACGCAAGGCGCAGGGCCGCGCCGGCGGAGGGGTCGACTGGGCCTCCGGTCCTGCCGACGGCGGACAACGACGCGAGCGCCTCGCGCGCGGCGCCCGCCTCCGCTGCCGCAGCGGCGGCGGCGGCGGCACGCGCCGCGCGGCCGCAGAGCCCGGCCCGTGCGGCGGCACGCGCGATCGCCGCGACCTGGGTCGGACCAAGCCGCGGCAGCCGCGACAGGTCGGCGAACAGGGCGCGGTCATGCAGCGTCGGCCGGGCATGGTCGGCCGCCGCGGCGAGCGGGATCAGAACCGCGCCGCGCGAGCCGGTGACATTGCGCAGCACGAGCTCGCGCCCCTGCTCGCCGTCGCGAACCCGGGCGAAGGCGAAGGCCGGCGTGGTGGCGGGGAGCACGACCCCACGCTCGGCGAAGCGATCCGGGGTGAACGGCGAGCGTCGTTGAGGCGCGACCAGGGAGCGCAGGGGGGTGCTCTGCGGCGTCAGATCGGTCGGGCGAGGTCGTGCGGCGGGCAGCATCGACCCCGAGGGTGCGCAGACGGTCGTAACCATGCCCTTAACCGCCGGGCGGGGGCCATGCGCTTCGCGTCTCAGCGCCCCCGGAAGACCGGCTTGCGCTTGGCGAGGAAGGCGCGGAACGCGTTCTGGAAATCCTCCGTCAGCACGAAGTCGTTCACGGCCGCTTCCTGTTCGGGCGTGATCGGCAGCGGGCCGCGCAGGGCGATGATCGCCCGCTTGTGGAAGCGGGCCGAGAGAGGCGCGCCTTCGGCGATCCGACGCGCGAGCGCCATCGCCTCCTCCTCGACCCGCTCGTCCGGCACGACGCGGGACAGGAGGCCCTTCTCGTAGGCCTCGCGGCCGTTGAAGATCCGCCCCTCGATGAACACCTCCGCCGCCACCGCCGTGCCGGCGAGCTGCACCACTGGGTCGAGCTCGGCGTAGGGGTACCAGATGCCGAGATTGCGCGCGGTGATGCCGAAGCGCATCCCCTCGCCGCCGACGCGGAAGTCGCACATGGTCGCGATCCCGGCGCCGCCGCCCAAGCAGATGCCGCGGATCATCGCCACCGTCGGGTGGATGCAGTCGCGGATCGACTGCATGCTCTCGTGGAGGATCCGGGCGTAGCGGTCCTCCTTCTCGCGGGTGCCGCGCTCGGCCTCGAAGGCGGAGATGTCCGCCCCCGCCGAGAAGGCCTCGGAGCCAGCGCCGCGCAGCACCACGCAGCGCAGGCTCTCGTCCGCCGAAAGCCGCCGCATGGTCGCGGTCAGAGCCTGCCACATGGCGAGGTTGAAGGCGTTGCGCTTCTCGGGCCGGTCGAAGATCACGACGGCGATCTCGCCCTCGCGTTCGGTGCGGATGTGGGGGCTCTCTGTCACGTCGGCGTGTCCTTCCGGAAGCGTGATCAACTGTCGACGGCGGGGCGGCTCGTGAGGTGCCGCCAGTGGTGCCACAACAGGCGCGCGGCAAGGCCGCGATACGGCGCCCAGGCCTCGGCAAGCGCGCGCAGTCGCTTCTCCCCGGGCCGTTCCGCAAGCCCCAACAGGGCCTGGGCGGAGGCGGCAAGGGCGAGGTCTGCGGCTGGGAAAGCGTCGCGGCGGCCGAGCGCGAACAACAGATAGATCTCGGCCGACCAGCGCCCGAAGCCCCTGAGCGAGGAGATCGCCGCGATCACCGCCTCGTCGGGCATCAGGGGGAAGGCCTCCGGCACGATCCGGCGTGTGGCGACCGCCTCGGCGAGGCCGCGCGCATAGGCGATCTTCGGCCCCGACAGTCCGGCCGAGCGCAGCGCCGTCTCGGGCAGCGCGAGCAGCGCCTCTGCCGTCGGTGTGCCTCCCATCAGCGCCTCGAGGCGTCGCCAGATGGCGGCGGCCGCGTGGTTCGAGATCTGCTGCCCGACGATCGCGGCGAGCAGGCCCGGAAACCCAGGCGGGCGGGTGCGCCAGGGCAAGCGTCCCGCCTGCCGCTCGACGGCGGCGAAGACAGGGGCGCGCGCGAACAGCCGCCGCAGAGCGGCGCGCTCGGCGGGGGGAAGGGGCGGTTCGGCCTCTGACACGGCGGGGAGAATGCCTCCCCGCCGCGACGGAGGCAAAGCCGTGTGCGGGCGGTCAGCCGACGCGGCGAACGCGGCCTGTATTGCGGTCCATCGTGAAGCGGGCGATCACGCCGCCGTTGTCCGTGGTCAGCGTGAACTCGGCCATGCCGGGGCCCGCGTCCTTGACCTCGCTAATCCGCCAGGAGCGCTCGCCGAACCACAGGAGGCCGGCCTCCGCGATCTTCCTCACCTCGTCATTAGTGAGGTTCTTGTTGTCGCGGTTGATGAAGAAGCGGCCAAAGGGTCCGCCCATGCCGCCGTGCCGCTCGTACTCCCGGCCATGGCCCCCCCGCTCGCCGCGATGCCAGCCGGGACCGGCCCCGCGCTGCCAGCGCGGCCCATCCCCGCGAGCCCAGCCGGGACCATCACCGCGGTACCAGCCGGGGCCGTCGCCGCGCGGGCCGCCCTCGCCCATCATCATGCCGGGGCCCATGCCGGGCCCAGGCCCGCCTTGGGCGTGGGCGCCCACCCTGCCGGCGCCGTAGCCGACGAGGCCGGCGGTGGCGAGCCCGCCTGCCAGCAGGGCAACCTTGATCCAGCGGTTCATCGTTGCATCCTCTCTCCAGTTTCCCCCTTGGTTCGGGGTGGAACGGGCGCGAGCATGGCCGGCCCTGGTTGCGGGCGTTTGTGGCCGCGGTGTCGGCGAGTGAGGAAGTGTAACAAAGCGTTTCCGGCCCGAGGGCCGGCAACAGGACGTAGCCCGGGCGGCGTTGCCCGCGGGCGGGCGCGCGCGCAAGAGTCGGCGCATGGCGGAGGCCGCATCCCACATCCTCGTCGTCGACGATGATCGCGAGATCCGCGAGCTGCTCGCGCGGTTCCTCGAGATGCACGGGTTCCGCGTCACCACGGCCCGCGACGGGCGCGAGCTGCGACGCCTCTGGCCTGGCGCGCGCTTCGCCCTCGTGGTGCTCGACCTGATGCTTCCCGGAGAGGACGGGCTTGCGCTTTTGCGTTTCATCCGCGGCGAGGGGCGGACGCCGGTGGTGATGCTCACTGCGATGGGAGAGGAGACCGACCGGATCGTCGGCCTCGAGCTCGGCGCCGATGACTACCTCGCCAAGCCCTTCAATCCCCGCGAGCTGCTCGCGCGGATCCGTGCAGTGCTGCGGCGCGCCGACACGGCGTCGGAGCGTAACGAGGCGCCGGCGGCCACTTTCCGCTTCGCCGGCTGGACGCTCGAGACGGCGCGGCGCCGGCTCATCTCGCCCGCCGGAGTCGAGGTTCCGCTGACGGGAGGCGAGTACGAGCTTCTCGCCACGCTCGCCGACCGTGCGGGGCGAGTGCTCACGCGCGAGATGCTGATGGAGCTTCTGCACGGGCGCGCCGCGGGGCCGTTCGACCGGGCGATCGACGTCGCGGTGAGCCGGCTCAGGCGCAAGCTCGACGACGATGCGCGGAACCCCGCGCTGATCAAGACCGTTCGTGGCGGCGGCTACGTTCTCGCCGCCGAGGTGGAACGGTCGTGAGGCTTCGCCTCTGGCCGCGCTCGATCGCAGGACGCACCTTCCTCGTCCTGCTGACTGGCCTGTTCGTCGCGCAGGTGATCGCGCTCACCATCCACGCTCTCGACCGGGTGGAGGTGCAGCGGGCGCAGCAGGCGCGCGAGGCGATCGGCCGAACCGCCGCTCTCTGGCGCACGCTGCTGATGGCCGACCCGTCCCGACGCGATGCGATCGCGCGCAGCTTCGACCTGCCCGAGGGGATGACCGCCTCGGTCGATCCGCGCCCACTCGCGCGCGACCAGGGGATCCTCTCCGAGCCGAGGGCGGATCGGCTCGCGCTGGGCCTCGCCCGGATCGGCGGTCCGCCGCATCTTCGCCCGCGCGAGGTCCTGGTTGGCGGCAGCCCCGGCCGGATGCTGACGGCGAGCTTCCAGTTCCCCGACGGATCGTGGCTCAACGTCACCGCCCGGCCGCCGATGCCGCGGCCCTGGTCCTCGCCAGGCTTCCTCGCCGCGCTCGCGGTGATGACGGCGGCGGTCGCCGCCCTCTCCTTCTGGGCGGTGCGTCGCACCACCCGGCCGATCCGCGACCTCGCTCATGCGGCGGAACGTCTCGGCCGCGATGTGAACGCGCCGCGCCTTCCCGAGACCGGCCCCGCCGAGGTGGCGCAGGCGGCGGCCGCGTTCAACACCATGGCGGAGCGGATCTCCCGTTTCGTCGCCGACCGCACGACCATGCTCGCCGCGATCGGCCATGACCTTCGGACGCCGATCACGCGCCTGCGGCTGCGCGCCGAGTTCGTCGAGGACGAGGCGACGCGGGCGAAGATCCTCGCCGATCTCGACGAGATGGAGCGGATGATCTCCGGCACGCTTGCCTTCGCGCGCGACGAGGCGGCGGCCGAGCCGATGCGCAGGCTCGATCTCGCCGCTCTCGTGCGGACGATCGCCGACGAGGCGAACGACGTCGCCGGCGAGGAGGTGGTGACGGTCGCCGCACCCGATCATCTCGCGGTGGAGGCGCGGCCGCTCGCGCTCAAGCGCGCTCTCGCAAACCTCGTCGGCAACGCGGTGGCCTATGCCGGGCGCTGCATGGTTCGCCTCTCCGGCCCGGAGAAAGGGGTGGTGAGCGTGACGGTCGAGGACGAGGGGCCGGGCATTCCGGAGGCCGAGCGCGAGCGCGTGTTCCAGCCCTTCCACCGTCTCGAGCCGAGCCGCTCGCGCGAGACCGGCGGCATCGGGCTCGGCCTTCCGATCGCGCGGTCGATCCTGCGCGGCCATGGCGGCGATGTCACGCTCGCAGCACGTTCCCCGCGCGGACTGGTCGTGACCGCGACGCTCCCCGCCTGAGCTCAGGCGAGCAGGGAGCGGAGGCGAAGCACGGCGCTGTCGGGCGTGGTCAACACCGGGCGGCCGGTGGCGGCGGCGATGGCGGCGGCGGCGCGGGCGAGGCTCACTTGGGCGAGCGCGACCACCTCGCAGCCGGCGAGCGCCGCCGCCGCGGCGGCGGCGTGCCGGTCATGCGCCTCGGCATCGCCGGCATCGAGGGCGGCGAGCGCCTCTGGAGCGCAGACCTCGACGAGGGAGAGCGGAGCGCCGCGGCGGGCGGCGGCCTCCTCGAACTCAGGCCGGATCGAGGCGAGCGTGGCGGGGAAGGTGGCGAGCACCCCGATCCGGCCCGAGGGCGCCGCCTCGAGCGCCTCGTCGATCATCGCCTCATTCGGTTTCAGGACCGGAATGTCGGGATGCTGGGCCTTCACCGCATCGATGCAGGGGCCGAAGGCGGAGCAGGTGAACAGGATCGCCACCGCCCCGGTGCGCCGCGCGTAGGCCGCAAGCTCGAGGAAGCGGGCGGTCATCGAAGGCGTCAGCCTGCCGTCGCGCGCGAGATCGGCCGAGAGGCTGTCATCGAACAGGTTCATCAGGAACGGCTCGGGCCACAGCCGCGCGAAGGCCTCCGCGATCGGCGCGGGCGAGTGGCGCAGGGCGTGGATGAGGGCGAGTCGCGGCCGGGCCATGACGCCCGCTCCTCAGGGGACGGGGCAGCGGATCAGCGGGGCGGGAAACTCGGTGCAGCCTGGGAACTCGATCTCGTTCGGCCCGCGCCGGACCACGACGAGCACGTCCGGGCTCGCGCAGCCGAAAGTCCCGGTCGGCTGCTGGCTTGCCATCACGCCCGGAATCCGCGGCATCGGGCGGAAGCGGAACTCGGCTCCGTCGGGGGTGCCGCGAACGCTCTCGATCAGGCGCTGGGTATAGACCTGCTCGAGCAGGGTCTTCCGAAGGACGATGTCGCGGGTGAAGATGACGGTCGGGTCGGCGTAGCAAGCTTCGACCGTCTGGTTCGGGCTTGCCGGCAGCGTGCCACCGACCCACGAGCCGTAGAGCCAGGCATGCGGCTCTCCCTGCGCACCGGCCGGGGTCGTGGCGAGAGCGAGCAGGGCGGCGAGGATCAGGCGAGGCATGGCGTTCTCCCGCTGCGATGCGCTGCCCGACCCTAGCCAAGCGCCGCGGCGGCGCAAGCGGTCAGGCGCGTGCGGGGGCGGGCGTGCGGGGGTCGCGCACGGGGAGGTTCACGAGCGCGGCGAGGCCGCCGGCGAGGATCGCGATCACCCACATTGCGTCATAGCGTCTTGTGCGATCCCAGATCACGCCGGCGAGCGACGCGCCGGTGAAACCCCCGATCTGGTGGCCGAGGAAGACGAGGCCGAAGATCGTGGCGAGCCACTGCGTGCCGAACCGCCGCGCGACGAGCCGGACGGTCGGCGGCACCGTCGAGAGCCATAACAGCCCCATCAGCGCAGAGAAGAGCGCGAGCGTAGCCTCGGTCTTCGGCCCCAGATGGAAGGCGAGCATCACCACGGCCCGCCCGCCATAGATGACGACAAGCAACTCGCGCCGCCGCCAGCGGCTCGAGAGCTCGCCCGAGATCATCGCGCCGAGAATGTTGAACAGGCCGATGATCGCGATCGCGTTCGCCCCCCAGGACGGATGGAGCCCGCAGGCGGCGACGAAGCCCGGCAGGTGCACGGTCAGGAACGAGACGTGCAGCCCGCAGACGAAGAAGCCGAAGAAGAGGCACCAGAAATGCGCGGTCAAAAGTGCCTCGCGCAGCGCCTGTGCCGCGCCCTGCGGCCGCCCCTCGTGCTGCGGGTTCGGGCGGTCGGCGAGCGGGAGAGCGAGCGGCATCGCAAGGATCGCCGCCGCCGCCATCGCGTAGAGGGCGCCCTGCCAGCCGAAGAGGTCAATCCCCGCCTGCACGATCGGCACCACCGAGAACTGGCCGAAAGAGGAACCGGCCGTGGCGAGCCCGGTGGCGCGGCCGCGCAGCTCGGGCGGCAGAAGGCGCGATAGCCCCGCCATCACGATCGGGAAGCCGGCGGCCGAGACGGCGATGCCGAGCACGAGCGCCGCGCCGAGGTAGAAGAGGGCGAGCGAGGTCGCCGCCGCCATGATCGCAAGGCCGAGCGCGTAGAGGCCCCAGCCGCTCCACAGAACGGTTCGGCCGCCGAACCGGTCAGCCAGGTTGCCGCAGATCGGCTGGCTCACGCCGTTGAGCAGCACCTGCGCGGCGATCGCGACCGCGAAGGCCGATGCCGTCCAGCCGTGGAAGGCGGTCATCGGCCCGAGAAACAGGCCGAAGCTCTGCCTCAGCCCCATCGAGAGAGCGCAGAGCACGACGGCGCAGACGATGCGAAGTCGGGGCGAGGCGGCCATCGGGTGCGACCATACAGGCCGGCCGCGCGACCGCCCAGGGCGTGCGGCTCGAGACGGGATGCGCCGGGAAGATGGCCGGCTTGCGCGGACGGGTGCCGGCGTGGCAGGTGACGCGCCTCACCACACTGGACGCTTGCCTTGGAACTCCCCGGCCTCCGGCACCTCTACGACTGGACGCTCAGGCTCGCCGCGCACCCGCAGGCGCAGCTTTGGCTTGCGATCATCTCCTTCGCCGAGTCGAGCGTCTTTCCCGTCCCGCCCGATGTGATCCTCGCGCCGATGGCGGTCGCCCGGCCGGACCGTTGGTGGCGCTCGGCGGTGATCTGCACCGCGGCGTCGGCGGCGGGCGGCGTGTTCGGCTACCTGATCGGCTGGGGCCTCTACGAGACGGTCGCTGTGCCGATCATCGACGCCTACCGGCTGCACGAGGCGAACGAGCGGTTCCGCGCGCTCTATCTGCGCTACGACTGGCTTGTGGTCGCCATCGCTGGGTTCACGCCGATCCCCTACAAGCTCGCGACCATCGCCTCGGGCGCCGTCGGGATGGGAATCGTTCCGTTCCTGGTCGCCTCGATCGCGAGCCGTGGCGCGCGCTTCTTCATGGTGGCGTTCGTCGCGGCGAAGCTCGGTCCGCCGGTGCTCGCCATGATCGAGAGGCGGCTGACCTTCTTCACGATCCTGTTCCTGGTGCTGCTCGTCGGCGGCTTCGTGGTGGTGCGGCTCTTTTGAGGCTCACCGCGGCGCGATCAGCGCGCTGATCTCCTCGAGGCTCGCGGGGTCGTCGATCGTCGGCGGCACGGCGTAGGGCTGACCGTCGGCGATCTTCCTGATCGTCGCCTGGAGCACCTTGCCCGAGCGCGTCTTCGGCAGGCGCGGCACGATCCGCGCCGACTTAAACGACGCCACGGGGCCGATCCGGTCACGCACCATCGCCACGAGCTCGCGCTCGAGCGTCGCCTCGTCCTTCGCGACTCCGGCCTTGACCACGACGAGGCCGAGCGGCACCTGGCCCTTGAGCGCGTCATGCACGCCGACGACGGCGCACTCGGCGACATCGGGATGCGCGGCGAGCACCTCCTCCATCGCGCCGGTCGAGAGCCGGTGGCCGGCGACATTGATGATGTCGTCGGTCCGGCTCATCACCGAGACGTAGCCCTCCTCGTCGATCATCCCGGCGTCGGCGGTCGTGTACCAGCCAAGGTGGCGGTCGAGATAGGCCTCGCGGAAGCCCGTGTCGTTGTTCCACAGCGTCGGCAGGCAGGACGGCGGCAGAGGCAGCTTCAGCGCGAGGTCGCCGATCGTGCCGGGCGGAAGCGGCCGGCTCGCCTCGTCGAGCACCGCGACCTCGAAGCCCGGGGAGGGCTTGCCGCCCGAGCCGGGCTTGACCGGGAACAGGCCCAAGCCCCGGAAATTGCCGGTGATGGCCCAGCCGGTCTCGGTCTGCCACCAGTGGTCGATCACCGGCCTGCCGAGCAGGCGCGAGGCCCAGAGGATCGTGTCGGGGTCGCATCGTTCTCCGGCAAGGAACAGAGCCTCGAGGCGCGAGAGGTCGTAGCGGCGCATCAGCGCCCCGTCCGGATCCTCGCGCTTGATCGCGCGCAGCGCCGTCGGCGCCGTGAACAGCGCCTTCACCCGGTGCTCGTCGCACACCCGCCAGAACGCCCCGGCGTCGGGCGTGCCGACCGGCTTGCCCTCGTAGACAATGGTGGTGCAGCCGGCGAGCAGAGGGCCATAGACGATGTAGCTGTGGCCGACCACCCAGCCGACATCGGAGGCCGCCCAGAACACATCCCCCGCGCCGACGCCGTAGAGCATCGACATCGAGTTCAACAGCGCCACGGCATGCCCGCCAGTGTCGCGGACGATGCCCTTCGGCCGCCCGGTCGTTCCGGAGGTGTAGAGGATGTAGAGCGGGTCGGTCGCCGCCACCGGCACGCAGGCGTGCGGCGATGCGTTCGCTTCCGCATCGGCCCAGTCGTGGTCGCGCCCGGGCGTCATCGGCGCCTCGAGGTCGGCCCGCTGCAGGATCAGGCAGGCCTCGGGCTTGTGCGGCGACAGCGCGATCGCGGCATCGAGCAGCGGCTTGTAGGCGACCGTGCGCCCGGGCTCGAGCCCGCAGGAGGCGGAGAGGATCGCCTTCGGCGCGGCGTCGGCGATCCGCGCGGCGAGCTCGGCCGCGGCGAAGCCGCCGAACACCACCGAGTGGATGGCGCCGAGCCGCGCGCAGGCGAGCATCGCGATCACCGCCTCGGGCACCATCGGCATGTAGATGATCACGCGGTCGCCGCGGCGGACACCGAGCGCGGCGAGAACGCCGGCGACGCGGGCAACACGGCCGGTGAGCTCGGCGTAGGTCAGAGTCTGCTTCCGCCCGGTCATCGGGCTGTCCCAGATCAGCGCCGCCTGCCCGCCGCGGCCCGCCTCGACGTGGCGGTCGAGCGCGTTGTGGCAGGTGTTCAGCATGCCGTCGGGGAACCAGCGGCCATAGGGGCCGAGCGAGGGGTCGAAGACGGTTCGCGGCGGCCGATCCCAGGCGAGAGCGCGCGCACGCTCCGCCCACCAGCCGAAGGGGTCGGCCCGCCAGGCGGCGTAGGCCTCGTCATACCCGGTCTTCTGGATCGACCCCGTCATGGCTCTGGTCCGTTTCCACCCTCGAGGCGTCGCGCCTCGCAGGGCGGATCGTGCGCGAGTGGCAAGGCGCCGGCAATGACCGACATCACGACGCGGTGCGACGACTCGGCGGGACGCCCGCAAGGGGGGACACGGGACAACCCTGCCGGTCAGACTCCTGAGAGCTCTACACTCGGGAGTTGTCACTGCGTCAAAAACCGGCCAGGGTGGAGGCATACCCGCGTATGCCGAGTTCGGGAGATCCATGACCGCACGCCTGCGCCCGCCACCCCCAGGCGCATCCGCCGAAGGGCTGTTCCTCTGTCTTCGTGCGCTCGCCGGGGAGGCGAGAAGCCTCGGTCTCGTCGAGGCGGCGCGCACGATCGAGCTTGCGGCCGAGCTCGTCTCGGTGGAGGCCGAGGAGCTCGGTCTCTCCCTGGCTCGCCGGGCCGGACGGCAGCGCCGGGTCCGCCCGGCCTGACGCGGCCCGTCCCGCCGCGCGCTCCTCTCGCCGCCCGTCCCCCTGGCGCAGGAGCCTGCCCGCGCCCTAGGCTCGGCGAGGGATGGAGACGCCACGGCGCAGTGTGCGTGGAGCGATTGGCAGGGCCCTGAGAGCGGCCCTCGAGGCCGTGCTCGCGCCGAACGCGGAGGAGCGCCACCGTCGCCACGGCGAGACGCTGCTTCTTCCGGCCGGTCCGCTCGCCCAATGCCGCTTTGTCGTGTTCGATCTCGAAACGACGGGCCTCTCGCCGAGCTACGGCGACCGCATCGTCTCGATCGGCGCGGTGCGGGTGGAGGGGGGAGCGATCCTGGACGGCGACCGGTTCGCGACCTTCGCGCAGCCGGGACGGCCGATCCCGCCCGCGAGCACGGCGATTCATGGGCTCACGGAGGCGATGGTGGCGCACGCTCCGCGCTGGCCCGAGGCGGTGCGGGCCTTCCAGGCCTATGTCGGGGACGCCGTGCTCGTCGCCCACAACGCCGCGTTCGACCTCGCCTATCTGCACGCGGCCGAGGCGCAGACTGGGGTGCGCTTCACCAACCCGGTGCTCTGCAGCCTGCTTCTCTCGCAGTGGCTCGACCCGGACGAGAAAGCGCACGATCTCGACTCTCTCGCGGCACGGCATGGTGTTGTCATCCACGGGCGACACGACGCGCTCGGCGATGCGGAGGCGACGGCGCTCCTGTTCTGCTCGCTGTTGCGTCGCGCCGAGGCACGGCGCGTCACCTCGCTCGAGGAACTGTTCCGGAAGACGCGTATGCGCGAGCGGATCGCCGAGGCCGCGGCGCGGTTCTGAACGCCGACATGCCCTCACCTGCGAAAAGGGGCGGTGGCTCGCGCCACCGCCCCGTCGACCGCCCAAGGCACGGTTGGTCGGAGTGAGAGGATTCGAACCTCCGGCCCCTGCGTCCCGAACACAGTGCTCTACCAGGCTGAGCTACACTCCGGCAGCGAGCCCTGGGACAGGGCCGGTGTATAGGCCCGGGGGACGGGCCGGGCAAGACGCGAGCCCCGCATGCAAAAGCGCCATGGCGGTCAGGTGAGGCCGGCCGCGGTCCGGCTGCCGGGGGCGAGGGTGGCGAGCAGCGGCAGGACCGCCTCGGCACCGCGCGCCAGCGCGTAGAGGCTGCGCGTCTCCAGCCCGGCGAAGCCCATGCCGATCGCCGCCTCAAGGGCGGCGACGAGCGGCGCGGCCGAGCCCGCGACATCGCAGAGCACGATCGGCTTGTCGTGCAGGCCGAGCTGCCGCCAGGTGATGATCTCGATCGTCTCGTCGTAGGTGCCCAGGCCCCCGGGTAGCGTCACGAAGGCATCCGCCCGCTCGGCCATGATCGCCTTGCGCGCGTGCATCGAACTGGTCTCGATGAGCTCGGTCAGCCCCTCGTGCTCGACCTCGCGCCGGGCAAGGAAGGTCGGGATCACGCCGGTGACCGTGCCGCCGGCCGCGAGGCAGGCATCGGCGAGCACGCCCATCAGCCCGACCCTGCCGCCGCCGTAGATCAGCCGGATGCCCGCACCGGCCAGCGCCCGGCCAAGGGTCGCCGCGGCTTCTCGGTGGCGCGGGTCGTTGCCGAGGCGCGAGCCGCAGAACACGGCGACGGCGTTGAGGGAGGGGGGCATCGACGGCGGCTCCGAGGGCGCAGGCGGCATCACGGTGTGGCGAGGCAGATGATCAGGCGGCCAGCATGATTGCATCGAACCGGCCGATCGGCATCATCGCCGGTGTCGATGCGGCGTGACGCATTTCCTCCTCGCACGCGCCGACCGAGCCGCTACCCTCGTTCCCCACTCGAAGGGAGACGAACCGGATGATGCCGACCACGCTTGCCCGCCTCGCCGTCGTTGCCAGCCTCGCCGCCGTCCTCGCCGCTCCGGCAGGCCTCGCGCAAGGTGACGTGATCGCCACCCGAAAGGACGGGTTCAAGGGAATGGCCGCGAACATGGAGGCGATCCAGAAGATCGTCGAGGGCAGGCAGCCGGCGGCAGGTGCCATCGCGCCGGCGCGTGCGATCGCGGCGCACGCACCGTCGATCGTCACCCTCTTCCCGCCCGGGAGCGACCGTGGCGACACCCGGGCCCTGCCCTCGATCTGGTCCGACCGTGCCGGCTTCGAGCGCGTCGCCGCCGCCTTCGTCACGCAGGCGAACGCGCTTGTCGCTGCGGCCGAGAGCGGCGATTCGGCACAGCTCGCTCGCGCCCTGCAGGCGACCGGTCAAGCCTGCGGCGCCTGCCACCGCCCCTACCGCATGCCGCGCTGAGCGGCGCGCACACCGCGCCTCAGCCCAAGGTCACGATCCCCCGCACCGCTGCCGCCGACAGGGCGAGCAGAAGCAGCCCCCGGAGCACGCCGGCATGCGCCGGCGCGGCCACGTCTTCGGGCAGGATCTTGCGGCCGGTGACCATCGCCTCGACAAGGCGATGCCGCGGCCAGAGCCGATAGAACAGTGCCGCGAACAAATGCAGCGCGATCATCGCGATCAGGACGTTCTTGATCGTGTAGTGCCAGGAGGTTATCCGGTCGGACATCGCCTTGCCGACGGTCGCGGCGAGCGGCCCCCGGAACAGGATGTCGTCATTGGCGAACAGCCCGGTCGTCGCCTGCGCGCCGAGGAGCGCGAGTAGAACCACCACTGCCCAGCCGCCCAAGGGGTTGTGGCTCGTCTCGCGGTCCGGCGAGCGGCGGATCAGGTGCGAAAGATGCGCAGCCACCGCACTCGGCCCCTTGAGGAACGCGGCGAACTGGGCGTTCTCGCTGCCTAAGAAACCCCACAGTACGCGCCAGATCACGAGCGTGAGGATGGCGTAGCCGAACAGGGCGTGCTCCTCCATCCAGTGCAGCTGCACTGTCGTGACGCTGCCGATGATCGCCACCACGAGCGCCCAGTGGAACACGCGCACCGGCAGGTCCCAGACCGGCACCGGCCGAAGCCTGATCTCGCCATCGCGCATGCTTCGCCCCCGACAATGGATGATGGCTGCGAGTATGCCGGCAGCGCCTGCCGCTTGACAGGCTGGACAGGGCGGGCGAGGTCGCAACCGTGCTCCCGTTCGTCTCCGAGGCCTGGATTCCCGGCGCGTGGCAACCGCCGGTCGCCGCCTTCGCGATCGCGGTCGTCGCGTCGCTCGCTCTCGTGCTCGCGGGGGCGAGGCGGCTTGCGGGACTTGGCGCCGCCGCCTCGCTCGTGGCGGTGCTGTTCCTCGAGCTTGGCGTGCGCATGGTGACGCCGCGCATGCTCCCGGAACGGATCCCCTGGCTTGTGCTTGGCGCCGGGGCGGCGGGGCTCGTTAGCGATCTCCTCGCCGCGCGCGGGGCTGTCGCGGCTCTCCTCGGTGTGCTGACAGCGCTCGGCGGCGGCTGGTTCATGCTCGGCGCGCCGCGGGCGATGCCTGATCTGGCGCGAATCCTCGCCGAGGCCGTGCCGGTGCTCGCTGCCTTCGCGGTGCCGCTCTGGCGGCTCCTCGGTGCGCGCGCCCATGCCAGCGCGGCTGGTGCTGCTGCTGCCGCCGCCGCCGCCCTTCTCACGCTCGGCCTCTTCGCAGCAGGCAGCGCGGGCGCCTTCCTCGGCTTCGCCGGCGTCGTCGCCGGGGCGGCGTTGGGGCTGCTGCTGGCTGGCCTCCTGCCCGGCGCGTCGGCCGGGTGTTCGGGCGCTCTCGCCCTTGCCGCCTCTCTCGCCGGGGTCATTGTCTCGGCCGGGCTCGCGCAACGGCAGCCTGCGGTCTGGGCCGGCTGCGCCGCCGCGCTCCTCGGCCTCGCCGCCGGCCGCGCTGTCGCCGCGTTGCTTGGGGTCGCGGCGAACGGCGTCGTGGGAGGGCTCGCCGGCGTCGGTCTCGCCGGCCTGCCCGGCATCGCCGCGGCCTTCCTCCTTCGCTCCTTCGCCTGAGCCCAGGCGGCAAGCGACTTGCGCTCCTGTTACCGCGGTTTCATCTAAAGCCTCGTCGCTGCGCGGAAGGTCGGCATGCGCCTCGTCCTGGTCGGGCTCCTGGGGCTTCTCGTGGTGGGCGCCATCCTCTGGGCGGCGCGTGACGCCCCGTCGCCGACCTCGCCCGCCCCGCCGCAGGCTTCGGCTCCAACTCCCGCGCCCCAGGCCACCGTCCAGCCCCCAGCTCCGCCGCAGTCGGCAGCCCCGCCCGCGGCCGAGCCGGAGCCCCGGTCACGCCCCGCGCCGCAGGCCGCGACCGCGCCGTCACCGCCCCCACCACCGGCCGAGCCACCGCGGCGCACCGAGGCCCCCTCAGCGCCTGCCCCGAGCCTCGCCCTCCCCGCAGGGCCTCCCGTTTCGCCGACGCGGGATCCCCCGGCACCGCCTTCCGAACCGCCGCTGCGCAGGCCGAGCTTCGACGTGGTGCGCATCGGCTCCCGCGGCGATGCTGTGATCGCCGGGCGCGCCGAGCCGGGAGCAGAGGTCATCGTTCTTGACGGCACGCGCGAGCTCGGCCGGGCCAGGGCGGACCGTCGTGGGGAGTGGGTGCTCGTCTTCGCCGCACCTTTGGCACCGGGCGGGCGCGAACTCTCTCTGCGGGCCGTCCATCCCGATGGGCGGATCAGCGAGAGCGAGAGCGCCGTCGTCCTTGTCGTTCCGGAGCCCGAGCGCGACATCGCCGGCCGGCCGGCACAGGGCCAGGCGGCAGCCCCGCTCGCCGTGCTCACGCCGCGCGAGGGGCAGGGTGAGCTCAGGGTGCTGCAGGCGCCACCAGCGCCGGCCGCGCCGCCGCCGCCGCCCTCTGGGGGGATATCCGCCTCGCCCCCGCAGGCGTCGTCGGCCGAGGCGAACGCTTCCCCGCCTCCCGCACCGGGGCCAGCCGCTCCCGCGCCCGCAGCGGCCGCTTCCCTCCCGGCCCTCCCGCAGGGCCGCCCTCCCGGGGGCGTCTCGATCGACATCGTCGACTACGCCGACACCGGGGCGGTTCAGTTCGCCGGCCGCGCTGCACCGGGCGAGGCGGTGCGTCTGTATCTCGACAACCGCCACATCGGCGACGCCGCAGCCGATGCGCAGGGGCGCTGGAGCCTCCGCCCCGACGAGCCGATCGCGCCCGGAACCTTCGATCTCCGCGCCGACCAGGTGGATCGCTCCGGCCGCGTGACGGCGCGGGTACAGATGCCGTTCCAGCGTGCCGAGGCGACGCCGCAGGCGCTCGAGGGGCGGACCGTGGTCGTCCAGCCCGGCAACAATCTCTGGCAGATCGCGCGCCAGACCTACGGGCGCGGCATCCACTACACCCACATCCATGCCGCGAACGCCGCCCAAATCCGCGACCCGAACCTGATCTTCCCCGGCCAGGTGTTCACCCTGCCTGCTGTGGTGCCGCCGACGCCCTGACCCGCCGCGTCGCGGCTCAGGCAGTGCGCGCCCCTTCCTCCTCGAGCAGGTCGAGCACCGGGTCGAGGGCAAGCACGAACAAGGTCGCCGCTGTCACGAGTCGCGTCGCGGTCGGCGCGCCGCCGAGCTCCGCCTCCGCCTCGAGGTGGATCCCATGGTCGGGCGAGAGGCTGAGCCTCCAGCCTTCGGCGAGCGCCGAACGCAAGGCCGGAAGGCTCTCGAGCAGGCGTCGTCGCGCCGCGGCATCCTCCGCCGTGAACGGCACCCGCGCCAGGCCGACGGAGAAACCGATCCGTGCGCCGGGAAGAAGACGTGCCGCGATCCGTCGCCCGCGCCAGCGATAGCCGAACCTCGGCGCGAGCTCCGGCTCTGCCGGTGAGATCGTGCCGTCGGCCAGCACCGTGAACGGGCCGAGCCGGCCGATCGGCGGCGGCGTCGCGGCGGCGTGTTCTGCTTGGGCGAGCATCATCCTGTCGTTTTTGCGCCGCTGGGGTGAACGCATCTATAACGTCGCGGCATGTTCGAAACCCTCGCCTCCGTGCTCAGCCCGCCGCATCGCGCGGGCCTTCCCTTCATCGCCGCTTCGGCCGTGGCGGCGCTCGTGCTCGGCCTCTTTTCCTCGACGCTGATGTGGATCGGCGTCGCCGCCGCGCTCTTCTGCGCCTTCTTCTTCCGCGACCCCACGCGGGTCACCCCCGCCCGCGAGGGCCTCGTCGTGGCCCCGGCCGATGGGCGCGTGGTCTCCGTGGCGGAAGCGGTCCCGCCCGCCGAGCTCGAGCTCGGGCCGGAGCCGCGCTGGCGCGTGGCGATCTTCCTCTCCGTGCTCGACGTGCACGTCAACCGCGCGCCGGTCGATGGAACCGTCACGCGGATCGCCTATCGCCCGGGGAGGTTCCTCAACGCCGCCGATGCCATGGCGGCGGAGGAGAACGAGCGGAACGGGCTTGCGATCGCGCTCGCGGATGGGCGCAAGGTCGGTGTGGTGCAGATTGCCGGGCTGATCGCGCGACGGATCGTCTGCGAGGTGCGCGAGGGCGACCGGCTGCTCGCGGGGCAGCGCTTCGGCCTGATCCGCTTCGGCAGCCGCACCGATCTCTACCTCCCGCCCGGGGTCGCGCCGCTTGTCGCCGAGGGCCAGCGCATGGTCGGCGGCGAGACGGTGGTCGCCGACCTCGCCTCGACCGAGCTGCGCCGGCTCGGCGTGGTGCGGTGAAACCCCGCTCGCCCGCCGTCGAGCGCTGGCGGCAGCGGCTTCGCCGACGCTCGCGGCCGCGCTTCAAGGGGCTCTCCTTCAATCGGCTGATCCCGAACCTGATGACGCTTGTCGGCCTCTGCGCCGGCTTGACCGCGATCCGCTTCGCCCTGATGGGGCGGTGGGACGCGGCCGCCGCGGCGATCGTGATCGCAGGCGTGATCGACGGGCTCGACGGGCGGATCGCCCGGCTTCTCAAGGGGACGAGCCGGTTCGGCGCGGAGTTCGACAGCCTCGCCGATTTCCTCTGCTTCGGCGTCGCGCCCGCGCTCGTGCTCTATCTCTGGACGCTGCAGACCTGGGGCGGCCTCGGCTGGGTGCCATGCCTGATGTATGCGGTGTGCGCAGCGCTTCGGCTCGCACGGTTCAACGCCGCGATCGACGGCGCGCCCAAGCCCGCTTACGCCTACAACTTCTTCACCGGCGTCCCCGCCCCGGCTGCGGCGGGGCTTGCCCTGTTCCCGCTGTTCGTGGCACTTCAGGCCGAGGCGATGCGGCTTGCGACGATTGCCGACATCGCGCGCTTCCCGGGCCTCGCGGCGGCGGTGCTGTTCGGCGTCGGCTTGCTGATGGTCTCGACGTTGCCGACCTGGAGCTTCAAGAACTTCAAAGTGCCGCAGCAATACATCCTGCCGCTTCTGCTCGGCGCGGGGTTCTTCGTCGCCATCCTCGTCAGCGAGCCCTGGGCCGCCTTCGCCCTGCTCGGGGTCGTCTATGCCGCCCTGATCCCGATGGGGGTGAGGAGCTACGAGCGGCTGCGTGCCGAGGCCGAAGCGCTTGGCCTCGCCGCTCCGGAGGAGGCGGCGGAGACGAAGGACGCCGCCTGAGCGCGCCTATTCCGCCGCCTTCTGCCGCCGCTCCCTGCCTTCGCCCGTGCGCCGTTCCGTTACCAGAACGCCCTCCGCCTTCAGAGCCGCGATCTCCGCCTCGGAGAACCCGTGCGCGGCGAGCACCGCATCGCCGTCCTGGCCGAAGCGCGGCGGCGGCCGCCGCGCCCCGCCCGGCGTGCGGCTGAACTTGATCGGCGTGTTGATCCCCCTGTACCAGCCGAGCTCGGCGACCATCCCCCGCGCCTTGGTGTGCGGCGCCTGAGCGACCTCGTCGATGTAGAGCACCGGGCCCGCAGGCAGCCCGTTCGCGAGCAGACGCTGCGACAGCGCGTGCCCGTCCTCCTGGCCCACGATCTCCTGCACGATCGCCGAAAGGGCGGCGCGGTTCGCCATCCGGTCGGCATTGGTTCGGAACCGTGGATCCTCTGCGAGCTCCGGCCGCCCGAGCAGGTCGCACATCTTGCGGAAGGTCGCGTCATTGCCGGTGCCGATGAAGATCTCGCAGGTGGCGGTGCGAAACTTGTCGTAGGGCGCGAGGTTGGGGTGCGGGTTGCCCGTCGCCACCGGCCGCTTGCCCGAGAGGAAGTAGTTGGCGGCGTGCGGGTGCAACAGCGCCATGCCGCAATCGTGCAGCGTCATGTCGATGAACTGTCCCTCGCCGGACCGCTGCCGCTCGAACAGCGCCATCAGGATCGCGATCGCCGAGAAGAGGCCGGTGCCGATATCGACCACCGGTGTCGCGAGCCGCGTCGGGCCGGAGGTCTCGGTGCCGTTGATGCTCATCAGCCCGACCATCGCCTGCACGATCGCGTCGTAGCCGGGGAAGCCGCCCAAGGGGCCTTCGGCGCCGAAGCCCGAGATTCGGCAGTGGATCAGGCGCGGGAAGCGCTCGCGCAGCGTCCCGTAGCCCAAGCCCCACTTCTCCATCGTTCCGGGCTTGAAATTCTCGACCAGTACGTCGGCGCCCTCGAGCAGGCGCAACAGCACCGCACGCGCCTCCTCGCGCGCGAGATCGAGCGCGAGCGATGCCTTGTTGCGGTTCACGCCGATGAAGTAGGAGGCGTCGCGCCCGCCTTCCGGGTGCTCGTGGAAGGGCGGGCCCCAGTCGCGCACCTCGTCGCCCTGCGGCGGCTCGATCTTGATCACCTCGGCGCCGTGGTCCGACAGCACCATGGTGCAGTAGGGACCGCCCAGCACGCGCGTCAGATCGATCACCTTGAGGCCCGCGAGCGCGCCCGGCGATACCATCGGCATGGCTTTCTCCCTCTCTCAGGCCGCCTTCGCGCCGAAGACGCGGGCGCAGAAGGCCGGGTAGGTGTCCTCGAGCGCGGCGCGGATCGGCCCGCGCAGGGCGGCGAGATCGTCCTCCGAAGGGGCACGCGTCAGAGGCACCTCGGCGGGTTCGTCATAGTCGAAACCGGTGGCCGAGCGGACACTCGCGCGCGTCTCTCCCGGGTGAAGCGCGGCGAGGGTGAAACGCGCCCGCACAGGGTCGAAGGCGAAGACGCAGCGGCCGGTGACGAGGGCCTGGGCGTGACCGCGTCGGAACACGCCGGGAGGCGAAACGCCGGGGGCGGAGACATAGTCCACCTTCGGCACGAGCACGCGCGGGCTGTGCTCCTCGCGGAACAGGATCGTTCTCGGAACGGTGAGATACATGAACGGGGCGCCGAAATTGCCCGGCAGCCGCGCCGCCGAACCGGGGGGCGAGCCGGTGCCGAGCAGGTTGATGTTGGCCGAGCCGTCGATCTGCACCCCGCCGAGGAAGAACAGGTCGATCCTCCCCTGGCCCGCGAGGTCAAAGAGCTCCCGCGTTCCCTCGGTGAAGGGGTTGCCGACGCGCTTCTGCAGAAGCGAGAGGCGTATGTCGGCGCCGCGGTGGCGGGCGAGCAGCACAGCATGGGCCGGGATCGGGCTTGCCGCGCCGACGGCGGCGTGTCGGACCGGGTGGGGATGGGGGGCCGTGATCAGGTCGGCGATCGCCGCGATCAGCCGTTCCTCTGGCGTCACGGCGCTCATGCCGCGGCGCTCGCGACATCGGCGGAACGGGCGGTGAGGGGAAGGTTGGTCGCAAGCCAGGCGCGGAACCCTTCTTCCGTACGCGCCGCGCGCGCGTACGACTCGATCGCCGCCTGGTCGGGCCCGTAGAGGTCGAGCAGGCCGAGCGGCCACGCCCCGTGCTCGGCGACCGCCACGGCCGAGACGTAGAGCGACGAGATCACCCCGGGCGCCATCCTCTCGTCCTCTATCAGGTTCCCCTCGACGACGCGCTCGACCGTGACAAGCGTGGCCTTCGACGCATGCGCGATGGTGGCGAGCTCGCGCCGGCGGCCGACCCAGACATTGCCCGCACGATCGGCCAGAGCGGCGTGGATCAGCGCCACATCGGGCGACAGCGCCGGGACGAGCACGATCGAGTCAGGCGCGGCCGAGAACGGGTTGTCGATCACCCGCCAGTCGGTGCGCGCGGCGATGAGGTCGGAGCCGATCAGCCCGCGCAGCGGCAGGAAGGGCACCCCCTTCTCGGCGGCCTGAAGTGCCGTGTGCACGGCCGGGCAGGTCCAGTCCTCGATCACGACCGTGCCGGCCCGGAACGCCGCGGTGAAGCGCGGCGCGAGGCCGGCCTCGCCGAGGGTGACGGCGCTCGTGGTCAGCCGCGCCACGCAGCCGGCGCCGATCAGGAGGTCGGTCGCAAAGCCGGAGACCGGAACGCCGATCAGGTGAAGGTTTCGCGCCCCGCGCCGGATCAGCGCCGCGGCGAGAGCGACCGGGCAGAGCGAGGTGTCGGGGGGCAGCGCCACCGTCGCGCCGTCGGGCACGCGGGCGGCGAGGGCGTCGAGATCGAGCAGCGGAACGGTCATGCGCCGGTCCTTCGCGCCGGAGGGCCGCTTTGCCGCACGCGCATCAGCCGAGCCAGCGGGCGAGGAAGGCGGCGGTGCGCCCGTTGGCGATCGCCGCCGCCCGGCCGTCCCAGTGCTGCCCGCTGACGCGGGCGAAGGCATGGTCCACGCCCGGATACACATGCACCTCAACCACCGGGTTCGGCGCGAGCGCGGCGAGCACCACCCCTTGCGCCGACTTCGGAACGAACTTGTCGAGCTCGGCGATGTGGGCGAGGAAGGGCCGCGTGATGCCGGTCGAGCCCTCGGCGAACAGCCCCTCGAGCCCGACGCCGTAATAGGAGACGTTACAGTCCGCATCCGACTGCAGCGCCATCATCGCCGCAAGCCGCCCGCCGAGGCAGAACCCCATCGTTCCGGCGCGGCCGTTGCAGCCGGGAAGCGCCCGCGCCGCCGCGAGCGTCGCCTTGAGGTCCTCCACACCCTTCTCCTGGTCGAAGGCGTTGAACAGGGCGAAGGCCTTGTCCCACTCGGCCTGGGTGCGGTCGGAGAGGTTCACGCGCGGCTCGAGGCGCCAGAACAGGTCGGGGGCCACCGCGATGAAGCCCTGGTCGGCCACCTGGTCGGCGATCGCCTTGAGGCTGTCGGAGACTCCGAAGATCTCCTGGATCACCACCACCGCGCCCGCGGGCGTGCGCTTCGGCCGGGCGACATAGGCGAAGAAGCTTCCCGAACCGTCGGTCGCGGAAATCGTGATCTCTGCCATGGCGTCTCCCCTGTACCGGTTGCCGGGCGGACAATACCGGTACGGGCGGTTTCGGGCTAGGATGCGGAGCGCATGCTCCGCCTCGCCGCCCTCGCCGCCGTCGCGCTGGTCGCGCTGCCAGCACGGGCGGCGCTCGACCCGGCGCTCGCCGCGGAGGGCTGGCGCAGCATCCCCTTCGCCGCGCCAGGACTCGCGATCGTCCAGGACGGCGAGACAGGGCTCAGGATCGAGGGAAGCGGGGGGATCGCTGTCGTCTTCCAGCCGATGCGCGTGCCGGTCGGGCCGAACACCTGCCTCTCCTGGCGCTGGCGCGTCGATCGCGGCCCGCCGCCGACCGATCTCACCCGCTCCTCAGGGGCCGATCGCGGCCTTGCCCTCTGGGTTGGCTTCGAGCCGGATGCGGAGCGCATGGGGCTGTTGCAGCGCTACCTGATGGGTGTGGCCACCATGTCCTCGGGCCGGCGCATGGTTCCTGGGTTCATCCTCGTCTATGTGCATGGCGGCACGGGCGAGGAGCCGCTCTGGCACCGCTCGCCGCTCACCGGCGGGATCGGCCGGACGATGGTGCTTTCGCCCGCCGGCACGGCGATCGGCGAATGGGTCGAGCAGGAGGTTCCGCTCGCCCAGCATTTCCGTGCCGCGTTCGGCATCGCGCCGACGGGCTTCGTCACAGAGCTCGCGATCGCTGCGGATGGCGACGACACAGGAGCGGCGATCGCCGCGCGAATCGGCGAGCTGCGCTTCAAGCCCTGCGCGGGGCCGGCCCAGGCGACCCGTTAGGCGACGCTCTGCAAGCGCTGCGGGTCGTGATGGTCGGCTGCGGCGCACCGGCTTCTCGGGAGGCCCGGGCGGAAGCGCGCGCGTGCCACTGTCAGCACCGGAGCGCGCGGGGCAGAGCGGTAGGCCGGGCGCTCGGGCTCAGGCGGCGAGCCGCCCCTCCTCCACGGCGTGGCAGGCGACCTCGGTCTCGCCGCGGCGGATCAGGCGCGGCGCCTCCGCCCGGCAGCGGTCATTGGCGAAGGGGCAGCGCGGGTGGAAGCTGCAGCCCGACGGGGGGTCGATCGGCGAGGGCACCTCTCCGCCCACCGGCGTGCGCTGCCGCCCCGTCATCTCGAGGTCGGGGATCGCCTCGAGCAGAAGCCGCGTGTAGGGGTGCTGCGGTGAAGCAAACAGCGTCTCGCCGGGAGCGAGCTCGACGATGCGGCCGAGATACATCACGCCGATGCGGTCCGACATGTGCCGCACCACGGCGAGGTTGTGGCTGATGAAGAGATAGGTCAGGCCGAGCCGCTCCTGCAGGTCCTTCATCAGGTTCAGGATCTGCGCCTGCACCGAGACGTCGAGGGCCGAGGTCGGCTCGTCGCAGACGAGGAACTCCGGGTTGGAGGAGAGGGCGCGCGCGATCGAGATTCGCTGCCTCTGGCCGCCCGAGAACTCGTGCGGATACTTCTCGGCATCCTTCGGGGAGAGGCCGACCTGGCGCAGGAGCTCGCCCACCCGCGCCTCGATGTCGGACCGTTCCTTGAGCAGACCGAAGGCGCGGATCGGCTCGGCGATGATGTCGCCCACGCGCCAGCGCGGGTTGAGGCTCGCGTAGGGGTCCTGGAAGATCATCTGGAGCCGCCGCCGCACCGGCGCCTGCTGTGCCCGCGAGGTGAGCGAGGCGAGGTCGATGCCATCGATCCGGATCGTGCCGCGCGTCGGCGCATAGAGGCCGACGACGAGGCGCGCGACGGTCGTCTTGCCGCAGCCTGATTCGCCCACGAGCGACAGCGTGGTTCCCCGCGGGATGGCGAAGGAGACGCCGGCGACGGCACGCAGGATCCGCCGCCGCTCGCCCTGCAAGAGCCGGATCAGCCAGGGCTTCGAGACGTCGAAGTCGCGGGCGAGGTCCTCCACCTCGACGAGCGGGCGGGTCGTTGCGGGGGCGGCGTCAAGCGGCATCGCGCGCATGCCCCCCTTCGGCATAGAGCCAGCACGCGGCGCGCGAGGGCCCGCCTGTCGCCATCAGCTCGGGCCGCTCGCTGCGGCAGCGGTCGAAGGCCCGCCCGCAGCGCGGGTTGAAGGCGCAGCCTTTCGGGATGTCGGTCAGCCGCGGCATCGCGCCGTCGATCTGCCGAAGCCGCGCGACCCGGTGGGTGAGCGGGGGAATCGACCCCATCAGCCCCTCGGTGTAGGGGTGGCGGGCGTTCTTCACCACTTCGCGCACCGGCCCGATCTCGGCGATCCGCCCCGCATACATCACGGCAACCCGGTCGGCCGTCTCGGCGATCACCCCCATGTCGTGGGTGATCAGCATCACCGCCGTGCCGTGCTCGCGGCAGAGGCGCTTCAGAAGTGCGATCACCTGCGCCTGGATCGAGACATCAAGCGCCGTCGTCGGCTCGTCCGCGATCACGAGCCGCGGCTCGGCGCAGAGCGCGAGCGCGATCACCACGCGCTGGCGCATCCCTCCCGAGAACTGGTGCGGGTAAGAATCGATCCGCTGCGCCCCTCCGGGGATGCCGACGTCCTCGAGCCAGCGGATCGCGCGGGCGCGCGCCTCCCGGTCGGAGAGGCCGAGATGCGTCTGCATCGTCTCGACGAGCTGGCGGCCGATCGAGTAGAGCGGGTTCAGCGTGGTCAGCGGGTCCTGGAAGATCGCACCTATCTGCCGGCCGCGGACGCGGCGCATCTCCTCGGGCGGAAGCGTGTCGATCCGCCGGCCATTGAGCCGGATCTCGCCGCCCGCGATCCGCCCGGGCGGCTCGATCAGCCTGATGATCGCCGCTCCCGTGATCGACTTTCCCGCCCCGCTCTCGCCGACCACGCCGAGCACCTCTCCCTCGTCGATCGTGAAGGAGACGTCATCGACCGCCGTCAGCACGCCGCGACGGGTCAGGAACTCGACGCGCAAGTTGTTCACCTCGAGCAGCGGCATCGCCTTGTCCTCAACGCAGCTTCGGGTTCAGCGCATCGCGCAGCCAGTCGCCGAGCAGGTTCACCGACAGCACCATCAGTGCGAGCGTGATGCCTGGAAAGACGGTGATCCACCATTCGCCCGAGAACAGGAAATCGTTGCCTATCCGGATCAGCGTGCCGAGCGAGGGCTGCGTCGGCGGCACGCCGACGCCGAGAAAGGACAGCGTCGCTTCGGCGAGGATGGCGAAGCCGAGATTGAGGGTGGCGATCACGAGCACCGGGCCCATCACGTTCGGCAGAACGTGCCGCGTCATGATCCTCGCCGGCGAGAGGCCGATCACCCGCGCGGCCATCACATACTCCTTGTTCTTCTCGACGAGGGTGGAGCCGCGCACCGTGCGCGCGTACTGAACCCAGTTCGAGATGCCGATCGCGAAGATCACCACCCAGAGCGCGATCCGGTCATGCAGCTCGCGCGGCAGGGCGGCGCGGACGAGACCATCAACCAGCAGGGCGACCAGGATCGCGGGGAAGGTGAGCTTGATGTCGGCGATTCGCATCAGCACCGCATCGGTGGTTCCGCCGACGAAGCCGGCCACCAGCCCGATCGTGACGCCAAGAGTCATCGCGAACAGGACGGAGCAGAAGCCCACGAACAGCGAGATCCGCGCGCCATACATGATCGTCGAGAGCACATCCCGCCCCTGATCGTCGGTGCCGAACAGGAAGCGCGCAGTCCCGCCCTCCATCCAGGCCGGAGGGTTGAATGCGTCCATTAGGTCGAGAGTGGCGAGGTCGAACGGGTTGTGCGGCGCGAGCACCGGCGCGAACACCGCCCCGCCGATCAGCGCGAGCGCCACCACCGCGGAGACGACGGTGAGCGGCGAGCGGGAGAAGCTGTACCACAGGTCGCTGTCGAAGAAGCGTGCGACCGGGCCCATGCGTCCCGGCGCCGCCGGCGCCGGCTGCACGACCGCCGCCTCCGTCGCCGGCGCCTCGCCCGCCATCAGCGCGCGCTCCCGATCAGCGAGCCGCGCAGCCGCGGATCGACGAGATAGTAGAGCAGGTCGACCACGAGATTGATGAGCACGAAGAGCAGCGCGATCATCATCAGGTAGGCGGCCATGATCGGGATGTCGGCGTTCGCGACCGCCTGGATGAACAGAAGCCCCATGCCCGGCCACTGGAACACCGTCTCCGTCACGATCGCGAACGCGATGATCGCGCCGAGCTGCAGACCGGTGATGGTGATGACCGGCACGAGCGTGTTCTTCAGCGCGTGCCCGAAATGGATCGCGCGATTGGTAAGGCCGCGGGCGCGCGCGAACTTGATGTAGTCGGTGCGCAGCACCTCGAGCATCTCCGACCGCACGAGCCGCATGATCAGCGTCATCTGGAACAGGCCGAGCGTGACCGAAGGCAGGATTAGCGCCTTCAGCCCCGAGGCGGTGAGGAAGCCGGTCGTCCACCAGCCCCCCACAAGCACCGTCTCGCCGCGGCCGAACGAGGGCAGAATGCCGAGCGTGACGGAGAAGATGAGGATCAACAGGATGCCGATCAGGAAGGTGGGCAGCGACACGCCGATCAGCGAGATCGTGAGGAAGAGGCGGGAGAGCCAGCTCTCCCTGTAGAGCCCGGTGTAGACGCCCATCGGCACGCCGATCGCAAGCGCGAGGAAGGCGGCGCTGAAGGAGAGCTCGAGGGTCGCCGGCATGCGTTCGAGGATGAGGTCGGAGACCGGGCGCGCGAGCCGGTACGATAGGCCGAAATTGCCCTGCGCGGCGTTCTTCAGGAACTCCCAGAACTGGACGAAGAAGGGCTGGTCGAGGCCGAGGTCGCGGATCAGTGCCTGGCGCTGCGCCTCCGTATAATCCTGCCCGAGCATGATCGCCACCGGGTCGCCGACATAGGCGAACATAGCGAAGCTGATCAGGCTCACCGTGAGCATCACGGGCAGGGCCTGCAACAGGCGTGAGACGATGAAGGCGAACATCGGCGGTTCCGTTGCCCCGCGCCGATGGAGCGCGCCGCCGGCGCGGGGCGTGGTTCAAACGTGCGTCAGTTCACGCGAACGAAGCGGAACTGGGGCTGGTTGTTCGCCTGGTGCGGGATCGAGATGTTCGACCGCACCGCCCACGGGATCATCTGGTGGTGCAGCGGGATGTGCGGAACGTCCTCGCGGTAGAGCCGCAGCGCCTCGTGGATCGCGGCGGTGCGCTTCTCCCGATCAAGCTCGTTCTTCATCGTGTTGATCAGCGCGTCCATGCGGGGGTTGGAGTAGCGCCCGTAGTTCCAGATTCCGTTGCCCGGGGCGCCGTCGCGCGTCGCGAGCAGGGACTGGAAGGAGTAGAGCGCATCGAGCGTCGGCACGCCCCAGCCGAGCAGGTAGATCGAGGTGTCCTCGCGCTGGATCTTCGGGAAGAAGTTCGCAAGCGGCATGGCGTTGAGGCTGGTGCGCACGCCGATCCGCGTCCACATCGCCGCCACCGCCTGGCAGATCTGCTCGTCGTTGATGTAGCGGTTGTTCGGGCAGTCGAGCGTCACCTCGAAGCCCTGGGGGTAGCCGGCCTCGGCGAGCAGCTGGCGCGCGCGGTCGGGGTTGAAGGGAAGCCGCACGTCCTCCGCCTTGGAATAGCCGTTCACCTGCGGCGGGAAGAAGGTTCCGGTCACGACCGCCTGGCCGCGCATCACCCGGGTGCGGATCGCCTCGATGTCGATCGCGTGATAGAGCGCCTGCCGCACGCGGAGGTCCTTGAACGGATTGCGGCCCTTGACGTTCGAGTAGAGCAGCTCGTCGCGATGCACATCCATCGCGAAGAAGATGGTGCGGATCTCGGGGCCTTCGAGCACCGTCACACCTTGCGCGCGCTTCAGCCGCTCGAGGTCCTGCAGCGGTGGGTCGAGAACGAAATCGATCTCGCCCGAGAGCAGCGCGGCGATGCGTGTGGCGTCCGACGCGATCGGGCGATAGACGATCTCTGTGACGTTGCTCACGTTCTTCGGGTCGGACCAGCCCCACCAGCGGTCATTGCGGACCATCACCGTGCGCACGTCGGGCTCGCGCACCGTCAGCCGGAACGGGCCCGTGCCATTGGTGTTGCGCACCGTGTGCGTCTCCTCCCGGGCGCGTGTGTTCTGCGGCTGGGTGACGTTGTTCCGCTCCGACCACTCGCGGTCCATGATGTAGACGGAGGCGATCTTCGAGGGCAGGATCGGGTCGGGGATCTTGGTGATGATGTCGACGGTGAAGTCGTCGACCTTCTCGGCCTTCTCCACCGTGTCGACGAAGATGCCGTAGTTCGAGGTCGGCGCGAGCGCGCGGGTGATCGAGAACACCACGTCGTCGGCGGCGAAGGCCGAGCCGTCATGGAACGTCACGCCGCGGCGGAGCTCGAAGCGCCAGCGGTTCGGCTCGAGCTGTCGCCAGGCTGTGGCGAGCCCGGGCTCGAGCGCGAGGTTCTGGTCGCGCTTGATCAGCGGCTCGTAGATCTGGCTGAGCACCATCGTGACGGTGCCAAGGTTCTGTGAATGCGGGTCCATCGTGTTCGGGTCGCCGGCGGCGGACCAGCGCACCGTCCTCGCCTCGGGCGAGGCGGCGGCCAGGAACACGCCCACGGCCGCCGTCGCGGCCAGAAGCACTCTTTTCATCTGCGAAGTCTCCCCAGAGGTTGCTGGCCGGTCGCTGCGGCCGTTCCTCCGCCTTCTAGCGGATGACAGGCCGGTGACCAAGCGCGGGATCGCACAGGAAAAAGGGCGGCAGGCCGTGGCCCGCCGCCCGATCTGTTGCCCCCGTAGGGACGTGTTCACGGAAGGCCCACAGTCCCCCATCGGCTGACACGGACAAGGACCTTCTGCTGCTGAATTGAGCGGAGTGGGACCTCCTGTCAATCTGACGCCATGGAACAGACGCATTAAACGCGATGGAACGGACACATTATCGCCTCGGGCTCGACATCGGCGCGAACTCGATCGGCTGGTGCTGCCTGTCTCTCGATGAGGACCGACGCCCTTGCGCGGTTCTTGCTGCCGGGGTGCGGGTCTTCCCTGACAGCCGCGACCCGCAGACCCTTGCCTCCCTCGCCGCCGAACGGCGTGCTGCGCGGGCGGCGCGTCGGCGTCGTGACCGCTATCTGAGGCGGCGTCGGGCGCTCGCGAACGCTCTCGTCCGGCATGGCCTGATGCCCGAGAGCGGGAGCGTCTCGGGCAGCGACCCCTGGCCGCTTCGCCAAGCAGCGCTGGTGCGGCCGCTTTCGCCGCACGAGCTCGGCCTCGTGATCTTCCACCTCAACCAGCGGCGCGGCTTCGCCTCGAACCGCCGAACCGACGGCAGCAACGAGGAGGAGCGCGGCAAGATCAGGGACGCGGCGGACCGGCTTCGGGGCGAACTCTCGCGCGCCGGCGCGCCAACGCTCGGAGCCTGGCTCGCCGAACGCCACGCCGCGCGCAAGCCCGTGCGTGCGCGCCTTCGCGGCGAAGGGGCGCAGGCGCACTACGATTTCTATCCGACGCGGGAGCTCGTGCTTGCCGAGTTCGACGCGATCTGGGCGGCACAGGCGGCCTGGAACGAGCGCCTGACGGATGCGATGCGCGACGAGATCAGGCGCATCCTGTTCCACCAGCGGCCGCTGAAGCCCCCTGTCGTCGGAAAATGCTGGCTCGAGCCGGAAGAGGACCGTGCCCCGCGCGCCCTACCGACGGTGCAGCGCTTCCGGATCGCGCAGGAGCTCGCGCATCTGCGGATCACCATCCCCGGCTTCCCCGATCGCCCCTTGTCGGATACGGAGCGTGCCCTGCTGCTCGCACGCCTCAACGCCGGCTGCGACATCAGCTTCGAGCAGGTGCGCAGGGCGCTCGGCCTCCCCGGCGAGGCGCGGTTCAATCTCGAAAGCCTGAATCGGGAGAAGCTCGAGGGCGCGGCCACCGCACGTCGCCTCGCCATTGGCACGAAGAAGCGCCCGGCCCCGCTCGCCGAGGTGTGGGACAGCCTCGACGACGCGACGCGCGACCAGATCGCCACCGTGCTGGTCGAGGTGGAGACGGAGGACGAGGCGTTCGCGCGGCTTCTCGCCCTCGGCCTGCCTGAGGAGGCGGCGCGGCGTACGGCCGGGATCGTGCTCGAGGACGGGCGCGCGAGCCTGTCGCTTACCGCGATCCGCCGCCTCCTGCCGTTCCTCGAGCAGGGCTTGCGCTACGACGAGGCGGTGCGCGCGGCAGGCTACGCCCACCACAGCGACGATCGCACGGGCGAGCTCCTTCCTGAGCTTCCGTATTACGGCGAGGTGCTGAAGGAGCGGCTCGGAACCGGGACGAATGACCCAAAAGACCCGGAGGAGAAGCGGCTCGGTCGCGCCCCGAACCCGACGGTGCATGTCGCGCTCAACGAGCTTCGCCGCGTGGTGAACGCGCTCATTGCCCGGTTCGGGCGCCCTGAAGAGATCGTTGTCGAGGTGTTGCGCGAGCTCGGGCACTCGGCCGTGCAGCGTCGGGAGATCGAGAAGGCGCAGAAAGAGAACCGCGAGCGGAACGAGCGAGCCAAACGGGCGATCGAGAGCCTCGGGCTCAAGGTGACGGGAGGGGCGATCAGGCGCTACCGGCTCTGGGAAGACCAGGCGCAAGACCCGAAGGACCGCTGCTGCCCGATCACGGGAACGCTGATCGGCATCGAGGCTCTGTTCAGCGCCGAGATCGAGGAGGACCACATCCTCCCCTTCGCCATCACTCTCGACGACAGCAACGCCAATCGCGTCCTCGTCACGCGCGAGGCGAACCGACGCAAGGCGCGCCGGGCCCCGTTCGAGGCGTTCGGGCACACCCCGGAGTGGCCGGAGATCCTCAGGCGGGTGGCGCTGTTGCCGCCGGCGAAGCGCTGGCGGTTCCAGGAGGGAGCGCTCGAGCGCTGGCAGGGCGAAGAAAAGGACTTCCTCGCCCGGCACCTGACCGACAGCGCCTATCTCGCGCGGCTTGCGCGGCTCTATCTCCGTGTCATCTGCGACCCAGACAGGGTCTGGGCGGTGCCTGGGCGGCTGACCGCGCTCGTGCGCGGGGCGCTCGGGTTGAACGGGCTGCTCGGCGGGCCGGGGGCGAGGAAGGACCGCACGGACCATCGCCACCACGCGATCGACGCGCTTGCCGTGGCGCTGATCGACCGTTCGCTTCTGCAACGGGTCTCGGCCGCGGCGCGGCGGGCGCAGGAGGTGGACCGGCGCCTGCTCGCCGATCTCGAGGAGCCGTGGCCCGGGTTCCACGCCGAGGCGAAAGCTGCGATCGAACGCGTCGTCGTCAGCCACAAGCCCGACCACGGAACGGGGGGGAAGCTGCACAACGACACGGCCTATGGCGAGGTGCGCGGCGCGGACGAGACGGGCCCGAACGTGGTGGTGCGCAAGCCGCTGTCGGCGTTCCTCAGGGCCACGCCCGAGGAGGCGCGGGCGGCGATCCGCGACCCTGTGCTTGCTGAGAAGGTGGCGGCGGCGCTCGCGGCGAATGCCGATGCGAAGTCGCGCGCTGCAGCGCTCGCGGCGCTCGAGCATGGTGCCGGGACGGTACGGCGCGTGCGCACCTGGGAGAGGCTCGAGACCCGGCCGATCCCCTCGGCGCCGTGGAAACGGGTGAAGCTCGACGCCAACCACAGGATCGAGTTCTGGCGCCTGCCCGGCAAGGGCGGCAAGCCGGGCAAGGTGGTGACGCAGCTCGTGCCGCTGCTCGACGCCGCGGCGGAGGCGGAGGCGAAGCGGCTCGGCCGCAAAGTGGCGGAACGCAAGCCGCACCCGGCGGCGACGCTTCTGATGCGTCTGCACAAGAACGACATGGTGGCATTCGGCGAGGGCGAGGCGCGGCGTATCCTGCGCGTGGTGAAGATGAGCAAGGGGCAAGTTGTGCTCGCGCCGCACCATGAGGGCGGCAACCTGAAGGCGCGGGATGCCGACACGGCCGACTCGTTCAAATACATCAACGGCTCGGTCGCGGCGTTCAGGCGCGAACGGGCGCGGCTTGTGCGCGTCGATCCCGACGGGCGGGTGCATGACCCGGGGCCGAGGGCGTGGTGAGCCATGCCGCCCGGCTCTCCGCTCGGCCGTGTGGTGGAGATCGCCGAGGAAGGGCGGCACCTTTTGAAGGAGAGAGGCTTCCTCGTGGTCGAGGCGGGCGGGGAGGAACTCGGCCGCGTTCCGCTTGATGACATCGCCGCGTTGGTCGCGACGGCGCGCGGCACGAGCCTCACCACCTCTTTGATCGCGGCGCTCGCCGAACGCGGCACGCCGGTCGTGCTGTGCGGGGCGAATTTCGCCCCCGTCGCGCTCGTGTTTCCGCTTGCCGGCCATCATGCGCAGCAGCGGCGCATGGAGGCGCAGCTTGCGGCGACGCGGCCGCTTGCGAAGCGGCTCTGGGCGCAGGTGGTGGCGGCGAAGCTGCGCGCCCAGGCGGCGGCGCTCGCGTCGGCGGGGCTTCCGAGCGCGGCGCTTGCCCGGCTTGCGCGGAGCGTGCGTTCGGGCGACCCGGAGAATGCCGAGGCGCAGGGGGCGCGGCGGTATTGGCCGCTGATGATGGGAGAGGGGTTCCGTCGCGACCCGTCGTTGCCCGGGGCGAACGCGCTGCTCAACTACGGCTATGCGGTGCTTCGGGCGGGGGTGGCGCGTGCGATCTGTGCCGCGGGGCTTCACCCCTCGCTCGGCATCTTTCACCGCCACCCGCACAACCCGCTGCCGCTTGCCGACGACCTGATGGAGCCGTTCCGGCCGCTGGTCGATCTCGAGGTGCGTGCGCTGGTTGCCGAGGGTGCGAGCGAGGTGGACAGGGTGGCGAAGCGGCGGCTTGCGGCGCTGTTGCTTGCGGATGTTCCGACCGCTTTCGGAACGAGCCCGTTTGCGACCGCGCTGATGCGGTGCGCGGCGAGCCTTGCCGAGAGCTACCTCTCGGGCGTTCCGGCGCTCGAGTTTCCGATGCTTTCCGCGGAGGGCGGCAATGTCATTGCGGAACCGGACTTTCCTGTCGGGCTATCGGGTCATGTGGATGTTCGTGATGTTCGATCTTCCGGTGACGACGAAGTCTGAGCGCCGGGCGGCGGCGAAGTTCCGGCTTTGGCTTTTGGATCAGGGGTGGGAGATGAGCCAGTTCAGCGTGTATTTGCGCTGGTGTGCGAGCAAGGAGCAGGCCGAGCGGTGGCTGAGGGAGATTTCGCGCAACCTTCCTGGCACGGGGAAGGTGCATGTGCTGATGGTGACGGACCGGCAGTTCGAGCAGATGACGGTGTTTCGGGGCCGGTCGCGTGCCGGGAAGCGGCCGAAGCCTGAGCAGCTGACGTTGTTCTGAGCGGTGTTTTGGGGCGGCTCCATCCTCCGCTTGTCCGTTTTGGATCAACGGGTTGGCGGAGGATGGAGTTTAGCCGATGGGGGAATGCGGGCCAACCGCAACAGACTGGCGAGCTACATCTCAAACTGCGAAGTTTAGCCGATGGGGGAATGCGGGCCAACCGCAACCACTCAGGCGCCCCGGCCTCCGCGCCGTGTAGTTTAGCCGATGGGGGAATGCGGGCCAACCGCAACGGCGACATCATTGCTGTAGCGAACCAGTGAGTTCAGCCGATGGGGGAATGCGGGCCAACCGCAACACCATGCCGGCTGTCGTCGCCGCAATTGCAGTTTAGCCGATGGGGGAATGCGGGCCAACCGCAACTGAATGCAGGCATTTGCGGATATCCGCCGCAGTTTAGCCGATGGGGGAATGCGGGCCAACCGCAACGCCTCGCCTCACCGTGCCTTGCCTGTCCGAGTTTAGCCGATGGGGGAATGCGGGCCAACCGCACCCGACGACCGATGCGGCCGTTGCTCAAAACGCCTTACGCATCCCGATGCCGCCGCCCGGCTCAGGCGTACATCTCCTCCACGAGAGACCGATACGCCGCTAGAACCTTCTGCCGGCGCACCTTCTGCGTCGTCGTCAACAACCCGTTCTCGATCGTGAACCCGGGCACGGCACGCCAGCGCCGGATCCGCTCCGCAACCGTCAGCGACCGGTTGGCGTCCTCGACCGCCCGCGCAAGCTCCGCCTCGTCCGCCCCCTCGGCGGGGACCAAGAGGGCCACGAGATGCGCCCGACCGTCGCCTGCCACCACCGCCTGCTGGATCGCCGGCTGGCGCGCGAGGATCCCCTCCACGCGCGCGGGGCTGATCATCTCGCCACCGGTCGTCTTGATGATCTCGCGCTTGCGATCGGTGATGCGCAGGTAGCCATCGTCGTCGAGCGCGCCGACATCGCCCGTGTGCAGCCAGCCGTCGCGGATCGCCTCCGCCGTCGCCTCCGGATTGTTCCAGTAGCCCTGCATCACGAGATCGCCGCGCACAAGGATCTCGCCATCCTCGGCGATGCGAAGTTCGACATTCGGCAGGGGCAGCCCGACCGTGTCGATCGGGATCCGATCCGGAGGGTTGGCAGAGATCACCGGCCCCGCCTCAGTCTGCCCGTAGCCCTGCATGATCGGGATCCCCAAGGCGAGGAAGAACCCGCCCACGTCTGGGTCGAGCCGCGCGCCGCCGCTCATGATCCCCTTGAGCCGCCCGCCGAAGCGCGCCCGCACCTTGCGGCGCACGAGACCCTCGAGCACCCGGTCGGCGAACCAGCCGCCCGCGCCGAGGCTCTGGCCGCGTACGCGGCGGGCGCCGAGCGCGAGCGCCGCGACGAACAGGTCCTGCTTCCACTTCGGCTCGCGCTTGAGCCCTGCGAGGATGCGCGAGCGGATCACCTCGAACAGGCGCGGCACGGCCGTCATCACGGTCGGGCGCACCTCGAGCATCTCCTGCGCCACACGGTCAGCCCCCGTGGCGTAGTAGATCTGCGTGCCGATCGAGAGCAGGAAGAACTGCCCGCAGGTGTGCTCGTAGCTGTGCGAGAGCGGCAGGAAGGAGAGGTAGATCTCGTCCTCGAGCGCGAGCGGCTTGAGGAGTTCCCACGCGCCGGCGCAGTTCGAAAGCATCGCCCGGTGCGGCAGCATCACGCCCTTCGGCGCCCCGCCCGTGCCGGAGGTGTAGATCAGGCAGGCGGTCTGGTCGGGCGGGATCGTGTGCACCTCTTCGCGCAATCCGGCCGGCGGCTCGGGCGAGACCGCCTCCGCCCAGGGTACGATCCGCGCGGCGCCGACAGCCCCGACCGGCTCCATCGCGACAACGAGCTCAAGCCCTCCCCCTCCCGCCGTGGCAGACCGCGCTGCGGCCTCGGCGAGCTTCTCCGCAAGCGCCCGCGTCGAGACGATGGCCGCCCGCGCCCCGCTGTCGGCAAGGACATGGGCGAGGTCCTCAGGCGTGTAGGTGGTGTAGGCGGGCACCGAGATGGCGCGGATCGACATGATCGCGAGATCGGCGATCGGCCATTCGGGGCGGTTCTCGGCGAGCAGCAGAACCCTGTCGCCTGGCGCCACGCCGCGTGAGCGCAGCGTGGCGGCAAGCCCCGCCGCCTCGCGCGCGAGCCGCATCCAGCTCGTCGGCACCCAGCGCCCGCCCTGTTTCGCCCAGAGCGCCGGCCGCTCGCCCCACTGCGCGGCACGGTCGAACAGCATCACCGCAAGGTTCGGCCAGGCCGGATAGCCGCCCGGGGCGGGTCGCTCGCGCGTGCCTGCCGCCTCGGTCACGGTGCCGTGTCCTCCCCTCCTCGTCGCAGCCCCCGGTTGCCCGGGGCCCCGGCGGTGCCATATGCCGTGGGTCCCCGACAAGAGGTAGGGACAACTCGTGCCGCACGCCATGCTCGCTGTAACCGATCCGGACTTCCCCCGCGCACCCGAGGCCCCGGCCGGTGCCGGCGCGGAGACGCTTCCGGCCTGGGACCTTTCCGACCTCTACCCGGCCCCCGACAGCCCGGCCGTGGCGGCCGATCTCGCGCAGGCGGAGGAGGCGGCGAAGGCGTTCGCGTCCCGCTTCAAGGGGCGCCTTGCCGGGCTCTCGGGGGCGGAACTCGCCGCCGCGATCGAGGAGTACCAGAGGATCGAGGAGATCCTCGGCAAGGTGATGGCTTACGCCCAGCTCCTCTTCGCCGAGGATGCGACGTCGTCCGAGATCGGCCGCTTCTACCAGGGCTGCAACGAGCGCGTCACCGCGATCTCCTCGCACCTGATCTTCTTCACCCTCGAACTGAACCGGATCGAAGACGCTGCGCTCGAGGCGAAGCTCGCCGCACCGGCGCTCGCGCGCTTCCGCCCATGGCTGCGCGACCTGCGCGTGTTCCGCCCGCACCAGCTCTCCGACGACCTCGAGCGGCTTCTCCACGAGAAGGAGGTCACCGGCCGGTCGGCCTGGTGCCGGCTGTTCGACGAGACGATGGCGGGCTTGCGGATCCCGGTCGAGGGCGAGGAACTGACTCTGAGCGAGGCGCTCAACCGCCTCTCCGACCGCGACCGGACGCGGCGCGAGCAGGCGGGGCGCGCCATCGGCGCCACGCTCGCGGAGAACGCGCGCCTGTTCGCGCTGATCACCAACACGCTCGCGAAGGACAAAGAGATCATCGACACCTGGCGCGGCTACGAGCGGCCGGAGAGCTACCGCAACCGCGCCAACATGGTGGAGGACGAGGTCGTCGAGGCGCTTGTCTCGGCCGTGACATCGGCCTTTCCGCGGCTGTCGCACCGCTACTACATGCTCAAGGCGCGCTGGCTCGGCCTTGAGCGGCTTGCGTTCTGGGACCGGAACGCTCCGCTTCCCGAGGACGATGACCGGCTGATCAGCTGGGACGAGGCGGTGACGCGGGTCCGGGCCGCCTATCGCGCCTTCAGCCCCGCGCTCGCTGACATCGGCGACCGGTTTTTTGCCGCGGCCTGGATCGATGCGCGGGTCAAGCCCGGCAAGGCTTCGGGCGCCTTCGCCCACCCCACCGTTCCGTCCGCGCATCCCTATTTGCTTCTCAACTACCATGGCCGCGCTCGCGACGTGATGACGCTCGCCCACGAGCTCGGCCACGGCGTGCACCAGATCCTCGCGGCGCCGAACGGCTACCTGATGGCAGGAACGCCGCTTACGCTCGCCGAGACGGCCTCGGTGTTCGGCGAGATGCTCACCTTCCGCGCCATGCTCGACGGTGAGACCGACCCGAAGCGGCGGCGCGTCCTTCTCGCCGGTAAAGTCGAGGACATGCTGAACACGGTGGTGCGGCAGATTGCCTTCTACCGTTTCGAGCAGCGCGTGCACGCCGAGCGCCGGCGCGGCGAGCTCACGCCTGACGCGCTTGCCGCGATCTGGCTCGGCGTTCAGTCGGAAAGCCTCGGCCCGGCCTTCACCTTCGACGACGACTATCGAATGTACTGGGCCTACATCCCCCACTTCATCCACACGCCGTTCTACGTCTACGCCTATGCCTTCGGGGACTGTCTCGTAAACGCGCTCTACGGCGTGTTCCGGGAGGGGCACCCGCGGTTCCAGGAGAAGTATCTCGATCTCTTGCGCGCGGGCGGCACCAAGCGGCACCGCGAGCTGCTCGCTCCCTTCGGCCTTGATGCCTCCGATCCTGCGTTCTGGAACAAGGGCCTCGATGTGATCTCGGGCTTCATCGACGAGCTCGAGGCGGCGATGCCGGCGGCCGGGGCCTGAGGGCGCGCGCCATGGCGGTGGAACAGGCCTCGATCTTCGGCCAGCTGCGCCGGGTGGTGCGCACCTCCGGCGCGGTCGGCGGAATCGCGGCGCGCGTCGCTGGCGAGCGCCTGTTCGGGGTGAAGACCGATCGCGCCGGCCATGCCGAAGACCTCAAAGCCGTGCTGGGTGGGCTGAAGGGCCCGCTGATGAAGGTGGCGCAGTTCCTCTCCACGATCCCGGACGCGCTGCCGCCCGAATACGCGGCCGAGCTCGCCCAGCTTCAGGCGAACGCGCCGGCGATGGGCTGGCCCTTCGTCAACCGCCGTATGCGGGCGGAGCTCGGGCCGGACTGGCAGGCGAAATTCGCCTCCTTCTCACGCGAGGCGGCGGCGGCGGCCTCGCTCGGGCAGGTGCACCGCGCCACCTTGCCCGACGGCCGCGCCGTCGCCTGCAAGCTCCAGTATCCCGACATGGCCTCGGTGGTGGAGGCCGATCTCCGCCAGCTCAAGCTCGCGATGGCCGTCTACCGCCGGATGGACAACGCGATCCAGCAGGAGGAGATCTACAAGGAGCTGTCGGAACGCCTGCGCGAGGAGCTCGACTATGCGCGCGAGGCGGCGAACATGCGCCTCTACCGCACGATGCTCGCCTCCGAACCGGGCGTGCATGTGCCCGAGCCGATCGCGGGCTACTGCACCTCCCGCCTTCTGACCATGACCTGGCTCGAGGGCAGGGCGCTGATGCGCCGGCTCGAGGAGAACCCGCCGCAGGAGGAGCGGAACGCGATCGCGCTCAATCTCTTCAAGGCGTGGTACGTGCCGCTCTACCGCTACGGCGTCATCCACGGTGACCCGCACTTGGGCAACTACCAGGTGCGCGGCGACGGCGGGGTGAACCTGCTCGACTATGGCTGCATCCGCGTGTTCCAGCCGCATTTCATCCGCGGCGTGATCGACCTCTACGAAGCGGTGCGCGACAAGGACGAGGAGAAGGCGCACCACGCCTACGAGACCTGGGGCTTCCGGGGGCTCGACCGGGAAAAGATGGCGGTGCTCAACCTCTGGGCCGAGTTCCTCTACGAGCCGCTGCTCGAGGACCGCACCCGTCGGATCCAGGAGAATGACGACCCGCAATACGGCCGGCGCGTGGCCGAGGAGGTGCATGCGGGGCTGAAGCGGATCGGTGGGGTGCGGCCTCCGCGCGAGTTCGTGCTGATGGATCGTGCCGCGATCGGGCTCGGCAGCGTGTTCCTCCGTCTCGGTGCCGAACTGAACTGGCACCGCCTGTTCCACGAGCTGATCGAGGAGTTCGACCCCGTGGCGATGGGGGAGCGCCAGCGGGCGGCGCTCGCCGAAGCCGGGGTTCCCGCCGCAGCCTGACGGCTCAGCCCCGCTTCCACTTGATCGAGCAGCCGATCGCGGGGTGCTGCTCGGCCGGCGGCGGCCTGCCTTCGGCGACCGCCTTCATCGCCTCGTAGAGCTCCCGGCGCGCACCGGGCACGACCGAGGTGCGCGAGGCGTCGAGCCGGCCCCGATAGACGAGGCGGCGCGACTGATCAAAGCCGAAGAAGTCGGGCGTGCAGACGGCGCCATAGGCGCGCGCCACCTCCTGGGTCTCGTCGTGCAGATAGGGGAAGGGAAGCCCCTTCTCGCGGGCGAGGCGCTGCATCTCGGGAAACGAGTCCTCCGGGTAGGTTTCGGCATCGTTCGAGCAGATCCCGGCGAAACCGATGCCGAGGGCGGCGAGGTCGCGCGCATCGCGGATCATCAGGTCGAGCACCGCCTTCACATAGGGGCAGTGGTTGCACATGAAGACGATCACGGTTCCCTTCGGACCGGCGACGTCGGCGTAGGCGAGGGTTCGTCCGTCCGTCGCGGGGAGCCGGAACTCCGGCGCGGTGGTCATCGATGTCGCGGGCGTGGTCATGCCTTGCCTCCCTCCGTCTTCGGGAGGCAGTGTAGCCGAGACTGGGGTCCGGCGCTCTCCGGTGGTGCAACCGCCGCAGCAGCGCCCGAGGACGAGGAGACGACGCGGGATGCCTGGCGCGCCGTCGTCGCAGGCCACGACCGAGCCCAGGGCCGACACGCTCGCGGAACGGGTGGCGCTGCTGGGGCGCGCGCCGCTTCTGCGCCGCCTGCCGGAGGAAGCGCTCGCGCGGCTTGCCGGCTCCGCCCGCTTGAGGGCGATGCGCCGGGGCGAGACGCTGTTCCGGCGCGGCGATCCGGGCACGGGGCTCCTGCTCGTCGTCAGGGGAAGGATCCGGATCTCGGTCCCCTCCTCGGAGGGGCGTGACGGCGTGCTGAACCTCGTGCGTGCTGGGGAGGTGGTGGGCGAGATCGCCCTCCTGGACGGGCACCCGCGCACGGCGGATGCGATCGCCGACACCGACGGCGAGGTGATGCTGCTCGAGCGCCGCGACCTGTTGCACCTGATCGAGGAGAACGGTGCCCTCGCGCTTGGCCTGATGGAGGTGCTGTGCGAGCGGCTTCGGCAGACCTCGGCCCAGGTCGAAGCGCTGATGTTCCAGGAGGCGGGCCCGCGAATCGCTCGCGCCCTGCTTCAGCTCGCCTCGGTGCAGCGCCTCGCCTCTGTGGCGGTGACGCAGAAGCAGCTCGGCGAGATGGCGGGAACGAGCCGCGAGAGCGCCAACCGAACGCTCAACGCCTGGGAGGCGCGCGGCCTCGTCTCGCTCGTGCCGGGTCGTGTCACGCTGCGCGACGAGGCGGCGATCCGCGCCATCGCCGAGGGTGGCAAGCAGCACGGCTGACGCGGCGTCGGGAACCGGGCCGGGCGCGTCAGGGTCGAACACCCATCGCTGCCCGTGGTCTCGCGGGTCGTCTCGCACTTCCGTCCTGGTTCGGGGGCGACCCTTGCCGGCCCCTCTTCCTCCCCGCGTCACGACGTTCAGCGGCCGCACCGGGCCGAGGGCGACGGCTGTCGATCGTTGTTGCCGAGGCGGACCGCTTGCGGGGGCAGGCCCCGCTCAGGCTGCCTTCGCCTCGCGCCTGCGGGCGTGCAGCACGAATTCGGTGTAGCCGTTCGGCTGGGCGCGGCCCTGGAACACGAGCTCGCAGGCTGCCCGGAAGGCAGGACCGTCGAAGCCGGGCGCCATCGGCCGGTAGGCCGGGTCGGAGGCGTTCTGGCGATCGACCACCACCGCCATGCGCTTGAGCGTCTCGAGAACCTGCGCCTCGCTCACCACGCCGTGGTGCAGCCAGTTGGCGATGTGCTGGGAGGAGATGCGCAGCGTCGCGCGGTCCTCCATCAGCCCGACGTCATTGATGTCCGGTACCTTCGAGCAGCCGATGCCCTGGTCCACCCAGCGGACGACGTAGCCGAGGATTCCCTGGCAGTTGTTGTCGAGCTCCGCCTGCACCTCCTCTGGGTTCCAGTTCGCGCGGTCGGCCAGCGGAAGGGTGAGCATCTCCTCGCGCTTCGCGGGCGGCCTGAGAGCGATTTCCTTCTGCTGGGCAGTGACGTCCACCTGGTGGTAGTGCAGCGCATGCAGGGTCGCCGCGGTGGGGGAGGGCACCCAGGCGGTGGAGGCGCCGGCCTTCGGGTGGGCGATCTTCTCCTTGAGCATCGCCTCCATCCGGTCCGGCATGGCCCACATGCCCTTGCCGATCTGCGCCCGGCCGGCGAGCCCCATGGCGAGGCCCACGTCGACATTGTTGTCCTCGTAGGCGCGAAGCCAGGCGGCCGTCTTCATCTCCGCCTTGCGCAGCATCGGGCCGGCTTCCATCGAGGTGTGGATCTCGTCGCCCGTGCGGTCGAGGAAGCCCGTGTTGATGAAGCAGACGCGATGCCGGGCGGCCGCGATGCAGGCGCGCAGATTGAGCGAGGTGCGGCGCTCCTCGTCCATGATGCCCATCTTGAGCGTGTGCCGGGGAAGGCCGAACAGATCCTCGAGCCGGGCGAACAGGGTGTCGGCGAGAGCCACCTCAGCCGGCCCGTGCAGCTTCGGCTTGACGATGTAGATCGCGCCTGTGCGGCTGTTCCGGAACGGACCCGTTCCCTTGAGGTCGTGCAGGGCGCAGAGCGTGGTGACGGCAGCGTCGAGGAACGTCTCCGGCGTCTCCCGGCCGTCGGCGTCGAGCACCGCGTCCGTCATCATATGATGGCCGACATTCCGGACCAGCATCAGAGCCCGGCCGGGAAGTGTGAGCGTTCCGCCGTCGGGCCGCGTCCAGTGCCGGTCAGGGTTCAGGCGGCGCTCCACCATCCGGTCGCCGCGCGGGAAGGTCACGGCGAGCGTCCCGGTCATCAACCCGAGCCAGTTTCGATAGAGCGCAACCTTGTCGGCGGCATCGACCGCGGCGACGCTGTCCTCGAGATCCTGGATGGCGGTGAGCGCCGCCTCGAGAACGATGTCGGCGATCCCTGCCGGGTCAGACCGCCCGATCGGGTGGGCACGATCGATCCTAAGCTCGACATGCAGGCCGTTGTGGCGGAAGAGCAGGCTCCGCGGATGCTCGGCAGGGCCGTCGAACCCGACGAACGCGGCCGGCTCCGCGAGCGTGACCCGCCCGCGCGGCGTCGAGACCGAAAGCCTGCCATCGATCACCGCGTAGAAGGTGGCCTCGGCATGCGAGGCGCCGGCGAGTGGCGCGACCTCGTCGAGCACCCGTCTGCCGCGCGCGATCACCGCCGCGCCGCGCCCGGGGTCGTAGCCCGGCCCCTGCGGCAGGCCGAGGCCCATCGCGTCGGTGCCGTAAAGGGCATCGTAGAGGCTGCCCCAGCGCGCGTTTGCTGCGTTGAGCGCGTAGCGGGCGTTCGAGACGGGAACGACGAGCTGTGGTCCGGGCGTGCGGGCGATCTCCTCATCGACGCCTTCGGTATCGACCCGAACGGACTGGGGCTCCGGCAGGAGATAGCCGATCGAGCGGAGGAAGGCCTCATAGGCCTCGGGGTCATGCGGCCTGCCGCGGCGGCTGCGATGCCAGGTGTCGATCTCCGCCTGAAGCCGGTCACGCTCGGCGAGCAGGGCGGCGTTGCGTGGCGCGAGCTCGGCGATGATCGCGGCGAAGCCGCGCCAGAACGCCTCCGGCGTGATGCCGGTGCCGGGGGCGGCCTCCTCGGCCACGAAGGCGAAGAGCTCGGGGGCGATGCGAAGCCCTGCAGCGTCGACGCGTGAGGTCATTGCCGCGTACCCGTCCATCTGCCGTTCCTCCATGCCGTCTTGCCGCGGCGCGTGCAGTGCAGCATGCACGAGTTGCCGAACGTTTACACCCTCTCCGTTGACAGAACGGTGAGGGTGACACCCGCTCGCGCGCAACCCTGCCATTCCCGTCGCTCTTGCAGACCCGGGCGCTTTGACGCATATGCCGCGCGCTGCTGCTCCCGCGCTCCTCGGCCGGGCCCCGCCATCCCCGGGGTCACGTCCGGTTCCGGGTCACGAGAAGGATATCTGCCGATGCGCCTTGCGGTGCTGAAGGAACGCCGGCCCGGCGAAGCGCGGGTCGCGGCCACGCCGGAGACGGTGAAGAAGCTGAAAGCGCTCGGCCTCGACGTGGCGGTCGAGGCGGGGGCGGGCGCGGCAAGCGCGATCCCGGATGCCGAGTTCGCCGCAGCCGGAGCGCAGATCGCGCCCGACGCCGCGGCCGCGCTCGCGGGGGCGGAGATCGTGTTCAAGGTCCAGGCGCCGCTCGGCCCCGGCGAGGGGGAGGTGGACGAGCTCGGGCTGATCCCGCGCGGGGCGCTGCTCGTCGGCATTCTCGGTGTCTGGGGCAACGAGGGGCGCGTTTCCGACTATGCCGCGCGGGGGATCGATGCCTGCGCGATGGAACTTCTGCCGCGCATCACCCGCGCCCAGAGCATGGACGTCCTGTCGAGCCAGGCGAACCTCGCCGGCTACCGCGCCGTGCTCGAGGCGGCCACCGCCTATGGCCGCGGCTTCCCGATGATGATGACGGCCGCCGGGACCGTTCCGCCGGCGGCGGTGTTTGTGCTCGGCGCAGGTGTTGCCGGGCTGCAGGCGATCGCGACCGCGCGACGCCTCGGCGCCAAGGTGTCGGCCACCGATGTGCGCCCCGCCGCGAAGGAGGAGATCAAGTCGCTCGGCGCCACCTTCATCGGCGTCGAGAGCGAGGAGACGGCGACCGCTCAGACGACAGGCGGCTATGCCAAGGAGATGAGCGAGGACTTCAAGCGGCGCCAGTCGGAGCTGATGGCCGAGACGGTCAAGAAGCAGGACGTGATCATCTGCACCGCTCTCACCATGGGCCGCGCCGCGCCGAAGATCCTCTCGGCCGAGCACGTCGCCTCGATGAAGCCCGGAAGCGTGATCGTCGACATCGCGGCGGATGCGGGCGGCAACTGCGCGCTCACCGTTCCCGGCGAGAAGGTGGTGACGGACAACGGCGTCACCATCCTCGGCTACCGGAACTGGCCATCGCGGATCGCGGTCGCTGCCTCCGCGCTCTACGCGCGCAACCTTCTCACCTTCCTCACTGCGTTCTGGGACAAGACCGCCGGGCGCCCGAACCTGAAGCCCGAGGACGAGATCATCCAGGGTGTTGCGCTGACGCGCGGCGGTGCGGTGGTGCACCCGCAGTTCGCGCCGAAGCCCGCCGCCGCGGCCTGAAGCCGCCGCTACGCATCCTTACTCGAGGGGGGACACGATCATGAACCCGAGCCAGGTCGCCGAGACCGCCGGCAGCATCGCGCGCGAGGCAGCGCGGCTCGCCGAGCGGGCACAGGCGCTCGCCACCGAGGCAGCCGTCGCCGCCCAAGGTGCCGGCGAGGTGGTCGAGCCGTTCCTCTTCCTGCTCTCGATCTTCCTGCTCGCCTGTTTCGTCGGCTACTACGTGGTGTGGAATGTCACGCCTGCGCTGCACTCGCCGCTGATGGGTGTGACCAACGCCATCTCGTCGGTCATCGTCGTCGGGGCGCTGCTCGCGCTCGGGCTTGCCGAGAGCGGTCTTGCGCGCGTCTTCGGGTTCCTCGCGGTGCTGCTTGCGTCCGTCAACATCTTCGGCGGGTTCATCGTCACGCAACGCATGCTCTCGATGTTCCGCAAGAAGGGGACGTGAGGCGATGAGCGCGTCCATCACGGCCATTGCCTATCTGATCGCGTCTGTCTGCTTCATCCTCGCGTTGCGGGGGCTCTCTAGCCCGGAGACGGCGCGCCAGGGCAACCTGCTCGGCATGGCGGGGATGGCGATCGCCGTCTTCGCCACGCTGCTTCGCCCCGGCATGGGCGGGTTCCACTGGATGGCGGTCGCGGTCGCGATCGGCGGCGGCATCGGCGCCTACATCGCGACCCGCATCCAGATGACGGCCCTGCCGCAGCTGGTCGCCGCGTTCCACAGCCTCGTCGGCATGGCGGCGGTGTTCGTCGCCGCCGCCGCGCTGTACTCGCCGCAGAGCTTCGGCATCGGCACGCCCGGGGCGATCAAGACCGCCTCGCTGATCGAGATGAGCCTCGGTCTCGCGATCGGTGCGATCACCTTCTCGGGCTCGGTGATCGCCTTCGCCAAGCTGCAGGGGATCATGTCGGGCAAGCCGATCACCTTCCCGAACCAGCACCTTCTGAATGCGGTGCTGGGCGGGCTGATCGTGCTTCTCGTGATCCTGTTCGTCGCGACCGAGAGCCACACCCTGTTCTGGCTGATCGCCATCCTCGCCTTCGCGATCGGCTTCCTCATCATCATCCCGATCGGCGGCGCCGACATGCCGGTCGTCGTCTCGATGCTGAACTCCTATTCGGGCTGGGCGGCGTGCGGCATCGGCTTCACCGTCGGCAACCTGATGCTCATCATCGCCGGCGCCCTGGTCGGGGCTTCGGGCGCCATCCTCTCCTACATCATGTGCAAGGGGATGAACCGCTCGATCATCAATGTGCTCTTGGGCGGCTTCGGAACCGACAGCTCGGCCGCCGGCGCAGGTGGTGCGGGCGGGGATCGCAGCGTGCGCGCCGGTGCTGCCGAGGATGCGGCGTTCATCATGAAGAACGCGTCCAAGGTGATCATCGTTCCCGGCTACGGCATGGCTGTGGCGCAGGCGCAGCACGCGGTGCGCGAGATGGCGGATGCGCTGAAAAAGGAGGGGGTGGAGGTGAAGTACGCCATCCACCCCGTGGCGGGCCGCATGCCCGGCCACATGAACGTTCTGCTCGCCGAGGCGAACGTTCCCTACGACGAGGTGTTCGAGCTCGAGGAGATCAACAACGACTTCTCGACCGCCGACGTCGTCTACGTGATCGGCGCCAACGACGTGACCAACCCGGCCGCCAAGACCGACCCGAAGAGCCCGATCTATGGCATGCCCATCCTCGAGGTGGACAAGGCCAAGACCGTGCTGTTCGTGAAGCGCTCGATGGCCTCGGGCTATGCCGGCGTCGAGAACGAGCTGTTCTACCGCCCGAACACGATGATGCTGTTCGGCGATGCGAAGAAGATGACGGAGGAGATCGTCCAGAGCCTCGCGCACTGAGCCGCGCGGCGGCGGGGCAAGGCAGGGGCACTGTGGCCCAGCGCCTGCGGGTTCACCGCGCTCGGCTGCCGAGGCGGTGCATCGCCTCGAGCCAGGCCGCCCGCCTCGCCTCCGTCGCCGCCTTGGCCATGCCGAGATAGGTGGTCCGCACCGGGCCGATGCCGGCGAAGCCGAGAAGTCCGGAGGTGAGCGCCCGCACCCCGTGCGCGCCGAACCACCAGCGGTAGGCGATCGCCGGCATGCCCATGGTGACGACCACGCGCGCCGAGACGCCCTTCAGCCGGCGTGCTCCTCGCCATCCCGTCGTCGGGTCCAGCAGCAGGAAGCGCGGGCGAAACACCTGCTCAAGAAAGGCCTTCAGCACCGCCGGCATGCCGCTAAGCGAGAGCGGGAAGACGAGCGCGAGGTGTTGGGCTCCGGCGAGCGTCTCCTGAACGGCCGAGACCTCGGGCGGCGGAGGAGCCTCGAACGCCGCTTTCGTCGTGAGTGGCGGGAGGTGCAGGGTTGCGGGCGTCAGCGTCTCGACCGTGTGACTCGCCGCGCGCGCGCCGGCGGCATAGGCCTCGGCGAGGGCGTGGCAGAGACGTCCGCCGGCCGGGTCGGGATGCCCCTGGATGATCACGATTCGCCGCGCCATCGCCGCTCTCGCCTCGCTGACGGGCTCGAGGGTAGCATGAAAAGATGCATGACGGCCCGCGACGGACGATGCGCGTTCCGCTCCCCGCCCACCTGATCCTGACCCGTCGCGCGAGCGAACCGATCCCGAGGGACGCCGTGGCGTGACGGTGGAGCGACGTTTCGATTTCGCCTTGGGCGGCCTCGGAACGGGGCGGAATGTGCTGATCCGCACCCCGTTCGCCTGCGTCGCTGTCTCGGTTGCGGCCTGAGGCGGCGCTCCCCTTTCGAGAACGGGGGCGCCGTCCTGTCTCTTTGCTCAGCGCGAGGCCTGGACCGTCGTCCAGCCCGGCTCGACGCGAACGAGCGGACGCCCCGAGCTGCGCCAGCCGTCCGTCCCATCGCGGAACCAGCGCACATCCGTGTAGCCTGCTTGCGCGAGCCGGATGGCCCCATTGTAGGAGAGCCAGCAATTCCGGTTCGGACAGAACACAACGACCGGCCGGCTCTTGTCGTTCTCCGTGAGCGCAGCGACGCGCTCCTCGAACCTCGCCTGCATTCTCGGCGAGTCGCGGTCGCAAATTCCGGCGCCGGGAAGCCAGGTCGCGCCTGGAACCGTTGTCCGTCGATCGCCCGAAGCGACGTCGATGAAGACTGGCCGGCGCGGATCGCTCTGCAGTTTTGCCACCTCGTCCGCGCCAATGACAGTCGCGAAGGGAACACTGGGCGGCGTCTCTCCCACCATCGGGCTGCACCGCATGGCGAAACTTTCCGCGGGCGGCCCTCCAGTGACGGCCGTGTTGCGAGGATCCGCTTGGCATGCGGCAAGGGCGAGAAGAGCTGCTCCAGCGGCCAGAAGCGCGCGTGTATGCATATCTGTGTCCTCAACGCGAATGAACGATGGTGCCGTGAGGGTCGCCGATGGGTGTTGACGCATGCTTAACCGGCCGGATCGAACGTCGGTGTCCGATCCTGCGGCGTTGTGACGCGTCCGCACGGTGCCGGCAGGAGGTGCCGGGCTGAGCCGGCTTCGCCCCGCCCTCATCGCCGCCTATCGCGCGGCGCGCTACGAGGTCTGTCTCGGCCCAACAACGGTTCGGCTTCGGGTCGGGGAACGCGCGCCGCCTGTGTTCGCGCTCTGGCTCGGCGCTTGCCTGGGCGGCGTGTTCCTCACCGCCTGCGCGCCGGAGGGCCGCCCCCGGCGTCCGGGTGCGGAGCATCGCGCGCACGCGCGCTTGGTGCGCCGGCTCCGCCGCTCGGGGATTCGCCATCTCGCGGGCGAGGGAGGGGACGACCGGGGCGCCTGGCGCGCGGAGCCGAGCGTGCTCGTGCCGCTCTCGCGTCCGCGCGCGGCCGCCGGGTGGGGCCGCGCGTTCCGCCAGAACGCAGTGCTTTGGGTTCCGAGGCGAGGCGCCGTCCGCCTGTTTCTCTTGCGCTGACCGCGCTCAGACCACGCTGACGCGCTGCGCGGTGCGCGCGGTTCGGCCCGCCTCGTCGGTAATCGTCACGGCGATCTCGGCGGAGCGGTCGAGGCGCAGGAAGAACACGTGGAACGGATTGGCGGCGCTTCCGTTCCGGAACACGACCTCGAACGCGGGCGCGCCATCGACCCTGGCCCAACTTGGAGACTGTCTGAGAAGAACGCTCGTTGTTCCAATGCGATAGGGCGTGTGTGTCGGTTGTTTGCACGACATTTGCGGTTGGCGTGAGCAGGCGGCTGCTCAGCCTGGGTGTTCACGGAAGTGCGGCGGCAGGGCGACGCCGGCTGCCTGGAAGACGCGCCCGACTTGGCCCTCGGCGTGAGTGCGGGTGACGATCCGTTTGCCGTCCTTTTCGATCGTCGCCTGCTGAAGACGATCGAGGTCGCGCAACAGATTGGCCCATTCGATCTTCACGCCCTTGGCGGCGCAGAGCGTGGCCAACTCCTTCTGCAGCAGGAGGGCGAGGAAGGAGCAGAAGACGTGGCCGCGGATGGCGGCGTCGGAGGAGTGGTAGATCGGGCGGGTGCGCAGCAGCGCCTTGGTCCGGCGGAACAGCTCTTCGACCGCAAGGAGGTCGCGGTAGCGCAGCACCGCCTGCAGAGGGGTGATGCGGGCGTTGGTGCGCAGCACGAACAGCCCGTCGTATTTGGCCTCCTCGGCGGCCTTGCCGGGGTCGATCTCGAAGGCCGGGCCGGGCTTGCCGTCGCCGTCGCGGAGGCGGCGCAGGTAGCGCCGATAGGCCGAGTTGCCGATCAGCGCCTTGTCGCCGCGCTTCAGCTGGCGCTCGAGACCGGCGAGGATGGCCTGACGGTCGGCGCGATCCCGCTCGGCCTCGGCCTCGTTGCGGCAGACCACGTAGCGCCGGCCGGCGACGCTGACCTCCTTGATCCGAAGCTCGGTCTCGGCGCCGTTGGCGCGCTCGATGAGGAGGGGCGTGAAGGGACGCTCATCGGCCAGCACCACCTCGCGGATGAGCGGATCCGAGCGCTCGCGCGCGCCGAGGATGTATTCGAGACCACGCGCCTCGAGGCCTTCGATGGTGGCCTGCGAGATCATGCCCCGGTCGGCGACCACGCACACCCGCCCGATGGCGAAGCGGCTGCGCAGGCGGTCGATCACAGGCAGCAGCACCGCGACATCGGCGGTGTTGCCCGGCCAGATCTCGGTGCAGAGGGGCCTGCCGTCTGCGTCGATGACGACGGCGAGGAGCATCTGGTTGAGATCGGGTCGATGGTCCTTGGAATGGCCGCGCCGGCCGAGCGTCTCCCCGCCGCGGCCATGGAAGCAGAGCGAGGTGGTGTCCATGAACACCACCGACAGCTCGCTGAACAGGTCGCGCCGGCGGGCGAACAGCTCCTCCTCGATCTGGTCCTTGACGCAGCGGGGCGCGAAGGGGGTGGCGCCGGCCTGCTCGGCGTCGGGCAGTTCCTCGCCAAGCCAGGCCATCGCCCGATAGAGGTGGTGCAGCGCAAGGCCCTCCGCACCTCGGATCTCGTAGTCCTCCATCCAGCGCTCGCAGGCGCGATCCGAGCCCGAGACCATGATCCGGTGCAGCACGGTGACGAAGATCGCGCGCTCGACGTCGAACTCGAAGCCGCGGCCGGCGAGACGGTTGTGGAGCACATCGGCGATACCGACGCGTTGCCACAGGCGCCCGAACAGCAGCGGCGCGCCGATGCGGCGACAGGCGATGGTGCCGGCGGCGATGTCGGAAAGGATGATGCTGCGTTCGCAATGTCGTCCGAGGGATTGGAGGAGGCGATCGAGGGCGCCGGACTGTTTGAGAATGTCCTTGCGCCCAAGTGGCTGGAGGATGCGCTGGCGGACGCGTCCGCCTGGTTCTCGGACGGTTTCGACGAGGTACAGGTAGCGGCGGCCGCGGGCTGCCTTTTCGACGACGAACATGCCCTGTTGTGCGCGCGGGAAGAGCTGATTCGCACGCTATTCCTGATCGTCTACGCAAAATGTTTTCACTCAAACTTTCGGCCGACCAGAGACGCCCTCTGCCCGATCACTAAGTCAGGCCAAAGAGTTCCTCATATGTTCCGCACGACTGTCCAAGCTGGGCGTGACGACAATGCTCGCGAGCATGTCGCGCGGAACGAGCCGTGCGCCGTCGCGGCGCAACCCGGTCTCCATCGGGTGCTGGACGAGGGTGCGCACCTCGAAGGCCTCGCCGGCGCGAACCGAGCGGGATAGGCGAAGGCGCGGGGGTGCCAGGGTGCTCATCCGAGGCAGCCGCCCGTCGCGACACGGATTGCCGCGGTCGCCGCACGGAGCGTGCCGTCCGAAAGCTCCGCGATCGCGATGATCGTCTGGTCCTCGGCGAGCCTGATCCGCGTCGTCACCTCGCCCCTCGCCACCGCCGGCGAGAGCCGGAACGTGGTTATCCCCGGCGTGGGGTTGCGGGCGGCTACGAGGTGGATGGCGCAGACGTGCAGAGACGTCGTTTGCGGGCTCTCGACGGTGACCGTCACCGGCACCTGCCCGCCGTTCTCGGCAAGGGGGGGGAGCGGCGAGCGCCATGCCCCCTTCGTCGGCTCGCGCCCGTGGGTGACCTCGGCGATCGCAGCGGCGACCGGGTCGCCCGAGGCGAGCGCGGGGAAGGGCAGGGCGACGAGCGCGACGGCGATCAGGCCTCTGCGGGTGGTCATGGGCCAGCCTTCAGGGCAGCAGGCAGCCGAGGAGCGGGCGTGCGCTGGCCGGCCGGCAACCCGCCGGGGAGGCCGAAGAGCGGCCTGAGAGCGAGGCCGGCCGCGTTTCCTGCAAGTGCCGGGAGAATCCATACCCACCCGTGCAGCGAGCCAGACGCGATGCCGCCCAGGAAGGCGCTGATGTTGCAGCCCCCCCCGACGGTCGCGCCGATTCCGAGCAGGAGGCCGCCGACCACCGAGGCGGCCGCCTCGCCGGGCCGCGGCAGGGTGAGGCGCCGCGGTCGTCTCGAGAGGGATGCGGCGAGCGCCGCACCGGCGATGAGCCCGAGATTCATCACGGTCGTCCGGTCGGCGAGCAAGGGGCGGAACATCGCCTCGGCGCGCGTCGGCTCGCCCCAGTAGGCCCAGAACGCCGGATCGCCGAGGCCGAGCGCCTCGATCAGGGACGAGCCCCAGAGCGGGAAGGCGGCGGTGATTCCCCAGGGGCGGCCGGCGACCACGAGCGTCGCGAGGCAGAGGAGTGCGAGGGCAAGCGCCCCCCAGGCGAGCGGCCAGGGCCCGAGGAGGAGGCTCCCTCGGCCGCCGAGCGGGGCGACAGCGCCGTGGCTCTGCCGCTCGAGCCGGGCGGCGAGGTGCCAGAGCCCCCCCAGAAGGCCGAGCGCGAGGGCGGTCGCGGCAGGCCAGCCGAGGAGGGAGGGGAGAGACACCGCAGGCAGGGCGGGAAGCGCGGACCAGAGCTCCGACTGCCAAGCTGCGAGCGTGGCGCCGGTGATGAAGGCGGCGAGCGTGATCCAGAGCCGGGGCACGCCGCTGCCCGCTGCCGCGAGCGTGCCGGAGCCGCAGCCGCCGCCGAGCTGCATCCCGAGGCCGAACAGGAAGGCGCCGATCACGAGCGCGACGCCGACCGGGAAGACGAAACCGCGCACGGGCGAACCGACGGCCTCGCCCGAGCCCAGGAACGGGACGAACAGAAGCAGGGTCGCCCCGACGAGGAGAAGCTGCGCACGGACCCCGGCGCTGCGGCGCTCAATGATCAGGGCGCGCACGCCGCCGGTGAAGCTGACGCTGGCCTGCACGAGGGCGAGGCCGAGGCCGCACGCGATCAGCCAGCACGCGCCCTGGCGCCACCCATGCGCGCTCCAGAGCCATGCGGTCGCGAGGGCGAGTCCCGCTAACCACGAAATCGGACGCAATTCTCGAAAAACACACGTCATTAGATCGTGAATAATATATTTGGCATGCGGACGCAAGTGTTATGGCAAAACGGGCAAAACGAAACGGGCGGGGTTTCCCCCGCCCGTCCACCAGCCCAGTGATGTGAAAAGAGGTGCCGCGGTCGATCAGGCCGCCCGGCGGCGTCGCGCGGCGAAGCCGAGGCCAACGAGCCCCATGCCCAGGAGGGCGAGCGAGGCCGGCTCGGGAACGCGGATGATGAGGTCCTGATCGCCGACGCGCAGGATCGCGCCGACGGGCCCACCGCCTGTGGCCCAGCCTGTCGGATCGAGATACGCGGCCGCCTCCGTCGCCACCAGGCCGCCGGTGACGAGGACGAAGTTCCCGCTCGTGACGTCAACGGTGGTGTCGTAGGCGAGCTCCCAGATCGCGACCTGAAGCGCGGCCGACTTCGTGGCGGAAGTGAGCGAGTCGGCGAACCACGTGTTGATCATCTGGGTCAGAGCGGCGGCATCGGCACCGTACTCGGTCGTCGAGCCGAGCGAACCCACGAAGGTGCCGGTGACCGGTGTGCCGGTGTTCGGAATGTTGAGGAATTCGTCCGGCTCGAAACAGTAGGTGAGGAAGTTCACCCAGTTCGCCCCCCCTGGGCCCGCCGGGTCGGTGAAGGAGTACTGAAGCGCGAACGCGCCGGCCGAAAAAGTCTGGTTTGGTCCGCCGTCGACGCTGACCGTGACGTTCACAAACCCCGGCCCGCCATTGAACGGGGTGCCGCCATTTCCGTCACGCACCCAGATCGGCGACGCCTCGGCCGAGACGCCGACGCAAAGCGCGGCACCGAAGACCGCGCCGGCCAGCGCAAGGCTGCGTATGCATCGGATGGATCCGTTCATCTCCCTCGCTCCTCAAAATCTCCGGCTAAGATCTGCGGGCATGTTGGCCCGACGCCAGCCGCCGGGCAGATTAAAACATATTTTATGCCAGAAAAACAAACGACGAAAAATCAAGGGCGTGGTGGAGCTCCGACGCGGTCCCGGCTCACAAGTGTAAAATTCTCCGACACGTGCCATAGGTTCGACTGAACGCAGTGTAAACTTTTCCGACAGGCTCGTGATGGCCGGTCGCGGTGAGCCATGAGGGCCAGCGGCCGGCGAAGGCGGCGAGCCCGCATCATCCAGCGCGGAAGGGGGCTCCAGATCCGCTCCCGCCGCACCGCCGAAACGTCGTGTCAGACCGTTTCCCGGCACGTCGTGGCCTCGAGGAACGAAAGGAACAGGGCATGGCCCCGACCCAACGTGTGCGACGCAAATCCCGCGAACGGACCAGTGCGTCGGCGCCGCGCCCCCCGCTCAAGGTCGCTCTCGCGCTTCAGGGCGGCGGCGCCCACGGCGCCTTCACCTGGGGCGTGCTTGACCGACTGCTCGAGGAGCCGTGGCTCTCCATCGCCGGCATCTCCGGAACCTCTGCCGGGGCGATGAACGCCGCCGTTCTGGCGGACGGCTTCACCGCCGGCGGCCGCGACGGAGCGCGCGCCGCGCTCGACGCGTTCTGGCGCCGTGTCGCCGACGCCGCCGCCTGGAGCCCGCTCAAGCGCAGCCCGATCGACATGCTCCTCGGCCGCTGGTCGCTCGACACCTCGCCTGCCTTCATCGCTCTCGACCTGATGAGCCGGCTGTTCTCGCCCTACGACCTCAACCCGATCGGGCTCAATCCGCTGCGCGAGGTTCTCGCAGCGAGCATCGACGTCGATCGGCTGAGGCGCGCGCCGATCAAGCTGTTCGTGACCGCGACCAACGTGCGCACCGGACGCGGCCGGGTGTTCCGCAACGCCGAGCTCACGCCCGAGGTTCTGCTCGCCTCCGCCTGCCTGCCGACCCTGTTCCAGGCGGTCGAGATCGACGGCGAGGCCTACTGGGACGGTGGCTTCGCCGGCAACCCCACGATCACGCCGCTCGTGCGCGAGAGCGAGGCGGACGACATCATCCTCGTGCAGATCAACCCGCGCGAGCGGCCCGGCACGCCGCGCAGCGCGGCAGAGATCCTCAACCGCCTGAACGAGGTGTCGTTCAACGCCACGCTCCTGAAGGAACTGCGGATGATGGCGCTTCTGCGCCAGGTGGCTGACCCTGGCTCGGGCGAGGGCCGGCGCTGGGCCGAGACGCGCATGCACCGGATCATGTCCGACCTGATGGTCACGCTCGGCCACTCCTCGAAACTGAACGCGGAGTGGCCGTTCCTCGCGATGCTGCGCGACGAGGGGCGGCGCGCGGCCGCCGAGTTCCTCGACCGTTTCGGCAACGATCTCGGCGCGTGCTCGACGACGGACGTCGACATCCTGCTTACCGAGTGCTGAGCGATGGGTTGCTTCGGCATCCTCGCGGGGCTCGCGCTCCTCATCGGTCTCGCCTTCCGCGGCTGGACGGTGCTTCTGCTCGCCCCCGCCGAGGCAAGACCTACCTGCGGCTCGCCGCCGAAACCGGCACTGACCCCGCGCTGATGCACCGGATCGCGGTGATGAGCTCGGGCACGCTCGACTGCCTGCCGCACAACGGCGCGGTGGTGACGCTGCTCAAGGTCTGCGGCACGACGAACGCCGAGAGCTACGGCGACCTCGTGATGTCGGTCATTGTCGGGCCGGTGATCACGCTCGTTGCGGTGATCGTGCTCGGGTCGCTATTCGGCTCGTTCTGAGCCAGCCGCGCGCCGTTGGCGATCACCCAGGACGCGACGCCGCGCCTCGCAACGCGACCAAGGCGCTGCAGAGGCCGACGACGACAAGGGTCGCGCCCACCGTGGGAGCGCTGCGAGCGCTGCCGGCAGGCGGGCCTCGAGCGCCCGCTGCACGGCCAGAGGAGGGCGCCGAGGAAGAGCGCGCACGCGACGGGGCTATCATCAGCCCCGTCAGCGCCTTCGCCGCGACGACAGCCCCACCATTGCCCCGGCGGCACGGCTTTGCCTGTCTCCACGTGCTTCCTTTCCGTGCCCGAGAGTGAGGCGAGACCGCGCCCGTCCACCGAACGACATCGCCTCAGGTGAGGCTGAGCAGCACCATCACCGGAACGATCATGAGGCGGGCGAAGCGCGCGAAGGTCGGGTCGGCATCCGCCCGGCGCGCCGACCGAAGCACCCCAACCGTTGCGAGGACGTTGTAGGGAACAGACGGGAGATAGCCGACGACGAGCGCCGAGAGCGGCTCGTCGGCGACCACAAGCGCGTAGCAGGCGATCGAGGTCGATCCGTTGATGACGAGGCCGACGGTCACAGCCCAGGTCCAGAACGCCTCCGGCAGCGGGAGTTCGCCGCGCCAGAGGCGGCCGAGCGTCCCGAGGCCCGGCACCTCTCCCGCCGTCTTAGCCGTAGCAGCCGGCGGCGCGGGCGCGGCCGCGCACCAGCGCGAGAACGGTCTCGCAGGTCGGCGCCGGGCGGCCGACGAGAGCGGCAAGTTCCACCACCACGCCGAGCAGGGCGTCGATCTCCATTGGCCGGCCGCGCTCGAGGTCCTGAAGCATCGAGGTCCGATGCGCGCCAACCTCGGCCGCGCCGGCGATCCGCTTGTCGACGTCGATCGCGAAGCGGATGCCGAGCGCCTCGGCCACCCCTTGCGCCTCCACCATCATCGCCCGCGCCACCGCGCGCTGGCCAGGGTCGGCGATCAGCACGTCGAGCGTGGCGGTGGTCAGCGCGCTGATCGGGTTGAAGGCGAGATTGCCCCAGAGCTTGACCCAGATCTCGTCGCGTATCCTCGGCCGAACCGGAGCCTTGAAGCCGGCAGCGATCAGCGCCTCGGAGATCGCGGTGACGCGGGCGCTGCGCGACCCGTCCGGCTCGCCCAAGGTGAAGCGGTCGCCATAGGTGTGCTCGATCACCCCCGGCTCGACCACCTCAGCGGCCGGATAGACGATGCAGCCGATCGCCCGCTCGGGCGGCAGGAGCCGCCAGACCGACCCGTCGGGATCGACCGAGGCGAGCCGATGCCCCTCGTACAGCCCTCCGGGGTGCTTGTGGAAATACCACCATGGGATGCCGTTCACGGCGGAGACGATCGCCGTCTCGGGCCCGAGCAGCGGCTGCATCTGCTGAGCCGCCGAGGGGAGCGAATGCGCTTTCAACGTGACGATCACGTAGTCCTGCGGGCCTGCCTCCTCGGCCGAGGCGACACAGCGGGGGTGCACGACCGTCTCGGTGCCCTCGCTGCGCAGAACAAGGCCATTCTGTCGCATCGCCGCAAGATGCGGCCCCCGCGCGATGAGCGTGACCTCGGCATCCCCCTTGGCCGCGAGCTTCGCCGCCATCAGCCCGCCGATCGCGCCCGCACCGAAGACGCAGATTCGCATCGCCGCGCTCCTCTCAGGCGGAAAGGCCGAGCTTCTCGGCAAGGCCGATCCGCTGCAGCTTGCCGGTGGCACCCTTCGGGATCTCGGGCACGAACACCACCTTGCGCGGCACCTTGAAGTCGGCGAGGTGCTTGGCGGCGAAGTCGCGCAGCTCGCGCTCGGAGAGCTGCATGCCCTCGCGCAGCACCACCGCCGCCCCCACTTCCTCGCCGAGTTTCGGGTGCGGAATGGCAAAGGTGAGCGCTTGCGCGACCGCCGGATGTGCCGAGAGAACGCCATCGACTTCGAGCGGCGAGACCTTCTCGCCGCCACGGTTGATGAGTTCCTTGAGCCGCCCGGTCAGACGCAGATAGCCGTCCTCGTCGAACACGCCCTGATCGCCGGTGCGGAACCAGCCGTTGATGAAGGCCTTCGCGTTCGCTTCCGGGTTCGCCTCGTAGCCCTTCGTCACGTTCGGCCCGCGGATCACCACCTCGCCGATCGCCCCGCGCGGCAGGATCGCTCCGTCATCGTCCATGATCGCGATCTCCGGCCCCGCGGGAAGTCCAACGAGCCCTGGCTTGCGGGGGCCGGCGAGCGGGTTCGAGGCCATCTGGTGCGAGGCCTCGGTCATGCCGTAGCTCTCGACGAGCGGGGCGCGGAACGTCGCCTCGAGCGCCTGCATCACCGGCCCGGGCAGGGAGGCGGAGGAGGAGCGGAGAAGCCGCAACGGTGCGCGGGCGATGATCTCGGCGTTGCGCTCGGCCCGGGCGAGGATCGCCTGGTGCATCGTCGGCACCGCCGTGTACCAGCTTGGCCGCTCCTCATCGAGCCAGCGGAAGAACTTCAGCGCATCGAAGCCCGGGGTGCAGCAGACCGCCCCGCCGGCGCCGAGCGAAGCGAGCACGGCGGCGATCAGGCCGTGGATGTGAAAGAGCGGCATGATGTTGAGGCAGCAATCCTCGGGCGAGAGCGCGAGCGTCGCGCCGATGTGCCGCGCCGATGCGGTGATGTTTCCATGCGTCAGGGGAACGATCTTCGGCCGCGCCGTCGTGCCCGAGGTGTGCAGCACAAGCGCGACGTCGTCTGTCTCGGCAAGGCCGGGCAGCGCCGCCGTTCCGGCGGTTCCGCCCTCGAGCGTGAAGTCCCCCGCCTTCTCCCCCGGTACGAGCTCTAGGACGGGGATGCCGAGCTTCGCCGCCGCCGCCCGCGCCGGCGTGGCAGCCCCTTGCGCCACGATCAGGGCGCGGCTTTTCACATCCTCCATGTAGAAGGCGAACTCGTCCTCGCGATAGGCCGGGTTGAGCGGCGCGGTGGTGGCGCCGCAGGCGACGGCGAGGAAGCAGGACGCCATCTCCGGCCCGTTCGGCAGCACGATCGCGACGCGATCGCCGCGGCCGATGCCGCGCGCGTTCAGGGCCGTGACGGTGCGCTCGGCGAGCGATCGGAGCCCGGCATGGGAGAGGGACGGGCGGCCCTCCGTTGCGCGGATCGCCGGCGCCTCGGCAGGGCCGGCTGCGAGAAGCTCAGCGACGGTGCTGTACGGCAGCATGGCTCGGGTCCTCATCCTGGGCGGGCTTTCCCCTATCGGATCCGGCATGTGGCACGGCGCGCGGCCTTGGGGAAGCCCCGGTTCGGGCCGATCCCGGCGCCGACGCATGGCTTGCCGCCCCGAGCCCCCTTGCTCTCAAGAGCCTGCCGCGGCAGGGTTCGCGCCGTCGAAAGGGGAGGGCACGTCATGGCAGGTCGGCTCGCGGGCAAACGCGCCTTCATCACCGCTGCAGCGCAGGGAATCGGCCGGGCCACCGCTCTCGCCTTCTCGGCCGAAGGCGCCTCCGTGATCGCGACCGACATCAACGACGCGAAGCTCGCTGAGCTCGCGCCCGTGGCCGGGATCACCACCGCACGGCTCGACGTGCGCGACCCGGCCGCGATCGCTGCCGCTGCGGAGGCCGCAGGCGCGGTCGATACCGTGTTCAACTGCGCCGGCTTCGTGCACCAGAACACGCTCGAGACCTGCACCGAGGAGGAGTGGGACTTCGCCTTCGACCTCAACGTCAAGAGCGCTTTCCGCGTGACGAAGGCGCTCCTGCCCGCGATGCTGAAGGCCGGGCGCGGCGGGTCGATCATCATGATGTCCTCTGCCGCCTCCTCGATCAAAGGCGCGCCGAACCGGTTCGTCTATGGCGCCACCAAGGCGGCGCTGATCGGCATGGTGCGGTCGATCGCCGCCGACTACGTCAAGCACGGCATCCGCGCCAACGCGATCTGCCCCGGAACGGTCGCCACCCCCTCGCTCGAGGACCGGATCGCCGCCAACGCCCGCGAAGCCGGAAGCGTCGAGGCGGCCCGCGCCGCCTTCATCGCCCGCCAGGCGATGGGTCGGCTCGGCACACCCGAGGAGATCGCCGCGCTCGCCGTCTATCTCGCCTCAGACGAGAGCGCCTTCGTCACCGGCCAGGCGATCGTGATCGACGGCGGCTGGACGCTCTGACCACACGAACCGGGAAAGGAACGACCGCGATGAAGCTTGTGCGCTGGGGGCCGAAGGGAGCGGAGAAGCCGGGCATGCTCGATGCCTCCGGCGCGGTGCGCGACCTCTCAGGGGTGGTCGCGGACATCACGCCCGAGCTTCTCTCGCCTGCGGGGCTCGCGCGGCTTGCGGCGGTCGATGTCGAGGCCCTGCCGAAGGTCGAGGGCGGACAGCGCCTCGGCGTTCCCTTTACCGGCACGCGCAACTTCGTCTGCATCGGGCTGAACTACGCCGACCATGCGGCCGAGACGAACATGCCGATCCCGTCCGAGCCCGTGGTGTTCCTCAAGGCGCTCTCGGCGCTCTCGGGGCCGTTCGACGACGTCGAGATCCCGAAGTTTTCGAGGAAGACCGACTGGGAGGTCGAGCTCGGCGTCGTCATCGGCACGCGCGCGAAATATGTGAGCGAGGCGGAGGCGATGGACCACGTCGCGGGCTATTGCATCGTCAACGACGTCTCGGAGCGCGAGTTCCAGCTCGAGCGCGGGCTGACCTGGGACAAGGGCAAGGGCCATGACACGTTCGGGCCGGTCGGGCCGTGGCTCGTGACGAAGGACGAGGTGCCCGACCCGCAGAACCTCCGCCTCGGCCTCGACGTTGACGGGACGGTGATGCAGAACGGCTCGACGCGCACGATGATCTTCCCCGTGGCGAAGCTCGTCTCCTACGTCTCGCACTTCATCAGCCTCAACCAGGGCGACATCATCGCCACCGGCACGCCGCCCGGTGTGGGCGCCGGCAAGAAGCCGGAGCCGATCTTCCTCCGACCGGGCCAGACGATGCGAGTGTGGATCGAGGGCCTGGGCGAACAGGTGCAGAGGACGGTTCAGGCGGGGTGAGCGCGCGCGGCGGGCTCGCCCCCGCCGGCGCGTGCCATGTCGCGTTGCAGGGTGGCGGGGCCGATTGAGCGCGCGAGATCGGCCCCGCCCTCTACATCGTCGCGCCCTGCCTACATCGTCGCGCCCTGCACCCACGGCGCGAATTCCTCCGCGCCGAAGCCCCACTGCTCGCTCTTCGTCCGCTCACCCGAGGCGACGCGCAGGATGTGGTCGAAGATCCTCTGGCCGCACTCGGCCACGCTCTCGTCGCCGTCGATCACCGTGCCGCAATTGATGTCCATGTCGTCCTCCATGCGGCGGAACATCGGTGTGTTGGTGGCGAGCTTGATCGAGGGGGCCGGCTTGCAGCCATAGACGCTGCCGCGGCCGGTGGTGAAGCAGACGATGTTGGCCCCGCCCGCCACCTGGCCGGTCGCCGCCACTGGGTCGTAGCCGGGCGTGTCCATGAACACGAAGCCCTTGGCGGTGACGGGCTCGGCGTAGCGATAGACCTCGACGAGATTGGTCGTTCCGGCCTTCGCCATCGCGCCGAGCGACTTTTCGAGGATGGTGGTCAGTCCCCCCGCCTTGTTGCCGGGCGAGGGGTTGTCGTCGAGCTCGCCACCGTTGCGCCGCGTGTACTCCTCCCACCAGTCCATCAGGTCAACGAGCTTGCGGCCCACCGCCTCGCTCACCGCGCGTCGTGTGAGCAGATGCTCCGCGCCGTAGGTCTCGGGCGTCTCGGAGAGGATCACCGTGCCGCCGTGGCGAACCACGAGGTCGGAGGCGGCGCCGAGGGCGGGGTTGGCGCTGATCCCCGAATACCCGTCCGATCCGCCGCACTGCAGTGCTACGCAGAGATGGCTCGCGGGCACCGAGGTGCGCACCCCTTGCGCGTTCGCCTCAGCGAGCACCTCGCGGACGAACTCCACACCTTTGGCGACAGTCTTCGGCGTGCCGCCGGTCGCCTGGATGGTCAGAGCGCGCACGCGCGGCCTGCCTTCGAGCTTCCCCTCCTCCATAAGCCCCGGGATCTGGTTCACCTCGCAGCCGAGGCCGAGCACGATGATGGCGGCGAAGTTCGGGTGCCGCGCATAGCCCGCGAGCGTGCGTCGCAACAGCCGCAGCGGCTCGCCGTCGTTCATCCCGCAGCCGGTCTTGTGCGTCAGCGCCACCACGCCGTCGACATTGGGGAAGTCGGCGAGCGGATCATGGCCGGTGAATGGGTTGCGCCGGAACGCATCGGCCACGTACTGGGCGACGGTTGCGGAGCAGTTCACCGTGGTCAGCACGCCGATGTAGTTGCGCGTGGCCACCCGTCCGTCGGGCCGGACGATTCCTTGGAAGGTCGCCGGCGTCGCCACATAGTCCGTCGGCTTCGCCTCGCTGCAGAAGGCGTAGTCCTTCGCATGGTCGCCCATGCCGAGATTGTGGCTGTGCACGTGCTCCCCTGGCGCGATCGGCCTCGTGGCTACGCCGATGATCTGGCCGTAGCGTCGCACCGGCTCGCCCTCCGCATGCGCCCGCGTGGCGATCTTGTGGCCCGGCGGGATGCGCGCAAGAGCGGTGACATTCTCGCCAGGGATCGGCGTTCCCGCGAGGATGTCGGTTCGGGCGATCACCACTCCGTCCGCGGGGTGGAGGCGGATGGCGAGCGGCGGTGTCGGCATGGCATCATCTCCGGTGGTTTCACGCAGTGTGCGCCCGAGTGTGACGGCGGCAAGCCGCCGCGTGCCCCTCTGTCGGGGCTTGCGCCGGCGCGCCATTGCCGTGAAACTGATGTATCACAGCGTTCCGGGCAACTGACCCAAAGGGAGGAGGACGTGAAGATGAACCGTTTCATCGTCGCTGCCGCGGTCGCGGCGTTCGGGCTTTCGGCCGCGCTTCCGGCCGAGGCGCAGACCCGGCTTCGCTTCGCCCATGTCTACGAGGTGAACGAGCCCTACCACACCGAGGCGCTGTGGGCGGCTGAAGAGATCGCCAAGCGCACCGACAACCGCTACCGGATCGAAATCTTCCCGGCCTCTGCGCTCGGCAACGAACCCGCGATCAACGAGGCGCTGACGCTCGGGACGATCGACATGATCTACACGGGCACCGCCTTCGCCGGCAATCGCTTCCGCCCGCTCGCGATCTCGAACGCACCTTATGTGTTCCGCGACTACGACCACTGGCTCGCCTATCGCCAGTCTGACCTCTTCAAGGAGCTCGCCGCCGGCTATGACCGTGCCACGGGCCACCGAATCCTCGCCATGACCTACTATGGCGCCCGCCATGTGACCTCGAACAAGCCGATCATGCGTCCGGAGGACATGCGCGGGATGAAGCTGCGCGTGCCGCAGGCGCCGCTCTACCTGATGTTCGCCCGCGCTGTCGGCGCCAACGCCACGCCGATCGCCTTCCACGAGGTCTATCTCGCGCTGCAGAACGGCACGGTCGATGGCCAGGAAAATCCGCTCCCCACCATCCAGGCGAAGAAGTTCTACGAGGTGCAGAGCCACATCGCGCTCACCGGCCACATCTACGAGAGCCTCGTGACGATTGCCGCAGGGCAGCTCTGGCGTCGTCTGAACGCGGCCGACCGGGCCGTATTCGAGGAGGTGTGGCGCGAGGCGGCGAACCGCGCCACCTTCGCCATCCGCACCGCCGAGGTGACGCTGCCTGACTGGTTCCGCGCCCAGGGCAAGACCGTGACGGAGCCGGATCGTGCCGCCTTCCGCGCTGCCGCCCTGCCGCTGCACAACGACCAGGCCGCAGGTGCCGGCTGGACGCGCGAGCAGTATGATCGCCTCCAGGCGCTCGGAACGCACACGAACTGAGCCGCGGCGCGATGCTGCGGCGGGCGGTGCATCCGCCCGCCGCAGCACTCCGCGTCGGCTCCTCTCGCCGCTCGCCGTCCGCCAGCGTCCAACGCTCGAATGTCGGAATCCTCTGGTTTGGTTCCGCTCTGCGCCAGCGATCGGGCCGAGAGAAAGCGGGATGTTCGGTCGCGGCCGGATGTCGCGCCTCAGGTCAGCGCGCGGAAGCCGGTGGCGGGGCAACCGCGATCAGTTGCCGACACGAAGCCTGCCCCTCCCGCTATGGACAACGTTCGCCGGCGCAGTCCCACCGCTTACCCTTGCCGGCGTCTCCGCCTTCAGGTGACGACGATGGGGGTGAAGCGCTGCAGCCGGGCGATCGCCGCCTCATCCCAGGCGATTCCGTTGCCCGGCGCTTCAGGGGCGAGCGCATGACCGTCGAGGATCGTGATCCCCCCCTCGGTGATGTCCTCGAGCTGGGGGATGTGCTCGAGCCAGGCGCTGTTCGGCACGGCGCAGACGAGCGGCAGGTGCAGCTCCATCAGGTAGTGCGGGCAGACGGCGACATTGAACGCCTCCGCCATGTGCGCGACCTTGAGCCAGGGCGTGATGCCGCCCACTCGAGCGACATCGACCTGGACGATCGCGCAGGCGCCGCGCGCGAGATAGTCGCGGAACTTGGCCGGGTGGTAGAGGCTCTCTCCGACTGCGACCGGAATGGTCGTCGCACGGCTGAGGCGGACATGGCCCTCGACGTCCTCGGCAGGAAGCGGCTCCTCGAACCAGGCGAGCTCAAGCCCCGCCGCCTCGAACAGCCCGGCGCGGCGGATCGCCTCCGCCACGGTGAAGCCCTGGTTGGCATCCGTCATCAACGTGACGTCGGGGCCGATCGCCGCCCGCACCGCCTCAAGTCGCGCGATGTCCTCGCGCGCCGACGGCTTGCCGACCTTCACCTTCACGCCGCGGAAGCCGCGCGCCACCGCCGCTCTGACATCATCGACGAGCCTCGCCGCCTCGACGTGCAGCCAGCCGCTTTCGGTGTCATAGACCGGGATCCGGCTCTTCGCTCCGCCCGCGAGACGGTAGAGCGGCTCGCCGAGCCGTTTGCCGCGCAGGTCCCACAGCGCTGTGTCGATGGCCGCGAGCGCGAGCGAGGTCACCGGCCCGATCGCGAGCGCGTGGGTTGCCCAGAACAGGTCCTGCCAGATCGCCTCGACCATGTCGGCCTCGGCCCCGATCAGCCTTGGCGCGAGATGGTCGCGAAGCAGCGCGACGACCGAGGAGCCGCCCGTGCCGATCGTGTAGGTGTAGCCCGTGCCGGCGGCGCCATCCTGCGTGACGACGCGGACGATCGGCGTCTCCTGGCAGGTGAAAGCCTGGATGGCGTCGGAGCGTGGCGTCTTCGGCGCGAGATCGACCTGTGTGATCTCGACGCGCGCGATCCGTGGCATGGCGTTCCTCCGCGGTTCGGCGCACCGATCGATGCGCCTCTGGCGCGAGTATAGGGAGGCTTGGTGTTGGCGAAAGACGATCCCGTCGGGCGGCGGGCGGTTGCGGCCGAGGAGCCGGAGCCCGGCTTCGAGGCCCTGATCCACGCCCAGGAAGAGGCAGAGCGTCACGAACCGCCGGGTGACTGGCGCGTCGAGGACTGGGTCGCCTTCGCCCTGTTCTGGGTTCTCGCCGCCACCGTCTTCACACAGTTCTTCAGTCGCTACGTGCTGAACGACAGCATCGCCTGGACGGAGGAGATCGCCCGCTACCTCCTGATGGCAACCGCCTTCATCGGCGCCGCCCTCGCCGCGCGCAAAGGCACGCACATCGCCCTCGAGATCGTGCCCAGCATGCTGCCGCGCGCGGCGCGGCGCTGGGCGCGGCTCGGGCTCGCGCTCGTGACCATCTTGTTCTTCGCCATCTGCGCCTGGCTCTGCGCCAACATCGCCGAGGCGATGATGTACCAGCCGATGGTGGTGATCGACGTCCCGCTCGGCCTGGTCTACTGGACGGTGATGGGCGGCATGGTGATGACCACCTTCCGCCTCGCCCAGGCCGCCTGGATCAGGTTCCGTGCCGGCGAGCCCGAGACCGCTCCCGACCCGTCGGAGGGAGCGCGGCTGTGACGGCCTTCCTCTTCACCTCCTTCCTCGGCGCGCTCTTCATCGGGCTTCCGGTCGTCGTCGCCTTGGGCGGCGCCTCACTGCTCTACGTCTGGCTGCAGGGGGATCTGCCGCTGCTCGTCGTCGTGCACCGGATGGTGAACGGCATCGACAGTTTTCCGCTGCTTGCCGTGCCGTTCTTCATCATGACCGGCAACCTGATGAACTCGGCCGGCATCACCGACCGGATCTTCAACTTCGCCATCGCCTCGATCGGCTGGGCGAAGGGGGGGCTCGGGCATGTGAACGTGTTCGCCTCCGTGATCTTCGCCGGCATGTCGGGAACGGCGGTGGCGGATGCGGGGGGCTTGGGCACGATCGAGATCAAGGCGATGCGGGACAACAAGTATCCCGACCATTTCGCGATCGGCATCACCGCCGCCTCCTCGGTGATCGGGCCGATCATCCCGCCTTCGCTTCCGCTCGTGATCTACGGCGTGATGGCCAATGCCTCGATCGGCCAGCTCTTCGCCGCCGGCATTCTCCCCGGGCTCCTGATCGCGCTCGTGCTGTTCCTCTGGGTGGCGATCGAGGCGCGCGTCAGGGGCTATCCGCGCGATGCGCATTTCACCTGGGTGAGGCTCGCGCGCTCCACTTGGCGCGCGCTCCTGCCGCTGATGACGCCGGTGATCCTGATCGGCGGCATGAAGTCGGGCGTCTTCACGCCGACGGAAGCCGCGATCGCGGCCACGGCCTATGCGCTCCTCCTTGGCCTCGCCGTCTATCGCAGCCTCGGCTGGAACCGGCTCGTGCGCGTCTCGATGGACACGATCGAGACCACCTCAATCGTGCTCGTGATCGTCGCCGGCGCCTCGATCTTCGGCTGGCTCGTCACCACGACCCGGATCAGCGAGCAGATGGCCGAGGCGGTCCTGTCGGTGACTGAGAACCGCGCGCTCGTGCTCCTGCTCGTCAACCTGGTGCTGCTCGTCGTCGGCTGCTTCATGGAGACGATCGCGGCGATCACCATCCTCGTGCCGGTGCTGCTGCCGCTGGTGACGAAGGTGGGCGTCGATCCGGTGCATTTCGGCATCATCATGACGCTCAACCTTGTCATCGGGCTGCTCACGCCGCCGGTCGGGATGGTGCTCTACATCCTGGCCCGGATCGCTGAGCGGAGTTTCGAGTACGTGACGAAGTCGGTGCTCCCGTTCCTCGTGCCGCTCTTCGTCGCGCTCGCGATCGTCACCTACTGGCCAAGCTTCGTTCTCTACCTGCCGACGGTGCTCTACCGCTGAGGCGGACGGCACGGGAGCGCGCGACCGCCGTGATCCACCGCAAGGCCCGGCCTGAGCGGAGGGAGGCACAGCGGCTGGCGCCGCAGCTTCTCGGCCTCAGCCCCTCGTTCCGGGGAAACAGACTCGCGGGCGCAGCAGGGATGCGCCCGCGGCGCGCTTCTGGCACGATGCGTGCTTGCCTCGGTCCTGGTGCCCGTGGTGCTCTGTGCCTCGTGGCGTGATCGGGAAGGGACGGCATGACCTGGTCGATCCTCGCGCGCGATCCTTGCGACGGAACGCTCGGCGTGGCCGTGGCGACGCGGTTCTTCGCCGTCGGCGCTCTCTGTCCCCATGTCGAGGGCCGCGTCGCCGCGCTCTCCACCCAGGCGCTGATGAACCCGATGTATGCGATCGAGGGGCTCGCCGCTCTGCGGCAGGGTGCCCCCGCTCCCGAGGTGGTGGCTGCTCTCACCGCAACCGATCCGGGCCGGGCGTTCCGCCAGCTGCACATTCTCGATGCAGAGGGGCGGATCGGTCAGCACACGGGCGAGAGCTGCGTCCCATGGGCAGGGCATACGACAGGGAAGGACTGCTCGGTGGCCGGCAACATGCTCGCGGGCGAGGAGGTCATCCTCGCGACGGCGCGCGCCTACGAGGCAGCGGCGGCCGAGCGCCTGCCGATGGCGGAGCGGCTTCTGCGCGCGCTCGAGGCGGGCGAGGTGGCGGGCGGTGACGCGCGTGGGCGGCAGAGCGCGGCGCTGAAGGTCGCAAGTCGAGACCCCTATGCCGACCTCGACCTCCGGGTGGACGACCACGCCGACCCGATCCCGGAACTGCGCCGGCTCTGGCGACGGTCGCGCGCGCGCTACGCCGTCTATCGCCGCTTCCTCGCCGGCCCCGGCCATCCGGGCGTGTTCGACCGGGCGGTGATCAACGCTGCCATCGCCGTCGAGGGAACGCCCGACGACGACATCCCCGGCTCTGCGGGCACTGCCGCATGACCGCCCCGCTCCTTGCCGTCTCCGACCTCGGCGTCGGCTTCGCGACCGACCGGGGCGTCGTCGAGGTGATCGAGGGCCTGTCCTTCTCCGTCGCTGCGGGGCGGACGCTTGCGATCGTGGGCGAGTCGGGCTGCGGCAAGAGCGTCACCTCGCTCGCCCTGATGCGCCTGTTGCCGCCGAACGCGCGGGTGCGCGGCCGCGCGGTCTTCGACGGCATCGACCTCTTCGCGGCCTCCGAGGCGGAGATGCGCGCTTTGCGCGGCGGCGCGATCGCGATGATCTTCCAGGAGCCGATGACGAGCCTCAACCCCGCCTTCACGGTGGGTGACCAGATCGCCGAGGCGATCCGCCTGCATCGTGCGGTCGGCGAGCGCGAGGCGCGGGAGGAGGCGGTGGCGATGCTCGCGCGCGTGCGCATCCCCGATGCGCGGGCGCGGGCGCGCGACTGGCCGCATCGCCTCTCGGGCGGCATGCGGCAGCGGGTGATGATCGCGATGGCGATGGCCTGCCGGCCGAAGCTCCTGATCGCCGACGAGCCGACGACCGCGCTCGATGTGACGATCCAGGCGCAGATCCTCGAGCTGATGCGCGAGATGGCGGCCGAAAGCGGCACCGCCATCATCCTGATCACGCACGATCTCGGCGTGGTCGCCGAGATGGCCGACGAGGTGCTCGTGATGTACGCGGGCCGTGCTGCCGAGTGGGCGCCGGCGCGCACCCTGTTCGCCGCGCCGCAGCATCCCTACACGGTCGGGCTGATGGGCGCGATCCCGCGCCTCGACGAGGAGCGGTCGCGGCTTGCGACGATCGAGGGATCGGTGCCGAGCCCCACCGCCTGGCCGCCCGGCTGCCGCTTCGAACCGCGCTGCCCCTTCGCGGTCGCGCGCTGCCGGGAGGAGGCGCCGGCGCTCGCCCAGCTCGGCGAGAACCATGCGGCAGCCTGCTGGCAGGCGCCGCTCGACCGCTTCGCCGAGGCGGCATGAGCGCGCTTCTCGAGGCGCGCGGACTCGTCAAGCACTTCCCCGTCGCCGGCGGCTTGCTCGGCCGGAAGGGCGGGGCGGTGCGCGCGGTCGACGGAATCGACATCAGCCTGCGCGCGGGCGAGACGCTCGCGCTTGTCGGCGAATCCGGCTGCGGCAAATCGACCGCCGCGCGGCTCGTGCTTCGGCTGATCGAGCCGGATCGGGGAACGATCCGCTTCGCGGGCGAGGATCTCACCGCGATGGACGAAGCGCGGCTTCGCGCCGCGCGCCGGCACATGCAGCTGATCTTCCAGGACCCGTTCGGCTCGCTCAACCCGCGCATGACCGCGGGCGAGATCATCGCGGAGCCGATCCGGCTGCACCGGCTGCGCGAGCGCGGGGCGGTGGCCGAGCGCGTGGCGGAGCTCCTCTCTCTCGTCGGCCTCCGCCCGGAACATGCGGGGCGCTACCCGCACGAGTTCTCGGGCGGGCAGCGCCAGCGCATCGGGATTGCGCGCGCTCTCGCCTGCGAGCCGAAGCTGCTCGTCGGCGACGAGCCGGTCTCGGCGCTCGACGTCTCGATCCAGGCGCAGGTGATCAACCTGCTCGGTGAGCTGCTCGCCCGGTTCGGCCTCGCCTTCCTCCTCATCGCGCACGACCTTGCCGTGGTCCGCCACATCGCCGACCGGGTGGCGGTGATGTATCTCGGCAGGATCGTCGAGACGGGGCCGAAACGGGCCGTGTTCGCTACCCCGCGCCACCCCTATACTCGTGGCCTGCTTGCCGCCGTGCCGCGACCCGACCCGGCAGCGCGGCGCGCCTCCGCCCTCGTCCCCGGCGACCCGCCCTCGCCGCGCACCCCGCCGCCAGGCTGCCGCTTCCACCCGCGCTGCGCCTTCGCCGACGCGCGCTGCCGAACCGAAGACCCCGCTCTCGCCGACCCAGGTGACGGGCACGACGTCGCCTGCCACCATTGGCGATCGTTGCCGCCCTTCGCGGCGGCGGCCTCCGAGCCGGCGGGCAGGGCGCGCCTGCGGCGCCTCTCCGCCTGGTTCGGCGGTGCAGGACGAACCGGCACCGAAACGGATTCTCCACGCCTGGGAGGGTGACTATGATGTTCCGCAAGACGCTTCTCGCCGCCGCGGCCCTCGTCGCCGCTCTCGCCGCGTCGCCCGCGCCAGCGCAGACCCTGCGCATCGGGCTTGCCGAGGACCCCGACATCCTCGACCCCACGCTCGCGCGCACCTTCGTCGGGCGGATCGTGTTCGCCTCGCTCTGCGACAAGCTGTTCGACATCGACAAGGACCTCAGGATCGTCCCGCAGCTCGCCACCGGCTTCACCTGGGACGACCCGAAGACGCTCACGCTCACGATCCGCCAGGGCGTGAAGTTCCACGACGGCGAGACGATGGACGCCGAAGCGGTGCGCTATTCGCTCACCCGGCACCTGACCATGCAGGGAAGCTTCCGCCGCGGCGAGATCAACTCGATGGAGAGCGTCGAGGTGGTCAACCCGACCACGGTGCGGATCAGGCTCAAGGAGCCCTTCGCGCCCTTCCTCGCGCAGCTGACCGACCGCGCCGGCATGATCGTGAGCCCGAAGGCGGCGGAGGCGGCGGGGCCGCAGTTCGGCACGCGGCCGGTCTGCGCCGGCCCGTTCCGCTTCGTCGAGCGTGTGGCGCAGGACCGGATTGTGGTCGAGCGCTTCCCCGACTACTGGGACGCCGGCCGGATCCACCTCCAGCGCATCGTCTACCAGCCGATCCCCGACAGCACGGTGCGGCTCGCCAACCTCCAGGCCGGCTCGCTCGAACTGATCGAGCGCGTCAGCCCCAATGACGTTCCGGCCGTGCAGCGGAATGCCCGCCTCCGCCTTTCGATGTCCGACGAGCTCGGCTACCAGGGCATCACGATCAATGTCGGCAACGGGCCGCGGGCGCAGACGCCGCTCGGCCAGAACGCCAAGGTCCGCCAGGCCTTCGATCTTGCGATCGACCGCGCGACGATCATCCAGGTCGTCTACAACGGCATGTTCACGCCGACAGCCCAAGCCGTGCCGCCCTCCTCGCCCTTCCACGTGCGGTCGCTCACGCCGCCGACCCGTGACGTCGCGCGCGCCCGCGCTCTGCTCCGCGAGGCCGGGGTGCAGACGCCGGTTCGGATCGTGCTGACGGTTCCGAACGCTCCCGATGCGCGGCAGGTGGGGGAGGTGATCCAGGCGATGGCGGCGGAAGCCGGCTTCGAGATCTCGATCAACGCGATGGAGTTCGCCTCCTCGCTCCAGGCGGCCGCCCGCGGCGACTTCGAGGCCTACTACATCGGCTGGTCCGGCCGCACCGACCCCGACGGCAATCTCTGGAGCTTCATCCACTCGCGCGGGCCGCAGAACGACGGCAGGTACAGCAACGCCGAGGTCGACCGCCTGCTCGACGCCGCCCGGGTCGAGAGCGACCCCGAGAAGCGCATCGCCCTCTACGAGCAGATGTACCGGATCGCCGTGGTTGAGGACCGCTCACGCCTCTATCTCTGGCACCGCAAGAACATCGTCGCGCACACGGCGCGGCTTTCGGGCTTCGTCGCCGTGCCCGACGGGCTGATCCGGGTGCGGGACCTGAGGCTCGCCAACTAGCGCCGGCGAGGGGGGAGGCGGGGAGGGAAGGGCGTTCTGGTGCTCGGCTTCCTCGCGCGCAGGGTGGGGCAGACCATCCCCACCCTTCTCTTCGTCTCCGTCCTGATCTTCGGGCTGCAGCAGCTGATGCCCGGAGATCCTGCCCTCGTCCTCGCCGGGGAGGAGCGCGGCGACCCTGCGGTCCTCGCCCAGATCCGCGCCGAGCTCAATCTCGACAAGCCGCTTCCCGTACAATACGCGCTCTGGCTCCAGGGCGTGCTCACGGGCGATCTCGGCTACTCGTGGCGTATCCGCGAGCCGATCGCCGCCGTGATCGCGCAGAAACTGCCCGTGACGCTTCAGCTCGGGCTGATGGCATTCGTGATCGCCCTTCTGATCGGCATTCCAATGGGCATCCTCTCGGCGGTGCGGAAGGACACGCCGCTTGACTGGAGCGCGAACGCGGTCGGGCTCGCGGGCCTTTCCCTGCCGAACTTCTGGCTCGGCATCATGCTGATCCTCCTGTTCTCGGTGGAGCTCGGCTGGCTGCCGCCCTCAGGCTATGTGCCGCTCTCGGAGGACTGGCGGCAGAGCCTCGCCACCACGATCATGCCCGCCTTCGTTCTCGGCTCCGGGATCGCAGCGGTGTTCATGCGCCACATGCGCTCGGCGATGCTGCAGGCCTTGGCGGAGGACTATGTGCGCACCGCCCGCGCCAAGGGGTTGGCGGAGCGTGTCGTCGTGCTCAAGCACGCGCTTCGTAACGCGCTCGTGCCTGTGGTGACGCTCGGCGCGCTCGAGCTCGGCACGCTGCTGTCCGGCGCGGTTCTCACCGAGCAGGTGTTCAGCATCCCGGGCTTCGGCAAGCTGATCGTCGATGCCGTATTCAATCGCGACTATCCGGTCGTGCAGGGCGTGGTGCTCGTCACCGCGGTCCTCTACGTGCTGCTCAACCTCGTCGCCGATGTGCTCTACGTTCTGATCAACCCTCGGCTGAGGCATGCCTGACGCAGCGGTGATGCCCCCTCGCCTCGCCACGCTGCGCGGCGAGAGCCCGGCGCGGCGCGCGTTGCGGCGCCTCGTCCGCCACCGCGCCGCGATGGTCGGGCTTGTGGTGGTGGTCGTCTTCGTCGCTGTCGCGGTGTTCGCCCCGCTCGTTTCGCCCTATGACCCCGCGCGCACCAACTGGGCGTCGATCCGCCGGCCGCCGTCGTCCTCGTTCTGGTTCGGCACCGACGAGAACGGCCGTGACATCCTCTCGCGGATCATCTGGGGAGCGCGGGCGAGCCTGCTCGCTGGCGTGATCTCGGTCGGGATCGCGCTCGCCGTCGGGGTGCCGATCGGGCTTGCCGCCGGCTTCCTCGGCGGCTGGGTCGATGCCCTGATCTCGCGGCTTGCGGATGCGATGCTCGCCTGCCCGTTTCTGATTCTTGCGATCGCGCTTGCGGCCTTCCTCGGCCCCTCGCTCGAGAACGCGATGATCGCGATCGGCGTCTCGGCGGCGCCGATCTTCATCCGGCTCGCTCGCGGCGCGACATTGGCCGCGAAGGTGGAGGATTATGTCGAGGCGGCGCGCGGCTTGGGCAATCCGCGCTGGCGGATCGCGCTTCGTCACATCCTGCCCAACATCGTCCCGCCCTTGCTCGTGCAGGCCACGCTCACGATCGCCTCAGCGATCATCGCCGAGGCTTCGCTTTCCTTCCTGGGCCTGGGCCAGCAGCCGCCGGCGCCCTCCTGGGGAAGCATGCTCAACACGGCGCAGCGCTTCATCGAGCAGGCGCCGTGGATGGCGATCTTCCCCGGGCTTTCGATCTTCGTCGTCGTGCTCGGGTTCAACCTGCTCGGGGACGGGCTGCGCGACGCGCTCGACCCGCGCCAGCGGTAAGGACGGGGGCGAGCCGGGGCAGCCTCAGCCAGTCCTGGCGGGCTCGGGGTCGCGACGCTTCAGCCGGCCGCTCTCAACGAGCTGCTGCACGAGCCTGGGCAGGCTCTCGGAGAGCTGGGCGAGGCTTTCGATCGGCATCGCCACGGTGAAGGCAGGCGCGGGTTTGGGCGGGTTTTTCGGGTTGGCGACATCCGCCTCGAGCACGTGGAAGCGTATCCGTGCCGTCGTCCCGACGATGCTGATGTCGGTCACGCCATCTGCGTAAAGCGGAGAGGACATCACCCGTGTTCCGTCCCGATCGTTCGGCCATGAGCGGAGCCGCGTGGACGGTAGCGGCTGACAGGACGGGCGGAAAGAGGCGGGAGGGCCACAGCAGAGGGCAGCGGGGACCGCGGCTCTCTCCGGTCCCCGCCCCGTTCCGGCACCGTCGCGCGGACGATGGCGAACTACTTCAGCGTCTCGAGATAGGCGATGAGATTGGCGCGCTGTTCAGGATTGCGGATGCCGGCAAACGCCATCGACCCGCGCGGGACCAGCGATTTCGGGTTCTCGAGATACTTATCGAGGTTCTCCCGTGTCCACACCAGCCCGCCCTGGGCAAGTTCCTGCATGTTCGCGGAGTAGCGGAAGCCCTCGCGCTTGCCCGCGGGGCTGCCGACGATGCCCCAGAGATTTGGCCCCACGCCGTTCCGGCCGCCCTTGTCAACCGTGTGGCAGGCGCGGCACTGCGCGAAGACGCGCTGTCCGGCCGCCGCATCCTCCGCCGACGCGGGCAGAGCCTGCCAAAGGAGCGCGGCTGCGGCCAGCATCGGAACACCGAGTCGCGACATGTCGTCTCCCCTTGCTGGTGTGGATTTCAATCACCCTCCGGCAATATTGCGACGCTTTTCGGCTTGGCAATGGCGGAGTGACCGGCTGACACCGCTCATCGGGGCAGCGGCGACCAAGCCGGGGTCTCCCACGCCGGCGGGACCTGTCCTATCCTCCAAAACGCTGGCGCCGGGATCGTCGGGCACGGCGGCGCGGGTCGGCGGCGCAACGGGCGCTGCCGCGGAACGAGGCGAGGAAAGCGCGATCCAGGCGTTGCGCGCCGGAGGTCTCCGTCGAGGTGTCTTGGCGGTCGCGATCGTCGCCCTGCTCGGCGGGTGCGTCACCACCCAGGAGCAGAGGATCGGCGCGGCCGACCCTGCCGACCAGTGCCGCCCCTTCGTGGTCGCGCTCGACAGCAGCGGCAATTTCTTCGCCGAGGACATCATCAAGGGAGCGGTCATCGGCGCGTCCGGCGGGGCGATCCTCGGCGGGATCCTCGGAGGGAACGTCCGCGGTGCGGCGATCGGGGCGGCGACCGGGGCGATCGCCGGCGCCGCCGCGGGCTAATGGTACGCGCTCAACCAGCAGAGCCGCGACCAGGCCGTGCTGGCCACACGGGTGCAGAACGACCTCTCCCGCGAGAACGCAGAGATCGATCGCTCCCTCCAGGCCTTCGACGCGCTGATAGACTGCCGCTTCGCCCAGGCCAAGCAGCTTCGCCTCGACGTGGCGGAGAAGCGTCTGACGCTCGAGCAAGGCCGCGCCCGGATGGCGCAGATCCGCGCCTGGACCGAGCGCGACATCGCTCTCGCCCGCCAGATCAACGCCCGGATCGAGACGCGCGGCGCCGAGTTCGAGGCGGCGGCGGAGAATCTTCAGCCCGGCACCAAGAGCCAGATCGCCGCGCAGAAAGCGGCCGCCCCTGCCGCCCGCCAGGCGGTCACGACACGGGCCACGCCGGTGCGCCTCCGCCCCGACCCGGCCGCGCCCGAGATCGCCCAGCTCGCGCCGCGCGAGACCGTCACCGTCACCGGCGGGCGTGACGGGTTCGCGCTGGTCGAGACGCCCTCTGGCATGCGCGGCTACGCACCCGCCGACACGCTGCGGATCGGCACGGCGAGCGTCGTCACCCCGCGTTCGGTCGTCTCGGGCGGGACGGACGTGCAGACCCTCGCCGCCACCAACGTCGCCAAGCGCGACAATTTCAGCCAGAGCGTGCAGGTGGCCGAACGGGCGGCCGCGTTGGGTTTCGAGCTGACCTCCTGAGCGGGCTTCGCCGACTCGCAACGGCACTCGGGCTGGTCGCGGCCCTCTGCTCGGCCGCCGCCTTCGCCCAGGGGCCTCCAGACACTGCCTTCATCCGCGTCGAGGCGGGTGCCCACTCCGCCCCGGTGAACCGCCTCGCGGTCGATTCGGCCGGCACCGTGCTCGCCTCCGCATCCGACGACAAGACCGTCCGGCTGTGGTCCCTGCCGTCCGGCGAGCTGCGCGGTGTGCTGCGTGTCCCGATCGGCGAGGCGCAGGAGGGGGAGCTCGACGCGGTTGCGCTCTCGCCGGACGGGCGCGTCGCCTTCGCCGGCGGCATCAGCGGCTTCGCCTGGGACAAGACCTACGCGATCTACTGGTTCGATACGGCCACGCAACGCATGACGGGGCGGCTGCCGAACCTGCCGGCGCAGGTGAACCATCTCGCCGTCTCGGCTGACGGGACGTCGCGTGCCGCGGCGCTCGGCGGTCAGACGGGGGTGCGGCTGTGGGATGCCGCGACTGGCCGGGCGATCGCCGAGGACAGGGCCTATCGCGGACCGGCGCGGATGGTCGTCTTCGCCGCCGATGGCCGCTTCTTCACCACCGCCGCCGACGGCCTGGTACGCGCCTACGCCGCCGATGGACGCAAGCTCGCCGAAGCGGCGCCGCGCGAGCGGGCGCGCCCCTACGGCATCGCCGTCTCCCCCGACGGCACGCTCGTCGCGGTTGGCTACGAGAATGTCGCGGCGGTCGATGTGCTCGCGGCGAACGGGCTGAGGCGCGTGTTCTCGCCCGACGTCACGGGCGTACCGGCGGCCTGGCTTCCGGCCGTCGCCTGGGCCTCCGAGCGGCGCGGGGGGGTGCAGCTGCTTGCCGCCGGGTTCGGGCCGCAGCGCGGCATCGTCCTCCGCTGGGCCGATTTCGGCCTCGGCCCGGCGCGCGACCTCGCCGCCTCGCCCGACTCGATCCTCCATCTCCTGCCGCTGCCCCAGGGCGGGGCAGCCTTTGCCGCTGCCGACCCAGGCTGGGGCGTGGTGGGCCCGGATGGCACGCTGGCCCGCGCGCCGCGCCCGCCGTTGTCGGACGCGCGCGAGGCACGCGGCGGTCTCGCCGTCTCGGCAGACGGGCGCACGATCGAGTGGCCCGGGGCGCAGGGGCGGCTTCGCTTCGAGCTCGACGGGCGTGGGCTAGAGCAGATCGCATACGGCTGGAAACAGCCGTATGCGTGAAGATGCTCGCAAGACAAGGCCAGAGCGGTTTCCACTCATCTGGAAACCGCTCTAGTGCCGGCAAGCGGAGCGGGAGTCGCCTCTTCGGCCGTCTCCGCGCCTGGGCTTTCGCTCGCGGATTGGCGCGACTCGCCCGCGCCGAAGCTCAACGGCCAGGCGCTCGCGCTCGGGCGGGGCGAGATCTCGCGCAGTGCGGCGATCGCGGGCGACCGCCTTCTTCTCGGCACCGACACCCATCTGCGGCTGTTCGACCGGCGTGGCCGGCAGCTCCCCGAGGCTGCGGTGACGGGCGCTGCCTGGGCGCTCGCCGTCGCCCCGGCCGCCTCTGTCGCCGTCGCAGCACTCGGCGACGGCACGCTCCGCTGGTTCGACCTTGACGGCGAGAGGCCGCTCGCCGAGCGCGGCGCCCTGTTCGTGCACGCCGACGGGGCGCGCTGGGCGCTGTTCACGCCCGAGGGGTTCTTCGACCACGCCGAGGGCGGCGGGCAGCATCTCGTGGGCGTTCACCTCAACCGGCGCGCCGCCGAGCAGCCGGACTGGGCCTCCTTCACCCAGGCCTATCGCGCGCTCTATGCGCCGGCGGTGGTGCGCGCGCGGCTTGCCGGCGACGTGACGGCGGCCCGGCGCCGCCTCGCCGAGCTCGGCGACCGTCGCGCCGTGATCGCGCGCCAGCCGCGCGTGACGGTCACCGGCCTCTGCGTCCCCGATGTCTCGGGCGAGTGTCGCGCGCTCGAGGCGGAGTCCTCGCAGCCGCACGGTCTCAGCCGGGTGCGGATCAGGCTCAGGCTCGAGGATCGGGGCTTGGGCCTCGGACCGGTCGACGTGTTCCGCAACGGGCGGAATGTCGGCCGGGTCGATCCGGCGGGCCTTGCCGAGATCGGCATCGACGTCGCTCTCGACCCGGGCGTGAACACGCTTCAGGCGCGCGCGTGGGACCAGGCCGTGCGCCTGTTCGCCGAGACGCCGGTGCTGCGCCTCGACGCCCGCGGGGTGGAGGACCGCGCGGCGCGGCTGTTCATCATGGCGGTGGGGGTGGACCGCTACCGCAACCCGCAGCTCGCCCTGCGCTTCGCCGCCGCCGACGCGACCACCGTGGCGCAGGCGCTGCGCGATGGCGCGGTCGGGCTGTTCGCCTCCGCCGAGGTGACGGTGCTCACCGACGAGGCGGCGACCCGGGAGGGGATCCTCGCCGCGCTCGAGCGGCTGTCGCGCGAGATCGGGCCGCAGGACACGTCCCTGCTCTATCTCGCCGGCCACGGCGTCAAGACCGAGCCGGACGAGCGTTTCCTGTTCCTGCCGCAGGATGTGGAGGACGCCTCCTCCTCGGAGGCGCTGCGCCGCCAGGGGCTGTCGGACGAGGTGCTCGTCGGCGCGCTCTCGCGCATCCGCGCCCGAAACGGCTTCCTGTTCATGGACACCTGCTACGCCGGCCAGGTGGCGGTCGATGCGCTCGCCTCTGTCGGCAACGAGACCGGGCGTTATCTTCTCACCGCCTCGACCTCGGTTCAGGAGGCGCTCGACAGCTATGACGACCGCAACGGGGTGTTCGCGGTCGCGGTGCGCAAGGCGCTGACGGGCAGGGCGGGGCGTGACGAGCGCGGTATCGTCTCGGCGCTTGCCCTCGGCGAGTACGTCTCCCGGCGTGTCGGCGTGCTCGCGCGCGAGAAGGGCCACGCCCGGGATGCCGTGTTCCGCACCGCTCAGCGTGACCTCAGGAGCTTTCCGATCGCCCGCGTCTCGCCCTGACCGCTCCACGCGTCAGTCTTGGACGCAGGTGCGTGGGCATGCGTCCGGAACAGACGCACGCATGATGTTCACGGAAGCTTCACATCTGGCATGGAGGATGCATCACCGGCCGCGAGCCGGACATTCGGGAGGGGCGCACCTGGAAGAAGGAGACTCCCCGTGCCCGAACGGTTCCCGATCCGCCTCTTTTTGGTGCTTGCGCTGGTCGCCTCACATGCGGTTGTGGCTCCGGCCCGTGCCGACCGCGATCCCTGCCCCTCTCCCGGAACGATTGCCGTCCGCGAGGACGGGCAGCGCCTCGTCTTCGCCGGCGAGGACCCGGAGGAGGAGGCGCTCTGCCTCGTCCGCATCGGCGAGCAGACGCGCCGGCTCCTGTTCGGCTTCTGGGCCCCGATCGGGCCCGAGCTCGACGAGGCGCGCGCCGCCCTCGCGCAGCTCCTCTCTGGCGGTCCCGGCACGCGCGTCACGATCCGCGAGCACGTGTTCACCGACAGCTGGCTCGAGACCTGGGAGCGTGGCGACGAGGAGACGGTGGCGCTTCGCTCCGGCCCGCGCCGTGCCGTCCGGCTTGACAGGACGATGCGTCTCTCCGGCCCCACCGGCTTCCACGCGATCGCGAGCTACTGGATCGATGTCGAGACGGGCGTGGTGCTGAAGGCGACGCATCGTCACCTCGAGGGGCTTCGCCTGCCCTACCGGGACATGGTGATCACCCATCTCGACACGCGGGGCTGAGCGTCACTCCTCCTCGGCGTCGGGACGCTCGAGCGCGGGCGCCGGCGGCAGGCGTGAGGGGCGCGCCGGTCGCCGCTCCGGCACCGGCGCGACCCAGGGCCGGTCGCCACGGAGCGAACGATCGGAGACGACGCGCACGCCGTCGGCCGTGAACCAGGCGGCGTGCGCGCCGTCGCGCCAGACGGAGAAGCGGTCGATCACCGGGCTCGGTCGGCAGCGGCCGCGCAGCGGCTCGGGCGAGACGACGAGGGCGGCCGTGTCGCACCGGGTCTTCTCCGGGCCGGGGCGGAGCAGGAGCACCATCTGGCCTGCGGGGCCGGAGAGCGTGCAGGTGAAGCGCGTGCAGCCGAGCGACCCCGCCTCGCCCTCCGGCAGGGGGGGAAGCGCGGCGAGGCCAAGCCGCTCGGCAATCGCCTCGCGTTCGAAACGGCTCGCGCCGCTCACCAAGGCAGCGTAGCCCTCGGTTCCCTTGAGCACGATCACGCGCGCGGTCGGGTTCACGATCACATCCGGCTGCGCCCCCGCCCAGGGGCTCGCGAGGCCAACCAGAAGCGGAACGAGCCCCGCGAGCGCGGCACGGCCACGCAGCAGGCAGAGACAGAGGAGGCCTGCCGTCACTGCGAGCACGCCCCAGGCCGGAGCGGCGGGGAGCCGCGGTGACGCCCCTGGCCAGGCGGCGACCTCGCGCGCGGCCCAAAGGACCACCTCGACCGCCCAGCCCATCGGCACGAGCGCCATCGCCTCGAGACCGACGGGCATGAGCAGGAGCCCGACGAGGCCGAGCGGCATCACCACCACCGTGGTCAGCGGCACGGCGATCGCGTTCGCGGCGACGCCGTAGAGCTGCACGCGCTGGAAATGCCAGGCGGCGAAAGGCGCGGTGGCGGCGGAGGCGACGAGCGAGGTGAAGCAGAGAAGCGCGAACCCTGCCGCGAGCCGGAGCGGCCAGCCGCGCGCCGCCCGCACGCGCGAAAGCCACGGCCTGCCCGCCTGGTAGGCGGCGATCAGCGCAAGCACGGCCGCGAAGCTCATCTGGAAGGAGGGGCCGAGCACGGCTTCTGGCTGGAACGCAAGCACCACGATCGCGGCGAGCGCGAGCGCGCGCATCCCGACCCCCTGCCGGTCGAGCAGTACCGCGAGAGCGAACAGGGCCGCCATCGCCACCGCCCGCTGCATCGGCACCTGGCTTCCGGTAAGAAGCATGTAGAGGAAGGCGGCGAGGATGCCGCCCAGAGCCGCGAGCTTCTTCGCGTTGACGTAAAGCGCGAGCGCCGTCGCGGCGAACAGGAGCCGCAGCGCCGCGAACACCACGCCGCCGACGATCCCGACATGCAGCCCCGATACGGCGAGCAGGTGCGCGAGCCCCGCCTCGCGCAGCGCCGCGAGGTCTGCTTCCGGGATCGCCGCGCGCGCCCCGGTCAGAAGCGCGCCCGCGACCGCCCCTTCCGGCCCCGGAACGGACGCGGTGATGCGGTCGAGCACGATCTGGCGCAGACGCGCGAGGATGCGCGCGACACCGCCTTCCTCCCCGCGCGACAGGACCTCGACCGGCCCGAGAGCGACCCCCGTCGCGCCGAGGCCAGCGAAGAAGGCGGTGCGCTGGAAGTCGAACCCGCCCGGCACCGCCGGCGGGGCAGGGGGACGCAACAGGGCGCGAAGGCGAACCCGATCCCCCGGCGCAAGAGCGGTTTCGTCGCTCTCGCGCAGCCGGATGCGGAGCTCGCGCGGGAACGGCTCCTCCCCAAGCGTGACCGAGCCGAGCCGAACCCGTCGCCCTTCGGGCAGGGTCTCGGCCGCCTCGACCGTCGCCGTGACCACCACCGCACGCGTTGGCACCTCAGCGAGCGGGGGGAGAGAGGCGGTGCGCGCTTGCGCACAGGCGAAGCCCGCGCCGGCGGCGGCGAGCAGGAGGAGCAGAAGCCGCGGCAGCGCGAGCGCGCGCACCAGGACCGCAACGACGAGCGCCGACGCCGCGACGGTGGCGCCGATCCACCACGCCGGTTCGGAAGGAAGAGCAAAATAGGCGACGATCCCCGCCCCCATCGCCACCGGCACCCAGAGAAGGGTGCGCACCTCCCCTCCCAGCATGAGCCAGGCGGGCAGGGGACGGGCGAAGGCGGCAGCCGCCGCGAGCCCGGAGAGAGGCGGGGCGAAAGCCATTGGAGTGGTGCAACCTCCGCGCGCAGACTAGCGCATGCCGAGCGCGGCCGCGACGGTCGTGCGGCTCAGAACGCGACCTTGTCGCCGCCCTTTAGAGCGAGCAGCTCGCGCGCCTCGGCCGGCGTGGCGGGGCGCATGCCGAGCTCGCCCAAGATGCGCACGATCTTCGCCACCTGCTCGGCGTAGCCGTTCGCAAGCTCCCCGGGCCCGATCCAGAGACTGTCCTCGAGCCCGACGCGGACATGCGCGCCCTGGATCGCCGCGGCGGTGACGAGCGGGATCTGGCGCGCCCCTGCGGCGAGCACCGACCAGAGATAGGCGTCCCCGAACAGCCGGTCGGTCCTGCGCTTCATGTGCTGCAGGTCCTCGGCGTGGCTGCCGATCCCGCCGCGGACGCCGAAGATCGTCTGGACGAAGAGCGGCGGCGTTACGAGCCCGCGGTCGAGGAAGTGGGCGAGCGTGTAAGAGGTGCCCCACATCGTAGCACTCGAACTCGAAGCGCGTGCCGCTTTCCTCGCCGAGCCGGCGAAGGATCTCCTCGATGTCCGCAAACGTGTTGCGGAAGATGGCGGCGCGGCTGGCCTCGAGATGGTTCCGCTCCCAGTCATGCCGGAACTCTCTGTAGCGGTTCAGCATTGGCAACAGGCCCAAATTCATCGAGCCCATGTTGCGGCTGCACATTTCGGGCCGCGCGGCGAGTGCTCCGGCGAGCCGGTCCTCGAGGCTCATCCCCTGGCCGCCGCCGGTGGTGATGTTCACCACCGCGTCGGTTGCCTGCTTGATCCGCGGCAGGAACTGCATGAACAGGGCCGGGTCGGGGGTCGGGCGGCCGTCGGCCGGGTCGCGGGCGTGCAGGTGGAGGATGGCGGCGCCGGCCTCGGCGGCGGCGATCGCTTGCCGGGCGATCTCGTCCGGCGTCACAGGAAGATGAGGCGACATCGAGGGCGTGTGGATCGAGCCGGTCACCGCGCAGGTGATGATCGCGCTCCGTTGCCTGCCGCCCGCCATGACGCGTCCTCCCTCGCTGCTGCGTCGTCTCGGCGAGCCGGCGGGTCGGAGGCTGCGAAGCGGCCTTCGCCCCGCTATATCTGCCGCCACCATGACGACCCAGGACCTCCCTCCGCGGCCGACGCCAAAGCCCTCTCCGTGGTGGCCGCGGCACGCGCCGGTGCGGCCCACTGCGCCCGCCTCCGCGCCGGGTGGGCCCGGTGCGCGCGAGGCGCAGCTCGCTCCCCTTCCTCCGCCTTCGCCGCCGCTCCTCAACCGTCTCGCCGGCGCCTCACTGCTCGCCGCGACCCTCGGCGTCGCCTCCTGCCAGGCCTTCCTCGAGGTGGTCTCGTGACCGGCCTCTCCCCGCGCGAGGACGTCTGGGAGCGGCTTCGGCGGTTCCGCCACGGCCAGCGTGGCTGGGCCCTGTTCCTTCTGTCGGCGCCGCTGCTCCTTGTTGCCGTGTCCGGCCTTGCCGCGGGCGATCTCGAACTGCTCGGCGGGGCGGGGGGTGCCTGGGCGCTGATCATCGGCGGCACCATCCTCGCTCGGCGCGGCTTCGCCGCCGAGGCCGAGGGGCAGGCGGCGCCGGGCGCGTTCCGCCTGCGCCTTGCCGCACTTGTGGGCGCCGGCACCGGGCTGGCCGCCTGGCTCGCCGCCGACCACGCTCCGATCGTTGCGCTCCTGTTCGGCATCGGGGCCGCCGCCGGGATACGCCTGCTCTACGGCCCCGATCCGCGGCCGGCACCGGCGCCCGAGCCAGCAAAGCCGCTCGAGGGCGACGCCGCCGTCATCGCCGAAGCCAGGGGGCGGATCGCCGCGCTCGAGGCGGCCGCCCGGGCGGTGCCGCAGCGCGAGTTCGCGGAAGCCATCAGGCGGATCGCCGCCTTGGCCAGCCGAATCGTCGCGGAAGCGGAACAGGACCCGGAGGATCTGCGCCGCTCGCGCCGCTTCCTCGCCGTCTATCTCAAGGGCGCGGAGACGGTCGCGCAACGCTATGTCGAGACCCATCGCGGACTCGATGCGCCGGCGCTTGAGGAGAATTTCCGCAGCCTGCTCGCCGATCTCGAGCGCGGCTTCGGCCGGCACCTCGCCACGCTCAAGGAGAGTGACATCCGCGCTCTCGATGTCGACATCGCGGTCTTGCAGCAGCGGCTGCGCGAGGAAGGCATGACCGAGGAGAGGGTGCCACGATGACCGACACGACACGGACCACCGAGGCCACCACGCCTCAGGCGATTGCCGCCGCCGCGGCGGGCGAGATGACGCCCGAGCGCGAGCAGCGGATCGCTGCCCTTGCCGCCGCCGTTGCCGAAGGTGACAGCCGCGCCATCCTCGAGTTCGGCGCCGCTGCCCAGGCGCGAGTCACCTCTGTTGCCGACGAGATGCTCCGCGGCGTGCGCAACAAGGACCTCGGCGCGGCCGCCGCGCCGCTGAACGAGATGGTGGCCACCTTGCGCGGCTTCGAGGTCGGCGCGGTGGGCGGGGAGAGGAGCCTCATCGACCGGCTGCTCGGCCGCGCCAAGCCGGTGGCGAAGGTGCTGCAGCGCTATCAAGAGGTTCAAAGCCAGATCGAGACCAGCATCGTCAAGCTCGAGGACCACAAGACCGCCTTGATGCGTGACGTCGAGCTCCTCGACCGCCTCTACGCGACGACGCTCGAATGGTTCCACGACCTCGCCGACCACATCGCCGCCGGCGAGCGTGCGCTCGCGCTTCTCGACTCAGAGACGATCCCTGCCAAGGAGCGCGAGGCGGCGACGGGGGATATGCTCGCCGCCCAGGCCCTGCGCGACCTCAGAGCGCGCCGCGACGAGCTCGAGCGTCGCGTGCACGACCTCAAGCTCACCCGCCAGGTGGCGATGCAGGCCCTGCCCGCGATCCGGGTGGTGCAGGAGAACGACAAGGCGCTCGTCTCCAAGATCACCTCGACCATCGTCAACACCGTTCCGCTGTGGAAACAGCAGCTCACGCTTGCCGTCACGATCGCGCGGGCGCGCGAGGCGGGGGGCGACCTGAAGGCGGCGACCGACCTCACCAACCAGCTTCTCACCGCCAACGCGGATGCGTTGCGCCAGTCGAACGCTGAGATACGCGCCCAGGTCGAGCGCGGAGTGTTCGACATCGAGGCGGTCAAGCGCGCCAACGAGCAGCTCGTCGGCACGATCGAGGACACGCTCCGGATCGCCGACGAGGGGCGGAAGCGCCGGGCCGAGGCCGAAGCGACTCTGCTCAGCCTCGAAGCGGAGCTGAAGCAGAGCCTCGCCGCGGCGAAGGCCCGCACCGCGCCGCCCGCGCAGCCGTGATTAGGCTCCGCCCGAGAGGCTGCGGCGGAGCCGGCGGAGAGTGATCCAGATCGCGGCGGCGACGGCGGGGACGGCGATCAGCGACACCCAGCGCGGCCCCTCGGGCAGGCCGAGCGCCGGCAGCCCGTCGACCGCGATCTTGACGAGGCTCACGAGGTAGTAGGCGATCGCGAAGGTCGAGAAGCCCTCGACCGCCTGGGAGAGGCGGAGCTGCGTCGCGGCGCGCTTGTCCATCGCCGCGAGAAGCGCGCTATTCTGGGCTTCAAGCCCGACCTCGACGCGGGTGCGCAGCATCCCGCCCGCGCGGGCGATGCCGTCGTTCAGCGCCCGCTTGCGCCGCGCCACCGCCGCACAGGTGCGCAGGGCCGGGGTGAAGCGCCGGTCGAGGAACACGCTCATCCGCTGCACGCTTTCGAGCCGCTGCTCGTTCAACTCGGCGATCCGCGCCAAGACCAGAGCGCCGTACGCCTCAGTCGCGGCGAAGCGGAACCGGCTGGTCGCGGCGAGTGCCTCGGCCTCGGCCGCGAGCCTCGTGAGCTCATCGAGAAGCGCCCGGTCCTCCGCCCCTTGGGTCGCGGTCTTCGCGACGATCGAATCGAGACGCTTCTCGAGTTCGGCGAGCTTCGGCGTCGCCTCGCGCGCGAGCGGCAGGCCGAGCAGAGCGGCCATCCGGTAGTGCTCGATCTCGAGCAGGCGCTGCGCCATCCGCCCAAGCCGCCCCGGCGTGAGCGCGTTGGCATAGAGCACCATGCGCACGAACCCGTCCTCGGCCATGCGGAAATCGGTGAACCCTTGGGCCTCGCCGCCGCCGAGCCCGCCACCCACCACCTCGCCCCGGAAGGCGCCGGCCGGCGGCACGAGAGCGGAGCCGGGCAGGATCCTGAGGTGCATCGCGGCGAGCCTGAGCCCCGTCAGCCCGTCGAGGAAGGCCTGCGCCTCAGGGTGGATGGCCGACCAGGCGTCGTCGGGCGGGAGCTCGGCGTCGGCATCGGCGAGAACGGAGAAGGCCTGGAACTCGCCATGCCGCTCCCACCGTACGATCCGCCCGGCGACGGGGGCGATATGGTTGCGCGCGCCGGGCTTGGGCTCGGCGGCGCCATGGGCGCGGCAGAAGGCGGCGAAGGCCTGCCGGTCGGCCTCGGCCCCGCCTTCCTCGGCGAGCAGCACGACATGGCTGATCGCCGCCGGCGGCACGATGCGCAGATGCGGGCGTGCGTGCAGCTCGTCGTTCAGGATGGCGCGGAGCGGATGGTCCTGCATGCGCGCAGACTGCCACGCAGGCCGCGTGCGACGGAAGCGCGCTTGACCAATCACCCGCAGCCGGCCTTCCATCGCGGGCGGAAACGGTCCGACGCTGCAACGTAGGGGGAACAATGCGCGCCTACGCGCTCGTTGAGAACAACCAGCCGCTTCAGGAGATCGAGCTGCCCACCCCTGAGCCCAAGGGCAAGGAGGTCCTGCTCGAGGTGACGCATTGCGGCGTCTGCCACAGCGACCTCCACCTCTGGGAGGGCAAGTACGATCTCGGCGGTGGCAAGGTCCTGTCGCTCAAAGACCGGGGCGTGTCGCTGCCGCTCGCGATGGGCCACGAGATCGTCGGCCGGCTGGTGAAGCTCGGGCCGGAGGCGGAGGGCAAGGGGGTCGTGGTCGGCGGCCAGTACGTCGTTTTCCCTTGGGTCGGCTGCGGCACCTGCCCTGCCTGCCTCGCCGAGGAGGACAACTACTGTCCGAAGCAGCGCTCGATCGGCGTGCACCGGCACGGCGGCTATGCCACGCACGTCATCGCGCCCGAACCGCGGCATCTCGTTCCGGTCGATGGTGTGGATCCGGCGCTTGCCGCCACCTATGCCTGCTCGGGACTCACCGTCTATTCGGCGATCATGAAGGTGATGCCGCTGCCGCCCGAGGAGACGGTGGTTCTGTTCGGTGCCGGCGGGCTCGGGCTTGCCGCGATCGCCGTGCTGCGGGCGCTCGGCCACCGCCGGATCGTCTCGGTCGATCTTGCGGAGGCCAAGCGCGCCGCCGCCCTCGCCGAGGGCGCGACGGAGGCGGTGGACGGCTCGGGCGAGCCCGAGGAGGTGGCAGCGAGGATCCTCGCCGTGACGGGCAGCCCCGTCCAGGCGGCGATCGACCTCGTCGGCAGCAACGCCACCGCGCGGGCGGGAACGGCGGCTCTCCGCAAGGGGGGAACCTACGTCATCGTCGGCCTTTATGGCGGCGACATCACGCTCTCGCTGCCGCTCGTCGTGTTGCGGGCGATGACGGTGCGCGGCTCGCATGTCGGCAACCCGAAGGAGCTGCGCGCTCTGATGGACCTCGCCCGGTCAGGGCGGCTCAAGCCCATCCCGGTCACGACCGAACCGCTCGCGCAAGCTCAGGAGGTGCTGATGCGCCTGCGTGCTGGGCAGATCGTCGGCCGTGTGGTGCTCGAGAACAGCGGCCGGTTCTGAGCGCGACCCGTCGCATGGCGCGTCGCCCGCCCCCTCTGCCGGCGCTCGTCGAGGATGCCGTGCTCGCGGCCAACCAGGCCTTCTACGACGCGTTCGCCGCCCGTGACGTCGAGGCGATGGAGGCGCTGTGGTCGCGCGAGGGGCCGGTGGCCTGCATCCATCCCGGCTGGAACCCGCTGCTTGATCGCGACGACATCATGGCCGCGTGGTCGGCCATCCTCCGCAACCCCGACGCGCCCGATATCCGGGTGGAGAATGCGATCGCCCTGATCCTGGGCGACACGGCGATGGTCGTCTGCCACGAGCGCGTGGGCGGGGCGCTGCTTGCGTGCACCAACCTGTTCCGGCTCGAGCAGGGAACATGGCGGATGGTGCTGCACCATGCCGGGCCGGTGGGGGAGGAGCCTCTGTCGCGCGACGACGGGGCGCCGCTGCCGCACCGGATCCACTGAGGGCCTGCGCGCGGTCAGCGCAGCGAGCGGTCGGGCGCGGCGAACATCGCGAGCTCCTCATCGACGAGCGGCTCGCGCGGCGCGAACTGTGCCACCCGGAAGGCGGCCGCGGCCGAGGCGGGCGCGGGCGAGGCAGCAGGGGCGGTCCACTCCGTCGCTGACGCCCGCACGACCTCGGCAGAGCCCCCGACGCGCGGCTGCAGGGTTGCGATGGCGCGCACTGTGAGCGGGGAAGGCTGCGCCTGCTGGGCGGGCAGATCACCGAACTCGGCGGCGACGATGTCGGCGAGCGCCGCGGCACGGCCTTCGTAGCGTGCCGGGGCGGCGGCGGCGCGCGCGGCGCGCTCGTCGAGCCGGGCGCGGGCAGCGCTGATCGGCGCGAGCGGCGGCAGGGGCGAGCCGTCGACGGTGCGCGGCAGGACGAAGCCAAAGGTCGGGTAGTGGCGGCCGAACCCGTCACGGTCCCCGTGGATCTCGACGCGCACGAGCGTCCAGGTGTTGTTGGGCGAGACGTCGATCACCGAGACGTTCCGGGCGACCTGCCCCTTCGTCAGGCCGGGGCCCTGCCAGTTGGCGTGATCGACCAGGATGTGGCGCGGCGAGACGATCCCGGAGACGACCGACACATGGCCGAGCCGCATGCCGCCGGTGGCGCGGAAGACGAGCACGGCTCCGACCTCCGGTGTCTGACCGCGCTGGTAGCGGCCCTCCGCCTGGTGCCACCAGGTGTGCGCGTTGCCCGTGATGTCGATGCCCGAGAGCTGCCGCGCGAAGGGGACGCATTGCAGGCCACCCGAGGGCTGGACCGTCCGCTGGACCTGCCGCGCGGTCTGGCGCTGGCCGCTTGCGGCTGTGTTGGCCACCGCCTCCAGGGCGGGCAGGCCGGCAAGAAGGGAGGCGAGGCCGAAAGCGGCGAGGAGACGGCCGCAACGATCGACGCGCATGGCTTTGGTGCTCCTTGCTGACCACGGACAGGCAGGGTTGCGCGGGACGCAACCCGAACGCGTTGACCATGCACGTCGCGGGGTGACAACCCGCCGCTCGCAATGCCACCGTATTGCCCGAAAGTTTGCCCCATCCTCCCTGTGCAGAAACGCCCGAGATCGGACGATATTCCCATAACGTCGTGTTTCGGGATGTTACGGCAGGGTCGCCGGACTCGGCTGATCGGCATGCGATCGTAACGAAAGCGGCCCCGCAGGCTGCCTGCCGCGGGGCCGCCGGATGCCCGAGCCGGAACGCCCAGGCCCGGCTACTTGCAGGCGACGACCATGATCTCGACCAGCATCCCGGGCGCGGCGAGCTTCGACTCGACGCAGGCCCGCGCCGGCGCGAGCCCTGGCGGCACCCAGGCCGACCAGACCTCGTTCATCGCATCGCGCAGGGTGATGTCGGAGAGCCAGATCTGGGCCGAGAGAAGCCGCGTCTTGTCGGTTCCCCGCTCCTCGAGGGCGGCGTCGATCTGCGCGAGGATGTCCGCCGTCTGGCCCTTGATGTCCTTGGTCGTGTCCTTCGCGGTCATGCCGCGCAGGAACACGAAGCCGTGGAACTCAACCGCGTCGGAATAGATTTTCCCCGGGTTGACGCGCTCGATCCGGCTCATGCTGCTCTTCCCTCTCCCGTCGACCTCTGGCTCTGTCGCCCCTGCGGGGCGCGGCTTCGCATACGCGCCGGCGCGCCTCGGGGCAAGGCGCGGTCAGAACGAGGCGGCGGGGTGATCGCGCTCTGGCAGCGCGGCGAGGCGGCAGCCGCACCAGGGGCAGGTGCCGAGAGCTGCGCGCACGGCGGCGATCGCCGTCTCCTCGTCGCCTGCGCGGGCGAGGGCGTCGAGAAGCGCTGTGCGAAGACGCTCATGTTCGCCCCCTGCCGTGCAGGCCGCGGCGCGCGAGTTCACGAGGGCCTCGGTCTCGGAATCGGCAGGCACGAGGGTAAAGCCCTCCGCCCGCCCGGCGAGTGGCAGAAGAGCGGCGGCGAACAGGGCACGACGTCCAGGCATGCGATCGTCCTAGCGCGCTCCGCCGCAAGCCGCCAGGGCGGGCGGATCACGGCCCCGCGATCGGGCCCAGGCGTGCGGGCATTAAACCAGCGCATGCTCCGTGGCGCCTTTTCTCTTGGCGGCCCCGATCCCTCTGTCTGTCCGATGGCCCGGGCTGGCGGTGCGCAGGGCGGTGACGGAGGCACTCCGCCCGCGCCACCGGGGCCGCCCCGACCCATCGGACGCCGGTCGATGGTCCGGTGTCGCATCAACTGCGGCGAGGCCGAAGAAGGGGCCACCTCGTCTCAGCAGCCTATGCGACGCCGACTCCTCATCCTGTCAGCCACGTCAGGATCGGGCGTGGTTGTGCCGCACGGCGGTGACCTCGCCCGTCGCGTGCTTGCCCATCGCGGCACCCCGAGGACATGTCAAGGCCGCCCGAGCGACGGGCCTTTTTGAGCCAACCCTGCCGGCAGGATTTCAGCCAAGGCCGTGACGGCCGCGCGGTTTCAAGACTCGAGGGCGGCGCGCACGCGCTCGAGAAGCCGTGCCCGCGCCGCATCGTCCCCGGCCTCCTCGAGGCGACGGCGAAGCTCGAGCACGAGAGCGGCGCGCTCGTTGTGCCAGTCCACCCGCGCATGCGCCGCCTCCGGCGCAAGACGCGGTGCCGCCCCTCTCGGCCGGGCAGGGCCCTGTGCCGGCAGGGCGTAGGCCGAGTCGAGTTCGGGAAGAACGACGGGGGTGCCGAAACCGGCCAGGGCGGATGCGAGCGAGTCGCGCGCCTCGTCCTCGCCATGGACGAGGAAGATCCCCTGGCGCACCGGCCGGCGCGCCTCCACCCAGGCGATCAGGTCGCGCCGGTCGGCATGGCCGGAATAGCAGTCGAGCATGCGTATGCGCGCCCGCACGGCAACCTCCTGGCCGAGGATCGTCACCGCCTTCGCGCCATCCACGAGCAGCCGCCCGAGCGTTCCAGGCGCCTGGTAGCCGGTGAACAGGATCGTCGCCTGCGGCCGCCACAGCGTGTTGAGGAGGTGGTGTCGGATCCGCCCCGCCTCGGCCATGCCGGAGGCCGAGACGATGATGATCCCGCCCGTGACCTTGTTCAGCCGCTTGCTCTCCTCCACCGAGCGGGTGAAGCGGATGTTGGGCCCGGCGAGGAAACTCTCGGGGGGCACGGTGTGCTCGGGCAGGTCTTTCAGATGTGCGCGGAAGGTCGCCGTCGCCTCGGTCGCGAGCGGACTGTCGATCACCACAGGAACGGCGGGGAGGGCGCCCGTCTCCATCAGCACGTCGAGGTCGTGCAGAAGCTCCTGGGTGCGTTCGACCGCGAAGGCTGGCATCACGAGATTGCCGCCGGCGTCGAGAGCGGCGCGCACCTCCGCCGCGAGCAGCGCCCGCCGGCCCTCGGCGTCGGGGTCGTCACGCTCGCGGTCGCCATAGGTCGACTCCACCACCAGCCAATCGAGCCCCTTCGGGCTTTCCGGGTCGTCGTGGAAGGCCTTGGCACCTGGCCCGATGTCGCCGGAGACGAGCAGGCTTGCCGCCCCGCCATCTCCACGCGGCAGGCGGAGCTCCACCGACGCCGAGCCGAGCAGGTGGCCGGCGTTCCAGAAGCGCGCCCGCACGCCTCCCGGAAGGTCGACCCAGCGCCGATACGGCTCACGCCGGAATAGGGCGAGGCAGGCCTCGGCATCGGCGCGGGTGTAGATCGGCTCGACGGTCGGGCGGCCTCTGGCGGCGTTGCGCCGGTTGAGGCGCTCGACCTCAGTCTCCTGGATATAGCCGCTGTCGGGCAGCATGACGGCGGCGAGATCGGCGGTCGCCTCCGTCGCCACGACGGGGCCCGCGAAACCCTCGCGCGCGAGTCGGGGGATCAGGCCCGAATGATCGATGTGCGCGTGGGTGAGAACGACGGCGGCGATCCGCCTCGGCTCGAAGGGGAACGGGCGCCAGTTCAGCGCCTTGATCGTCTTCGGCCCCTGGAACAGGCCGCAGTCGATCAGGAGCTCGGCCCCGCCGGTCGTGATCCTGAGGCAGCTTCCCGTGACCGTTCCGGCCGCACCGTGGAAGATCAGTGTGGGGTCCATCCGCTGCAGGCTAGGCCGTCGGGAAGGAGAAGGCGATGGAGGCGTGGCAGGTCTTCGGCCTCGTGGCTTCGGCAGCGATGCTCGCCATCCTCTGGCCGAGGCTCAGGCGCATGCTTGCCGAAGGCGACCCTCTGCTGCGCTGGGCAGCGCTGTGGGCGGCTGCTCTGCTCGCGGTCGTGCTCGCCCATGAGTGGCTGCTCGCGCCGCTGGGCCTCGGGCTGCGGTGACACACCCCCGCGCGGGGTGGCGGGGCTCGCGCCGCGTCGTTGTGGCCTTTGGCCGCGCGTGAGGGATTGGGCTGCAGCGGCGCGGCCCGTCCTCCTCGAGCCGGCGCGGCGGGCGCGTCCGAAGAGGCGAACCGACGCCCGGTGCCGACCTCACCAGCGCAGGAACGCCGGCGGCAGCGACCAACCCTGAGTCGTCGGCTGACCCTGTGTCTGGCCCGCGCTCCGCGCCTGTTCGTCGGCACGGCGGAGGCATTCGCGCGTCAGCCGGTCGCGCTCGGCGATTCCGGCCTCGCGATCGACACGGGGAATCGACGCGGTCTCCTCCATGATCGTCTGCGCTCCGGAGACCGACACGTCGGTCCAGAGCGCGCGGCCACGGTTTCGTTCGGCCATCACCCGCTCCGCCTCGCGGGCGCAGGCGATCTCGGCCGGGCTGCGCTCGTCCTGCCTCGGCGCGCAAGCGGCGGGAAGGATCAGGAGCAGAAGGAGGAGCGAGGCGGCACGGTGCATCGTCGTCTCTCGGCTCTCGGGCGCCTGTCAGGTGGCGGCGGGCAGAGCGCCCGCAACCATGGCCCGGAGCGCGGCATGATCGAAGCGCGCGTCCGCCGCAAGGGGAATCCGCGCCGCCGCGGCAAGGAGCGTGGGATGGATCTCCGCCCCCTCGCGCGAGAGCGAGAACAGGCCACGCGCCCACGGCGCCGTCGCCATCACCTCGATGAGGGCGAGCAGCCGGAAGCAGACCGCCATCCCGTAGAGGCTCTCCAGGCCCAACATCCCGTCAACCGCCGCTGCCCAGCAACGCGCGTCCTCATCGGCGATCAGCACCTCGATGACGGCCCCGTCGGCGCGGCGGAACGCGACCGCCCTCGGCTGCCCCCAGGCCTCGGCGGCGGCCGCTTCCCTGGCGGCTTCCCAGGCCTGGATCAGGTCGCGCCCGGACACGCCCGGAAGCCGTTCGGGCGGCAGCGCAACCTCGTAGCGCAGAGTGCCCGCGGCATGGCTCGAGAGTCGGATCGCGTCCTTCATCCCACCCAGCATGGACCGTCCGGGCAGGGAGCGCCACACTGCACGCGCGAGCGAAACCATCGGGGAGCAGGTCATCGGCGAGGCGTGGCGGTTGACCGCGACGGAGGCACGGGCGGCGATGGCGTCGGGGCGCCTCACCCCCGTCGCGCTGATGGAGTCGTGCCTTGCGCGGATCGCCGAGCGCGAGGCGGAGGTGCGCGCCTTCGCCTGGATCGAGCCGGAGCGGGCGCTCGCCGCCGCCCGCCGGGCCGACCCATCGCTGCCGCTCGGCGGGCTGCCGATCGGCGTCAAGGACGTGATCGACACCGAGGACTATCCGACCCAGCACGGCAGCCCGATCTGGGCCGGCAACCGCCCGCGCGGCGATGCCGCCGCCGTTGCCTGGGCGCGCGCGGCCGGCGCGGTGGTCGCCGGGAAGACGGTCACCACCGAGTTCGCAACCCGCTTCCCCGGTCCGACCCGAAACCCCGCCAACCTCGCCCATACGCCCGGCGGCTCGTCCTCCGGCTCCGCGGCGGCGGTGGCGGACGGGATGGTGCCGCTCGCCTTCGGCACGCAGACGGCGGGCTCGATCATCCGCCCCGCCGCCTATTGCGGCATCGTCGGCTACAAGCCGAGCTTCGGCCTGATCAGCCGCATCGGCATGAAGATCATGTCCGACAGCCTCGACACGGTGGGCTGCCTCGCCCGCTCGGTCGCGGACGTGGCGCTGTTCGCGGGAACGCTTTCGGGGCGCGACCTCGGTTCCCCTGATGTCTCCCCGGGCCGCGCGCCGAGGATCGGGCTCTGCCGCTCGCCCGCGTGGCCGGCGGCGCTTCCCGAGACGGTGGCGCTGATGGAGCGGGCGGCGACGGCTCTCGCGCGTGCGGGCGCCTCCGTGCGCGACCAAGAGCTTCCCGCACGCTTCGCCGCTCTTGCCGAGGCGCACCCGGTGGTCATGAATGTCGAGAGCGCCCGCGCGATCGGCTGGGAGCTCACCACCCAGCGCCCTCTCGTCTCGACCGAGCTCCGCGAGCGGCTCGAGCCGGCGCTTGCCCTTCCCGTCGAGGCCTATGACCGCGCGCTCGCCATCATGCGGGACTGCATCGCCGGCTTCCCCGAGGCGACCGAGGGGCTCGACGTGCTCGTGACACCCTCGGCCCCCGGCGAGGCGCCCGAGGGGATCGGCTGGACCGGCGATCCGGTGTTCAACGCTCTCTGGACGGCGCTGCGCGTCCCCTGCGTGACCGTTCCCGCAGGCTTCGGGTCGAAGGGGCTTCCCTTGGGGATCCAGATCGTCGGGAGGATGGGCGAGGATCGTGCCGTGCTCGCCTGGGCGCGCTGGGTGCAGAGCGCGCTTGCCTGAGGCGGCAGGGGTCGGCGCCGTCGCGGGCGGCGAGCAGGTCCTCCCCGGCCGCGAGCAGGGCAAGCCGCCCCGAGAGGCCCAAGCCGCGCGGGGTGATGTGGTCGAGACCAGGGACGAGGTGCAGCACCGCGCGCGGCCCGAGCAGCGCGGCGAGCCGCGCGCTTTCGCTTGGCGGCACGATCGGGTCTGCCGCGCCGTGGACCAGGATCGCGCAGGGCGAGAAGCCGGCGAGACGCTCGGGCGTGAGCGTCAGGCTCTCGAGCGACTCCTGCATCCCGGGCGGCAGGGCCCTGATCTTCTCCGGGATCGCGTCGGGGTCGCGGGTGGTGGCGAGGGCAAGGAGAGCAGAGCCTGAGGGCGTGAGCCGTGCCTCGAGCGCGCGGGCGTCGGCGCCGGCGAGCCGCCGGCGGGCGATCTCGGCGAGGAGGGCACGGTCACCCTGGTCGGGCAGGCTCTCGGCATTGGCGAGGAGAAAGGCCCACACGGCGCCGCGCTGCGGCTCGCCACGACGCCAAGCCGTCTCTCCCGGCAGACGCCAGGCGCCGGCGGCGAGCCAGGTGATCACCGCCTCGGTGCTCTGATAGGCGCCGAGGGTGGCGACGAACGCAAGCCGCGCCCCCGTCTCGCGCTGCGCGGCGGCGAGGAAGGCAGGGCCGGCGGCATAGGAGATGGCCGCGAGCCCGGCAGGCCCAGGCCCGTCCGGCAGGGCGGCGACGGCGGCCGAAACGACCTCGGCGTCGGTGGCGTCGGCGGTGAGCCGGCGCGCGGCCGGAAGGTCGGGCACGAGCACGATGAACCGGGCGCGGGCGAGGCTCTGGGCGAGCAGTACAAGACGCGGGTCGCGCCGCCCGTCCTCCGAGAGGCCGGGCAGAAGCACAAGCCGCGCAAGCGCTGCCTCGCCCGGCAGCCACAGATCGGCGGCTTCGCCCGCGACGGTGACGGTCCGCACCGTCGGCGCGGGCGTGGCCGCCTTGAGCGCGCTCGGCCCCGCTCCTGATTCGATGTCCGACAAGAGCCGCCCCGCCTCGCCGCCGCACGCGGCGAGAGCAAGGCTCAGCGCGAGAAGGAGGCGACGCATTCGAGATGGGCCGACCACAGGAACTGGTCGATCGGCACGGCTCGGTCCAGCCGGAAGCCCGCCTGAGCAAGAAGACGCGCGTCGCGCGCAAGCGCTGCGGGGTTGCAGGAGACATAGACCACACGCCGCACCGGCCCCTCCGCCAGGGCGGCCGCTTGCGCGCGCGCCCCGTCACGCGGCGGGTCGAGCACCACTGCCTCGAGCCCGTCGAGCTCGCGGCCGGCGATCGGTCGCAGGGAGAGATCGCGCCGCTCGACCACGACGCGTCCCGAGAGCGCCGCGGCCTGAGCGGCGGAGCGGAGCGCCGCGGACGCAGCCCTGTCGCCCTCGACGGCGAGAACGCGAAACCGGCGCGCGAGCGGAAAGGTGAGGGTGCCCGAGCCGGCGTAGAGGTCGGCCACGCGCGCTCCCTCGGGAAGATCAGCCAGAGCCGCGAGAACGGCGGAGACGATCGCCCGTTCTCCGTCCTCGGTCGCCTGCAGGAAGCCGCCCGGCGGCAGACGGACGGGCACCCCGGCGAAGCTCACGGTCGGCGTCGCGAGCACGGCGACCGGGTCGGGGTCATGGCCCAGGAGCGACCAGGAGAGACGGGCGAGCCCTGCAACCCGGGCGAACTCGGCGAGCGCTGACCGCGCGGCGGCATCGGCGGCGCCATCGGTCGTAAGCCAAAGGTCCACCCCTTCGGCCGCGAGCGTGAGCCACACCTTGCCCTCGCGCTTCAGGACGCCCAAGCGCGGCAGGAAGGAGCGCAGGGAGGCGGCGATCGCGAGCAGGGCCGGGTGCAGCACGAGGCAGCCCGGGATGTCGACCACTTCGGCCGAGGCACGGCCGTGGAAGCCGACGATCACACGCCCGTCTGCCCGGCGCAGAGAGAGCTCCGCACGCCTGCGCGTGCCTGGCGCGCTGCGGGCGAGCGGGGCGAGGGGTGGGCTCGCGAAGCCCGCCCGCGCGAGAGCGGCCTCGGCGAGGCCGCGCTTCCACGCGGCATAAGCCGCGTCGGCGAGGTGCTGAAGCGTGCAGCCGCCGCAGGCGCCCGCGTGCGGGCAGGGCGGTGCGACGCGGTCAGGCGAGGCGCTCTCGATGGCGAGGAGCCTCGCGGAGAAGCCATCGCCACGCCTGTCGCCGATCCTGACCCGCACCTGCTCTCCCGGCAGCGCTCCGGGGACGTGGCAGGGCCGGCCGCAAGGGAGAGATGCGACCCCGTCCCCTGCCGCGCCGAGCCGCCGGATGGTGACGGTTGCGGCCCGATCGAGGGCGTGCGATAGCGCACCGGATGGTGCCCGAGCGTCTAAAGGCCGCCGTCCCTTGGTGGGCGAAGATCGCGCTGAAGCTCTGCCTTTCACGGCTGCCGCTTGGCTACGGGATCTGGTCGCGCCTCAACGTGTTCCGCCACGGGTCGATGGACGATCCGCGCACCGCTCTCGCGACCTATCGGGGTTACCACGAGGAGGCCACGGCGCACGCCGTCCTTCCCGACGGCTTCGCGGTGCTCGAGCTCGGCCCGGGCGATGCGCTGCTCGCCTCCGTCGCGGCCTGGGGTTTCGGGGCCGGGCGGATCGTGGCCGCCGACGTCGGGCCGTTTGCGACCACGACGCTTGCGATGCTCGAGGGGCTCGATCAGGCGCTTCGGGACGCCGGGCTTCGGCCGCTGCCGCTTGCGGGAGCGGCGACAGCCGAGGAGGTGCTCGCCCGGATCGGCGTGACCTACCAGACGAATGGGCTTGCGGGTCTCGCGTCCCTGCCCGGCGCGTCCTTCGATCTCATCTGGTCGAATGCCGTGCTGGAGCATGTGCGTCTCGCCGATTTCGCCCCGACCATCCGGGAGTGCGCGCGCCTGCTCACGCCCGGCGGGGTGATGGTGCATGGCATCGACTTCCGCGACCATCTCGCCCAGGCGCTCAACAATCTCCGGTTTTCGCCCGAGACCTGGGAGGGGCGTCTTTTCTCCGAGGCCGGATTCTATACGAACCGCCTCGCCCCCTCCGAGGTTCTCGCGCTCTTCCGCGACGCCGGGCTCGAGACGGTGGTGCTGTCGACCGATCGCTGGCCGACGATCCCGACGCCGCGGGAGAAGCTGCATCCGTCGTTCCGCCAGCGGAGCGAGGAGGATCTCACCATGCGCGGCATGAAACTGCTCGCCCGCCAGGCTGGCGTGGGGGCTCAGCGGGCCGCAGCCTGAACCGGCGCGCAGAGCGCGTGGGGCTCGGCCCTCAGGGCCCGCCGAAGGCAGCGATGCCCGTCTGCGCCCGCCCGAGGATCAGCGCGTGGATGTCGTGCGTTCCCTCGTAGGTGTTCACCGTCTCGAGGTTCATGAGGTGGCGGATGACGTGGTACTCGTCGACGATGCCGTTGCCGCCGTGCATGTCGCGGCTCATCCGCGCGATCTCGAGCGCCTTGCCACAGTTGTTCCGCTTCATCAGCGAGATCGCCTCAGGCGCGGCACGCCCCTCGTCGAGCAGCCGCCCGAGCCGGAGCGCACCCTGCAGCCCGAGCGCGATCTCCGTCTGCATGTCGGCGAGCTTCTTCTGGATGAGTTGGGTGGCGGCGAGCGGCCGGCCGAACATCTTCCGCTCGAGCGTGTAGGAGCGGGCGGCGTGCCAGCAGAACTCGGCCGCACCCATCACCCCCCACGCGATACCATACCGGGCATTGTTGAGGCAGGAGAAAGGACCCTTCAGCCCCTTCACATTGGGCAGCATGTTCTCCGCTGGCACGAACACATCCTGCATCATGATCATGCCGGTGACGGAGGCGCGCAGCGAGAACTTGCCCTCGATCTTCGGCGCGGTCAGCCCTGCCATGCCCTTCTCGAGCAGGAAGCCGCGGATCTCCCCCGCATCATCCTTTGCCCAGACGAGGAACAGGTCGGCGATCGGCGCGTTCGAGATCCAGGTCTTGGAGCCGTTGAGCACGAAGCCGCCCTCGACAGCCTTCGCGCGGGTGCGCATGCCAGCCGGGTCGGAGCCGGCGTCCGGTTCGGTCAGCCCGAAGCAGCCGACCCACTCTCCGGTGCGCAGCTTGGGCAGGTAGCGATCCTTCTGCGCCTCGGAGCCGAAGGCCCAGATCGGATACATCACGAGCGAGGACTGAACCGAGAACGCGCTGCGATAGCCGCTGTCGACGCGCTCGATCTCGCGCGCGATCAGACCATAGGCGACGTAGGAGATGCCGGCACAGCCATGGCTGTCGAGCGTGGCGCCGAGGAAGCCGAGCGCGCCAAACTCGTTCATGATCTCGCGGTCGAACCGCTCGTGGCGATTTGCTTCGAGCACGCGGGGGAAGAGCTTCTCCTGGCAGTAGGTGCGCGCCGCGTCGCGGATCATCCGCTCGTCCTCGGTCAGCTGATCCTCGAGGAGGAGCGGGTCGTCCCAGATGAATTTGGCCCAGCCGCGCTTGCGCGTGGCTTGAGCGATCGGCTGCACGACGTTCATGGCGGCGTCTCCCAACTGCGCGTCCCCTGATTAGGCCCGGCACCCAGGAAGGGCAAGGGCTGGGTGGCTTGCCGGAACACGCCTCCAGCCGCTCGTTCGACCGCCTGGCCGCGCGCCCAAGTCGCGCGCAGCGCTTGGGCGGCTGGGGTGGAGGAGCCAGCCCGTCATCCTTTCGAACCCGGCGCTGACGCCGATCGCTGGATCACCGCCTGCGGCGAGGTGGGGACAGGCTTGAGCGGCCCCGCGCCTGCCTCGCGTCGCTTCAGGATCGAGCTACTGGCGCGAACAGCCGGCCAGGGGCCGCCACGCCGACGGCCGGTGCGGAGCGGAGCCGGCGACGGGCGCCATCACATCAGCACGAATGTCCGCCGTCGCGCAGGAGGCGCAGAAGTGGCGAACGGGTGATCGTCCGCGTCGAACGTCACCGTGCCGACCATCGTCAAGTTCACCCCGCCGACCGTCGCGTTCGCGTTGTCAAGCAGTCTCCAAGCATAGGTTGGCGTAATCGAGAGCGCCCCGACATGGGTCGTCTGCATCTCGGCCAAGATGGTGTCCCGCTGCGCTACCGTGATACCGGTGTAAACGGCAAGTTCTGCAATCTTGCCTCGCATGTAGTTACCTGTCGGACTCTCCTCCCATCTTGTGAGCAGGCGAAGGTAAGACAGGTTGCTCGAAGGGAAATTCGAGGTCCCAGACATGTGCGCAACCGATACACCGTTCTGAAAAGAACGTTGCTCTTGAGAGGTTCCTGTCCAGCCGCCGAACCAGAGCGCGAGATGAACCCATGTATCGACGATCGTTGAGCCGCCTTGCCCGGTGGTTGACGTGACGAGCCAGTCGCGCGTCGTTGCGGACTGCTGGCCAATCACGCGCGGCTGGTCGTTAAGTGTCGCGTTGGTCGAAAAGTGCGTATGCCTGCTGAGGACGCTGGTATCTAGGTTGGCGCGCTTCGTCCATACCCCAACAAAGAAAGTCTGATTACACGGAATGTTGAGGCTCGTCGTCTGGAGATAGTTCGCTCCGTTGTTTCCGTTATGGACACTCATCTCACGACTCCTGCAGCTTGGTGTAGTCGACCACCCAGTTCACAAACACGTCACGGGTCGGCGTGAAGTATGGAGCCATGAACGTGTCTACTGCATTGCAGAAGGCCGCGTCATAGTCAGGATGACCCATGCCGCGCGCATATTGGACGGCCGCATGGGCAATGAGCAAGAAGTGGTCTGATGGTGGCATGAAGTATGGTGGATTGGGCCCAATCTGCGTTCGGTTGTAGCTTGGGGGTGCGATGAGAATGAGTGGCAGATTGCTCGATTGCACCACAGTCGATCCAATGGGAGAACCGCCAGGCGTTGAAGCCAGCCGGAACGTGTTGCCGCTCGTCTGCACAGTCCAGTAATCGACGCCAGCCTGAAACGGCGCAGGCGTCGGCTTGGGGTTTGCATAACCGTCGTGCGTCGTGAACTGCACACGCAGGCCGTCAACCAGGGTCTCTAGTCCTTGCAGCATACCATTCACAGTAAACAGCCCGTTGTCTATTGCGAAGCTAAATGCACCCGGATACCAATTGTCCGAGAAGACAATAGTCGGGTCGTCGCTTGGAGATACGCCAATTAGATTTGCACCCAAAAAGTAAAGGCCCTGCGCCAACATTTGCCGAATGAAGCGCGCATCGAGGAATGCGGACTCCTGGATGCCATTCATGCCGCGCGTGTTGACCGGCAGATGATCGCGCAGTGCAAGGTGCGCCATATATGCGGTCATGATCCGCATCCCGACCTGCCACTGCCCGGTCGCATAGGGACGGTGCATTCTGAGCAGGCCACGATTGTAGTGGGCAGGAGATACATAGTTCGCGCTTGTTGTCAGATAGTTCTCCACGTTCCGGATGACGTTGAGCACATAGGGCCGCTCGATGCTTCGGTCATCCGTCAGTATCCACTGGCGCCCGAGGAAGTTCAGGCTCCAAGCGAGCGCCCGATCCTCATTGCGTATGCCACTCGGCAGCGTTCCAAACCGGGTGGGGGGAGGATTGTAGCTTGTGCCTTGATAGTAAATCTGCGCATCATGCACGTATTCATTGAAGTGAAAATGCCAAAGATTGAAGTCAAGCGAGGACAGAGCAGCATCAGCTAAGTAGTGTTCTGCCTCAAGAAAGGCGATTGCTGTGCTGTAGTTCGTCGCGTGTGCGGAATCGTATCCGGAAAACGCGCCGGTCCCGCCGTGCGGGTCTACCCATGTCCACTGCGGATGCGGCGGAAACGGCGAAAACGAGTTGTTCCGTGAGCGCAATACGGTTGCACCGAGACCGGCGTAGCTCTGTGTCCCGCCCGTAATCTGGCGGAACGGTGCAGGGATAATTTTGCCGACGGAACCGCTGCGATGATCACGCAGATGTCCGTAGAACCCAAGGCCGCCTTGTGCGGAAACACGTGCAGCACGCCACGCGCCATCCGGATTGCGCCCAGAACCGCCTGGGCTGTGAGAGATGATTTTCGCCGAATCTTCGTCCCACACACCCCGGCCGAGATAGCCACCCCCAGACATAATGCTTGAGTTGTGCCCGTTGGTGCCAAGCGGGGTGTAGGTGCGAGAAACAGGCGCTCTGATCGGCGAATCACCCTGCGGAGGCGCAGCACCAGCGCGGATCATCTCACGCCAAACGGCATCCGAATACTGCACACGGATCGTCGGCATCGGCGCGCCCGACACATTGACCCAGTGCTTGCGCGCATGCTGCGGATCGTTGTCAGGACGGAGCGATGCCCATCGGCAGTGATAAGCGTGCGCAAGCCCTGTTCGCGAATCGACCACCGTTGATCCATACCGCACTGTTGCGTCGTAATTCTGACGCTCTCTCGGCTGCGACACACCGAATGGGTCATTGACCCACCAGTGTTGCGACATCACCGCCGTCCACTCAATGCCCTGCACATCACCGGAGGCATCAAGCCAGAAGTCGTGGTGGAACTCGCAGATGAGATGCTCTTCTCCGTCGAGCTTCTGCCATACCTTGGTGCGGACGAACTGCGCCGTGCGGTTGACGATCTCGCGGCGCGCCGTATTCGAAACAGCCGTCTTGAGGCTGAAGGTCAGATTGCTGCGCGCACCAGTAGATGAGCCCGTGCGGTTAGTAATCTCGACCGTGAAGTCGTTCGCATGCGCGCTGATCCATGCCCATGGATCGAACGTGCCCTCGGGCTGTGAACCAGGCGCAGCATAGACCTCATAGGTCCGCGATGCACCCGCTGCGAGAGGCGTTGTGTCATGAAGAACGACACCACCATCGGCAGTGGTATGCACGCTGCCATCGGTGTAGCTGTTGCGCCCCACAAGAGCCGCGAACGCAACATCATTGCCACCGGAGACGCGGATGCGAAGGCGATGCGTTGAAAGATAAAAACGCCCCTTCACCCAGGCCATGCCAAAGCGCGCCCGTGGCTCCACAGCCACGGTTCCATTGTTGTGCAGCGTGATGAGGCCGAGAGCGATCTCGCCGCTTGAGGAGCCCTGCCCCGAAGCGGAAAAGCGACCGCGACGCCCCACGCCGGACCGCAAAGTTGAGCGAAACATCAGGTCGTTCCCCTCACCGTCAGGGTCAGAACCGTGGGTGAACCAGTCGCGTTAGTGACGACGACCTGGAGCACACGGCCCGTCGTGCCACTCTTACCCATCGTGTTCGCTCCTGTCGCCGTCGCGCGCGCGCTTGCCGTGCTGACAGCGAGATCGGTCAGCCCCGAGATCGAGGCCGCTCCTGCAGGAGTCAGGTTCGAAGAGCTGGTGTGATTCGCGATCTGCAAGGTCGCTGTCAGGGTGCCCGTATTGCACCGATAGGTGACGCCCGTGATTGTTCCGAGGATCGTGTTGTCCTCAAGGATGACGTAGGTCCCGTTGCCCGAGATCGGGATGTGGTCGGTGAAGGCCACGGCGCGGCCGGAGAGATCGCGGATGTCGGAGACGGGAGCCGATTTTGGCCGCCCGCCTTCCGACGTGTCGGAGAAGACGATCCGATCATCCGGTGCCAGCGGTGCCGCCGGTTCAGAACCGACGTCGTAGGCACCGATAAGTCGCTGCAGCGACACCGCGCCGGACGCATCGGTATGCGCCTCGGTGTCGATGAAGAGAGAACCGCCATCAGGAATAGTGCGGGCCGGATCGACGCCGCTTGCGAGCGTGTAGCCGGAGAAGGAGGGCGTGCGGGCACCTCCGGAGGCCGTGAGCTCGTAACGGACGAAGTAGACGCTGTTGGGGGCAAGCCCCGTAAATGTCGGCGCGGTGATGGTGACGTTGCCGGTCAGCGTCAACTTGATGACCCGGTCTCCCGTCAGACCTGTCGCCTGATAAGTCGAGGCCGCCGAAGCAGTGATGATGCTGGGAGCCGCCGCGCCGCCGCTGCCCACCTCATCGTTGGCCGGTGCCCAGGCGCTGCCGTTCCACTTCAGCACCTGGCCTGCGGTCGCGCCCGACTGCGGGATGTTCGCGAGGGTGAAATTGAGCGCGATCGTCGGGTTGCCGGCGACACCATCGCCGTTGGTGACGGTGATACCGGACCCTGCGGTGATCGTCCGCGCCGCGCCCGTGCCGTTGCCGGTGCGTGCCCAGAGCCCGTTCGTGGTGTTCGCCGCAAGCGCGGTCAGGTCCGGGTCGATCGGCTGCTTCGCATCCAGGCTTGCCTGGAGGTTTGCGATCTCGGAGATGGCGTGCGTGTGCGTGGCGCTGGCAAGCCCCGCGCGCACCTGCCCCACCGTGACCCGACGGGTCGTCCCGCCCTGATTGGCGGCAAGCTGATCCGTATCCGCCGCGCTCGCAGCGGCGGCAAGTTCACTGATCTTCGGCATCTCTGATCACTCCATGGCGGTCGCGGCATCGCCGCGCGCGGCCGGGCCGCGACCGGTTCGCGACGGATCACGCCGCGCTGCCGCAGGGCGCCGACGGGCGGAGATGAGCCCCACGCCGCGCCGGCGGCCCGTGCTCGAGGCGGTCAGACGATCGCAGCGACCGTCACGGCGGTGCCGGTGTTGGCCGTCACATGCAGGATGGCGAAGCTGTCCGACGCGCGCGCGAGCAGCATGTCGCCGCGGCGGAGGAGGTGCGCGCTCTGGTCGAAGTAGCCGGCCGAGAGCATCGCGGCGCGGTCGTCGGAATCGTTCCGGTAGTGCCACAGCGTGAATCCGTTGGCGTAGGCGAGCACGCTGAGCTTCTGGACATCGAAGGGCATGTCGGTCGTTTCCTTGAGCTGGCTTGGGGGAAGGAGAGGCGCCGGAGTGCTGCCTCGGTCCTCGGCGACGCGCGCGACGCCGCGGTTCTCGGCCGGGTCAGGCGTGACCGGGCCGAAGCTGATGGCGACTGCCGCCTGTGGGCGGTGGTCGGCAAGCGCCCATGCGCGGTTGCCGTAGCGGCCCGGGCTCTGGCGTTATGTCTTGACCGCATCGTCCGCGGCGGCGGCCATGCCGGGCCTGACGGCAGACGGAAGGGCATCATTCGAGGCGCAGCGCTTCGCCCGCCTCGGTCAGGATCGGGGCGCCTGACTCGTCGAGGAGGGTGTCCGGCGGCGGCAGTGGCGGCTCGGGTGGCGGGCCGGCGGCGAGTTCGGCGGTCGTCACGCTGCCGCCGGAAACCGACAGGATTCGCAGGATGAGTCCCCGGTCGGGCGCGGAGACGAGCACGAGATCGTCCGGCCTCAGCATCGCGGCGACCGGATCGAAGTGCCCGGGCGCCGCGACAGACGACGCGTCGTCGGACGTGCTCCGGTACTGCCAGAGCGAGAACCCGGCGGCGTAGGCCAACACGCCGAGGTTCCGTGGATCGAACGCCATGCCGCTTGGGTCCTCGCAGAGGCGCGCGCCGCCCACCCCCTCCGGGCGCCGGAGGAGGAGGTGCGGAGCGCTGGGATTGGATGGAGCGGCGGGGCGGCCCAGGACGCACGCCTCCCGCTGACGGCCCGGACGATGCCGTTATTTGGGAATTCCGTCAAGGAAAATATTCAGGCGCCGGTCTGCGGGAGCGCCGCGCGCCTCTCGCGCGCCCGCCCGCCCGTGTTAGGGTCCGCTCCCGGTGCCGACCGACGAGGAGACACGCATGACACGCGCCGCCCCCCGCCGCTCGCTTGCGCTCGCTGCGGGCCTTGCCCTCGGCCTGTTCGCCCTGCCCTCACTCGCCCAGGAGCGCGTCGTCAACGTCTACAACTGGACCGACTACATCGACCCGGCGTTGCTCGAGCGTTTCACCGCCGAGACCGGGATCCGCGTCCGCTACGACACCTTCGACAGCCTCGAGACGCTCGAGGCGAAGCTGTCGGCGGGCCGGTCGGGCTATGACGTGATCGCGCCCACCAACGAGCCGACCTTCTCGCGGCTGATTGCGGCAGGAGCGCTGCAGCCGCTCGACCTCGCGCGGATCCCCTCCGCCGCCGGCCTTGACCCCACGCTGATGGAGCGGCTTCGCAGTTCCGACCCGGGCAACCGCCACGGAGTCATCTATCTCTGGGGAACGATCGGCCTCGGCCTCAATGTCGAGCGGATCCGGGCGCTGTCGCGGACCGTGCCGCTCGACAGCTGGGATCTCCTGTTCAAGCCGGAGCATGCGCGCGCGATTTCCCGCTGCGGCATCACGATCATGGACAGCCAGACCGACGTGATCCCGACCGTTCTGCGCTATCTCGGCCTCAACCAGGACAGCACGAGCAACGACGATCTGCGCCGCGTCGAGCAGACGCTGCTTGGCATCCGCCCCTTCGTTCGAAGCTTCGCCTCGGGCGGCGCGCTCGAGCAACTCGCAACCGGAGAGACCTGCCTCGCGATGACCTATTCGGGCGACGTGATCCAGGCGCAGGCGCGTGCGGCGGAGGCCAATCGCGGTGTGACGGTGGCTTACGTTGCGCCGAAGGAAGGCGCGCAGCTCTGGTTCGACGTGCTCGCCATCCCCCGTGATGCGCCGAACCCGGAGAACGCGCATGCCTTCATCAACTTCGTGCTCAAGCCAGAAAACATCGCCGCGATCACCAACGTCACGCGCTACCCCAACGCCGTACCGGCGTCCAAGCCGCTGATCGAGCCGGCGATCCTCGCCGACCGGAACGTCTATCCCGCCGAGGAGGACTTCGCCCGGTTCTTCACCGTGTCGGCGGTGCCGCAGACGGCGGACCGGGCGCGCAACCGCGTCTGGGCGCGCTTCAAGGCAGGGCGCTGACGCGGCCGGAGGCCACCGGAGGCGATGGTCGGGGCCGGTCCCGAGGCGCGGCCGGCAGCGCCCGAACCGTGGCGTGACCCCGACGCCGAGCCCTATCTCCGGCTGCGGGGCGTGACCCGACGCTTCGGCGAGGTCACCGCCGTCGCCGGAATCGATCTCGACATCTACCGGGGCGAGCTGTTCGCTCTCCTCGGTGGATCGGGGTCGGGCAAGACGACGCTTCTGCGCATGCTCGCGGGTTTCGAACGGCCCGACTCCGGCACGATCACCCTCGACGGCGAGGACCTCCTCGCCATGCCGCCCTACGAGCGGCCGGTGAACATGATGTTCCAGTCCTACGCCTTGTTCCCGCACATGACGGTTGCGGAGAACATCGCCTATGGGCTGAGGCGCGAAGGGCTGCCGAGGGCCGAGATCGCGGCGCGCGTTGCGGAGGCTCTCGAGCTCGTCCAGCTCGTCGGTCTCGAGCGACGGCGGCCCGCGGCGCTCTCGGGCGGCCAGCGACAGCGCGTCGCGCTCGCGCGCTGCCTCGTCAAGCGCCCCAAACTCCTTCTGCTCGATGAGCCGCTCGGCGCGCTCGACAAGTCGCTGCGCGAGGCGACGCAGTTCGAGCTCGTCAATATCCAGGAGCGCACCGGCACGACCTTCATCATGGTCACGCATGACCAGGAGGAGGCGATGACGATGGCGAGCCGGATCGCGGTGATGGCGGAGGGGCGGCTCGCCCAGGTCGGCACGCCGGCGGAGGTCTATGAATACCCCGCAAGCCGCTTCGTCGCTGCCTTCCTTGGCACCGCCAACATCTTCGAAGGGATCGTGAGGCGTGCCGAGGCCCCCGGCGCGCTCGTCGAGAGCACCGCTCTCGACGCCCTGTTCCGGAGCGACGCGGACTCCCCCAAGCCCGTCGGCGGGCGGGTCTTCGTCGCCGTCCGCCCCGAGAAGATGCGGATCGAGAAGGTGGCAGAAGCCGGGGGCAACGGCCCCAATCGCCTCGACGGCACGGTGCGCGACATCGCCTACTATGGCGACTTCGTGATGTACGTGGTGGCCTTGCCCGACGGCTCGGTCGTGCGTGTCAGCCGTCCCACCGAGACGCGGCTGACCGAACTTCCGATCACCTGGAACGATCCGGTGGCCGTGACGTGGCCCGATTTCGCCACCGTCCTGCTCGCGCAGTGAGGGGCGTGCGATGAGCGCGCCTGCCGCTGTCGCCTCCGTCAGGCTCGTGCGGCTTGCCGTGCTCGTGCTGCCCTACGCCTGGCTTTTCCTCTTCTTTCTCCTGCCCTTCCTGATCGTCGCGAAGATCGCGCTGTCCGAACCCGCGCTCGGCATCCCGCCCTATGCGCCGGTCCTGCGCTGGACCGAGGAGAAGGTGCTCACCCTCGTGCTCAACCTCGGCAATTTCGCGCTTCTTGCCGAGGACCGGTTCTATCTCGAGGCCTATCTCCGGTCGCTTCGCGTCGCCGCCGTCTCCGCTCTCCTCTGCCTCCTGATCGGCTATCCGATGGCTTATGCGATCGCGCGCGCGCCGGAGCGCCGGCGGCACCTCTTGCTCGTGCTCGTCATCCTGCCGTTCTGGACGAGCTTCCTCCTCCGTGTGATGGCCTGGATCGGCATCCTGCAGGAGCAGGGCGTTCTGAACGGGCTTCTCCTCTCGCTCGGCCTCGTGCGCGAACCGTTGCGCCTGCTCTACACGGAAGGGGCGGTCTATCTCGGCATCGTCTATTGCTACCTCCCCTTTATGGTTCTCCCGCTCTACGCCTCCCTCGCCAAGCTCGACCCCGTTCTGCTCGAGGCGGCGGCCGATCTCGGCGCCAGGCCCTTCCGCGCCTTCCTCACCGTCACGCTGCCGCTCTCCTTCCCTGGGATCGCCGCAGGCGTCATGCTCGTCTTCATTCCCGCCGTCGGCGAGTTCGTGATCCCTGAACTCCTCGGCGGCCCGTCGGCTCAGCTCGTCGGCCGCGTTCTTTGGGTCGAGTTTTTCCAGAACCGGGACTGGCCGATGGCCTCGGCGCTTGCCGTGGCGCTGTTGCTCCTGCTGGTGATCCCCATCGCCCTGTTCCAGCACCTCGCCGCGCAGCGGGCGCGGCGATGAGCCGGCGCCTTCCCTGGCTCGGCCTCGCGCTCGGCGTGGGCTACGCCTTCCTCTACCTGCCGCTCGCTCTCCTCGTCCTTCTCTCCTTCAACGACAGCCGGCTGGTGACGAGCTGGACCGGGTTCTCCTTCCGCTGGTATCTCGCGCTCTGGAACAACACCGCGCTCATCGACGCTGCCCTTCTCTCCCTGCGGATCGCTGCGGTGAGCGCCACCGGGGCGCTCGTGATCGGCACGCTCGCCGGCTTCGCTCTCGCGCGGCTCGGCGCCTTCCGCGGCCGGGCGCTGTTCGGCGCAATGGTCGCCGCCCCGCTGGTCATGCCGGAGGTGATCACCGGCCTCTCCCTGCTCCTGCTCTTCGTCGCGCTCGCCTCCGCCGTCGGCTGGCCAGGCGAACGCGGCGTGACCACGATCACCATCGCCCACATCACCTTCGCCACCGCCTATGTGGCGGTGGTGGTCCAGGCCCGCCTTGCCGATTTCGACGAGAGCCTCGAGGAGGCGGCGATGGACCTCGGCGCGCGACCCTGGACGGTGTTCGCCACCATCACGCTTCCGCTGATCGCGCCCGCGCTCGCCTCCGGCTGGCTGCTCGCCTTCACCCTCTCGCTCGACGATCTCGTCATCGCGTCCTTCACTTCCGGCCCGGGCGCCACCACCCTGCCGATGGTCGTGTTCTCGGCCATGCGGCTCGGGCTCACGCCCGAACTCTTCGCGCTGGCGACCATCATCATCGCCGTGGTCTCCGCAGCACTCCTGCTCGCCCTGCGCCTTGGCCGGGTTGCAACCAGCCTGACGCGCGTCTAGGAAGTCCGGCGATCGGCGAGGCTTCGGCCTCGGACCTCTCGCGGCCCTGCCGCGGGTGACGCGCGCGGAGACACTGCATGTCGCTGACAGCCGAGCGGCTCGACCGGATCAGCCCCTCGCAGACCATCGCCATCAGCCAGAAGGCGCGCGCGCTTGCCGCGGCCGGGCGGAACATCATCAGCCTCTCTGCCGGCGAGCCCGATTTCGACACGCCAGAGAACATCAAGCGCGCCGCGATCGCCGCCATCGAACGCGGCGAGACGAAGTACACCGATGTGGCCGGAACGCGCGCCCTGCGCGAGGCCGTCTGCCTCAAGTTCCGCCGCGACAACGGGCTCGACTACACCCCCGAGGAGATCATCGTCTCGACGGGCGGCAAGCAGGTGATCTTCAACGCCATGCTCGCCACCCTCAACCCGGGCGACGAGGTGATCATCCCCACCCCCTGCTGGGTGAGCTACCCCGACATCGTCCAGCTCGCGGAAGGCAGGCCGGTGTTCGTTCCCTGCCCGCAGAACAACGGCTTCAAGCTCCGGCCCGAGGACCTCGAGGCGGCGATCACGCCGAGGACGCGCTGGTTCATCCTCAACAACCCCTGCAACCCGACCGGGGCGGCCTATTCCGCCGCCGACCTCAAGCCGCTCACCGAGGTGCTCCTGCGCCACCCGCAGGTGTGGGTGTTCACCGACGACATCTACGAACACCTCGCCTATGACGGGTTCAAGCCGGCGACGATCGTTCAGGTCGAGCCGCGCCTGAAGGACCGCACGCTGACGATGAACGGCTGCTCCAAAGGCTATGCGATGACCGGCTGGCGGATCGGCTTCGCGGGCGGGCCGAAGCCGCTGATCCGGGCGATGGACAAGCTGCAAAGCCAGTCCACCTCCTCGACCTCCTCGATCAGCCAGGCCGCCGCGGTGGAGGCGCTCACCGGTCCGCAGGACAGCATCACGGTGATGGTCGCTGCCTACAAGGCGCGGCGCGATCTCGTGGTCGAGGCGCTGAATGCCTGCCCTGGCATCGTCTGCCGCAAGCCCGAAGGCGCGTTCTACGTCTTCGCCGGCATCCACGGCTGCCTTGGCAAGACCTCGCGCGGCGGCAGCAGGATCGAGACGGACGAGGACTTCGTCACCGCGCTCCTCGAGGAGGAGGGGGTCGCGGCCGTGCACGGGACGGCCTTCATCGCCCCAGGACACATGCGGATCAGCTACGCCACTGACACCGAGAGCCTGCGCGAGGCCTGCGCACGGATACGCCGCTTCTGCGAAGGGCTGCACTAGCCGAATCCGAGGCGGGCTCAAGGGGATATCGCTGGACGAGAGAGGATGGAGACCAACCTGACCGTGGCAGCACGCGCGCCCGCCCTTGCCCGACGCCTCGCGGATGTCGAGGTCGCCGCCTCGGTGGTGATGACTTCGAAGGCACGCGCTCTTGCCGCCGCCGGCCACCGGGTGATCAGCCTCGCGGTCGGCGAGCCCGATTTCGACACTCCGCCGCATGCCATCGAGGCGGCGCATGCGGCCGCTCTTGCGGGCGACACCCACTACCCGCCGCAGGACGGCACGCCCGCGCTGAAGGCTGCGGTGCAGCGGAAGTTCCGGCGCGATAACGGTCTTGAGTACGCGCTTGACGAGATCATGGTCGCCAACGGCGGCAAGCAGATCATCATCAATGCCTTCCTCGCCACCATCGACCCGGGCGACGAGGTGGTGATCCCAGCCCCCTACTGGATCAGCTATGCCGACCAGGCGAAGCTCGCGGGGGCGAGGCCCGTGTTCGTTCCCTGCCCGCAGAACAACGGCTTCAAGCTTCGTCCCGAAGACCTCGAGGCAGCGATCACGCCGCGCACCAAGTGGCTCGTGCTGAACAGCCCGAACAACCCCTCCGGCGCGGCGCTCTCGGCCGACGAGCTGCGCGGCCTCGGCGCCGTGCTCGCGCGGCACCCGCAGGTCTGGGTGCTGTCGGACGACATGTACGAGCACATGGTCTATGGCGACTTCGCCTTCGCCACCCTCGCCCAGGTCTGCCCCGACCTCAGGGACCGGGTGCTGACCGTGAACGGCGCCTCAAAGACCTATGCGATGACCGGCTGGCGCGTCGGGTTCTGCGGCGGGCCGAAGCATCTGATCAAGGCGATGGTCAACATGCAGGGCCAGCTCACCTCCGGCGTCTGCACCGTCGCGCAGGCGGCCGCCGCCGCAGCGCTTGATGGCCCGCAGGACCTTGTGCGCGAGCGCGCGGCGATCTACCGGGAGCGCCGCGACCTCGTGGTCGCGGAGCTGAACAAGGCACGGGGGATCGTCTGCCACCGCCCTGAGGGGGCGTTCTATGTCTATCCGAACATCGCCGGCTGCCTCGGCAAGACCTCCGCCTCGGGGCGCAGGATCGAGACCGACCTCGACTTCGTCCTCGCCCTGCTCGAGGAGCAGCACGTTGCCGCGGTGCACGGCGCCGCCTATGGTATGAGCCCGTATTTCCGAGTGTCCTACGCCACGTCGACGGATGATCTCCGTGAGGCCTGCCGCCGCATTCAAGCCTTCTGCGCCGCCCTTGCCTGACGCTGCATACGAGGGAAGCATACGCCCAGGACGTGACGCCGATGCAGCAGGCTACATCGCCCTGATCGGCGCCTGCTGGGGCGAATATCCGGGCTGCGTTCTCGACGTCGAGAACGAGGCGCCGGAGCTTCGCGCCCTTGCGAGCCACATCGCCGCGCGCGGCGGCGCTCTCTGGACCGCGGAGGTCGCGGGCGCCGTTGTCGGCATGGTCGGCACCGTGCCGCTGAACCACGACGATGCGTGGGAAATCACCCGCATGTACGTGGCCGCTACGCATCGCGGCACCGGGCTCGCGGCCGATCTCCTGCGCACGGCGGAGGGGCATGCGCGGTCGCGAGGCGCGAAGCGGATCGTGCTTTGGACCGACACGCGCTTCGAGGCCGCGCACCGTTTCTACGAGAAGCACTCCTATGTGCGCGCGGGCTCCATCCGCGTGCTCGATGACCGCTCGCGCTCGCTCGAGTTCCGCTACGCCAAGCCGATCTCTGGAACGGTCGTCGAGATCCTCGACCCGGCCGCGGCCGTCTCCGCCGAACGACGCCTCGCCGAGGTCCTGAAGGCCTGTGTCGATGACGGCGCGGTCGTCGGCTTCCTCGCGCCGCTGCCGATCGAGAAGGCGCGCGCCTTCTGGCGCGAGCGCGCCTCCGAGGTCGCCGCCGCGCGGCGCGTCATCCTCGCGGCTTGGGTCGATGGCGAGATCGCGGGCTGCCTGCAGCTCGATCTCGACGTGCCGGAGAACCAGACGCATCGCGCCGAGGTGCGCCAGCTCCTCGTCCACCCCGAGTTCCGTCGGCGCGGCGTCGGGCGGGAGCTGATGGCGCGGATCGACCGCGCGGCGACCGCCCACGGCCGGCGGCTGCTCGTGCTGCGCACCTGGCCGGGCGGGCCTGCGGAGACGATCGTCCGGTCCCTCGGCTGGCAGTTTGTCGGCGTGATCCCCGGTTACGCCATGCGCCCCACCGGCGAGCCGGTGGATGAGGGCTATTGGTGGAAGCGGGTCGAGTAGCCCTCAGCCGAAGAAGCGCCCGAACGCGTCGAGCACTGCCTCCGGCGCCTCCTCGGCGAGGTAGTGGCCGGACGGCACCGGCTCGGCGAGCCTGAGGTCTTCGGCGTAGAGGCGCCAGATCGCCGCGACATCGTACCAGCCGCCGACCTTCCCCTTCGCCCCCCACAGCACCGCCGCCGGAGCGGTGATTCGCCGGCCCGAGGCGCGGCTCTCCCGGTCATGCACGAGGTCGATCGTCGCCGCGGCGCGATAGTCCTCGCAGATCGCGTCGATCGTTCCGGGGAGCATGAGCGCGGCGAGATAGTCGTCGACGGCCTCAGGGGCGAAAAAAATCGGGTGGCATGCCGTGCCCGCCGCTGTGCGAGAGGAGCCAAAACCGCGGGTCCGCGCCGATCATCCGCTCCGGCAGCGGAGCGGGCTGGGCGAGGAAGAACCAGTGGTAGTAGCCCATGGCGAAGTCCATCCCCGCCCGCTCGAAGTGCTCGAGGGTGGGGATGATGTCGAGCAGAGCCATCTTCTCCACCGCCTCCGGGTGGTCGAGGCAGAGGCGATGGGCGACGCGCGCGCCGCGGTCATGCCCGGCGAGGAGGAAGCGGGAATGGCCGAGGTGTTGCATCAGCGCCACGATGTCGGCTGCCATCGCCCGCTTGGAGTGGGCCGAATGGTCCGCCGTGATCGGGGGCTTGGAGGAGAAGCCGTAGCCTCTGAGGTCAGGGCAGATGACGGTGAAATGGCGGGCGAGAGCGGGCGCGACCTTGTGCCACATCCAGTGCGTCTGCGGGTTGCCGTGCAACAGCACGAGCGGCCGCCCCGCCCCGCCGCGACGGACGCGCAAGGTCACGCCGGTCTCGACCGTGATCTCCTCGAGCGTGAAGCCCTCGAACGCCATGCCCCCTCCCGTCAGGCCAGGCGGCGAGTGTGACCGAAGGCCTCGGGCGCGCAACCCCTCCCGGCTCGCTCGCCGGGCGGGCCTGCGCCGCGCCCTCGTTCAGCCGACGGGGTCGCGTACCGCGGCGGCGTGGGGTGTCGGCTCGTCGCCCGGGCCGGCTCCGGCCCCGCCGAACGCCTCCGCGAAGGTCGCCATAAGAGCGGCATCGACCTCCGCCATCGTCGCGGCGACGCCTTCGCGCCTGAGGCTCGTCACGCCGTGCTCGCGCAGTCCGCAGGGCACAATCCCCTCGAAGTGCCCGAGCTCCGGATCGATGTTGATCGCAAACCCGTGCCAGGTGATCCAGCGCGTGACGCGCACGCCGATGGCGGCGATCTTGTTCTCCCCGCCGGTGCGCCTGTCCAGGACCCAGAGACCGACGCGGCCAGGGCGCCGCTCGGCGCCTATCCCGAGCCTCGCGAGCGCGGCGATGAGCCAGGCCTCGAGCCCGTGCACGAAGCCGCGTATGTCCTGCCCCCGCTGGCGGAGGTCGAGCATCACGTAGCCGACGCGCTGGCCGGGGCCGTGATAGGTCCACTGCCCCCCGCGTCCTGAGCGGAAGGTGGGCAGGCCGAGCGGGTTGAAGAGGTCCTCCGCGCGGGCGGAGGTGCCGGCGGTATAGAGGGGCGGGTGTTCGGTGAGCCAGATGCGCTCTCGCGCTTGGCCGCGCGCCATCGCCGCGACATGCGCCTCCATCGCTGCGACGGCTTCTGGGTAGGGAACGAGCGCGTCCGAGATGAGCCACTCCGGCCCGCCCTCGCCGATTGCCGGGTCGCGCGTCATGGGCTATACCCCGCGCCCTGGCTGGCGGCGCGGTCGTGGCGGAACTGGTAGACGCGCAAGCTTGAGGTGCTTGTGGGGGAAACCCCGTGGAAGTTCGAGTCTTCTCGACCGCACCAGCCTGATCCCCGAGAAAGCGCCGCCTCCTCTCATGTGGCCGACCGCGTCGCGTGCGCCAAGGCGGGGCGCGCACGCGAAAGGGGTGGGGGTTCGCCCCACCCCTCGTTGTCAGACGCTCTGGCGGCTGTCAGGCGCGGCGGCGACGCCGTGCGAGCGCAAGGCCCGCGAGGCCGAGGCCGAGGAGGGCGAGCGACGCCGGCTCGGGCACGGGTTGCGCGCCAGGCGCGGCCCAGCGGCTGCGCACGGAGATCGGGTTCTGCCCGCTGCCCCAGAATGCCCCTGCGTCCTCGGCCCAGGAGCCGGGGCCCGTGATCGTGAACGAGAATTCATAGCTTCCGTTCGCCGCCGGGTTGGTCGTGCTGTCGTTGACGAAGGTCCCGGAGATCGTGCCGGTGACGGAGATGGGCATCACGTTCCACTGCTCGTACCAGCCGGTCAGCGCATTGAAGACCGCCGGGGAGGCGAAGGTCGCGGTGAGGTCGAGCGTGAACGAGGTGAAGAACCCGGCCGTGTCGCCCGCAGGCCCGCCCGTCGTCACGGGCGCGTTCCAAAGTCGGGCGGCGTCGCTGTCATCGCCATTTCCGCCGGTGAGCTTGAGCTTGAACACCTGGTTGCCCGGCTGCCAGCCGCCCTCGACAGTGACGTCAGCGTTCCGGGGGAAGGTGTCGAGATACTGGAAGAACCCGTAATTGGTGTTGTTCGGGTTGCCCCAGCCGTTGGTCACGAAGGGCGTGATGTTCGTGAAGTACCACGCTGTGGAGATCTGGGCGTAATCCGGAGCGGTGCTGTTGTACGGCGTTGCCCCGCTGCGCACGGAGACGAGCCCGTCACGCGCGTTGGGACGTGTCTCGCGTGGGCCGTTTGTGGCCGTGCCGATGATGACCTCGGCCGAAGGCGCGACGACCGTGCCGCTGTAGGTGAAGTTGTCGAAGACGACGAACAGAGGCGAGGCGCTGGCTGTTGCGGCGGCGCCGATCATCGTTCCGGCAACCGCGAGGCGAAGAATGGTGTGGGTCACGTGATATCTCCCGTTTGATGAAGTTTCTGTTCACACGAGGCCTGACGCGTGACTCGCGCGCCGCCCCTTCGATTGGCCGTCCAACCTCCGCGGCCACGGCCGCGTGTTGTCATAACCGGAGCGCGCCGGCGCGTCATGATCCATGCGCCAGCGGACACCGAGTCACACCCAAGCAACCGACGTGCCTCGCTTGGGAGCCGCGACGGATCAAGGGCTTGCCCGCGTCTTTCTGGGTTCGCGAGGGCAGGTGTAAAATTTTCCGACAGGAAACTCGCCATCTCGCGTTGTGCCCGCGCGGGTGCTGCCCTGCTCCTGCCGCCGCGCTCTACCTGGGATGACCAAGGCGATGGACCGGCCGTATTCCCCAACCGCGGCGCTAGGTGACGAGCGCTTGCCCTTCCGGAGGCAGAGCCCTCGATAGCCCAGACGCGAACGGGGCGGGGTTTCTCCCGCCCCACGCACCCGACACATTCTCGGGAAGCTTCAGGCCGCGCGGCGGCGCAGGGCGAGACCGAGCCCAGCGAGCCCCAGCCCAAGCAGCGCGAGCGAGGCAGGCTCGGGCACCTGGATCGGCCGGAACACCACGTCAGCCGAGAACACGAGGCCGGACTGAACAACATGCCGGTCGGCGAAGAAGAGGTCGATCCTGTTCTCGCCAGGGGTGAGGCCCGTCACCGTGATGGGCGCGGGCGTCAGCGGCTTCACGCCACCGAGATCGACCACAAGCTGGCCGTTGATGAACACCCAGGCGTCATCGTCGGCGCCGAGCGTGAGCGTGATCGTGCCCCCCGCTCCGGCATCGAACGTGCCGAAGAAGTGGGCCGCCGTGTAGCCGTTCGGGTTGCCGTTGCTCGAGGCGCCGCCAGGGAAGAGGTTGGACGGCACGTTGAACGGGAGTGTCACCAGGTTAGGATAGAAGCTATCCACCGTCACTGTGCCAACGCCTGTGCGCGCCCCCGGCGTCCACCACAGGATCTCGCTCGTGAGAGAATCGACATCGACGATGTTGTTCGACGATGTGGCCAGGAAGGTCAGCGAAAACGGCGACCGGACCGGCAGGCCGTTCGGCCCCAGCGTCGAGAGCACGAGCCCGGGCGTGAAACCGTCGATCGACTTCTCTGTATCCGCGTGGCCCCAGGCGATCGTTTACCAATTGGCGTTCAGTTGGCTGAGCGATGCCTGGGCAGGCAAGGCTGCGACCATGCCTGCTGCGACCACGGCCGCAGTAAGTGTGTTCAGGAAGCGCTTCGTCATCGTCTTATCCTCACTCCAATCACGGGGGCGGTACCCGCTCCAGCCCCGCAGCCGCATCCCGAGCAAAATTCGCGCCCGATGAATGTCGCGTTTATTTTCATGGCCTTGCCAAAGGTTTGCGGAGCCCCGACCGCCCCTCTGTAAAATTCTCCGACACAACCGCCACGGCCGCCGGTTGCGCCCGTGCCCACCGCATGCATCCCTTCGCTTCCAACTGATCCGGGGAGGATGGAACCGATGGACCGGGAGGATTTCCGCAAGGCGGCGCTCGACTACCACCGACTGCCGCGCCCTGGAAAACTCTCCGTCGAGCCGACCAAGCGGCTGGCCACCAACCACGACCTCGCGCTCGCCTACTCGCCCGGTGTGGCCGCCGCCTGCGAGGCGATCGCGGCAGACCCGGCCGCCGCCTTCGACTACACCGGCCGCGGCAACCTCGTCGCCGTCATCTCCAACGGCACCGCCGTGCTTGGCCTCGGCGCCATCGGGCCGCTCGCCGGCAAGCCGGTTATGGAGGGCAAGGCGGTGCTGTTCAAGAAGTTCGCCGGCATTGACGTGTTCGACATCGAGGTCGATGCCACCGAGCCCGAGAAGTTCATCGAGGTCGTGGCCGCGCTCGAGCCGTCCTTCGGCGGGATCAATCTCGAGGACATACGCGCGCCGGACTGTTTCGTGATCGAGTCGGCGCTGCGCGAGCGGATGCGAATCCCGGTCTTCCATGACGACCAGCACGGCACCGCGATCATCGTCGCCGCCGCGATCCGCAACGCGCTGATGCTCCAGGGCAAGAGGCTCGAGGAGGTGCGCCTCGTCACCTCTGGCGCCGGTGCGGCCGCGCTCGCCTGCCTTGACCTGCTGGTCGCCATGGGCTTGCGGGCGGAGAACGTCATCGTCACCGACATCAAGGGCGTGGTGCATGAGGGGCGCACCGAGCTGATGGACCCGTGGAAGGCGAAGTGGGCGCGCGCAACGCCGGCGCGCACCCTCGCCGAAGCGCTCACGGGAGCCGACATCTTCCTCGGTCTCTCCGCCCCGCGGGTGCTCGACCCGGAGTGGCTGCCGGCGATGGCGCCGAACCCGCTGATCCTCGCTCTTGCCAACCCAGAGCCCGAGATCAGGCCCGAGCTCGCCAAGGCGGCGCGTCCGGACGCGATCGTCGCCACGGGCCGGAGCGACTACCCGAACCAGGTCAACAACGTCCTCTGCTTCCCTTTCATCTTCCGCGGCGCGCTCGATGTCGGCGCGACCGCGATCAACGACGCGATGAAGATCGCTGCCGCCGACGCGATCGCCGCTCTGGCGCGCGAGGAGCCGTCGGAGGTCGTGCAGGCGGCCTATGGCGGGCACGCGCCAAGCTTCGGGCCCGAAACGATCATCCCCAAGCCCTTCGACCCGAGGCTCATTCTCCGCATCGCCCCGGCGGTGGCGAAGGCGGCGATGGAGAGCGGGGTCGCCACCCGCCCGATCGCCGATTTCGAGGCCTATCGCGCGCGTCTGGCCGGCTTCTCCTACCGCTCGGGCCAGCTCATGCGCCCGGTCTTCGAGGCCGCACGCTCCCACCCCGTCCGCGTCGCCTATGCCGAGGGCGAGGACGAGCGCGTGCTTCGCGCCGCCCAGATCGCGGTCGACGAGGGAGTCGCGAAGCCGGTGGTGATCGGCCGACGCGCCGTGATCGAGGCACGTATCGCCGCTTTGGGGCTGAGGCTCCGCCCGGGGGAGCAGATCGAGATCCTCGACCCGGGCACCGACGACGCCGTGTTCGGCCCGATGGCCGAGGCCTATCACCGGCTCGTCGAGCGCAAGGGCGTTCCGCCTGAGACCGCGGCGAGCCGGGTGCGCACGCGCTCGACGGTGGCGGCGGCGATGCTGCTTGCTCAAGGCGCGGTCGAGGCGGCGATCGTCGGCGCGACGGGGCAGTGGATGCGGCAGTGGGAACTTGTGCGCGACATCATCCCCCGGCGCCGAGGCGTGACGCGCGCCTATGCGCTGTCGGCCCTGATCCTCCCCACCGGCACGCTTTTCATCGCCGATACGCATGTGACGCCGGAGCCGACGGCCGAGCAGGTGTGCGAGATGACGGGGCTTGCGGCCGAGGCGGTGCGTCGCTTCGGGGTCGAGCCGAAGATCGCGCTCGTGAGCCACTCGAATTTCGGCTCCTCTGGAACGCCCTCGGCGCGGCGCATGCGCGAGGCGCTCGGCCTGATCCGTGCCCGCTTCCCGGGCCTCGAGGTCGAGGGCGAGATGCACGCCGACGCCGCCCTCGTCGAGACGACGCGGTTGCGGCTCTTCCCGCGCTCGGCGCTGAAGGGCAGCGCCAACCTCCTGATCATGCCGAGCCTCGATGCCGCGAACATCTCTTTCGAGCTGCTGAAGGCCGCCGCCGACGGGCTCGCGGTCGGGCCGATCCTGCTCGGCCTCGAGCGGCCGGTGCACGTCGTCTCGCCCTCGATCACGGCGCGTGGGATCCTGAACCTCACCGCTCTTGCGGTGCTCGAGGCGGCGCAGCGCGACGGTGGTTGAGCGGGCGGTTCATGCCGTTTCCACGCCGGTCGTCATCGACTGCGACCCTGGCGTGGACGATTCGCTCGCGCTTCTGATGGCGCTCGCCGCGCCTACGCTGTCGGTGCGGCTCGTCACGGTGGTCGCGGGCAATGCGCCGGTCGCGCTGTGCGCGGCCAATGCACGTCGTGTGCTCGACCTCGCCGGCCGGCATGACATTCCGGTGATCATGGGCGCCGCCGGCCCGCTCGGGGGCGGCGCGGTCCCTGATGCTTTGGTGCACGGGGCGGATGGGCTCGCCGGGCTTGATCTGCCGACCCCCTCGCAGCCGCCGGACGGGTCGGACGCTCCCGCCGCCCTCGCCGCCGCGATGCCGGCAACCGTTCTGGCGCTCGGGCCGCTCACGAACCTCGCGGCGGCGATCGATGCCGGGCTCGAGCCTGAGCGGCTTCTCGTCATGGGCGGTGCGATCGGGCCGGGGAACATGCCCTCGGGGGCCGAGTTCAACGTCGGGGCGGACCCGATCGCCGCGCGCCGCGTCTTCGCCCGCCCGGTCACGCTCGTCCCCCTTGATGTCGCCCGCGCGGCGCTCGCCACACCGGAACGCATCGACGCCATCGCCGCCGCCGGCCGGGTGGGGCAGCGGATCGCGCCGATGCTCGCCGCCTACGCGGAGGCTGATGCGAAGGCCAACGGCCTCGCGGGCGGGATGTGGCCGGATGCGCATGCCGTGGCGGCGCTTCTCGACCCCTCCCTCTACGCCTGGCGCGATGCCGCGATCGAGGTTGACGGGTCCGGCCGTACGCGGTTCGACTGGGAGGGAAGGGGAGCGCGGGTGGCCGTCGCGGTCGATGCGGAGCGGTTCTTCGCCCTGGTCGCGCGGCTCGTCGCCGCGCTTTGAACGTCCGGGCAAACGCCCCACATGAGAGGCGATGAACGACAGGTCGGTTCCTGACAGGGCGAAACGGGCGGATGTGGCCGCCTTCCTGCGCAAGGTGGAATCGCTTCCCGCCGTGCGCGCGGGCAGCGGCCGCCGCGGCCGGCTCCTGTTTGCGATCGACGCCACCGCCTCGCGCCAGCCGACCTGGGACCGCGCCTGTTTCCTCACCGGCCACATGTTCGAGGCGACGCGCGGCTTGGGCGGGCTCTCGATGAGCCTCTGCTACTATCGCGGCTATGGCGAGTTCGCCGCGACCCCGTGGCTCTCCGACACCGACGAGCTGACGCGGCGCATGACGGGGGTCTCCTGCCTCGGCGGGCAGACGCAGATCGCCCGCGTGCTTCGCCATGCCGCCGCCGAGACGCGTAAGGAGCGGATCAACGCCCTCGTCTTCGTGGGCGATGCGGTGGAGGAGGACATCGACAGGCTCGCCCATCTCGCGGGCGAGCTCGGCATGCTCGGCTGCCCCGGCTTCTTCTTCCAGGAGGGCGGGGAGCCGCTGGCCGCACGAACCTTCCGCGAGCTCGCGCGGCTTTCGGGCGGTGCCTATGCACCGTTCGACCTCTCCTCCGCGGACATGCTGCGCGAGCTGCTCACAGCCGTCGCCGTCTATGCGGCGGGCGGGCGCGAGGCTCTGGCGCGGCTGCCCCCCTCGCGCGCGGGCGCGGCCGCCCTGCTCACGCACCAGCTGTCCGGCCGACGATAATGGTCCGCCACCAGAGGGGGTTCGGGTCGGGACGATGACGTGGCTTCTCGGTGGGCTTGCGGTTCTCGCACTCCTTCTGCTCGCTGCCTCCGCCTTCGCCACGGCGCGGATCGAGACGCTGAAGGCCGTGCTCAAATGGGCCGGGCTTGTGGTCGGCTCCGCCGTCGCCCTCTACCTGCTCGCCACGGGCAAGGGCGGGCAGGCGCTGATGCTCGCCGCCGTGCTCGGGCCGCTCGCGATCCGGTTCTGGAACCAGGCCAAGGCGGCGCGGACCTTTTCGCGCGGCGCCCCGGGCCAGGGCGCGGCGAGCGAGGTCACGACCGCCTGGCTCAGGATGCGGCTCGACCATGACACGGGCACGATGAGCGGCACCGTTCTTGCCGGCGAGTTCAAGGGGCGTGAGCTCGCCGAGCTCTCCCTGCCCGACCTGATCGGGCTGTGGCTCTCGCTCCGCGCCGAGGACCCGGAAAGCGTGCCGCTGCTCGAGGCGTGGATGGACCGGCGCTTCGGCGAAGCCTGGCGCGAAGCGGCCGCCGAGGCGGCAGGGGAGGGCGAGGCGCCGCGCCCGGCCGCAGGGCCGATGTCGCGCGCCGATGCGCTTGCCATCCTCGGTCTTCGCGAGGGAGCGACGCCCGAGGAGATCCGCGAGGCGCATCGGCGGCTGATGCGCGCCGCCCACCCCGACCGGGGCGGGTCGGACTGGCTCGCGGCGCGGATCAACGAGGCGCGGGACGTCCTGCTCGGCTGAGCCGGGGGCGTTGCCCTGAGGGGCGGTCGGGCTGTTCGTCCTCGGTTGCGGGGGCCCAGGGCCTGTGGCAATCACCCCCCTATCCTGATCGAGCCGCGCCCCCCGGCCGGCGACCGTCCCCGCCGCTGCGAGAAGGATCGCCCCTCCGATGAAGCCCTTGCGCAAGGCCGTGCTTCCGGTTGCCGGGCTCGGCACGCGGTTCCTGCCGGCGACCAAGGCGATGGCCAAGGAGATGCTCCCGGTCGTCGACAAGCCGCTGATCCAGTACGCGGTGGAAGAGGCGCGGGCAGCCGGAATCGAGCAGTTCTGCTTCGTCACCGGGCGGGGCAAGACCGCGCTTGTCGAACATTTCGACATCGCCTTCGAGCTCGAGGCGACTTTGCGCGAGCGCGGCAAGACGGAGGCGCTCGCCCAGCTCGAGGGTGCCTCCGCCGTGCCCGGCAGCATCGTCTCGGTGCGGCAGCAGGTGCCGCTCGGCTTGGGCCACGCGATCTGGTGTGCGCGCGCCTTCGTCGCCGACGACCCGTTCGCGATCCTCCTGCCCGATGACCTCGTGCTCGCCGACGTCTCCTGGGTCAAGCAGCTCGCCGACGTCTACCGCGAGACGGGGGGAAATGTGGTGGCGGTCGAGGAGGTACCGCGTGAGCACACCAACCGCTACGGGATCCTCAAGGTGGGCCGCGACGACGGACGGGTGGTCGAAGTCACCGGCCTCGTCGAGAAGCCGAAACCAGAGGAGGCGCCGTCGACGCTCTCGATCGTCGGCCGCTACGTGCTCCTGCCCGATGTGATCGGCGAGATCGCCCGCTTCGAGAAGGGGGCGGGCGGCGAGATCCAGCTCACCGACGCGATGGCGCGGCTGATCGGTCGGCAGCCCTTCCACGGTCTGCGCTGCGCGGGCAGGAGGTTCGACTGCGGCGACAAGGCGGGGTTTCTCGAGGCGCAGATCGCCTTCGCTCTCGCGAGGCCCGACCTCGCCGCGAAGGTGCGCGCCTTCCTTCCCCGCTACGCCTGAGGCAAGGCGATGCGGATCGCGATGATCGGCGGCGGATATGTCGGCCTCGTCTCGGGCGCCTGCTTCGCCGAGTTCGGTATCGAGGTGGCCGTGGTCGAGGCGGATCGGGCGAAGCTCGCCGCGCTCCAGGCCGGCCGGATGCCGATCTACGAGCCCGGGCTCGAGTCGCTCGTGGCGAGCAACGTCGCCGCCGGGCGGCTCTCCTTCGGGGACGACATCGATGCCGCCGTGGCCGGAGCCGAGGCGGTGTTCATAGCGGTCGGGACGCCGACGCGCCGCGGCGACGGCCATGCCGACCTCTCATACGTCTTCGCCGCCGCGGAACAGGTGGCGCGCGCGCTCGACCACTATGCCGTGATTGTGACGAAATCCACCGTCCCCGTCGGCACCGGGCGGAAAGTGGCCGAGATCGTGCGCGCAACCCGGCCAGACCTTGATTTCGACATCGCCTCGAACCCGGAATTTCTGCGCGAGGGCAGCGCGATCGGCGATTTCATGCGGCCCGACCGGGTGGTGATCGGCACCGACAGCGAGCGTGCCCGCGAGGTGCTGAGGCGACTCTACCGCCCGCTCTACCTGATCGAGACGCCGATTGTCTTTACCGGGCTCGAGACCGCCGAGCTCATCAAGTACGCGGCCAACGCCTTCCTTGCGATGAAGGTCACCTTCATCAACGAGATGGCCGATCTCGCTGAGGCCGTCGGGGCGGATGTGCATGACATCGCCCGCGGCATCGGCCTCGATGGGCGGATCGGGCGCAAGTTCCTCCACCCCGGCCCGGGCTTTGGCGGCTCCTGCTTCCCGAAGGATACGCTCGCGCTCGTGCGCACCGCCCAGGAGCACCACGCGCCGACACGGCTGATCGAGACCGTGGTGGCGGTGAACGAGGCGCGCAAGGCCTCGATGGCCTCGCGGATCATCTCGGCCTGCGGCGGGTCGGTGCGCGGCAAGCGCATCGCCGTGCTCGGCCTGACCTTCAAGCCCGAGACCGACGACATGCGCGATGCGCCCTCGCTCTCGATCGTGCCTCGCCTCGTGGAGAACGGCGCGATCGTGACCGCCTACGACCCGGAGGGCATGGAGCAGGCGAAGCCCCTTCTGCCCCCGTCCGTCGCTTACGCCGCCGACGCGCTCGCCGCCGCCCGAGGGGCTGACGCGCTCGTCCTGATCACGGAATGGAACGAGTTCCGCGCGATCTCGCCTGAGCGGCTGCGGGCCGCGATGGCGGGCGACGTCGTGGTCGACCTCCGCAATGTCTGGGATCCGGTGGCGATGCGCCGGGCCGGTTTCCGCTACTCCTCGATCGGCAGGCCCTGAAGGGAGCGCTCGCCATGGCCTTCAGCCACCGTTTCGACCCGACAAGCCTTCGCGAATACGACATCCGCGGCATCGTCGGCCGCACGCTCTCGGAGCGTGATGCGTTCGCGATCGGCCGATGCTTTGGAAGCCTCGTCGTCCGACGGGGCGGGTCGGTGGTCGCGGTCGGGCGTGACGGTCGGCTATCTGGCCCCGCGCTCGAGCAGGCTCTGGTGGACGGACTGAAGGCCTGCGGGCTTCGCGTGCTGCGCATGGGGGTGGGCCCGACCCCGATGCTCTACTTCCTCAACGTCGCGCGCGGCTGCGACGGCGCGATCCAGGTGACGGGAAGCCACAACCCCCCCGACCACAACGGCTTCAAGATGGTGCTCGGCGGCAAGCCCTTTTTCGGCGGAGAGATTGAGGAGATCGGCCGGATGGCGGCGTCGGGCGACGTCGTCCCGGAGGCCGCGGGCAGCGAGGAGCCGGTCGACATCGCGCCCGAGTATGTCGAGCGCATTCTGCGCGACTGGGACGGCGGCGACCGGGCGCTCACCGTGGTCTGGGACAACGGCAATGGCGCGGCCGGCGAGGTGCTCGCGCGCCTCGTCGCTGGGCTTCCCGGCCGGCACGAGATCCTCTTCCCCGAGATCGACGGCACCTTCCCCAACCACCACCCTGACCCGACCGTTCCGAAGAACCTCGAGGCGCTGATCGCGCGCGTCACCGCCACAGGCGCCGATCTTGGCATCGCCTTCGACGGGGACGCCGACCGGATCGGTGTGGTCGATGACAAGGGGCACATCCTGTTCGGCGACCAGCTTCTGATCGTGCTCGCCCGCGACGTGCTCTCCCGCAACCCGGGCGCCACCATCATTAGCGATGTCAAGGCCTCGCAGGTTCTGTTCGACGAGATCGCCCGCTCGGGCGGCAGGCCGCTGATGTGGAAGACCGGGCATTCGCTCGTGAAGGCGAAGATGGCGGAGACCGGGGCGCCGCTCGCGGGCGAGATGAGCGGGCATGTATTCTTCGCCGAGCGCTGGTACGGCTTCGACGATGCGCTCTACGCCGCCGTTCGGCTGCTTGGCGTGGTCGCGCGCCTCTCCGAGCCTCTCTCGGCCGTCCGCGCCGCCCTGCCGCAGGTGGTGAACACGCCCGAGCTTCGCCTGCCCTGCGACGACACGCGCAAATTCGACGTCGTGCGCGAGGTGGCGGCGCGCCTCAAGGCGGCCGGGGCACGCGTCTCCGATGTCGATGGCGTTCGGGTGACGACCGAGGATGGCTGGTGGCTGTTGCGCGCCTCCAACACCCAGGCGGTTCTCGTGGCGCGGGCTGAGTCGACCACTGGACCGGCCGGGCTCGAGCGTCTGAAGGCGGCGCTCGCCGACCAGCTCGCCGCCTCGGGGATCAGGCTCGATCTCGAGGCCGCCGCATCCGGCCACTGAGGCCGGCACCCGCGATGCGGGTGTTCCTCTACGGGACCCTGATGGACCCGGCGGTGTTCCAGCGCATCGCCGGAACGGCCGCGCCGCTCGAGGCGGCGCGTCCCGCCCTGCTCGAAGGCTGGCGTCGTGTCACGCTCCGCGCGGCGCCCTTCCCGACGCTCCTGCGTGACCCCTCTGGCCGCGTGGACGGGCTCCTCGCCACGATCCCCCTGGCCCTGCTTCCGCCCCTACACGCTTACGAGGGCCAGCTCTACCGTTTCGTCACCGTGCGGGTTCTCAGCGACGGGGCGATCCTCTCCGCCCGCGCCTGGGTGGCCCATCCAAGCCGGGCCGACCCGCGCCGCCCCTGGCCGCCTGCCTGAGCGACGGGCGCCGAGCGACTTTCCGATCACGATTTCGTGATCTTTCCTTGCATGGCCGATATGCGCCAACCTCATACTTATTTCGTCCAAGAACCGAACGAACGGGGAGGTTTCGAATGCGCATCGCTGCCGTGGCCGCGCTTGCGGCGATCGTCGCCGCAACACCAGGCGACGCCTCAGCGCAGGCGCGTTGGGAACCCTCCCGCCCGGTGCAGTTCCTCGTCCCGGCGGGAACCGGCGGCGGCGCCGACCAGATGGCCCGCGTGATCCAGGGCATCGTCTCCAAGCACAACCTGATGCGCCAGCCGATCGTGGTGGTAAACAAGGGCGGCGGCGCCGGTGCGGAGGCCTTCCTCGAGGCGAAGGGGGCTCGCGGCAACCCGCACCTCTTGATCATCACTCTCTCGAACCTGTTCACCACGCCGATCGCCACGGGTATCCCATTCAACTGGCGCGACCTCACGCCCGTGAAGATGCTCGCGCTCGACGAATTCGTCCTCTGGGTGAATGCAGACGCCCCCTATCGGACGGTTCCCGCCTTCCTCGAGGCGGCGCGCGCCAACCGTCTGCGGTTCGGCGGCACCGGCTCGCGCCAGGAGGACCAGATCATCGTCGCCGCCATCACCAAGGCCACCGGCATCCCCTTCACCTACATTCCTTACCAGGGTGGCGGCGCGGTGGCGGTGGCGCTCGTCGGCGGCCATCTCGAGGCGACGGTGAACAATCCGATCGAGGCGGTCAGCCACTGGCGCGCCGGCAAGGTCAGGCCGCTCTGCGTGTTCGACAGCAGGCGGCTTCCGGTCACCGAGAAGATGACCGAGACCGAAGCCTGGAGCGACATCCCAACCTGCCGCGAGAGCGGGCTCGATGTCGAATACCTGATGATGCGCGCGATCTTCATGCCCCCAGGCGTGACCCAGGCGCAGGTGAACTTCTACATCGACCTTCTCGAGAAGGTGCGGCAGACCGAAGAGTGGAAGGACCTGATGAAGCAGGGCGCCTTCAACCTCACGACGCTCACCGGCCAGCCCTTCGTCGAATGGCTCACCCGCGAGGAGGAGCGTCACCGCACGCTGATGACGGAAGCCGGCTTCGCGGCAGCACGCTGAACGCACGCGCGGATGCTGAGCCGCTTCCGGGGCATAAGCGCCCGCCACGCCGAGCTCGGGCTCGCGGCTCTGTTCGCGGTCGTAGCCGCGCTTGCGATCGCCGACTCGCTTAGGATCGGCGCCGGCTGGGGCGAGGACGGGCCGCGCTCCGGCTATTTCCCGTTCTGGGTCGGCGTCGTGCTACTCGCCGCGTCGCTCGCCCAGCTCGCCTCCGCTCTCGGCGTGCGGCCGCGCGACCTCTTCGCCACGCGCGAGGAGCTCGGCCGCGTGGCCTCGGTTCTCGTTCCCGCAGCGGTACAGGTGGCGCTGATGCCGCTCCTCGGCCTCTACCTCTCCTCCGCCCTGCTTGTGGCCTGGTTCATGGCGCGGATTGGCGGTTTCTCCTGGGGCCTTGCCGCCGCATCCGGGGCGGCGACCGCTCTTGTCGCCTTCGTGGTGTTCGAGATCTGGTTCCTCGTCGCCCTGCCGAAGGGGCCAATCGAAGAGCTGCTCGGCTTCTGATCGCGCGCAGGGCACCGGAGGAGGGAATGGACCAGTTCGGCCTCCTGCTGAACGGCTTCGCCGTCGCTCTCGACCCCAGGAACGTCGCGCTGATGCTGATCGGCATCGTGCTCGGCGTGGTGATCGGCGTTCTGCCGGGCCTTGGCGGCGCGAACGGGGTGGCGATCCTGTTGCCGCTCACCTTCAGCCTCCCGCCGGTGAGCGCGATCATCCTCCTCTCCTGCATCTACTGGGGGGCGCTGTTCGGCGGGGCGATCACCTCCATCCTGTTCAACATCCCGGGCGAGCCCTGGTCGGTCGCGACCACCTTCGACGGCTACCCGATGGCGCAGCAGGGCCGCGCGGCTGAGGCGCTGACGGCAGCCTTCACCTCCTCCTTCGTCGGCGCCTTCTTCGCGATCGTGATGATCACCTTCGTCGCCCCGCTCGTGGCCGGCTTCGCGCTCCGCTTCGGCCCTCCCGAGTTCTTCGCGGTGATGTTCCTCGCCTTCGCCTCCTTCATCGGCATGGGCTCCGGTTCGCCTCTGAAGACCCTGATCGTCACCATGGCCGGGTTCCTGCTCGCCTGCGTCGGGCTCGACAGCGTCACCGGCTCGCTCCGCCTCACCTTCGGCTCGACCGAACTGATGCGCGGCTTCGACTTCCTCGTCGCGGTGATCGGCCTGTTCGGGATCGGCGAGATCCTCACCTCGATTGAGGAGGGGCTCGCGTTCCGCGGCGCTGCGGCGGCGATCGACCTCTCTGTGGTGCGCCGCACCTGGGCGGAACTGCCGCGGCATTGGGCGCTGTCGCTCCGCTCCGCCCTGATCGGCTGCTGGATGGGTGTGACGCCTGCCGGAGCCACCCCTGCCTCCTTCATGAGCTACGGGGTGGCGCGGCGCATGGCGAGGCCCGGCGAGGTGCCGTTCGGCAAGGGCCGGATCGAGGGCGTGATCGCGCCTGAGACGGCGGCGCACGCGGCCGGCACCTCGGCGCTTCTGCCGATGCTCGCGCTTGGCGTGCCAGGCTCCCCAACCGCCGCGGTGCTCTTGGGCGGGCTGATGATGTGGGGCCTACAGCCCGGGCCGATGCTGTTCGTCGAGCAGGCGGATTTCGTCTGGGGCCTGATCGCCTCGATGTATCTCGGCAACCTCGTCGGCCTCCTGCTCGTGCTGTTCGCGGTGCCGTGGTTCGCGGCCATCCTGCGCGTTCCCTTCGCGGTGATCGCCGCCCTGATCCTCGTGATCTGCTCGATCGGCGCCTACACGGTGAACAACGCCTGGTTCGACGTCGTGGTGATGCTCGCCTTCGGCGTGCTCGGCTATGCGATGAAGAAGCTCGACTATCCGCTCGCGCCACTCGTGCTCGCGCTTGTGCTCGGCAACCGCACCGAGCAGGCCTTCCGACAGTCGATGCTGTCCTCGCAAGGCGACCTTGGCGTCTTCTTCTCCAACTGGCTCGTCGGCTCGATCATGACGGCCGGGCTCGTGCTTCTGTTCTGGCCACTGTTCAGCCGCCTGCGCGGGGCGGTGCAGGTGGCGCTCTCGCGTCGCGCGGGCTGAGCGGCACGAGGCGTCTCGGCAGCCAGGCTCGGGCATCCCGGTCGCAGGATCCCGGTGCACGACCGCGCGGGCGAAGCGACGCGTGCGAGGCCGGCGCCGGATCCGCATCGATCGAGGGGTGCAATGTCCGCCTCCGCAGGCCTGGGCGACCATCCTGCTCTCGCAAGGACGTTCTCAGCGGACTAGCCGGGGCAGCGGATGCGCGCGATGCTCGCGCCCGCCACGCCATCAGAGAGGCCGCCGATGCTGCAGACACCGCCCGCGCTTCCCGGCATGCCCGAAGACGAGATCGACACGCCTGCGCTGCTGCTCGACCTCGACGCCTTCGAGCGGAACCTCGACACCATGGCCGCCCTGCTCGCGCCGACCGGAGCGAGGCTCCGGGCCCATGCGAAGACCCACAAATCCGCCACGATCGCCCGGCTTCAGGCCGAGCGCGCCGGCGCGGTGGGGCAATGCGTTCAGAAGGTCGGCGAGGCCGAGGCGCTCATCTGGGGCGGCATCGGCGACGTCATCGTCACCAACGAGGTGGTCGGCCGGGAGAAGCTCGCGCGACTCTTCGGCCTCACGCGTCTTGCGCGCGTCTCCGTCTGCGTTGATGACCCGGTCCAGATCGCCCTGCTCGAGGGGGCGGCGGAAGCAACCGGCGGGCGGATCGAGGCGCTCGTCGAGATCGATGTCGGGATGGAGCGCTGCGGCATCGCGCCCGGGCCCCCTGCGGTCGCGCTCGCCGAGCGGATCGCCGGCTCGCGGCATCTCGTGTTCGGGGGGCTTCAGGCCTATCACGGCCGCGCGCAGCATCTGCGAAGGGCGGAAGAGCGTCAGGCGGCGATTGCAGAGGCAGCCGAGGCGACGCGCCGGACGGTGGAGCAGCTCCGCCAGCGCGGCCTCGTCTGCCGCGTTGTGGGCGGCGCCGGCACGGGAACCTTCGCGCTCGAGGCCGCTTCCGGCATCTGGAACGAGATCCAGGCCGGCTCGTTCTGCTTCATGGACGCCGACTACGCCCGAAACCTCGAGGCGGACGGTTCACCGGTCTCGACCTTCCGCCACGCCCTGTTCGTGCTCGCGACCGTGATCAGCACGCCGCGGCCTGGCCTTGCCGTGCTCGATGTCGGCCACAAGGGGGTCGCGGTCGATTGCGGCCTGCCGCTCGTGTGGCAGATGCCGGATGTGCGCTACGTCGGTGCCTCGGACGAGCATGGCAAACTCGTCTGGGAGGGCGGCGACCGCCGGCTCGCGATCGGGCAGAAGCTCCGCCTCATCCCCGGGCACTGCGACCCGACGGTCGATCGCTACGACTGGTATGTCGGCGTCAGGGGGGGGCGGGTGGAGAGCGTCTTTCCCGTCGATGCCCGCGGCGCGATGCGCTGACGGCAGGCGGGGCCGGCCTGTTCTGCTCCTCAGTCGCGTGGGCGTGGGCTCGACGCCACGCCAGCGGGGGGGATCGCCGTGCAGGCCTGCTTGCGGCGCGCGCGATCGGAACACGCGCGCTGCGCCTCTGCCGCCGTGAGGTTCGTCACCTGGGCGCGGAACAGCGTGCGGCCGGAGCGGGTCCGCACCGGCGTGACGGTGCTCTCGGCGCGCGCGATGCCGATCTGGCGCTCGGCGTTCCGGGCGGCCGAGAGCGCCTGGGCGCGCGTCGAGAAGGCGCCGACCTGCACCGCCCAGTCGGTCACGGGCCCCTGGCGGCCGCGCGTCGCCTGGCGTTCCGCCCTGTGCATCGCAGCACGCTCCGGTTGAGGTGTCGCGGCATTGGCGCGCGAGACCAGGGCGAAGGAGGTGTGGGAGGCGAACCGGGCCGTGCCGCCGAAGGCGTCGTCGAGCAGGCTTGCCACATGCCGGTCGCGCTCCTCCGCCGTCGCTCCGCCGAACACGGCGGCGACCACGCGACGGCCGTCACGCTCAGCCGAGACAAGGACGTTGAAGCCGCTCTCGCGGATGAAGCCGGTCTTGATCCCGTCCGTCCCCTCATAGCCGGTCAAGAGCCGAAGGTTGTGGTTGCGGTGCACTTTGCCGCGGAAGCGGAACTGTTCCGTCGCGAAGTAGCGATAGAAGCCCGGATGGTCGAGGATGATGCGTCGCCCAAGCGTGGCCATGTCCCGTGCGGTGGTGACCTGCTCGCGGTCGGGCAGGCCGGAGGCGTTCCGGAACACGGTCTCCCGCATGCCGATCGAGCGCGCCTTTAGCGTCATCAGCCGCGCGAAGGCCGGCTCCGATCCGGCGAAGTGCTCGGCGATCGCGACCGCGACGTCGTTCGCCGACTTGGTGATGATGGCAAGCAGGGCCTGCTCGAGCGTGATCCGCGTGCCGGGCGGCAGGCCGATCTTCGAGGGCGGGGCGGCGGCGGCGTTGGGCGAGATCACGAGGGTGTCGGACAAGCGGGCGCGGCCCTCCGCCACGGCATCGAACACGAGGAACGCCGTCATCACCTTGGCGAGCGAGGCGGGGCGGCGGGGTTCGTCCGGATCGACGGCCGAGAGCACCCGGCCGGACGCCGCGTCGATCACGATCGAGGCGTAGCGCCCGCTGCCGATCTGCGCGGTGGCCGGCGCGGCGGCTAAGGCGAGGAGGATCGCGGCGAGAACGGACCTGAGGAAGCCGCCGGCGCGCCGCAGGAGGGGGTGATCCATTCGTCCTCGCCCTTTTCGTTCTCGCCCGTCCTTTTCAGCCGGTGCACGCCGGCGCGATGCTCCGACCGTAGGTAGTTCCGCCGTGGCCTGTCCAGACGGAAGAAGCGTAAACGCAGACACTTAGCGGCGATTGTTGCAGGCAGGCCACGCTCCGCGCAGGACTCGGCCGTTGTGCAGTGCAACAAAGCGCTTGACCCGGAGCATCATGCACGCCATTTTCCGATCGTGCTGCAGCGCAGCAAAACGCGCTGCCATATGACCCCGATCGTAGGACCGCGGCGACCCCGCGCGTGAAAAGGAAGAGATAACCATGAGCAGCAGGACGAAAGCCGCCCCCGCGATGGACGCCGGTGTCGAGGCAGTGGACACCCTCGTGAAGCAGGGTGCGGAGATCGCGGAGAAGGGCTTCGAGCAGGCCCATAGCATCCTGAAGCAGAACATGGACGAGGCGCAGAAGCATGCGGCCGTCGCACAGCGCACGCTCGAGGAGGCGATCGCCTTCGGCCGCGGCAATCTCGAGGCGTTCGTGAAGTCCTCGACGATCCTCACCGAGGGCATGCAGGAGCTCGCGCGTGCGACGCTCGCCTTCGGCCAGGCCGCCTTCGCCGACGGGATCGAGAACGCCAAGGCGCTGGCCGCCGTGAAGTCGGTGCGCGAGGCGCTAGACCTCCAGGCTGCGTTCGCCAAGGCCTCGACGGAGAAGATGGTCGCGGAGACGACGAAGCTTACCGAGACCTCTGCGAAGCTCGCCGAGAAGGTGATGGCGCCGATGATCGAGCGCATGAACCAGGCGGTAAAGACCTTCGGCAAGCCGATCGCCGCCTGAGGGGAGCAATTCCGGGCGCGTGCTTCGCCCGGAGGCAGCGCTGCCGAATTTCCCGGCAGACCTTCTGTTGTGGCCCGGGTGGCTTGCCGCCCGGGCCATTCTCATGTCGCCCGCATCCGGTTCGCCCGGAGTTTACGGTGTCTCCACCGTCACGCGCGACGCTCGCCGGCATGGAGGCCGCGGCACACCCTTTCAACGCTCGGCCCCGATCCGATATCATCAGCAAGCTCCGGCAGGGCGCACGCCGCGCCGGATGGGTGGGTGCATCGCGACAGCGGAGTGTTGATACGGCACGCAGCCATGAGCGACACGGAGAGGCGGGGCAACCAGGGTGGCGACGCGCCGGGCACCGGCGTGGTGATCAAGACTCGGCCGAAAACGCGCAAGCCCTCGATGTACAAGGTGCTGATGCTGAACGACGACTACACGCCAATGGAGTTCGTCGTGCACGTTCTCGAGCGCTTCTTCAACAAGAGCCGGGAGGAGGCGACCCGGATCATGCTGCATGTGCACCGGCGCGGGGTCGGGGTGTGCGGCGTGTTCACCTACGAGGTCGCCGAGACCAAGGTGACGCAGGTGATGGACCTGGCGCGCCAGCACCAGCACCCGTTGCAGTGCACAATCGAGAAGGAGTGATCCTTCCCGGTGCGCGAAGGGGCACGATATCTGCATCATGCCCGGCGGGGGCGATCGGCGGAATGGCCGCCGGAGCCTCCAGGGCAGCGGCCCTGATGTGAGGCCGCGAGCGCAAGGAGAGCGTGCGCATGTTGTCCCGGACCCTTGAGCAGACACTCCACCGCGCGCTCAGTCTCGCCTCGGAACGCAAGCACGAATACGCCACACTCGAGCATCTGCTTCTGTCGCTCTTGGACGATCCCGACGCGGCCAACGTGCTGCGCGCCTGTGCGGTGGACAGTGAGCGGCTTCGCCGTGAGGTGACCGAGTTCCTTGACAAGGACCTCGCCGGCCTCGTCACCGACCGCGGCGGGGATCCAAAGCCGACCGCCGGATTCCAGCGCGTCGTGCAGCGCGCCGCCATCCATGTGCAGTCCTCCGGCCGCGACGAGGTCACAGGCGCCAACGTGCTCGTCGCGCTGTTCTCCGAACGAGAAAGCCATGCCGTCTACTTCCTGCAGCAGCAGGACATGACGCGCCTCGATGCCGTGAACTTCATCAGCCACGGCATCGCCAAGGTGCCTGGGCGGAGCGAGAAGCGCCCCGTGCAGGGAACGAACGAGGGCGAAGGAGGCGAGGGGCGCGAGGAGAAGCCGTCGCGCCGCAGCCAGGAGGCGCTCAGCACCTATTGCATCAACCTCAACAAGAAGGCGGCGGCCGGGAAGATCGACCCGCTCATTGGCCGCGAGCAGGAGGTCGAGCGCACCATCCAGATCCTCTGCCGCCGAACGAAGAACAACCCGCTCTATGTGGGCGACCCGGGCGTGGGCAAGACGGCGATCGCCGAGGGGCTCGCGAAGCGGATCATCGAGGGCGACGTGCCCGAGGTGCTCGCGAAATGCACCATCTACGCCCTCGACATGGGCGCCCTGCTCGCCGGCACGCGCTACCGCGGCGATTTCGAGGAGCGGCTGAAGGCGGTGGTGTCGGAGCTCGAGGCGCAGGGCGGCTCGGCCATCCTGTTCATCGACGAGATCCACACCGTTATCGGCGCGGGTGCCACCTCCGGCGGGGCGATGGATGCGTCGAACCTGCTCAAGCCCGCGCTTGCGTCCGGCACGCTGCGCTGCATCGGCTCCACCACCTACAAGGAGTATCGCAACTATTTCGAGAAGGACCGCGCGCTCGTCCGCCGCTTCCAGAAGATCGACGTGGCCGAGCCCTCGCTCGATGACGCGATCAAGATCCTCAAGGGGCTCAAGGCGAACTACGAGAAGCACCACAAGGTCCGCTACACCGACGACGCGATCAAGGCGGCGGTGGAGCTCTCCGCCCGCTACATCCATGACCGCAAGCTCCCCGACAAGGCGATCGACGTGATCGACGAGGTCGGCGCCTCGCGGATGCTCCTGCCCGAGAACAAGCGCCGCAAGACGGTGACGGTGAAGGATGTCGAGGACATCGTCGCCAAGATCGCGCGGATCCCGCCCAAGGCGGTCTCGACCGACGATCGCGAGACGCTGCGCAACCTCGAACGCGACCTCAAGGCGATGGTGTTCGGCCAGGACAAGGCGATCGAGGCGCTCGCCTCGGCCATCAAGCTCGCCCGCGCGGGCCTGCGCGACAGCGACAAGCCGATCGGCAACTACCTGTTCTCCGGCCCCACCGGCGTGGGCAAGACCGAGGTGGCGAAGCAGCTCGCGAAGCTCCTTGGCATCGAGCTGATACGCTTCGACATGTCGGAGTACATGGAGCGGCACTCGGTCAGCCGCCTGATCGGCGCGCCGCCTGGCTATGTCGGCTTCGACCAGGGCGGGCTCTTGACCGATGCGGTCGACCAGCACCCGCACTGCGTCCTCCTCCTCGATGAGATCGAGAAGGCGCATCCGGACCTCTACAACATCCTGTTGCAGGTGATGGACCACGGGAAGCTTACCGACCACAACGGCAAGCAGGTCGACTTCCGAAACGTGATCCTGATCATGACGACGAACGCGGGCGCCTCCGATCTCGCCAGGAACGCGATCGGCTTCGCACGCGAGGGGCGGGAGGGCGAGGACGAGGACGCGATCAAGCGCCTGTTCACCCCAGAGTTCCGCAACCGACTCGACGCGATCATCCCCTTCGCGAACCTCACGCCAGACATCGTCGGCCGTGTCGTCGACAAGTTCATTATGCAGCTCGAGGCCCAGCTCGCCGACCGCAACGTCACGATCGAGCTGACGGACGGAGCGCGCATGTGGCTCGCCGAGAAGGGTTACGACCGGCTCTATGGCGCCCGGCCGCTTGCCCGGGTGATCCAGGAGCATGTGAAGAAGCCGCTTGCCGAGGAGCTCCTCTTCGGCCGCCTGACCAAGGGCGGGGCGGTGCGTGTCGGCGTGGACGAGGAGGGCAAGTCGCTGTCCTTCGCCTTCGTCGAGGCACCGTTGGCTGCGCTGCCGAAGCCGGAGGGCGACGGCGGCGAGGGTGACGAGGAGAGGGCGCCGGAGGCGGTGGAGTAGCGGCGCCGCGCGAGCGCCTGCGCCTCCGCAGCGGCCGAGGTGGCCGCTCCGGAGAACGAGGCCACAGCCCGGGGCGGGGAGGGAAGCGCCGCGGCTCTGACGACTGAGCCTTTCCCCGCCCGGTGCCCTCCTCACGCCGGTCGCGTGCGCGTCCATCCGAGCTTCGCTAACGCCGCCGACGAGCAACGATCGCGGGGCACTGCGGGCGGGCAGGCGGCAAGCGGCCCGGGCTCGACTCCAGAGGCGACTCATCCTGCGCGCTTTCGGGCCCGCATCCGTTCCGTCTAGCGTCCCTGACACGTGTCAATTCCGCTCTGGCGCCGAGCTTCGGTTGCGCTACTCTGTGTTCACGACATGGAAGAAACCTGAATGAACAGGGGGATTTGCATGGCCTCGGCCGAGCCTCTTCGCGTCGTTGCTCAACGTCTCGGCTCCCTGCCCCCGCCCTGCGCCCATTGCGACGCCCGCGAACGGAACTTCTGCGCCGCCCTCGACCCGGCGGAGCTTGCCGAGCTCGCCAAGGTGATGACGGAGGCAACGCTTCCGCCTGGTGGCGTTCTGTTCCACGAAGGCGCTCCGGCAGACTACGTGATGAACGTCACCGATGGTGCGGTGAAGCTGTTCAAGCTGCTCGGCGACGGACGGCGGCAGATCCTCGGTTTCCGGTTCGCAGGCGACTTCATCGGCCTTTCCGCCGGCGCCGACTATTCCTACTCCGCCGAATCGCTCACGGAGGCGAAGCTCTGCCGGTTTCCGCGCCGCAAGCTCGATGCGGTCCGCGAACGTTTTCCCCAGCTCGACCGACGGCTTCTCTCGCTCTCGATCGACGAGCTGACGGCCGCTCAGGAGCAGCTTCTGCTGCTCGGGCGCAAGACCGCCGAGGAGCGACTCGTGTCGTTCCTCATCCTGCTCTCGCAGGGGCAGGTCCGCCGCGGCCAGACGGCCGACCCGGTCGTGCTCCCGATGACACGTTCCGACATCGCCGACTATTTGGGCCTGACCATCGAGACGGTCAGCCGCACCTTCTCGGCCTTGAAGAAGAAAGGGCTGATCGAACTCCAGGACACGACCCACATCCATCTGGTCGACCGCGACCGGCTTGAGGAGATGGCGTCCGGCCTCGCCTGAGATGGTGCCTTCCTGACCCATCGCCGGGATGCGACCGTGACGGTGACACGGGGTGCGACAAGGCCGCCGTCTCGCGTTGCGACCCGGAGCTTGTCCTGAGGCGGTAAACGGGTCGTGCGATGCGGCTCTGCCCCGCGTAGAGGCGCCGAGTGACGCCGCGCTTGGCGTGGCGGTTTCGCGTCATCGGGGTCTCGGCACGGTGCCTCGGTCGTTCAGGTGCCGCCTGCTCAAGCGCTGTGGCCCCCGGACACCTGCCGTCCCGAAGCCCCCGTGGGCGAGCATGATGACGGGGTTGCTTTTGCACCGTTCCCTCAGCGCGTCGTTGTTCGAGCGGTTGACCTTCCGCGGAGGGGCTGAGGCGGAGTGATGGGCAGGCGAGGGGGGTTGCCACGGCGGTGGAGCGTGACGCTGCCTGAGCACGTTCGAGCGTGCGGGCGCCAGCGCAGGCTGGAGCCCGGCCGCTCAGCCGAGCGCGTGCTCGTTGATGCAGGCCACGCGCCTGGCCGGGCCATGTGGCGCGAGAGGTGGCACTGTCTCGGCGCAATCCGCTCGGGCGTGCAGGCAACGCTTGCGGAAGACGCAGCCCGAGGGCGGATCGGACGGGCTCGGCGGCTCGCCCGACAGCAGGATGCGCCTGGTTCGCCGTGCAGGATCGAGCCGGGGTGTGGCCGAGAGCAGGGCGCGCGTGTACGGGTGCGCAGGGGCCTCGAACACCGCCCGCACCGGTCCCTCCTCCATCACCCGGCCGAGATACATCACCACCACGCGGTCGCAGAGGTGCCGCACCACGTGCAGGTCGTGGCTGATCAGCAGCAAGGTCAGCCCGAGCCGTGCCCGCAGCTCGTCGAGCAGTGTGAGGATCTGCGCCTGGATCGAGACGTCGAGCGCGCTCACCGGCTCGTCGGCGACCAGGAAGGCGGGTTGGACCGCAAGCGCGCGGGCGATGCCGATGCGCTGTCGCTGCCCGCCGGAGAACTCGTGCGGGAAACGCCGCGCATGGGCCGGTTCGAGCCCGACCTGGCGCAGCAGCGCATCGACCCGCGCGGCGCGCTCGGCAGCGGGAACGAGGCCGTGGATCGCAAGCCCGTCGGCGATCTGCGCGCCCACCCGCCGCCGCGGGTCGAGGCTGCCGAACGGGTCCTGGAACACGATCTGCAGGTGCCGGCGCAGCCGGCGCCACTCCGCGCGCGAGACGCCGGCGATCGGGCGCCCCTCGAACAGGATCCGCCCCTCGCTCGGCGGCGTCAGCCCGAGCAGCAGCCGCCCCAGCGTGCTCTTGCCGGAACCGGATTCGCCGACGACGCCCACCGCCGCGCCGCGCGGGATCGCGAGATCGACGCCGCGCACGGCGTGCACCGGCCGGCCGCGGCGGAACAGGCCACCGCCCCGGAAGGTCTTGGAGACCCCGACGGCCTCGATCAGTGGCCCGCTGGTCATGCCGACGCGGTCTCGCCCCGCATGACATCGAGGCGCACGCAGCGCACGTGCCGACCCTCCTGCGGCGCGAGCGGTGCAACCCCCGCCGCGCAGGCAGGAGCGGCATGCGGACAGCGCGGCGCGAAGCGGCAGCCGGGCGGCAGGGCATGCGGCGGCGGCACCGTGCCGGGAATGGCCTCGGGCTTTGCCTCACCCTCTGGCACAGCGGCGAGCAGCGCGCGCGTGTAGGGATGGAGGGGCCGCGCGAACACCGACGCCGTGTCGCCCTGCTCGACCACCTGGCCGGCATACATCACGACCACACGGTCGGCGATCTCGGCCACGAGGCCGAGATTGTGGGTAATGAAGACGACCGCCATGCCGGTCTCGCGCCGGAGATCGGCGAGCAGGTCCAGGATCTGCGCCTGCACCGTCACGTCGAGCGCCGTGGTGGGTTCGTCGGCGATCAACAGGCGCGGCTTGTTGGCGATCGCGATCGCGATCATCACGCGCTGGCGCATTCCGCCTGACATCTCGTGCGGGAAGGCCCGGCTCCGCCGCTCCGGGTCGGCGATGCCGACGCGTCGGAACAGTGCCACCGCCTCGCGGCGCGCCGCCGCCGCGGTGATCGGCCGATGCGCCAGGATCGCCTCCGCCACCTGGTCGCCGGTGCGGTGAACCGGGTTGAGGCTGCTCATCGGGTCCTGGAACACCATCGCGATGGCGTTGCCGCGCAACTGCCTGAGCGCCGTCTCGTGAAGACGCAGAAGGTCAACGCCGTCGAACCAGGCCGCACCGGCGGCGACGCGCGCGGCCGGCGGCAGGAGCCCCATCACGGCGGCCGCCGTCAGCGACTTGCCCGATCCCGACTCGCCGACGATCGCCACCGTCTCACCAGGGCCCACGGCCAGGGAGACGTCCTCGACCGGCCGGATCACCCCGGCCGGCGTATCGATCTCGACCGTCAGCCCCTCCACCTTCAGAACGGCGTCAGAGCGCGGAGGCGGCAGGAGGCCGGGCAGCACGCGGTCGATCGCGCGCAGCCGGACGGCCGCGGCGGTTCGGGGGTCAACCCAGTCCCGAAGCGCGTCGCACAGAAGGTTCATCGCAAGGATGGTGACGGTCAGCGCCGCGCAGGGCCAGAGCAGCAGGAGCGGGGCCTGCGCCATCGTCGCGCGCGCCCCGCGGATCATGAGCCCCCAGGAGGGTTCGGGCGGGACCACGCCGAGGCCGAGAAAGGAGAGCCCGCTCTCCAGCACCACCGCTGCCGCGACCGCGAGCGACAGCTGCACCAGGATCGGCCCGGCGACGTTCGGCAGCACCGTGACGAGGAGGATGCGCAAAGGACCCGCGCCGAGCGCGCGAACCGCCTCGACGTAGTCGTGGCTGCGTGCCGACAGGACCTCGGCGTAGGTCACCCGCACAAAGCCCGGCAGGAACAGGATCGACAGCACCAGGATCAGCGTGGCCGTCCCAGGCCCGAGCAGCGTGACGACGAGAAGCGCGAGCAGGATCGGCGGGAAGCAGAGCACGATGTCCATACTGCGCAGCGCGAGGAGCTCACCGAGACCGCGGAACCAGCCGCCCAGCAGCCCGAGCAGCGTGCCGAGCGCGCAGGCGATGCCGGCCGAGGCGAAGGCGACTGTGAGCGAGGCGCGCGCGCCCCAGATCAGGCGCGAGAGTACGTCGCGGCCGAACTCGTCGCGCCCGAGCGGGCTGCCCGGGCCGGGGCCGGAAAGGCGTCGGGCGACGTCCTGTCGCACCGGGTCGGGAAGGTCCAGGAGCGGCGCGGCAAGCGCGATCAGCACGATCGCCGCGACCAGCGCCCCCGGAACCGCAAGCCGCCTCACGCGTGCCGGATCCTCGGGTCGAGCGCGGCGTAGACCAGGTCCATCACCAGGTTGAGCGCGACGAACAGCACCGAGATGGTCAGCACGATGCCGATCACCATCGGGTAGTCGCGCGCCTCCACCGCCTTGAGCAGCGGCGTCGACAGGCCGGGCCAGTTGAACACGTATTCGACCAGCACCGTGCCGCCGAGCAGCGTGCCCATGTGCAGCGCGAGCACGGTCAGCACGGGGATGATGGCGTTGCGCACGACGTGGTGGACCAGGATGCGCGCGGGCGACAGCCCCTTGGCGCGCGCGGTACGCACGAAGTCGCGCGAGAGCGAATCGAGCACCGCCGCGCGCGTCATGCGGAACACCACCGCGACGAGGCCCTTGGCGATCGCGAGCGCAGGCATGGTCAGGAGCGTCAGGTGCTGCCACGGGTCCCGCGCCAGCGGCACGTAGCCGCCAGCGGGCATCCAGCGCAGCCACTGCGCGAACACCAGCACCAGCAGCGTGCCGACGACGAAGATCGGCACCGCGAGCAGAAGCGCGGCCGTGGCGCTGGTCGCGCGGTCGAACACCGTGCCGCGCCTCAGCGCCGCCTCCGTGCCGACGGGAATGCCGATCATGACCGCGAGAACGGCACCGGCCGCGATCAGCTCGAGCGTGCGCGGCAGGCGCAGCAACACCTCGTCCATGACCGGATGGTCGTCGATCATCGAGGTGCCGAGATCGCCGCGTGCGAGCCGGCCGAGGAAGTCGCCGTACTGCACGAGGAATGGGCGGTCGAGGCCGAGCCGCTCGCGCAGCTCGGCCACAGCCGCCGGATCGGGCGCCACCCCGCCTGAGCTGAGCAGGAGCTCGGCGGGATCGCCCGGAACCAGATGGATCACCGTGAACACCACGGTCGCGACGGTCCAGATCAGCACAAGGCTGACCACGACGCGCCGGGCCGCCCACAGTAGCATCGGCTGATCAGCCGATCGACGCCTCCTCGAGCGTGATGCCGGAGTAGAAGTTCAGCGCGCCGCCGAGCGCCTTGAACCCCTTCACCTCGGGCGTCATCGCGTAGCCCTGGCTGCGCCAGGCGAGGCCGACGATCGGCGCCTCGGCGAGCGCGATCCTCTGCAGCTCGGCGTAGATCGCGCGCCGCTTGCCTCCGTCGAACTCGGCACGACCCGCTGCGAGGAGCTCCTCGATTCGGGGCACGCGCAGCCCGAAACTGCGGACGAACGAGGGGGCGAGCGAGCCGTCGATCAGCGTGCTCAGCCCGTCCGGGTCGTTGTTCTCGGTCGTCGTGCCCATCACAGCGATGTCGTACTGGCCGCGGTTGCCGAGGGTGACGCGCGTCGCCCAGTCGGGCAGGCGGAGTTCGGCCTGGATCCCCACCGCGGCGAGGTTCTGCTGCACCACTTCGGCGGTGTCCTTGTGCATTCCGTATTGCGCCGTCGCGAGGATGCTGGTGGTGAACCCGTTGGGCACCCCCGCCTCGGCGAGCAGGGCGCGTGCGCGCGCGGGGTCATAGCGCCAGCCCGAAGCGAGCTCCGGGTCGTGGAAGGCGCTGCCCGGCATCAAGGGCAGCCCCTCGAGCGGCGAGCCGCGGCCGAAGAACGCTGCCTTGACGATCTCCTCGCGCTTGATCGCATGCGCGATCGCGCGGCGGATGCGCGCATCGCCGAGATGGGGCCGCGTCGCGTTGAACACGAGGTACATGAACGGGCCGTCGGTCGCGTCCAGCCTGAGCTTCGGATCGGCCTCGATCGAGGCCATGGCCTGCCAGGGCACGTACTCGATCAGGTCGACGTCGCCTGCCTGCAGGGCGGCCACGCGCAGGTTTTCGTCGGCATAGGCGACCATTCGGATGCCGCGCAGCCTCGGAAGGCCGGGTTTGTAGTAACGGTCGAACGCTTCGAGATCGAGCGAGACGCCGCGCTCCTGCCCCTTCAGCACGAAGGGGCCGGCACCGACCGGCAGGCTGCCTGCGCCGGTCGGCGAGCGCGGCGAGACCATCATCATGTGGTAGCTCGCGAACCAGAGCGGCAGCGTGACCATCGGCTCCGCCGTGACGATCCGCACGGTGCGCGCGTCGGGCGTCTCGATCCGTGCGATCCGCTGCGCCTGGGCCCGATGATAGGCGGTCGAGCGTTCCGATGCCATCTGCTCAAGGTTCCAGCGGATGTCCTCGGCGGTGACGCGGTCGCCGTTCTGGAACAGCGCGTTCTCGCGGAGCCGGAACGTCCAGCTGGTCGGGCTGTCGTTGCTCCAGGCCTCGGCGAGCTCGCCGCGCAACGAACCGTCCGGTGCGAAGGAGACGAGGCCGCGATGGATCAGAAGCTTCACGGTCGCCGCCGCTGTGCCGGTGTTCACCCAGGGCTGGATGCTCGGCGGAAAGGAGGAGAGGCCGAAACGCAGCACGCCGGTCTGGCGCTGCGCCCGCGCCGGCCATGCCCGCAAGAACGGCAGCGCCGCGCCGGCGGCAAGGAGTGAACGACGGGTCGGTGTCATGGTCGTCTCCCTTGGTGGTGTTCACGGGCCGGGCCGGCCGGGAGGCTAGCCGGCGCCGTAAATCGCCCGCGCCTCGGCCGCGCTGAGGCGGCCCTCGCGGATGTCGCGCTCGACCGCCGCCCGGTCGCGTCCCGCCGGCGGCCCGTAGCCGCCGCCTCCCGGGGTGATGATCTCCACCCATTGGCCCGGGCGCAATGTCCCGTTGCCGAAATGGAAGGGCTCGACGCCGGGGCCGAACACGAAGCGGCCCTTGCCACCCGGAAGGCCGCCCCGGAGGCCCCAGGGCGCCGAGCGTAGCCGCGCGCCGTCGAGCCGGAGCCGGCACTCTGCCTCGGCGCGATAGACGCGGCGCAGCCCCATCCCGCCGCGATGGGTGCCGGGCCCGCCCGAGCCCTCGACCAGCTCGTAGCGCAACACGGTCAGCGGATACTCGGTCTCCAGCGCCTCGACCGGCAGGTTGGACGTGTTGGTCGTGTGCACGTGCACGCCGTCGAGCCCGTCCTTGGTCGCGCGCGCGCCGAAGCCGCCGCCGATCGTCTCGAGATAGACCCAGGGCTCGCCCGTCCCGGGCTGGCGGCCGACGAAGCTCGCGACGAAGCAGGCACCGTTGTGCGCGGCCGTGACGCGCTCGGGCACGGCCTGGGCGAGCGCGCCGTGGATCAGGTCGACCACGCGCTGGCAGGTCGAGAGCCGAGCGTTCACCGCCGCCGGGTGGACGCAGTTCACAACGCTGCCTTCACGGGCGGTGACGATCAGCGGGCGGGCGAGGCCGGCATTCGGGAGGATGGTCGGATCGACCACCGTCTTGACGGCGTAATAGACGGTCGCGAGCAGGGCGGTGTAGGTCATGTTGATCCCGGCGCGCACCTGGTCCGGCCCGTCGAAATGCAGGCGCATCGTGTCGCCGTTGACTTCGAGCTCGATCGAGAGCGCGAGCTCCCCCTCGATTTCGGGGCTGTCGTGCACGTCCTCGAAGCGCCAGACGCCGTCGGGGATCGCGGCGATGCCGGCGCGCATCTTGCGTTCGGCGTAGTCGAGCAGCGCGGCGCCGGCCGCGAGAACCGTCTCGGTTCCGTACTTAGCGCACAGCGCCTGCATCCGGGCGACGCCGAGCCGGTTCGCCGCCATCTGCGCACGCAGGTCGGAGAGGCGCTCGCGCGGCACCTGGCAGTTCAGCAGGATCAGCTCCTGGATGTCCTCCTGCAGCCGGCCTTCACGGTAGAGCCGGATCGGCGGGATTCGAAGCCCTTCTTGATAGATGTGGGCGTGGCCGCGATCGGCGAAGTCGGCGTGATGCGCGAGATTGACGGCCCAGGCGACGAGGCGGCCAGCGACGAAGATCGGCTCGGCGAGCACGATGTCGGGCAGGTGCGTGCCGCCGCCCTCGTACGCGTCGTTGCCGACGAAGACGTCGCCGGGGCGGATCTGCTCGAGCGGGTGGCGCTTGAGGATTCGCTCGATCACGCCGATGAAGCTGCCCAGGTGGATCGGGATGTGCTCGGCCTGGCAGAGCGTGCGGCCCTCGATGTCGAACAGGGCGGTCGAGCAGTCGCGCCGCTCCTTGATGTTGGTCGAGTAGGAGGCGCGCACGAGGGTCTCGCCCATCTCCTCGACGATCGAGGAGAGTGCCGAGCCGATCACCTCGACCGTGATCGGATCGACCTTCGGACGGCCGATGTCGAGCGTCACGTTCATGCCGTGGCCTCCAGGATCAAGTTTTCGTAGCCGTCCACGCGCGCCGCCATGCCGGGCAGAACGAGCGTGGTCGAGTCCATCTGCTCGACGATCGCGGGGCCCGCGATCCGGTTGCCCGGGACCAGGCGGTCGCGGGCATAGACCGGGACCGAGACGAAGCCGCCCGCCTCCGGCAGCCAGACGTCGCGCACGCCCTCGCGTGCGGCGCCCGCATCCTCTGGCCCGGGCGGTCGCGCAGTGAACGAGGCCTTGCGCACCAGCCCCGTGGCCTCGATGCGGAAGGTGACGAGCTGCACCGGCTCGCCCTCGGCGACGAAGCCGTAGACCCGGCGGTGCTCGGCGGCGAACCCGTTCGCGAGGAAAGCGAGCGTCGAGGAATCGAAGGGCCCGTCCGGCAGCGCGACGGGCAGCTCGTAGTTCTGCCCGGCGTAGCGCATGTCGATGCTGCGCGCCACTCGGCGTGCCTCGGCGGGGATGCCTTCGAGGTCGAACCACGCGGCGGCCTGCGCGGCAAGCGTCTCGAACGCCTCGCGCATCGGCGCGAGCGCCTCCTTGTTGAGCGGGGTCAGCCGCGTGGCAGCGAAATCGGCGCGCAGATCGGTCAAGAGCAGCCCGATCGCGCACAGGATTCCCGGGTTGCGCGGCACCAGAACGCGACGGATCTCGAGCTCGCGTGCAAGCCGCGCCGCGTGCAACGGGCCCGCGCCGCCGAACGCCATCAGCGTGTAGTCGCGCGGATCGTGGCCGCGCTGCACGCTGATCACGCGGATCGCCTTCGCCATGTTGGCGGTGACGACCGAGAGGATGCCCTGCGCGGTCTCCATCGTCTCCATGCCAAGCCGCCTCGCCAGCCGCTCGATCGCGGCGATCGCGCGGTCGCGCCGGATCGGCATCCGCCCGCCGAGCAGATGCGTCGGATGCAGCGTGCCGAGCACCACATTCGCGTCCGTCACAGTCGGCGCGTCGTTGCCGCGATCGTAACAGACCGGCCCCGGATCGGCGCCGGCGCTGCGCGGGCCGACCTTCAGCAGGCCGCCGCTGTCCACATGGGCGATCGAGCCGCCGCCCGCGCCCACCGTGTGGATGTCGAGCGTCGGCGCCTTGATCGGATAGCCGTGGACGATGCTCTCGCTCGCGAGCCTCGGCTCGCCGCTCTTAAGCAGCGCGACATCGGTGCTGGTGCCGCCCATGTCGAAGGTGATCAGGTCGGGGAACCCCGCCATCCGCCCGATCGCCTGGGCGCCGACCACGCCGGTGGAGGGGCCCGAGAGCACCATGCGGACCGGCAGGTTCGCCGCCGCCTCGAGCCCCATCACGCCGCCGTTCGACTGCGTCAGGTGCGGCCTCGCCGTCATGCCGAGCGCGGCCAGACGGTCGGCGAGCCGGCGGATGTATCCCTGCATCACCGGGCCGAGATACGCGTTCACCACGGCCGTCGAGAGGCGCTCGAACTCGCGGAACTCGGGCGCGACCTCGTGGCTTACCGAGAGGAACGCCTCGGGGAATTCCTCGGCGAGGATGCGCCGCGCGGCCCGTTCGTGCTCGGGGCGGACGAAGGCGTAGAGGAAGCAGACCGCGACCGACGCGACACCGGCCCGCTTCAGCGCGCGCGCGGCCTCGCGCACCGCGATCTCGTCGAGCCGCGTCTCGACCGTGCCGTCGTGGCGCACCCGCTCAGGCACTTCGAGCCTGAGGTCGCGCGCGACCAGCACCGGCGGCTTGTCCACCTGCAGGTCGTAGAGATCGGGACGCTTCTGCCGGCCGATCTCGAGCAGGTCGCGGAAGCCCGCGGTGGTGACGAGCCCGGTCGGCACGCCGCGATGTTGGATCAGCGCATTGGTCGCGACCGTCGTGCCGTGCCCGAAATAGACGACGTCGCCCGGGACGCCGCCGACCCGGCGCATCCCCTCCTCCACGCCTTGGGCGATCGCGCGCGACGGATCATCCGGCGTTGAGGCGACCTTCCAGACCTCGATGCGGCCGCTCGTCTCGTCGAAGAGGCAGACATCCGTGAACGTGCCCCCGGAGTCGACGCCGACACGCCACGTCATGCCCAAGCTTCCCTTTGGTCGGTCGAGCATATCATGACGTATGCTAGCAAGGCCCCGGGGCGCGGCAAGACAGCGGGGCAAGACAGCGGGAGCGGAACGGCGTGATCGACGTAACGACACTTCATGCGCCCTGGGCGCTCCTGCCCGATGGCTGGGCGCGGGATGTTGCGGTCACGATCGCAGCGGACGGGACGATCGCCTCGGTCGAGACGGGCGTGCGCCCCGGCGGCGCCACGCCGCTTGCCGGGCCCGTGCTGCCCGGCATGACCAACCTCCACAGCCATGCGTTCCAATACGCTATGGCAGGGCTTGCGGAGAGCCGCAGCCCTTCGGGCGAGGACCACTTCTGGTCCTGGCGCGAGACCATGTACCGGTTCCTCGCCCGGCTCACGCCCGACGACGTCGAGGCGATCGCAGCACAGCTCTATGTCGCCTTGCTGAAGGGCGGCTTCACGAGCCTGGTCGAGTTTCACTATCTGCAGGCGGATCCCGCAGGCAGGCCCTATGCTGACCCGGCGGAGATGAGCTGGCGCGTCCTCGCCGCAGCGCGGCGGGCCGGGATCGCACGCACCCTCCTGCCGAGCCTCTATCGCCACGGCGGCTTCGGCCGGCCGCCCGGCGAGGGCCAGCGCCGTTTCCTGCTGCCGGCCGAGACCGTGCTCGATATCATTGCCGCGCTGCGCCGCGAGGCTCGATCCGATCCGCTGCTCCGGGTCGGCGCGGCGCCGCACAGCCTGCGCGCGGTGACGGTCGAGGAGCTCGGCGACTTCGCTGCGGCGGTCCGGCACGGTGATGCCGCCGCGCCGCTGCACATCCACGCCGCCGAGCAGCCGCGCGAGGTCGAGGAGTGCCTCGCCGCGACGGGGCAACGCCCGGTCGAGCGGATGCTTGCGACTCTCCCCCTCGATCGGTGCTGGTGCGTCGTTCACGCCACGCACATGGACGCAGCGGAGACGGCGGCGCTCGCCGCGACCGGCGCGCTGGCCGGGCTCTGTCCGACCACGGAGGGCAACCTCGGCGACGGGATCTTCCCCTTCCTCGCCTGGCGCGCTGCGGGCGGCGCCTTCGGCATCGGCACCGACAGCCACGTCGGCACCGATGCGGCGGGCGAGCTGCGCCTGCTCGAGTACGCGCAGCGGCTCACGCATCTGAGGCGCGCGGTCGGCGCGAGCGAGGCGGAGCCCTCCACCGGCACCGCCCTGTGGCAGCATGCGGCGGCGGCGGGCGCTCAAGCGGCGGCCCAGCCGGCCGGCGCGATCGCGCCGGGCTGGCGCGCCGATCTCGTCGTTCTCGACGGCGCCGATCCGCTGCTCGCAGGGCGCGGGGGCGGAGCGATCGCCGACACGCTCGTCTTCGGGCCCGCGCCCCGTCTCATTCGCGACGTCCATGTCGGCGGGAGGGCTGTGATCACGGCCGGCCGACATGCCGAAGAGGACGCGATCGCCGCACGCTTCGCCGCGACCATGCGGCGACTCTTGGGCTGAGGCTCAGCGCAGCGCCGTCTCGGCCGTGAGTGGCGGCGCGAGGTTCAACGAGCCTTCGAGCGCGTAGCCGAGTGCGAGGCGGCTGCTCCGAACCCAGACCTGGCGCAGGTCGTAGAGCGGCAGGGAGCACGCGGCCTCCATCACCTTCCGCTGCGCCTCCGCCCAGAGCGCCGCCTGCCTCGCGGGATCGGGCTCGCTGCGCGCCGCATCGATCTCCGCATCGGCCACGCTGCAATGGGCGAAGTTGAGCGCCATGGTCGGTGTGCCCGGAGCGGAGCGCGAGTGGTAGAACTGCGTCAGGTAGGTATCGGCGACCGGAAAGCGCGCCGCACCGTAGAACGTCACCTGCGAGAGGTCCTGGCGGATTCGGGCGTGGTAGGTGGCATGTTCGACCACGTCCATCTCGAGCGTGATCCCGGCGCGACGCAGCTGGGCCTGGATCACCTCCATGATCGGCAGCTGGGTGCTGACCGAAGAGACGACCGCCTTCAAGGTCACGCCCTGCGGATGCCCAGCTTCGGCAAGCAAGGCGCGCGCCCGGGCAACGTCATGGGGGTAGCGCGGAACATCGGTGGTGGCGCCGAGATAGCCGGGCGGCACCGGCGATGGCCAGAGCTGCGCCACGTCCGCCCCGACGAAGCGGACGATGGCCGGCACATCGATCGCATGGATCACCGCGCGCCGCACGCGCACGTCATCAAGCGGGGCGCTCTTGGTGTTCAGGAGCAGGGTGCGGAACTCGCCCGGGCCGAACACCTCGACCACGGTGTTCGGCAGCTGTTTAATCCTCTCTACCCAGCGCTGTTCACGCCGCCCGATGAAGAGATCGAGTTCCCCAGCGGTATAGGCGAGCTCCCTCGTCTGGTCGGAGGGGATGAAGCGCACCTGCACCGCGGCAAGCTTCGGCGTGCCGCGGAAATGTTGCTGGTGCGCGGTGAGCCTCAGCCCGCCCGGCTCGACCGACTCGAACTGGAACGGCCCCGTGCCGACCGGGCGACGCGCGAAATCGCCCTCCTCAGCCGCGCGCCGCGAGACGATCATGCCGCCGTGATAGTTGGCGAGCAGACCGAGCGCGCTCGGCACCGGCTGGCGGAACACCACGCGTACCGTGCGCGGATCGACGACCTCGACAGCGCTGAGATCACGATAATCGCCGGCGAAGGCCGAGCTCTCGGACGATGCGGCGCGGCGCAGCGAGAAGGCAACATCCTCGGCCGTCAGCGTGCCCATGCCGTGGTGGAACTGGACGCCCTCGCGCAGCGTGAACGTCCAGACGAGACCATCGCCGCTTCGCTCCCATCGCTCGGCGAGGTCGGGTTCTAGCCTGGCGGGATCGGCAGAGCCGGGCGGGAAACGCACGAGCCCATCGAACATCCAGCTCACCGGCCCTTTGTCGTGCGTGGCGGTGGCGCGATGCGGGTCGAGCGTCCCCGATTGCTGGCCGATCTGTCCTACCCTCAGTGTCTGTGCCGCTGCCGGGATGGCGGCGAGCAGAACGACGAGAACGAGCCGCAGCATGGGCTTTCCCCCCTCCGTCTCAGTCATGCGGAGAGACCTTGCCTTGCAGCGTAAGCCGCTTTGCCGGATACTTCAAACCATGGCGGATCGGTTCGATGTTGCGGTGATCGGCGGCGGCATGGTGGGCTCGGCCATCGCGGTGGGCTGCGCGAGGCTCGGTGCGCGCACCGTGCTCGTCGACGAAGGCGATGTCGCGCTGCGTGCCGCCCGCGGCAATTTCGGCCTGATCTGGAGCCAGGGCAAGGGCGACGGCATGCCGGCCTACGCCGCCTGGACGCGCGAGAGCCTCCGCCACTGGGACGCCTTCGCGGACGCGATGAGCCGTGCCGCCGGAACCGAGATCGGCTATCGCCGCAGCGGCGGCTTGATCTTCGCTGTTGGCGAGCAGGAGTGGGCGCAGCGCCGGGAGGACGTGCGGCGCCTGCACAACCAGGCCGGCGGGCCGTCCACGCCCGTGCGCCTGCTCGATCGGCACGAGCTCGAGGAGCTGCTTCCGTCCACACCGCTCGGCAGCAGTGTCGTCGGCGCCTCCTTCGCGCCCGAGGACGGGCACGTCAATCCGCTTCTGTTGCTGCGCGGCATGCATGCGGGTCTGCGGGCAGCGGGAGGAGAGCACCGCCCCGGAGCGCCGGTCGAGTCGGTGCGCCCCGGGTTCACGATCCATCGCGGCAACGAGACGATCGCGAGCGACCGGGTCGTGATCGCCGCAGGGCTTGGCACACCCCGTCTTGCCGCGATGCTTGGGATGCGCATCGCCGTCCATCCGGTGCGTGGCCAGAACATGGTCACCGAGCGCCTGCCGCCGCTCCTGCCGCTGCCAGCAAGCGCGATCCGCCAGACCGCCGAAGGTGTGGTGCAGATCGGCGTCAGCTACGAGGAGAACCACTGGGAGACGGCGACGACGGTGACCGAGCTCGCGCGGATGGCCGCTCGTGCCGTTGCGGTCCTGCCGCCGCTCGCCCACGCGCGGATGGTCCGCGCCTGGGGCGCCTTGCGGCCGATGACGCCGGATCGCTACCCGATCTACGCGCAGTCGCGCCTGTACCCCGGCGCCTATGTCGCGGTCTGCCACTCGGGCGTGACGCTTGCCGCCGCGCATGCGGGCCCGCTTGCCGCGGGCATCCTCGCTGGGCGTCTGCCGGATCTCGTCGCGGAGCTCGGACCAGACCGGTTCCATGCTGACGCGGCCTGACCCTGGTTCACTCACCCTTCTGTTCGAGGGGCGACCCATTCCCGCGCGCGAAGGAGAGAGTGTCGCATCCGCGCTGATCGCCGCCGGCATCCTCGCCTTCCGCACCACGCCGGTGTCCGGCGCCCCGCGCGGACCCTTCTGCATGATGGGGGCCTGCTTCGACTGCCTCGCCGTGGTCGACGGTGTGGGCAGCGTGCAGACCTGTCTCGTCCAGGTGCGAGACGGCATGCGAATCGAGCGCCAGCAGGGCGCGCGGGATATCGCCTCCGAGACAACGGGATGAGAGTGGATCTCGCGATCATCGGCGCGGGCCCTGCCGGCATCGCCGCCGCCACCGAGGCGCGCGCGCACGGGTTCTCCGTGCTGGTGCTCGACGAGAACCCCGGTCCCGGAGGCCGCGTCTGGCAGGCGATCGAAACCCGCCCGCTGCATGGCGATGACGACCGTGTAGCACTGGAAACGGTTCGCGCGTTTCGCGCCTCCGGCGCCGAGGCGCGATTCGGTGCCACCGTCTGGTGCGTCGAGCCGGAAGGCCGAGTGTATTGGAGCGAGGGGGGGCGCGCGCGGTCGGCTGACGCGGCATGGGTGCTGATCGCCACGGGCACGACCGAGAGGCCGCTGCCGATTCCGGGATGGACCTTGCCGGGCGTGCTCACGGTCGGTGCGGCGCAGATCGCCCTCAAGACGGCCGGGCTCGTGCCGTCCGGGGATGTCTGGCTTGCCGGGCAGGGACCGCTGCTTCTGCTCTATGCCGCGCAAGCACTCGCCGCCGGCGGGCGGATTGCCGGCGTCCTTGACCTTACCGACGGCGGTTCCCTCCGCCGCGCTCTGCCGCATCTGCCGCGCGCGCTGCGTGCCCCGTCGTATCTCGCGCGGGGCGTCGCTTGGCGGCTCGCGCTGCGCCGCGCCGGGGTGCCGTGGATCCGGGCATCGCAGCTTCGTGCCGAGGGCGAGGGGCGGCTCGAGCGAATTCGCTTCCTCGCCGACGGTACGGTCCAGGTGAGACCGGCCTCGCTCTTGCTTCTGCACGACGGCGTGATCCCCTCGGTGCAGATCACGCGCGCGCTCGGCTGCGCGCATGTGTGGGACGAGGTGCAGCACTGCTGGAAGCCGCTGACCGACATCTGGGGCCGAACGAGCCTCGAGAGGATTTCCGTCGCCGGCGACGGGGCCGGGATCGGCGGCGCCAGGGTGGCGGAGCTCTCCGGCCGAATCGCCGCCCTCGACATCGCCGCCGCGCTCGGACGGCTGAGCACGGCGGCGCGCGACCGGGCGGCGGCACCGCTGCTCGCGGCCAGGGAACGGCATCTTGCCGTACGGCCGTTCCTCGATGCCTTGTTCTCCCCCCTCCCGATCGACCCGGCGGACGAGACGATCCTCTGCCGCTGCGAAGAGGTCACGGCCGGACGGGTGCGCGAAGCCGTCTCGCTTGGCTGCCTCGGCGCGAACCAGGTCAAGGCCTTCACGCGCGCCGGCATGGGTGCGTGTCAGGGACGGATGTGCGGGCCTGTGGTCGCGGCGGTGATCGCTGCGGCGCGTGGCGTTGCCCCGCGCGATATCGAGCCCTATCGGTTGCGGTTCCCGACCAAGCCGCTCACCTTGGGCGAACTCGCCGCGCTGCATGCGCAGCCGACGGCGGTCGAGCCGCAGAGCTCATGACGCGATCCCAATGCTGGAACGCGCGATCGTCATCGGGGGCGGGCTGCACGGATTGTCGACAGCGCTGCATCTCGCGCGCAGCGGCTGGTCGGTGACGGTGCTCGAGCGCCGCCATGTGGGGCGGCATTCCTCGGGCATCAATGCAGGCGGCGTGCGTCGGCTCGGGCGCGACGTGCGCGAGATCGCCTTGGCTCAGGTGGCGCATGAGATGTGGCGGAACCTTCGGGCGCTGGTGGGCGACGATGGCGGCTTCCGCCCCTCGGGCCAGGTGAAGGTGGCCGAGAACGAAACGGAGCTCACCGCCCTCGAGCACCGCGCAACCGAGTTGCGAGCCCTCGGCTGGACGCATGAGGAGGTGGTCGACCGCGCCGAGACACGGCGGCTTCTGCCGGCGATCGCGCCGCATGTGGTCGGCGCCCTGGTCGTGCGCGACGACGGGGCGGCCGACCCGATGCGGACGGTGATGGCCTTCCGGCACGCTGCCCTCGCTTCCGGTGTGGCGATCGAGGAGGGGGCGAGTGTGCTCGCGCTCGAACGCACGGCAGGCGGGAACCTGCGCGTCGTCGCAGACCGCGGGTCGTGGGAGGCGACGAGGGTTGCCAACTGCGCCGGCGCTTGGGCGCCCGCGATCGCACGCTCGGTGGGGGAGACGATCCGCTGCGGCGTCAAGGCCTCCATGATGATCGTCACCGAGCGCCTGCCGCGCTTCGTCGAGCCGACGGTCAGCACCGTTGCCCGCCCGCTCTCTTTCAAACAAACGGCTGCCGGAACGGTCCTGATCGGTGGCGGCCACCAGGGCCGCGCCGACCCCGCGACGGAGACCGCGGTGGTGGACGTCCGCAACCTCGCCCGGGCGGCAGGAATCGCCACTGAGCTGTTTCCGCTCATGCGCGGCGTCCGAATCCTGCGCAGCTGGTGCGGCATCGAGGCGCGCACGCCTGACGATCTCCCGGTGATCGGCGAGAGCACGACCTGCCCCGGGCTCGTGCACTCCTTCGGCTATTCCGGGCATGGCTTCCAGCTCGCGCCGGCGGCCGGCGCCGCCGTCGCCGAGATCATGATGCGCGGGAGGACGAACCTTCCCGTCGCCCCCTTCGCTCCGGCGCGGCTGATCGAGAGGAGTGCGGCATGACGGTGCTCTCGGTCGAAGGGCTGCGCACCGAGTTCCGAATCGGCGGCGTTTGGTACCCAGCGGTGAAGGACGTCTCGTTCGCCTTGGCGCGCAACGAGACGCTCGCGCTCGTCGGGGAGTCGGGCTGCGGCAAGTCGATGACGGCGCTCTCGATCATGGGGCTGGTGCCGGCGCCGGCAGGTCGGATCGCCGCCGGAAGGATCGTGCTGGAGGGGCGCGAGATCACGGGCCTGCCGGAAGCGGAGCTGGAGAGGATCCGCGGCGATCGCGTCGCGATGATCTTCCAGGAGCCGATGACCAGCCTCAATCCGGTGATGACGGTGGGCGACCAGGTGGCGGAGCCGCTCATTCGCCATCGCGGCCTCTCGCGCAGGGAGGCGCTCAAGCAGGCGCTCGCGCTGCTTGAGGAGGTGAAGATCCCCTCGGCGGCGGCGCGTCTCTCCGAGTATCCACACCAGTTCTCCGGCGGGATGCGCCAGCGCGTGATGATCGCCATGGCGCTCGCCTGCGAGCCGGCCGTGCTGCTTGCCGACGAGCCCACCACCGCGCTCGACGTGACGATCCAGGCGCAGGTGCTTGGCTTGCTTGCCGATTTGCGCGCGCGCCACGGCACGGCCGTGCTGTTCATCACCCACAATCTCGGCGTGGTGGCGCAGATCGCCGACCGGGTCGCGGTGATGTACGCGGGCGAGATCGTCGAGGAGGGGCCGGTGGAGGCGATCTTCGCCGCACCCGGGCATCCCTATACGCGGGCGCTATTCGCCACCATTCCGCGCATGGACCGTGTCGGCCAGGACCTCGCCGCGATCCCCGGCCGCGTGCCCGCCCTCGATTCGATGCCGCAAGGCTGCCGCTTCGCTCCACGCTGCCCGCTCAGGCGCGACGGCTGCGAGCGCGACCAGGCGCTCGTGGCGGTGGACGAGGGGCATCGCGTGCGCTGCCATGTCACGACGGGAGCGTTGGCGGATGCTTGACGCAGAAGGCCGGGTGGTGATGGTGTCCGGCGCGGCGCGCGGGATCGGCCGGGCGGTCGTGCTCCAGCTGCTCGCGAGCGGCTTCAGCGTCTCTGCAGGCGTGCGCGACCGGCACGACCTCCCTCCCTCCAACCGGCTGTTCACGCACCGTTACGATGCCGAGGATCCGGCCTCCGCCGACGCCTGGGCCGACGCCACGGCGGATCGGTTCGGCCGTATCGACGCCGTGGTCGCCGCCGCCGGGATCAATCCCATGGCACGCCTGCTCGATCGCGATGACACCGCGCTCGACGCGCTCTGGGCCGTCAACGTCAAGGGGCCGAAGCACCTCGTTCGTGCCGCCTGGCCGCATCTTGTGGCCTCGGGCAGCGGCCGTGTCGCGATCCTCGCCTCGCTCTCCGGCAAGCGGGTGGCGAACGAGAACATGGGCTACGCGGCGAGCAAATTCGCCGCCGTGGCGCTCGCGCATGCGATCCGCCGCGAGGGCTGGGAGCACGGCATTCGCGCCACCGCGATCTGCCCTGGCTTCGTCGCGACCGACATGACGGCGCATGTCACGAGCCATCCGCGCGAGCAGATGACCCAACCTGAGGATCTCGCCGTGCTCATCGAGACCGTGCTTCGCCTTCCGGCGCACGCCGTGGCCGCGGAACTCCTGGTGAACTGCCGGCTGGAGCCGACGCTGTGAGGCTCGTGCGTCTTGCCGACACCGATCGGCCGCGTCTTGCCTTCACGCTCGACGGCGCGCCCGCCGAGGCGCTTGCGGGCGACACGCTTCTGACCGCCATCCTGACGAATGCCGGCCACGTGCGCGCGAGCGAGTTCGGCGACGGCACTCGCGCCGGGTTCTGTTGGATGGGCGTGTGCCAGGACTGTCTCGTCTGGGTGGACGGGCTTGGGCGCGTGCGCGCCTGCACGACGCCGCTTGTGCCCGGCATCGCGGTGCGGCGCACATGACGGGCCCGACGGTCGTGGTGGTCGGTGCCGGGCCTGCGGGGACGCGCGCGGTCGAGGTGCTCGTGCGTGCCGGGCTTCGCCCCGTCTGGATTGACGAGGCGCCGGCCAACGGGGGCCGCATCTACCAGCGGCCCGTCGCCGGGACGACGCGCAGCTCGCGCGATCTCTACGGCACCGAGGCGGCGAAGGCGGAGTCGATCCATGCCGGGGGCGAGCGGCTGTATGCGGCGTGCGACTGGCGCCCCGGAACGCTCGCGTGGAACATCCGTCCGGGCATGCTCGATACGTTCCACGCCGGGCGGCACGAGGCGGTCGCCTTCGACCGAGCGATCCTCTGCACCGGCGCGATGGAGCGGATCGTTCCGGTGCCGGGCTGGACGCTTCCTGGCGTGTTCACGCTGGGGGCGGCACAGATCGCCCTGAAGGCGCAAGGGGTGGCGATCGGCAGCCGTGTCGCCTTCATCGGCACAGGGCCATTGCTCTGGCTTACGGCCGCCCAGTACCTGAAGGCGGGTGCCACGGTCGCGCTGGTGCTGGACACCACGCCGTTGCGCACCAAGGCGCGCGCGGCCGCGGGCCTCTTCGCCGATCCCGTCACGTTTGCAAAGGGCCTCGCACTTGTGGCGCGGCTGCGTCTCGCCGGCGTGCGCGTGCTGGAGGGCGGAGTGCCCGTGGCGTTCGAGGGGACGGACGCGGTCGAGGCCGTGCGCGTTCGCGACCGGAGGGGGCGGGAGCAGCGCATCGCCTGCGACGCGGTCGGCCTCGGCTTCGGGCTGAAGCCGGAGAGCCAGCTCGCCGATCTCGCCGGCGTGCCGTTCCGCTTCGACGCGATCGAGCGCAACTGGATTCCGGAACGCGATTCGGCGGGCCGGACGCCCGTCCAGGGTGTCTATCTCGCCGGCGACGGCGCGGGGATTGGCGGGGCGGACGCGGCCGAGCTTGCCGGCGCGCGTGCGGCCTGGGCAGTCCTCGAGGACGCGGGGGTTGCCTCGGACGCCGCCGAGATCGCGCGGCTTGACCGCGCGCTCGCCCGCCTCCCGCACGTCCGCGCCGCGCTCGAACGCGCCTTTCCCTACCCGTCCGCGCTCGCTGCGCGCGTTCCCGACGCGACGATCGTCTGCCGGTGCGAGGCGATCACGGCAGGCGAGCTGCGCGCGGCGGCGCGCGCACGCCACGTCACGGGTGGCGCGGCGGAGGTCAACCGCGCCAAGGCGTTCACCCGCATCGGCATGGGACGCTGCCAGGGGCGAGTGTGCGGGCCGCCGGCCGCCGAGATCCTTGCCGATGCGCTCGGCTGCGACATCGCCGCCGTCGGCCGGCTGCGCGGCCAGCCGCCGGTCAAGCCGATCCCGATCCTCGCAGAGGCCGCGGAATGAGCGCCGCCTACGACGTGCTGATCCTTGGCGGCGGCGGTGCCGGCTGTTCGGCCGCGCTGCATCTCGCGCGGCGCGGCGCGCGCGTCGCGCTGTTCGAGCGCGGGCTCGTCGGCAGCCAGGCCTCGGGCGTGAACTATGGCGGCGTGCGACAGAACGGGCGGCACCCGGCGGAGCTGCCGATCGCCCGGCGCGCGCGCGAGATCTGGGCGCGCCTGCCCGAGCTGATCGGCACGGATTCCGAGTTCGAGGTGACCGGGCATCTGAAGCTCGCGCGCAGCGCCGAGGAGGAGGCCGAACTCGCCGCCTACATGGAGGTGGCGCGCGCGCATGACTTCCCGCTGGAACTGATCGGTGCCAACCGGCTGCGCGAGCGCTGGCCGTGGCTCGGCCAGCGCGTGGTCGCGGGCGCCTTCGCACCCGAGGACGGCGCGGCCAACCCGCGCCTGCTCGCTCCGGCCTTCGCGCAGGCTGCGCGCGCGGCAGGCGCCGAGATCAACGAGCGGACGCCGGTCGACGAGATCGCGCACGACGGCGCAGCTTTCGTCGTGACGCATGGCGGCCGCAGCTGGCGCGCTCCCGTCGCGCTCAACTGCATGGGCTACTGGGGCGGGGCGATCGCCGCACGCTTCGGCGAGCCGGTGCCGGTCGCGCCACTCGCGCCGAACATGCTGGTGAGCGAGCCGATCCCTTACTTCATCGAGCCGAACATGGGCGTGGTGGGCGGCGACATCTATCTGCGGCAGATACGCCGCGGCAACGTGATCTTCGGCGGCGGCCGCGGCGCGTGCGATCCCGACACGCCATGGGCGCGACCGCTGCCTGAGGCCACGCTCGCCGCCATGGCACGGGCGGTCGAACTCGTCCCTCGCCTCGCCGGCATCCACGTGATCCGCAGCTGGACCGGCATCGACGGCGAAATGCCGGACGGGCTGCCGGTGATCGGGCCGAGCCGCACCACGCCCGGGCTGATCCACGCCTTCGGCTTCTCAGGCCACGGCTTCATGCTCGGCCCCGGGATCGGCGCAATCCTCGCCGACCTCGTGCTCGACGGGCGCACCGACGTGCCGCTCGAGCCCTTCCGCATCGACCGTTTCGCCCTTGGCAGCGCCAGCTGATGCCGACATGATCGCGGACTGACGAGAACGATGGGGAGTGGAACGATGAGACTTCGTGCGGCACGGCTTGCGGGCGCAGCTGTGCTCGGCATCGCGGCGTTCGGCGCAACCGCGTCAGCGCAGCCGCGAACGACGCTCACTGTCGGCATGGCCGCCCAGGATGTCGGCCGGCTTGACCCGCATTTCGCGGTCTCGACGATCGACCGTGTGGCGGTCGCCTGGATGTTCAACGGCCTCGTGCGGTTCAAACCCGGCAGCATCAACCCGGCCGAGATCGAGCCTGACCTCGCCGAGCGCTGGGAGGCGAGCGCGGACGGCCGAACCTGGACCTTCTTCCTGCGTCGCGGCGTGCAGTTCCATGGCGGGTTCGGCGAGGTCACGGCCGAAGACGTGGCCTTCAGCCTGCGTAAGGCGGCGCAGCCCTCGACGTCAGCCTTCTCCGGCGATTTCCGTGCCTTCGAAGCGGTCGAGGTGGTCGACCCGTACACGGTGCGGATACGCCTGCGCGAGAACGTTCCGAGCCTGCTCGGGCTCGTGACCAACTATGCCGGCGGCTACATCGTCTCCAAGCGCGCGGTGGAGCAGAAGGGCGACGCCTTCGTGCGCGCGCCGGTCGGCTCCGGCCCCTTCGCCTTCGCCTCGGTGACGCCGAACCAGTCGCTCGAACTTGCGGCGCACGAGGGCTATTTCCGGGGCGCGCCGCAGATCAAGCGGATCTCGTACCGGTTCATTCCGTCCGACGCCTCGCGCGACCTCGCTTTCCAGAACCGCGAGCTCGACATCAACTACGGCCGCGCCCAGACGGCCTGGATCGAGCGCACGCAGCGTTTGCCGAACGTCATCGTCGACGTCTTCGAACCGGCGGAACTCGCCATCCTCAACATCAACACGCGCCAACCGCCGTTCGACGACATCCGCGTGCGCCGCGCGATCGCGCACGCGATCGACCGCTCAGAGCTCGTGCGCTGGCGCGGCGAGGCGGTCGCGCGCGAGGGGCAGTCGCTCGTGCCCCGCGGCTATCTCGGCTTCACCGCCGACGTCCCGCTTCCCGGCTTCGACCAGGCGCGGGCGCGGGCGCTGCTTGCCGAAGCCGGGCATCCGAACGGGTTCACGGTGCGCGTGATCCACACCCAGTTGCCGGAAATGCTGAGCGCGATGCAGGTGGTGCAGCAGCAGCTGCGCCGCGTCGGCATCACGCTCGACCTGCAGGTGGTCGAGCACGCGACGTTCCACCAGCAGATCCGCCAGGATCTGAGCCCGCTCGTCTACTATGCCGCGGCGCGCTTTCCGGTCGCCGACATCTATCTCACGCAGTTCTACCACGGCCGGTCGATCGTCAAGACGCCGACCGCCGTCACCAACTTCAGCCACTGCTCGATGGCCGACGCGGAGATCGACGCCGCGCGCATCGAGACCGATCCGCAGAAGCAGCTCGCCCTCTGGGCCGCCGCGCAGCGCAAGCTGGTCGAGGCGGTGTGCGGCGTGCCGCTGTTCGAGACCATGCTGGTGTTCGCGCGCCACGAGAGCGTCGATTACGGCTACGAGCTCAAGGGCTCGATGTCGCTCGGGCCGCTGATCACGGAGGCGACGCGATTCCGGTGAGCAAGGGCCGGCCGGCCGGGTCCGGCGGATGATCGGGTTCGTAGTGCGGCGGCTGGTCGCCGCAGTGCCGACCTTGATCGCCGTGCTGACGCTGGTGTTCGTGATCGTCCGCATCGTGCCGGGCGATCCGGCGCTCGTGATCCTCGGCGATCAGGCGACGCCGGAGGCGATCGCGGCCCTGCGCGCGCGTCTCGGCCTCGATCGTCCGCTGCACGAGCAATACCTCGACTTCCTGCTCGCGTCGCTGACCGGCGACTTCGGCACCTCGCTCGTCACCGGCCGGCCGATCCTCAGCGAGGTCGCGGGTGTGCTGCCGCACACGCTCGATCTCACCGCCGCGGCGATGCTGATCGGCGTGGTGATCGGCGTGCCGGTCGGGATCTGGGCGGCGTTGCACCGCAACCGCGCGATCGACGTCGCGGCGCGCATCCTCTCGCTGCTCGGCCTATCCTTTCCGGTGTTCGTCTCGGGGATCTTCCTGCTGCTTCTGTTCGCGCTCCACTGGAGGCTGTTCCCGGTGATCGGCAATGCCAATCTGTCCGATCCCGCCGACAGGCTGCATAAGCTCGTGCTGCCCGCGATCACGCTTGGACTCGTGATGGCAGCCTACATCACACGGGTGACGCGGAGCGCGATGCTGCAGGTGCTGTCGGAGGACTTCATCCGCACCGCGCGCGCCAAGGGCGTGCCTTGGCGTGCCGTGGTGTGGAAGCATGGCTTGCGCAACGCCCTCATTCCGGTGGTCACCGTGGTGGGGCTCTATGTCGGAATCCTGATCGGCAATTCGGTGCTGACCGAGATCGTCTTCAACCGTCCCGGCCTCGGCAAGATTATCGTCGGTGCCCTGAACCAGCGCGACTACTCCATGCTTCAGGGCCTGATGGTGATCTACTGCTTCCTGATCGTGGTCGTGAACCTGATCACCGACCTCACCTACGGGCTGATCGATCCGCGGGTGAAGCACGCATGACGACGAGGGCTGCTGCACCCGCCTTCATGCCTGTTGCGCCGCTGCGTCGCGCGGTCGCGCGGTTCCTCGCGAACCCGACCACAGGTATCGGCATCATCCTCTGCGTGCTGATCGCACTCTCGGCGATCCTCGCCCCGTGGCTTTCGCCGCACGATCCGATCGAGCAGGATGTGATCGCCCAGTTGAGCCCGCCGAGTGCCAGGCATCCGCTCGGAACGGACTATTTCGGTCGCGACGTGCTCTCGCGCATCCTCTGGGGCGGGCGGATCAGCTTGATCGTCTCGCTAACCGCAATCGCCGCGGCGATCGTGATCGGCGGCGCGATCGGCATGATCTCGGGATATGTCGGCGGCCGCTTCGACACCTTCGTCATGCAGGTGATGGACGTGCTCTTGTCCTTCCCGAGCCTCATCCTCGGCCTGGTCGTGGTGGCGCTGCTCGGGCCGGATCTCGTCAATCTGGTGGTCGCGATCGGGCTGACCGCGATTGCGCCCTTCGCGCGGATCGCCCGCGCGCCAGTTCTGGCGCTGAAGCAGCGCGCCTTCGTCGAGGCCGGCCGTGCGCTCGGCTACAGCCACGCGCGCATCCTGTTCGTGCACATCCTGCCAAACATCCTCTCGGAGGTGCTGGTGATGGGCAGCCTCTGGATGGCGACCGCGGTGCGCACCGAGGCGTCGCTCTCGTTCATCGGCCTCGGGGTGAAGCCGCCGACGCCGACCTGGGGCGGGATGATGCGCGACGGGTTCGAGAACATCCTCGACGCGCCGTGGCTCGCGATCTTCCCAGGAATCGCGATCCTGCTCCTGGTGCTCGGGCTGAACATGGTGGGGGATGGGCTTCGCGACGCCACCGATCCGAAGCTCCGCGCCGAATGACGCCGCTGCTCGAGGTCGACGGGCTCGTGAAGCATTTCACGGTGACCAAGGGCTTTCCCCGCCCTGTCACGACGACGGTGCGCGCGGTCGATGGCGTGTCGTTCAGCGTCCGCCGTGGCGAGGCCTACGGCCTCGTCGGCGAATCGGGCTGCGGCAAGTCCACGGTCGCGCGCGCGGTTCTGCGCCTGATCGAGCCGGATGCCGGGACGGTGCGGTTCGACGGCGCGGATGTTCGCGCCGCGCGCGGCGAGGCGCTCGCACGACTGAGGCAGCGCATGCAGATCATCTTCCAGGACCCCTACTCGTCGCTCAATCCGCGCCAGACGATCGGCCAGGCGCTGACCGAGCCGATGCGCGTGCACAGGCTCGCCTCGGGGCGCGCCGCGCGCGACCGTGCTGCCGCTCTGCTCGATGAGGTCGGCATGCCGCCCTCCGCGCTCGATCGCTACCCGCACGAGTTCTCGGGCGGCCAGCGCCAGCGCATCGGGATTGCGCGCGCGCTCACCGTCGAGCCCGAGCTCCTGATCGCCGACGAGCCGGTCTCGGCGCTCGACGTCTCGGTTCAGGCGCAGGTGCTGTTGCTGCTGCGCGACCTGCAGAAGCGGCGCAATCTCGCGTTCGTCTTCGTCAGCCACGATCTCGGCGTCGTGCGGTGGTTCTGCGACCGTGTTGCGGTGATGTATCTCGGCCGCATCGTCGAGGAAGGGGAGGTCAGTGCGGTCTTCACCGAGCCGCTTCACCCTTATGCGCGGATGCTGCGCGATGCCTCGCCTGTGCCCGACCCGGTCGGGCGTGGCGCCTTGCCTCGGATCGTCGGCGAGATCCCTTCGGCGGCCAACCCGCCTTCGGGGTGCCATTTCCACCCGCGCTGTCCGCATGTGCAGGATGCCTGCCGCGCCGCGTATCCGTCGTGGCGGCGTCGCGGCGAGCGCGGGGCCGCCTGCGTGCTGGTGTGATGGCAGAGGGCGGAGGCCGGGCCGCTCAACCGGCTGAGGCGAAGCCTCGGCTGAGGGGGGCGCCACGTCGTCCGGTCGTCGCGTGTCACCGCGACGAACGTCCTGTGCCCGAGGCAGACACGGGTGGAGGATCGTGACGGGCTGCTACCCTGGTTGACAGTCCGTCGTGCCGCACCGCCTGCGCCGCGGGCTGACCCGACCAGCCGTACGTCTCGCCACTTGGCACCGGGTATGGCGGTCCGAACCCTAGCGGATGAAGACCTGGACCTCGGTCGCGGCGATGTCGCGGCGGGTGGAAGCAGACAGGCTCAGCCGCTCCGATGGCAGGCCCATCTCGACGAGCGTCCGCGCCACGCCTTCCGCTTGGCGCCGCGCCTCCGACGCTGCCCTCGCCTGATCGGCCGGCTCGCCACGCGCCGGCGCGATGCCGACGAGTTCGAAGCTGATGCCGGGGTTGCGATCGAGCGCCGCCGCGACGGCCTCGTAGAGCGGCTGGCGATAGGCGACATCGGGCCGGTCGAACCGGATCGTCACGAGCGGCCGTCGCGTCGCCGCAACCGGCGCAGGCGGCGGCCGAAGCGCGGGGGAGGTGGCGATCCGCTGCGACAGCGGCGCGCCGAACATCCGCCCCGAGTTGATGGCGAGCGCGAGCGAGCCGAGCGACCGCCGTTCGGAGGCGAGCGCCGAGGACTGCCGGCTGATGTCGTCGGTGATGTCGCCGAGCAGGCGATCGATCACCACGAGCGTTCGGTTGGTGTCGTCCTCGAGCAGCCCGAGGTTGCGATGGTCCTGATCGACGCCGCCCGAGAGACGATAGGCGTTGCGGATCGAGCTCTGCAGGAAATTGGCCTGCGACGCATTCGCCGCGACGCGCGGCGACAGCGCCGAGAGCCGCGCGAGGTTCTGGTCAAGCTGGCCGAGCAAGGCCTGCGCCTCGTTCCACTGCGCGATCAGTTCCGGGTTCCCCGGGGTGGTGCCGACCTGGAGCCGGGCGGTCACGGTGCCGACGATCGCCTGGTAGCGCGCCGTCTGATCCACCATCGCCGCGCGGAGGAGCCGGGCCTCCTCGGCATTATCGATCACCGACGCCTTGAGGCCCGAGAGCTCGCCCGCGAGAAGCTGCACGCGGGCATCGACCACGGTTCCGGTGGGCACAAGCCGCGGCGCGCCCGGGGTGAGAGATGACGCATCCGCAGGCAGCGGCGCGGGCTGAAGCTGCGGCGACACGGCCGGCTGGCAGCCGGCGATCGCGAGCGCGGCAAGGGCCGGGAGAAGACGGGAGCGAGCGGAGCGTCGCGCAGGCATCGTCAGGGTCAGGTCCCCCTCGGCGGCGATGGGTCTGTCATGGCGATCAGGCGGCGGGCGTGCAACCAACGCGGTTCTCTAGCACCCTGCGCGCGCAAGGGTCGAGGGGGGAGGGGAGCGGATTGAAGCCGTTCCGGGGGCGGGGCCGACGAGGGCGCGACCGCTCGGGAGGAGGACGCACACGCGGGCGATCCGAGGTGGCGGACGCCCCCGCTCGGCGCTTCGGCTCGGGCGTTGTTCCGCCCGGCCCGCGGCCACACGGCGGCGGGTGCGCGCGCACGGGATTTTCTCCGCGGCCCTGCCGTGCTCGACTGGAGGATGAAACTGAGGAGGGGTGGATGACACGTCGCATCACCGTTGGCGCCGCGCAGCTCGGCGCGATCCAAAAGTCGGACAGCCGCAAGGTCGCGGTCGAGCGCATGCTGGCGCTGATGGCCGAAGGCCACCGTCGGGGGGTGGAGCTGATAGTCTTCCCCGAGCTCGCGCTCACCACCTTCTTCCCGCGACATTACGCCGAGCGGATCGAGGAGATGGACCACTGGTTCGAAACGGCGATGCCGTCGAACGAGACCGCGCCGCTGTTCGAGGCGGCGCGCCGCTACCGGATGGGCTTCCACCTCGGCTATGCCGAGCTCACGACGGAGGCGGACGAGACGGGAACGGTTCGGCCGCGCCGGTTCAACACCGCCATCCTCGTCAATCCCGACGGGCGGATCATCCTCAAATACCGGAAGGTGCACCTGCCGGGACATGCCGAGTTCGACCCGAACCGCCGCGTGCAGCACCTCGAGAAGCGCTATTTCGAGGTCGGCAATCTCGGCTTTCCCGTGGTCCGCTCGCCCATGGGGCGGGTGGAGGGCGGCATCAACATGGGTCTCCTGATCTGCAACGACCGGCGTTGGCCGGAGGCCTGGCGCGTGCTCGGGCTGCAATCGGTCGAGCTCGTGATGCTCGGCTACAACACCCCCTCCATCAACCAGGACGCCAAGGGCTGGGAGGCGCACCACCTCCGTGTGTTCCACTCGCACCTTTCCGTCCAGGCCGGCTGCTACCAGAACGCCACCTGGGGCGTGGCGGTGGCGAAAGCCGGGGTCGAGGACGGGGCGGAACTCTTCGGCCACTCGATCATCGTCAACCCGCAAGGGGAGATCGTGGCGATGGCCGACAGCTGGGAGGACCAGCTCGTCACCTATGACTGCGACCTCGAGATGTGCCGCCTCGGGCGGACGACCATCTTCAACTTCGCCGCCCATCGCCGTCCCGAGCACTATCAGCGGATCGTGTCGCAGGTCGGGGCGGTCGAGCCGCCGATGGTCTAGCCGCGCTCAGGCGACCGGCGACGCGCATCGCGCATCCGGGCCGGCCGGGCCTGTGCGGTGGGGGGCGGCCGGATGGCCGAGATCGAAGGGCCTCTCGGCAGGGCTTGCGCCAGCCGAGCGGGGCGCGGGCGGATCACCGACCGGCGAAGGCGCGGTCGAGCTCCTCGCGCTCTGGGCAGCCCGTAGGGCAGAGGCGCGCGAGCGCCGCGCGCTTCTCCTCCGCTTCGGCGCGCCGCCCCTCCTCGAGCAGCATTACCCCGTAATAGGCGAGCGCCCAGCGGTTCTCCGGGTCGAGCCGGAGCGCGAAGCGGTAATGCGCCGCCGCCTCGTCGCGTCGCCCGGCGTTGCGCAGCGCGAAGGCGAGATAGACGTGCAGGTCGGGCACCAACGGGTCGCGCTTCACCGCTTCGATCAGGAACGGGATGGAGAGCTCGAACCGTTGTTGCCGCACCAGCGCCTCGCCGGTGACCCGATCCTGGTCGATCCCGGGGCCTTCGGCCGGGGGCGGGGCGACCGCGGCGGCCGGCGCGGCCGCGAGCGCGAGGAGGAGGAGGGAGGGCGCCCTCATTCAGCCGCTCGCTCGATCGCTGCGCCTCGCCCAGGCAGGACACGGGCAAGCGCCGCCGCGGCCGCTGCCTGGGCGGGCTCGACCACGGGAAGGCCGACCGCCTGCTCGACCGCCTCCGCATGGTGCGCCATGCCCGCACAGCCGAGCACGATCGCCCCCGCCCCAGCGGCGGCGATCTCTCGCCCCGCCGCCACCATGCGGTCGCGCACCGCTACCGGGTCGAGCAGCGCCTCGAGGCTGACATCGAGCGGGATCTCGAGGACGAGCTGGCGCTCGGCCCCCATCTGGCGCAGGGCGAGCGCGTGCCGTGACACGGAGGGGCGCGCGAGCGCGATCACGCCGAACGAGCCGGCGAGCGCAAGCGCCTGGGCGACTGCCGAAGAAAACATGCCGAAGACAGGCCGCGTCGTTGCCTCCCGTGCCGCCGGAAGGGCGGGGTCTGAGGCGCAGGCGATCACGAAGGCGTCGGTCCTCGCCTCCTCGCGGGCGATGCAGGCGAGGATGGGGCCGGATGCGGCGAACCAGTCTGACCAGGAGCGGATCGCCGGCGGCCCCTCGGCGAGCGAAACGACCTCGAGCGCAGGCAGGCCGGGGGCGCGGAACGGCGCGAGCGCAGCGGCGATGCCGTTACCGCAGGCCGCGTTGCGATTCGGGTTGATGAAGAGGATTCGCCCGCCCATGCCGCCACTCTGCGCGAGGCCCCGGCCCTCCGCCAAGCGGAGCGCGAGGCCCTTGCACCATCGTCACCGAAGCATCACCATGGTGCATCGCAACACGACGGAAGCGCCAGAGTGATGACCCACCGGCAGCCGGGGATGCCCGAGGCCCCCGCCGCCCTGTTGCCTCGGCCGCCGCTCTGGACGGCCCTGGCTCGTGGCGCCCTCTGCCGCTGCCCCTCCTGCGGGGCCGGGCCGCTGTTCGCCGGCTTTCTCGCTCTCCGCCCACGCTGTGCGGCCTGCGGCATTCCGCTCGGCAGGATCAGGGCGGATGATGCGCCGCCCTATTTCACGATCTTCCTCGTCGGCCACATCGTGGTGCCGCTGATGCTTCTGGTCGAGCGCGCGAGCGCGCCGCCCTTGTGGCTGATGGCCGCGATCTTCCTGCCGCTGACGCTCGTCCTGTGCCTTCTCTGTCTCCGCCCGGTGAAGGGGGCGACGGTCGGGGTGATGCTCGCCTTCGGCATGACAGGGAGCGAGCAGGGGCCGGATCTGCCCGAACGCCCCGGCTGAGCCCATGCCGCAGAGCACCCGCATCGGCCAGGTGGTTCTGGAGGGCGAGGCGCTGACGCGGCTGAACGACGAACTCGAGGCCGACCGTGCGGCGGCGGTGGCCGACATCCTGCACGAGAACCGTTTCGTTCCCGCAGGGGCCCCGGACGGCCCCTACACGCTGCATCTCGGCCTGGTCGAGGGGCGGCTCGCCTTCGACATACGCCGCGCCGACGGCACGCCGATCACCGCCGTGGTGCTCGCGATGGGCCCGTTTCGCCGGCTGATCAAGGACTATCTGATGATGGTGCACGCCCATGCCGAGGCCGTGTCTGAAGGCCGTGAGGCGCGCATCCAGGCGATCGACATGGGCAGGCGAGGGGTGCACAACGAGGCGGCGGAACTGCTGCGCAAGCGGCTCGAAGGCAAGATCGAGGTGGATTTCGACACCGCGCGCCGGCTGTTCACGCTGATCTGCGTCCTGCACCAGAGGATCACCCACTGATGCGGCTCGGCGGCGAGACGACACGGAGCATACGCCCGCGCAGCGACGGAAGCGGCTTCGCCGTGCTCGATCAGACGCGCCTGCCCTGGGAGGTCGTGTGGACCGAGATCAAAACGGCCGCCGCGGCGGCGGAGGCGATCAGGACCATGCAGGTGCGCGGCGCGCCGCTGATCGGCGCCGTGGCCGCCTTTGGCTTCGCGCTTGCCATCGCCGCCGACCCCTCCGATCAAGGGCTCGACGCCGCTGCGACGATGCTCGCCGTGACACGGCCGACCGCCGTCAACCTCGCCTGGGCGCTTGCCCGCGTTCGCCGCGCCGTCTCGCCCCTGCCGCACGAGCGCCGCGCCGCGCGCGCCTGGGCGGAGGCGGTCGCGATCGCGGAGGAGGACGCGGCGATGTGCGAGGCGATCGGCCGCCACGGCCTGCCGCTGATCGCCGAGATCGCAAAGCGCAAGGGCGGGCGCGTGAACCTGCTCACCCACTGCAACGCGGGCTGGCTTGCGACGGTGGATTGGGGCACCGCGACGGCGCCGATCTACGCCGCGCACGATGCCGGGATCGACCTCCATGTCTGGGTGGACGAGACCCGCCCGCGCAATCAGGGCGCGGCGTTGACCGCCTTCGAGCTCGGCGCCCACGGCGTGCCGCACACCGTGGTGGCCGACAACGCGGGCGGGCACCTGATGCGGCGCGGGCTTGTCGATCTCGTCCTTGTCGGCACCGACCGGGTGGCGCGAAACGGCGATGTCGCCAACAAGATCGGCACCTATCTCAAGGCGCTCGCCGCCGCCGACAACGGCGTTCCGTTCTGGGTGGCCCTGCCCTCCTCGACGATCGACTGGTCCCTTCCTTCGGGTGACGACGTGCCGATCGAGGAACGATCCGCCGGCGAGGTGACGCACGTCACGGGCCTCGGGGAGGACGGCGCACTGCAGCGCATCCGCGTGGTCGCGCCCGGAAGCGGCGCGGCCAACCCGGCCTTCGACGTCACGCCGGCTCGGCTCGTCACGGGGCTGATCACCGAGCGCGGCCGCTGTGCCGCCTCCGAAGCCGGGCTGAGGAGCCTCTACCCGGAGGCCGCCTGAGGCCTTCCCCGCGCCGAGAGGTAGTTGACGGTGAGGATCGGCACGACGATCGCGGCGCCAAGGAGTGTGGGGGTGAGCCCGGGCGAGATCATCAGGAGGCTCGCGGCGAGCAGAGGGGCGCGTGCGAGCCACCCCATCGGCGCGAAGGCGTAGCCGGTGAGCGCGACGCCAAGCGCACAGACGCCGAGCGCGCAGGAGAGGGTGACGAGCAGAAAGTCGCCCACCGTGAAGCCGGGTGCGACGATCAGCATCGCCGGCGAGTAGGCGAACACGAACGGCACGAGCGCCTTCGCCGAGCCGAGCCGGAATGCGGTGAGCCCGGTTCGGAACGGGTTCGCGCCGGCGATTCCGGCAGCGGCATAGGCAGCGACGCACACGGGCGGCGTCAGATCGGCGAGCAGGCCATAGTAGAAGATGAAGAGATGCGCCGCGATCGGGGGCACGCCGAGCTGCTCCACCGCTGGCGCGGCGATCGCGGCGAGCACGATGTAGAGCGCCGTGGTCGGGATCCCCGCCCCCATCGCGATGCAGGTGAGGGCGACGAAGAGAAGCGTGAGAAACAGCGTGATCCCGTTGAGGCTTGCGAGCTCGACGGGCAGGAGGGCGAAGAACGGGTGGATCGTTGCGGCTAGGGTCCCCGCGGCCTGTGTGACCATGAAGGAGAGGCGGAAGGCCGCACCGGTGAGCGTGATCACGCCGACGACGATGCCCACGGCCGCGGCCGCGACGCCGACCGCGAGCGCGTATTTCGCTCCCGTCTCGAATGCGTCCCACAGCTCCCGAAGCGTCATCCGGTTCATCGGGTTGATCAGCCCGATGACGATGCAGGCGGTGATGCCGTTGAAGGCGGCGAGATAGGGCGTGTAGCCGCGGATGATGGTGCCGACGAGGATGATGAGCGGGAGCACCGTCGGCCAGCCGCGCCGGAGGGTCGGCCACAGTCTCGGCAGATCGCTCTCCTCCATGCCGCGTATGCCGCTGCGCTTGGCTTCGAGGTGCACCTGCACGAGCACGCCGAGATAGTGCATCGCCGCCGGAACGATCGCGGCGAGGATGATCGTCGTGTAGGGCACGCCGAGGAACTCGGTCATGATGAACGCCGCCGCGCCCATGATCGGCGGCGTGATCTGCCCGCCCGCCGAGGCCGCCGCCTCGACCGCTCCGGCGAAGCTTCCCCGGTAGCCGATCTTCATCATCGCCGGGATGGTCAGGCTTCCCGTCGTCACCGTATTGGCGATCGAGGAGCCCGAGATGCTGCCGAACAGGGCCGAGGACAGGACCGACACCTTCGCCGGCCCCCCGGGATATCGTCCGGCCGCAACGGTCGCGAGATCGATGAAGAACTGGCCCAGGCCCATCTTGGTCGCGATCACGCCGAACAGCACGAAGTGGAACACGAAGGTCGCGACCACCTTCAGCGGGATGCCGAAGATCCCCTCCTGCGTCATGTAGAGCTGGCTGATGAAGTTGCCGAAGCTCGCGCCGGGGTGGGCGAGCACGCCGGGCACCAGGTAGCCGAACAGACCGTAGAGGATGAACACAAGCACGATGATCGGCAGGACGATGCCCATCGACCGGCGCGTCGCCTCGAGGATGAGCAGGATGAGGATGGTGCCCGTCACGAGATCGGTCGTGTTCGGCACGCCGATCCGGAAGGTGAGCTGGTCGAAGTCGAGCGGGAGATAGGCGACCACCGCGACCGAGGCGGCGGCGAACAGCCAGTCAGTGAGCGGGATGCCGCCGAGGCGGGGGATGAGGCCTTGGCGATCGCTGCGCCCGGCGCCGAATAGGAGGAAGATCAGCGCGAGCACGGTGCCGAGATAGATGGCGTTGTGCCAGTGCTCCGGCGGCACGCCAAACCCGGCCGTCCAGTACTGGTAGAGCGAGAGCGAGACGAGGACGACCGAGACGGCGCGGCCGGCCCAGCCGTGCAGCGTGCGGAAGTTCAGTTCCTGGTCGTACTGACGCTCGAGCGCCTCGGCCTTCGTGTGGTCGAGCGTCGTGCTCACGGACTCTGTCTCAACGACAGGACGGCGGCGGATGACGGCGAACCGCCACCCGCCTGCCCGCCGCGCTGGCGCTGGCTCAGCGCAGCATACCCGCCTCGCGGTAGAACCGCTCGGCGCCTGGGTGGAACGGCACCTCGCCGCGGCCGAGCAGGGCGGTCTCGGCGACGATGTCGCGCGCCCGCACGTGGCCGCGCTGCAGGAGGCTCTTCGTCGTCTCGCTCCAGAGGCTCTTCGTGATCTCGTAGACGAGGGTCTCAGGCACCTGCGCGCCAACGAGCCACACCGCGCCGACCGAGAGGGTTGGGACGTCCTCCGTCACTCCCTCGTAGGTTCCCTTTGCGATCACGCCTCGGCTGTAGAACGGAGCGCGCTGGCTGACCGCCTGGATGACCGTGTCGGAGAACGGCAGGAGCCGGCAGCCCGCCCGCGAGCAGAACTCGGTGAAGGCGGCCGCAGGCGCGGCGACGACCTGAAGAACCGCATCGACGCCACGGTCCTGCATACGCTCGACGCCCTGGGCGGCGGAGAGGAACTCCGGGGTGTAGGCGCCGCGCAGGCCCGCCGCCTCGAGCACGAGCTCCGACCCGATCCGCGCACCAGACGCCTGCAGGCCCACGACGACACGCCTGCCGCGCAGGTCCTCAAGCCGCTGGATCGGGCTGTCGCGGCGGACCACGGCATGCAGTTGCTCGCCGAAGAGGTGCGCGATGAAGCGAAGACGGTCGAGCTTCGGGCGGCCCTCGAACAGACCCGTTCCCGTATACGCCCAGTGCGCGACGTCGGATTGCGAGAAGCCGCTTTCCGCCGCGCCGGACTGGATCAGGTTTACGTTCTGAACCGAGCCCTGCGTCGCCTGCGCGACCGCGACAAGCCCAGGCACGCCGGCGGTGCCGCCGGCCTCGCGGCAGGGCGCTCCCGGCGGGCAGGAGATCGCGTTCGCGATCATGCCGCCGACGGGATAGTAAGTGCCGCCCGCTGCCCCGGTGCCGATCCGGAAAAACTGCGGCGCCTGGGCAGAGGCCGGAGCGGCAAGGCCAAACCCTGCCGCCGCTGCGGCACCAAGCACAAGACGGCGCGGCATGCCACGCGTGAAGCTCGTCATCGGTTTTGCTTCCCCTCTTCGGCGACGATGCAGCACGCTATCGCCCCCGCGCGTCGCGATCAACGTGGCGAGGCGATTGCCGGCCGGCGCGAGCTGAGCGATGCTGAGCGCATCGGAGGTCAACCAGGGGGTCGATCCGAATGGCAACCATGCGCCTTACGCTCGCTTTCGCTGCCGCTGCGGTGCTCGCTACCGCGACGCCCGGTGCCGCTGAGGCGCCGCTCCGCTGCGCCGTCGATGGCACCTTCGCCCCCCACGCGATGCCGAAGCTCGGCGGCGGGGTCGAGGGCTTCAACGTCGATCTGTTCACCGAGGTGGCCCGTCGCATGGGCCGGCAGATCATCATCGAGAGCGCGAGCTTCGCGGGCCTGATCCCGGCGATGAACGCCGGCCGCTACGACTTCCTCTGCGCGCCGACCACGGCCACGCCTGAGCGGGCGCAGAACATGCTCTTCACCGAAGGCTACCTCTATACCGCCTATCAGTTCGGCATTCGCCGCGGCTCGGCGCCGCTCAAGAGCCTCGAGGACCTGCGCGGCAAGACGATCAGCGTCAACAAGGGCAGCATCTACGACACCTGGGCGCAGGCGAACGCCGCCCGCTACGGCTTCACGGTGCAGGCCTATGACACCAATACCGATGCCGTCCAGGCCGTGGTTTCGGGGCGCGCCTACGCCAACCTCGCCGGTACGACGGTGATCAAGTTCGCCGCTACACGCTCGCCGCAATTCGTCCCCGATCTGCTCCTCAAGGAGACGCGGGCGCACTGGGCGGCTCCCTTCCCGCTGCAGTCGGTTGCTCTGCGCAACGAGGTCGATCGCGTGCTCGAGTGCATGAAGAAGGATGGGACGATCGCGCGCCTGTCGGAGAAGTGGTTCGGCGTGAAGCCCGAGGCGGACGATGCCGAGAACATCGTCTTCCCCGGTTCCGGCGTTCCCGGCCTGCCGGGTTACGACCCCACGCCTCACACCGCCCCCTGCTGAGAGGGATGGCGGCCGAAGGAGGCAAGGCGGCGCCGATCCTCGAGGCGCGCGGGATCCACAAGCATTTCGGCGCCCTTCATGTGCTGAAGGGCGTGGATCTCGTGGTGGCGGAGCGCGAGCTCGTCTTCGTGATCGGCCCCTCGGGAAGCGGCAAATCGACGCTGTTGCGCTGCTGCAACCGGCTCGAGACGCCGTCTGCCGGGACGGTCGTCGTCGACGGCATCGACCTCTTGGATCGCCGCACCGACATCAACGCGGCGCGGCGTCGCATCGGCATGGTGTTCCAGCAGTTCAACCTCTACCCGCACATGACGGCGAAGGGGAACGTCATGCTCGCGCTCCGCAAGGTCGCGGGCAAGACGCGGGCGGAGGCGGAGGAGATCGCGCTCGAGGCGCTCGCCCGGGTCGGGCTTGCCGACAAGGCCGACGCCTATCCGCTCGAGCTGTCGGGCGGGCAGCAGCAACGGGTCGCGATCGCGCGCGCGATCGCTCTCGAGCCGCGGGTGATGCTGTTCGATGAGCCGACCTCGGCGCTCGACCCCGAGCTCGTGGGCAGCGTGCTTTCGGTGATGCGCTCGCTCCGCGAGGGGGGGATGACGATGGTCGTGGTGAGCCACGAGATGGGCTTCGCCCGTGCCGCGGCCGACCGGGTCGTGTTCATGGATCATGGCGTCGTTGTCGAGGAGGGGACGCCCGAGCAGATCTTTGGCGCGCCGCGCGAGGAGCGCACCCGCGCCTTCCTCCGCCAGCTCGACCATCACTGAGCGCACCCGGGCCACCCTGCGAACGATGAGCGCCTGGGAACGTTTCGTCTTCACCTTTTTCAACCGCGAGGTGATGGCGGCGTATCTGCCGAAGATCGTCGAGGGGTTCATCCTCACGGTCGAGCTCGCCCTGCTGATCGTCATCTCGGGGCTTGTGCTCGGCTTCCTGCTCGCGGTCGTGCGGAGCTTCGGCATCCGCCCGTTGAACTGGTTGATCGTGTTCTTCGTCGATCTGTTCCGGGCGCTGCCGCCGCTTGTGATCATCGTTCTGATCTATTTCGGCCTGCCGAGCTTCGGGCCGGCGCCGTCCGGCTTCGTTTCGACCTGGCTCAGCCTCACGTTGGTGCTCGCCGCCTTCGCCGAGGAGATCCTCTGGGGGGGAATCCTGGCGGTGCCGAAAGGACAGTGGGAGGCGGCGCGGTCGACCGGCTTGGGCTTCTCAGCAACGCTCACCCATGTCGTCCTGCCGCAGGCGCTCCGGCTCTCGATCCCGCCGCTGACGAACCGGACGATCGCGATCACGAAGGGGACGGCGCTCGGCTCCGTGGTGGCGGTCGCGGAGGTCCTCTCCGTCGCCTCCGGAGCGGTGGCCTTCTCCTCCAACCCTTCCCCGCTCACCCTCGGCGCGATCGCCTATCTCGTCCTGTTCCTTCCCGTGGTGGTGTTCGGGCGCTGGGTCGAGACCCGGTTCGCCTGGAAGCGCTAACGTCGATGCAGGAGTTTCTCGCGACCTTTTTCAACATCGAGGTCATGCGGGCGGCCGCGCCGATCCTGCTGCAGGGCCTTCGGATGACGGTGCTGCTCGTGCTCGTCGCCGTCCCCTTGGGCTTCGCGGGCGGGGTGGTGATCGCTCTCCTCTCGGTGATCCGCCACCCGCTCGTGCGCTGGCCGCTCGTGGCTTGGGTTGATTTCTTCCGCGCCTTTCCGCCGCTCGTGCTGCTCGTGTTCATCTATGCCGGCCTGCCCTTCGCCGGCATCGAGATCGGCGCTTTCACCTCCGTCGCGATCGGCTTCTTCCTCAACACCTCGTCCTACTACGGCGAGATCCTGCGCGCCGGCATCGAAAGCATCCCGCGCGGGCAGATGGAGGCAGCGCGTTCGACGGGGCTTTCCGCCGTGCAGGCGATGATCTGGGTGATCCTTCCGCAGGGGTTTCGGAACGTTTTGCCCGACCTCGTGTCGAACACGCTCGAGGTGGTGAAGCTCACCTCGATCGCCTCGGTCGTCGCGCTGCCCGAACTGCTGTTCCAGGCCCGCCAGGCGCAGAGCGTCACCTACAACCCCTCGCCGATCGTCGCGGCGGCACTCCTCTACTTCCTTTTGCTCTGGCCGGTGGTGCGGCTTCTGAGCCGCCTCGAGCACAAGGCGATCGCCCGGCACTGAAGGGCGGCGAGGCAAGCGTGGCGCGCGCCGCCACGGCTCGCGGAAGCCTGCTGCAGGGCGGGAGGCGCGCTGGTGCCGTCGGCCTAGCAGCCCGCAGCTCAAGCCACGCGCTCGTCCGCGGAGGAGACGCGCCGAGGCGTCAGCGCCGATCGGCCGCGGCGGCGTGCAGAGCGGCGAGCTCCTCGGCGGCAGCCGCGGCAACGCGCGCCTGGATGGCGCGGTAGCGGGCGAGCACCGCCTCGCCTTCCGGCGTCAGAACCGCACCGCCACCCGAAAGCCCGCCCTTGGTGGCCGAAACGAGCGGAGCGCGGAACATCCTGTTCAGCGTCTCAACCAGCGACCAGGCGCGCTTGTAGCTCATCCCGAGCCGTCGTCCGGCGGCGGCGATCGAGCCCGTCTCGGCGATTCCCTGCAGAAGATCGGCCTTGCCCGGGCCGAAGGAGACGCCGGGCACGAGATCGACTCGCACATGCAGGGCGGGGAGCGCTCCCTTGCCGCGCCGCTTCATCCTCACCTCATGTCTGTCTCCAGGGCAGGCCGGCGGCGATCCACCCTGCCCGGGTGCGGCGATGGCCGGCCTCGTCGAGCGGGCCCTCGAATCCGTCGATGATGTTCACCACGCGGGGATAGCCTGCGGCCATCGCGGCCCGGGCAGCGGCGAGGCTGCGCGCTCCCGACCGGCACAGGAAATAGAGCTCGTTCGCGGGCGTCAGCCCCGCCGCGGCGAGCTCCTCGACGAACCGCCCGTTCACCGTCATTGACGGGAAGATCTGCCAAGCGATCCGGTGCACCTTCTTGCCGATGGCGGAGAGGTCGGGCAGCCCGACATAGCTCCATTCCGCATCGGTGCGCACGTCGACGAGCGCTGCGGACGGATCGCTGCGCAAGGCCTCCCAGGTCTCGGTGACCGTGGCGTGCGGGATGTCGCTCATCTCTGCCTCGTGCGCGGCGGTGGGTTGCATCATCGCCGGCGAAGGGCTTGTGTAGCGCTCGCGGTTCATCCGGAAAAGCACGGAGACGGGGCGTGGCAAGAGGGTGGGGTGGCATCGCCGAAGGGCTTGTCGGGGCGATCGGCGGTACGCCGCTGATCAAGCTCAGACGTGCCTCCGAGGCGACGGGATGCACCATTCTCGGCAAGGCGGAATTCATGAACCCGGGCGGTTCGGTGAAGGACCGCGCCGCACTCGCCATCATCCTCGACGCCGAGGCGAAGGGGACGCTGCGTCCTGGCGGAACGATCGTCGAGGGCACCGCTGGCAACACAGGGATCGGGCTCACGCTCGTGGGCAATGCGCGCGGCTACCGAAGCGTGATCGTGATGCCCGAGACGCAGAGCCGGGAGAAGATCGAGTTCCTGCGCATGATCGGCGCCGAGCTCCGGCTCGTTCCGGCCGCGCCCTACAAGGACCCCGGAAATTATGTCCACGTCTCCCGCCGGCTTGCGGAGGAACTCGCGCGCACCGAGCCGAACGGGGCGATCTGGGCGAACCAGTTCGACAATCTCGCCAACCGCGAGGGCCATCGTGCGACCACCGGAGTTGAGATCTGGGAGCAGACGGACGGCCGCGTCGATGCCTTCACCTGCGCCTGCGGCACGGGCGGCACGCTCGCCGGTGTCGCGATGGCGCTGAAGGAGCGCAAGCCCACCGTGCGGATCACGCTCGCCGACCCGATGGGCAGCGCCCTCTATGCGTGGAAGATGCGCGGCGAGCTCACGCTCGAGGGGGCCTCGATCACCGAGGGCATCGGCCAGAGCCGGGTTCCTGGCAATCTCGAGGGCGCGCCGATCGACGATGCGATCCAGGTGACGGACGAGGAGGCGCTCGAGCAGGTGTTCGATCTCACCATCCACGAGGGTCTGTCGGTGGGCGGCAGCGCAGGGCTGAACGTCGCCGCCGCGATCCGCGTCGCGCGCTCGCTGGGCCCCGGCCATACCGTGGTGACGATCCTCTGCGACGGCGGTGCGCGCTACCAGAGCAAGCTGTTCAATCCCGAGTTCCTGCGCAGCAAGGGCCTTCCCGTGCCGCCCTGGATGGCCTGAGAGAGAGGGGAGAGAAGGCGGGAACCGTCATGGCAACGGATCGTTTCGAACGCCGTGTGGCGGTCGTCACCGGCGGGGCACGCGGCATCGGGCTTGCGGTGGCCGAACGCCTCGCGGCCGAGGGGGCACGCGTGGCTCTGTGGGATCTCGACGAGGCGGAGGCGGCGAAGGTCGCGGCGCGTCTGTCCGGACTCGCGCTCCGGGTCGAGGTCGCCGACGAGGCGTCGGTCGCGGCGGCTGTAGCGGCGACGGAGGCCGCCCTCGGGCCGATCGACATCCTCATCAACAATGCCGGGATCACCGGCCCGAACGGCCCGGTCGAGACCTATCCGTTCGATGCCTGGCGGCGCGTGATCGAGGTCGACCTGACCGGCGTGTTCCTCTGCTGCCGCGCCGTCGTGCCGGGGATGCGCGCGCGCAACCGCGGGCGGATCGTCAACGTCGCTTCCATCGCCGGCAAGGAGGGGAACCCCAATGCCTCGGCCTATTCCGCGGCGAAGGCTGGCGTGATCGCGCTCACCAAATCGCTGGGTAAGGAGCTCGCGGACACGGAGGTTCGCGTCAACTGCGTCACGCCCGCGGCGGTGAAGACCGACATCTTCGCGCAGATGACCGAGGAGCACATTGCCTGGATGCTCTCGAAGATCCCGCTCGGCCGCTTCGGGCGTGTGGAGGAAATCGCGGCGATGATCTGCTGGCTTGCTTCCGACGAGGCGTCGTTCTCCACTGGCGCGGTGTTCGACGTCTCGGGCGGGCGGGCGACGTACTGATCTCGCTCGCTTGCGCCAGAGGGGTCAGCACGCCGCATGAAGAGCGTCGCCGAACGCCTCGCGGCGTGGGCGGAAGGCGAGGAGGCACGCTTCCTCGGTCGCCTCGAGGACGAGGAGCCGTGCAACGGCTGGATCGCCGAATATTGGCGGATCGTCGGTGATGCCGCCGGGCGCCTGCACTACCGGCATGTGGATGGCCGGACGGTCGACGAGAACGGTGACCGCTGGGCTTGGTCGGCCGCTTTCGTCTCGGCGGGGGTGTGGGTCGCGACCGGCGGCGCGCCCTGGTTCGCCTACTGCGAGTGGCACAGCACCTATGTGCGCGATGCGATCCAACGCGCAAGCGAGGGGGAACCGCAGCCCTACCGCGCGTTCCCCATCGGCACGTTGCCGCTCCGGCGCGGGGACATTGTCGTTCAGTGGCGCGCAGGGATCGGCGACGGGGCACGGGATGCGCCGATCGGCTGGGAGGCGGCGCAACGCATCGCGCCTTTCACGAGCCACGGCGACATCGTCGTCTCGGCCGGCGCCGACAGGGCCGAGCTCATCGGCGGCAATCTCGCCGACACGGTGAAGCGTCGAACCTTGGTGCTCGACGGTGCCGGGCGCCTTGTCGACACAGGGCAGGAGCGCGGGCACTGGTTCGCCCTGATACGTTTCGCCGACGATCACATCTGACCGTTGCCGCAACGGCCTCTCTCGAGACGGTTGCCGCAAGCGGATGGGGAATGTGGCGGGCGCCAACCGCGACCGCCTCACGGAGGCCGCCGACACACCCAGCTTGCGCGGCACAGTCCGAAACGTGCCGCAAGGGAAGAGCGGATGGCGGACCCGGCGCGACTCGAACGCACGACCTCTGCCTTCGGAGGGCAGCGCTCTATCCAACTGAGCTACGGGTCCGTCCCTCCCTTGGTAGCGGAACCGGCCGCGTCTGGCAAACAGCGCGACGGCACCGGCCCGCTCAATCGTCGCGGTGGGTGCGCTCCATCCGCTCGTGGCGCTCCTGGGCCTCGATCGAGAGGGTCGCGATCGGTCTCGCTTCGAGTCGCCGGAGGCTGATCGGCTCGCCCGTCTCCTCGCAGTAGCCGTAGGTTCCGTTCTCGATCCGCTCCAGCGCCTGGTCGATCTTCGCGATCAGTTTGCGCGCCCGGTCACGGGTGCGGAGTTCGAGGGCCCGGTCGGTCTCGAGCGAGGCACGATCGGTCAGGTCGGGTTCCTGCATCCCGCCAGCCTGGAGGCTTGCGAGGGTCTCGTCGGCCTCCTTCAGAAGCTCGGCCCGCCACGCGAGCAGTTTGCGACGGAAATACTCGAGCTGCAGCGGGTTCATGAACTCTTCGGCCTCGGAGGGCCGATAGTCAGGCGGCAGCGTCACGATCATCTCACGTCCCCTGCGTCAGGGCCTCAGGCCCCTTGGCCCAACGCCCCGTTTCGCCACCCGGGGTCGAAGGGCGCGCGGACTATACTTGCGCTGCTTGGTGTCGCCAAGCCGCCAAATGCGGCGCCAAACCATTGAGACAGAACGGTTTCACCGCGGCCTTCCGCGGTGCAGCAGGGGCGTGCCGTCAGCCTCCGTTCGCCACCCCACCCGCGGCCGCGAGCTCGAGGCGTGCGAGCTCCACGCGCGCTCGGAGCGTGATCGCGCCGACGATCTCGGCGAGCCGCCCGTCAACCGCAACCGCCGGCTGGTCGGCGAGCGCGGCGAGCTCCCGAAGCCGTGCGGCAGAAAGCCGCCCGCCCAGGATGCCGCGCTGGAGTTCGGCGAGCTCCTCGAGCATCCGATCGGCGCGGGCGCGCGCCTCGCGATCGCGCTCGGCGGCGAGCATCGTCTCCTGAAGCGCGATCAGCGACGCGGCGATCGAGACCCCCTCGGCCGCGCCGGCGTCTCTCGCCTCGGACGCGGCCCCGGCGGCGCCGTTGCCCGGCAGGCGGAAACGCCCCTGCGCGGCCCCTGGCCTCGTCGCGCGGCCAGGGGTCGTGATCGGCCCATAGCCCGTGATCTTCATCGGCATGCTCCTCCGCAGCGGCCACCGGCCTTGCGCTGCGCGGCACTCTGCCGATCGGCAGCTTCGTCCGCAATCGGCAGGTTTTGCCGGGCCGTGCCGTGCCAGGCTGCGCCGGAGGCCGCGGTTTTCCTCGCGCCCGCCTTGGCACGGCGATTGCGGTCCACCCACCGAGACCACCGCGCGAACCGCATGTGAGCCAGATGCTGCGCCTTGCCGTGATGCTCGTCGCGATCGCCCTCTCCGCCGCGCCGGCCGACGCGCAGGTGCGCATCAAGGACATCGCCGATGTCGAAGGCGTGCGCGAGAACCAGCTCGTCGGCTACGGCCTCGTCGTCGGCCTCAACGGCACGGGCGACCGGCTGGCCGCCGCCCCGTTCACCCGCCAGAGCCTGATCGGCATGCTCGAGCGCCTCGGCGTCAACGTGCGCGACCAGGAGACACGCCTCGACACGAAGAACGTCGCCGCGGTGATGGTCACCGCAACCCTTCCCGGCTTCGCCCGAACCGGGACGCGGATCGACGTCCATGTCGCGGCGATGGGGGATGCGACCAACCTCACCGGCGGCACCCTGTTGGTGACACCCCTGCTTGGCGCCGACGGCGAGGTCTACGCGGTCGCCCAGGGCCAGATCGCGACCGGAGCGATCGCCGCGCGCGGCGCCGCCCAGAGCATCACCCGAGGCGTGCCGACCGCGGGGCGGATCGTCTCGGGCGCGACGATCGAACGCGAGGTGCCGTTCGCCTTCGGCAGGACCTCCTCGCTCCGGCTCAGCCTGCGCAACCCCGACTTCACCACCGCCCGCCGCGTCGCCGAGGCGATCAACCGCTTCGCTCGCGAGCCTGTCGCGGCGGCGATCGATCCGGCGACCGTCACGGTCAACATCAGCGCCGGGCGTGCGGCGCAGGACCCGGTGGGCTTCATCACCGAGATCGAGCAGCTCCGGATCACGCCCGACCAGACCGCCCGCGTGATCATCGACGAGGCGAACGGAATCATCGTGATGGGCGCGAATGTGCGGGTGAGCACGGTGGCGATCGCCCAGGGCAACCTGACGATCCGGATCACCGAAACGCCGCAGGTGAGCCAGCCCAACCCCTTCGGCCAGGGCGAGACGGTGGTCGTGCCGCGCACCGAGATCGAGGTGCAGGAGAACCAGAACCGGCGGCTCGGCATCGTTCCGGCGAACGTGACGCTAGAGGACCTCGTGCGCAGCCTCAACGCGCTCGGCGTCGGCCCGCGCGACATGATCCAGATCCTGCAGGCGATCAAGGCGGCCGGAGCGCTGCAGGCCGAGTTGGAGATCATGTAAGATGGAGCCTCGCGCCACCACGGCTGCCGATCTCGCCCTGCGGCCTGTGCCCGAGCTCCGCCGCGCGGGCAGCGACGTCGCGAGCCTGCGCAAGGCGGCGCAGGATTTCGAGGCGATGGCGCTCGGCGCCCTGTTCCAGCCGATGTTCGAGGGCATCGCCAAGGGCCGCGGCTTCGGCGGCGGCGGCAGGGGCGAAGCGGCGTGGGCGCCGCTTCTCGTCAACGAATATGCGCGGATCGCGGCGGCCAATGGCGGCCTCGGCATCGGCGAGGCGGTGTTCCGCCAGCTGCTCGCCGCCCAGGAGCGCGCCGGAGCCGGCACGAATGCGGCGACCGGCGCGGGAGGATGAACGGCAAGAGGGGAGGGAGACGACCATGTTCCAGGCCCTGATCGCCGCTGGGGTGCGGCTGTCCGACCTGCTCGTGGCGGAAAACCGCGCTCTCGCGGAGTTCGATCTCGCCACCGCGGCGATGCTCGCGCCCGAGAAGCGACGCGCGGTCGAAGCCTTCGCCGCGGCCGAGGCGGCGGTGCGCAAGGCAGGGGGCCGCGCCGAGGGGAGCGAGCGGGAGGCGCTCGCCGGGCTTTCGGCACGGCTTGCCGATCTCGCGGCGGCGAACCGGCGCATGCTCGAACGTGCGCTCGCCGCCCAGGACGCGGTCGTGCGCACGCTCGCCGCCGCCGCCGTGCCGAAACCGGCCCTGTACGGACCTGTCGCCCCCGCCGGGGGCCATGCCGTGCCGCCCGCGCCGGTGGGGTTCGCCGCCAACGCCTGAGCGGAGCGGCGCTGCGGGGCGCGGTCGTTCCGTCTCCGTCGCCCCGATTGCCAGGCCACAGCTGCCGGCGCATGGTCGGGGGTCCCGATGCGACCCCGACCGACAGAGCGGGCGCCGGCCGGCGCCACCCGATCAAGCCTCCTGGTCGTCGGGACCCTCACCGCCGCGAGCGGCCTCGCAACCTGGGCGATCAAGGGAGGCGAGGGTGTGGCGGAGGCGCTCGCCGTCGCGTGGGGCCTGCTCCTCACCCTTCTTCCGGTGCTCGGCGCTGCCCTTCTGCTCGCTGGCTTCGTCCAGGCGGGCGTGGCGAAGGAGACGATCGCGCGCTGGCTTGGTGCAGAGAGCGGGCTGCGGGGCCTTCTCATCGCCACCCTTGCCGGCGCGGCAACGCCAGGCGGGCCGATGGCCGCCTTCCCCCTCGTGTTTGCGCTCGCCGCCGGAGGGGCGGACCGCGGTGCCCTGATCGCCTACGTCACCGCCTGGTCGCTCAACGGGCTGCAGCGCATCCTCGTCTGGGAAATCCCGATCCTCGGGCCCGAGTTCGCCGCCCTCCGCTTCGTCGCCTCCCTGCCTCTGCCGATCCTCGCGGGCCTGATGGCGCGCCGGCTGCCGGGCTCGATCGCGTGAGCGCTGCGGGGATCGTCATCTGGCTTGCCGCTGCCGTTGCCGCTGTTCTCCTGTGGCGGCGCGATCGGAAGGCGGCGTTGGCGGGCGGGCGGTTCGCGTTCGCAACGCTGAAGGGCGTTCTGCCGCTGATGCTCCTCGCCCTGCCGATGGCGGGCTTCCTCGCCGTGCTCGTGCCCGAGCGCTTCGCGGCCCTTCTCCTGGGCCCAGAGACGGGGCTTCGGGGGCATCTCGTTGCGACCGTTGTCGGCGCCTTCATCCCTGGCGGCCCGTTCGTCTCCTTCCCGATCGTGCTCGCGCTCTGGTCGAGCGGGGCGGGGCCGGCGCAGATGGTGACGCTGATCTCGGCCTGGTCGGTGCTCGCGATCAACCGCGTGATCGTGTGGGAGGCACCGCTGATGGGCTGGCGCTTCGTCGCTCTTCGCCTCGCCACCGGCTTCTGGCTGCCGCTCGCCTCCGGCCTCGCGGCCGAGGCGCTCCTTGCTCTCCTTCCGCCCGGAACCATCGGGGGGTAGAAGCCGCGCATGGAACGGGGTCGAGAGGAGGCAGGCGCCGAGGCGATGTGGCGTGCCCTGCGCGCGCGGCGCTGCGGCGGCGACGCCCCTCTGCCCGAGCCGTCCGGCGAGGCGGCCGCCACGCTTGCCGCTTTGCTCGGGCCGCTCACCGGCCCGCCGGTCGCGCCTGACGGTGTGTGGGTGACAGCCCATCTCGCGCAGAGCCTCGACGGGCGGATCGCCACACGCTCTGGCGTCTCGCAGTGGATCAGCGACCGCGAGGACATCCTCCACACCCACCGGCTGCGTGCCCTGCACCAGGCGATCGTTGTCGGTGCCGCCACCGTCGCGGCCGATGATCCGCTTCTGACCACGCGCCTTGTTTCCGGCGAGAGCCCGGTGCGTGTCGTGCTCGATCGCGACCGTCGCCTTGATAAGGGACGGCGCGTGTTCTCCGGTGGCCCGCCCACCCTTCTCGTCTGCGCGGCCGACATGCCTGGACCCGATCGGCACGGCGAGGCGGAAGTGATGCGCCTGCCGCGCGACCCCTCGGGAGGGCTCGATCTCGCCATGCTTCTGCGGCGGCTACGCCTGCGCGGCATCACGCATGTGTTCGTCGAGGGAGGCGGCGTCACCGTGGGCCGCTTCCTCGCCGCCGGGCTGATCGACCGGTTGCACATCGCCGTCGCACCGCTTCTGCTCGGGTCGGGGCTGCCCGCCCTTGTGCTTCCAGAAGCGGCGCGGCCAGAGGAGGGATTGCGCGCGCCGGCGCTGACCTATCGTCTCGGCGCCGATACGCTGTTCGATCTCGCGATCGGCCGCGCGCGGCCAGCCTGCGCGCCATGAGGCAGGCGCGTGCCTTCTGGGTGGTGGCGCCCGGGCGCGGCGAGATACGCGCCGAGACGCTGCGCGCCCCGGCACCCGGCGAGGCTCTGGTCGAGACGCTCGCAAGCGGCATCTCGCGCGGCACGGAAAGCCTCGTCTTCTCCGGGCGGGTTCCTGCGAGCCAGCATGCGGCGATGCGCTGCCCGCTTCAGGAGGGCGCGTTCACCTTCCCCGTGAAATACGGCTACAGCGCCGTCGGCATCGTCAGGGACGGGCCCGAGGCCCTGATCGGGCGGCGTGTGTTCTGCCTCGCGCCGCACCAGACGCGGTTCCTCGCGCCCGCCGCCATGCTCGCCCCGGTGCCTGAGGCCGTGCCGACGCGCCGCGCCGTGCTCGCGGCCAACATGGAGACGGCGCTCAACATCTCCTGGGATGCCGCCGCCCTGCCGGGAGAGCGCGTGCTCGTGGTCGGGGCGGGCGTGGTCGGCCTGCTTGCCGCGCATCTGCTCGCGCGAATCCCCGGCGTGTCCCTCACGGTGATCGACCGCGATGGCGGCAAGCGGAAGGTTGCGGAGGCGCTCGGCCTTGCCTTCGCCACGCCGGAGGAGTCGCCCGGCGAGGCGGATCTCGTTGTGCATGCCTCCGGCACGCCGGAGGGGCTGCGCTTCGCTCTCGCCCACGCTGCCGTCGAGGCGCGGATCGTCGAAGCCTCCTGGTTCGGTGACCGAGAGGTGGCGCTTCCGCTCGGCGAGGCCTTCCACAGCCGCCGCCTGCGCCTCGTCTCCTCGCAGGTCGGCGAGGTCGGGGGAGCGATGCGCGGGCGAAGGAGCCGTGCCGAGCGCCTCGCCCTCGCCCTCTCCCTGCTCGACGATCCGCGTCTTGATTGCCTCCTCGACGGCCCTTCAGCCTTCGACGATCTTCCCGCCACCATGGCTCGGCTTGCCGCGAGCCCTGGCGTTCTCTGCCATGTCGTGCTCCACCACCCCGATGCGTGAGGACCTCTCGTGTTCAGCCTGACCGTCTGCGACCACGTGATGATCGCCCATTCCTTCAAGGGCGAGGTGTTCGGCCCGGCGCAGAAGCTTCATGGCGCGACCTACGCCGTCGAGGCCGAGTTCCGCGTGCCCTCGCTCGACGAGCACGGTCTCGTGGTCGACATCGGGCTCGCGCGCGCCGAACTGCGCCGCGCGCTCGACAGTTTCGACTACGAGAATCTCGACGTTCTGCCGCAATTCGCGGGGCGGAACACCACCACCGAGTTCATGGCCGCGCATGTGCATGGGCTTCTCGCCGCCGCGCTGCGCGAGGGCAGGCTCGGCGAAAGCGGCAAGCGGATCACGGGGCTGAAGGTGGTGCTGCGCGAGAGCCCCGTCGCCTGGGCCGCTTTCGAAGGGCCTGTGGGCTAGGGGGATGCGGCTCGCCCTGGTCGTTCCCGCACCGTTCAGCACGGTCAGCGGCGGCTATGCCTACGACCGGCGAATCGTCGCAGGCCTCGTCGCGCGCGGCCATGCGGTGCGTGTGGTCGAGTTGCCCGGGCGTTTCCCGCTCCCTGACGCTGCCGCAGAGGCGGCCGCCTGGCAGGCGCTTGCAGAGCGTCCGGAGGGCGAGCTCCTGCTGATCGACGGCCTTGCCCTTCCGGCCTTCGCGCGGTTCGCCGATGCGGTCGCATCAGCCGGGGCGGCTGGGCTGATCCACCATCCCACACCGCTCGAGACCGGCCTGCCCGAGGCCGAGGCGGCACTCCTGCGCGAGAAGGAGTCGGCGCTCCTTCCCGTCCTGTCGCGGCTGATCGCGACGAGCCGAACCACCGCGCGAGAGCTCGTCTGCCTCGGCGTGCCCGAGGCGCGTATTGCCGTCGTCGAGCCGGGAACGGACGAGGCGCCGCGTGCGGAAGGCAGCCGTGCTGCAGGCTGCGCCATCCTCTCGGTCGGCGCCTGTGTGCCGCGCAAGGGCCATGACCTTCTTCTGCGTGCTCTCGGGCGGCTCTCCGACCTCTCCTGGACGCTGACGATCGTCGGCTCTCTCGAGCGCGACCCAGTCCATGCGCGCTCTTTGGCGGCTCTTGCCGAGGAGCTCGGCATCGCCGGCCGCGTCACCTTCGCCGGCGAAGTGGACAATGCCGCCCTCGCCGCCCTCTGGTCGGGCACCGATCTCTTCGCCCTCGCCACCTGGTACGAGGGCTACGGCATGGCGGTGGCGGAAGCGCTGAAGCGCGGCATCCCGGTTGCCCTCACGGCAGGGGGTGCGGTGGCCGAGCTCGCTCCCCCCGAGGCCTCGGTGATCGTTCCGCCAGGCGACTGGGCCGCGCTCTCGCGCGCGATGCGCCGGCTCGTGTTCGATGGCGAGCTGCGTCGCCGCATGGCCGAGCACGCCTATGCCGCCGGCCGCAGGCTGCCGAGCTGGGAAGACCAGGCCGATGCCTTTGCCGCTGCGCTCGCTGAGACTCCGGCATGAGCGAGGGGTTCAGCGCCGAGTGGCTCGCCCGTCGCGAGCCTTTCGATGCGGTTGCCCGCTCCGCCGCCCTCGCCGCGCGCCTCGCCGACGCCCTGCCACAGCGGCCGCGTCTGCTCGAGCTCGGGGCGGGGGCAGGCTCCCTGTTCCGCTGGCTGGCCCCGAGGATCGGCCGCGCTCAGGTCTGGACCATGCTCGATGCAGACGGCGATCTGCTCGAGCACGGCTTCGCGCGCACCGCTGCCTGGGCGGAGACGCGTGGCTGGACCGTCACCACACCATCCGGCGCGCTGATCGTTCACGCCCCGGGCGGCGCATGGCGGATCGAGGCGCGGGTTGCCGATTTCGGCGCCGGGCCTGAGGCTCTCCCGCTCGCGGGCCATGATGCCGTGGTCTGCTCGGCCTTGATGGATCTCGTCTCGGCGTCCTGGGCGGCACGCTTCGTCGCGCGTCTCTCCGTTCCCTTTCTCGCCTGCCTGACCGTCGATGGCCGCGACCGGTGGCGTCCGCCCGCTCTCGGCGACAGGCTCGTGGCGAGGAGCTTCGCGCGGCACATGCGACGCGACAAGGGGTTCGGGCCGGCGATGGGGCAGGCCGCGCCTCAGATCCTCGTGCGGCTTCTGAGGGCACGCGGCTTCGAGGTCGCCACCGCGTCGAGCGACTGGCTCATTCCGAGGATCGCCCGCCATCTTCTCACCGACATGGTTGAGGGGCATGCCGCGGCGGCCGCCGAAGCCCTGCCGCGCGCCGCGGCACGGATCGCGACGTGGCGGGAGGCGAGGCTCTCCGCCATCGCCCGTGGAAGGCTCTCGCTCGTCATCGGCCATCGCGACCTGCTCGCGCTTCCGACAGAGGACTGACACCATGCCGATCCTGCTCGGCTCCGTCGCCGACGACGTCACTGGGGCGACCGACCTTGCCAACACGCTGGTGCGCGGCGGGATGCGTACCGTCCAGATGATCGGCGTGCCCGCTCCAGGCACTGCCGCGCCTGATGCGGATGCGGTCGTCGTCGCGCTCAAGTCGCGCACCGCACCGGTCGGGGAGGCGGTGGCGCAGAGCCTCGCCGCTCTCGCCTGGCTTCGCTCGTGCGGCGCTGCCCAGGTCCTCTTCAAGGTGTGCTCGACCTTCGACAGCACCGATGCCGGCAATATCGGGCCGGTGGCCGATGCCCTGCTCGCCGCGCTCGGCGCCCCCTTCGCGCCCGTCTGCCCCGCGTTTCCGGCGAACGGCCGCACGGTCTATCAGGGCCATCTCTTCGTCGGCAGCGCTCTTCTAAACGAGAGCGGCATGGAGAAGCACCCGCTGACGCCGATGACGGACGCAAATCTTGTGCGCGTTCTCGGGCGTCAGAGCACGGGCACGGTCGGCCTTGTCCCTTACGCGACCGTCGCGCAGGGCCCGGACGCGATCCGGCGTGCGTGCCTTGCGCTGCCCGAGCGCGGCCACCGCTACGCGATCGTCGATGCTCTGTCGGACGCTCATCTCGAGTCGCTCGGCGCCGCGTCGTCCGACCTGCCGCTGCTTGTCGGCGGTTCGGGGATCGCGATCGGGCTCCCCGAGAACTTCCGCCGCTCCGGCCGCCTCGCCGCATCGCAGAGCGCTGATCGCCTCGACGTGCCGGAGGGACACACGGCGGTGATCGCCGGCTCCTGTTCGCGCGCGACCCTTGGGCAGATCGGCCTCGCGCGCGACCACGTGCCGACGCTCGAGCTCGACCCGCTCGCCGAACCTGACGCCCTGGCGCTCGCGGCACGCGCTCTCGCCTGGGCGGAGGGCAGGCTTGGGGCGCGGCCGATCGTCATCGCCGCCTCCGCCACGCCCGATCGTGTCGCCCTGCTTCAAGAGCGTCTTGGCCGCGAGGCTGCCGGCGCTCTCGTCGAAACCGCTCTCTCCGAGATCGCCGCGGGCCTCGTCGCGCGCGGGGTGCGTCGTCTCATCGTGGCGGGTGGCGAAACCTCGGGCGCGGTGGTGCAGCGCCTTGGCATCACGCGGCTCAGGATCGGCCCTGAGATTGACCCGGGCGTTCCCTGGACGCGCGCCGAAGGCGGGGACGTGCCGCTGCTTCTGGCGCTGAAGAGCGGCAACTTCGGCGCCCGGGACTTCTTCCTCAAGGCGTTCGAGATGCTGGAGCAGGTGTCATGACGGCGGAGGAGGCGGCGGCGCGGGAGGAGATCGTCGCGCTCGCGGCATCACTGTTCGCGCGCGGGTTCTCCGTTGGCAGCGCGGGCAACATCTCGGTGCGCCTCGCTGACGGCTACCTGATCACGCCAACGAACTCCTGCCTCGGTCGTCTCGACCCGGAGCGCCTCTCGAAGCTTGATGCCGACTTCGTGCCTGTGGGCGGCGACAGGCCATCGAAGGAGGTGTTCATGCACCGCGCCTTCTATCGTGCGCGCGCCGATGCCGGAGCGGTGGTGCATCTGCATTCGACCTGGGCCACCGCCGTCTCCTGCCTTGCCGATGTCGATCCCGCGAACCCGATCCCGCCGCTCACGCCCTATTTCGTGATGCGCATCGGCAGAACGATGCCGCTCGTTCCGTATTTCCGGCCAGGCGACCCGGCGATGGAGCCGGCGATCGCGCAAGCGGCACAAACCGCCCGCGCGGTTCTGCTCGCGAACCACGGCCCTGTCGTGTCGGGTGCCACGCTCAAGGATGCGGTCTACGCGGCGGAGGAGCTCGAGGAGGCGGCAAAGCTCTTCCTGCTTCTCCCCCGCGAGCGGGCGCGCCTGCTTACCGCGCAGCAGGTGGACGACCTTCTGGCCACGTTCGGCTGAGGCGTCGGCCTCGCACACGAGACGCGAAACGCGCCGGCAGGGACGCTGCCGGCGCGTTCTTCGGTGGCGTCTCCGGCCCTGCTCCGGGCCGGAGAGCCCTCAGGTGGTCGGTGTCTCGGGCGCGGGCGCCTCTGGGGCAGGCTCCGCGACCTTGCGCGGGCGACGGGCCGCGGGCTTCTCCGCTGCCGTCGTCTTCCTCGCCGCGGGCTTCTTCGCCGCCGCGGCGCGCTTCGGAGCAGCTTTCTTGGCGGCCGGCTTCTTCGCTGCCGCGGTGCGCTTCGGCGCCGCCTTCTTCGCTGCCGCGGCGCGCTTCGGCGCGGCTTTCTTCGCCGCCGGCTTCTTCGCCGCCGTGGCGCGCTTCGGTGCGGCTTTCTTCGCCGCCGGCTTCTTCGCCGCCGCCGTCCGCCTCGGTGCCGCCTTCTTCGTAGCAGCCCGCATCGCCATCGGCTGTGCGCGGCCTTCGCCGGCATCTGACTCCTCTGCCGCACGGATGGCCTCGACCGCCGCCGGCACGACCTTGGTGATGGTCACGTGCATGAACTCCTTTCCGCTGAGGTCCTGAAGCGCCATGCCATTTCCCGCTGCACGGGTTCGCCGCGGCGGCGCCAGCGGGCCGCCTGGGCAGCGGGAAACCGGAACCGCCTCGCGCGTGGCTTGCCGCCCGCGATGCACGAGAGCATCACGGCCGGGAAACGAACTCCCGCCTCTGGCCTTTCCGGGGGTGTCGTCGCCGCGGTGGCGGCTTCGACAAGCATGCGGTCCATGGACCGTCCTTCCCTGCGCGGAGCACCATGATGCAGCGATCGCGCCTGCGAATCGGAATGCATCTGCTTCCGCAACATCACGCTATGCGTGTGGTGCGGAGGCGTGTCAACAAAAACGACATCGCGGCGACGAGATTCGTGCACGATCGCGCGTCCGGTGCGCGTCGTGCGGCGATGATGGTCGCCTCGTGGCGGAACGGCAGCGCGACGCGCGCTTCGTCGAGCGCCTCGCGCCCGCAGCCTCGCGCAGGCCACGGGCGATGCGGCGCGCGTCGACGGCGTCAGGCCGGGAACACGAAGGACGACCGTCGCAGCTTGCCTCTCAGTGCGGCGCGCAAGGTGACGTCGCAGAGGCGGCTCGGACCGGCTCGCCGGCGACAGAACCGCGACCGCGCCGCGCGCCTCACCCGCGGGCGCGGAGCGGCACCACCTTGCGCTCCGCCGCGCCGACATAGTGCGACAACGGGCGGATCAGCCGATTGTCCTGCATCTGCTCGAGCACGTGCGCTGACCAGCCGGTGATTCGGCTTGCGACGAAGAGCGGGGTGAAGAAATCGATCTCGAACCCCATCATGTAGTAGGTGGGGCCGGCCGGGAAATCGAGGTTGGGGTGGATCCCCTTCCGCGCGAGCATCTCCTCGGCGAGGATCCGGCTGATCTCGAGCCATTTCTCGCCGCCGCGAAGCCGCGCCACCTCGTCGCGGTATTTCGCCATCGTCGGCACGCGGCTGTCGCCGGAGCGGTAGACGCGATGGCCGAAGCCCATCACGAGCGCGCGATGCTCGAGCTTGTCGTCGATCCAGCCGCGCGCCCGCGCGGGCGTGCCCACCTGCTTCAGCATATGCATCACCGCCTCGTTGGCGCCGCCGTGCAGCGGCCCCTTCAGCGCGGCGATCGCTGCCGTCACCGCGGCGTGGATGTCGGCCTGGGTGCTCGTCACCGTCCGGGCGGTGAAGGTCGAGGCGTTGAAGCTGTGCTCGGCGTAGAGCGTCATCGAGGCGTCGAACGCCTTGACGATGGCCGGTTCCGGCACCTTGCCGAAGAACATGTGGAAGATGTTCTCGGCGAAGCCGAGCTCGGGCTTGGGGCGGATCGGGCGCAAGCCCTTGCGGAGACGCGCGATCGCGGCGATCGCGGTCGGGATCTTCGCATAGAGGCGAAGCGCCTTGCGCCGTGTGGCCTCCACCGAGGTGTCGCGCCCTTCCGGGTCCTCCATCCCCATGAACGACACCGCCGTACGGATGGCGTCCATCGGGTGGGCCTTGCGGGGGAACTCCTCGAGCACGCGGATGAGCGCGCGCGAGATGCCGCGCTCGGCGGCCTCCGCCTTCCGGAACGCGTTGAGCTGCCTCCGCGTCGGCAGCTCGCCTTCGAGCAGGAGGTAGGCGACTTCCTCGAACCGGCACTGGTCGGCCAGATCCTGAACCGGATAGCCGCGATAGGTCAGGGAGTTCGTCTCAGGCATCACCTTGGAGACGGCGGTTACGTCGGCCACCACGCCGACGAGGCCCTTGTGCACTCCTTGGGTCGCCACGTCGTTCATCGGTTCGTCCTCCCTTCGCCCCGCTCAGCGCGTCCCCTTCGCCGTCCGGCGCAACGCCGTCTTCGCGGCGCGGCCTTTCCTGCGCTCGAGCGTGCGGGTCTTCTGCGCCGCTGCGCGCAGCTGCCGCTTGGCGCGCGTCTCGGGCTTCGCCACCGGCGGAGCATCGAAGATCCCCTTGCCTGGCGCGAGCGTCAGCCCTTTCGGCGGCACGGCGATGTTGAGAACTGCAAGCCCCCCGGCCGGAATGGCGGCGAGGTCCTGAACATCGGCAAGGAAGCGGTTCGCCTCGCGCGTGGTGATGATGCCGTCCGTCAGTGTCCGGAACTTGCGGATGTAGTCGGGCCGCGTGAATGGGCGGGCACCGAGGCTGTGGGCGTTCGCGACCGCGAGCTCGTCGACGAGACGTGTGCCGTCCTTGAACAGGATCTCGACGCGCGCTCCGAAGGCCTTCTCCTTTGGATCATCGGAGTGGTAGCGGCGCGTCCACTCCGGATCCTCCCTCGTCTCGATCTTGTGCCAGAGCGCGACCGTGGAGGGGCGCCGCGCACGCCTCGGGGTGTAGGAGTCGATGTGGTGCCAGCGCCCGTCCTCGAGGGCGACGGCGAAGATGTACATGATCGAGTGGTCGAGCGTCTCGCGCGAGGCGTTCGGGTCCATCTTCTGCGGGTCGTTCGCCCCGGTGCCGATCACGTAGTGGGTGTGGTGCGAGGTGTGGATGATCACCTTCTCGATCGCGGAGAAGTCCTCGATCTTCTCGCGCATGCGGAAGGCGAGGTCGATCAGCGCCTGGCTCTGGTATTCGGCGCTGTGCTCCTTGGTATAGCTCTCGAGGATCGCGCGCTTCGGCTCTCCCGGCTCGGGCAGGGGCACGAGATACTCGTGCGAGCGGTCCTCGCGGCCGGCGAGCATCCAGGCGATCACGCTGTCCTCGCCTTCGTAGATCGGGTTCGGCGCGCCCTCGCCGCGCATCGCGCGATCCACCGCCTCGACCGCGAGCTTGCCCGCATGCGCCGGCGCGAAGGCCTTCCAGGAGGAGATCTCGCCCTTGCGGCTCTGGCGCGTGGTGAAGCTCACATGCACCGCCTGCTGCACGGCCTGGAAGATCACCTCCTGCCTGAGCCCGAGCAGTGCCCCGATTCCGGCCGCAGCGGCCGGGCAGAGATGGGCGATGTGGTCGATCTTATGCCGGTGCAGGCAGATCCCCTTCACGAGGTCGATGTGGATCTCGTAGGCGGTGGCAAGCCCACGGATGAGGTCACGGCCCGATCGGCCCATCGTCTGCGCCACCGCGAGGACGGGGGGGATGTTGTCTGCCGGGTGGGAATAATCCGCCGCGAGGAACGTGTCGTGGAAGTCTAGCTCCCGCACCGCGGTGCCGTTCGCCCAGGCCGCCCATTCGGGGCTGACCGTCGTCGCGGCAGGCATGCCGAACACGGTCGCCCCGCCCTTGCGCGGATGGGCGAGCGCCATCATCCGCGCCGATACCACGGGGCGGCGGTTGATCGCGGCGATGGCGACGGCGGCGTTGTCGATGATCCGGTTGATGATCATCTCCGCCACGTCCTTCGGCACCGGGGCACGGTCGGTCGCGACGCCGGCGATCTTCCACGCGAGCTGCTCCTCGCGCGGCAGAAGGTCCTTCGACGGATGGACGCGGACGGAATGGAGCTTCATCGGTGCCGTCTCTCCTCCTCGGGCGCACGCGGCGGGCGGATCCGCCCTTGATCGCCACGCTGTTGCGTTCTTGACTGGCGCGCCTTCCTAGACCCGAGCCGCGCAGAGGCGCAAGCGAACGACCTACAGCGAGGAGACCGAGCAGCGATGTCCGCACCGCACGATGCCACCTTCGACCGGATCGTTCGTGGCGATGTCGTCACGTCCGACACCGTGCTCGCCGACGGGTTCATCGCTATCCGGGAAGGCCGGATCGCCGCGATCGGACAGGGCGAGCCGCCCGCCGCGCGGGCGGTGTCGGATCATCGCGGCAAGCTCGTCTTCCCGGGCCTGGTCGACGGCCACATGCACACCTCCTCCGCGATGGGCTGGGCGGGGATCGAGCATGCGACCCGCACGGCCGCTGCGGGGGGCGTCACCACGGTCTGCGACATGCCCTACGACATCCCCCATCCGGTCACGGATGCCGCGATCTTCCGCGAGAAGGTCGCGGTGGTGAATGCGACCGCGCATGTCGATGTCGCGCTCTACGGCACCATCACCAAGCAGGGCGGCACAGGCGCGATCCTCGGCCTTGCCGAGGCCGGCGCCTCCGCCTTCAAGCTCTCGACTTACGAGTATGACGCGGTCCGCTTCCCGCGAATTGATCATATCGAGATGGAGAAGGCCTTCGCCTTCATCGCCGAGACGGGTCTGATGGTCGCCGTCCACAACGAGGACCAGGAGCTCGTCGAGCGGCTGACCGAAGGCGCGCTCGCCGCCGGCAGGACCGACCCGATCATGCACTGCCGCACCCGGCCGCCGCTCGCTGAGAACCTCGCCAATGTGACGATCTTCGAGCTCGGGCTCGCCACCGGCGCGCATGTGCACATCGCCCACTCCTCTCTCGCCTCGGGCTTCGACCTCGCCGCGATCTATCGCGACCGCGGCATGAAGGCCTCCGGCGAGGCGTGCATCCAGTATCTCTGCATGACGGAGGAGGACCTCGTCCGCCTCGGCGGCAAGGGAAAGTGCAACCCTCCCTTCCGCACCGCCGAGGAGGTCGAGCGCGTGTGGGACCGTTTGCTCAAAGGCACCGTCGCCTATGTCTCGACCGACCATGCGCCCTGGCCGATCGAGCGCAAGCGCCACACCGATATCTTCAAGTGCAGCGCCGGTCTGACGGGGCTTCAGAGTTTCGCGCCGCTGATGTTCACGCTTCTCGATGAGCGTCGGCTGCCAATCACCCTGATGGCGAAATACTGTGCCGAGGAGCCGGCGCGCTACCACGGCCTCCTGCCGAAGAAGGGGAGGATCGCCATCGGCGCCGATGCCGATCTCTGCGTGATCGAACGCGGGGTGTTCACTTTCGACGAGACGATGATCGTCGACCGGCCGGAGTGCCGCTGGAGCCCCTATCACGGCCGGGAGATGCGCGGCCGTGTCGCCGCCGCCTATCTCCGCGGCGAGATGATCTGGGACGGGCACCGGGTGCTGAACGCTCCGGGTGCGGGCCGGTTCGTGCCGCGCCAGAGGAGCTAGGGTGGATGGCACGAATCGTCCGCGTCGCCGCCTGCCAGATGGGGCCGGTGCAGCGCGCCGACCCCCGCGAGGCCACGCTCGCGCGTCTGATCGCACTGCTCGAGAAGGCCGCAGCTGAGGGGGCCCGGCTTGCCGTCTTCCCGGAACTCGCGTTGACGACCTTCTTCCCACGCTGGCCGATCGAGGACGAGGCGGAGCTCCTCTCCTATTTCGAGCCGGAGATGCCGAACCCGAATGTGCAGCCGCTGTTCGACCGGGCGAGGGCGCTCGGTGTCGGGTTCTATCTTGGCTACGCCGAGCTCGACCGGGGGGCCTTCGACGATGGCCCAGGTGGTGACGGCGCCGTGCGCCGCCGCGGCTACAACAGCGCCGTTCTCGTCGCCCCGGACGGAACGATCTTGGGCAAGTATCGGAAGGTTCATCTTCCCGGGTCGGAACGGGTCAGGCCCGGGCAGAGATGGCAGCAGCTCGAGAAGCGCTACTTCGCCTATGGCGATCTCGGCTTCCCCGCCTTCCGCACCGAAGCCCCGATCGGGCCGGGGATCATGGGCATGCTCATTTGCAACGACCGGCGCTGGCCGGAGGCCTGGCGCTGCCTAGGGCTGCAGGGCGCGGAGATGGTGCTCGTCGGCTACAACTCGGCCGCCTACGACCCGAATGGCGGCGAGGGCGAGAGTGCGGCGCTGCGCACCTTCCACTCGACGCTCGTTGCCCAAGCCAATGCCTACATGAATGCAACCTGGGCGGTCGCCGTTGCCAAGGCAGGGGAGGAGGACGGCGCGGGGCTGATCGGCGGCTCCTGCATCGTCGACCCGAACGGTCAGGTCGTCGCCCAAGCCACGACGCTCGGCGACGAGGTGCTGGTCGCCGACTGCGATCTCGACGCCACACGGCAGGGCAAGACGAAGATGTTCGACTTCGCCGCCCATCGACGCCCGCAGCACTACCGGCGGATCGTCGACCAGGTCGGGGTCGTGCCGCCGTCCTGAGCGTGGGCGGGGCGACCGCGATCAGCGCACGATGACGTTTCGGAACTGCCACGGATCCTCGAGATCGACGTCCTCGGGGAAGAGGCCGGGGCGGCCGGTCAGCGGCGTCCAGCTCGTATAGGCGCCGACCACCGGGCCAAGATAGGGCAGCTGCACCTCGAGGCAGCGACGCCAGTCGATCTCGTCGGCGTCGACCACACCGCTGCGCGGGTTCTCGATCGTCCACACCATACCCGCGAGCACGGCCGAGGTGACCTGAAGCCCGGTCGCGTTCTGGTAGGGGGCGAGCCGCCGCGCCTCGGCGATCGAGAGCTGGCTGCCGAACCAGTAGGCGTTCCGCGCATGGCCGTAGAGCAGAACGCCGAGCTCGTCGATTCCCTCGACGATCTCGTCGTTCATCAGCCGGGTGCGTGGCTGGCGCTCGAAGGCACGCCCTTGGAACTCGTGCAGCGAGAGCACCGTATCGTCGCAGGGGTGATAGGCGTAGTGGCAGGTGGGCCGGTAGACGACCTTGCCCCCCTCGCGCAGCGTCAGGTAGTCGGCGATCGAGATGCTCTCGTTGTGGGTGATCAGCCAGCCGATCTGCGGCCCTGCCGTCGGCACCCAGGTGCGCACGCGCGTCGCGCAGCCCGGGCGCGTCAGGTAAATGGCGGCGTCGCAGCCGAACTCGTGCCGGCGCCCCTCCGGCGGCAGCGCCTTCTCGTGCGTGCCGAACCCAAGCTCGGCGGGCTGCATGCCCTCGGAGAGAAACCCCTCGATCGACCAGGTGTTGACGAATTCACCCTGCTCCTTGGGCCGGTCGGAGCGCTGGGTGTCGCGCTCGGCGATGTGGATCCCCTTGACGCCGAGATCGCGGGCGAGCCGCGCCCAGCCCTCTTGCGTCGTCGGCGCCGTCGTGTCCTTCCCGAGCGCCTCGGCGAGGTTGACGAGCGCCTGCTTGACGAAGTGGCTCACCATGCCTGGGTTGGCGCCGTGCGCGATCAGAGCGGTTGGGTCGTCGTGGCCCGGGCGGCGCAGCGCGCGGGCGCTCTCGCGCAGAGCGTAGTTCGAACGCTGGCTCATGCTGAGCGACGGGTCGGTGTAGCCGCCCGGCCAGGGCTCGATGCAGGTATCGAGATAGAGAGCGTTCCACTGCCGGCAGAGCTCGATGAGCGCGACCGAGGACACCTCGACTGAGAGGTTCACCAGGAACCCGCCCCTGCCGAGCAGAGGCTCGAGCTCGCTGCGGAGGTTCTCGCGGGTGAGCGCGAGCTTGCGGAAGCGTATGCCTTCCTTCTCGGCGATCCAGCGGCCGCTGTCATCGGGGTCGATCACCACCATGCGCTCGCGCGGAGCGTCGATGTGGCGGAGGATCAGCGGCAGCGTGCCGCGGCCGATTGAACCGAAGCCGACCATGACGATCGGCCCGGGGAAACGGGCATGGGTTTTCCACTCGGCCATGGGGTCCTCGAGGACGGCGGGTTCAAGAGAAACGAGGAGGGGGAGGCTTGGCGCCGTGCCGCGCCATCGCCTCGAGCGGAGGTCAGGCGGCCTCGTCCTCCGCCTCCGCTGCGGTCGGGCGGGCGACGCGGCGCGGCGCGCGCATGAAGTCGGGGATGAAGTCGCCGAAGCCGAGGACGCGGTCGCCGTGTTCGGCCGGCTCACGCTGGGTCGGCGCGGTGCGCTTGGGCGCCTCGGCGGTGCGCTTCGGCGCCGCGGCCGGCTTCGGCTCGGCGCGCGTCTTTGCTGCGGTCGCTCCTCGGCCGCGACCGCGGCTGCGTGGTCGAGGCGTCTCGCCCATCACGTCGAGCGAGACCGGATCGAGCCCCTCGACCTGGATCCGAGGGATGGGCTTGCCGATCAGCTTCTCAATCGCGGCGAGCGCCTCGTCGTCCTCGACCGTCGCGAGCGTGAAGGCACGGCCGGGAAGGCCGGCGCGGCCGGTCCGGCCGATGCGGTGGACATAGTCCTCGGCATGGCGCGGCACGTCGAAGTTGAACACATGCGACAGCCCGCCGATGTCGATCCCGCGCGCGGCGACATCCGAGCAGACGAGGACGGTGATCTCGCCCGCCTTGAAGCGCTCGAGGGTCTCGGTGCGCTTGGGCTGGGTCATGTCGCCGTGCAGCTGGCCGGCGTTGAAGCCGTGGCGCAGCAGGCTGCGGCAGAGGATGTCGACATCGCGTTTGCGGTTGCAGAAGACGAGGGCGTTCTTCACCTGTTCCGACCGAAGCAGCCGCCGCAGCGCCTCGCGCTTGTCGTGCTCGCGCACGAGCGCGAGGTGCTGTGCGACGGTGGAGGCCACCGTCGCGGGCGGGGCGACGGTGATCACCTTCGGGTTCATCAGGAAGGAATCGGCAAGACGCCGTATCTCCGGCGGCATGGTGGCGGAGAAGAACAGCGTCTGGCGCATCCGCGGCAGCAGTGACACGATCCGCTCGACATCCGGGATGAACCCCATGTCGAGCATCCGATCTGCCTCGTCGATCACCAGCATGCGCACGTCCGAGAGGAGGAGGCCGCCGCGCTCGAACAGGTCGATCAACCGGCCCGGTGTCGCGATCAGCACATCGACGCCGCGGTTGAGCCGCGCGATCTGGTCTCCCATGCTCTCGCCGCCGATGAGCAGTGCGTAGTCGAAGCGGAGGTACTTGGCGTACTTCGCGAAGTTCTCGCCGACCTGGGCGGCAAGCTCGCGCGTCGGCTCGAGGATCAGAGCCCGCGGCATCCGCGCCCGCGCCCTGCCCGAGCGCATGATGTCGAGCATCGGCAGCGTGAAGGAGGCGGTCTTGCCGGTGCCGGTCTGGGCGCAGCCGAGCACGTCGCGCCCCATCAGGACGACCGGGATCGCCTGTTCCTGGATCGGGGTGGGGTGGAGGTAGCCGGCATCGGCGACCGCGCGCAGCACCTCCTCGGAGAGCCCGAGATCGGCGAAGGTCGTGCGGGGCTTGACTGCCGCAGGCGCGGCCGCGGGGTCATCGGCAGCGGTCACGGCCAGCTGCGTGAGCGGTTGTGTGCCGGGCGCGACTTGCGCGTCGTCGGCGCCGGAGGCGCCGTCAGAGGGAAGGCTTTCGGTCACGGAACGTCCAACTTGCCGCGGAGGGCGCGGAATGCGCGGCCCGCGAGGTTGGCGGCAGTTATCGGAACACGTGCGGCAAAGTCAAGGAAACCCGCGCGCTGCCGCTCTTGCGCCCGAGCGCGCGGAGCGGCAGCCTCGCGTGCATGCCAGCGCCGCTTCTCCTCTTGCCTGGGCTCCTCTGCGACCAGGCGTTGTGGGACCACCAGCTCCGGCATCTCGCCGATCTCGGCCCGATGAGCGTGGCCGACCTGACGCGTGACGACACGCTCGGCGCGATGGCGGAGCGGGTTCTTGAGGCGGCGCCGCCGCGCTTCGACCTCGCCGGGCTGTCGATGGGCGGGTATGTCGCTTTCGAGATCCTACGCCGCGCGCCGGAGCGCGTCGGCCGGCTCTGCCTGATCGACACCTCCGCCCGCCCCGACACGGAGGAGCAGGCGGCGCGGCGCCGCGGGCTGATGGAGCTTGCCGGCCGCGGCCAGTTCAAGGGCGTGACGCCGCGCCTTCTGCCGCTACTCGTGCACCCTGACCGGCTTGCCGATGCGCCGCTGACGGGCACGGTGATGGCGATGGCGGACCGGGTCGGCGCGGAGGCGTTCCTGCGGCAGCAGCGGGCGATCCTCGGCCGGCCGGACAGCCGCCCGGGGCTTGGCGCGATCGGGGCGCCGACGCTCGTGATCGTCGGCCGCGAGGATTCGCTCACCCCGCCTGAGGTCGCGGCGGAGATCACCGCCGCCATCCCGAAGGCACGCCTTGCCGTGATCGAGGACTGCGGTCATCTCGCCCCCCTTGAGCGCCCGCAGGCGGTCACTGCGCTGATGCGGCTCTGGCGCGAGGGCGCGCTGCCGAGCTGAGGAGGCCACAACGACCCCGGCGTGATTGCCGATCGTCTCCTATCTTGGGGCCGGAACGAGAACGACTGGCGTCTTGCCTCGCCCTTCGGCAGGCTGGTCGCTCGCGCGCGCTCGAGAACGCTGACGACAGGGCGTGACGGATCGTGCCGGCCGAACCTTTAGCACCTCATTAATTCGAGCCTTTCCATGAAGTATTTTTCAGTCTCATACTTTCTACCCCATCGATTGCGTGGGTGGCTGGCGGTTCAGCCGTTCTCGCCGCATTGATCTGGGGCAAGGACCTCTGGGCGAGGCTGACCAGCACGCCCCCTCCCAAGGAGGCCCGCGACAAAGCCAGGCCCAACTTGGACAGTCGTGCGGAACATATGAGGAACTCTTTGGCCTGACTTAGTGATCGGGCAGAGGGCGTCTCTGGTCGGCCGAAAGTTTTAGTGAAAACATTTTGCGTAGACGATCAGGAATAGCTTGCGAATCAGCTCTTCCCGCGCGCACAACAGGGCATGTTCGTCGTCGAAAAGGCAGCCCGCGGCCGTCGCTACCTGTACCTCGTCGAAACCGTCCGAGAACCAGGCGGACGCGTCCGCCAGCGCATCCTCCAGCCACTTGGGCGCAAGGACATTCTCAAACATTGAACCGGACCCGGTTCCTTGGACACTCGGTTGGGTTACGCGGCCATGGGCATGGCCGCAAGCTCGTGTTGGCGGCGTCGTGCGTGTGGGCTGAGGTTGCCGTTTTTCTCGATCAGCCATTGGGCGTTGTAGCGGGCGATGAAGGCTCGGACGGCGTCGCGGAGGTCTTCGAGGGTCTCGAAGACGCGGCCGTGGACGACCTGCTCCTTGAGTGTGCGGAAGAACCGCTCGACGACGCCGTTGGTCTGGGGCTCGCCTACGAAGGCGAAGCTCGGGGTCATGCCCCAGGCTCGTGTCTGGTTCTGGAAGTCCTCGGCCATGAAGCAGCTGCCGTGATCATGGCGCAGCTGGACGCCGCGGGCGGCGTCGCGGCCGAGATGGCCGAACTGCTGGCGCACGGCCATGCCCATGGCCTGCAGCGCCTCGCGGCGCGTGCCGCGCTTGCTGACGTGCCAGCCGAGCGCCTCCGCGTTCCAGTGTTCCACCGTGGCGAAGAGCCAGACCTTGCTGTTGCGCACCGTGGCGACCTGCGTGCCGTCGATGGCCCACATCACGTTCGGCGCGTCGGTGATGATCTTCCGGTCATGGTCGTCGGCGGGGCGTGGGCGGGCGCGGTGTGGCGACAGGAGGGCGTTCTCGCGCATCAGCCGCAGCACCCGCTTGCGCGCGATGCGCAAGCCCATCCCGGACGCGCAGCCGCGCCCAGACCTTGCGATGGCCCTCGCCCGACCAGGGCGAGCGGGCGAGGTCGGCCCGGATCGCCGCCCGCAGGGCGGTGTCCGGAACCGCGGGCTTCGGCCCGCGGCGGCCGGTCGGCCGCGCGGGGGCCAAGCCCTGCGCCGCCTGCCGGGCCAGGTAGAACGATGATCGCGGCACGCCCCAGACCGCGCACACCCGCGCCACGCCGTAGGCGCGGCCGGTGGCAGGAGAGACCGACCCGGCCATCACCGCCACCGCTTCCGGGCCAAAGGGCCGGGGGACTGGCCCATCTTCGCGCGCAGGAGGTCGACCTCCATGCTGAGCTCGCCGATCCGACGCAGCGCGGCGGCCAGCTCGGGGCCCTCGCCGTCGGCCTCGCGCTCCTTGAGCGCCCCTTCCAGCGCGGCCTCGGCTCGCTCGCGCCAGCGCTCGAGCTTGAACACCGGCACGCCGATCTCGCGCGACACAAGCTCCACCGGCTCGCCCGCGATCAGGCGCAGCACCACCGCGCGCTTGCGCGCCACGCTCCAGCGCTGCCCCGGAGCGAGCGGCCCCGCCGCCGGCGCGCCGCTCAGCCCCATCACCCCGCTCCGGGGTCTCTCGTCTCGGCATCTCGGAAGCAGCCATCCTCGGGCGTCCTTCGACAAATGGATGTCCAAGGAAAAAAGGGCCAGCTCACCACTTCACGCCGACCTCGGCCTCCTGGATCAACGCCGTCGAGGGCTTGTTCGCCACGCTGACAAAGCGTCGCCTGAACCGCGGCGTCTTCCGCTCCGTCATCGAGCTGAACCAGGCCATCCGCGCCTATCTCAATGCCCACAACGCCGACCCGAAGCCCTTCCGCCGGACCGCGCCCGCCAACACCATCATCGGCACGCACCAGCGCGGGAAACCTTCGCTGGAATCACTCCAATAGCCTGCGGCGGTGAAGTAGTTTGCGCACTCGGCTGGTTGGAAGAGGTCGAGGATGCGCCCGATGTCGTCCCAGAGGCCGCCGATGGTTCGCTCGGCAGCCTTTCGCTGCAGGGCGTTGAGCTTGGCGAAGGCGTTCTCGATGGGGTTGAAGTCGGGGCTGTAGGGCGGAAGGTAGCGCAGTTGGGCGCCCGCTGCCTCGATCATCTGGCGCACGCGCGGCCCCTTGTGGCTGGACAGGTTGTCCATGACGACGATGTCGCCAGGCCGCAGTTCCGGGATCAGCACCTTGGCCACATAGGTTTCGAAGGCGTCGCGGTTGATCGGCCCATCGAGCACCCAGGGGGCGATGAAGCCGCGCATGGTCAGTGCGCGGACGAAGGTGGTCGTCTTCCAATGACCATGCGGGACACCGACCCGAAGCCGCTCGCCGCGCCGGCAACGCCCGTGGCGGCGGGCCATGTTGGTCGAGGCCCATGTCTCGTCGATGAAGACCAGCCGGTCTGGATCGAGATCGAGCTGACCTTCGAACCACGCTTCGCGCCGGATCAGGACGTCGGGACGGTCCTGCTCGGTGGCGTGCGCGGTCTTCTTTACGCGTGATGGCGTGGCGCGCGAAGAAGCGCTGGATCGTGCCGAAGCCGAAGACGAGGCCCTGCTCCGCCAGGCTCGCGCGGACTTCCTCGATCGTGGCGTCCCTGCCTGGGCCGAGCGCGGCCATCACCGCATCGTGGCGCGCCTCGATCTGGCCCGAACGCCGGTCGCCACCAAGCCGCCCGGGGCGCGGATCGCCCTGTTCACGCTCCCGCTTGCGCCAGCGGCTGACGCTCGCCGCGCTCACTCCAAAACGTTCGGCGGCCTCGCGATGCGTCGCGCCTGCCGCCACAGCCCCCAGAACCCGAACCCGAAGATCGACCGACAGCGCTCTCGGCATCCCCTGCCGGCTTCATCCGGCAGACAGTCTGACTCACTCTTAGCGCCTGATCTGGGAATCCCTCCCGACTCAATCACGTCGGGTTCCGCTCTAGTGTCTGCGGATGTCTGCGGATCACTCACACCCGCATCAACGCTCGCACGTGCGCAGCCGCTGACTCGGCAAGCGCCGCGAGGTCGTACCCTCCTTCCAGGAGGCTCACCACGCGCCCCTCGCAGACCCTGTCGGCAAGCTCCACCAGCGCCCGGCTGAGCCAGGAAAAATCCGCCGTCGAGACGTTGAGCGAGGCGAGCGGATCGCGCCGATGCGCATCGAAGCCGGCCGAGATGATCAGAAGCTCCGGCCTGAACGCCTCGACGGCGGGGATGATCACGTCGCCCCAGGCCGCGCGGAACTCCGGACCCCCCGAGAACGGCTCGAGCGCGACATTCAGCACGTTGTTCGCGACCCCCCTCTCGTGCGGATGCCCGGTTCCGGGAAAGAGCGGCATCTCGTGGCTCGAAGCGAAGAAGAAATCCGGGTCGCGTTCGAGGATCGCCTGCGTCCCGTTGCCGTGATGCACGTCGAAATCCACCACCGCGACGCGCCGCGCTCCCCATTTCGCGCGTGCGCGGTGGGCGGCGAGGGCCGCGTTCGCGAACAGGCAGAAGCCCATCGGCCGTGCCGCCTCGGCGTGGTGGCCCGGCGGGCGCACGGCGCAGAAGGCGTTGCGCGCCCATCCCTCCATCACCGCATCGACCGCTGCGATCGCCGCTCCCGCAGAACGCAGGGCCGCGGCGCGGCTGCCGTGGCTCATCACGGTGTCGCCGTCGAGCATGATCCGCTGGTCCGGCTCTGGCCTGATCGAGAGGATGCCGTCAACATAGGCGCGCGGATGGGCAAGAGCGAGCACGTCTGGCTCTGCCTCCGGAGCATCCTCGCGCAACAGCGCCGCGAACTCCTCCGCCTCGAGGGCCTGCAGCACCGCCCTGATCCGGTCCGCCCGTTCGGGGTGGCCTGGGCCGGTGTCGTGGCCGAGGCAGGCGGGATGGGAGAACAGGACCGTGCTCACCGGTTCACGGCTCCGCCTTCCCGGGCGGGTCCGCCTTGCGCTGGATGACGAAGGTGAAGGTCTCCCTGTCCTGGCTCATCGCCACGAGAGCGTGGCCGGTCTGCTCGCAATAGGCATGGAAGTCCTTCACCGAGGCAGGGTCGGTCGCGAGCACGCGAAGCCGGGCGCCGGGAGCCAGTGACCGCAGCACCTTGTTGGCGCGCAAGACGGGAAGCGGGCAGGAAAGGCCCTTGAGGTCGAGGACGGTCTCGCTCATGGAGCGGAAGCTTGCTGCGCGCGCCTCGATTGAGCAAGCGCCCGGCTTCGGACACGATCCGCCCATGCGGATCGGCATCGACCTCGGCGGCACCAAGATCGAGATCATCGTGCTCGACGACACGGGCGGCGAACGCTTTCGCTGGCGCACCCGGACGCCAGGCGACTATGACGGTGTGGTGCGGGCGATCGCTGGCCTCGTCGCCGCCGCCGAGGCGGAGACGGGGGAGGGGGCGACCGTCGGCATCGGCATGCCGGGCTGCCTCTCGCCCGCAACGGGGCTCGTGAAAGGCTCGAACACCACCTTCCTCAACGGCAGGCCGCTCGACCGCGACATCGAGGCAGCGCTCGGCCGACCGGTGCGGATGGCGAACGATGCCAACTGCTTCGCTCTCTCCGAGGCGACCGATGGTGCAGGGGCGGGCAGGCGCGTGGTGTTCGGCGTGATCCTCGGCACCGGCTGCGGCGGCGGCGTGGTGGTCGATGGGCGGATCGTCGAGGGGCCGCATGGCATCGCCGGGGAATGGGGGCACACGCCTCTGCCCTGGCAGGCGCGGCACGAGAACCCCGGGCCACGCTGCTGGTGCGGGCGTATGGGCTGCCTCGAGCTCTGGATCTCGGGGACGGGCCTCGCGCGGGACTGCGATGGCCCGGGCGCGCGCGACGCCACACAGATCCCCGCCCGCGCTGCCGCGGGCGACCCGGTCGCCCGCGCCGCTCTTGCGCGGCATGTTGACCGTCTCGCGCGCGGGCTTGCGGGCGTGATCAACGTGCTCGACCCCGATGCGATCGTGCTCGGCGGCGGGCTCTCGAACCTCGAACATCTCTATGTCGAGGTGCCGCGGCGCCTCTCGCCCTACGTGTTCTCGGACGTTGTCAACACGCCCATCCTGAAGGCGAAGCACGGCGACAGTTCCGGCGTGCGCGGCGCCGCCTGGCTCTGGCCGCCGGGCCGGCGCGGCTGAGCAGCCGATGCCCGCCTTCTGCCGCGACTGCGAAAGGGTGGCGGAGGAGATGGCGACCGTCTGCGCCGCGTGCGGGTCGGCCCGGATCATCTCGCACCCGGAACTCTTTTCGCTCGCGATCGCGCATGTCGATTGCGACGCGTTCTACGCCTCGGTGGAGAAGCGTGACCGGCCGGAGCTTGCGGAGAGGCCGGTGATCGTCGGCGGCGGGCGCCGCGGCGTGGTCACCGCCGCCTGCTATGTCGCGCGCAGCTTCGGCGTGCGCAGCGCGATGCCGATGTTCAAGGCACTTCGCCTTTGCCCCGAGGCGGTGGTGATCCGCCCCGACATGGCGAAATACGCCGCTTCCGGCCGGATGGTGCGGGCGCTGATAGAGCGGCTTACCCCGCTCGTGCAGCCGCTTTCGATCGACGAGGCAGTGCTCGACCTCTCCGGAACGGAGGCCCTGCACCGCGCCCCTCCGGCGGTGGTGCTCGCGCGGCTTGCGCGGGAGGTGGAACGGACTGTTGGCGTCACGGTCTCGATCGGGCTAGCTCCGAACCGCATGCTCGCGAAGATGGCCGTAGAGCGGGGCAAGCCGCGCGGCTTCGCCGTGATCGGGCGCGGCGATGCCGCCTCCGTGCTCGCGCCGATGCCGGTCTCGGCGCTGCCCGGCATCGGGCCGAAGGCGGCAGCACGGCTCGCCGCTCGGGGCTTCACCACCCTCGGTGCTCTCGCCGCACTGTCCCCGGCGGAGGCGCTCTCGCGTCTGGGCGAGGACGGTCCGGCGCTTGCGGCGATGGCGCGCGGGGAGGACGGGCGGCCGGTCGAGCCGTCGCGCGCGTCGAAGTCGGTCAGCGCCGAGACCACCTTCGACGCCGATCTCTCCGCGCTGGCCGATCTCGAGCGGGCGCTCTGGCCGCTTGCCGAGCGGCTCTCGGTGCGGCTCAAGGCAAAGGCGCTCGCCGCCGCCGGCGTGACCCTCAAGCTCAAGACCGCCTCGTTCCAGACGCGCACGCGGCATGCGCGCCTCCCCGAGCCGACCCAGCTCGCTGAGACGCTGTTCTCCGCCGCGCGTGCGCTGCTCGCCCGGGAGGCCACCGGGGCGTCGTTCCGGCTGATCGGCATTGGAGCCGACCCGCTTGCCGATGCGGCGGAAGCGGACCGCGGCGACCTCGCAGACCCCGATGCGCCGAAGCGCCGAGCGGTGGAGCAGGCGATCGACCGGCTTCGCGACCGGTTCGGCCCGGGCGTGATCGGCAAAGGGAGGGGCCTCAGCATCCCCCCGGAATGATCTCAAGCTTCTCGAGCCGCCCCGCGACGACGAAGTCGCCGAAATCCATCTTGAGTTCGTCGGCGATGCCGTTTTCCCAGTAGCGCAGGCCGACCTCGTAGTCAGGGCTGCCGGTGGTGTTGGTCGGCTCGAAGAAGGCGATGCGGAACCGCCAGGACGGCAAGGCAGCGAGTGCCTCGAAGCGGGAGCGGTCGCCCGCAACGCTCCCGATGATGGCGGTGTTGCTGTCATTGGCGCCGTCCGCGGAGGTGCCGTCGAACAGCGGCGCTTCGAGGGTCCTCTGCCCTGCCCTGGCCGCGGCGAGGATCCTGAGCGTGTGGATCATCGGGAACAGCGTGCCGGGGGGAAGCGTGAGCTCCTGCTCCGACGGCTCGCGGTAGCGCACCATCCCCCCGGCGCCGCCGGCGTCGAGCCGCGCCTCGCCGACGATGGTCTGCGCCAGCGTGCCATCCACTGTCTGGCGGAGGCGGAACCGCATCGTGCGCCCGTCCTTCGCTTCCCAGGTCACGTAGTCCGACTGGCGTTCCGTCGTCGTGCCGTCCCGGGTCGTGACCGAGAGCGTGAACCGTTGCTGGGACGTCCAGGCCTCGCACTGGTCGACGAGCTCGTAGAGCATGGCGCCGGACGCGCTCTCCACACTTGCGCTCGGACGCGCGCTCTCGAGCGAGAGCCTGTAGGCGGCCCGGTGCGAGGCGAGCTCCGCGGCCGCGGCGGGCGCGCACAGAAGGCTGGCGGCGAAAAGGGCAGCGAGAGAGGGGCTGCGCATCGAGACCTCACGGTGGCGTCGCTCCAGCATAGAAGGACCGCCCTCGGCACGACAGGGGAGAGGCAGGCAAGGCCTGCCGGCCGCCAGCGACCGGCAGCGGCAGAGTCTGCCGCCGTCCCAGTCTCCTTACATACAGTCGCACCGTCGTTGTTCTGGCACGGCGGTTGCCTCCTCGCTCTCCAGGCCGCGCCTGCGGCCCTGCGAGAGGAGACTTCGATGCCGTTCGATGCGTCCGTGACCGACAGCCTCCACGAGCCGCTTCCGGCCGCCCTGCACGGCCTTCTTGCCGAAGTGTCGCGGTCGATCCCGGATATCGTTCAGCGCCAAGCTATCCTGGCCCGTGCGGAGGAGCTGACCAGGGCCGCCGACCGGACGATCCGAGCCCAGGCGGCGCGGATCCGTGCTCTCGAACACCTCGCCGAGACCGACCCGCTGACCGGGCTTCTCAACCGCCGCGGGTTCGCAAGCCGCCTCGCCGAGCGGCTGTCCGAGGCGCGCCGCCACAACGAGCCGGGCGTGGTGCTGTTCGTCGACATGGACGGCCTCAAGAAGATCAACGACCGCCTTGGCCACGCTGCCGGCGACGCCGCGATCCGCATGGTCGCCGAGGGGCTGCGGGCGGCGGTGCGCGCCCATGATGCGATCGGCCGGATCGGCGGCGACGAGTTCGCCGTGGTCATGAGCCGTGTGGGGCATGAGCGTGGGCTTGCCCTCGCCGCCCGGATCGGCAGCTCGATCGGCCGTCTCACCCTCGTCCATGACGGCGAGGCGGTGCCGCTTTCGGTCTCGATCGGGCTTGCGCCGTTCCTAGGGGCCGAGACGCCCGAGGAGCTGCTCGACCGTGCAGACGGCGCGATGTATCACAACAAGCGCGCAGCGGTTTCCTGACGCGTCCGCTCAGCCCCGCTTGGCCTCGGCGACCGTAGGCGTCGGAAGATCGAGCCGAATGTGCAGCTCCTTAAGCCGCTCGGGCGGTACGGGAGCCGGGGCGCCAAGCATCAGATCCTCGGCCTTCTGGTTCATCGGGAACAGCGTCACCTCGCGGATGTTCGGCTCGTCGGCGAGCAGCATCACAATCCGGTCGATCCCGGGCGCCGAGCCGCCATGCGGCGGCGCCCCGTAGCGGAAGGCGTTCAGCATGCCGCCGAAGCGCGCCTCGACCTCAGACGCCGGGTAGCCCGCGATCTCGAAGGCCCGGAGCATGATGTCGGGACGGTGGTTTCGGATTGCGCCTGACGAGAGTTCGACGCCGTTGCAGACGATGTCGTACTGGAACGCCTTGATCTCGAGCGGGTCCATCGTGTTCAGCGCCTCGAGCCCTCCCTGAGGCATCGAGAACGGGTTGTGGCTGAACTCTAGCGCGCCGGTCTCCTCGTTCCGCTCGTACATCGGGAAATCGGTGATCCAGCAGAAGCGGAATGCGTTCCGCTCGAGGAGATCGAGTTCGGCGCCGAGGCGTGTGCGCACGAGGCCGGCGAACTTCGCCGCCGCCGCCGGTTTGTCGCAGGCGAAGAACACAGCGTCGCCGTCGCCGAGGTCGAAGGCGGCGCGGATCCGCTCCGACCGCTCCGGCTCGAGGTTCTTTGCGATCGGGCCCTTCGCCTCGCCGCCCTCGAAGATGATGTAGCCGAGCCCGCCTGCCCCCTGCTCCCGCGCCCACTCGTTCAGCTTGTCGAAGAAGCTGCGCGGCCGCCCGCCCGCGCCCGGGGCGGGGATCGCCCGTACCACCGAGCCGCCAGCGATCGCGCGCGCGAACAGCCCGAACCCGCCGCCTGCGAAGATGTCGGTAACGTCCTTGATCCGCAGCGGGTTGCGCAGGTCGGGCTTGTCGGAGCCGAACTCGAGCATCGCCTGGTCGAACGGGATGCGCGGGAAGGGCGGCGGCGTCACTGCCCGGCCGTTGCCGAACTCCTCGAACACGCCCGCGAGCACCGGTTCGATGGTCGCGAACACGTCCTCCTGGGTGACGAAACTCATCTCGAAGTCGAGCTGGTAGAACTCGCCCGGGGAACGGTCCGCCCGGGAGGCCTCGTCACGGAAGCAGGGCGCGATCTGGAAATAACGGTCGAAGCCCGCGACCATCACGAGCTGCTTGAACTGCTGCGGTGCCTGCGGCAGGGCGTAGAACTTCCCCGGGTGTAGCCGTGCCGGCACAAGGAAGTCCCGTGCGCCTTCGGGCGAGGAGGCGGTGAGGATCGGCGTCTGGAACTCGGTGAAGCCCGCCTCGATCATCCGCCGCCGTATCGAGGCGATCACTTGGGCGCGCAGCATGATGTTCCGGTGCAGCCGCTCGCGCCGGAGATCGATGAAACGGTAGGTGAGGCGAAGGTCCTCCGGATATTCGGCGTCGCCCGCCACCTGCATCGGCAGGACCTCAGCGGGAGACTGCACCACGAGCTCACGCACCCGCACCTCGACCCTGCCGGTCGGCAGCTTCTGGTTCACCGTGTCATGGCTGCGCAGAACCACCTCGCCGGTGACGGTGATGACGCTCTCGGGGCGCAGCCGCTCGGCTTCGGCGAGATGGGGGTTGCCCTGGTCGAGCACGAGCTGGGTGATGCCGTAGTGGTCACGGAGGTCGATGAACAGCAGGCCGCCATGGTCACGCTTGCGATGGACCCAGCCGGAGAGCCGAACGGTCGCGCCGGCGTCGGCCTCGCGGAGCTCACCGCAGGTATGGGTGCGATAGGGGTGCATCGTCGCTCGGGCGCTCCGGGTCTGGGGGGGTGGCGCGGAAGGAACCGGCAGGGGGCAGGACTGTCAAGCAGGGGCGGCGAGGGGCTCACCCGGCGTGGTGCGCGGCCGCACCGCCGTGTACAAGGCCGAGGATGCATCGCCCGCCCGAGCCAGGATTCCCCCCTCCCGTCCTGATCGAGACCACGGAGGCGCTCGCAGCCTTCTGCGACGCCGTGGCGGGGACGGACTTCGTCACCGTGGATACCGAGTTCATGCGCGAACGCACCTATTGGCCGGAGCTCTGCGCGGTTCAGGTCGCCGGGCCTCACTCGGTGGCGGTCATCGACGCGCAAGCCCCCGGCCTCGACCTCGCGCCGCTCTACGCACTGTTCGACGACCCCCGGACGACCAAGGTTTTCCACGCCGCGCGGCAGGACATCGAAATCTTCGTGTTGCGCACCGGGCGCGTGCCGCAGCCGCTGTTCGACACCCAGATCGCCGCCATGGTCGCCGGGTTCGGCGACCAGGTTGGCTATGACGCGCTGGTCGGCGCGCTCACCGGGGCCTCGATCGACAAGGCGTTCCGGTTCAGCGACTGGTCAGCGCGGCCACTGACGCCGCAGCAGCTTGCCTACGCCGCGGCGGACGTGACGCATCTCCGCCGCGTCTATGAGAAGCTCCGCGCCAGGCTCGAGCGCGAGGGGCGGCTCGCCTGGGTGGCGGAGGAGATGGCGGCGCTCGCCGACCCGGCCACCTATCGGATCGACCCGGACGAGGCCTGGCTTCGGCTGAAGCCTCGTTCCGGGAACCGGCGCTTCCTCGCTATGCTGCGTGCTGCCGCCGCGTGGCGTGAGCGGGAGGCGCAGCGTCTCAACATCCCCCGGCAGCGGGTGGTGAAGGACGAGACCCTGCTTGAGGTCGCGGCCCAAGCGCCGCGGGACAGGGCGGGCCTGATGCGCGCCCGGGGCTTTCCCCGCGCTCTGGCCGAGGGCCGGTCGGGGGCGGCGCTGCTTGCCGCCCTGGCCGAGGCGCAGTCTCTTCCCGAGGCGGCGCTTCCCGACGCGCAGGCGCGCGGCAACAGCGGGGCGCGGGCCAGCCCGGCGTTGGTGGCGCTCTTGAAGGTTCTGCTCCAGGCCAAGTGCGACGAGCACGACGTGGCGCAGAAGCTGATCGCCTCGGCTGACGACCTCGAGCGGCTCGCGGCCGAGGACGAGCCCGACATTCCGGCGTTACACGGCTGGCGCCGCGCGGTGTTCGGCGAGGCGGCGCTCGCGCTCAAGGCCGGCCGCGTCGCCCTCGCCGCCGAGGGCAGGCGGATCAAGCTCGTGCCGCTCGGCGGCTGAAGGACGGCGGGGCCCGTCTCAGCGTGCGGGCGGGGTGCCAACGCCTGCGGGAGCGATGGCGTTCACGACCCGGAGCGCCTGGGTGATGGCGAGGTCGAAGAAGCGGAACACGACCTCGACCGAATAGCCTGCGAGGAAGGAGAGGGCGGCGATCGAGAGGCTGATCTCGCCGACTGGTGCGTCGACCTTCGTCCCCTCCGGCTGGAAGAACAGGCCGATGCAGCCACCAGGCAGGAAGGCCATGAAGATCCGGAGCAGGGCGTGACGCCAGTCGCGCGGGTGAAGCTCGCTCGACATGATCTTCTGGTTCAGCCGCCGCACGGCATAGACGGCCCCGCCGAGCACCCCGAAGATCACGGGCAGGTAGTAGATGCCGAGGGCGCTGAGCAGCGCCCAACCGACCTGCTCGGAGGTGTAGCTTGTGTGCTGGCGTATGTCGCGCACCGAGAGGCCGGGCAGCCAGCTGATCCAGGTCCAGCTCTCGATCCGAACGAGTTCGGCCTTTTCGCCCGGGGTGGCGCTCGGCCTCTCCTCGCTCGTCACGCCCGTGGTCGCGTCGATCCAGGTCGCGAGCTCCGATTTGGCGACGTCGTGGCGGAACGCCGCGTCCTGACGCCGCGCGCAGAGAAGCCAGTGGTCTGGCCCCTCGAAGCCGCGCAACAGCCGCTCCGGTTCTCCCGACAGTCCCGGAAGCAGCGACATGCGCTCACACAGCGGCGGCAGGATCGCCATCCAGACCCCCGGGCGGGGGGTGAAGCCTTCGAGCGCTGCCCGGTCGGCTGCCGCGATCTCCTGGTCGATCGCCGCGAGAGCGGCTGCCGTGACCCGCACCTGGTCGAGAACGGTCTTTCCGGGCATCGCGTGCACAGAGACCGCGACCGCGAGCAGCACCGAGAGCACGCCGGCGAGAACGAGCGCGCCGATCGCGACACGGCTCGTCCTTGCCTGACGGCGCATCTCGGCGAACTCCGGGCGCTGCTGCAGCAGGTCGAGCTCGGGCACGCCGCGGGTGTAGAAGCCGGTGAAGGCGATCGTGTAGGCATCGGGCGGCGCGGCCACGGCATTGAGCGTGTCGCGCGCGCCGAACAGGAAGGCGACGGCGGCGGCGTCCCGCGCCACGGCTTCCGGCCCAAGCCGCTCGATCTCGGCGAGCCGGCGCAGAAACTCCTCCTTGGTCGGCGTCTCAGCCGGCGGCTTGGCGGCGAAGGTGGGGTCGGTGAAGGCCCGCTGCAGCATCGCATCGTTCCGGCTCGAGACGAAGGTCCGGGGCAGGGCGATGTCGGCCAAGCCACGCTCGATCTGGACGAGCCGCAGCGCGTCCGACGGCCGTGCGCGTTCGGCCGAACCGGCTGGCGAGGCGATCGACCCCTGTCCGTCGGGCATTGGCTTCCCCGCTTCGGCTGAGCGGCATCCGTGCCGCCAGCGCATGTGCCACGTTCCGTCGTGCGGGACGCGAGCGTACGGCCGGGCGCCCTCGGAGCGGGCGCCCACCTGATTACCCTACACCTATTCGTGCCCGTTGCGAATCCACCACGTTTCAGGCCCTGTCAGGATGGCCGCCCCGTTCCGCCGGTCGCGACGTGGCATGCGCTGCTCCGCCGCTCACCGCCGCTCCTGCCTGACGACGAGGACGCCCGAGGCGATCAGCGCATCAATCTCCGCCGGCGTCATGCCGATTTCGGCGAGCACCTCGCGCCCGTCCGCGCCGATCGTCGGCGAGTCGCGCCTCAGCCCAAGCCGCTCGCCGTCCATCGCGAGCGGCAGGGCGGGAAGCCGTGTCGGCGTCCCGTCCGGCAGGGTGACGGGCAGAAGCCCTCCTGAGGCATTGAGGTGGGGATCGTCGAACAGCTCGTCGGGCCTGAGGATCGGGGCGAATGGCAGGCCGCAGGACTCGCAGGCGGCGGCGAGCGCGTCCCGCGTCATCGCCCCGAACCGCGCTTCGAGCGCGGGAATGAGACGGTCGCGGGCGCGCACCCGGTCGTTGTTCGTGCGGAATGCCGGATCTGCGAACAGATCGTCGAGGCCGAAGGCGCGACAGGCGGCTTCCCATTGCGTATCCGTCACGATCCCGATGAAGATCTGCTGCCCGTCCGCGGTCTTGAAGATGTCGTACACGCCCCAGGCCGGGGTGCGGACGGACATCGGGTTGAGCGGCTTGCGCGTCATCGCGTGCATGGCCATATGCTGGCCCATCAGAAACACCGTGTTCTCGTAGAGCGAGGACACGATATGCTTGCCGCGGCCCGTCCTCTCCCGCTCGATCACCGCCGCGAGCGCGCCGATCGCCCCGAACATCCCACCCATCACGTCGTTGAGCGAGGCGCCGGCGCGCAGCGGCTGGCCCGGCGGGCCGGTCATGTAGGCGAGCCCACCCATCATCTGCACCACTTCGTCGAGAGCGGTCCGGCCCGAATAGGGCCCATCCTGAAAGCCCTTGTGCGAGACATAGATCAGGCGCGGGTTGCGTGCCGACAGAGCCGCATAGCCGAAACCCATCCGGTCCATCGCTCCGGGGCGGAAGTTCTCGACGAAGACATCCGCATGATCGATGAGGCGGTAGAGCGCGTCTCGGCCGCGCGGGTCCTTGAGGTCGATCGCGAGGCTCCGCTTGTTGCGATTGTACATCGCGAAGAAACCCATGCCCGACCCGAGCAGGCGGCGCGTGTTGTCGCCGTCCGGCGCCGGCTCGACCTTCACCACATCGGCGCCGAGATCTGCAAGAACGAGGCCGCAGGTCGGGCCCATCACCATGTGGGTGAGTTCGACGACGCGCAGGTCCTTAAGCGGGGCGGTCATGATCGGGTTCTCCGCGCTGCTCCGCGTTTTGCCGAGGTCTGAAGCACGCCGTTCCCGGACGGATCGGCGGTGATCGCGCGCGAGGGCCCGGCCGGGGCCTTGCGGGCTCGGCCGCGGGAACGCTGTGGTGGGGCGCGCAAGGGATCGGGTGGTCGCATGCGGTTCCTCGTGCGCACGGCCATATTACGGCGCCTCAGCTAGCGGCGCAGGCCAAGTCGGGCAAGCGCCGCACGGGTTGCGGGAGCGGCGGTTGGGTCGGCCTCGAGCTGGGCGAGAAGGGAGGCGAGATCCGAAACCTGATCGACATCGTCCCAGGCCGGGGCGAGCGCGATCGGGATGCCGGCGCGCGACGCAGCGGCGGTCGTGTCGGCAAGCACGGTCGGACTTCCCCAGGGGATGTTCTCGAACAAGACGGACGCCGGCGCCGACAGCACGACGGTCCAGTATCCCCCGTCGCCGCTCGGGCCGAACACGGCGGAGCCCGGGTCGGCCGAAGCCAGCGCGAGCGCCCGCGCGATGTGCGCCTCCGGCAGGGCGGGCGTGTCGGCGCCGAGCAGCATCACGGGAGCGTGGCCGCGCGCGAACAGGGCTGCGAAGGTGGTGACGATGCGCGCGCCGAGATCGCCCCCGCCCTGCGGCAGCGCGGGGAGTCCTGTGAGAGCGGCGAGGTCGTCACAGGCAGAATCGGGTGTCGCGACAACGAACGCCTCGCCGCCAGCGCTCTGCGCGGCGCGTCGTGCCAGAGCCGCGCTGTCGATCAGAAAGGCGCGTGCGAGCAGCGCCGCACCTGCCTCGCCCAGTGTCGGAACCAGACGCGTCTTGGCCCGCCCGGGTTCCGGCGCCTTCGCCATGACCGCGACCGCAGGCCCCGCCATCGGCGGTTCAGCCGAGCGGCGCGAGCGTTGGCGCGGCGCACGCCTGTTCGATCACCCGTGCGGCGGCGAGAGCGAGATCGTCGCGGTAGAGCGCGGCGGCAACCTGCACGCCGCGCGGCCGCCCTGCGGCGTCAAGCCCGACCGGCACGGCGACCGCGGGCTGGCGCGAGAGGTTGAAGGTGAAGGTCCAGGGCGCCCAGCGCTGCCAGAGGTCCTCCTCGGGTGCGATGAGAGTCGCGTCCGCCGGGAGCGCCGGCTCCGGAACGGCAGGACAGAGCACCAGATCGTAACGACGATGGAACGCCGCCATCGCATGCGCAGTCTCGATCACCGCCGCCTGGACGGCGAGGAAGCTCTCGGCATCCATCGGCTCCGTGCGTTGCGCCATCGCGACGAGCGGAGGGTCAAGCAGGGCGCGTTTCTCTTCTGGAAAGGAGTCGACCAGACGCTTCAGCGCCTGGCCCCATACGGCGGTGAACAGGGCGCGCGTGTCGGGCAGCGACGGATCGGCCTCCGTCACGATCGCGCCGGCGTCCTCGAGCGCGCGGGCGGCACGCTCGACGGCAGCGAGCGCTCCTTCGTCCGCAGGCGGGTGGAACCCGAGGCGCCGCACCACCGCGACCTGGAGCCCCGCCACACCGTTCTGCCACCGATCCAGCCAGCCTGGCACCGGGTCGGGAAGGCAGAACGGGTCGCGCCAGTCGAAGCGGCTCATGACGGCAAGCATCAGGGCCGCGTCCTCGACCGTGCGCGTCATCGGGCCGGCCACCGCGACCTGGGCGAAGGCGCCGAGCGGCCATTGCGGCACCCTGCCGAAGCTCGGCTTGACCCCGACGATGCCGCACCACGAGGCCGGGATCCGGATCGAGCCGCCGGCATCCGTGCCGATATGCAACGGACCATAGCCTGCCGCTGCCGCCGCACCGGCTCCCGACGAGGAGCCTCCCGGTGTTAGGCGCGTGTTCCACGGGTTGCGCGTAATCCCGTGCAGCGGGCAATCGCCTGGGGATTTCCAGCCGAATTCGGTGGTCGTCGTCTTGCCGAGGATGACGACGCCTGCCGCCTTGAGGCCGACGACCGCCGGGCTGTCGTCCGCCACCGGCTGGGGATCGGTCGCGCGGCTGCCGCGTCGGGTCGGGTGGCCCGCGAGGTTCAGGAGGTCCTTCACCGTGGCGGGAACGCCGTCGAGCGGGGAGAGCGGCCTGCCTGCCCACCAGCGACGTTCGCTCTCCGCCGCCGCCCCCATCGCGCCCTCCGCGTCGACCACGGCCATCGCATTCAGCACCGGCTCGAGCCGGGCGATCCGGTCAAGGCAGGCGCGCGTGACCTCGCGTGGCGAGAGCGTTCCGCGCGCGTAGCGGGAGGCAAGGTCGGCGGCGCTGAGCGTTGCGGCGTCGCTCATGACGCCTCCACGGAGGAAGGATCGCGGGCGCGGGCGACGCCGATCATGCTGTCACGGCTCACGAGCAGGGCGAGGCGCTGGTCGCTCCAGCCCTCCGTGCCGGCGGGGCGCTCGGGGATCACGAGATAGCGGTTCTCGGCGGTGCTGTCATGCACCCTGACCTCGACCTCGTCCGGCAGCCTGAGGCCAAACTCGGCGAGGACGGCGCGGGGTTCGCGCACGGCGCGGGCGCGATAGGCGCGGCTCTTGTACCAGGCAGGCGGCCGGCCGAGCACGCTGCGCGGGTAGCACGAGCAGAGCATGCAGACGACGAGATGGTGCAGCCGCTCGGTGTTGAAGAGGGCTGCAAGCCGCGTTCCCGTGACCGGGATGCCGAGACCCTCCGCGGCGGCGTTTCCGTCACGCGCGAGCAGGGCTGCGAAGGCGGGGTCGGTCCAGGCGCGGGCGACGATCCGCGCGCCGAGATGCTCGCCGCGCCCGTCCATCCGCTCGATCTCGGCCGTGATCTCCTCGCGCGCGATGATCCCGTGCGCGACCAGCCGCTCGCGCACCGCGATCGCGCGCAGCCGGAGCGGCGAGAGCACAGTCTCGGCCGCGTCATGATCGGGCTGGTGCACGTGATCGTGGTCGTTGTCGTTGTCGTGATCCTGGTCATGAGGGTGCTCGGGAACGAGATGCGCTCCCGCCGCTACCAGACGTTCGGTCTCCTCGGCGATTTCCGCCTCGGTCAGCACCCCCTTCTCCACGAGCAGCGCCGAGAAGGCGGCGATCCAGCGCTCGTAGTAGGGCAGGCTCCAGTAGGTCGCGTCGTCGAGCTGTTCCTGAATGCGGCGCGTCTCGTCGGTGGTGAAGAAGCCGCGCTTGGCGTCGGCGAGAAGCATGCGGATCGCATCCGCCTCCTTCTCCCAGTGCGCGTAGTCGTGTTCGTCGCGCTCGATCGCGCCGCCGGCGAGACCGCCAATGTCGTGCGGGCCGCTGCGTTCGGGGAGGGGCTGCATCCTTCGGGGCTCCTTCGGCTCGGTCTCGACAGCGGCGCGGTGGGGCGGCAGTGTGCACGGGAACAATGTCGGGAAGGTCGGCGATGAAGGCAATCGGTCGGCGCGCGGTGCTTGCGATCATGGCAGGCGTCCTCGGTTCTGGAGCGGCCAGTGCCCAGGCCTGGCCGGAGCGTGACCTCAGGCTCGTGGTTCCCTTCCCGCCCGGAGGAACGACAGACGTGGTCGCGCGTCTGCTCGCCGAGGCGCTTCGGGCCGAGCTCGGCCGGGCGGTGGTGGTGGAGAACCAGCCGGGGGCTGGGGCGACGCTTGCGGCCGGCCGATTTGCGGCGCAGCCGGCGGACGGGCACAGCCTGTTCCTGAGCCAGATCGCCTCGCACGGCATCGGGCCGGCGCTTTATCGCAACCTTCCCTATGACGCCCGGGCGGATTTCCGCGCAGTCGCGCTGGTCGTGACCGTGCCGAACGTCTGGGTGGCGAACCCTCGCCGGCTCGCAGGCCGGGACGTCCGCGCCCTGCTGCGCGACGCGCGCGCGGCGGACGCCATCACCTTCGCTTCCGCCGGCAACGGCACGAGCACGCATCTGACGGGCGAGCTGATCAACCTGCTTGCGGGAACGCGCATGGTGCACGTTCCCTATCGCGGCGCTGGCCCCGGGATGACGGCCGTGATCAGCGGCGAGGTCGATACCTTCATCGACAACCTGCCCACCGCCCTGCCGCAGATCCGTGCCGGCACCGTCACCGCTCTCGCCGTGACGGCAGCGGAGCGCGTGCCGGAGCTGCCCGATGTGCCGACCCTTGCCGAGCTCGGGCCCGAATTCGGCCTCCAGGGCGTCGAGGCGGAAGCGTGGTTCGGCCTCTCGACGCACAAGGGAACGCCGGATTCGGTGGTGGCGGCGATGAACCGCGCGGTGAACGCTGCGCTCGCTCGCCCGGAGCTGCGCGCGGCGCTCGCCGAGCGCGGCACCGTCCCGCGCGGCGGCACGGCGGAGGCCTACGCCGCCCTGATCGATCGCGAGCTTGCGCGCTGGGCGCGCGTCGTCGCCGAGGCCAAGGTGACGGTGAACTGAACGACGGAGCGGGCCGATGACGGACAAGATCGCGCGGTGGCAGGGAACCATTCCGGAGGCAGACCTCGCCGCCTACCGCAAGGGCTCGTTCGGAAGGCGGATCGGGCTCGGTGACCGGCCGGCCCTGCTCAACGTCGACACGACCTATATGTTCGTCGATCCGGCCTACGACATGTGCGGCGGCCCGATGCCCGAGCTGATCGCCGCGGTGACGCGCATGACCGAGCTGTTCCGCCGGCTCGGCCTGCCGATCTACTACTCGCGGCGGGACGACCGCAGCCACCCCACCTATCGCGGCATCTGGAACCTCAAGCTCGGCAACGCCACCGAGTTCCAGTATGTCGCCGACCCGAGGGCCGACCAGTGGCCGGAGGCCTATGCCCCGCGCCGCGAGGACCGAATCATCCTCAAGAACAAGCCTTCTGCCTTCTTCGCGACACCGCTCGAGAGCTTCCTCCGCTATGACGGGGTGGACAGCCTCGTCGTGATCGGTGTGTCGACCTCGGGCTGCGTGCGAGCGGCGGTGACGGATGCGTTCTCGCACAATTTCCGCGTCACCGTGGTCGAGGAGGCGGTAGGGGACCGCAGCCCGTCCGCGCATGTCGCGAACCTGTTCGACATGGACATGAAGTTCGCCGATGTCGAGAAGCTCGAGACGGTCGCCGCTGAGCTCGAGGCGCGGTTCGGCCGCCGCGCCGCTGCAGAGTGAGGTGATGAGCGACGCGCCCGAGGCGGAGCAGCCGCTGAAGCCCTGGCAGTGGCCGGAGCAGAGGTGGCGCGAGATCGTGTCGCGCGCGCGGGCCGGGCGCTCGCTCAAGCCGAGAAGCTGGCCAGGCGGAGCGCGCTGCGCTGTCGCACTCTCTTTCGACGCCGATCACGAGACGATCCCGCTCCGCGACGCTGACGAGAGCCCGATGCGGATCAGCCAGGGTCAGTATGGCGCGCGCGCGGCGATGCCGCGGATCCGGCGCCTGCTCGATCGCCACGGGGTGCGCGCGACGTTCTTCTACCCGGCCGTCTCGGCTCTGCTTCACCCGGACGAGGTGCGCGCGCTCGCCGACGAGGGACACGAGATCGGGATCCATTCCTGGATCCATGAGGCGAACACCACCCTGCCGCCCGAAGCCGAGCGGGAGCTCACCTTACGCGCGGCCGACACGCTTGAGCGGGTGAGCGGCCAGCGCCCCGTCGGCCTGCGCACGGCGAGCTGGGACTTCTCGCCGCATACGCTCGACATCATCCGCGGGCTCGGCCTCGTCTACGACAGCTCGCTGATGGCGGACGACGACCCCTACGAGCTGACCGACCGGGGAGAGCCAACGGGCATCGTCGAGCTGCCGCCGGAGTGGATCCGCGACGATGCCGTCTATTTCAACATGCTCCGCTTCTCGGCGCTTCGGCCCTACACACCGCCTTCGGCGGTGGAGGAGATCTTCACCGCAGAGTTCGAGGGCGCGTATGAGGAGGGCGGGCTGTTCCTGCTCACGATGCACCCGCACGTGATCGGCCATCGCTCGCGCCTGCCGCTGCTCGAGCGGCTGATTGCCCGCATGAAGGGCAGGCCGGGCGTGTGGTTCGGCACGCACGCCGAGGTCGCACGCTGGTGCGCCGAGCAGGCTACGCCGCCGCTCAAGCGCTAGAATAGATCGCATCCGGCTGGAGATAGCCGTGCGCGTGAAGATGCTCGCAGTACACGGCGAGCGCGGTGTCCACTGATTTGGCAACCGCTCTGGCGCCCGAGGGCCGATGACTGCTGCGCCGCTGCCGCGGCATCGCTCGGCTACGCCTGCGCGACCGCACCGCTCCAGGGGGTCATCACGTCGCTCACTCCGGTCACGGAGCCGTCGGCCTCGCGCACGATCAGGTTCGGGCAGGCGAAATTCACCGGCAGCACCGTGTGCTCGACCAGATCGGTCGTGAACCGTTCCGCAAGTGCGGCGAGGATCGCGGGCGCAAGCCGCCTGTCGGCCGTGACGGTATCGGGGCCGGAGACGTCGATCCTCGGGTGGTGTGCGGCCGCCACCGGGTCCATCCCGTACTCGAGCAGAAACAGGAGCACCTGCAGCACCGAGGCGAGGATCCTGCGCCCGCCGGAGGCGCCGGCGGCGATGATCGGCCGGCCATTCTCGGCCACGATCACCGGGCTCATGTTGCACAGCGGCCGCTTCGATGGGCCGATGCTGTTCGGCCGCCCGGGCCTCGGGTCGAACCAGAACACGCCGTTGTTCATCAGAATCCCCGTGCCCGGTAGCACCACCCGGCTTCCCATCGAGGACAGAAGCGTGGTCGTGACCGAGACCATCGTGCCTTCGGAGTCCACGGCGGTGAGGTGCGTGGTGCAGGCCTCGGCCGCGCGCGGGTTGGCGTCGGACACATCGCCGAGCCCGGCGAGACGCTCGGCATAGGCCGCCTGCATCGCCGCCGCGAAGGCGGTGAAGAAGGCGGCATCGGGTTCGGCGCCGAAGGCATGGCCCGCGAGCTCGTCGAGCACGCGCTGCATGGTCGGCGCCGCCGTCAGCCCGCCGGCGCCCTGGATCACGCGTCCCCGCCAGGGATGAGGGCTCGCGGCCGTGGTGCGGGCGGTGCAGCGGGCGAGATCGGCCGCCGATAGCACGCCTCCCATCGCCGCGACATCCGCCACGATCGAGGCGGCAATGTCGCCGCGATAGAAATCCACCACCCCGGTCTCGGCGAGGCGCGCGAGCGTCTCGGGCAGCCGGCCGAGGATGAGGCGCTTCGCTGGCCCGACATAGGGCGGTGTCGGGGGCAGGCCGTCGGGCAGGAAGATCCGCGCGCTCTCCGGGTAGCGCCGCAGGTCGGCCGCCGAGGAGGCGATCTTCAGAGCGCCAAACCAGTCGGCCGGGAGGCCTGCCTTCGCGAGTGCCACGGCCGGAGCGAGCACGTCCTTCCACGGCAGCCGCCCGCCCATCGCATGCAGCGCAGCATAGCCCGCCGGCGCCGAGGGGATGACGAAGGAGAGCGGGCCGTGCACGTTCCTCTCCTCGACCACGTTCGGCCAGGCGAACAGATGCTCCGACACGCCCTCGCCGAGCGGGAACAGCTCGGGCCTCAGGCCTGCCGGGGAGACCGGCCCGAAATCGACCACGGTCGCTTCGCGTTCCCCGGCCCTATGCACGACCGCGAAGCCGATGCCGCCGAGGCCGCTGTTCCAGGGCTCGAGCGCAGAGAGGGCGAAGGCTGTGGCGGCGGCGGCATCGAGCGCGGTTCCGCCCGCCTCGAGCATCGCCACACCTGCCTCCGCTGCCGCCTTGACCTGCGACACCACCATGCCCTTCCGGCCGAAGGTTGCAGGCTTGGCCACCACCCAATTCTGCGTCTGATGCGCGATCGCCATCCAGTCGGTCCTCCGCTCGCACCTGCGCGGGCAGTGTGCGCCGGCACGATCACGGCGTGAAGCGGCAGCCTTCGTCACTGCGGGAGAGGGAGAGTCGCGATCGGCACGCATTTGCGCTTGAGACGTGCGGCGCGCCGCACGGCTTCAGAAAGGCGTCGCCGCCCCCTCACTCCGCCGAGGAAGGAGGAAGCCGACATTGACCGGTCAGGCCTCCGGGAAAGCGACGATCGAGGCTGTCAGCTTCACGCCACCCGGCGCGAGGGAGAGCGGCGGAAATCGTCAACCGGTTTCGGTCTGCCGGTCAGCGTGTCCGGCCACTCCGCCTCGCCGTGGTTGGTTGCGCGCCCCGGTCGGAGGCGAGCGGGTTCGGAAAACGTCAGATCGACACCTCCGCGCGCCCGCGCTCCGCAGTGCCGTTGACGACGGATGTGCCCCGCCGCCTTTCGGGCCTCGACGTCTGCGACCTTCCTGCGCAGGGCGTTGACGTCGCGCCCGTCATCACCGGCCGTCTCCTTTCGCTCCGTCTCGACGCACCGTCGCGGCCGCGCAAGCGCTCTCGAGGGATGCAGGGACTTCCCGGCAGAAGGTGCCGGCAGGCAGGGAAGGGGCCAGCGACACGGCAGGATCTGCCGCGTCATTAACCTTTGCTTCACTGACCGTGGCCTACGGTCTCCCCGTCACGGACGTGGACGGAGAGCCGGCCACCATGACTCGTCTCGGTGTGTTGGTTGTTGGTGCGATCTTTGGACTTCTCTCTGCATCCGTGTCCGTCCCTGTCTATGCCGCCTCGAGCATCCAGGCGACGATCGCCGCGTCCTATGCCGCCGTCCATGTCGGGGGCAACGGCTCTCCCCGCACGATCGGGTCCGCCGTTGCCTTCGACGAGACGCATGTGCTGACCAACGCGCACGTGCTCCGCTCCGGCGGCGTGGCGGTGACCGAGGCGGTGCTCGTGCGGAAGGATGGGACGCGGGCGAAGGCGCGCGTGCTGGCCCGGAGCGACCGCATGGACCTTGCCGTTCTCGTCGCCCCGCGCGGTTTCCTCGCGCCGGCGCAGCGTGTCAGCGCCGGCATTCGCGAAGGCCAGCCCGTCTGGGCGGCGGGGAGTTCCGCGTCCGGCCCGGTCTCGGCGAGCGGCTGGATCTCCCGCACGGCGATGAACGTTCCCGCGTTCGGGCCAGGCCTCGTGGCACGGATGGATGCAGCCCTCGGCTTCTCCGGCGGGCCGGTGCTCGACGAGGCGGGGAGGGTGGTGGGCATCACCACGGCGCTGCGCGATGTCGGCCCCGCCGGGCTGGCGGACGGTGTTCGGCCGGATCAGCCGCGGCCGCGCCGCGAGGTGTTCCTGATCTCGATCGTCGCCGCCGAAGCCGAGGCGCGCCGGCTCATCACGGCTGCGCGCTGAGGCGCTCCCGCCAAGCGTCGAAAAGAACGGAAGCCCCTTCCTCCGCCGTCTCGACCCAGGTGATCAGGCCGAGGTCCTCGGGGTCGATCATCCCGTCCTCCACGAGCGTCTCGAACCGGATCAGCCTTGACCACCAGGCTCGGCCGAACATCAGGAGCGGGATCGGCTTGATCTTGCCCGTCTGCAGAAGGGTCAGCGTCTCGAACAGCTCATCGAGCGTGCCGAAGCCCCCTGGGAAGAAGGCGACCGCTCGGGCGCGCATCAGGAACTGCATCTTTCGGATGCCGAAGTAATGGAACTGGAAGGAGAGGGAGGGGGTAACCCATTGGTTCGGCGCCTGTTCCCGCGGCAGCACGATCGAGAGGCCTATGCTCCTGCCGCCCGCTTCCGACGCGCCACGATTTCCTGCCTCCATGATGCCGGGCCCGCCACCGGTGATGATCGCGACCTCTCCGAAGCCGAGACGCGGGCTTTCCTCCGTCACGGCGCGGGCGAAACGCCGTGCCTCCTCGTACCATGGGCTTCCTGGGGGCGCGCGCGAGGAACCGAACACTGCGACCGTCGCAGCGATCCCCGCCTCGTCCTGCAGGAGCTCGGGCTTGGCGATCTCGAGCGCGAGACGCACCGCCCGCATCTCGTCGCGGCGGAGGAACTCGGGGTCGTCGAAGGCGAGGCGGAAGGAGGGGCTCGTCGTCTGCGGCGAGGGTGTCGCGGCCGCCGCCTGGGCCGCCGCTTCGGCCGCGCTTCCGAACGGCTCCGCCGCGTGCATCGCGCCCGTCATGTGAACCGCACCGTGACCGAGGCAAGCCCGCCGAAGGCGATCTCGACCAAGGCAGGCCCGGCGAGCCAGGCAGGCAGGGTGACCGAGCCGCAGAGGATGATCTGGCCTTCCCGCAGCCCGCCGAACGCTGCCGCCGCGGGCGATGCCGCGAGCCAACGCACCACCTCGAGCGGATCACCGAGCAGCGCCTCGCCGCGACCTTCGCCGAACAGGGTTCCGTCGATCATCATCCTCCCTGCGAGGTCGCGCAGCGCGCCGGCTTCGAGGGCACCGGGATCGATCCGCGTCTCGGGCCCGAGCGCCGCTGCCGCGTGGAAGAACTGGTCGGCGATCAGGGTCGGTGCGCCGACCGCCGTCATGTCGACATAGCGGTTCTCGACGATCTCGATCGCGGGCATCACCGCTCCGATTGCGACCGCTGCCTGGGCGCGCGTCGGCGGATGGCCGGTGAAGGGAAGGTCGGCCGAGAGCCGCACGGCGATCTCGCACTCCACCCCGGGCGCGACCCACTCGGCCCACGGGGAGGTGAATCCCGTCGGCTTGAGGGTGGCGGCCGACATGAAGCCGGCGGCGGGAGAAGAGACGCCGAGATAGGCCTGCATGGCCGGGTTGGTGGCGCCGACCTTGAAGCCGGCGGGAGGAGTTGCGCCGAGCGTCTTGGCGAGGGCCCGCTGCAGGGCATAGGCCTCTGCCTCGCTCGCCGGCGCGAGCGGGCCGAGGGGGCCGAGCGTACGCCTCTCCTGCCTGGCCGCGCGCAGCACGGCGGCTCCCGCATTCCAGTCCGTCATCGCTCAGGCTCCCCCCGTTCCAGACGCTCGGCCATGAGGGCGTAGAGCGCGACCGCAGCGGCGACCGAGACGTTCAAGCTCTCCACCGCGTCTGTCTGCGGCAGACGCACGAGCTCGTCGCACGCTTCGCGCGTGAGCCGTCGCATCCCCTCGTCCTCCGCCCCGAGCACGAGGGCGAGACGCCGGTCGCCGAGCTTCGCTCCGGCAAGAGTCGTTGGGGCGTCGCGATCAAGACCGACCACCCAGAGCCCCGCCTGCTTCAGGGTCCCGATCGCCCGGGCGATGTTGACGACGCGGATCAGCGGCACGCGCTCGAGCGCGCCGGCGGCGGCACGTGCCATCGCTCCTGTCTCGCCCGGCGCGTGCCTGTCCTGAACGACCACTGCCGACGCGCCGAAGGCAGCCGCCGAGCGGAGGATGGCGCCGACATTACGCGGATCGGTCACCTGGTCGAGCACGAGCACGGGGCCGTCCGAGGCGGCGAGCGCCTCCTCGAGGGAGGGGGGCTCGAGCGGGTCGGCGGCGAGCGCGAGGCCCTGGTGGATGGCGCCGGGTGGGAGCAACGCCGCGATCGCGGCCGGATCGGCCCGTTCAGGCTGGAGCGGCAAGGGCCCGCCCACCGCGCGCGCGACCGCGGCCTCCCCCTCGGGGGTGGCAAGCAGGCGTCGCAGGCGCCGCCTTGGGTTGCGAAGCGCCGCGGCGACCGCATGCAGCCCATGAAGCCAGACGGCGCCCGACGGAGCCCCCTCGACGCCGCGCGCGCGCGAAGCGCCGCCGTGCCGCCCTGTCCGCCTGCCATTCTGCCGCATTCGCCGAGCATGGGCCGATCCGGGCTGCCGCGGAAGTCCGTCGCCGCCAGGTCCAACTGCGCGTTGACAGGAGCCGCGATTTGCCTCATTCCGCGCCCCGCCGCGGCCTGAGCGCGGGGACCGTGGAGGGGTGCCCGAGTGGCTAAAGGGGACGGACTGTAAATCCGTTGGCGCACGCCTACGTTGGTTCAAATCCAACCCCCTCCACCATCCCTGCCGCCGCCGGTGTCCGATGGTGCAACGGCTGGACGGTTCGCTACGGCAACGGTACGGTCACGCTGACGGCGCGCGGGTGTAGCTCAATGGCAGAGCCCCAGCCTTCCAAGCTGGTTGTGCGGGTTCGATTCCCGTCACCCGCTCCAGCCCGTTCGCGGGCCTGACCGCCCCCTCCCACCTCACCCTCCGAACAACAACCCAGAGCGCGACGAGGACAACCCATGGCGAAGGCGAAGTTTGAGCGGACGAAGCCGCACTGCAACATTGGGACGATTGGTCATGTGGATCATGGGAAGACGTCGTTGACTGCGGCGATTACGAAGGTTTTGGCGAAGAGTGGTGGAGCGACGTATATGGCGTATGATCAGATTGACAAGGCGCCTGAGGAGCGTGCGCGTGGGATTACGATTTCGACGGCGCATGTGGAGTATGAGACTGCGAAGCGGCACTATGCGCATGTGGATTGTCCTGGTCATGCTGACTATGTGAAGAACATGATTACTGGTGCTGCGCAGATGGACGGGGCGATCCTTGTTGTGTCTGCGGCGGATGGTCCGATGCCTCAGACGCGTGAGCATATTCTGTTGGCGCGTCAGGTTGGGGTTCCTGCGCTTGTGGTGTTCATGAACAAGGTGGACATGGTGGACGATCCGGAGCTTCTGGATCTTGTGGAGCTTGAGGTTCGGGAGCTTTTGAAGAGCTATCAGTTCCCTGGGGACGACATTCCTGTGATCCGTGGGTCTGCTCTGTGCGCGCTTGAGGACCGCAACCCCGAGATTGGGGAGCAGGCGATCCTGAAGCTGATGGATGCGGTGGACACGTATATTCCGCAGCCTGAGCGTGCGAAGGACCGTCCGTTCCTGATGCCGATCGAGGACGTGTTCTCGATCTCCGGCCGCGGCACGGTGGTGACGGGGCGTGTCGAGCGGGGCGTCATCAAGGTCGGGGACGAGGTGGAGATCGTCGGGCTTCGTCCGACGGTGAAGACGACGGTGACGGGTGTGGAGATGTTCCGCAAGCTGCTCGACAGCGGCGAGGCGGGGGACAACATCGGGGCGCTGCTGCGCGGCACCAAGCGCGAGGAGGTGGAGCGCGGCCAGGTTCTGGCGGCGCCTGGGTCGATCACGCCGCACACCAAGTTCCTGGCCGAGGCCTACATCCTGACCAAGGAGGAGGGGGGTCGGCACACGCCGTTCTTCTCCAACTACCGGCCGCAGTTCTACTTCCGCACCACCGACGTCACCGGCGTCGTCACCCTGCCCGAGGGCACCGAGATGGTGATGCCCGGCGACAATGTCCGGATGGAGGTGTCGCTGATCGCCCCGATCGCCATGGACGAAGGCCTCCGCTTCGCCATCCGCGAAGGCGGAAGAACCGTCGGCGCAGGCGTCGTCACCAAAATCCTCCAGTAAGAGGGGGGCGATCGGGTCGGGCAGGCCGGGAGGAGGGGCATCGTTCCACTTCGGAGGGTGGTCCTCTCGTTCCGGCCATCCCTCCCGATCCGTGCGCCAGAGGGTGCTCGGCTCGCGACGCCTTGCCCGTCTGTCCTTGCAGCGCCTGCCTGGACGGGTCCGCGGGGCGAGGGCGCACGCCGGCTCGGGCGCTCTCAGAGCCGCGGCTCCCCGTCGGCCGCCCTTGCCCGAGGGCGCCAGGGTGCAGCGGGGTGCCGACACGCGCGAGGGGGCGCCCGCACCCTTGTCGTGCGCCGACGGATCGGGCAGGAAAGCGGCGTGTGGTGCCGGTGCCGCCGCTTGCGTTTGCCCCCGGGCGATCGCATCTGGCGTGCGGGGGCCGGAGGGGTGTAGCTCAATTGGCTAGAGCGCCGGTCTCCAAAACCGGAGGTTGGGGGTTCGAGACCCTCCACCCCTGCCACGCGCTCCTTCCGCGCCGGCGCGCGGCTGACATCACGCCGGGGAAGGGAGCCTTCGGCAGGCACCGCATTCTTGGGAGAAGGGCACGATGGCTCGACCAGATCCGGCACTGTTCGTGCGCCAGGTACGGCAGGAGGTGGCGAAGGTCACCTGGCCGTCGCGCAAGGAGACGCTGATCACCACCGGGCTCGTCGTCCTGCTGTCGATCCTCGCCGCCACCTTCTTCTTCATCGTCGACCAGATCATCGGCTTCGGCGTCCGCGCCATCTTCGGTTTCGGTGCCTGAGACGCGAGGCCAGGAGGAACCGCCCATGAGCACCCGCACGGATCCTGGTCTGCCGCCCGTCCGTCCGGTGGCGCCCCCGTCCGCCGCCGGCCGCAAGCGTTGGTACGTCATCCACGTCTACTCCGGCTTCGAGAAGAAGGTCGCGCAGGACATCCGCAAGCAGGCCGAACAGAAGGGGCTTGCCGACAAGTTCGACGAGATCCTCGTGCCGATGGAGGAGGTGGTCGAGCTTCGCCGCGGACAGAAGGTCGCGGGCGAACGGAAGTTCTTCCCGGGCTATGTTCTGGTGCGGATGGAGATGACCGACGACACCTGGCATCTCGTGAAGAACACGCCGAAGGTGACGAACTTCCTCGGCGGCAAGGGGCGGCCGAGCCCGATCAGCGACGCCGAGGCAGAGCGGATCGTCAAGGCGGTCCAGGAAGGGGTGGAGAAGCCCCGACCCTCGGTGGTGTTCGAGGTCGGCGAGCAGGTCCGCGTCGCCGACGGCCCCTTTACGAGCTTCAACGGCGTCGTCGAGGAAGTCGACGAGGAGAAGGGGCGGGTCAAGGTGTCGGTCTCCATCTTCGGCCGCGCCACCCCGGTCGAGCTCGAGTACGGTCAGGTCGAGAAGGTCTGACGGCCAGATCGGGCCGGGAAGGGGCAAGGGGGGCTCGGAGATGGCGCACGCGTCTGCCGTGCGGCTGCCGACACGGCGGCGCCTGATGCGCGGGCTTGCCGCCGCGGGCGTGTCGCTATTCGCCGGGGCATCGAAGGCGTTCGGGCTCGAGCCTGCCTACCGGCTCGCCGTCGTCCCGTATCGCGTGCCGCTCGAGAGCTGGCAGGGGCCGCCCTTGCGGATCGCCGTTCTCGCCGACCTGCATGTCGGCGAGCCGTTCATGCCCCCCCAACGGGTCGCCGATATCGTCGCCCGAACCAATGCGCTGGCGCCTGATCTCGTCGTGCTGCCCGGCGACTTCGCGCCCGGGCTGAGAAGCCTCCGCCCTGCGACCTGCCGGCACGAGGCCTGGGCGGCGGAGCTTGCCCGGCTTGAGGCGCCGCTCGGAGCCCATGCTGTCCTCGGCAACCACGATTGGTGGGAGGCCGGAGGTCCGGGGCCGATCCGGGCCGCTCTGCGCTCGGCCGGTGTGCGGGTCTATGAGAACGAGGCAGAGCCCCTGGTTCATCGCGGCCAGCGCTTCTGGCTCGCCGGCACGGACAGCGCGATGGCGCGGCCGCTCGGACGCGGCCGGTACGCCGGGGCTGACGACCTTCCCCGTGCGCTCGCGCGTGTGACCGACGAGTCGCCGGTGATCCTGATGGCGCACGAGCCTGACCTGTTCCGGCGCGTGCCAGGCCGCGTCGGCCTGACGATCTCCGGCCACACCCATGGCGGGCAGGTACGACTGCCCGGCCTCGGCGGGCCGGTTGCGCACGCGCCGCAGGCAGGACGCTACGTGCACGGACATATCCGCGATCGCGGCCGGCATCTCGTCGTCTCGGGCGGGCTCGGCTTCTCGGTTCTGCCTGTCCGGCTCGGCGTGCCGCCTGAAATCACCCTGATCGAGGTGACGTCCGCCTGAGGGGGGTCCCCAGGGCTGGACGGGCCTGTGGTCGGGCGGGTTCCGCCGCATGCCAGGGGTGCGGGCCGGTCGTCCCGTCCCCGAGTTGGCGTTTTCGCGCTGGACAGATGGTCTCGCGCGCTCTATACGCCGCCTCCTCGCAAACATGACGGGACGCGGGAGGGTGCGCGCGGGCGCCCCGCTTGGACCGCGGCCCCCTGGACCCAGGGGCTGGCACCTTATGGCGAAAAAGATCGTCGGCTACATCAAGCTGCAGATTCCGGCGGGCAAGGCGAACCCGTCGCCTCCGGTCGGGCCGGCGCTCGGCCAGCGCGGCCTCAACATCATGCAGTTCTGCAAGGAGTTCAACGCGGCGACGCAGGGCCTTGAGCCCGGCACGCCCACCCCGGTCGTGATCACGGCCTATGCGGATCGGTCCTTCACCTTTGTCACGAAGACACCCCCGAACACCTACTTCCTGCTGAAGGCCGCCAAGATCGAGAAGGGCAGCCAGACCGCCGGCAAGGGGCCGAGGGTCGGCCGCGTGACGCGGTCGCAACTGCGCGAGATCGCGAAGATCAAGATGAAGGATATGAACTGCTACGACGAGGAGGCGGCGATCCGGATGCTTGCAGGATCCGCTCGGTCGATGGGCCTCGAGGTCGTGGAGGGCTAAGCGATGGCGAGCGCGAAGGGAAGGGCGGCGGCCCAGGGCCGCGTCGCTCGCGGCAAGCGGCTTCGGGCCCTCTACCAGGGGTTTGATCGGTCGAAGGCCTATCCGCTCGCCGAGGCCGTTAGGATCGCCAAGGCCAACGCCACGGCCAAGTTCGACGAGACGATCGAGATCTCGATGAATCTCGGGATCGACCCGCGCCACGCCGACCAGACGGTGCGCGGCATGCTCAGCCTGCCGAACGGCACCGGCAAGACCCTGCGTGTGGCGGTGTTCGCGAAGGGTGCGAAGGCCGAGGAGGCGAAGGCGGCCGGGGCGGATATCGTCGGCGCCGAGGACCTCGCCGAGATGGTGCAGTCGGGCAAGGTCGATTTCGACCGCTGCATCGCCACCCCCGACATGATGGCGCTTGTCGGCCGGCTCGGTAAGGTGCTCGGCCCGCGCGGCCTGATGCCGAACCCGAAGCTCGGGACGGTGACGATGGACGTGAAGGGTGCGGTTGCCGCGGCGAAGGCCGGCCAGGTCGAGTTCCGTGCCGAGAAGGCCGGGATCGTCCACGCCGGGATCGGCAAGGCATCGTTCCCGGAGGAGAAGATCCTCGAGAATGCGCGCGCCTTCATCGAGGCAATCCAGCGCGCGAAGCCGGCGGGGGCGAAGGGCACGTACGTGAAGAAGGTGTCATTGTCCTCGACGATGGGTCCCGGCGTGAAGGTGGATGTCGCGTCGCTGACGAGCTGAGGAGAGGTTTCGCCGGAGCCCTTTGGGCCGAGGCGTGAGGATTGCCGCATCCGCCTCAGGGCGGGTTCGGCAAGGACGGAGGGTTGGCAGGTTTCGCCTCCCTCCACACCTGTCCGAGACCGCATGTGCCGCGCTCCTCGTGAAAGGGCCGGCTTGAAGGGGGAAGCCCCGCAGGCGGTAGACAGGGGAACGGGTCCGGGCACTCGGCGCCGGTCTGCCGGCCGGAGGCGGGTGTGTTTTCCGGTTCCTGGTCTTCTGCGTCTGGACAGGCGAACCGGGCCGCGGGTCCGGTTGGGCCGAGGCGGGTCGCCAGTCCAGCCGGGGTCGTGGTCGGTGGGAACGCGGCCGGTCCGGCGTGCCATCGGGGCATGTGCGGGCGGTCGCAGCGATGGAGACGGGACGTGGACCGACTCGAGAAGAGGGAAGCTGTCGCCTCTCTCGCCTCGGTGTTCGCCGAGACGTCGATCGTCGTCGTCACGCGCAACGCGGGCCTGACGGTGGCGGAGGTGTCGGAGCTGCGCCGACGGATGAGAGAGGCGGGGGTGACCTACAAGGTGGCCAAGAACCGCCTTGCCCGTCTCGCCCTCAAGGGCACCCGGTTCGACGGCATCTCGCCGCTGCTTCAGGGCCCGACCGCCCTCGTCTGGGCGAAGGACCCCGTGGCCGCGGCGAAGACCACCGTCGAGTTCGCCAAGACCAACGAGAAGCTGGAGATCGTGGGCGGCGCTCTGGGCGCGCAGACGTTGAACGCCGAGGGCATCAAGGCGCTTGCCGAGCTGCCCTCGATCGAGGCGCTGCGGGCCAAGCTGCTCGGCCTTCTGGTCAGCCCGGCAACTCGCCTGGCGGGCGTGCTGCAGGCTCCTGCGGGGCAGGTGGCGCGGGTGCTTCAGGCCTACGCGAAGAAGGGCGAGGCAGCCTGAGGGGATGACCCGTGCCGTCCGGCGAGCCTCGCCGGGCGGAGGCAGAGACAGGAACCGATGGCTTTCCGGAACGCTCCGGACGGCCGAGATGAAGAGGACGAAACGCGATGGCTGATCTTGCGAAGCTCGTCGACGAGCTCTCCAACCTGACCGTGCTCGAGGCTGCCGAGCTTGCGAAGATGCTCGAGGAGAAGTGGGGTGTGTCGGCGGCCGCACCGGTGGCCGTGGCAGCGGTCGCTGGCGCGCCCGCGGCGGCGGCCGCTGCGGCGGCTCCGGCGGCGGAGGCCCAGACCGAGTTCACCGTGATCCTGGCCAAGGCGGGCGACAAGAAGATCAACGTGATCAAGGAGGTCCGCACGGTGACGGGGCTTGGGCTGAAGGAGGCGAAGGATCTCGTCGAGGGCGCGCCGAAGGAGCTGAAGTCGGGCGTCAGCAAGGAGGAGGCCGAGAAGATCAAGAAGCTCCTCGAGGAGGCCGGAGCGACAGTCGAGATCAAGTGATTTCGGCGCGCTCCCTCCAGGAAGCGGCTTCGGCCGCGACAGGCGACCGGGCGGGGACGACCCTTCTCCGCCCGGCCGACCGTATTTGCGCAACCGGCCGCGCCGAGCCTGGCCGGGCAGGGTCGCCATCTCTCAGCTGATGCGGGGGGTCTCGATGCAGGGCTCGTTCACTGGCCGCAAGCGTATCCGCAAGAGCTTCGGGCGGATTCCCGAGGTCGCGCCGATGCCGAACCTGATCGAGGTGCAGCGCGCCTCCTACGAAGCCTTCCTGCAGATGCACACCTCACCGGACGCCCGCACTCATACCGGGCTGCAGGAGGTGTTCAAGAGCGTTTTCCCGATTGACGATTTTGCCGGTCGCGGCCGCCTCGAGTTCGTCCAGTACGAGCTCGAGGAGCCGAAATACGACGTCGAGGAGTGCATGCAGCGCGGCCTGACCTACGCCGCGCCGCTCAAGGTGCGCCTGCGGCTGATCGTGTGGGACGTCGATGAGGACACCGGCGCCCGCTCGATCCGCGACATCAAGGAGCAGGATGTCTACATGGGCGACATGCCGCTCATGACGGACAACGGCACCTTCATCATCAACGGCACCGAGCGCGTGATCGTCTCGCAGATGCATCGTTCGCCCGGCGTGTTCTTCGACCACGACAAGGGCAAGACGCACTCCTCGGGCAAATACCTGTTCGCCGCGCGCGTCATTCCCTATCGCGGCTCCTGGCTCGATTTCGAGTTCGACGCAAAGGACCTGATTTACGTGCGCATTGACCGGCGCCGGAAGCTGCCGGTGACGACCCTTCTCTACGCCCTCGACAGCGCGGCGACCGAGGCGCTGCGGGCCGAGCGCGAGGCCCGCGGCGAGACGCTCGAGCCGGGCGAGGTTCGGGGCATGGACGCCGAGGAGATCCTCTCGGCCATCTACGGTCGTGTCGTGTTCACGCGGGGGCAGAAGGGCTGGTCGCGCCCCTTCGATCCGGAAGCCTTCCGGGGCATCAAGCTCGCCGAGGCGCTGATCGATGCGGCGACCGGGCAGGAGGTGGCGTCGGCCGGGACCAAGCTCACGCCGCGCGCGCTGAAGAAGATCGCCGAAGGCGGCACGACCGAGGTTCTGGTCGGCCGCGCCGACATCGTTGGCCGTTTCGCCGCCGAGGACATGGTGAACCTCGAGACCGGCGAGATCTACCTCGAGGCCGGCGAGGAGATCACCGAGCCGAAGCTGCTCGCGCTCGAGGAGGCGGGGGTGGAGACGCTCCCGACCCTCGCGATCGACCAGAACACGGGGCCGTGGCTTCGCAACACGCTCGCGATCGACCGCAACCAGAACCGCGACGAGGCGCTGCTCGACATCTACCGTGTGATGCGCCCAGGCGAGCCGCCGACGCTCGAGACGGCCGAGGCGCTGTTCCGCGGCCTGTTCTTCGACCCCGAGCGCTACGACCTCTCGGCGGTCGGCCGCGTGAAGATGAACATGCGCCTCGGTTTCTCGAACGAAGAGGTGCCGGATACGGTGCGCACGCTGCGCAAGGCCGACATCCTCGCCGTGCTCAAGACGCTGCACGAGCTGAAGGACGGCCGGGGCCAGATCGACGACATCGACAATCTCGGCAACCGTCGCGTCCGCTCGGTCGGCGAGCTGATGGAGAACCAGTACCGCGTCGGCCTGTTGCGGATGGAGCGTGCGATCCGCGAGCGGATGAGCTCGGTCGACATCGACACGGTGATGCCGCACGACCTGATCAACGCCAAGCCGGCGGCGGCGGCGGTGCGCGAGTTCTTCGGTTCCTCGCAGCTCAGCCAGTTCATGGACCAGACGAACCCGCTCTCCGAGGTCACCCACAAGCGCCGCCTCTCCGCCCTCGGCCCGGGCGGGCTGACGCGCGAGCGTGCTGGTTTCGAGGTGCGCGACGTGCATCCGACGCACTATGGCCGGATCTGCCCGATCGAGACGCCGGAAGGGCCGAACATCGGGCTGATCAACTCGCTCGCGACCTACGCCCAAGTCAACAAATACGGCTTCATCGAGACGCCCTACCGGATGGTGAAGAACGGCAAGGTGGTGGGCGAGCCGCGCTACCTCTCGGCGATGGAGGAGGAGCGGCTGGTGATCGCGCAGGCGAACGCCACCGTCGCCGAGGATGGCACGCTTCTCGACGAGCTCGTGTCGGTGCGCAAGAACGGGGACTATGCGCTCGTTCCGGCGGACCAGGTGACGGCAATCGACGTCTCGCCGAAGCAGCTCGTCTCCGTCGCCGCGGCGCTGATCCCGTTCCTCGAGAACGATGACGCCAACCGCGCGTTGATGGGCTCGAACATGCAGCGTCAGGCGGTGCCCCTGATCCAGGCCGAGGCGCCGCTCGTCGGCACAGGGATGGAGGCCCCCGTCGCACGCGACAGCGGAGCGGCGATCATCGCCCGGCGTGCCGGCGTGGTCGACCAGATCGACGGGGCGCGGATCGTCGTCCGCGCGACGCGGGAGGACGGCTCGACCGAAGGCGTCGACATCTACCGGCTGCGCAAGTTCCAGCGCTCCAACCAGAACACCTGCATCAACCAGCGGCCGCTCGTGAAGGTGGGCGATGTTGTGCGCACGGGAGACATCATCGCCGATGGGCCGTCGACGCAGCTCGGCGAACTGGCGCTGGGGCGGAACGTTCTGGTCGCGTTCATGCCCTGGAACGGCTACAACTTCGAGGACTCGATCCTGATCTCCGAGCGCATCGTGCGCGACGACGTGTTCACCTCGATCCACATCGAGGAATTCGAGGTGATGGCGCGCGACACCAAGCTCGGGCAGGAGGAGATCACCCGCGACATCCCGAACGTCGGTGAGGAGGCGCTGAAGAACCTCGACGAGGCGGGCATCGTCTATATCGGCGCGGAGGTGAAGCCGGGCGACATCTTGGTCGGCAAGGTAACGCCGAAGGGCAAGAGCCCGATGACGCCCGAGGAGAAGCTTCTGCGCGCGATCTTCGGCGAGAAGGCCTCGGACGTGCGCGACACCTCGCTGAGGCTGCCGCCCGGTGTCTCCGGCACGGTGGTCGATGTGCGCGTCTTCTCGCGCCGCGGCGTAGACAAGGACGAGCGCGCGCTCGCGATCGAGCGGGCGGAGATCGAGCGTCTCGCGAAGGACCGTGACGACGAGAAGGCGATCCAGGAACGGTCATTCCTCGGCCGGGTACGCGAGCGGCTCATCGGGAAGAAGGCGGCCCCGGGCAACAAGGGCATCAAGGCGGGGACGGAGATCACCGAAGCGGTGCTCGCCGAAATCCCGCGCGGGGCATGGCGCAACATCACGGTGGCCGACGATGCTACCATGGCCGAGATCGAGCAGCTGAAGCGCGAGTTCGACGAGGCTGTACGCCGGCTCGAGGCGCGGTTCGTCTCGAAGGTCGAGAAGTTGCAGCGGGGCGACGAGCTTCCCCCGGGCGTGATGAAGATGGTCAAGGTGTTCGTCGCGGTGAAGCGCAAGCTCCAGCCCGGCGACAAGATGGCCGGCCGCCACGGCAACAAGGGCGTGGTCAGCCGCGTCGTCCCGGTCGAGGACATGCCGTTCCTCGAGACCGGCGAGGCCGTCGACATCGTGCTCAACCCGCTCGGCGTGCCCTCGCGCATGAATGTCGGCCAGATTCTCGAGACGCATCTCGGCTGGGCCTGTGCGGGGCTCGGCCGGCAGATCGGCGAGCTGCTCGACGCCGCTCGGAGCTCGGGCGCGCTCGCGCCGGTTCGGGAGAAGCTCCGGGACATCTACGGCGAGACCATCTACCGCGAGATGATCGAGGGGATGAGCGATGCCGAGCTCGTCGAGCTTGCCGAGAACCTCCGTCCGGGCGTCCCGATCGCAACGCCTGTGTTCGACGGGGCGCGGATGGACGACATCGAGGCGATGCTCGAGAAGGCGGGGCTGGATCGTTCCGGCCAAGTGACGCTGATCGACGGCCGCACGGGCGAGCCGTTCGAGCGGAAGGTGACGGTAGGCTACATCTATATGCTCAAGCTGCACCACCTCGTCGATGACAAGATCCACGCACGCTCGATCGGGCCCTACAGCCTCGTGACGCAGCAGCCGCTCGGCGGCAAGGCGCAGTTCGGCGGCCAGCGCTTCGGCGAGATGGAGGTCTGGGCGCTCGAGGCGTACGGGGCCGCCTACACGCTCCAGGAGATGCTGACGGTGAAGTCGGACGACGTCTCGGGCCGCACCAAGGTCTACGAGGCGATCGTGCGCGACCAGGACACGTTCGAGGCGGGCATCCCCGAAAGCTTCAACGTGCTTGTGAAGGAGCTCAAGTCGCTCGGGCTCAATGTCGAGCTCGAGAACCGCGGCGGATGAGCGGCGCGGCAAGGTAACGGCGATCCCTTCGGAAGCGGCGCGGCCTCCCCGCGGTGCCGTGCCCTTTCGGCCAAGGCGAGGACGACGATGAACGAGCTGATGAAGATCCTGGGCGCGCAGCCCGGCACGCTCACCTTCGACCAGATCCGGATCTCGATCGCGAGCCCCGAGCAGATCCGCTCGTGGTCCTACGGCGAGATCAAGAAGCCGGAGACGATCAACTACCGCACGTTCAAGCCCGAACGCGACGGGCTGTTCTGCGCCCGCATCTTCGGACCGATCAAAGACTACGAGTGCCTTTGCGGCAAGTACAAGCGGATGAAGTTCCGCGGAATCATCTGCGAGAAGTGCGGTGTGGAGGTCACGCTCGCCAAGGTGCGCCGCGAGCGAATGGGGCACATCGAGCTCGCCTCGCCGGTGGCGCACATCTGGTTCCTCAAGTCGTTGCCCTCGCGCATCGGCTTGATGATCGACATGACGCTGAAGGACATCGAGAAGATCCTCTATTTCGAGAGCTACGTCGTGCTCGAGCCGGGGCTGACCGACCTCAAGCTCTACCAGCTGATCTCCGAGGAGCAGTATCAGGCGAAGGTGGACGAGTTCGGCGAGGATGCGTTCTCGGTCGGCATCGGTGCGGAGGCGCTGAAGCAGATCCTCGCCGGTCTCGACCTCAACGCCGAGAAGACGAAGCTCCGGCTCGAGCTCAAGGAGACGACGTCGGAGGCCAAGCGGAAGAAGCTCGTCAAGCGGCTGAAGCTGATCGAGGCCTTTCTCGAGAGCGGCACGCGGCCCGAGTGGATGATCCTCGACGTCGTGCCGGTGATCCCGCCCGAGCTGAGGCCGCTCGTGCCGCTCGATGGCGGCCGATTCGCGACCTCCGACCTCAACGACCTCTACCGGCGCGTGATCAACCGCAACAACCGGCTGAAGCGCCTGATTGAGCTGCGCGCGCCCGACATCATCGTGCGCAATGAGAAGCGGATGTTGCAGGAGGCGGTCGATGCCCTGTTCGACAACGGCCGCCGCGGCCGGCCGATCACGGGGGCGAACAAGCGGCCGCTGAAGTCGCTCTCCGACATGCTCAAGGGCAAGCAGGGGCGGTTCCGCCAGAACCTGCTTGGCAAGCGGGTCGACTACTCCGGCCGGTCGGTGATCGTGGTGGGGCCGGAGCTCAAGCTGCACCAGTGCGGCCTGCCGAAGAAGATGGCGCTTGAGCTGTTCAAGCCGTTCATCTACTCGAAGCTCGAGAAGTACAACCTCGCCGCCACCATCAAGGCGGCCAAGCGCATGGTGGAGAAGGAGCGTCCCGAGGTGTGGGACATCCTCGAGGAGGTGATCCGCGAGCACCCGGTGCTGCTCAACCGCGCGCCGACGCTGCACCGCCTGGGCATCCAGGCTTTCGAGCCGGTGCTGATTGAGGGCAAGGCGATCCAGCTCCACCCGCTCGTCTGCACCGCCTTCAACGCGGATTTCGACGGCGACCAGATGGCCGTGCACGTGCCGCTCTCGCTCGAGGCGCAGCTCGAGGCGCGCGTGCTGATGATGAGCACGAACAACATCCTCTCCCCGGCCAACGGCAAGCCGATCATCGTGCCGAGCCAGGACATCGTGCTCGGTCTCTACTACCTCTCGCTCGAGACGCCCGAGTTCAAGGCGGTCGCCGACGACCAGGCCCCCGCCTTCACCGGCATGGGCGAGATCGAGCAGGCGCTCGAGGCGAAGGCGATCACGCTGCACTCGAAGATCCGTGCCCGCCGCGAGGCAGTGGATCGCGACGGCAAGACAGTGACGATGCGCGTGGTGACAACGCCCGGGCGGATGATGATCGGCGCATTGCTGCCGAAGCACCCGAACCTGCCCTATGACCTTGTCAACCGGCAGCTGACGAAGCGGACGATCTCGGACGTGATCGACGCCGTCTATCGCCACTGCGGGCAGAAGGAGACGGTGATCTTCGCCGACCGGCTGATGGGCCTTGGGTTCCGGCACGCCGCCCGCGCCGGCATCAGCTTCGGCAAGGACGACCTGATCATCCCGGCCGAGAAGCAGGCGCTGATCGCCAAGACCGCCGCCGAGGTGAAGGAATTCGAAAGCCAGTACCAGGAAGGGCTGATCACCTGGGGCGAGCGCTACAACAAGGTGGTCGATGCCTGGACGCGCTGCGCCGAGGAGGTCGCCGAGGCGATGATGAAGGAGATCCGCCGGCAGGAGGTGGGCCGGCCGATCAACAGCGTCTGGATGATGAGCCATTCCGGCGCGCGCGGCAGCCCCGCACAGATGCGCCAGCTCGCCGGCATGCGCGGGCTGATGGCCAAGCCCTCGGGCGAGATCATCGAGACGCCGATCCTGTCGAACTTCAAGGAGGGGCTCACCGTGCTCGAGTACTTCAACTCGACGCACGGGGCGCGCAAGGGCCTCGCCGACACGGCGCTCAAGACCGCCAACTCGGGCTATCTCACGCGCCGCCTCGTCGACGTCGCGCAGGACTGCATCGTCGTCGAGGAGGATTGCGGCACCGAGAAGGGGATCACGGTGCGCCCGGTGCTCGACGGTGGGGAGGTCGTCTCGTCTCTGTCGGAGCGGATCCTCGGGCGGACCGCGGCCCGGGACGTGCAGGACCCGATCACCGGCGCGGTGATCGTTCCGCGCAACGCCCTGATCGGCGAGGCGGAGGCGGATGCCATCGAGCAGGCCGGTGTGGACAGCGTCTACATCCGCTCGGTGCTTACCTGCGAGACGCGGGTCGGCATCTGCGCGAAGTGCTACGGCCGCGACCTCGCGCGCGGCACGCCGGTGAATGTCGGCGAGGCGGTCGGCGTGATCGCCGCGCAGTCGATCGGCGAGCCGGGAACGCAGCTCACGATGCGCACCTTCCACATCGGCGGCGCCGCCCAGCGCGGCGCCGAGCAGAGCCAGGTCGAGGCAGCGACGGACGGTATCGTTGCGGTAAAGAATCGAAACGTCGTGCTGAACTCTCAAGGCACGCCCATTGTGATGAGCCGCAACTGCGAGCTTCTCCTGCTCGACGACCAGCGTCGGGAACGCGCCCGCTACCGTGTGCCCTACGGTGCGCGGCTGCTCGCCGACGAGGGGGCGCAGGTCGCGCGCGGCCAGAAGCTCGCCGAGTGGGACCCCTACACGCTGCCCGTGATCACCGAGCGCTCAGGCATCGTCGACTATGTCGATCTGATCGAGGGCGTGACGGTGGTCGAGCGTGTCGACGAGGCAACCGGTCTCTCGAGCAAGGTGGTGGTCGACTGGAAGCAGCAAGCGAAGGGGGCGGATCTGCGCCCGCGCATCGTGCTTCGCGACGAGAAGGGCGAGCTCGTCAAGCTGCCGAACGGCACGGAGGCGCGCTACTTCCTCTCGGTCGATTCGGTCCTCTCGGTCGACAATGGCGCGCGGGTGAATGCGGGCGACGTGCTCGCGCGCATCCCGCGCGAGAGCTCGAAGACGCGTGACATCACCGGCGGCTTGCCGCGCGTTGCGGAGCTGTTCGAGGCGCGCCGGCCGAAGGACCATGCGATCATCAGCGAGATCGACGGCCGGGTGGAGTTCGGCAAGGACTACAAGGCGAAGCGGCGGATCGTCGTGAAGAACGACGAGACCGGCGAGGAGCGCGAGTATCTCATCCCGAAGGGCAAGCACGTCTCCGTGCAGGAAGGGGACTATGTGCGGATCGGTGACCCGCTGGTCGACGGCCCCCGCGTGCCGCACGACATCCTCAAGGTGCTCGGGGTCGAGGCGCTCGCGGATTATCTCGTCAACGAAATCCAGGATGTCTATCGCCTGCAGGGCGTGAAGATCAACGACAAGCACATCGAGGTGATCGTTCGCCAGATGCTGCAGAAGGTCGAGATCCAGGACCCCGGCGACACCACGTTCCTGGTGGGGGAACAGGTGGATCGCGTCGACTTCGAGGCTGAGAACGAGAAGCGGCTGGCGGAGGGCGAGCGTCCCGCGACCGCCTTCCCCGTCCTGCAGGGGATCACCAAGGCATCGCTGCAGACGCACAGCTTCATCTCGGCCGCGTCCTTCCAGGAGACCACGCGGGTGCTCACTGAGGCGGCGGTGGCGGGCAAGGTGGATCCCCTCGCCGGGCTGAAGGAAAACGTGATCGTCGGGCGGCTGATCCCGGCGGGCACGGGCAACGTGATGATGCGTCTCAAGGCGCTTGCGGCGCAGAAGGACCGTGGCAGGGTGCAGGGTGGTGCGCCGCAACTGCCGGATGCCGGCGCGGTCGCGGCCGAATAGGCGCCGCCGCTCCGGGCCGGGCGGCGTATGCCATGCACGGCAGACGGTGCAGCCATTCCGGCCCGCATACCCTGGCCGTTAGGGCGTGGGGCGATGCTTGACAGGGAGATGACCCCTTCGTAGGTTCCGCGCCCTCGATCCGGCCCGCGGGCGCGGTGCGGGCGAGATGGTTTGGACATGATTCGGCTCCGGTGCCGCCCCCCTCGTCCGAGCGGGTGGCTGAGGTCGGAGACGGGTTGAGCCAGCGGGCGGCGGCCGGCAGGTCGTTGCCCGCTTCGGTGTGTGGTGTGGGATCGTAAGCCGCTGCCGGGGAGGCGGGCGGCGAGCCGAGAGGGTGTGTATGCCGACGATCAGCCAGCTGATCCGCAAGGAGCGCCAGGACAAGCGCAAGCGGAACAAGGTGCCGGCGCTTCAGGGCTGCCCGCAGAAGCGCGGCGTGTGCACGCGCGTCTACACGACCACGCCCAAGAAGCCGAATTCGGCGCTGCGCAAAGTGGCGAAGGTTCGGCTGACGAATGGCTACGAGGTCGTGTCGTACATCCCCGGAGAGGGGCACAACCTGCAGGAACACTCGGTGGTGATGATCCGCGGCGGCCGGGTCAAAGACCTTCCCGGCGTGCGCTACCACATCCTGCGTGGCGTGCTCGACACGCAAGGGATCGCAAAGCGTCGCCAGCGCCGCTCGCTCTACGGCGCCAAGCGGCCGAAGTGACCGGGAGGAGGTGAGCCATGTCCCGCCGCCACCGCGCCGAGAAGCGCGAAATCCTGCCCGATCCGAAGTATGGCGACGTCGTGCTCTCGAAGTTCATGAACGCGCTGATGTACGACGGCAAGAAGTCGGTCGCGGAGGCAATCGTGTATGGCGCGCTTGATGTGGTGAAGCGCCGGATCCCGAACGCCGATCCGCTGCGCGTGTTCCACGAGGCGATCGAGAACGTGAAGCCGGCAGTGGAGGTGCGGTCCCGCCGCGTCGGTGGCGCGACCTACCAGGTGCCAGTCGAAGTGCGCGCCGAACGTCGCCAGACGCTGGCGATACGCTGGCTGATCGAGGCCTCGCGCAAGCGTAGCGAGCACACGATGCGTGACCGGCTCTCGAACGAGCTGCTCGATGCGGCGAACAATCGCGGCGCCGCCGTGAAGAAGCGCGAGGACACCCATCGGATGGCCGAGGCCAACCGGGCCTTCTCGCACTACCGCTGGTGAGCGCACTCACCTTCTGACCACGCAACCCGGAACACGACCTGGCCCTGACCAGACGCCCTACGGAGAACGACCATGGCGAAGGCGAAGTTTGAGCGGACGAAGCCGCACTGCAACATTGGGACGATTGGTCATGTGGATCATGGGAAGACGTCGTTGACTGCGGCGATTACGAAGGTTTTGGCGAAGAGTGGTGGAGCGACGTATATGGCGTATGATCAGATTGACAAGGCGCCTGAGGAGCGTGCGCGTGGGATTACGATTTCGACGGCGCATGTGGAGTATGAGACTGCGAAGCGGCACTATGCGCATGTGGATTGTCCTGGTCATGCTGACTATGTGAAGAACATGATTACTGGTGCTGCGCAGATGGACGGGGCGATCCTTGTTGTGTCTGCGGCGGATGGTCCGATGCCTCAGACGCGTGAGCATATTCTGTTGGCGCGTCAGGTTGGGGTTCCTGCGCTTGTGGTGTTCATGAACAAGGTGGACATGGTGGACGATCCGGAGCTTCTGGATCTTGTGGAGCTTGAGGTTCGGGAGCTTTTGAAGAGCTATCAGTTCCCTGGGGACGACATTCCTGTGATCCGTGGGTCTGCTCTGTGCGCGCTTGAGGACCGCAACCCCGAGATTGGGGAGCAGGCGATCCTGAAGCTGATGGATGCGGTGGACACGTATATTCCGCAGCCTGAGCGTGCGAAGGACCGTCCGTTCCTGATGCCGATCGAGGACGTGTTCTCGATCTCCGGCCGCGGCACGGTGGTGACGGGGCGTGTCGAGCGGGGCGTCATCAAGGTCGGGGACGAGGTGGAGATCGTCGGGCTTCGTCCGACGGTGAAGACGACGGTGACGGGTGTGGAGATGTTCCGCAAGCTGCTCGACAGCGGCGAGGCGGGGGACAATATCGGGGCGCTGCTGCGCGGCACCAAGCGCGAGGAGGTGGAGCGCGGCCAGGTTCTGGCGGCGCCTGGGTCGATCACGCCGCACACCAAGTTCCTGGCCGAGGCCTACATCCTGACCAAGGAGGAGGGGGGTCGGCACACGCCGTTCTTCTCCAACTACCGGCCGCAGTTCTACTTCCGCACCACCGACGTCACCGGCGTCGTCACCCTGCCCGAGGGCACCGAGATGGTGATGCCCGGCGACAATGTCCGGATGGAGGTGTCGCTGATCGCCCCGATCGCCATGGACGAAGGCCTCCGCTTCGCCATCCGCGAAGGCGGAAGAACCGTCGGCGCAGGCGTCGTCACCAAAATCCTCCAGTAAGAGGGGGCAGGCTGGGCGCAAGGGAACGTCGCAAGCGCCTGCGGCACAACGAGAGAGCGGCCGCCGGTGCGAGCGAGAGAGGGTGACGATGGACAGCCAGAACATCCGCATCCGTCTGAAGGCGTATGATCACCGCGTGCTCGACAACAGCACGCGGGAGATCGTCAACACGGCGAAACGGACGGGGGCGCAGGTGCGGGGGCCGATCCCGCTGCCGACGCGGATCGAGCGTTTCACCGTGAACCGCTCGCCGCACGTGGACAAGAAGTCGCGCGAGCAGTTCGAGATCCGCACCCATCGTCGGCTTCTCGACATCGTCGATCCGACCCCGCAGACGGTCGACGCGCTGATGAAGCTCGACCTTGCCGCCGGCGTCGATGTCGAGATCAAGCTCTGAGGTCGGGGTGATGCGCACAGGCGTGATCGCACGCAAGCTGGGCATGACCCGGCTGTTCGGAGAGGACGGGACGCATGTCCCCGTCACCGTGCTCCAGCTCGACGAGGTTCAGGTGGTCGCCCACCGCACGGCGGAGAAGGACGGCTACACGGCCGTGCAGCTCGGCATCGGGCGGCGCAAGCCGAAGAACGTCTCGAAGGCGGAGCGGGGGCATTTCGCGAAGGCAAAGGTTGAACCGAAGGCGAAGCTCGTGGAGTTCCGCGTCTCTGCCGACGCTCTGCCCCCGATCGGGGCGGTTCTGAGCGCCGAGCATTTCGTGCTGGGGCAGAAGGTGGATGTCACCGGCACCACCAAGGGCAAGGGGTTCGCCGGCGCGATGAAGCGGTGGAACTTCCGCGGCCTCGAAGCCTCGCATGGCGTGTCGATCAGCCATCGCAGCCACGGCTCGACCGGCAACCGGCAGGACCCCGGCAAGGTGTTCAAGAACAAGAAGATGGCCGGGCATCTCGGCGTCGAGCGGGTCACCACGCAGAACCTCGAGGTGGCGGCCGTCGACGCAGCGCGCAACCTCCTGCTGGTGAAGGGGGCGGTGCCTGGCGCGAAAGGCTCTTATGTGCTCGTGCGCGATGCCGTGAAGGTGCCGCGGCCGGAGGCTGCACCTCTGCCTGCCGCGGTGAAGGCGGGGAGCTGAGATGAGCGCAACGATGAGGCAGGACGTGATCACGCTCGCCAACGAGAAGGTCGGCGAGATCGAGCTTCCCGACGCGCTGTTCGGTGCCGTGCCGCGAGCCGACATCATGGCGCGAGTGGTGCACTGGCAGCTCGCCAAGCGCCGAGCCGGAACCCACAAGGTCAAGGGGATGGGTGAGGTCTCCGGCACGACCAAGAAGCCCTACCGCCAGAAGGGCACCGGCCGGGCGCGCCAGGGGTCGCTGCGCAGCCCTCAGTTCCGCGGTGGCGGCGTGGTGCACGGGCCGGTCGTGCGCGACCATGGCTACGAATTGCCGAAGAAGGTGCGGCGGCTCGGCCTGATCTCCGCTCTCTCGCAGAAGCGTGCCGAGGGCAAGCTTGTCGTGCTCGACGCTGCGACCAGCGAAGACGGCAAGACGGCGGCGCTTCGGCGGAAGGTCGAGGCCCTTGGCTGGCGGTCGGCGCTCGTGATCGACGGTGCGGCCGTGGACGAGCGCTTCCTGCGCGCCGCGCGGAACATCCCCGGCCTTGACGTTCTGCCGACGATCGGCGCGAACGTGTACGACATCCTCCGGCATGACGTGCTTGCGGTGACGACGGCCGGGATCGAGACGCTGAAGAAGCGCCTCCGCGTCGAGGAGAAGGCGGCATGAGCGCGCGGTCGAAGCAGCGGGCGGCGGGTCGGCTTCCGCCAATCCCGCGGGAACGAATGTACGAGATCATCCAGAGCCCGGTGATTACCGAGAAGGCGACCGCGATGTCGGGCGCCAACATCGTGGTGTTCCGCGTGCCGCTTGCCGCCACCAAGCCAGAGATCCGGCAGGCGGTCGAGGGGCTGTTCGGGGTCAAGGTCGCGGGCGTGCAGACGCTGATCGCCAAGGGCAAGACGAAGCGGTTCCGGGGGCGGGTCGGCCGGCGGCCGGACGTGAAGAAGGCGATGGTCCGCCTCGCGCCGGGCTTCTCGATCGACCTGACGACCGGGCTCAGCTGAGCGGGGAGCGGGAAGATGGCGCTCAAGACCTTCAAGCCGGTGACGCCGAGCCTGCGCGGCACGGTGCTGGTCGACCGTTCGGAGTTGTGGAAGGGCAAGCCCATCAAGGCGCTCACCGAGGGCAAGGTGAGCACCGGCGGGCGCAATCATCACGGCCACATCACGGTGCGGTTCCGTGGCGGCGGGCACAAGCGTCGCTACCGCCTGGTCGACTTCAAGCGTCGCAAGTTCGACGTTCCCGCAACCGTCGAGCGGCTCGAGTACGACCCGAACCGCAGCGGCTGGATCGCGCTGATCAAGTACGCCGACGGGGAGCTCTCCTATATCCTCGCGCCGCAGCGGCTTCGCGCGGGCGACACGGTGGTGTCCGGCCAGAAGGTCGACATCAAGCCGGGCAATGCGATGCCGATGGCGGCGATCCCGGTCGGCACGATCATCCACAACATCGAGATGAAGCCCGGCGCGGGCGGCAAGCTCGCGCGCGCGGCCGGCACCTACGCTCAGCTCGTCGGCAAGGACGCCGGCTATGCGCAGATCAAGCTCTCCTCCGGGGAGCTTCGCGTGGTCCGGGCTGAGTGCATGGCGACGGTCGGTGCGGTGTCGAATCCGGACAACAGCAATATCCAGATCGGCAAGGCTGGCCGGAAGCGCTGGCTCGGGCGGCGGCCGCACAATCGCGGCGTGGCGATGAACCCGATCGACCATCCGCATGGCGGCGGCGAGGGCCGGACCTCGGGCGGCCGCCATCCTGTCACCCCTTGGGGCAAGCCGACCAAGGGGGCGAAGACACGGCACAACAAGCGGACCGACCGGCTGATCATCCGCCGGCGCAACGCGACGAAGGGCTGAGGCGATGGCTCGCAGCGTCTGGAAAGGGCCGTTCGTGGACGGCTACCTGCTCACCAAGGCCGAGGCCGCTCGAAGCTCGGGGCGGAACGAGATCATCAAGACGTGGTCGCGCCGTTCGACCATCCTGCCCCAGTTCGTCGGGCTGACTTTCGGCGTCTACAACGGCCACAAGTTCATCCCGGTGCAGGTGACCGAGAACATGGTCGGCCACAAGCTCGGCGAGTTCGCGCCGACGCGGACCTTCACCTCGCACGCGGCCGACAAGAAGGCGAAGCGGGGCTGAGATGGGCAAGCAGTCGATGCCGCGCCGGCTGTCCGAGACCGAGGCGCAAGCGGTTGCGCGCAACATCCGCGTCAGCCCGCGCAAGCTGAACCTTGTGGCCGAGATGATCCGCGGCCTGCCGGCGGCGGAGGCACGCGCCGCACTCACCTTCTCGAAGCGTCGGATTGCGAAGCTGGTGCGCAAGGTGCTCGACAGCGCGATCGCCAACGCCGAGAACAACCACAGCCTCGATGTCGACCGCCTCGTCGTGCGCGAGGCCACGGTGGGCCGGAGCGTGGTGATGAAGCGGTTCCACGCCCGCGCACGCGGCCGTGCGGCGCGCGTCGAGAAGTGGTTCAGCCACCTCACCATTATCGTCCGCGAGCGTCCCCAGGGCGGTGACGCGCGCGCTGAGCAGGGGGCCCGCTGAGATGGGGCAGAAGGTCAATCCCGTCGGGATGCGGCTTGGCATCAACCGCACCTGGGACAGCCGCTGGTTCGCCGACAAGAGCTACGCCGCGCTGCTGCATGAGGACCTGAAGCTGCGCAAGGTTCTGCGCGAGAAGCTGGCGCAAGCCGGCGTGGCGCGCGTGGTTATCGAGCGGCCGGCCAAGAAGGCGCGCGTGACGATCTATGCCGCCCGGCCGGGCGTGATCATCGGCAAGAAGGGGCAGGACATTGAGAAGCTCCGGGCAGATCTCGCGAAGCTCACGGGGTCAGAGGTGCACCTCAACATCGTTGAGATCCGCAAGCCCGAGATCGAGGCCGTTCTCGTAGCCGAGAACATCGCCCAGCAGCTCGAGCGCCGCGTGAGCTTCCGCCGCGCGATGAAGCGCGCGGTGCAGTCGGCGATGCGGCTCGGCGCCCAGGGAATCCGGATCAACTGCTCCGGCCGGCTGGGCGGGGCGGAGATCGCGCGCGTCGAGTGGTATCGCGAGGGGCGGGTGCCGCTGCACACCTTGCGCGCCGACATCGATTTCGGCCAGGCGACGGCGAAGACGACCTACGGCACCTGCGGCGTCAAGGTCTGGGTGTTCAAGGGCGAGATCATGGCCCACGACCCGATGGCCGTGGACAAGCGCGCGGCCGAGCAGGCGCCGCAGCGCTGATCAGGTGAAGGGACGGGGGCTGCCGGCAACGGCGCCCCGGAGCGGGAACGATGCTTCAGCCGAAGAAGACGAAGTGGCGCAAGGCCCACAAGGGGCGGATCCGGGGCGAGGCGAAGGGCGGCACCAAGCTGAACTTCGGCAGCTACGGACTGAAGGCGCTCGAGCCTGAGCGGGTGACGGCGCGGCAGATCGAGGCCGCGCGCCGCGCGCTCACGCGCCAGATGAAGCGCCAGGGGCGCGTCTGGATCCGGATCTTCCCGGATGTTCCGGTGTCGAAGAAGCCTGCCGAGGTGCGGATGGGCTCGGGCAAGGGCAGCCCGGAGTTCTGGATCTGCCGGGTGAAGCCGGGGCGGATCATGTTCGAGCTCGACGGGGTGTCGGGCGAGGTGGCGCGCCAGGCACTCGCGCTTGCCGCCGCCAAGCTGCCGATCCGCACCAAGGTCGTCTCGCGGATCGGTCTCGAGGGCTGAGCCATGACCAAGATCGCGGAACTGCGGGCGAAATCGGCTGACGAATTGCGGGAGATGCTGCTCGCGTTGCGCAAGGAGCAGTTCAACCTGCGCTTCCAGCGGGCGACCGGGCAGCTCGAGGCAACGGGACGGATCCGTGCGGTGCGTCGTGACATCGCGCGGATCAAAATGCTGCTCGGTGCGGAGAAGCGCGCCGGCGGCCGGGCCGCGGCCGGTGCGGGCGGTTGAGGGAGCGAGGGCGATGCCGAAGCGGGTTCTGACCGGCCGCGTGGTGAGCGACAAAATGGACAAGACCGTGACGGTGCTTGTCGAGCGTCGCGTGATGCACCCGATCTACAAGAAGTTCATTCGCCGCTCGAAGAGGTACGCCGCGCATGACGAGGCGAACCTCTGCAAGGAGGGGGACATCGTGCGCATCGAGGAGTGCCGGCCGATCTCGAAGCGTAAGACGTGGCAGGTGATCTCTCGGAACGGCGAGGCAGTTGCGCGCGCGGTGGGCGCGGCCGCGACGCCGTCGCGCGCCGGGGCGTGAGGAGCAGGCGATGATCCAGGTCGAGACCAATCTCGAGGTCGCGGACAATTCGGGTGCGCGCCGCGTCCAGTGCATCAAGGTGCTCGGCGGCTCGAAGCGGCGCACGGCGTCGGTCGGTGATGTGATCGTCGTCTCCGTCAAGGAGGCGATCCCCCGTGGCAAGGTGAAGAAGGGGGATGTGCATCACGCAGTGATCGTCCGCACCGCCTTCCCCGTCCGCCGCGGCGACGGCTCGGCGATCCGCTTCGACCGCAACGCGGCGGTGCTGATCAACAAGCAGCAGGAGCCGATCGGCACCCGGATCTTCGGGCCGGTGGTGCGCGAGCTGCGCGCGAAGAAGTTCATGAAGATCATCAGCCTCGCACCGGAGGTGCTCTGAGCCATGGCCGCCAAGATCAAAAAGGGCGACCGGGTGGAGGTGATCGCTGGCGCTGACAAGGGCAAGCGCGGCGAGGTTCTGCGCGTGATCCCGAAGGAGAACCGGGCGATCGTGCAGGGGGTCGCGATGGTCAAGCGGCACCAGAAGCCGAAGGGCGTGGGGAGCCCGGGCGGCATCATCGAGAAGGAGGCGCCGGTCCACCTCTCGAACCTGATGCTGATCGACCCGAAGTCGGACAAGCCGACGCGCGTCGGGTTCAAGATTCTCGAGGATGGCCGCAAGGTCCGCGTCGCCCGCGTCTCGGGGGAGGTGATCGATGGCTGAGACGACGACGGCGAAGCCGCGCCTGCAGCGGCACTACGAGACCGTGGTGCGCGAGGCATTGATGCGCGAGTTCGGCTACAAGAACCCCTTCGCCGTGCCGAAGCTCGAGAAGATCGTGATCAACATGGGGGTCGGCGAGGCGGCGGGCGACCAGAAGAAGCTCGACGCGGCGATGGCCGACCTTGCCCTCATCGCCGGCCAGAAGCCGGTCAAGACGCGCGCGAAGAAGGCGATCGCGGGCTTCAAGATCCGCGCCGGCATGCCGATCGGGGCGAAGGTCACGCTCCGTCGGGCGCGGATGTATGAGTTCCTCGACCGGCTGGTGACGATCGCGCTGCCGCGCGTGCGCGACTTCCGGGGCATCTCCGGCAAGGGCTTTGACGGGCGCGGCAACTTCGCGATGGGGCTGAAGGAACAGATCGTGTTCCCGGAGATCAACTACGACAAGGTCGACAAGGTGCGGGGCATGGACATCGTGATCTGCACCACGGCGAAGACCGACAGGGAGGCGAAGGCGCTGCTCAAGGCCTTTGACCTTCCGTTCACGAACTGAGCACGGAAAACCGCCGGCCGTCGTGCTGGCAGGTTCTGGAGGAATGCGGGATGGCGAAGACGTCGTCGATCGAGAGGAACCGCAAGCGCGAGCGCATGGCGAGGCGCGACGCGGCGAAGCGGGCGGCGCTGAGGGCCTTGGTGAAGCGGAAGGACGCCTCGCCTGAGGAGCGTTTCGCGGCGATGCTGAAGCTCGCGGCAATGCCGCGCAATGGCGCGGCGGTGCGCGTGCGCCTGCGCTGCGAGTTGACCGGCCGTGCCCGCGGCAACTACCGCAAGTTCAAGCTCTGCCGCGTGGCCTTGCGCGAGCTCGCCTCGGCCGGGCAGATCCCCGGCATGATCAAGGCGAGCTGGTAGGGCGGGGAGAGGAGCGAGGACGATGGCGATCTCCGATCCGCTGGGTGACATGATCACCCGTATCCGAAATGCCCAGCGGGCACGCCGGGCAACGACGCGCGCGCCTGCCTCGAAATTGCACGCGAATGTCTGCGAGGTGCTGAAGCGCGAGGGGTTCATTCGCCACTGGAAGATCGTCGAGATCCGCCCGGGCGTGCGCGAGCTCGAGATCGAGCTCAAGTATTCGGAAGGTGAGCCGGTGATTAAGGAGATCACCCGAGTGTCGACACCAGGGCGCCGCGTTTACTCGAAGATCAAAGAGCTGCCTCGGGTCTACAACGGGCTCGGCATCTCCATCCTGTCCACCCCGCGCGGGGTGATGAGCGACGCCGAGGCCCGCGCCGCCAATGTCGGCGGCGAGGTCCTCTGCCGCGTGTTCTGAGCGCGCCGGAGGAGGGTCGAACCATGTCGCGCGTCGGCAAGTATCCCGTTCCGCTTCCTGCAGGTGTCTCCGTCGCCGTTGCCGACGGGGTGCTCACGGCCAAGGGCAAGCTCGGCGAGCTCACGCTGCCGCTTTCGGAGGAGGTCACCGCCGCTGTCGAGGGCAACCAGGTGGTGCTCCGCCCGCGCAGCAGCGAGCGGCGCGCCCGCATGCTGTGGGGCACCACGCGCAGCCTGGTCGCGGGAATGGTCAAGGGCGTGTCCGAGGGCTACGCGAAGTCGCTCGAGATCAACGGCACGGGGTTCCGCGCCGCGGTTCAGGGCAAGGAGCTTGTGCTGAACCTCGGCTTCAGCCACGAGATCCGCTACCCCGTTCCGGCTGGGATCAGGGTCACCTGCGAGAAGCCGACCTCGATCAGGATCGAGGGTATCGACAAGCAGCGGGTCGGGCAGGTGGCGGCCGAGATCCGCGCCTTCCGCCGCCCCGAGCCCTACAAGGGCAAGGGTATCAAGTACGAGACGGAAACGATCCTCCGGAAGGAGGGGAAGAAGAAGTAGCCATGGCGACGAAGCGCGATCTCAGGGAGCGGCGGAAGGCGCGACTGCGCTTCCAGCTCCGCCAGAAGGGCGGCGGGCGGCCGCGGCTTTCGGTGTTCCGCTCCTCGAAGCACATCTACGCCCAGGTGATTGACGACAGTGTGGGGCGCACGGTGGCTGCTGCGTCCTCGCGCGACCCGGCGCTGAGGGAGGTGCTGAAGACCGGCGCCGACAAGGTGGCGGCGGCGGCGGTCGGCAAGCTCGTCGCCGAGCGGGCGATCGCCGCCGGGGTCTCGGCGGTGGTGTTCGACCGGGGCGCTTATCTCTACCACGGCCGCGTCAAGGCGTTGGCCGACGCCGCCCGCGAGGGCGGGCTGGACTTCTGAGCACGCGGCGCGAAGGGGCCAAAAGCCATGGCACGTGAACCGAGGGAAGGCGGCCGGGGGCGCGAGCGCGGCGACCGCGAGGGCGAGGAGCTCGTCGACAAGCTGGTTGCGATCAACCGCGTGGCGAAGGTGGTGAAGGGCGGCCGGCGCTTCGCCTTCGCCGCGCTCGTCGTGGTCGGCGACCGCAAGGGCCGGGTCGGGCTCGGCGCCGGCAAGGCGCGCGAGGTTCCGGAGGCGATCCGCAAGGCGACCGACCAGGCGAAGCGGAACATGATCCGCGTGCCGATGCGCGAGGGGCGCACGCTGCATCACGATGTGGTCGGGCGCTTCGGGGCGGGCCGGGTCCTGCTCCGTTCGGCCCCGGCCGGCACCGGGATCATCGCCGGCGGCCCGATGCGCGCGGTGTTCGAGACCATGGGCATCGGCGACGTCGTGGCAAAGAGCCTCGGCACGAACAACGCCCACAACGTCGTGAAGGCGACCTTCGCCGGCCTGAAGGCGCTCAACTCGCCGCGCAGCGTCGCGGCACGGCGCGGCAAGAAGGTGAGCGAGCTTCTCGGGCGGCGCGACGCGCCGGTCGAAGGCGCAGTGCGGGAGACGGCAGATGCCTGACGGGACGAAGCGCATCCGCATCACGCAGGTTAAGTCCGGGATCAACCGGCTTGAGGACCAGAAGCGGACGCTGGTCGGGCTCGGTCTGGCGCGGCTGCATCGGACGCGAGAGCTCGAGGACACGCCGGCGGTGCGCGGCATGATCCGCAAGGTCCGGCATCTCGTGAAGGTTGAGGAGGTCGCGGGCTGAGGCTTGCGGCGAGCGGCCGCCGCGCTGTCGGGCCGGGGGCAGGAGAGAGGCGATGAAGCTCAACGAACTGCGCGACAATGAGGGCGCGCGGCCGAAGTTCCGCCGGGTTGGTCGCGGCATCGGCAGCGGCAAGGGCAAGACCGCCGGGCGCGGCGTGAAGGGCCAGAAGGCGCGCACCGGCGTGGCGCTGAACGGCTTCGAGGGCGGACAGCTGCCGATCTACCGCCGGCTGCCGAAGCGCGGGTTCAAACCGCTCGACCGTCGCGAATACTCCCCGCTGAACCTCGGGCGGCTCGACGCCGCGATCGAAGCGGGCCGGCTCGACCCGAGCAAGCCGATCGACGAGGCGGCCTTGCGTGCGGCGGGCCTCGTGCGCAAAGGCCGGGTCGCGGGGGTTCGCCTGCTCGCGACCGGAGCCATCACCCGGCCCGTGCGGCTCGTGGTCTCCGGCGCCTCGGCCGCGGCGATTGCAGCGGTCGAGCAGGCGGGTGGTTCGGTGACGCTGCCCGCCGCCGCGGCAGAGGGCTGAGGGCGGGCGGCGGGGCGCGGTGCCGATTCGCCGGCGTGCGGCCGGCTTGATCGTTCCGGCCCTGGGAAGGCAGGGTCGCGCTCTGCCTCTGATGTGCCCCTGAGCGGAAGGACAGCATGGCCTCGGCCGCCGAACAGCTTGTAGCGAACCTGAATTTCGGGGTCTTCGCCAAGGCGACGGAGCTCAAGAAGCGGCTCTGGTTCACCCTTGGCGCGCTCATCGTCTATCGGATCGGCACCTACATCCCCGTGCCGGGGATCGACGCCGCGGTGATGGCCGAACTCGTGCGCAGCCACGGCAGCGGCATCCTCGGCATGTTCGACATGTTCACCGGCGGCGCGCTCGGGCGGATGACGGTGTTCGCGCTCAACATCATGCCGTACATCTCTGCGAGCATTATCATGCAGTTGATGTCGGCCGCCTCGCCCACGCTCGAGGCGCTGAAGAAGGAGGGCGAGCAGGGGCGCAAGAAGCTGAACCAGTACACGCGCTACCTGACGGTGGTAATCGCCACCTTCCAAGCCTATGGCATCGCGGTTGGGCTCGAGAGCATCCGCGGCTCCGTCGGGCCGGCGGTTGCGGAGCCTGGGTTCTTCTTCCGCTTCTCCTGCGTGGTGACGCTGGTCGGCGGCACGATGTTCCTGATGTGGCTCGGCGAGCAGGTCACGGCGCGCGGTGTCGGCAACGGCATCTCGCTGATCATCTTCGCCGGGATCGTCGCCAACCTGCCTTCCGCGCTCGCAGGCACGCTCGAGCTCGGGCGCACCGGAGCGATCAGCACCTTCGTGATCCTGTTCCTGCTCGTGATGGCGGTGGCGGTGATCGCCGCGGTCGTGTTCATCGAGCGCGCGCAGCGTCGGATCGTCGTGCAGTATCCGAAGCGCCAGGTGGGCAACCGGATGTTCGGCGGCGACTCCACCCACCTGCCGTTGAAGATCAACACCGCGGGCGTGATCCCGCCGATCTTCGCCTCGTCGCTCCTGCTCCTGCCGGTGACGATCGCCGGCTTCTCGGGTGACGGCGGGCCCGAGTGGCTGCAGACGATCACGGCCGCTCTCGGCCATGGCCAGCCGCTCTACATGATACTCTACGCGGCGATGATCGTATTTTTCGCCTATTTCTATACGGCGGTCGTCTTCAACCCGGTCGAGACCGCGGACAATCTCAAGAAGTATGGCGGCTTCATTCCCGGCATCCGCCCCGGCCAGAACACGGCGGAATACTTCGATTACGTCCTGACGCGTCTGACCACTGTCGGCGCGATCTATCTGGTGGCGGTGTGCCTGCTGCCGGAGTTCCTGATCGCGCGCTACGGCGTGCCGTTCTACTTCGGCGGGACCTCGCTCCTGATCATCGTGACAGTGACGATGGATACGGTGGCCCAGGTGCAGAGCCACTTGCTTGCCCATCAGTACGAGGGCCTGATCAGGAAGGCGAAGCTGAGGGGGGGCAGACGGTGAACCTGATCCTGCTCGGCCCGCCAGGCGCGGGGAAGGGCACCCAGGCCAAGCGGCTGCAGGAACGGCACGGTCTCGCCCAGATCTCGACCGGCGACATGCTTCGCGCCGAGGTCGCCTCCGGCAGCCCGATCGGCAAGGAGGCGAAGGCGATCATGGAAGCGGGGCAGCTCGTCCCCGATGCGCTGATCACCGCGATGCTTGCGAACCGGCTTCAGGCGCCGGATTGCGCGAGAGGGTTCATCCTCGACGGTTTCCCGCGCACCGCGCCCCAGGCCGAAGCGCTCGACGCGATGCTCGACCATCTTGGCCTCGCCCTCGATGCAGTGATCGAACTCAAGGTGGACGATGCCGCTCTCGTCGAGCGAATCGCGGGACGGTTCAGCTGCAAGAGCTGCGGCGCCGCCTATCACGACCGGTTCAAACGTCCGAAGGTTGAGGGGGTGTGCGATTTTTGCGGCGGCACCGAGTTCGTGCGGCGAGCGGACGACAAGCGCGAGACGGTCGCCGCCCGGCTCGAGGCCTATCACCGGCAGACGGCGCCGCTCCTTCCGTATTACGCGGCCAGAGGGACGCTTCATACGGTCGATGGGATGGCGGAGATGGACGAGGTCACGCGTGCGATCGAGGCGGCGTTGCAGCGTGTGGCCTGACGCCGGGAAAAGCCTCGCCAGGAGCGCAGGGATGCGCGGGCGGTGGTTGACAGGGAGAGGACCGAGGCTATAGTCCCGCGCGTCCGGTGGCCCCCGCGGGGGAGGCCGCCATTCGCGCTTGCGTGTCCGGCAGCGCCGCGCCACCCGCCCGGGTTGGCACGGCCGGGCCGGGATGGATCGGCGGCTTGCTGGCATGGCGGGCCCGCCTCTGTGTTGTCGTTCTGGCCCTCGTGGCTGCTTGGCAGGGAGTGACCCGTCGTGGCGCGTATCGCCGGTGTGAACATCCCCACGAACAAGCGCGTCGTGATCTCGCTGCGCTACATCTACGGCATCGGGCCGAAGAAGGCCGAGGAGATCTGCCAGGCGCTCGCGATCCCCGAGGACCGCCGCGTGAACCAGCTCACGGATGAGGAGATCCTGCGCATCCGCGAGCTGATCGACCGGAACTACAAGGTGGAGGGTGATCTTCGCCGGGAAGTGGCGATGAACATCAAGCGCCTGATGGACCTCGGCTGCTACCGCGGCCTGCGGCACCGCAAGGGACTGCCGGTGCGCGGCCAGCGCACCCACACCAACGCGCGCACGCGCAAGGGCAAGGCGGTGCCGATCGCAGGCAAGAAGAAAGTCACGAAATAACCTCCCCCGGCCGCCGACCCGCCCGCTCGATCTGAAGGACCGACCTGACCATGGCCAAGCCAGCCGCTCGACCGAAGAAGAAGGAGCGCAAGAACATCACCTCAGGCGTGGCGCACGTGAACGCGTCATTCAACAACACGATGATCACGATCACCGACGCCCAGGGCAATGCGATCTCGTGGTCCTCTGCGGGCTTGATGGGGTTCAAGGGCAGCCGCAAATCCACGCCCTATGCCGCGCAGATGGCCGCCGAGGATGCGGGCCGGAAGGCGCGGGAGCATGGCATGGAGGTTCTCGAGGTCGAGGTGAGCGGGCCTGGCGCGGGCCGCGAGAGCGCCCTGCGGGCGCTGCAGTCGGTCGGCTTCACCATTACCGCGATCAAGGATGTCACACCCATTCCGCACAATGGCTGCAGGCCGCGGAAGCGACGCCGCGTCTGACGGGACGCACGGCCGGCCGTGCTGAAGGCGGCCGGAGCCCCGGCGTGCGGGTCCGCGCCGGGGCGGAGCCGGGTCAGGCGCTCAGGCGCCGCCTGGGAATGGACCCCTGGAAGGCAGGGCGAAGGGCCATACCGTGATCCAGAAGAACTGGCAATCCCTGATCCGTCCGTCGAAGCTCGACATCGAGAGCGGAAACGACCCCACCCGTATTGCCACCATCGTGGCGGAGCCGCTCGAGCGCGGCTTCGGCATGACGCTCGGCAACGCACTGCGCCGAACCCTCCTGTCGTCGCTGCAGGGGGCGGCTGTCACCGCCGTGCAGATCGATGGCGTTCTGCACGAATTCTCGTCGATCCCGGGCGTGCGCGAGGACGTGACCGACATCGTCCTCAACATCAAGCAGCTCGCGCTCAGGATGCACGGCGACGGGCCGCGCCGGATGTCGCTCACCGCAACCGGGCCCGGCGAGGTGACGGCCGGGCAGATCTCGGCCGGGCACGACATCGAGATCATGAACCCAGACCTCGTGCTTTGCACGCTCGATGACGGCGTCAAGCTCGGCATGGAGTTCACCGTGCAGTCGGGCAAGGGCTACGTGCCGGCGGCTGAGAACCGGCCCGAGGATGCGCCGATCGGGCTCATCCCGGTCGATGCGATCTACTCGCCGGTGCGCCGCGTCGCTTACCGGGTGGAGCCCACCCGCGTCGGGCAGGTGACGAACTACGACCGGCTTCTGCTCACCGTCGAAACGAACGGAACGGTGAGCCCGGAGGACGCGGTCGCGCTCGCCGCCCGGATCCTGCAGGACCAGCTCCAGCTCTTCATCAACTTCGAGGAGCCGCGCCAGGTCAGCGCCGAGACGCAGCGCGACGACCTGCCGTTCAACCGTAACCTCCTGCGCAAGGTCGACGAGCTCGAACTCTCGGTCCGCTCGGCCAACTGCCTGAAGAACGACAACATCGTCTATATCGGAGACCTCGTGCAGAAGACCGAGCAGGAGATGCTCCGCACGCCGAACTTCGGGCGGAAGTCGCTGAACGAGATCAAGGAGGTGCTCGCCTCGATGGGCCTCAGCCTCGGGATGACCATTCCCGGCTGGCCTCCCGAGAACATCGAGGAGCTCGCGAAGAAGCTCGAGGAACCGTACTGAGACCGTTCGGAGAGGGTATCGTTCCATGCGCCACCGTCTGGGCAACCGAAAGCTCGGCGTCACGAGCTCCCATCGCGCCGCCATGTTCCGCAACCTCGCCGTGGCGCTGTTCAAGCACGAGCAGATCACCACCACACTGCCGAAGGCCAAGGCGCTCCGCCCGGTCGCCGAGAAGCTGATCACGCTGGGCAAGCGTGGGGGCCTGCATGCGCGGCGGCAGGCCTATGCGCAGCTTCGGGACGACGTGATCGTCAACAAGCTGTTCGGCACGCTGGCGGAGCGCTACAGGGCACGGCCCGGGGGCTATTGCCGCGTGCTCAAGGCCGGGTTCCGCTACGGCGACATGGCACCGATGGCGGTGATCGAGCTCGTGGAGCGTGATCGTGACGCCAAAGGGCGCGACAGCGGCCCGAAGCCGGAGACGAAGCCCGAGGAGGAGGGGGCGGAGTCGCAAGCCTGAGCGCGGGCGCGGGCCGGAAATACAGGGGCGGCCGGCGGGCCGCCCCTCGCGTTTCCGGGGTCCATTCCCATCTCCCCGTCATGCACGGGATGGTGCTCCCCGAACCGGCCACCGCGCGGGACAGGCTTCGCCAGGCCCTGACGGTCCTCGCCGCCCTTGCCCAGGCTGTGCTGCCATCCCTGCCTGCGCTCACCGGCTGGGGCGTGCCGATCGGCTCCCGGGCCAATGCCGAGGGGCCGCCGCTGATCAGCCCAGCGGGCTACGCCTTCTCGATCTGGGGGCCGATCTTCGCCTGGTGCCTTGCCTACGCTGTGTGGCAGGCGCTACCTGCCCAAGGCTCCGATCCGCTCGCCCGCCGCGCCGGCTGGTGGTTCGCCGCCGCCATGGCCGGCTGCGCGCTCTGGGCGGCCGTGTTCCAGGCGGGAGGGCCGGTGTGGCTCACCGCTGTCATCCTCGCCCTGATCGCCGCATCGGCGATCGGCGCCCTCGCGCGCGCCTCCGCCCTGCCGCTTCCGCTCCGGCGCGACGGGCTGTGGCTGTTCGCCGCTCCGCTCGGGCTGCTCGCCGGATGGGTCACGATCGCCGCTTTCGTCAACCTCGCCTCGGCCTTGAGCGTCGCCGGCCTCCAGTCGCTGCGCGACCCTGCGAGCCCGCTTCCGCCCGCGCTCGTCGCTGTGGCGACGGCGGCGGCGCTCGCGGTGATCGCGCGCACGCGGCCGTTCCCGACCTACGCGCTCGCGGTCGTCTGGGCGCTTGTTGCCGTGCTCGTGCGCAACGGCATCAGCCCGACGGGACTCACCGCCGCCGTTGCGGCGCTTCTCGTTGCGGCGCTCGCCGTCCGCTCCTGGCGGGCCGGCTAGTTCGCCTGGATTCCCGCCTCGCGCACGAGGCGTGCCATCGTCTCGCGCCCCTCGCGCAGGAAACGGCCGAAGCTCTCGGGATCGGAGCCGACGGGAACCGCGCCGAGCTGGGCGAGCCGCTCGCGCACGGCGGGCTCGGCGAGAACCTGTGCGATCGCCGCGTGCATCCGCGCCGCAAGCGCTGCGGGCGTTCCGGCCGGGGCGACGAGCCCGACCCACTCGCTCATGTCGAAACCCGGGAAGCCGCTCTCGTGGAGCGTGGGCACGTCCGGCCAATTCGCGAGCCGCTCGAGCACCGTCACGGCGAGCATGCGCGCGCGGCCCGACTGCACGATCGGCCCCGCCGAGAGGGCGGTGATCAGCACCCCGTCCACATTGCCGGCGGCGAGATCACGCGCCGCGTCCGCCCCGCCGCGATAGGGAACGTGGGTGAGCCTGATCCCGGCGCGCTGCTGGAACAGTTCGAGGGCGAGATGGCCGGCCGTGGCGTTGCCCTGCGTGCCGAAGCTGAGTTCGCCCGGCCGCGCCTTCGCCGCGGCGATGAGCTCGGCCAGCGTGTGCGCGGGGAAGGCCTCTTTCACCGCGATCGCCTGCGGGAAGGTCGCGACCTGCGAGACCGGAACGAAGGCGGCGTAGTCGAAGGGGAGGTTGCGCAGAAGCGAGGGGTTGACGATGTGCGAGGAGGCGTCGAACAGCCACGTGTAGCCGTCGCCCGCGGCCTGGGCGACGGCGGCGGCCCCGATCGAGCCGCCCGCGCCGGTGCGGTTCTCGATCACGATCGTCTGGCCGAGGAGCTCCGAGACGCGCGGGAAGATGGTGCGCGCGGCGCTGTCGGCCGCGCCGCCGGCCGCGAAGGGGACGACGACCCGGATCGACCGCACGGGCCAGGCTTGCGCGGAGGCGCGCCCGGCGAGCGGCAGGGCGAGGGCGGCACCGAGCGCGCCGCGTCGGCTGAGCGTCATGCGTGTTCTCCCGAGCGTGATCGTCATTAAACGGTGATGTTGGCCTCGGCGACAACCGCCTTCATCGTTTCGCGCAGATTGGAGAGGAATGCCGCGAACTCGGCGCGCGAGGAGCCGACGGCGAGCGCGCCGAGGCTTTCGAGCCTCGCCCGGACGGCCGGTTGCGCGAGCGCCCCGACGGCGGCCGCATGGATCCGGTCGAGCACGTCTTCTGGCGTTCCGGATGGGGCGTAGAGGCCGTTCCATTCGTTCAGTTCGAACCCGGGGAACCCGCTCTCGGCGATGGTCGGAACGTCCGGCAACTGGGCGAGCCGCTGTTTCGTCGTCACCCCGAGGGCACGGATTCGCCCGGCTTGGGCGAGCGCGAGCGAGGAGGACACGGTGCCCATGTGCATGTCGATGTTGCCGGCAACGAGATCTTGCATCGCGGGGCCGCCGCCGCGATAGGGCACGTGCACGAGCGAGATGCCGGCGGCTTGGGCAAAGCGGGCGGCGGCGAGGTGTGACGAGGTGGCATTTCCCGACGAGCCGTAGGTGAGCTCACCCGGCCGGGCTTTCGCGAGCGCAATGAACTCGGCGATCGTGCGTGCCGGAAGCTCTGTCTTCACGAGCATGATCTGCGGCAGGACGGTGAGCTGGGAGATCGGCGCGAAGGCGGTGTGGTAGTCGAACGGCAGGGTCCGCATCACGAAAGGGTTCACCACGTGCGCGCCGGCATCGAGCAGCAGCGTGTGGCCGTCATGCGGCGCGCGGGCGACCTCGGCGGCGCCGATCGTGCCGCCGGCGCCGCCGCGGTTCTCAACCACCACCGGCTGGCCGAGGGCCGCGCCCATCGGCTCCGCGATCAACCGCGCCGTGGTGTCGGCGCCGCCGCCGGGTGGGTAGGGAACCACGAGCCGGATCGGCCTGGACGGCCAGGCTTGCGCCGCTGCGGCGCGCGCAAGGAATGGTGCAGCAAAGAGGCCCGCGGAAAGCGCGCGGCGTGTCGGCTCGGCCATGGCGTCCCCCCCATCCGCATCCGGCATTCTTCCGCCGGCGGTTCCGATGAGCAGTAGCACCATGCTGTTCGATGCGCATCTGCACATCTTCGACCCGGCCTTCCCGCTTCCCGGCAACCAGGGCTCCATTCCCGAGCCCTTCACGGTGGAGGACTATCGCCGGCGCACGGCGTCGCTCGGGGTGGTCGGCGGGGCGGTGGTGGCCGCCTCGACTCAGGGGGAGGACCCGCAGCCGCTGCTCGCCGCGGCGCGCGCTCTCGGCGAGGGGTTCGTGGTGATCGCTGCGGCGCACCCGGGACAGGACGACGCCACCTTCGCAGCGCTCGCTGCTTCAGGAGTGAGGGGCCTGAGGTTCACCCTCCATCGTGGCGCGGCCTTCGATGTGCCCGCCATGCCGCCCATGCCCGGGCGGCGGCCGCGCATGGCCTTCATGCCGAGCTCTACGCGGATGCGGCAACGCTCGCCCCGCACGTGGACGATCTTGCCTCTCTTCCCGCCGGCCTTGTCCTCGACCATCTCGGCCTCACCGGGGCGGGGCTACCGGTGACCCTCGCGCTCGCCAAGGCCGGGGTGAAGGTGAAGGCGACAGGGTTCGGGCGCGTCACGCTCGACGTGGCCGAGGCGCTTGCGGCGATCGCCGACGCGGCTCCCTATGCGTTGATGGCCGGCACCGACCTTCCCTCGACGCGCGCGGCGCGTCCCTTCGAGGATGGCGATCTCGCCCTGATCCGGCGCGTGCTTGGGCCCGACCCTGCCGAAGCCGCTCTCCACCGCACGGCAGCAAGCTTCTACCGTATCTGACGCTTCGGCCGCGCAGGCGCTACACTGCCGCCCATGGCGCGTGAGCACAGCGGGGCAGACCTGTTCGGCGAGGTGGCGCACGCCCCGCCACCGGCAGCGACGGACGGGCGGCGCCCGCTTGCCGACCGGCTTCGGCCGCGCACGCTCGCCGAGGTGGTGGGGCAGGACCACCTGGTTGGCCCCGAGGGCGCGATCACGCGCATGCTAGCGCAAGGGAGCCTCTCCTCGATCATCCTCTGGGGGCCTCCAGGCGTGGGCAAGACGACGATCGCTCGCCTGCTCGCCAAGGCCTCCGGCCTCGCCTTCGTCTCTCTCTCGGCGGTGTTCTCCGGGGTGGCGGAGCTTCGCCGTGCCTTCGAGGAGGCGCGCCGGCGCCGTGCCTCAGGGGAAGGAACGCTGCTCTTCGTCGACGAGATCCACCGCTTCAACCGCGCCCAGCAGGACGGGTTCCTGCCCTATGTGGAGGACGGAACGGTCGTTCTCGTGGGCGCGACCACGGAGAACCCCTCGTTCGAGCTCAACGCCGCCCTGCTCTCGCGCTGCCGCGTTCTGGTCCTGCGCCGGCTCGATGCCGCGGCGCTTGAGACGCTGCTTGCCCGCGCCGAGGGGTTCGCGGGGCGGACGCTCCCCGTGACGGAGGAGGCGCGCGCGGCGCTCGCGGCGATGGCCGATGGCGACGGCCGCTACCTCCTGAACCTCGCCGAACAGCTCCTCACCCTGCCTGAAGGAATAGCCCCGCTCGACCCGGCAGGGCTCGCGCGCGTGCTCGAGCGCCGCGCCGCTCTCTACGACAAGGACCGGGAGGAGCACTACAACCTCATCTCCGCGCTGCACAAGTCGATGCGGGGGTCTGACCCGGATGCGGCGCTCTATTGGCTTGCGCGCCTGCTCGCCGGCGGCGAGGACCCGCTCTACATCATCCGCCGTGTGACACGCTTCGCCTCCGAGGATGTGGGTCTTGCCGACCCGACCGCCCTGCTCACCGCGATCGCGGCCTGGGACACCTACGAGCGGCTCGGCAGCCCCGAAGGCGAGCTCGCGATCGCCCAAGCCGTGGTGCATCTCGCCACCGCACCGAAATCGAACGCCCTCTACAAGGCGCTCGGTGCGGCGATGCGCGCGGCGCGCGACACGGGCAGCCTGATGCCGCCCAGGCACATCCTGAATGCGCCGACGAAACTGATGGGCGAGCTCGGCTACGGCCAGGGCTACGCCTATGACCATGACACCGAGGAGGGCTTTTCCGGGCAGGACTACTTCCCCGAGGGAATGGCCCGGCAGCGCTTCTATTCCCCGACCGACCGCGGCCGCGAGGCGGCGATCGCCGAACGGCTTCGGGACTGGGAGAGGCTGAGGCGGGAGCGGCGCGGGTGAGCCCCCTCTCGCCTCTTGTCCTCGCCTCGGTCGCGGCCGGAGGGGCGGCGGGCTCGGTCGCCCGATATCTCGTCTCGGTCGGCGCCGTCGGGCTCGGCTTTTCGTCCTTCTGGGGCACGCTTGCGGTCAACGTCCTCGGCAGCTTCGCGATCGGGCTGTTGGCGGAACTGTTCGTTCGCGAGACGGCTCCCCCTGCCCTCCGGCCGCTCCTCATCACCGGCTTCCTCGGCGGCTTCACCACCTTCTCCGCCTTCTCGCTCGAGGTGGTGGGGCTGGGGCGCGAGGGCGCGGGCCCCGCGCTCGCCTACGTCGCCGCCTCCGTGCTGTTCTCCGTTGCCGCCTGCTTGGGCGGCGTGACGCTCGTGCGGTGGTGGCCGTGAGCGGCGTGACCATGCGGACCGTCGGCGAGGACGAGGGGGACATCCGGCTCGACCGCTGGTTCCGTCGTCACTTCCCGAACCTCGCCCATGGCGCGCTCGAGAAGCTCCTGCGCACCGGTCAGATCCGCGTGGACGGCAGGCGGGCGGAGGCGGGAACACGGCTCGCCGCGGGGCAGGTGGTGCGCATCCCGCCGCTCGGCGAGCGCGCCGCAATGCCGAAGCCCGCGCCCGAGGCGCGGCTCGATCCTCACCTCGTGAAGGACCTCCACGCGCGCGTGCTGTGGCGCGACGACAGCGTGATCGCGATCGACAAGCCCTTCGGCCTGCCGGTCCAGGGTGGGCCCGGCATCACGCGGAGCCTCGATTCCCTGCTCGACGCGTATCGGTTCGGTTCCGACGAGCGGCCGCGCCTCGTCCACCGGCTCGACCGCGACACGACCGGCGTGCTCCTGCTCGCCCGCACGCCCCGGGCCGCGAGCCGGCTTGCCGCCGCCTTCCGCTCGCGCGATGCGGTCAAGACCTACTGGGCGGTGGTGGTCGGCCGCCCGCATCCGCTTGAGGGGCGGATCGACGCCGCACTCGCGAAGCGTTCGGGGGCGCGCGGAGAGCGCGTCACGGTGGCGGAGGAGGGAGACGAGGACGCCGCGCGCGCCGTCACCGACTACCGCACGGTGGAGTTCGCCGGGAAGACGGCTTCCTGGCTCGAGCTCACCCCGCTGACGGGGAGGACGCACCAGCTCCGCGTCCACTGCGCCGCGATCGGCTGCCCGATCCTAGGCGACGCGAAATATGCTGGCGCGGCGGCACTGCTCGAGGGGTTTCCGGAGCGGCTTCACCTGCATGCGCGCAGGATCGTGATCCCGCATCCCGAGGGGGGTGTGCTCTCGGTCGAGGCGAAGCTGCCGACGCACATCGAGGAGACCTTCGCCGCGCTCGGCTTCACCGCTCCGAAGCCGAAGCGGCCGTCGCGCGGCCGCCCCGGGTGACCATGCTGGCCGCGGCGGGCTAGTCTCCGCGCCAGGGAGGAGGGAGAGCATGCGCCTTCGCACCGTGCTCATCGCGGCCGGCGTCGTGGTCGCGCTGCCGATCGCCGGCATCGCCATCTTCGCCGCCACCTTCGATGCCGATGCCTACAAGCCGCGTATCGCCGCCGCCGTGAAGGAGGCGACGGGGCGGGAGCTTGCGCTCAAGGGGCCGATCGGCCTCAAGCTCGGCCTTTCTCCCGGCCTCCGGGTCGAGGACGTCGCCTTCGCCAACGCGCCGTGGGGCTCGCGGCCGGAGATGGCCCGACTGCGCGCGCTCGAGGTCGAGGTGTCGATCCTGCCGCTGCTGTCGGGAACCCTCCAGGTCAACCGCGTCGTTCTCGTCTCGCCCGACATCCTTCTCGAGACCGATGCGGACGGCCGCGGCAACTGGGAGGTCGCCGCGCCGACGCGGCAGGGCGCGCCGGCCCCGGCAGGGCCCGCGCCGACCGCGCCGTCGGCTGAGCCTTCTCCTTCGGCGCAGCGCGAGCTGTTCGTCGGTGAGGTTACCGTCACCGACGGCACGATCGCCTTCCGTGACGGCCGGACGCGGCAGACGACGACGCTCTCCCTGCCGCGCTTCGCCGCCCGCGCCGAGAGTCGCACGAGCCCTCTCTCGCTCGACCTCGAGGCGTCGCTGAACGGCAACGCGTTCAGCCTCAAGGGGATGGTCGGCCCGCTCGCGCGGCTCCTCGGCACACGCGGCACAGGGCCGTGGCCGATCGATCTCACGCTCGGTGCCGAAGGGGCGCGGGCCACCGTCAAGGGCAGCGTTGCCGAGCCGCTGACCGGCAAGGGCTTCGACCTTGCGGTCGAGGCGTCGGTGCCCGACCTCTCGCGCCTTTCGCCCTTTCTGCCGAACGTCTCGCTTCCCCCGGCGCGCGACCTCTCCCTCTCCGTCCAGGCGGCGGACCGTGGCGGGCCGATCCCCGAGCTCCGCGCGCTCGCCGTCCGCGCAGGAGCGAGCGATCTCGAGGCGATCGTTCCGGGCCTGCGGCTCGCGAGGCTCGAGGTTTCGGCGCCTGATGTGCGCAGCCCCGTCCGGCTCGCCCTCGCCGCGACGATGCGGGGCGCTCCGGTGAGCGCAGAGGGCACGCTCGGGCCGCTTGGCGCTTTCCTGCCCGGTGCCGGCCCTGCCCCCTGGCCGGTCGATCTTCGCCTCGGCGCCGCCGGAGCCGAGGCGACGGCCAAGGGAACGATCGCCCGCCCACGCGCGGCGCAGGGGATCGACCTCGCGCTGGCCGCCACCATCCCCGACCTCGCCGCTCTCTCGCCGCTCGCGGGCGGCGCCTCCCTGCCGGCGATCAAGGGGGTCACCTTCTCGGCCCGCGCGTCCGATCTCAGGACCGGCTCCGGAGCGGCGCTTCGCGACATCGCGCTCAAGCTCGGCGAGAGCGACCTCGAGGGCTCGGCGGAGGTCGCCCTCGGCGCGCGGCCGAAGCTCACCGCGGACCTCAGGAGCCGGAAGATCGACGCCGACGCGCTTCTCGCGGCGATGGACGGCGCTGGCAGCGGGCAACCCGAGCCCGCCCGCAGCGGCGCGGCCTCGCCAACTCCTGTGCCGGCGCAGCGGGCGGGAAGGGAGGCACGGCTGATCCCGGACACGCCCCTGCCTCTGGCTGGGCTCAAGGCGGCGGATGCCTCGATCAGGCTCGCTCTGGCCGAGCTCGTCTTCGGCGGGGCGAGCTACCGGGAGGCGCAGGCGACGGTGGCGCTCGAGGCCGGCAGGCTGAAGGTCGATCCGTTCCGCGTCACCGCTCCCGGTGCGCCGGTCTCGGGCAGCCTCTCGGTGGATGGGTCGACCGACCAGCCCCCGGTCGCGCTCGTCCTTCGCGCACCGGCGATCGACCTGCGCCAGCTCATCGCTGCCTTTGGCGGGGGCTACCGAGTCAACGGGACGCTCGAGCTCGATCTCGACCTGCGGGGGCGAGGTGCCTCGCCGGCGGCGATGGCCTCGGGGCTTGCGGGCCATGTCGGCCTCGCCGGGGCCAATCTCGACATCGACAACCGCTTGATCGACCTCGTGGCCGGCGAAGTGTGGCGGGCACTCGTGCCAGGCGCGCCGCGCGACGGGGTGAGCAATGTCCGATGTCTCGCCGTCCGCTTCGACAGCCAGGGCGGAACGGCTGACGCCCGGGCCTTCCTGTTCGACACCTCCCTCGCGCGCGTGGCGGGAACCGGCCAGGTCCTGCTCGGGCCCGAGCAGCTTCGCCTCCGGCTCGTGCCAACCCTGAAGCTCGCGGGCGGCATGAGCGTGCCCGTGACCCTGGGCGGCACCTTCCTCGCGCCCTCGGTTCGGGTGGATGCGGCCGGCGCCGCTGGCTCGGTCGTCGGCGCTCTCGCGGGCGGCGCTGCAGCGGGTGCCATGCAGACCCCGCTCGGCGGCATCGCCGGGGCGCTTGTGGGGCGTCAGGCGGGGAGTGGTGCGGCGGCCGCGCCGGCCGATGACTGCGCGACCCAGCTCGCGATCGCCCGCGGCGGGCGGCAGGGTCCGGTTCCGGCTCCGGAGACGGCGGCCGCGCCCGCCCCGGCTCCGCCTCCCGCCCAGGCGCCCGCGCAACCGCAGCGTCCCGCCAACCCGCTGCAGCAAATCCTGCCGCGGCTCGGTCGCTGAGGGCACGCATGCGGCGCTTCTGGACGAAGGCCGAGGCTGGTCCGGTCGAGCCCGGCGGCTTCGGCGTCCTGCTCGACGGCAAGCCGATGCGCCTTCCCTCCGGCCGCATGCTCGCCGTCGGGGCGCTCGCGCTCGCCGAGGCCCTCGCCGCCGAGTGGCAGGCCGCCGGCGGCGAGCGGGGGAGAGAATTTTCGCTCGAGTCCCTGCCGCTCACGCGGCTTGTCGGCACCGCGCTCGACCGGATCGCGCCCGATCCTCAGCAGGCTGTCGCCGCCGTCGCCCGCTACGGTGAGACGGATCTCCTCTGCTACCGCGCCGATTCCCCTCCCGCTCTCGCCGCGCGCCAGCAGGCGGCGTGGCAGCCGCTGCTTGATTGGGCGGCGTTCGCTCTCGACGCGCCGCTTCGCGTCACTGCCGGAGTCGTCGCGGTCGAGCAGGAGAGGCGGTCGCTCGAGGCGCTTGCCCGCGCCGTCGCCGCGCATGATCCGATCGAGCTCGCGGCGCTTGGGGAGATTGTGCAGTCGACCGGCTCGCTCGTTCTCGGGCTTGCGGTCTCGCACGGGCGGATCGGCGCGCACGAGGCGCATGATCTCGCCACCCTCGACGAACGGTTCCAGGCCGAGGAGTGGGGAGAGGACGCAGAGGCCGAGGCGCGGCTCGCGCGAATCCGCGCCGACATCGAGGCGGCGGCGAGGCTGATATCCTTCGCCCGCGCTGGGGCGGCATGATCGCGGCGCGGCGCTTCGTCGTCTCGGGTCGGGTCCAGGGCGTGGGCTTCCGCGCGTTCGTCGTGCGGGAGGCGTGCGCGCTCGGTCTAGCCGGCTGGGTGCGCAATCTTGCCGACGGACGTGTCGAGGCCCTGGCGGAGGGAGATCCGGCAGCGCTCGCGAAGCTCGCCGAAGCGCTCGGCCGCGGGCCGCTGCTCGCCCGGGTCGATCGTGTCGAGGGGAGCGAGGTCCCGGTCAAGGGCCTGTCGGGCTTCCGGCAGGTGGCGGACGGATGATCACGCTTCTGCGCGTGGTGTTCGGCAGCTTCTGCCTTATGGTGGCGGCGGTGTGCATCGGTGTGGCCCTGCGCCAGTACCGGCGGGAGATCACCTGGCGTCGCGTCGTTGCAGTGGTGCAGCGGCCGCCGGGCGGCCGAGAGACGGAGCTTGCCTACACCGATGCCGAGGGGGTGGAGCGCGTGGCGCGGCATTGGGGCATCTCGAGCACGACCCCGACGGGTGCGCGCGTCACGCTTCTCCACCACCCGCGCGCTCCGGACCGCGTGGCGGTTCCCTTCGGCCCCGGCGTTCTTGCCGTGCTGGCCCTTCTTGGCCTCCTCGTCGGCCTCCTCGGGCTTATCCTGCTCGCGAACGCCCTCTGCTGTTGAGCGCCCGCCCGTCGCATCACGGCGTGAGCGTGGCGCATATGCCTGCGGCGAGGCCTTCGCGGGCCCGCCCCTCGCGCGCGGCGATCAGGCGTGCCCCGCGCCCCTCGCTCGAACCAGTTTGAGCACCGCGCGCACGATCGCCCCGGCCCAGACGAGCACAGTCAGCGTGCCGAGCACCACCGAGAGCGGGCGGTCGAAGAACGCGAGAAGGTCGCCTTGCGCCTTGATCATGCTGGTCATGAAGGTCTGCTCGAGAAGCTCTCCGAGCACCAGGCCGAGGATCGCCGGCGCCACCGGAATGCCGTTCTCCTCCATGATCCAGCCGACGACGCCGGCGGCGAGCATGATGACGATGCCGTAGGCCGAGGAGGTGATGGCGAAGCTTCCGACGATGCAGAAGAGGAGGATGATCGGAAGCAGCACGCGCCGCGGCACGCGCAGGATCCACGTCGCCCCGCGAATGGCGACAAGCCCGAGCGGAACCATCAATAGGTTCGCCACAATGAAGGCCAGGAACACGGCATAGATCAGCTGCGGGTTCTGCACGAACACCGTAGGACCCGGGTTCATCCCCTTCATGTAGAGCACGCCGATCACGATCGCGGTGATCGAATCGCCCGGGATTCCGAACACGAGCGCCGGGATCCAGGCGCCCCCGAGCGCGGCATTGTTCGCCGAGGTGGCATCGATCACGCCCTCGACATGGCCGGTGCCGAACTTCTCCGGTTCGCGGGAGAAGCGTTTCGACACCGCATAAGACACCCAGGCCGCGATGTCCGCACCGGCTCCGGGCAGGGCGCCGATCAGCGTGCCGATGGCGTTGCCGCGGAGCATGTTCGGCCAGTAGCGCGCCATGATCGGGCCGAGCCCGCGCAGCACGTTGCCGATACGCCTCTGCGGCGCGCTCGCCGGCCCCTCCGGCGCGGCCATGCCGCGCAGCACCTCGCTCACCGCGAACAGGCCGATCATCGCCGGGATGAACGACACCCCCTGCATCATCTCGGTCACGCCGAAGGTGAAGCGCGGGAAGCCCGCGATCGCATCGAAGCCGACCGTGGAGACGAGCAGGCCGAAGAGGAGCGACACCATCGCCTTGAGCGGCGTCAGCGAGGCGATGAACACGCCGCAGGTGAGGCCGAGGCAGGCGAGCCAGAAATACTCGAAGCTCGAGAAGCCGAGCGCGAGATCGGCGAGCGCCGGTGCGGCGAGCATCAGCACCAGCGTGCCGAAGAGCCCGCCGAGAGCGGAGTAGACGACGTTGACGCCGAGCGCGAGCTCTGCCTCGCCCTTGCGCGTCATCGCGAAGGCCTCATCGGTGTAGGCGGCGGACGCCGGCGTGCCCGGCATGCGGAGCAGCGTGGAGGGGATGTCGCCAGCGAAGATCGCCATCGCCGTGGCGGTGACGATCGCGGCAAGCGCCGGCACAGGCGGCATGAAGAACGTCACCGGAACGAGCAGGGCGGTCGCCATCGTCGCGGTGAGGCCGGGGATCGCGCCGACGAGGATTCCGAAGACGGCGCTGCCCAAGATCACGCCGAGAACGTTGAGGTCGGCGATCAGGCAGAAGGCGGCCGAGACGGCGCCCATCAGGCGAAGACGACGAGCAGGCCCCGCGGCAGCGGAATGCGCATGAGGCTCGCGAAGGTGTATTCGACGATCAGCGTGGTTGCGGCGGAGACGAGGAGTGCCGTGAGCACTCTCGTGCGCAGGTAGAGCATCAGCACCGCAAGCAGGACGAAGGCCGTCACGACGAAGCCGAGCGTGTCGGCGGCGAGGATGTAGAACACGATCCCCACGAGGGCGAGCGCAATCGCGCCTGCGGAACGGGCGCTCCGCGCCCAGGGCGCGAGGCGCACGATGGGAGGGCGCGGCCGGGCAAGGAGGCCGCGCAGGATCATCAGCAGCCCGGCGAGGCCGAGCCCTGCGGCGACCAGGCGGGGAAACAGGTCGGGGCCGTAGGGCTGGCCAGGGATACGCGGGAAGGCAGCGGTGGCGGAGAAGACCGCCGCCATCAGCGCGAGCAGGAGCGCCCCGAGCACCGCCTCGTTCACCCGCACGGGGGGGCTCCCCGTGCGGGTGTTGCGGGTGACATCACGCGCGGGCGAGGCCGACGGCCTTCATCACCTCGCCCATCTTTCGGTCGTCCTCCGCCATGAAGGCGGCGAAGCCTGTCGGGTCGAGCCAGGTCATGCCGAAGCCGCGGCTGTTCATGAAGGACTTGAACTCCTCGCTGTTCCAGATCTTCTGCAGAAGCGACACGTAGCGGGCGACCACATTCGGAGGCAGATTGCGCGGGCCCGCGACACCGCGCCAAGCGGCGAGCGTGTAGTCGATCCCGAGCTCCTCCTTCAGCGTCGGCACGTTCGGGAATTGCGGGTTCCGCTGCGGCGCCATAACCGCGAGGCTGCGCGCGCGGCCGGCGTCAATCATCGCGCGCGCCTCCGGGACGGAGCAGGTGACGATGTCGATGCCTCCGGCGGCGAGGTCCTGCATCGCTGGCGCCGCACCGTTCGAGGGCACCCAGCGGACATGGTCAGGCGCAAGCCCCATCCGGGTGAGCCAGCCGGCAAGGGCGAGGTGCCAGATCCCGCCCTGGCCGGTTCCGGAGGCCGTCATGCGGCCCGCCGGAGCCGCCTTGATCGCCTCGGCGAGCGCTCTGAGCGTCTGCCAGGGGCTGTCGGCCTTGACCTGCACGCCCGGCGGGTCGGTGTTCATCAGAGCGAGCGGCGTGTAGCTCGAGCCCTTGAGCTCGGTGAGACCCTGCCAGTGCATCATGCCGATCTCGACCGTGATCATCCCGATCGTGTAGCCGTCGGGCGGGGCGGACGCGATCGCGGCGTGGCCGACGACGCCGGATCCGCCCGTGCGGTTCACCACGTTCACCGGCTGGCCGAGCTCCTTCTCGAGGGCTGCGCCGACGAACCGCGCCGTCGCGTCGGTGCCGCCGCCCGCGCCCCAGGGAACGATCAGCGTGATCGGCCGGTTCGGCGTCCACTGCGCTTGGGCCGAGGCCTCGCGGATGAGCGCAGGCGCGGCAAGCAGGGTGCTGCCGGCGAGCAGGGTGCGGCGACGGAGCATGGGTTTCCCTCCCTAGGATCAGGCGTTGCCCCCGGGTCACGGCCCGGGCGTTGCTGCGGAGTGTCGCCGGAACCGCCGCCCAGCGAAAGAGGGTTGTCGGCAGGCAAGCGACAGGGCTCATGGGACCGGAACGGCGGGCCGGCCGCCCGCTGCGCCAGGCCCTCACGCCATGGCATTCTCCGCGTGGCCGGACGCGTCTCCCGGCCGCATCGTCGACCGCGCAAGGCGATGTCGATCGCGTTGGTTCCGGCGTCAGATCGCGTAGGTGAGCGGCACGTCGGGTTCCGGGGCGAGGCCTGCGGCCTCCGCCCTGCGTGCGAGCGCCTCCACCGTCACGCCGTCAAGCACCGCGAGCGCGCGGGCGCGCGCCTCCTGCCAGAGAGGAGCGACCACCTCGGCGAGCATCGGTGCGGGCCAAGGCGAGGACGCTGCACTTGCGGCGTCCGCGTCCGCCACCGCACGGACGATCTCGCCCGCGGTGATCTCGCCCCGCGCTCGGGCGAGCCGGTAGCCGCCGCGCCGGCCCCGCGTGGAGGCGAGGAGTCCGGCGCGGCTCAGGGCCTGCAGGATGGGCTCGAGTCCGCGCGGGTTCTGGCCGATCCGCTCGGCGATCGCCGCGCCGCCCACCGGGCCGGAGGCGCCGTGCAGCGCCACGTCGACCACCGCGGCGACGGCAAGCGCCTCACGTCCTGTGACGTCCAGCATGGTCCGCGCCGGCTTTTCGCATGGAGTGAACGATGCTCCGGCGTCGTGGTAGTCGAAAGATATGGATGTGTCACCACCGCGACAGCGAATCAACGACAGCATCCTTGACCTGATCGGCCGCACCCCGCTCGTCCGCGCGCCACACCTTGCCGCCGCGGAAGGGCTTGCGGCCGATCTCGTCCTGAAGCTCGAGTTCCTCAACCCGCTCGGCTCGGTCAAGGACAGGATCGGGCTTGCGATGGTGCGCGCGGCGGAAGCAGCAGGCACGATCCGCCCCGGGCAGGGGACGCTCGTTGAGCCGACCTCAGGCAATACCGGGATCGCGCTCGCCTTCGTCGCTGCGGCGCGCGGCTATCGTCTCGTCGTCACCATGCCCGAGGGCGCTTCGGAGGGGCGGCGGCGCATGCTGCGCCTGCTCGGGGCGGAGGTCGTCGAGACGCCGGCGCGCGAGGGCATGGCGGGGGCGATCGCGCGCGCCGAGGCGATCGTCGCCGCCACCCCAGGCGCGGTGATGCCGAGGCAGTTCGACAACCCGGCGAACCCCGCGATCCACGAGGCGACGACGGCGGAGGAGATCTGGGCCGACACGGGCGGGGAGGTGGATGCGATCGTCGGTGGACTCGGCACGGGCGGAACGCTCACCGGGGTGGCCCGCGCGCTCAAGCCGCGCCGGCCGGGCCTCAGGATCATCGGCGTGGAGCCGGACGAGAGCGCCGTCCTCTCGGGCGAGCGGCCGTCGCCGCACGGGATTCAGGGGATCGGTGCCGGGTTCGTGCCTGCGGTGCTCGACCGAAGCCTGATCGACCGGGTGGAGCGTGTGGCCGAGGCGGAGGCGATCGCGACCGCCCGGCGCGTGGCGCGGACGGACGGGATCCCGGTCGGGATCAGTTCTGGGGCGGCGCTCGCGGCTGCCTTGCGGGTGGCCCGCGACCCGGCGATGGCGGGCAAGCGCGTGGTGGTGATCTGCGCGAGCTTCGCCGAGCGCTATCTCTCGACGGCGCTGTTCGCTGCCCTCGACTAACCGATGCCCGTGGTCGGCTGGTGCTGTCCGGCCCGCGCACCGCAATCGCCGGAGACGCCTCAGCGTTCCCCGGTTTCAGGCGCTGTACGGGCCTGCCGAAAACCACCGCTCGGCTGGAGCGCCCGCCGCGGCGCCGCGCCTCGCTCGGATGGTGGGCGCGGTAGGGATTGAACCTACGACCCCCGCCGTGTGAAGGCGATGCTCTCCCGCTGAGCTACGCGCCCATCCATAAGCGCGCAGTTACGGTCGCGCCGCCACAGCTGTCAAGCCGCGGGCAGACCGCGCCGTCGCGGCAAAAGCCAAGCCGAGGACAGCGAGGGCGGCGCCGAACAACGGGAGGCTTCCGGGCTCCGACACGGGAATGCCGACGGACCACGCCTCGACCTCGATCGCGAGCGTCCAGTTGAACGTGACGCTTTCCCCAACACCCGGAGACGCAAACCGCCAACTGGTCGGGATGCTTGGATTGGGGGTGGAGAGGAGGACCTCGATCAGGGAGTCGTCGGGGGTATAGATCCCGCAGGCGCGTCCGCTGTTTCCGGCGGGCATGGAGTAGATCGCTTCGTCGGAGTTTGGACCGGATGGGAGCGTGCAGCTGCGGAGCTCGATGATCTCGCTGAAACCGAGGAGATATTGTCTCGTGTCCTCGGTCACTGACATCGACGTTCTTGTCCTTGTGCCAAATCGCGCGGTGTCACTCACGAAACCCATCGGCACTTCCGAGAAGTGATGAAATTGGTTCAGAAGAGAGCGCCACTCTTGTGGTATGGAGTAGGGAAGGAAGACAGATCGCCAGAAGCTCAAGTAGAGGCCGGTCAGCTCGTTCAAACTGTGGTTGGTGACGGTGAAGCTCAGGTCCATTTCGTGGCGAAGCCGGGCAAAATGAGACTCGTTTCCCCAGGGCGGATCCACCATCGCCAGCGCCCCGATCCGGCCGGATCCGCTGTAAGGCCCCGGCCAGACACTGGACTGGTAGGCGACGCGCCCGCGGGTCGAGTGCTCGGCCTGGAGCCTGGTTGTCGTGGCGGCGGCTACAGATAGAGCTCCTGACCTGAGCACGTCTTCCACCCTCTCGGTCCAGGTCTCCCCGAGCCGCAGTGCGTACACGCCCAGGCTGACAAAGTTCTCCGGCACCAGGGCAATCGCCCCAGCAGAGGCCGTGCGCGGCGCCGTGATGGCGGCCGTGGCCAAAAGGGCGGTTGCAAAAAAGCAAGTAATCCTTCGCATGCGCAGTCTCACACCCCCCCCTTCAGAGATGGTGCATCTGTTGAATGGGTGGATGGTCTCACGTCCAAGGGAAAACATCAACATGACAGAAACGATCTCAAATAAAGAGTTGTTCCATATCGATCGCAATTCCCGTCTAACGCGAAGGCGGGTTATTCCTTTTCCATGAGGTTGCTGCTCGGATAAAATATGTCTGTTTTGTCGATGGTCGTCTTGGACAAGACATCTTCTGGTTGTCACCCCTGCACATTCTGCGCGTCAGTCGCGGTATCACGGCCCGAAGGGCAGGCCGCCTCGTGGACAGGACGTCCGGCGCGCGGTTCGATCGCGCTCGGGCCGCGTTCACCTTCGTGGGTGCGCCAACTCCGCTTGTCTGGTCGCCGCTGCGCCTTCTGGTGGCCCGTTCGTCCGAGCGGGCACGCGCCGCGCCGGGCTCTGTCGCGGGGTTCACGTTACCCACGCTCACATGCGACGATCACGAAAGCTCGCCGACACGCCAGCCGGACGCTCGCCGATGAAAGATCCGCCGATGAAAGATCCAAAGCCCACCCTGCGCGGCCTCGCGCTCTGGCGGACCCTCACGCTCTATGAGCGGTTCGAGCAGGTGGTTGTGTTCGTCCTGACGTTCCTGATCGCCGTGATCGTCGTCGCGGCGCTCTGGAGCCTGTTCAAGCTCGTGCTCACCACGCTCGTGCTCGTCGATCTGCTCGACCCGACGGAGCCGGCGGTGTTCCAGGCGGTGTTCGGCGCGATCTTCACGGTCGTCATCGCGCTCGAGTTCAAGCGCTCCCTGCTCGTGGTGGTGGACCGGCGTTTCGGGATCGTGCAGGTGCGCGTCGTCGTGATGATCGCCATGCTCGCGGTGGTGCGGAAGTTCATCGTCCTCGACCTTGGCGCGACCGATCCGGCGAAGGTGTTCGCGCTCGGCGCGGCCATGCTCGCGCTCGGCATCGTCTACTGGCTGGTGCGCGACCAGGATCGCCGGGAGGCCGAAGTGGCCGATGAGAGGGCGTCGTGACCTTGCCCGAGAATGCGGCCCTTCTCGCGCCGGGTCGGTGAGAGCACGGCAGCGAGTCACCCGCTGATCCGAGTGGGCGGGACCCGTCCGCCGCTCTTGTTGCGGCGGCGGCAGGAGGGCAACCGCGCACCCCGCAAGTCCTCCGGCGGCCGATCCGCCAAGGGCTTGTGCGCGGGTGTCCGGCCCGCATATGCAGGGTCATGCGTGCGGCGCTGTTCTGCCTGTTCGGCGTGATCCAAACCGCAACGGCTGCCGGCGCGGCGGCCGCCGGCGGTCCCGCGGTCCAGGCGAGCTACGCGGCCTACTGGTCCGGTTTCTCGATCGCCACGATGGATGCCTCGCTCGAGCTCGGCGCAGAGGCCTACCGGGTTGAGGCGACCATGCGGACTGCCGGGCTGCTTGCGATGTTCGTGCGCGGCGAGCAGGTCACCCTGGCCGAGGGCCGGATCGAGCCAGCCAAGACGCCGCTCGCGTTGCGGCCGCAGCGGTTCCTGATGGAGGGGCGCTGGCGCGACCGGCTGCGGCGCGTCGCCTTGGCCTGGGCCGGAGAGCGGCCGGAGGTCCTGGCACTGCTTCCCGCCAACCAGGAGGAGCGCGAGCCTGTGCCGCCCGAGCTTCAGCACGGCACGGTCGACACGCTCACCGCCCTTGCCGCGCTCGTTCGTCTCGTCGCGCTCGAGAACCGCTGCGATGGGGCCGCTCAGGTGTTCGACGGGCGGCGGCGAAGCGACTTCACGGCCGTGACCGAGGGGATGGAGACGCTCGAGGCGCATCGCTGGAGCGGGTTCGCCGGCCCTGCGCTGCGCTGCCGGTTCGAGGGGCGGCAGATCGCCGGGTTCTGGAAGGAGCAGGACCGGGCCGAGGCGGCGAAGCCCCGCGGTGGCACAGCGTGGTTCGCAAGCCCGGGCCCAGGGCTGCCGGTGATCCCGGTCCGGATCGAGGCGGACAGCGCGTGGGGCACCGTCTCCGTCCACATGACGCGCGCTGGGCCCGGCGTCCTCGACCTGCCCGCCCAGAGGACCGAGCGGCCCTGACGGCGCGCACGTCCACACGCCCGGCTGCGGGCCAGCTCCCTGCCGGGGCGTTTGCCCCGCGACGCTGACCATCCGGGTGAGCTCGGATCCTACCGGATGCGGCGCACACCTGAGCGGGAGCGGACCACCCGAGCGTGAGTGGGCCTTGCCCAAGCCAAGGTGTCGGCGGACGCGATAGGTTGCCGCTGCACGGTGCATACGCTCCCGCAAGGCCAGCGCCACGTTCCACGGTGCGCCGAAAGCCGCCGAAGCACCCACAGGCTCACCGCGTCCGGTCCGCTCGCGAAGAGACAGCATGCTGACGGAGCGACAGCAGATAGAAATCGAGTATCATCGAGCCCATTCCCAGAGAATTTCCGAGAAAGGGCTAGGGTTCGACCGGAGCATCCTCGACCCGGCCAAGACAAGACCATGGAAAGCTTGGTGGTATGTCTGGGAGAGGTTGCGGAAGCTCGACCTCAAGGGAAGGCGTGTGTTGGTCGTTGGATGCGGCGATGGCGGCGACGCTCTCGTCTTCGCAGCCTTCGGGGCCGACGTCTCGGCCTTCGAGCTGAGCCCGGACATGCTCGATCTGGCCCGGAGGCGCGCGGCCCATGCCGGGTTGTCGATCGAGTTCCGCGAGTGTCCGGCCGAGGCGCTGAGCTACGACCGCGGCGAGTTCGATCTGATCTTCGCCCGCGACATCCTCCATCACGTCGACATTCCGAGAGCCATGACGGAACTCGCGCGCGTGGCAGGTCCGGGCTGCATGTTCGTGCTGAGCGAGATCTCCTCGCATCGCTGGACCTATGCGATCCGTGACGCGGAGCTAGTCCGACGATACATCTATCCACGTATCGCTCGGGTGATCTACGGCAACGAAAAACCTTACATCACGGCGGACGAACGAAAGCTCTCCGAGAAGGATGTGGAGCTCATCAAGAGCTATTTGCGCGAGATCGACGACGAACAATATTTCCTTTTCGTCGTGACGAGACTGTTTTCGGAGAAGAGCGACACGCTGAACAAGGCCGACCGACTTTTCCTCCGCCTGCTCGGGAGGCGCGGGGCGCTCCTCGGTGGTCGGGTCGTCCTCAGCGGCCGTTTCGCTTGACGGCAGCGGGCGGCGGATGTCCGGCCCCACCGAGGCGTCCTCAGCTGCTGTCGTCATCTTGACCGATTCGGCAGCGCCCGCGTCGCGAAGCTAGGGGCACCCGGGACAGCCGCGACGACCCCGCGCAGTACGGGCGCCACCCCGGATGCCTTCTCGGCGCGGCCCCCTTCGCACCGCAAGCCGACGGTCGACCCGAGCGGACCGATCGTCGCCCGGGTCATCGATCATGCGCGACGGGAACGGAACGGGCGGTGCCCACCGCGGGACGTGTCGCGGCAAGGGGGGCAGGGGCGAGCGTCAGCACGGCGGCGACGGGGATGAGCCAGGCAAGCCGAGCCTGGTATCGGTGATGCGGTTTCGAGAGCGCGCCTGTCGCGAACGCGTTCGCCGCTGCCGCTCCCAGAACCAGCACCACGAGCGCCAGGGCGCGCGCGTCGCCACGCCGGAACGACCGCCAGGCGCCCGCGAGCGCAAGCGGGGCGGCGACCGCGAGCACCAACGGGTAGAGCGGCAGGATGGGTGAGACGGCATCGAGAAGCAGGCGCCGCGCCTGCAGCGACGCCTCCTGGCGCGCGACCTCGCGGGCCGGAAAGAACTCCCTGATCCGGCTCGCCGCGGCGTTGTCGATGTCCTCCCAGGGCTGGCCGATCACGTCCGACGCGCCCGCTGTCACGAGCTGCGTGGCCGTGTTGAGCGCCATGGCGCGGGCGACCGCCCAGGGTTCGCGCGCGACCGTCTCGCGGACGATCTCGCGCGCCTCCGGCGAGAGCAGCGCCCCGCCCAGGAAACGCGGGGTGCCTGCCGGGTCGCGGTTCATCGGGCTGTCGGGCGCCCAGAGGAAGACGTCGCTGTCGATCGGCAGGCGGTCGGCGAAGGCGCAGAGATACCAGCCGCGTTCGGGGCAGACGGCCTGGATGGTCCGCGCGGCCGGCCCGTCGGCCTGAAGCCGCGCGAGCAGGAAGGTCGCCCCGTGCGGCGAGAGCGAGAGCACGCCATGGCCCGCGAGGTTGGTGCCGAGCAGGAGCAGGGTCGCGGCGGCGAGGGGCGCGGCCATCCGCAATGCCGGCCCGAGCCGGCGCGTCAGCACCACCGCCAGCGCCACCATCGCGGCCGCGACCGGGAGATGGGAGAGATGCGCGGCGATGCCGACGCTCGCCACGACGCCTGCCCAGATCGTCTCGCCGCGCGAGAGCCGCCCCTTGCCGAAACCGAGCAGGAAGAGCGCGAGCACGACGGCGGCAGTGAACAAATCGGGCATCAGGAGCGCGATGGTGAACGGCGCCGAGGTGAGGAGGGCCACGGCCGCGCAGAGACCAAGGTGGGCGACCGGCCGCGCCCCCCAGATCACACGGCCGGTGAGCCAGAGGAGGTGCGAGACCATCAACGCCTGGGCGGCGACCGGGCCCCAGAGCGTCAGGCGCCAGTGGAACAGGTGGAGGAAAGGCCCGTAGACCCACGGCTTGTCCCAGATCATCAGCGGCACGAGGGTCTGCGCGAGGAACGCCCCCGTATCGCTGAACAGGATCGGGTAGCCGTTGAGGAGGGCAGGCCAGACGAGCACAGGCGCCGCGAGCAGGATCGCCGCGGCGTTGGCGATGCGGCCGCCCGTCACCGGGCCGACCAGCGCGCGGCGGCGTCGTCGTCGGCGGCGCGTGCCTCGACCCAGCGGCTTTCGCCGGTCGCGAACTCCTCCCGCTTCCAGAACGGGGCCTTGGTCTTCAGCCAGTCGATCAGGAAGGCGCAGGCCTCGAGCGCCGCGGCACGGTGGGCGGAGGCGGCGAGCACGAGCACGATCGGCTCGCCCGGAACAAGCGGCCCGACGCGATGGATCACCGTGCAGCCGGTGAGCGGCCACCGACGCGCGGCTTCGGCCACGATCGCGCCGATCGCCCGCTCCGTCATGCCGGGGTAGTGCTCGAGAACCATCCGCGCGAGCCCGTCATCGGCACGGGTGACGCCGACGAAGCTCGCGATGCCGCCGACATCGGTTCGCCCGCGCGTGAGCGCCTCCGTCTCGGCGGCGATGTCGAACGGCCCCTCCTGGACACGGATGGTCGGGGTCATTGCCACTTCCCAAGCACCTCTTCGCCCTCAGATGCCGCCTGAGCGCGCGCGGCTCAAGGGCTGGCTCACGCGGCGCTGATCAGGACGCCGAGGCGAAGAGCGCCGCGACCGCCCCGGGCAGGGCATCGAACCGCTCGATCACCGCTGCCGCTCCGAGAGCCCGATGGTCCGCCTCGCCATAGCCGAAGGCGGCGTAGATCGCGCGGACGCCGGCGCCGCGGGCGGCGACGAGATCGTTGGCATGGTCGCCCACCATCACCGCATCCGCAGGGGCGATGCCGAGACGCTCGAGCGTGCCGAGAATGTGGCCCGGGTCGGGCTTGCGCACGGGGAAACTGTCGCCACCAGCGACCGTCGCGAAGCGGGTCTCGAGGCCGAGCCGGCGGAGGATTGTGCGGGTCGGCGCCTCGGGCTTATTGGTGACGATCGCGAGCATGAACCCCGCGTCGGCAAGCGCCTCGAGCGCCTCCTCCACGCCCGGGAAGGGGCGTGTCTCATCCAGCGACTGCGCCTCGTAGTCGGGGATGAACGCTTCGAGTTCGGCCGCGAGTTCCGTCTCCGTGAGGGGGCGCCCCGCCGCGGCGAAGCCTCGGGTGAGGAGAACGCGGGCCCCGTCGCCGATCATCTGCTTGACCGACGCGAGCGGCTGCGGGGCAAGACCGTTGGCGGCGAGACGCCGATTGAGGGCGGCGGCGAGATCAGGCGCGCTGTCGATCAGCGTGCCGTCGAGGTCGAGGCAGACGGCGCGCCTCGGGCGCGGCTGCGGCATGGTTACCCTTCCTCCACTGTGAGGTGCGACACACTGCGTGACCGCATGGCCTTTTGACACGGGTCGGGCGGGAAGGGCAGAACCGCGCCCAAGGCAAGGGAACTGAAGGCAAGGCAAAGGCAGCCGTGTCCACCTCGATCGCCGTGATCCTTGCGGCCGGCCTCGGCACGCGGCTTAAGAGCGCCGTGCCCAAGCCGTTGCATCGGCTCGGCGGCGTGCCGATGGTGCGGCTGCTGCTCGAGGCCTGCGAGGCGGCAGGCTTCGGGCGGATCGTCGTGGTGGCGGGGCCTGAGCCTGCCTTCGACCCGATGCGCGCGCTGGTCGCCCCCCACACGGTCGTGGTTCAGGCGGAGCGCCTCGGCACCGCCCATGCCGCCTTGATGGCGGAAGAGGCGCTCTCGGAGACGAGCGGCGAGGCGATCATCCTCTATGCCGACGTGCCGCTCGTCTCGGCCGCCACGCTCGCGGGCATGGTGGCGACGCGACTCTCGGCCGGGGCTCGGCTCGCCTTGCTCGGCTTCAGGCCGGCCGACCCTGCCCAGTACGGGCGGATCGTGCTCGAGCCGGACGGGACGGTGGCGCGCATCGTCGAGTGGCGTGACGCGACCGACGAGGAACGGGCGATCGGCCTGTGCAACGCGGGGCTCTTCTGCGCCCCGGCTGCCGACCTGCTCCGCTGGCTCAAGGCGGTCGGAAACGACAATGCCAAGGGCGAGTATTACCTCACCGACATCGTCGCGCTCGCCCGTGCCGAAGGTGTGCGGGTGGCGTTGGTTGAGGCGCCGGCGGAGGAGGTCTTGGGCATCAACTCCCGCGCCGAGCTCGCCGCTGCCGAAGCCGCGCTGCAGCGTCGCCTGCGGGCGCGGGCGATGGCCGACGGCGTGACGCTGATCGCGCCCGAGACGGTGTTCCTCGCCGCCGACACCGCTCTTGCCCCGGACGTGACGGTGCATCCGCATGTCGTGTTCGGCCCGGGCGTCCGCGTCGGCGCCGGGGCGGTGATTCAGAGCTTCTCCCATCTCGAGTCCTGTACGGTCGAGGCGGGGGCGACGGTCGGTCCCTTCGCCCGGCTTCGCCCCGGTGCGTCGGTGGGGGAGGGGGCACATGTCGGGAACTTCGTGGAGCTCAAGGCTGCGCGCCTCGGCCCCGGAGCGAAGGCCAACCACCTCGCCTATCTCGGCGATGCCGAGATAGGCGCGGGCGCGAATGTCGGGGCGGGGACGATCACCTGCAACTATGACGGCTTTGGCAAGTACCGCACCGTGATTGGCCCCGGCGCCTTCATCGGCTCGAACACGTCGCTGGTGGCGCCGGTGAGGGTTGGCGCAGGCGCGATCATCGCCGCCGGCAGCACCATCACCGAGGATGTCGGGGCCGACTCGGTTGCCTTCGGTCGGGCGCGCCAGGTGGAGAAACCGGGTGCGGCACCGCGGTTCCGCGAAGCGGCGAAGGCGCGGAAAGCGCGCGCCAAGGAGGGCTAGGGGATGTGCGGCATCGTCGGCATCGTCGGGCGCGGCCTCGCGGCCCCGCTTCTGCTCGATGCGCTCAGGCGTCTCGAGTATCGCGGCTATGACAGCGCCGGAATCGCAACCTTGGTCAATGGTGGCATCGAACGTCGTCGCGCCGAGGGCAAGATCGCGCGGCTCGCCGCCCTGATCGACCAGAACCCGCTTACCGGCACCACCGGCATCGGCCACACCCGCTGGGCGACGCATGGACGGCCGTCGGAGGTGAATGCCCACCCGATCGCGACCGAGCGCGTGGCGGTGGTGCACAACGGCATCATCGAGAACCACGCGGAGCTGAAGGCCGAACTCACCGCGGCTGGTGCAGTGTTCGAGAGCGAGACCGACACCGAGACGGTGGCGCGGCTTCTCGATCGCTCTCTCGCCTCAGGCGCGAGCCCTGAGGAGGCGATGGCCGCAACGCTCAAGCGCATCCACGGCGCCTTCGCGCTTGCGGTCCTGGTGGCCGGCCGCCACGACATGATCATGGCCGCGCGCCGCGGCTCGCCGCTCGCTCTCGGCTACGGCGAGGGCGAGATGTTCGTCGGCTCCGATGCGCTCGCGCTTGCGCCGCTGACCGAACGGATCGCCTATCTCGAGGAGGGCGACTGGGCGGTGGTGACGGGTGCGGGCGCGCGGATCTTCGACTCCGAGAACCGCCCGGTCGAGCGCGCGATCCGACGCACCGCTGTCTCGGGCGCGATGGTCGGCAAGGGCAACTACCGCCACTTCATGGAGAAGGAGATCCATGAACAGCCCGCCGTGATCGGCGACACGCTCAAGAGCTATATCGACCCCGCGACCCGCACCGTCACCCTGCCCGACCTCGGTGTCGATCTCGGCCGGATCCCGCGCGTCTCGATCGTCGCCTGCGGCACCTCACTCTACGCTGGCCAGGTCGCGCGCGACTGGTTCGAGCAGGTGGCGCGTCTGCCGGCGGTTGCGGAGATCGCCTCCGAGTTCCGCTACCGCGAACCGGTGCTCGACCCGGGCGCGATGGCGCTCTTCATCAGCCAGTCAGGCGAGACGATCGACACGCTCGCGGCACTGCGCTGGGCGAAGACGCAGAACCAGCGGATCGTCTCCGTGATCAACGCCCGCGAGAGCGCGATGGAACGCGAGAGCGACGGCGTTCTGCACACGCTTGCGGGCCCGGAGATCGGCGTCGCGTCCACCAAGGCGTTCACGACCCAGCTCGCGGTGCTCGCCTGCCTCGTGATCGGCACCGGTCGGGCGCGCGGCACCCTCTCGCCGGCGCGGGAAGCGGAGCTGACCTCGGCCCTGATCGAGGTTCCCGCCCGTGCCGCCGAGGTTCTGGAGATGGACGCGGCGCTTCGCGCCATGGCGGAGGAGGTCGCCGAGGCGCGCGACGTGCTCTATCTCGGCCGCGGCACGGCCTGGACCATCGCCATGGAAGGCGCGCTGAAGCTCAAGGAGATCAGCTACATCCACGCCGAGGGCTACCCGGCAGGCGAGATGAAGCACGGCCCGATCGCGCTGATCGACGAACAGGTCCCGGTGGTCGTGATCGCCCCTGCCGGCCCTCTGTTCGAGAAGACGGCCTCCAACGTCCAGGAGGTGCATGCGCGCGGAGGGCGGGTGATCCTGATGTCGGACAAGGCCGGCTGCGAGCGCCTTGCCCCGCTTTGCGCCCACACCCTCGCCCTGCCGTCGGTCCACCCATTTGTCGCGCCGATCCTCTACGCCATCCCGGCGCAGCTGCTCGCCTACCATGTGGCCGTGCTCAAGGGCACGGACGTCGACCAGCCGCGCAACCTTGCCAAAAGCGTCACGGTGGAGTGAACCCGGGCCGGGCCCGACGCGCCCGGGCCGCCGCTCTCGGGAGGGCTGGAGAGACGGGACGTTTCGTGCCACTGTCCCAGCGGATGGTGTCACCGTGACGTGATGTTCCGCCGTTCCCTTCTCGGCTCGGCAATCGCCGGAGCTGCCCTCCTGGTTGGCCGGGCCGGCGCGGCCGCTGAGTGGCGCGTGCTGCCTGACCGGGTGGCGACCGCCCGGGAGGGCAGGGCTCTGCCCTACAACGTCTTCCTGCCGACGGGATACGACCCTGCGAAGGGGCCCTATCCGCTGCTCGTCCTGTTGCACGGCGCCAACGCCGACGAGCAGTTCTGGGCCGGGCAGATCCGTCTCTGGCGCGCGATCGAGGCGGGACAGCGCGCGGGGCGGCTGCCGAAGCTGATCGCGGTGATGCCAGGGAGCCGAAACTCCTGGTGGCTCGACCGTCCTGGCCAGCCGGCCGAGAGCGCGGTCGTCGAGGATCTCCTTGCTGACGTCGCGGCCAAATATCCGGTGATGGAGGAGCGCGACGGCCGCGCGATCGCGGGCTATTCGGCCGGAGCCTATGGCGCGCTCAGGATTGCGTTGCGGCATCCGCACCTCTTCGGCGCCGCTGCACTCTGGGCGCCTGCGATCTACGCCGACCTGCCGCCGCCTGTGTCCGCGGCGCGCCGCGCCCCCGCTTTCGCCGGTCCGGACGGCAGCTTCGATCCGGCCGCATGGAAGGCGGAGGCCTGGCCGAGCCTGCTGCCCGCCTATCTCGCTCAGCCGCTGCGCGTTCCGATCTTCATCGCCGCGGGCGACGATGACCGGCTCGACACCGCCTTCGAGGGCGCTTTCCTCGCCAAGACCCTCGCCCCGCACCAGGAGGACCTGATCGAGTTCCGCGTCGTGGACGGTGGCCACACGATGCGCGTGTGGGAGGAGACCGTCGACGAGGCGCTCGCGTTCTTGTTCGCCCATCTCGCCCGGCTGCAGCTCGCCAAAGCCCATGACTGACTGGCGGCACGGCAGAAGGCGGGCGCTCTCCGGTGGGGCGGCAGGTGCTGTCCGGAACCTTCCCTACGGAGCGGAGCGGAACAGGAAGCCCCCCGCGATCCCGAACAGCACGAGCGAGATCATCGCCACCGCGCCGAGGGCGATGCCATAGCCGAGCACGTGCCGCCCGAAGCGGCGTGTTAGCAGGCTCGCGGGCAGGAGAGCGAGGAGGAAGGAGAGGATCGCGGCCCAGCTCCGCAGCCGCTCCGGCAGCTCGGCCCCGACCCAGTCACGGAAGGCGGACGGCGAGGACGCTGCCGCTGACAGCGCGAACACTGCGACCGGAGCGAGCGCGAGGCCGATCACGGCAACGGGGCCGGCGAGAAGGGTGAGCAGCCGGGTCGCGGCCGCCGTGCGCGCAGCGCGGTGCAGCGCGATCCCTCCGGCGACGACGCCCCACACGAGCCCGAGCAGCGCCGACCAGGCGGCAAGGTCGCGTCCCGAGGGGGGTGCGCCGGCGAGGACGCGGACGGAGAGGATGACGGTGAGCGCGACCGCTGCCGCGAGATCGACCCCCAGAGCGAGATCAAAGCGACGCAGATCGGACGCCGCCCGGTCATCCCAGCGGGGGAGGGCGCCCGGGCGCCGTTGGGCCGCCGCTGCGGTCGTCGCCGACTTCCCCTCGAATTCCGTCGTCACCATGGCTCGCGACCATCCGCACACCGTGTCAATGCCCCCTCGATATGGGAATCACGCTGCGCGAGGCGAAGGGGGCTTGCCTTGACCTGCGTTCGACCGCCGCGGCCGCCTTGTGTATGGTCGGCCCGGAGCCAGGACTTTGGGAGAGAGATGCCATGCTGAACCCTGCCGCGCCGCTGCCGCTCAAGGACCCCTCCCTGTTCCGCCAGGCCTGCCTCGTCGGGGGGCGGTGGATCGAGGCGGAGAGCGGCAGGACCATGCCCGTGCGAAACCCGGCAACCGGGGAGGTGATCGGCTCCGTACCGGCGTTCGGCCGCGCCGAGACACGCGCCGCCATCGAGGCCGCTTCTGCCGCCTATCCGGCTTGGCGGGCGATGCTCGCCAAGGAACGCAGCGCGATCCTGCGCAGGCTCTACGAACTGATGCTCGCCAACGCCGACGACCTCGCCCTGATTATGACCAGCGAGCAGGGCAAGCCGCTCGCCGAGGCGAAGGGCGAGGTGGCCTATGCCGCCTCCTTCGTCGAGTGGTTCGCCGAAGAGGGCAAGCGCGCCTATGGCGACATGATCCCGCAGAACCAGAAAGGGCGGCGGATTCTCGTGATGAAGGAGCCGGTCGGCGTGTTCGCGGCGATCACGCCCTGGAACTTCCCCGCTGCCATGATCACGCGCAAGGTCGCGCCCGGGCTCGCGGTCGGCTGCACCGGCGTCGTCCGCCCCGCCTCGCAGACCCCCTTCACCGCTCTCGCGATCGGCGTGCTCGCCGAGCGCGCCGGCCTGCCCCCGGGTGTGATGAACATCATCACCGGCCCCTCGGCCGAGACGGGAGCAGAGCTCACGGAGAACCCGATGGTGCGGAAGCTCTCCTTCACCGGCTCGACGGAGGTGGGGAAGGTGCTTCTCGAGCAGTGCGCACGCACGGTGAAGCGCGTGTCGATGGAGCTCGGCGGCAACGCGCCCTTCATCGTGTTCGACGATGCCGATCTCGACGCGGCGGTGGCCGGGGCGATGGCGTCGAAGTTCCGCAACACCGGCCAGACTTGCGTCTGCGCCAACCGGATCCTGGTCCAGGACGGCATCTTCGAGGCCTTCGCGACGAAGCTCGCCGAGGCTGCCGCGGCGATGAAGGTGGGGCCGGGCGTGGAGCCAGGGGTGACGCAGGGGCCGCTGATCAACGCCGATGCGGTGGCCAAGGTCGAGGAGCATATCGGTGACGCGCTCGCGCGCGGCGCGCGCGTGGTCACCGGCGGCAAGCGGCACCCCCGCGGCGGCAACTTCTTCGAGCCGACGGTGCTTGCCGACGTTCCGCGCGAGGCGAAGATCTTCTCGGAGGAGACGTTCGGGCCGGTGGCACCTCTGTTCCGATTCCGCACCGAAGAGGAGGCGATCCGGCTCGCCAACGACACGCCCTTCGGGCTCGCGGCCTACTTCTACACCCGCGATGTCGGCCGGATGTTCCGCGTGGCGGAGGCGCTCGAATATGGCATCGTCGGCGTCAACGAGGGCATCATCTCGACCGAGGTCGCCCCCTTCGGCGGCTTCAAGGAGAGCGGGCTCGGCCGCGAGGGCTCCAAATACGGTCTCGATGAGTATCTCGAGGTGAAATACGTCGCTGTCGGCGGCATCGGCACCTGACCGTTCCGATGGAGGTCGATCTTTTCGTTATCGGCGGCGGCTCGGCCGGCGTGCGCTGTGCGCGTGTCGCCGCCGGGCACGGGGCCACGGTCGCGATCGCCGAGCGACGCTTCTGGGGCGGCACCTGCGTGAACGTGGGCTGCGTGCCGAAGAAGCTGATGGTCCAGGCTGCCGAGTACGGCGCCTGGGCCGAGGACGCGCGCGGCTTCGGCTGGGAGATCGAGGTGCGCGGCCATGACTGGGGCAGGCTCCAGGCGGCGGTGCGGGCGGAGACGGCGCGGCTGTCGGCCATCTACCGCCGCCTTCTCGAGGGGGCTGGCGCACGCCTGTTCGATGCCGAAGCAACACTCGTCGATGCCCATACCGTAGCGGTCGGAGGCGAGCGGGTCAGGGCACGGCACATCGTCATCGCGACCGGCGGCGAGCCGGTTCTGCCCGACTTCCCGGGCGCGGAACACTGCCTTGTGAGCGACTCCCTGTTCGCGATGCCCCGCCGCCCGCGCCGCGCCGTCGTGTTGGGTGGCGGCTACATCGCCTGCGAGTTCGCCTCGCTGCTCGCCGGCCTCGGTGTGGCGACCACGCTGCTCTATCGCGGCCGGCTGATCCTGCGCGGTTTCGACGACGACCTCCGCGAGGCGCTCGCCGCCGAACTTCGCGCGGGCGGTGTCGCGCTCCGGCTCGAGACCTCGATCGCGCGTGTGGATCGCGCGGGCGAGGCGTTCCTCGTCCACTGCACCGATGGCGAGGTGATCGAGGCGGACGCAGTGTTCGCGACGATCGGCCGCAGGCCGGCAACGGCCGGCCTCGGCCTCGACCGTGCCGGGGTGGCGACGCGCCCGGACGGGGCGGTGATCGTCGATGCCTCGGGCCGGGCCTCGGTGCCGCACATCTTCGCCCTCGGCGACGTGACCGACCAGGTCAACCTCACGCCGGTTGCGACCGGCCAGGGCCACGCGCTGGCTGATACGCTGTTCGGCGGCACCCCGCGCACCATCAGCCTCGATAACGTTCCCACCGCTGTGTTCACCGCCCCGCCCATCGCGACCGTGGGGCTGACGGAGGCGGAGGCGGCCAAGCGCGGCGAGATCGACGTCTACCTCAGCCGCTTCCGGCCGCTTCGGCACGCGCTCACCGGCCGCGACCGGCAGACCCTGATGAAGCTCGTGGTCGACCGCGCCACGCAGCGCGTGCTTGGCATCCACATGCTCGGCGAGGATGCGCCGGAGATCCTCCAGGGCTTCGCCGTGGCCGTGGTGATGGGGGCGACCAAGGCGGATCTCGACCGCACGATCGGCATCCACCCCTCTGCGGCGGAGGAGTTCGTGACGATGCGCACGAAGCGCCCTGAGCGTGTGGCGGAGGCCGCGGCGTAACCGCCCGCCCTGCGCCGCGCGGAGTGGCGCGAGGCACGCGTTTGTGCATAACTCCGCGCAGCAACGCAACGAGACGCCAGAGGAACCGCCACATGACCGCTCCCTGGAGCCCAGCGTCCTGGAGGAGCAAGCCGGCGAGGCAGCTTCCGTCCTATCCGGATCCGGCTGCGCTTGCCGCCGTCGAGGAGCGGGTGCGGCGCTTCCCGCCGCTCGTCTTCGCCGGCGAGGCACGCCGGCTCAAGGCGGCGCTCGCCGCCGCGGCCGAGGGGCGCGCCTTCGTCCTACAGGGCGGCGACTGCGCCGAGGCCTTCTCCGACATGTCGGCCAACACGATCCGCGACACCTTCCGCGTGCTCCTGCAGATGGCCGTGGTGCTGACTTACGGCGGCGCGGTGCCGGTGGTGAAGATGGGCCGGATGGCCGGGCAATTCGCCAAGCCGCGATCCTCCGACACCGAAACGATCGACGGGGTGACGCTTCCCTCCTACCGCGGCGACATCATCAACGGCCCCGAGTTCACTCCGGAAGCCCGCACGCCCGACCCTAGACGGATGGAGCAGGGCTACTTCCACTCTGCCTCGACGCTCAACCTGCTGCGTGCCTTCGCCCAGGGCGGCTACGCCGACCTGCACGAGGTGCACCGGTGGAACCTAAGCTTCGTGGCCCAGAGCCCCGCCGCCGCACGCTACCAGGACCTCGCCTCGCGCATCGACGAGACGCTCGCCTTCATGGCCGCCTGCGGCATGACGAGCGAAACGACGCCGCAGATCCGCGAGACCGACTTCTACATCAGCCATGAGGCCCTGCTCCTCCCTTACGAGGAGGCCCTGACACGGATCGACTCCACCTCGGGCGACTGGTACGCGTGCTCGGCGCATCTGCTCTGGATCGGCGATCGCACGCGCCAGGTCGACGGCGCGCATGTCGAGTTCCTGCGCGGGGTGAAGAACCCGATCGGGCTCAAATGCGGCCCCTCTCTCGAAGCGGATGAGCTCCTCCGCCTCTGCGATGTGCTCAACCCGCAGAACGAGCCCGGGCGGCTGACGCTCATCGCGCGGATGGGCGCCGATACGCTCGAGGCGAAGCTTCCTCCCCTGGTTCGCGCGATCAAGCGCGAGGGGCGAAAGGTCGTGTGGCTGACCGACCCGATGCACGGCAACACAGTCAAGGCGGCGAACGGCTACAAGACGCGCAGCTTCGACGCGATCCTCTCCGAGGTGCGGCAGTTCTTCGACGTGCACGAGGCTGAAGGAACCTGGGCCGGCGGCGTGCACGTGGAGATGACCGGGCAGGACGTGACGGAGTGCCTCGGCGGAGCGCGCACCGTCACTGAGGCGTCGCTCGCCTCGCGCTACCACACCTTCTGCGATCCGCGCCTCAATGCCGAGCAGAGCCTCGAGCTCGCCTTCCTGGTCGCCGCCGAGCTGAAGGAGCGGCGCGCTCCGGCCGATCGCCAGCGCGTCGCCGCGCAGTAGGCGGCACGGCCGCGCCGGGGTGCGGCGCCATGGATGCCACGCCCACGCCGGACCTCGCGGCCTGGACGGACTCGTATTTCAGCCGCACGCGCAGGATCGTCGAGCGCTTCGGCGACACGCGCGTCACCTACGCTGTGTTCCTCCGCCGCCCCGTTCTGATGGCGGCGCGCCTTGCCATCGAGTGGCTTCGCTCTGTGCGCGGCGAGTCGGTGGTGATCGAGCCGATGTACGAGGAGGGGGCGGAGGTCGGCGCGGGCGAGCCGCTCCTCTATCTCACGGGAAGCTTCGCCGCTCTCGCCGAGACAGAGACGCTGCTTCTGCAGCGGCTCGGGCCGCCCTGCGTTGCGGCATGGAACGCGCGCGAGATGTGCCTCGCCCTGCCGGATGTTGCCTTTCTCGCGATGGACGCGCGTCACTGCGCCGGAACCGAAATGGCCGAGCTGATGGCCTACGCCGCCTCGGTCGGCTCGCGGGCGGCTCAGGCGAAAGGGGCGAAGGGCTTCATCGGCAACGCCACCACCGCGACGGCCCATTATTTCGGGCGCGATACTGGGCTCGGCACGATGCCGCATGCGCTGATCGGCTATGCCGGCTCGACGCTGCGCGCGGCCGAGATGTTCGTCGAGACCTTCCCTGGCGAACCGCTCACCGTTCTCGTCGATTATTTCGGAGCGGAGATCACGGACGCGCTCGCCGTCTGCCGCCGGTTCCCGTCGATGGTGGCGGAAGGCAAGCTCGCCTTCCGGCTCGACACGCATGGCGGGCGGTTCCTCGAGACGCTCGACCCGGCCGCCTCCTACGCGGTGCTCGAGCGGCATGCGCCCGAGGCGATACGCCGCTACCGCTCGGAGGAGGAGCTGCGCTGGCTCGTCGGCACCGGCGTGTCTGCGGCCGCGGTGTGGCGGTTCCGCGAGGCGCTCGACGAGGCGGGGTTCAGCAGTGCCAAGATCGTCGGCTCCTCCGGCTTCTCGGTGGCGAAGTGCCGCATCATGGCAGAGGCACGGGCGCCGCTCGACGTCGTCGGCACTGGCTCCTTCCTGCCCGAGGCGTGGAGCGAGACTTACGCGACCGCCGACATCGTCGCCTATGACGGCATCCCCCGCGTGAAGGTCGGGCGGGAGTTCCTGCTTCGCCGGCCGGGCGCGTGAGCGGTGCAGGGCGGGAAGGCCGCGCGCGAGCAGCGCCTCGGCTTCGCCTGCGCCTTTCTCGTGCTGTTCATCTGGTCTGGCTTCATCCTGGCAAGCCGCGGCGGCGCGACCGGGGTGCTCACGCCGTGGGATCTCGCCGCTCTCCGACATGTCGTCTCGTTCGCGGTGCTCGCGCCCTTCGCAGGCGGCGGGGTGCTCGGTCGCCTCTCCTCGCGCCGGGCGGTGGCGCTCGCCGGCTTCGCTGGGCTCGGCTTCCCGCTCTGCGCCTATGCCGGGTTTGCGCTCGCGCCCGCGGCGCACGGGGCGGTTCTGCTTCCCGGGGCTCTCCCCTTCGCCACCGCGCTGGTCGCGAGGCTCTGGCTCGGCGAGCGTGTGGGGAGGGAGAGGGCGCTGTCTCTTGCCATCGTGTTAGCTGGCATCGCGCTGATCGCAGGCGCCGACTTCTTCGCCGCGTCTGGAGCCTGGCGCGGCGATTTCCTCTTCCTCGCCGGCACCACCTCCTGGGCTGTGTTCACCCTGCTCGTTCGGCACTTGGGGGTCACCGCGCTTGAGGCGACCGTCGCCGTTGGCACCGTCTCTGCCCCGCTTTATCTGCCCGTCTGGGCGCTTGCCCTGCCCTCGCGGCTCGATGATGCGGCCTGGGGCGAAATCGCGTTCCAGGGGGCTTACCAGGGCGGGCTTGCAATGGTGGTCGCCTCGCTGCTCTACACGCGCGCTCTCGTCGCGCTCGGGCCCACGCGGCTTGCCTTCTTCACCTCCGTGGTTCTTGCGCTTGCGGCCGTCGCCGCCTGGCCGATCCTCGGCGAGCCGCTCGGGCCTCTCGCCTCCGTCGGCGTCGTCCTGGTCACGGCGGGGATGCTGTTCGGGGTCCTGCGTGGTTCGGGCCGCACCCCGGCGCGTTGACGCTGCCCAAGGCCGAACCTAGCTTCCGCCCATGCCAGAGACGCTTCGCATCGCGCTAGCGCAGATCAACCCGCACGAAGGCGAGGTGGAGAAGAACGCCGCGCGCATCCGCGCCGCGCGCGCCGAGGCGGCGGCGAAAGGGGCCGATCTCGTCGTCACGCCCGAGCTCTCGATCGCCGGCTACCCGCCCGAGGACCTGATCCTCAAGCCCGCCTTTCTCGATGCGTGCGACGCGCGGATCGCGGCGCTCGCTGCCGAGACCGCCGATGGCGGCCCGGGCCTGATCGTCGGCGGGCCGTGGCGGAGCGAGGGCAGGCTCTACAACGCCGCGTTTCTGCTCGAAGGGGGGCGGATCGTGACCGCGCGCGCCAAGCACGAGCTTCCGAACTACGGGGTGTTCGACGACAAACGTCATTTCGCACCCGGTCCAGCCCCTGGGCCCATGGTGTTTCGTGGCTTCCGCATCGGGCTGATGATCTGCGAGGACTGGTGGTTTCCCGCCGTGTGCGAGACTCTCGCGGAAAGCGGGGCGGAGATGCTGCTCTCGATCAACGGCAGCCCGTTCGAGGCGGGCAAGCAGCACGTGCGCGAGGCGCTCGCCGTCGCCCGGGTGGTCGAGACCGGGCTTCCCTTCGTGTTCCTCAACCAGGTGTGCGGCCAGGACGAGCTCGTGTTCGAGGGGGCGAGCTTCATTCTGAACGCCGACCGTTCGCCTGCAGTCCGCCTGCCGTCCTTCACCGAGGCCATTGCCGTGACGGAATGGACGCGCGACGGAGCCCGGCTCGTCTGCGCACCACAGCCGCTGCCGCCCGAGGAGAGCCGCGAACAGAGCATCTACCGGGCGATGATGCTCGGGCTTGCCGACTACGTGAACAAGAACGGCTTCCCCGGGGTGGTGCTCGGCCTCTCGGGCGGCATCGACAGCGCGCTCAGCGCTGCCGTCGCGGTCGATGCGCTCGGGCCCGGTCGTGTCCGGGCAGTGATGCTGCCCTCTCCCTACACGAGCCGCCACAGCCTCGAGGACGCGGCCGAGACGGCGAGGCTGCTCGGAATCCGCTACGATGTCGTGCCGATCACCGGGGCGATGGCGGCCTTCCACGAGGCGCTCGCCCCGCTGTTCGGCAACCGCGCCCCCGACATCGCGGAGGAGAACATCCAGTCGCGCTCGCGCGGGCTGATTCTGATGGCCCTGTCGAACAAGTTCGGCGACATGCTGCTGACCACGGGAAACAAGTCGGAGATGTCGGTCGGCTACGCCACGCTGTACGGCGACATGTGCGGCGGCTTCTCCGTGCTCAAGGACGTCTACAAGACCACCGTCTTCGCGCTCGCCCGCTGGCGCAACGCGCACCGCCCGCCTGACGGCCGGGGGCCGGAGGGGCCGGTGATGCCGGAACGCGTGATCACCAAACCGCCGTCCGCCGAGCTGAAGCCGAACCAGACGGACCAGGACACCCTCCCGCCTTACGACGTGCTCGATTCGATTCTGGAAGGGCTGGTCGAGGACGAGGAGAGTGTCGAGGCACTGGTCGCGCGCGGGCATGACCGTGCAACCGTGCTGCGCGTCTGGCGCATGCTCGACCGTGCCGAGTACAAGCGCCGCCAGGCGCCTCCGGGCGTGAAGATCACCCGCCGCGCCTTCGGGCGTGACCGCCGCTACCCCATCACCAACGGCTTCACCGGGCTTATCGCATGATCGCAGGGCTGTTTGCGCCGGAGGGGGGCTGGGTGGTGCGGATCCGCGACCTCTCCGCGGAGGATCCTGCGTCGCCGGAAGCCGTCGAGGAGGTGGCCGGCTTCGCTACCCTGATGCATGCCAACGCCTTCGCGCGACGCTACGTGCGCGACAGCGTCGAGCGCTGCCGCGTGCCCGGCGCGACGGCTGAGGAGGTCGCGGCGCACTGGCACGCCTTCGGCGAGGATGCCGAGGTGGCGGATGCCGGCGTGTTGGGCTGGACCAGCGCGACCGAGCTCGCCCATTTCGCGGCGAACCCTCTCCCCGCCGGCGACGAGGAGCGTGACTGGCGCAGCCTCGACCCGCGCCGCGACGAGGATGGCGAGGACGACGAGGACGAGGCGGGGGCATGACGCCCCGCGTCCGCTTCGCTCCCTCGCCGACCGGCTACCTTCACGTCGGCAATGCGCGCGTGGCGCTTGCAAACGCCCTCTTCGCATCGAAGCACAGCGGAACGTTCCTGCTTCGCCTCGACGACACCGACCGCGCCCGCTGCCGGCCGGAGTACGAGGCGGCGATCCTCGAGGACCTCCGCTGGCTCGGCATCTCTTGGCAGGAAGGCCCATTGCACCAGCGCGGCCGGCTCGAGCGTTACGCCGAGGCCGCGGAACGGCTGAAGGCCTCGGGCCGTCTGTATCCGTGCTGGGAAACGGAGGAGGAGCTCGCCTTCAAGCGGCGCGAGCGCCTCAGGCGCGGCCTCGCGCCGATCTACGATCGCGCGGCCCTGGCCTTGACGGAGGAGCAACGCGCCCGCGCCATGGCCTCGGGCCGACGGCCGCACTGGCGCTTCCGCCTCTCCCACGGTGTTTCGGCCTGGGACGACCTCGTGCTGGGTCGCCGCGTCGTGAAACTCGCTGCCCTCTCCGACCCGGTTCTCGTGCGCGAGGACGGCACGCCGCTCTACACCTTCGCCTCGGTGGTAGATGACCTCGAGCTCGGCATCACCCATGTGATCCGCGGCGAGGACCACGTGACCAATACGGGCGTGCAACGGGACATCCTCGCCGCGCTTGGCGGCGACCCCGAAGCGATTCGCTTCGCGCACCTGCCGCTTCTCGTCGGCGCCGATGGCGAGCCTCTGTCGAAGCGGCTCGGCTCTCTCTCGCTGCGCGCGCTCCGGGGAGATGGGATCGAAGCCGCGGCCCTTGCGGCCTATCTCGTACGGCTCGGCACCGCAGCCGACATCGCCCCGGCCGGTTGGGAGGAGCTCGTCGCCGGCTTCGACCTCGCCGCCTTCAGCCGAAGCCCCGCGCGCTTTGACCCCGTCCAGCTGCTTGCGCTGAACCGCCGCGTTCTGCAGGCGCTTCCCTTCGAGGCGGTGCGTGACCGCCTTCCCGAAGGCGCGACCGAACACTTCTGGAACGCCGTGCGCGGCAATCTCGACCTGCTTTCCGAGGCACGCCAGTGGTGGGAGGTGGTTGCGGGAAACATCATGCCGCCGCCGTTCGAGGCGGAGGAGGATCGTGCTTTCCTCGCCGCCGCCGCCGCCGCGCTGCCCCAAGGCGCCTGGGACGAGGAGACCGTCGCCGCCTGGACGAGGGCTTTGACCGCTGCCACCGGCCGCAGGGGCAGGGCGCTGTTCCGGCCGCTTCGCCTCGCGCTGACGGGCGAGGAGCACGGGCCGGAGCTCAAGGACCTGCTTCCCCTGATGGGGCGCGATCGTGCACTCTTGCGCTTGAGCCTGGCCGCCGGAGACAAAGCGTGATCGCCCGCATCTGTCGCCACATTCGACCGTGACGCGCGCGTGACCCATTCGGGGGCTTGGCGCCCCGCCGGACGGACCGATGACCGACCTTCTCCTCTACAACTCCGCTACGCGGCGGAAGGAACGCTTCCAGCCGATCGACCCGAGCCACGTTCGCCTCTACGTGTGCGGCCCGACGGTCTATGACCGGGCGCATCTTGGCAACGCCCGGCCGGTGGTCGTGTTCGACGTGCTCGTTCGGCTTTTGCGGCGGCTCTATCCGCGCGTCACCTACGTGCGCAACATCACCGATGTCGATGACAAGATCATCGCCGCGGCGCGCGAACGGGGCGAGCCGATCGAGGCAGTGACGGAGCGAACGACGCGCTGGTTCCACGAAGACATGGCCGCCCTTGGCGCCCTGCCGCCGGATGTTGAGCCGCGCGCGACAGCGACGATCGCCGAGATGGTGGCGCTGATCGAGCGGCTGATCGCCAACGGCAACGCCTATGTGGCGGAGGGGCATGTTCTGTTCCACGTCCCCTCCTTCCCTGGCTACGGTGCGCTTTCGAACCGGTCGCCCGAGGAGATGGAGGCGGGTGCCCGCGTCGAGGTCGCTCCCTACAAGCGATCGCCGGCGGACTTCGTGCTGTGGAAACCCTCCTCCGACGACCAGCCCGGCTGGCCGAGCCCCTGGGGCCGCGGCCGCCCCGGCTGGCACATCGAATGCTCGGCGATGAGCTTCAAACATATCGGCGCGGACTTCGACATCCACGGCGGCGGGCTCGACCTGATCTTTCCCCACCATGAGAACGAGCGTGCGCAGTCGCTCTGCGCCTTTCCCGGCTCGGGCTTCGCGCGCTATTGGCTGCACAACGGCATGCTCCTCGTGGGTGGGGAGAAGATGTCGAAGTCGCTGGGCAATTTCCTCACGGTTCAGGACATCATCGCCGAGGGGCCGTGGGCGGGCGAGGCGTTCCGGCTCGTTCTCCTCAAGACTCATTACCGCATGCCGCTCGATTATTCCCGCGAGCGTCTGCTCGAGGCCAAGAGCGAGCTCGATGACTTCTACACGCCGCTGTTCGCCGCCGCCGGCATGACCGACCGCGAGGGAGAAACCGTCGAGGCGCTCACGGAATGGGCGCTCGCGCCGCTGCTTGATGATCTCAACACGCCGCTTGCGCTCGCGCGGCTGCACGACCTCAGGACGCTTGCCAATGTCGACCTCTCGGGCGGGTCGGCGACCGCAGTGCTCGCGCGGATCACGCCGCGGCTCGACCCTGGCCCGGGCGAGGCGGTGACGGCCCTGCGCCGGGCGGCGGGCGTGCTCGGCCTTCTCGGCACCGACCCGAAAGCATGGCGCCAGGGTGGAGCGGCGGATGCGGCGCGGATCGAGGCGGCGATCGCCGCACGGCTCGCCGCTAAGCGCGCACGCGATTTCGCCGAAGCCGATCGGATCCGCGCCGAGCTTCTCGCGGAAGGGATCGTGCTCGAGGACACCAAGGACGGAACAACCTGGAGGCGCGCCTCGTGAGCCGCCGGATCCACATCTATGACTGCACACTGCGCGACGGGCAGCAGATGCAGGGGGTCGACTGGAGCGTGGCCGACAAGCAGGCGATCGCCCGCGCTCTCGACGCCTTCGGGGTCGATACGATCGAGGGCGGCTGGCCCGGCGCCAACCCGACTGATGATGCCTTCTTCGCGAGCCCGCCGCCGCTCAAGCGCGCCCGGCTCGCTGCCTTCGGCATGACGCGCCGCGCCGGCCGAAGTGCTGCGAACGACCCTGGCCTCGCCGCTCTGTTCGGCGCCAAGACACCGATCATCACCCTCGTCGGCAAGACTTGGGACTATCACGCCGAAGTCGCGCTCGGCGTCAGCCTCGAGGAGAACCTCGCGATGATCGCCGATAGCGTGGCCGAGGCCGTGCGTCGTGCCGAAACCGTGATGTTCGACGCCGAGCACTTCTTCGACGGGTTCAAGCGCAACCGCGACTACGCGCTGAAGGCCATCATGGCGGCGCATGCGTCGGGCGCGCGCTGGATCGTGCTCTGCGACACCAACGGCGGCACGCTGCCCGATGAGGTCGAGGCGATCGTGGCGGAGGTCACGCGCCACATCCCCGGCGACCAGCTTGGCTTCCACGGCCACAACGACACCGAGAACGGGGTCGCCAACACGCTCGCGGCCGTGCGCGCTGGCGTGCGTCAGGTGCAGGGAACGATCAACGGTATTGGCGAGCGCTGCGGCAACGCCAACCTGATCTCTATCATCCCCACCCTCATGCTCAAGATGGGCTATGAGACCGGCGTCACGGAGGAGGGGCTGCGGGGGCTGACGCGGCTCTCCCGCCTGCTCGACGAACGGCTCAACCGCGCGCCTGCGCGCGGCGCGGCTTACGTCGGCGAAAGCGCCTTCGCCCACAAGGGGGGGCTTCATGTCAGCGCTGTGGAGCGAGACCCCGCGACCTATGAGCACGTCGCGCCCGAGCGTGTCGGCAATCGCCGGCACATCGTGGTGTCCGACCAGGCGGGGCGGTCGAACATCCTCGCGCGCCTGCGCGATGTCGGCATCGACATCGACCCGGAGGATCGGCGCGTGCGTCGCATCCTCGACGAGGTGAAGGCGCGCGAGTTCCAGGGCTATGCTTATGACGGGGCCGAGGCCTCGTTCGAGCTGCTCGCGCGGCGGATGCTCGGAACCGTTCCGGAGTATTTCCATCTCGAATCGTTCCGGACGCTGGTCGAGCGGCGCGGCGAGGGGGAGGAGGCGCTCTCGGAGGCGACGCTGAAGATCGTGGTCCGCGGCGAACGGGTTCTGACCGTCGCCGAGGGCAACGGCCCGGTGAACGCGCTCGATGCCGCCCTTCGAAAGGCGCTGCTGCCGCACTACCCGGAGGTCGAGCGGCTTAAGCTCGTCGACTACAAAGTGCGCATCCTCGCGCCGGACAGGGCGACGGCAGCGGTCACGCGCGTGATGATCGAGAGCGAGGACGCGGCCGGCAACCGCTGGTCCACGGTCGGGGTGTCGGGGAACGTCATCGAGGCCTCGTTCGGGGCGCTCGCCGATGCGGTCACCTACTTCCTGATGCGCGAGGGCGCGACGGCAGGGTGAGTCTCGCGGGTGCTTCCGGGGAGGAGGTGTCGATCCTCCCCCCTGGACGCATCCTCCCCGGGAGCATAGCGTGGCGGTGATGGGTCACGGGATACGCCACGCCGCTCATGCCGATGTCGCGCGCCGCCTTCGCCGTGCGGAGGGCCATCTCCGCGGCGTCATCGGCATGCTGGAGGCGGGGCGGCCCTGTGTGGAGCTCGCCCAGCAGCTCGCCGCGATCGAGGCGGCGGTGGCGAAGGCGAAGCGTGAACTCATCCAGACGCATATCGACCAGTGCCTCGACCGCGCGGTCGCGGAGGGGCGTGCCGAGGAGGCGCTCGGCGAGATGCGCCTGATCGCAAGATACCTCTGAGGGAAACCAGTCGCGATATCGATTCGAACCCTTCTCGTCGCCGCACTCATGGTGATGGCGCTGCCGGGCGCAGCCTTGCCTGACAGCGCGCCTCGTCTCGAGCTCGCCCAGATGCAGCACCATGGTCATGGCGCTCACGGCCAGGGCGCGCCTGCCCGGACAAGCGAGGCGCCGAGCACGCGTGCGTTCCGCGAGGCCAACGACAGGATGCACCGCGACATGAACATCCGCTACACGGGGAACGCAGACCGCGACTTCGTGGCCGGCATGATCCCGCACCATCAGGGGGCGATCGACATGGCGCGCAGCGTGCTCCAGCACGGCATGGACCCGGAGGTGCACAAGCTCGCCGAGGAGATCACCAAGGCGCAGGAAGCCGAGATCGAGCAGATGCGGGCGATCCTCCGGCGCCTGGGCGGATGATCCCCCGACGCGCGATGTTCGGCGCACCGCTCTTGATCGCCGGACCGGCGCGGGCGCATTCCGAGTTGCGCTCCTCCGAGCCGGCGAACGGGGCGCGCCTTACTTCGCCGCCGGAGATGCTCACGCTCCGGTTCAACGAGGGCGTGTGGCTGACCGCCGTGACGCTGCACGACGAGGCGGGCAGATCGGTCCGGCTGCCGCTTTCCCGCGACATCACCCCGCGTCCCATCGAGCAGCTCGCGGCACCGGCGCTGGGCACCGGCGCTTGGCGCCTCGAGTGGCGCGCCATCTCGGCCGACGGCCACCCGGTGCGCGGCACGATCCGCTTCACCATCGCGCCGATGCCATGATCATCGAACTCCTGACACCTGATGCCTCGGCCTGGGACGCGGCAACCGTTCTGGTGCGCGCCTCCTACTACGCCGCGAGCCTCGGCGCCGGCGGCGTGGCACTGTTCCACGCCGGGTTTGCGCATCGCTTGTTCGAGGAGGATGCGCGTGCGGTCCGTCGCCTCGCTGCCGGGCTCCGATCGCGGCGATCCTCCTCTCGCTCGTGGCGCTCGTCGTCCATGCCGGAGTGCTCTCGGGCGGGGGGGATCTCCTTGCCGCCCGGCTCTGGGAGGCGATTCTCGCCTCGCGGATCGGCGATGCGTTCTGGATCCGGCTCGCCGGCCTCGCCGCGATCGCGCTGCTTGCCACATCTTTCCCGATCGCCCCCCCTCTCGCGGTCGCAGGCGCCTTCGCCGTCTGCGCATCGTACGCGGCGATGGGCCACTCGATGCTCTACCGGCCACGGCAGGAGATCGCCGCCCTTCTCGTTCTCCATCTCGCGTGCGTGTCGTTCTGGGTCGGCTCGCTCTTGCCGCTCACGCGGCTCGCCCGCGGGCGTGATCTCGAGGCGCCGGCGATCCTCGCGTCCTGGTCCCGGCTCGCGCGGCCGATCGTCCTCGTGCTCGTCGCCTCCGGCATCACGCTCGCTGTGCTGATGGTGCGGCGGCTCGATCTGCTCTACGCGACCGCCTATGGCTGGGGGCTGACGGTCAAGATCCTGCTCGTCGCCGTGATGCTCGCACTCGCGGCGCGCCATGCCTTCGTTCTGGTTCCTGCCGCCGCGCGCGGCGAGCGTGGCGCGGGCGAACGCCTTGCGGCTCGATCCGACTCGAGGCGGGGGTTGGCGCTCCTTGTGTTCTGGGCGGCGGCCGAGATGGTCCCGATCCACCCGCTCGATGCCGGGCACCGTATTCCGAGCTGAGCTTGCCCGGGGCTGAGCCCCGCCCTATCACCCGCGCATGACCGGGCGGGCGAGAGGGGCCGAGATCGGGCCGGTGGGGGAGAACACCCCCGTCGTCATCCTGGTGCGCCCGCAGCTTGCCGAGAACATCGGCGCCGCAGCGCGGGCAATGGCCAATGGCGGGCTGTTCCATCTCCGGCTGGTCGCGCCGCGCGACGGCTGGCCGCAGGAGAAGGCCTGGCGCACGGCTTCCGGAGCGGACCGCATCCTCGAAGCGGCGACGGTGCACGCGACGCTCGCCGATGCGGTGGCCGATCTCCACCGCGTGTTCGCTACCTGCCCGCGGCCGCGTCATGTCATCATCGAAACGATGACGGCGCGCGGAGCGGCCGCCTCCCTTCGCGACGTCGCTGCACGTGGCCTCCGTTCAGGCATCCTGTTCGGTCCCGAGCGCGCAGGCCTGCTCGCCGACGAGCTCGCGCATGCCGACACGCTCGTGCAGGTGCCGCTCAATCCGGCCTTCAACTCGATGAATCTCGCCCAGGCCGTGATGGTGATGGCCTACGAGTGGTGGACGGCAGCGGACTCGACCCCTCCCGCGCGGCTCGTGACGAACGAAACGCGTGTCGCCACCAAGGGCGAACTCGAGAACTTCTTCCGTCATCTCACGGCGGAGCTCGATGCCTGCGGCTTCCTGCGCAACCCGCAGAAGCGGCCGGGGATGTTGCGCAACATCCGCGCCTTCTTCCAGCGTGGCGAGGTGACAGAGCAGGAGCTCCGCACGCTGCACGGCATCGTCACCGAGCTTGCGCGCGGGCGACGCGTGCTCGGCCGGATCGAGCCGGACATGCTGATGGACGACGAGCCGGCCTAAGGCGCGTCCTGATAGAACGCGGGCACTGCACCCGTCCGCTCGAGGCCCGGGAAAGCGACGGATGGCGGCAGCCGGGTTGCCTTCAGCAATCCGGACATCGTCAACCGCCTCCCGCACTGGCCGGCTTCGGGCGCACGCCCCGCGCCCTGAGCATGGCCGCGCGGGCGAAAAATCCGGCCGCGCCTGTGGTGGCCAGTCTCCCGCAGCGGAAGAGATCCCGTCCACGCCACGTGGGGGTGGTGCTCTTCGGCCGCAGGCCATAGTCTCCGCAACGTTGGACCGATCCGGGAGAACATCGCATGTCCGTCCGCCGCTCCCTCTTCGCCATCGCCGTGTTCGGCTCTGCCAGGCTTGCTCCCGGACTCACGCCCGCGGCGGCGCAGGCTCCGTTCCGCCTCGGCCATGTCCTCTCCGAGAGCCATTCCTGGCACGTCAACGCCACTGGCTTCGCGCAGGAGGTCGAGCAACGCACGTCCGGGCGCGTGAAGATCCAGGTCTTCCCCGGTGGCCAGCTCGGCGCCGAGACTCGGGTGATCGAGGGGCTGCAGCTCGGTTCGGTGTAGATGGGCCTGATCGGTGCCGGATCCTTCCAGACGATCGAGCCGAGGATGGGGATCGTCGAGCTGCCCTACACGTGGCCCTCTCGGCTGCATGCCTACCGTGCCTATGATGGCGAGCTCGGCGCGGCGCTCGCTCGCCTGATGGAAGCGAAGAACATCGTCATCCTCGCGTGGTGGGAGACGGGGCTTCGGCACGTCACGACGCGTGACCGTGTGGTGCGCACGCCGGCCGACCTGCGCGGCCTCAAGATCCGCGTCACACCGGACCGGATGCGCCTCGAGACCTTCAAGGCTTTCGGAGCGGAGCCTGCACCGCTCGCCTTCGGCGAGCTCTATTCGGCGCTCCAGCAGGGGGTGTTCGACGCGCAGGAGAACCCGCTGTCGATCATTTGGTCCGCGTCGTTCTACGAGGTGCAGAAGCATCTCTCCCTCACCGGCCATGTCTATGGCCCCGCCGCGCTCGCGATCTCGCGCAGCGCCTTCCAGCGCCTCTCTCTCGATGACCAGGCGGTCCTTCGTTCCGCGGCCGTGACCTGGGGCGGGCGGCAGCGTCTTGACAGCATCCGTGCGGACGAGGCGGCGATCGAGCAGCTCAAGGCGAAGGGGATGACCGTGACGGAGGTCGACCGTGCCCCCTTCATCGCCGCCGTGCGGCCGGTGTGGGAGGAGTTCGGCCGGCTCTATGGGCCGGAGCTGATGGGCCTGCTCGAGAGCTATCGCAACCGCTGAGATGGAGGCGCTGGCCCGCCGCGTGGGCGGGCTCGCGATCGCAGCCAGCGCTGTGCTGACGGCCGCGTTCACCGCGGCGGTCGTCTGGACCGTGATCGCGCGCTACGGCTTCGGGCGAACACCGGTCTGGGCGGAGGAGCTTCCGCGGCTTCTGCTCGTCTGGTCGGCGTTCCTCGCTGCCGGGGGAGCGGAGGCGCGGGGCGGCCATCTTTCGGCCGGGCTGATGCCGCTTCTGGTGCGGCACTCGGGTGCTGCACGCGTTGCGGCAGCGGCGGGTGACCTTGCCGTCCTCGGCTTCGCGGCGCTCGCACTCTGGGCAACCATCGAATGCGTCGCGATCGCCGGAGGCGGCACGACCACGGCGCTCGGCTTCCCGGTCGCGTCGTTCTTCTGGGCGGCCGGGGCCGGGATGGCGCTGATCGGTTTCGGAGCGGCTGCCCGGCTGCTTTCCCGCGCACGCTGATGCCGGGCGGCGCGCTCGCGACCCTGTTCGGCACCTTCGCCGTCGCGCTGCTGCTCGATGTGCCGGTCGCCTCGGCGCTCGGCATCGCCGCGCTGGCGGCGATCCTGCATCATGACATCACCCCGCTGCCCGTGGTGGCGCAGCAGATGGTGTCGGGGCTCGACAGCTTTCCGCTGCTCGCGATTCCGCTGTTCGTGCTCGCCGGCGGGCTGATGGGCGCGGCGGGGCTGACGGGGCGGATCGTCGCGCTCGCGCTTTCCCTCGTCGGGCAGCGTCGCGGGGCACTCGCGGCGGTCGCGGTCGTCGCCTGCATGCTGTTCGGCGCGCTCTCGGGGTCTGGCGTGGCCGACACGGTGGCGATCGGCTCGCTCGTTTTGCCGGCGATGCGGCGAGCGGGTTATCCGCCGGGGTTCTCTGCTGGCCTGCTCGGATGCGCGGGCTCGCTCGGCACCGTCATTCCGCCGTCGATCGTGATGATCGTCTATGGCGTGGCGACCGGAACCTCGATCGGCAAGCTGTTCACGGCAGGGCTCGTTCCGGGCGTACTCTCCGGTTTTGCTCTCGCCGCCGTCTCGATCCGGCGGGCACGCCGCGAGGGCTGGGGCGGCGCGGGCGAGACCGCAGGTCTCGTGCCAGGCGAGGGGCGATGGATCGGCGTTCTGGCGCTCGGAGCGCCGGCGATCATCGTCGGCGGCATCCGCGGCGGCGTCTTCACCGCAACGGAGGCGGGCGCGGTCGCCTGTCTCTATGCGCTCGCGGTCGGCCTCGGCGTCACGCGTGCTCTGACGCCGGCGCTTCTGTGGGAGGAGCTTCGCCGCGCCGCCGAGACCTCGGGTGTGATCCTCTACGTGATCGCCACCGCCTCGCTGTTCGGCTGGGTGCTCGGGGCGATGGGCGCACCGCAACAACTCACGGCGTGGCTTCTGCGGCTGACCAGCGATCCGACCGTGGTGATCCTGCTCGCGATGGCGCTGCTCCTTCTGCTCGGCACCTTCATGGAGACGATCGCCGTCATCCTCCTGCTTGCACCGGTGCTGTCCTCGGCTCTGCCGCGCTACGGCATCGACCCTGTGCATTTCGGGCTGTTGCTCACGCTCAACCTCGCCATCGGGGCGAACACGCCGCCTTTGGGGATCGACCTCATGGCTGCCTGTCGCGTCGCCGGCATCCCGATGCGGGAGAGCTTCCGGCACCTGCCGGCGCTGCTCGGGGCGATGGGCGCGGTTCTCGTCGCGCTCGCCTTTGCGCCCGATGTCGTGCTTTGGCTTCCGCGCGCGCTCGGCTGATCAGGTTTCGGGCAGACGCCGGGCGAGGCGCCGCGCGAGCAGAAGCCCGATCAGCCCGCCGAGCGGCGCCCCGGGCAGAATGAGCAGCCAGCCGATATGGGCCCCCTGCACCACGAGCCCGAGCCCGATGCCGAGCGCCATCCCGCCGGTGACCGAGCCGATGACGCCGGCAGTGAGGCCGAGCACGAGGATCTCGCCGCGCGTGATCATGGGCGGTGATTAGGCGCGGGCCCCCGGTTTGACAACCTCCGGGTGCCCTCCTATAGCCCTTCGCACTCCCGGGAATGTGGACGGGCCTGATGGCCCGCGCCCGCCATGAGCCATTTGCTCGCCGGACTACCGGGACAGCGGGCGCCGCACGGGGCGGCGCCGGAACTACCACGGAAGGGCCGCGCATGACCAAGCGCACCGAAAGCAAGTACAAGATCAACCGTCGCCTCGGGATGAACCTGTGGGGGCGCCCGAAGTCGCCGCTGAACAAGCGCGACTACGGCCCGGGCCAGCACGGCCAGCGCCGCAAGAAGCCGACCGATTTCGGCATCCAGCTGATGGCGAAGCAGCGGCTCAAGGGCTACTACGGCAATATCGGCGAGCGCCAGTTCCGCCGCTATTACCAGGAAGCGGTTCGCCGGAAGGGCGACACCTCCGAGAACCTGATCGAACTTCTCGAGCGCCGGCTCGATACGGTGTGCTACCGCATGAAGTTCGCGATCACGCCCTTCGCCGCGCGCCAGCTCGTCAACCACGGGCATGTCCTCGTCAACGGCAAGCGCGTCACCATCCCTTCCTATCTCGTGAAGGATGGCGACGTGATCGAGCTTCGCGAGAAGTCGAAGCAGCTCGCCGTGGTGCTCGATGCGGCGCAGAGCACAGAGCGCGACGTGCCCGAGTATCTCGAGGTCGATCACCGGGCGATGCGGGGCCGCTACCTCCGCGCGCCCAAGCTCGCCGATGTGCCCTATCCGGTGCAGATGGAGCCGAACCAGGTGATCGAGTTCTACTCGCGCTGAGCGAGCGACAGTCCATGGTGGCTTCGCGCGCCGGACGGGCCATCTCGTCCGGCGCGCAGCGTTTCAGCCTGGGCCGATGAGCGAGGCGCGGCTTCTCGAGGCGGCACGCGAGATCGCGCGGATCGTCGCCGACGTTGCCCCTTCCGCCGTGTCGGTTCGGCTCTGGAACGGCGAGCGCCTTCCCCTCGGGCGGGAGGCGGACGGGGCTGTTGCCGTGGCCGTGAACTCCCCCGTCGCGCTCGCGCGTCTGTTGCGGCGCCCGCGCCTGCGCACGGTCGTCGAGCTGATCGCCGCCGGCGATCTCGACATCGAGGGCGGCACGCTCCTCGACCTCGCCGCGCGGCGTGGCTCGGCCCGGACCAAGGGGCTGTGGAGGCGGCTTCCGAAGCGTCGCCTGCTCGCCGCAGCCTGGCCGTTCCTGATGCTGCGCGGAGCGGCGGCGCCGAGCCATGCCTATGCCGGAGCGACGGCCGAGCGCGCCGGGCGGGGCCGCGACGATGGCGCGCTCGTCCGCTTCCACTACGACCTTTCCAACGCCTTCTACGCGCTCTTTCTCGATCCCCTGATGCAATATTCCTGCGCCTATTTCCCGCAGTGGGAGGCGGGGCTCGAAGAGGCGCAGGAGGCCAAGCTCGAGATGATCTGCCGCAAGCTCCGCCTCTCTCCCGGGGAGCGTCTTCTCGACATCGGCTGCGGCTGGGGCGGGCTCGTCTGCCATGCCGCGGCGAGGCACGGCGTGCTCGCGCACGGCGTGACGCTGTCGGAGAAGCAGGTCGAGGGAGCGAAAGCCCGCATCGCCGCGATGGGCCTCGAGGACCGGGTGACCGTGGAGCTCAAGGACTGGCGCGCGCTCCTCCCCGACCATGCCGGCCGGTTCGACAAGATCGCCTCGGTCGGGATGTTCGAGCATGTCGGGCTCGCAAACGCGCCGGCCTATTTCGCCGGCGTGCGGGAACTCCTCCGCCCGCGGGGGATCTATCTCCACCACGCGATCACCCGGCCAGCGAAGAAGGACGAGCGGACGTTCCGGCGCAAGAACCCCGAATACCGGGCGATCATCGACTACGTGTTTCCGGGCGGCGAACTCGACCATATCGGCAACACGGTCGCCTCGCTGGAGCGGGCGGGCTTCGAGGTTCACGACGTGGAGGGCTGGCGTGAGCACTATGCGCGCACGACGCGGCTCTGGACCGAGCGGCTCGCCGCACGGCGCGCTGAGGCCGAGGCCGAGGTCGGAGCGGCCCGAGTGAGGCTGTGGCTCCTCTATCTCGCCGGTGTCAGCCTCGCCTTCGAGCGCGACACCGCGCTGATCTTCCAGACGGTTGCAACAAAGAGGTCGCGCGGCCCGTCGGGCCTGCCGCCGACGCGGGCGGATCTCTACCACTGAGGTCGGGAGGTGCGGGGCTCCGGCGCCTCAGGGCCAGTTCGCCCCGAACTGGGGGACGGCTCGAGAGAGTGATGGCGCGCGACTTACGCCGCCGCCGCCGGCTTGAACTCCACGCCCTTCTCGGTGAAGAGCTTCGCGAGCTCGCCCGACTGGAACATCTCAGTAACGATGTCGCAGCCGCCGACGAACTCGCCCTTGACGTAGAGCTGCGGAATGGTCGGCCAGTTGGTGAACTGCTTGATGCCCTCGCGCAGGCCAGGATCCTCGAGCACGTTCACGCTTTTGAACTTCACCCCCATGTGCATCAGGATCTGCACCACGCGGGCGGAGAAGCCGCACTGCGGGAACATCGCCGTTCCCTTCATGTAGAGCACCACCGGGTTCTCGGTGATGTCGGCCTGGATTCGCTCGAACACGGGGTTGGACATCGCGTTTCGTCCTTCGCGTGGGCGCTTTGATCAGTCTTGCGGCGGGGAGGTCTGAAGCGCAAGGGCGTGCAGTGCCCCGCCCATGCGCCCCTGGAGCGCGGCGTACACCATCTGATGCTGCTGCACGCGGGTCTTGCCCTTGAAAGCAGCCGAGACGACTGTCGCGGCATAATGGTCGCCATCGCCGCGCAGATCCTCGATCGTCACCTTCGCATCGGGCAGGGCGGCGCGGATCAGAGCCTCGATCTCGGCAGCTGACATCGCCATGGAGGCGCATACTCCTCTCAAGCCTGCCCGGCCATGAAGGCCGGGAGCCACGCGGCATTGGCCGCGCGCAGTGCGTCGATCGATATGGAGAACGCTCCCGGCAAGGTCAATTCCTCGCCGCCGCTTCGGCCGAGCAGACGTGCGGGCACGCCCGAGGCGGCGGCGCGGGCGAGCATGGAGCCGGCATCGTCGACCGCGAGCAGGTAGCGCGCCTGGTCCTCGCCGAACCAGAAGGCGTGGGCAGGGATGCCGTCGGGCCCGGGGGCGAGCGTCGCTCCCACGCGTCCCGCCATCGCCATCTCGGCCACGGCGACGAGCAGGCCGCCATCCGAGACGTCATGGCAGGCGGCCACTCGGCCCGCGAGGATCTCGGCGCGGACGAAATCGCCATTGCGGCGCTCGGCGACCAGATCGACGCTCGGGGGGGCGCCGTCCTCGCGGCCGGCAATTTCGCGCAGCCACAGCGACTGGCCGAGCTGCCCCACCGTCTCCCCGATTAGCACGAGATCGAGCCCTGGCGAGAGGGCTAACCCCACTGCCTGGGCCGCATCCTCGAGCACGCCGACGCCGCCGACAGCCGGGGTTGGCAGGATCGCTCGGCCGTCCGTTTCGTTGTAGAGCGACACGTTGCCGGAGACCACGGGGAAGTCGAGCGCCCGGCAGGCCGCCGCCATGCCGCGCACCGCGGCGGCAAACTGGCCCATGATCCGCGGCCGCTCCGGGTTGCCGAAGTTCATGTTGTCGGTGATGGCAAGCGGCCTCGCGCCTACGGCGGTGAGGTTCCGCCAAGCCTCCGCCACCGCCTGCGCCCCGCCCTGCTCAGGGTCGGCCTGGCAGTAGCGTGGGGTGCAGTCCGTGGTCAGCGCGAGCGCCCGGCGCAGGCCCTCGAGCTTGACCACGGCCGCATCGGCAGAACCGGGGCGCTTCACCGTCTGCCCGCCCACGGTGCTGTCATACTGGTCCCAGATCCAGGCGCGCGAGGCGAGGTCGGGGCAGGCGATGAGCGTCTCGAGGGCAGGTCCGATCCCCGCCGGGTCGGGCACCGAGGCGGGGTCGAGCGGCCGCTGTTTCGGCGTCTCCTCGGTCGGGCGCCGGTAGAGCGGCGCCTGGTTGGAGAGGGGGGCGAGAGGGATGATCGCCTCCGTCCGCCCCCGGTGCCGCACCTCGATCATTCCGGTGTCGGTGAGATGTCCGACCACCGCGAAGTCGAGCTCCCATTTTTCGAAGATCGCGCGCGCGGTCTCCTCGGCGCCGGGGCGGAGGATCATCAGCATCCGCTCCTGGCTCTCGGAGAGCATCATCTCGTAGGCGCTCATGCCCGTCTCGCGCTGGGGCACCCGGTCGAGCTCGAGCACGATGCCGACACCGCCCTTGCCCGCCATCTCGACCGAGGAGGAAGTGAGGCCTGCCGCCCCCATGTCCTGGATCGCGACGATCGCGTCGGTGGCCATCAGCTCGAGGCAGGCCTCGATCAGGAGCTTCTCGGTGAACGGATCGCCCACCTGGACGGTGGGGCGCTTCTCGTCTCCGTCGTCGGCGGCGAACTCGGCTGAGGCCATGGTCGCGCCATGGATCCCGTCCCGGCCGGTCTTCGAGCCGACATAGACCACCGGGTTCCCCACGCCCGCGGCGGCGGAGAGGAAGATCCGGTCAGCCGGAGCGATGCCGACGGTCATGGCGTTGACGAGCGGGTTGCCGTCATAGGCCGGGTGGAAATTCACCTCGCCGCCGACGGTTGGAACGCCCACGCAATTGCCGTAGCCGCCGATGCCGCGCACCACGCCGTCGACGAGCCGCCGCGTGCGCGGGTTCGCCGGCGAGCCGAAGCGGAGCGCATTCAAGTTGGCGATCGGCCGCGCGCCCATGGTGAACACGTCGCGCAGGATTCCGCCCACGCCCGTCGCCGCACCCTGATAGGGCTCGATGAACGAGGGGTGGTTGTGGCTCTCCATCTTGAAGACGGCGGCAAGCCCATCGCCGATCGCGACCACGCCGGCGTTCTCGCCCGGGCCGTGGATCACCCACGGCGCCCTCGTGGGCAGCTCGCGCAGCCAGATTCGGGAGGATTTGTAGGAGCAGTGCTCCGACCACATCACCGAGAAGATGCCGAGCTCGGTCAGGCTCGGCTCGCGCCCGAGGATCGCAAGCACCCGCTCGAACTCGTCGGGCTTCAGCCCGAACTCGACGGCGAGCTGTGCGGCGCGCTCGCGCGGCAGGGTCTCGTGCGGGCGGGTCGCGTGGTGCGGCTTGGCGAGGGTCTCGGTCGTCACTCTGGTCTCCGTCCTGCCGCGTGATCGGCCATGGTTGCGCTGCGTCGTCAAGCTCGAACGTGCGGAGGGCGCGCCACGCGAGGGCGTGAGGTAAAGTGCGGCGCCCGACCTGCGTTCCGGCCGGTCTGCGTCGTTGCCCTGTCGCTGTTGGCACGCCCACCAGCCGCGACCGGGTCCGGCGTCTAGGCCGCTCTCGCTCTCCTCCACACCGAGGCAAGCGCGACGACGGAGAGAACCGCACCGATCAGGTCCGTCAGCGGATCGGGTGCGATCAGGGCAAGCCCGGCAAGGAGAAGCAGCACCCTCTGAGCGGAGGATAGAGCGCGGCCGAGCCAGCCCTCGAACCCGGCGGCAAGCGCGACGACGCCGGCAAGCGTGACGAGCAAGGCCGAGGCGATGCCGAGCAATTCGCCAAGGAGCAGAAGGCCAGGGCGGAACACGAAACAGAACGGCAGGGCGAAGGCGACAATGGCGAGCCGGCAGGCGATCAGCCCGATCCGGATCGGGTCAGCCTGAGCGATCGAGGCGGCGGCGAAGGCAGCCACAGCCACGGGCGGCGTGATCGCGCTCATCGACGCGTAGTAGACGACAAAGAGGTGGGCGGCGAGCACCGGCACGCCGAGAGCGATCATCGCGGGCGCGGCGAGCGCGGCCGCGAGCACGTAGGCCGCGGGCGTCGGCATGCCCATGCCGAGCAGAAGCGTGACGCCGGCGGTGATCAGCATCACGAACAGGATCTGGTCGGGCGCGAAACCGAAGAGCAGCGAGGAGAACTTGCCGGAGAGATCGGTGATCGTGAGCGTGCCGACGACGAGCCCGGCAACACCGCAGGCGATGCCGACCGGCGCCGCACGGCGCGCCCCGTCCGACGCCGCCGCGAGCAGGCGAAGCGCGACCTCGAGCGGGTTGCGGAGCATCAGCGGCGCGAGCACGGCGGCGATCACGACGGCGAGCGCACCGCCGTAGACCGGACGATCGGCCGACAGCACGAGCCACACCATCGCCGCGATCGGAACGAGGAACCACCCGCCGCGGCGCATCACCTCCGCCACGCGCGGCCCCGCTCCCTCGAAGGCGCCGAGCCGGTCGAGCACCGCGCGGGCATGCACCTGATAGAACACGGCGACGTAGTAGAGCGCCGCGGTGGCGATTGCCGAGACGGCGATGTCGGCATAGGCGATTCCGGTGAAGTCGCTCATCAGGAATGCCGCCGATCCCATCACGGGAGGCAGGATCGCCCCGCCCGCGGACGCCGCGGCCTCGACGCCGCCCGCATAGGCGGGCGCGCAACCGAGGCGCTTCATCATCGGGATCGTCAGGCTGCCCGTGGTCACGACATCCGCTGTCGGTGAGCCGGAGATCGTTCCATACATCGCCGAGGAGACGACCGCGACCTTGGCCGGCCCCCCCGCCTGGCGGCCGACGAGGGCGCCGGCGAGATCGTGGAAGAAGTCGCCTCCGCCGAGCCTGTCGAGTACCGCGCCGAACAGAACGAAGACGAACACGAGGAAGGCGGCGACCGAGAGCGCGGGGCCGATCAGCCCGTTCGTGGTGAACACGAGATGGTCGAGGATCTCGGTGAGGCTGAGCGGCCGGTGCGAGAACGATCCGGGAAGGTGATGACCCCAGACAGCATAGGCGAGAAAGGAAGCGACCAGCAGGCAGAGGGTGAGGCCGATCGTCCGTCGCGTCGCTTCGAGCACGAGCAGGCAGAGCAGGATCGCCGCCGCCATGTCGGCCTCGGTCAGCGGGCTGACCATCGGCCAGCGCAGCGCATGCCGCGGCGCCATCCAGACGAAGTAGCCGCTCGCGGCGAGCGACAGAGCCGCAAGGGCGTTCGCGGTCCATGATCGGTTGGTCGGCCGGAGCGCGTTGCCGGTGACGGTGAGGAAGCCGAGCGCGAGCACCGCGCCGAGGAAGGCGAACAGCGTGGCGTAGCGGTCGCTCTCGACGCCGAGGGCGAGCGCCAGCATCCATCCCGAAAGCCCCATGCCGAGGCACGCGGCGATCGCCGCCTCCGCGGGCGGCAGCTCCCTCCGCCGCCCGGGGCCGAGCCGGGCGGCGAGGCTCAGGAGAGCAGCCCCGCGGCCCGGTAGGCCGCGGCCGCCGCCGGGTGCAGCGCCACGCCGCCCGTATCCGGCAGCGCCTTCGGCTCGAGCCGCGCCATGGTCGCGTGGCTGCGCTTGATCGCGTCGAAATTGGCGATCATCGCCTTCACGATCGCCTCGACCATCGCGTCAGGCGTTTCCGCACTGGTGATCAGGATCACGTGCGCGCGGAACGTCTCGATCGGGTCGGGCTGGAACGGGTAGCTGTTCGCCGGGATGGTGATCGGGGTCGAACCGAGACGCGCGTTGACCTTGGCGATGACGTCGGATCCGGCCTTGAGGAAACGAACGCGAAGCTCGCGCGTGGCGTTGATCACCTGGCCCGAGGGGAAGTCGACCACGTTGGTGATGATGTCCACCTGGTTGTTCTTGAGCATCTCGAGTGCATCGTTCCACGCGACGTAGTGCACCCTGCCGCCCCAGCGCTCGATCTGCGGCAGAGGCGCTCCGGCAGCAGCGAAGGCCTCCTCGGTCGCGAGCGCCATCAGCGTGCCGCGGAGATTGGCGGTGACGCGCACGGGAGCGCGCCTCTGGGCGATCTCCTCGAGCGAGGACACGGGAGCGCCCTCTCGCACCAGCGCCTGCCAGGCCGCCTCGCTGTCGATCAGGCTGACCGCGCGCACGTTCGGCATCGCCCGCTCGAACGGTGGCTCCCCCTTGATCGCCCGCAGCGCGATCTGCGCATGCGCGAGCCCGAGCTGGACCCGCCCCTGCGCCACGAGCAGCACATTCGCGGCATCGCGCCCGGGCTCGTAGCTGAAGGCCGAGCCGGGCACGGCGCGGCGTATGCTCTCGCCGATCGCATTGCCGATCGCGCTCCACGCTCCGCCAACGGAGCCGCCGGCGAGCGTGATCCGCATCGTCTCCTGGGCGGCGAGCCTGGGCGCGCCCAAGGGGACGGACGCAGCGGCGGCCATGCCGAGAAGAACACCTCGTCGCATCACCATCATGAACGGTCTCCCATCGGTTGGGCCTACGCCGCGCGCGGCGCGAGCCGTTTTGCCACCGCCTCCAGGGCGGCGGGAACGTCCGGCAGGACCGACCACGCCCCCTCGACCTCGGGCCGAAGCACGCCGCGCGCGCGTAAGCCCTCCATCATCCGCACGAAGTCCCGCCAGAAACCGTCGACGTCGATGAACAGCGTCGGCTTGCGGCTAAGTCCGATATCGTACCAGGTGATCATCTCGAGCGCCTCGTCGAGCGTTCCGACACCTCCGGGCAGGACGAGGAACAGGTCGGAGAGGTCTGCCATCCTCTGTTAGCGTTCCGCCAGCGTCTCGACGAGATGGAGTTCGGCGATGTCGCTCGCCATGCGCTCTCGCCCGACGAGGTGTCGCGGCATCACGCCGATGACGCGCCCGCCGGCCGCCACCGCGCCTCTTGCCGCCGCTCCCATCAGCCCGCGCGACGACCCGCCATAGACGAGGGTGTGTCCGAGCCGGGCGAGGCCCGCCCCGGTCGCCTCCGCCGCTTCAAGGAGACGCTGCGGCAGGGAATCATTCGCCGAAGCAAACAGGCCGACCGCCCCCACGCCTCAGCCCCCTGCCTCGATGGTCGCATCGAGGCCGATGTCCACTGGAGGCGCCCCCTGGGTGAGCCGCCCGACGCTGATGAAATCCACGCCCGTCTCGGCGATCGCACGGATCGTCTCGAGCGTCACGCCACCGGAGGCCTCAAGCGGCACCCGCCCCGCCACCAGCGTCACGGCCTCGCGCAGCATCGGCGGCGTCATGTTGTCGAGCAGGATCACGTCCGCCCCCGCCGCGACCGCTTCGGCGACCTGGTCGAGCCGGTCGCATTCGACCTCGATCTTCGTCAGAAGCGGCGCGGCGGCGCGGGCGCGCGCCACCGCCGCCGTGATCGAGCCGCAGACGGAGATGTGATTGTCCTTGATCATGATGCCGCCGGCGAGATCGAGCCTGTGATTGCGCGCCCCGCCGACGGTGGTGGCGTGCTTCGATGGCGCGCAGGCCGGGTGTGGTTTTGCGCGTGTCCACGAGCACTGCCTTGGTGCCGGCGATCCGCTCGACATGGCGGCGCGTGTGTGTCGCGATCGCCGACATGTGGGCAAGCAGGTTGAGGGCGGTGCGCTCGGCCGTCAGCAGGGCCCTGGCCGGGCCGGTGACGGTCGCGAGCGCCGTTCCCGACGCTGCGGTCGCCCCCTCCGCGATCGGTGCGTCGAAGCTGCATGTCGGCGCGCGGGAACGAAACACCGCCTCGGCCACGCCGAGGCCGCAGACGACGATCGGGTCACGAGTGCGCAAGACGAAGGTCGCACGCGCCCCGGCCGGGATCACCGTCTCGCTGGTGAGGTCGATCGCCCCGATGTCTTCGGCGAGTGCCGCCTCGACGATCCGGTGGACAGCCCCCCACTCGAGCACCGACGGCACCCCCGATTGTTCGTATGCGTATGAGAAGTGTGAGCCTCCCACGCCCGGGCCGTCAACGCCGCCCGAGGCGACGTGGCATCAGCGCGATGCCGTTGCCCAACGCAACGAGCAGGGCGCCGGCGATCGCGCTCATCGACCAGCGCCAGTCCTCGACCAACGATGACTGGATCAGGGAGAGCACCGGAACGACGACGAGCACATAAGCGGCCCTGTCGGCGCCGATGCGCGCCTGCAGGGTGAAGTAGCAGAAGAACGACAGGATCGAGACGGCGAGCGACTGGAACGCGAGCGCGGCGAGCCAGGGCAGGCTCGGCGGGATGGCTATCCCCTGGCCGCGCGCGAGGGAGACGGCGGCGGCGAACACCCCGCCGATCACGAGACCGTCGGCGATCACCGCGAGCGTTGGCAGCCGCGCGCGGGCGTTGCGAACCGCCGCCATGTTCGCGCACGCGACGACGCAGGAGCCCGCCACGGCGAGCAGGACGCCGCGCCAGGCCCCGCTTCGCCCGAGCGAAGACCATTCCGGAGCGAAGACGAGCGCGAGCCCAGCCGCCGCGACCGCCGCGCCTGCGACCACCGCACCGCTGACCGGCGTGCCGAACAACGCCCGCAGGCCGAAGGCGTTGAGCGGGATCACCATGGCGACGATCACCGCGACAAGGCCCGAGGCAATGAACGCCACCGCCTCGTAGAAGATTAGGTTGTTGATCGCGAACAGGCCAAGCCCTTGGGCGGCAACAAAGGGCAGGTCGCGCAAGGGGAAGCCGCGATGGCGGCCGCTTGCGCGCAGCCAGGCCTGAAGCAGGGCGCCGGCGAGGAGGAGCCGCCAAGCGACCGCAGGCCCAGCCGGCGCGATCTCCACCTGCACCCGGATGGCAGCCCAGCCCAGCGCCCAGAGAACGGCGGTGACGGAGAAGAGGAGGGCGTTCACCGGGAGGGAGCATCGCGCCGCGTGCGGCGTCAGGAAAGTCCCGTGCCTGCGGTTCGGCCCTGCGCGCCGGTCGCGGCGACGCTTCCCCCGATCACCCTCGACCGATGGCGCGGCGAGCCGGCCTCGTCGAGCGGTTCATTCGCTCACCGGCGTCCATCTCTGACCGGCAAATCGACTCCTCGACCGGTGCGCGGGCAAACACCCCCCGGCGCACGGGGAACGCGCGCCGGGGGCGGCCGAGGCCTCAGCGCGCGGCGAGAAGTTCCGGCGCGCGGATCAGGATGAACTCGTTGTCGGCGGCGCGGTCGAGCCGCCGGCCCGAGGAGAACGGCAGGTTGTTGTCCATGTTGACGAGGATGTGCGCGTCATCGACGGCAACCACGCCCTCGATCGTGAAGAACGGCATCGTGAAGCGCCCGCGCAGCGGCGGATTGGCGGCCGTCTCGACACGCGCGAGGCCTTCCGGGTCGGCGATGTCCATCAGGTCGATGTGGCCCAGCTTCCGCACGAAGCCGTTTGCATCCGTCTGGGCGAGGTCGACCACATAGACGCGCTTGAACCGTGCCGGGTTCGGGAAGCAGTCCGGGCGCGGCTGGTTCGGCGCGGGGCAGGCGAGCGAGGGGTCGCCCTCGCCGTCGTCACGCTCGATCACGAGCGCCCGCGTGGCGTCGATCATGTTGAAGTCGCCGATCGCCGTCGCCCCCTGCTCGAGCGCGTACTTGACGCTGCGCCCGGTCCAGCGTCCGGCCGCTGTGTCGAACTCGAGCACGCGGAGGAAGCGGCCCTCGGATTGGCCCTCGGCGGTGAGGATTGGCTTCTCGAGCATCGCCCAGAGCCGGGTTCCGTCCGGTGTGGCGGCGAGGCCCTCGAAGCCACCGCTGCGCGGCACGCGCCAGTCGCGCCCGGGGGCGGCCGGCTGCACGAGCCCGGGATGGTCAGGGCTGCGGAGCACCTGGCCGTCGAGCATCGTCTCGAACAGGCCGGTGACGCGGCCATCGAGCGTGGCGCGGATCAGGTAGGGGCCGAACTCGTCGCCGATCCACACCGTATCTCCGATCACCTGGATCGACTCCGGGTCGAAGTCGCCGCCCGTGAGGTAGCGCTCGCGGGTGCCCTCGTTGACGATCCGGAAGGGGATCACCCGGTCAGGGTCGCGCAGGAAGATGCGCTCGCGCACATCCACTGCACCGCTTGCCCAGTCCGGCATCACGCGCACGAAGAGTAGGAGCGCGTCGGGGCTGTTGCGCTTGTTGCCGAAGCCGTTATCGATGATCGCGTAGAACGAGCCGTCGGCGGCGCGGCTGCGCGAGAAGCCGGAGAAGCCCTGGAGCGGCTGTCCGATGAAGGGGAAGGAGATGCCGGTCGCGCGGTTGCCATGCAGCGCTCCGGTCGTTCCCATCACGCTCATCGGGCGGTCATTGCGCAGGTTTCCGGGCCCGGCGAAGCGGCCGCTCATCATCGCCTCGGCCGGGGCATCCGCAGGCGGAAGGTGCAGGCTGAAGGCGGGGAGCAGCGCATGGCCGGCAAGCCGCGCAGGGAAGCGCTGGTCGGCTTCGGCCGGCGTGGCGAGGATCGTGGCGGCGAGGAGGCTCGCGGCGAGGCCCTGAGCGGTCTGGCGAAGGCGCATGATCGTTCGGTCCTTTTCGGTGGATGAAACGCGCCGTGGGCATACTCGCGTGCTGTTACAGCCGCGTGGCCCGACGATGACGGTTCCGTTGCACCTGCCCGTCGCGGCGAAGGTCCCGCCGCGCCATACTGCTGTGAGATGACGGACACGCTGCGCAGCCTCGACCTCAACCTGCTGACCGTTTTTGCCGCGATCATGGCCGAACGCTCGGTCACACGCGCCGGCGAACGGCTCGGCTTGTCACAGCCGGCCACGTCCGGTGCGCTTGCACGGCTGCGCGTGGCGCTCTGCGATCCGCTCTTCATCCGCACCGGGCGCGCTTTAGGCTCCGGACTCATAACCGGCAAGTGACGGTTGCGGCGAGGTAGACGGCGCTGAGGAAGACGTCTGCGCGTCGGTCGTATCGCGTGGCGATGCGTCGGAAATCCTTGAGGCGGCAGAAGACGCGCTCGATCAGGTTTCGCTTGCGCCAGGCGCTCCGGTCGAAGGGGTGTGCTGTTTGCGGGTGGGGTTGTTCGGGATCACCGGCAGGATGCCGCGGGCGAGGAGGAAGCTGCGGATGCCGTTGCTGTCATAGGCAGCGTCGGCGATGCAGAGCTTGGCTGACGGCCAGGGAGCAAGCAGCGCCAGTGCCACTGGCGCATCGCCGTGCTGGCCGGCGGTCAGTTCGAAACCGATCGGGCGGCCAAGATGATCGGTCAGCGCGTGGATCTTGGTGGTCCGCCCGCCCCGCGGCGGGCCCCATCGCGGCTTGCCGCGATGGGTTCCGCGACCGCCCGATGGCTTGCGCGCGCTCCCCCCTTTTCCACCCCCGGCGCTGCGATGGGCCTTCACATGGCTGCTGTCGAGCAAAAGCTCGGCCGGCGGGCCGCCAGCCCTGGCGAGCGCGCGGAACACGCGCTGCCACACGCCCTTGGCTCTCCAGCGCACGAAACGGTTGTACAGCGTCTAGCGCGGGCCGTAGACAGCCGGCGCATCGACCCACCGACCACCAGAGCGCAGCACATGGACGATGCCGCTGATCACACGCCGGTCATCCACCCGAGGCTTGCCGCGTCTCTCCGAAGGCAAGAGCGGCGCAAGCCGCCGCATCTGCGCCTCGCTCAGAGAGACACAGATCGCTCATCCCGGTTCCCCTCCATCACCGCCAAGGGAACCACCCCGAAACACACCAGCCCGCGTCGCTCAAAGAACTTTATGAACACATTATGGGTCCGGACCCTAAAGCGGTTTTCCTACTGGTGTGAATAGCCGCAGTTGGTGATGTATTTTCGGCATTCGTCTGGGGCGAAGGCGTCGAGCACGCTGCCGATGGCGTTTCAGAGGCCATCGACGGTGCGGCGTGCGGCGGTGCGAAGCAGGGCCTTCAGCTTGGCGAAGAACTGCTCGATCGGGTTCAGGTCTGGGCTGTAGGGTGGCAGGAAGAGCAGGCGCGCGCCGACTGCCTCGATGGCTTCGCGAACGCCCTTCACCCTGTGGCTGCCGAGGTTGTCGATCACCACCGTGTCGCCCGGGCGCAGGCTTGGTGCCAGGAACTGCTCGACATAGGCGCGGAAGCTTGGGCCGTTGATTGCGCCGTCCAGCACGAGGGGTGCAACAACTCCGTCGGCGCGCAGCCCGGCGAGGAAGGTTGTGGTTTTCCAGAGGCCATGCGGCACGGCCGCGACGACGCGCTGCCCGCGCGGCCCGCGCGCCATGCGGCGGGTCATGTTCGTGCTGGCCCAGGTCTCGTCCACGAAGACCAGGCGCTCGGGATCGAGGCTCGGCTGCATCTCGCGCCAGGCGGCGCGGGCGGCGGCTACGTCCGGGCGGTCCTGCTCGGCGGCGCGGACCGACTTTTTTTCAGCGTCAGCCCAAGCCGCGCCAGCGCCCGCCAGACCGTCACCAGAGAGACCGCGACACCGCGCTCGGCCAGCAGCCAGCCGCGCAGTTCGCCAAGTGTGGCATCCGGCTGCGCAGCCACACGCTCGCGCAGCGGCGCAAGATGCGCGGCGATCTTCGACGGCGGCCGACCCGTCCCACGCCGCGCCACCGTCTCGCCCGTCTCGTCCCGCTGCTGGCGCACCTTCACGACGTAGGACGGGCTGACCATCAGCCGCTCGGCCACCTCGCGCACGCTCGCCCCGCCATCACAGGCCGCGAGCACCCGTCCCCGCAGGTCCGGCCCATAGGCTTGTCCCCGACGCCACCCCATCTCCGCCTCCAGCTCATCGCCAGAGGCCTACGAATCACAGATCAGGGCCGCGCCGGAATCCCCAAACCGATTCCACCAGCCAGAAATCGACTCTAACCAGTCCTCGCGCGTGCCGCCGTCGCGCAGGATCTGCTCCTCTTTCGTCAGGCGCAGTCGCCGAGCCTCGACCACGGTCGCCTCGACGATCTCACGGCGCATGGCGAGAAAGCTGCGCTCAGCCAACATCTCGTCGAAGCGCACGAACAACCTCGTCAGCGCGCCCGGGCGCATCAGCGGTTCGCAGTAGAGCCAGATCTGATTGGCGTAAGGCACGGCGCTTCCTGCAGCGCCACGCCCGCAACGCGCAGGACGCTCAAGCGGTCGCGCAGCTGGTCTTCGGCCCGGTCATCCGACAGCGTCTCGTGGGCCCGCAGCACGAGGATGCGGACTATCAGCACCGCATCCCAGGGCGGGCGTGCGCCGCGGCAGCGGTCCGCGCACGGCAGCGCCGCCCCCAGCTCCGCGCGGAACGCCTCGAGCTCCACCACGGCGCGCAGCCGTGCCAGGCAATCGACAGAGGCCGAACGCCACCCCAAGCGTTCCTTCACGTCAAACAACCCGGACTGTCCCGCCATCCGCCGCTCCCGCTGTCACCAGCAGAAGCGAACCAGCCCGCAGCCGTCAGCGCCAGTGGTTTTTCGAGGTGTCCTTTTGGTATTATGGTAGAGCACATGGTTCTCGGCTCACCTTCTTCCCAAGGACTAGGCACGGTCGAGATCGAGAGACATCACTGCGGTTCAAAACTGGGGCAATCCTAACCAGCGCACGATAATGATATCTGGACACCCTACTCTGAATCAGCAAGTAACATTTCTCTATTCCGAGGACGTCGAGGCTTCGTGGCGGTTTTATTCTGAAATACTCCGTTTGCCTCTGATCCAGGATCAGGGTACGTGCCGGATTTACGAGGCAGCACCGGGCGGTCGAGCCTTCCTAGGGATCTGCCGCGCCAAGGCGCCGCGGGCCACTATGGATCCTCGCGTCGAGGGAGGTGTAGTGATTACCTTCATCGCGGATGATGTCGACTGTTGGTATGAGTACTTAAAAGCTCGAGGGGTGGAGATCCCCTACCCACCTACCTTCAACGAGTTTTATCGAGTGTATCACTTCTTTTTCCAAGATCCGGCGGGCTACACGCTCGAGATCCAGCGCTTCGAACGACCCGACTGGGTAGATCCACCTTGCTAACTTTCAGTTTCTAAACATTGTTGACGGCAGCCAGGTGGCGATGCCCGGAAAGACGGTCACCAGCGCCACGGCAGTGCACATCAACAGAAAGAAGGGGAGCGTGTTTCGTGCGATCGAGAGGATGTTCTCCCCCGTTAGCCCTTGCAGGACGAACAGGTTGAAGCCGACGGGAGGCGTGATCTGCGCCATCTCGACAACGAGGACGATGAAGATCCCGAACCAGAGCAGATCGAACCCCGCCCCCTGGATGATCGGCAGAACGACCGTGACGGTGAGCACGATCATGCTGACGCCGTCGATCACGCAGCCGAGCAAGATGTAGACCCCCGTGAGTGCGGCGATGATCAGGTACGGGTGAAAGCCCTGCGCGCCGACCCACGCCGCCATCGCCGCGGGGATTCGGGTATAGGCCATCGCCTGTGTCAGAAAGGCTGCGCCGGCGAGGATGAAGTTGATCATGCAGGAGAGCCGGACTGCTCCCATCAGACTGTTGCGAAATGTCGTCAAGGTGAGCGTTCGCTCCCACGCCGAAAGCGCCAGAGCGCCGATCACGCCCATCACCGCGGCCTCCGTTGCGGTGGCAATCCCGCCATAAATTGAACCGAGAACAGCAAGGATCAGCAGCAGAACCGGGATCAGCGCGCCGCTTTCGGCGAACTTGCGGGCGAGCGACAAGCGCGGCCCGGGAGGAGGCGTAAGCCGCGGGTTCAGCAACGACCAGACCATGATATAGCCCGAGAACAAAGCAACCAGCATCAACCCGGGCAGAATGCCCGCGATGAAGAGCCGCACGATCGAGACATCGGCCGCCACCCCGTAGACGATCATGACGATCGAGGGCGGAATCAGCAGGCCGAGCGTGCCGGATCCAGCGAGCGAGCCGATCGCCATGGGCCGGTAATACCCACGCTCAAGGAGGGTCGGCAGGCTCATCTTGCCGACCGTTGCGGCCGTTGCAGCGGAGGAGCCGGAAACGGCTGCGAAAATGCCGCAGCCGATCACGTTCACGTGCATCAGCCGGCCGGGAAGGCGCTCGACCCACGGCGCGAGGCCGCGGAACATGTCCTCCGAGAGTTTTGTTCGGAATAGGATCTCGCCCATCCAGATGAACAGCGGCAGGGCGGCCAGCGTCCAGGACGCCATGGCCTGCCACACCGCCGTCCCTAGAACCTTCTCCACCGGAAAGGCGTTGAAGGAGGGGAAGACAGCCGGAAGGACAACGATGCCGACAAGCCCGGTAAGCATGAGGGCGAATCCGATCCAAATGCCGAGACCGAGGAAGAGGAAAAGGGTCGCGAGCAGGATGACGCCTGCTTCGGTCAGGGCGACGTCCATCGTCTCAGAGCTCTTCCGACGCCTTCTCGAGCGCCGTCTCGCTGCCACGCCGATAGGACGGCATGCCGCCTTGGAGCAAAACAACGAGGTCATCGATGAGCGCGATCGCAAACACGAGGGCGCCCGCCGCCATGAAGCTCTGCGGCATCCACAGCGGCACGGCCAGCATGCCCTGCGCCACTTCCTCAAACGTCACGCTGTCGGAGACAAGATCGACAGCTGCCCAGGCGAACAGAAGCGACATGCACGCTGCTGCCGCGAGGGCGACCGCCTCGATCACTGTACGCGCCCTGCCGCGCACGCGGCCGATCAGGAGGTCGACCCTGATATGCGCACCATGCCGGAAGGCATAGGCGAGCGGTAGCATGGCACAGGCGGCCATGGAGAAGGCGGTGAGATCGTCGCCGCCGGGCAGGAGACCTCCGACCTGCCGCAGCACGACCTGCGCAAGGATGAGCCCGCCGACGGCCAGAAGCGCGACAGCGCCGGCAATCCCACTCGCCCCGTACAGGGTGTCGAGCGAGCGGCGAAGCATCACCGCCGCGCCTTGGGTCAGGCAGCCCGGGCGATCGCCGCGCGATAGGCCTCGATCAGCGCCCGGCCATCCGGCCCGGCCTTCTGAAGCCACTCATCGACCATGATGTTGCCGATACGCGCGAGGTCTTCCATCAGCTTCTGCGGCGCCGGGTCAGTCACGATCATGCCGCGTTCAGCGAGCTGGCGTTGGCGTGACACTTCCTGCTCCTGCGCAAGATCCCAGCCCCTCTGTTCGGCACGTTCGGCAGCGTTCCGGATAGCCGTCTGTGCCGCTGCGGGAAGGCTGTTAAGCGCGCGCGTGGAGCAGAACACGGCGTTCTTAGTGCGCGTGAAACCGACCGGAACGAAGTACTTCACGTAGTCCCAGGCCTGGCTGTCGACCCCGGTAGCGGCGGATGTAACCATGGCATTCACGACGCCGGTGGCGAAAGCCTGAGCCAGTTCGGCCACCTGAACGAGCGTCGGGGTGGCACCCACAAGCGTTGCGAATCGTTGCGTTGCCGCGTTGAAGGTGCGGAACTTCGTCCCCTTCAGGCCCTCGAGGCTCGTCAGCGGCGCGTTGGTGTAGAACCCCGACTGGGGCCAGGGAACCATGTAGAGCAGGGTGAGGCCCTGGCGCGCGAACCGCGCCTGGATGTAGGGGCGCTGCAAGCCGTTCAAGACCCGTGCCTGCGTGAAGTTGGTGACAAGCATCGGAATGCCGTCGACCTCGAACATCGGGTCCTCGTTCCCGTAGGCAGAGAGAAGGATCTCGCCCATCTGCACCTGACCGGTCTGAACGCCGCGCTTGATCTCCGGCATCCGGAGAAGCGACGCATTCGAGTGGACCACAATGCTGAAGCCTGGGACGGCCGACTCGATCTCCTTGACGAACTCGCGGATGTTCTGAGTGTGGAAGTTCCCATCCGGGTATGGCGTGGCAAACTGCCAGCGTGTACGCTGAGCTGCAGCATCGGAGGGAAACAGGCCGGAGCTCAGGGCAGCCAGAGCACTGCCCGAGGCACCCAGCAGAAGTGAGCGGCGATCCATCACACGAAGCCCCCAAATCCGTCGTTGCGGGCGACAAACGCCCATTCACGCCAGCATGTCACAGAAAACGGGCCTCGAGCGCAAGGGGGTCTTGGAGGTATCAACGGCTGGAGTCACCGTCGCCCGAGGCCTCGGCGGCGTCGAAATGGCGCTTCACCAGCGTGAACAAGAACAGCACGAAGGCGAGGAAGATGACGAGACCGGCGATATAGAACGCATCATCCTTGGCTGAGGCGGCCATCACGAGGCCAACGAGCGCCATCAGCACGCCGAGGCTGCCGAAGATAAGCGAGGATGGGGTCATCGCGTCGTCTCCCTCGAGGTTTCGACGTGTTGGGGGGACTGCGGCGGCGCCATCTCGTCCTCGAACAGCACCCTGGAGGCGACCGCTTCGAGATCATCGTATTGGCCGCTTCGGACAGTCCAGAGAAATCCCGCGAGCGCGAGCCCCGCGAGCAGAAGCGACAGAGGGATGAGGAGGATCAGTGCGTCCATGGCACACGAGCCCTCTCGACCCTCAGCGCATTCAGGATGACGGTCACGGACGACGCTGCCATCGCAACGGCCGCAACCAGCGGAGTGACGAGCCCGGCTACGGCAAGCGGCACCGCGAGAGCGTTGTAGGCGAGCGAGATCGCGATGTTCTGACGCACCAGCCGCGCCGCGAAGCGCGCCACATCGATCGCCCAAGGGATGGACGCCAGGCGCTTGCCCTGGAACACGAGGTCGGCGGAGGCTTGCGCGATGTCAGCCCCGCTTGCCGGAGACGCGGAGACATGGGCGGCTGCAAGCGCAGGCGCATCATTGAGCCCGTCCCCGACCATCAGCACACGATGGCCCGCTGCGCGCAGCTCAGCAAGCCGTGCGAGTTTCGCACCCGGGTCGGCGCCCGCGCGCCACTGCGAGATATCGGCTGCACGCGCCGCAGCCTCGACGGCCGCAGGTCGGTCACCCGAGAGGAGTTCGACCTCCAATCCAGCCCGGCGAAGTGCTGCCACCGCCTCCCCTGCGTCCGCCCGCAGCGCGTCGGCGAAGCGGAAGACAACCGGGGAGCGACCGGGAACAGCAAGCCAGAGCTCCATCCCATCGCCCGCGATCGCGCCCGCGAAGCGTGCGTTACCGAGCCGAACCGTTCCAGAGGGCGTCGCACGCGACAGCCCCTGCCCAGGATGCTCGACCACACCCACCGCCGCCGCGACGCCTGCAGCCTGTGCCAAGGCCCGCGCAAGCGGATGGCGGCTCGCAGCCGCAAGCGACCCTGCGAGCACGAGATCGTCGTCCGACCAGTCGCCCGGAAGCAAGCTTGGCTGTCCGCGCGTCAGTGTCCCGGTCTTGTCCAGCACCGCGACATCGGCCTCCGCGAGGCGATCGAGCGCGGAACCTGATGCAATGAGCACACCACCTCGCATCAGCCGACCTGCAGCGGCTACGTGGACGGCCGGCACAGCGATCCCGAGCGCGCACGGGCAGGTGATGATCAGCACCGCGACGGCATTGACGAGAGCCGGCTGCCAGGCAAGATCGAACCACACCCACCAGAGCAGGAAGGTTGCGGCGGCGACAAGGTGAACCACCGGCGTGTACCAGCCTGCCACGCGGTCTGCCAAGGCTCGGATGCGCCCTCGGTCGGCCTCCGCCGCCTCCATCATCCGCACGATTGACGCGAGCACGGTGCTGGTCCCCGAGGCCGTGACACGCACGGTGAGCGGGGCGGCAAGGTTGAGCGTCCCGGCCTCGACGGTGTCACCGGGCGCCGTGGGACGGGGAATGCTCTCGCCGGTGAGGAGCGACATGTCGATCTCGGAACGTCCAGCGAGCACGACCCCGTCAACCCCGATCCGCTCGCCGGCAGCGACGAGAACGCGTTCGCCAACCCGGACGGCATCAGGGGCGCGCGGCCGTGCGATGCCGTCGTCCCCCAGCACCGAGACCGGAGCGCGACTGAGCGCAAGCAGCTCCGCCGCTGCTCGGCGAGCGCGTGCGCGCACTCGCCGGTCGAGGAAGCGGCCGACCAGAAGCAGCAAGAGCAGCGTCACCGCGCTGTCGAAATAAGCGTAAGGACCGCCGCGGACCGTCTCGGAAAGGCTCATCGCCGCGGTGAGCAGCACGCCGAGGCTGATCGGAACGTCCATGTTGGTCCGCCCCGCGCGCAGCGCGCCGAGTGCGGAGGTGTAGAACGGCAGGCCGCACCAGAGGATGGCGGGAAGCCCGATCAGCGCTGCGATCCAGTGCATCAGGTCGCGGGTCGCAGGCCCCATGTCGCCGCTCGCATGCCCCGTCCAGACGGCGACAGAGACGAGCATCACATTCATCGCGGCGAAGGCAGCGACACCCATCGCGCGCATCAGACGCCGGGTCTCATCGTCATCGGCCGAGGCAAGACAGGACGGATCGAACGGCGCCGGGGTGAAGCCAAGCGTGGCCAGCCGCGCGCCGAACGCATCGGCCCGCTCGGCTGGCCCGCGCCAGCGAATGGTGAGGCGACGCGTTGACAGCGCCTGCCGCGCCCAGGTCACGTCCGGCTCCTGCGCCAGCACCTGCTCGATCAGCCACGCGCAGGCCGCGCAGGTGACCCCGCCGACGAGCAAGGTGAGCTCATGCCCGCCCTTGCCGTCCGGCACGGCGCGCGCGGCGAGATCATGGCGCGGTGCGTCCGGGTCCGGCCGTGGGGGCGAAGCGGAGGCGCGCGCGTAAAACGCCTCGAGCCCCAGCTCCGTGACGAGACGGTGCGCCGCCTCGCACCCGCGGCAACAAAACCGATCCGTTCCTGCGGGCAGCGGGCGCCCGCAGTGCGCACAGGCTGAGCCGGCCCGGCCGGTCGCCCGCTCGAGAAGGTCGGTTTCGGTCATCGGTCCGACCGCCTCATCGCGCTTGCCTCACCTCGCCACGAAACGCTGGCGGAAATCGACCGGCCCATCACCGTCACGTCGTGCCTCGAGGCGAACCTCCCATTGCCCCGGTTTAGGCAAGGCGATCGGCGCGACGTATCGACCGGCCCCTGTTTGCGTAAAACTTAGCCTCAGCGGCTTCGGCGTCTCGAGCGGGCGGATCAGCACGGCGTCGAGCGACAGCTGGTCAAGCGGCGTCGAGCGCGAATCCTCGGCGATCAGCACCACGCGACCGGCCAGACGATCGGACGGACCAGCCTCCCACTCCAGCGAGAAGCGCCAACCGATGCGCGCCTGGCGCTCCGCTTCCGCGAGCACCTCATTGTAGAGACGCCCTCGCTCATAGGCACGGTCCACGGTCGTGCCGGTGAAGGTGGACAGAGCGAGCCAAACCATGACGGCATTGACGACGATGACGACCCCCATGCCGCCGACGAAGGCCATCGGGATCCAACGGTCACGTCTCGGCGAGCCAGTCGGCGCAGTCATCGCTTCGGTGCGAGGAAAACGCTCGCTGTCGAGACGACGGCGCGTCCGGCCTCGTCCTGCAGCACGAAGGTGACCGGCGTGCTTTCGGCAAGTCGCGCACCGGGCGCGGCCGTGACGTGCACGCGATGGGTCGTAACCCCATCAGCCCGCGTGGCGATGAGCGGCCGCTCGTCAGGCGCGCCGACGACGGCGATCGTCACTCCGGGCAGCCCCTCGAGGCGGAGATGGTAACTCGGCTCGTCATAGCCCTTGTTCCACACTTTGAGCGTGAAACTGTTGCGGATCGTGCCGTCCGAGAGAACAACGTAAAGGGGCGCACGATCGCGCAGAACCGCAAGCTCGGTTGTGGAGCGCAGAACGAAGGCGACGAGCATCACGAGCGCGACGGCGACAAGAACGGTCGTGTAGATGAGCGTGCGCGGGCGGATGACCCGCCATTCAGCTCGCGCTGCTGCAACACGCTCAACTCGTGCCGGGCCGGGCGGCACGGCCGAGGCCACCGCCTCTGCCCTCTGCAGATTTGTCAGCGTATCGAGGGCGATCAATCCACGCGGGCGGCCCACCCGGTCCATGATCTGGTTGCAGGCGTCGATGCAGAGCCCACAGCCGATGCATTCGAGCTGCTGGCCGTCGCGGATATCGATCCCGGTGGGGCAGACATTGACGCACTGACGGCAGTCGACGCAGTCGCCACGTCCCTCCCAGGTCTCGCCCTGTTTGTGCTTGCCACGCGGCTCCCCTCGCCAGGCGCGGTAGGAGACGACGAGGCTGTGCTCGTCGAGCATGGCTGCCTGGAAGCGCGGCCAGGGGCACATGTAGGTGCAGACCTGCTCACGCGCCCAGCCTGCGAGCGCGTAGGTGGTGAAGGTGAGGATGCCAAAGAATGCGTAGGTCCAGCTCCCCGCCTCGCCTGTGACGATGGCACGAAGCGTGGTTGGTGCATCGCCCACGTAGAGAACAAATGCCCCGCCGGTTGCTGCGGCGATCACGAGCCAGACGGTGTGCTTGGCGATCTTCCTGGTCCAGTAGGCGGCGTTGCGCGGGCCCTGGTCGAGCCGCAGGCGTGCGTTCCGGTCCCCCTCGATCCGGCGTTCGACCCAGAGATAGAGGTCCGTCCAGACAGTTTGTGGGCAGGCGTAGCCGCACCACACGCGGCCGAATAAGGAGGTGACGAGAAACAGAGACACAGCCGCGAGGATCAGCAGGCCGGTGACGAAGTAGAGCTCGTCCTGCCAGATCACGATCGGCCCGAGATAGAAGCGGCGGCCTGCGAGATCGACGAGCAGAAATTGATCAGGCGCATCGCCGGGACGCGGCCAGCGGATCCAAGGCGTGATGTAGTAGGCGGCAAGGGCCAAGATCAGGAACGCCCATTTTGCGGCACGGAACCGGCCGTTCACGCGAGCAGGATAGACCTTGATCCTCTTGGCGTAGAGCGAGCTCGGGGGGCTCAGCGGCGCCTCCGCCGGCGTCGTGCGTGTCGGCGCCTCGATGGTCATCGCTTTCTCTCAACCTTCCCTACTCGCCGCCACCAAGAGTGTGCACATAGACCGCGAGCATCTTGATTGTCGCCGCGTCGAGGCGACTGCCCCAGGCAGGCATCACCCCCATGCGAGGATTGGTGATCTGCGCGACGATCTCCGCTTTCGTTCCGCCGTAAAGCCAAATCGCATCGTTCAGCGCGGGCCCTCCCACAGCACGCACGCCCTCACCCCTCTCGCCATGACAGGAGACGCAGTTTTCCGCGTAGACCTCTTCGCCACGCCTCGCCGCTGCCTGATCCGTCGCGCGGTTCGAAAGGGACAGCACGAACTCCGCGACATCATTGATCTGCCCGCGGCTGAGAATGCCGCCATAGACCGGCATCTGGCTGATCCGGGCCTCCACACTCTGGGCGTTGCGGATGCCATGGACGATGGTGAAGTGGATGTCCTCGAGGCTGCCGCCCCAGATCCACTCATCGTCCACGAGCGCCGGGAAGCCCCCGGTGGCTCCCTGGCCGCCTGAACCATGGCAGCCCGCGCAGTTGTCGGCGAAGGCCACGCGGCCGCCCGCGATCGCGTAGGCCAGCAACTCGCTACTGTGCCTAATCTCGTCGAGGGAGGCGCCGCGGATCCGATCGAGGAAGGGTGCCTGCTCCGCCCTTGCCACCGTCATCTGTTCCACGATCGCCGCGCGCTGTGTCCAGCCTGTCAACCCCCGGAAATGGCCCGAGAAACCGGGAAACGACGGATACAACAGCGCCCATACTGCCGACCACGCGATCGTCGCGTAGAAGATGTAGAGCCACCATCTCGGCAGGGGCGTATTGAGCTCCTTAATACCGTCCCACTCGTGCCCGGTCGTGGTCTTCCCGGTCAGGCTGTCCTTCTCGATCTTCGTCGGCATCGTTTGCCTCGATCCCTTCAGCCCCGGTCCGCCGCGCATTGCGGCGGCGCGCCACAGTCGCCGCCGCCGCGATCGTCGAGTGGAATCCGACCATGCGCCTCGAGCCGCCTCCTGTTCCCCGGCCAGAACGCCCACGCCACGATGCCGACGAACAGCAGAACGAACCAGAGCAGCCATGCCTGCCTCAGGAGCCCGTAGTTCGCCGCAAGCCACTCCATATTCGCCTCCTACTGCCTGAGCTGCTCCGGGGTGACCTCGGCGAAGTTCACAAGCGTGCCGAGCATCTGCAGGTAAGCGATGAGAGCATCCATCTCCGTCACTACGCTTGGGTTGCCGTCGAACGCTGCCTGCACGGCCTTCGGATAGCGCGCAAGCAGGCCGGTCGCATCGGCATCAGGGTTCGCCTGCGCGATCAGATCGGCGCGCGCATTCGCGATCATCTCCTCCGTGTAAGGCACCCCGATCGCCCGGAGCGCCCGCAAGTGATCGGCGATCCCGTCAAACTTGAGTGGCCTCAGGAGGAACCCGTAGGGCGGCATGATGCTCTCGGGAACGACGCTGCGCGGATCGACGAGATGGGCGTAGTGCCACTCGTTCGAATACTTCCCACCGACTCGGGCAAGATCGGGTCCGGTACGTTTCGACCCCCACTGGAACGGATGATCGTACATGCTTTCGGCAGCGAGCGAGTAATGCCCGTAGCGTTCAAGCTCGTCCCGGAACGGTCGTATCTGCTGGCTGTGGCAAGTGTAGCACCCCTCTCTCAGGTAGATGTTGCGCCCGGCGAGCTCGAGGGGGGAGTAGGGCCGGACGCCCTCGACGCGCTCGATAGTCGTCTCGATCGTGAATAGCGGCACAATCTGCACAAGCCCGCCGATCGACACCGTGACAAGCGTCAGGACGGCAAGGAGGATGACGTTTTTCTCGATGACTTCGTGACGAATCATCACCATCGCTCCCGTCTCACTCGGCTGCCACCGGGGCGATTGCCCTTCGTTTCGCGGGCAGCACCTCCATTTCCCTCACTGTCTTCCAGAGGTTGTAGACCATGATCAATGCGCCGGTGAGGTAGAAGATGCCGCCAATCGCGCGGATGACATAGTAAGGATGCATGGCTGCGACCGTCTCGATAAAGGAATATTGTAGAAAACCGAACTCGTCGTAGGCGCGCCACATCAGGCCCTGCATGATGCCGGAGACCCACATCGCCGTGATGTAGAGCACGATGCCCAACGTCGCGATCCAGAAGTGCCACGCAACAAGCTTCTGCGAATAGAGCTCCCGCTTTCTCCACAGCACCGGAACGAGATAGTAGAGAACGCCGAAGGTGATGAATCCCACCCACCCCATTGCGCCCGAATGCACATGGCCAACCGTCCAGTCGGTATAGTGGCTGAGGGCGTTGACGGCCTTCACGCTCATCACAGGCCCCTCGAAGGTGCTCATCCCGTAGAAGGCGACGGCGGTCACCGAGAAGCGCAGCCCCGGGTTGGTGCGCAGCTTGTCCCATGCCCCCGAGAGCGTCATGATGCCGTTGATCATGCCGCCCCAGGACGGCATCCACAGCATCACCGAGAAGATCATCCCGAGCGTCTGCGCCCAGTCAGGCAGGGCCGTGTAGTGCAGGTGGTGCGGCCCCGCCCAGATGTAGAGAAAGATTAGCGACCAGAAATGGACGATCGACAACCGGTACGAGTATACAGGACGCTCCGCCTGCTTGGGAATGAAGTAGTACATCATCCCAAGAAAGCCCGCCGTTAGGAAGAAACCGACGGCATTGTGGCCATACCACCACTGGATCATCGCGTCCTGGACGCCGGCGGGGATCGTGTAGCTCTTCGCGCCGGCGAGGCTCACGGGAATTTGGAGATTGTTGCCAATATGCAGCATTGCGATAGTGACAATGAAAGCGAGGTAGAACCAATTCGCGACATAGATGTGCGGTTCCTCCCGCTTCATGATCGTGCCGACAAAGACGACGAGGTACACGACCCATACGAATGTCAGGAGAAGGTCGACGTACCATTCCGGCTCGGCGTATTCCTTGCCCGATGTTACGCCCATGACGTATCCGGTCGCGGCGAGCACGATGAACGTCTGATAGCCGAAGAAGAGGAACCAGCCGGCCTCCGCGCCGCCGAACAGGCGTGTGCGACACGTCCGCTGCACGACGTAGAGCGACGTGCCCAGCAAGGCATTGCCACCGAAGGCGAAGATCACCGCGCTCGTGTGCACAGGCCTGAGCCGCCCGAACGTCGTGTACTCGAGGTCGAGATTGAGCGCGGGAAAAGCGAGCTGCCAGGCGATCACCGTCCCCATCAGGAATCCGATGACACCCCAGAACACCACCGCAACCATGAAGGCGCGGACGACATCCTCGACATAGTCGGCCGACCGCGCGATCGCGTGACCGCCCGCCTCTTTCCTTATTGCCGCCTCTGCCGCCATGCTTCCCCCAGTCCCTCACGCGCGTGGCGAACGCCACGCCGGCCCGCTGAGCCGGCCCTCACGGTGCTCGTGTTGCGGCGGCGCAGCATTGACATGCATCAAGGTATCTTGCCGTTTGCCGGGCCACACAGGAGAAGCTTCAGACTACGCCAGCGGACGTGAGGGCGGGCGTTTCTGGTTCGCATCGACACGACGAGGCACGCGCATGACCGACGAGGCCATCGAGGTTTTCGCTCACGCCGCGCCGCGGATCAGACGCGTTGCCGTCGATCGCCCCTGGGCCTGGCTCGCCGCCGGCTGGCGCGACGTGACGGCAGCGCCACGCGTGAGCCTCGCCTACGGGGCGCTGATCGTCGTGATTACCTATCTCCTGCTTTTCCTCCTGCTGCAGGCGGGGGTGTTCTGGCTCGTCCTGCCGCTGACGGCAGGGTTCTTCTTCACGGCGCCTTTGCTCGCGGTCGGCCTCTACGAGACAAGCCGGAGGCTTGCCGCAAGGGAGCCGGTCAGTCTCGCACGCGCCCTTGCCGCCTACAGGCGAAACGGCACCCAGCTCTCCTTCATGGGTGTGATGCTCGGGCTGCTACACCTCGGCTGGATCAGGCTTGCCTTGCTCCTCTTCGCCGTCTTCTTCGGCGTCGGCTTCAACCCGAGCTGGGAAACCCTCGTCATCAAGCTGATGGCGCCGAGCGCGATCCCGTTCTGGATCGCGGGCAGTGCCGTCGGTGCCGTTCTCGCCGCGCTCGTGTTCGCGATCTCCGCCGTCTCGATCCCCATGCTGCTCGATCGCGATGTGAACGTCTTCGTAGCCGTGGCGACCTCCTTCGCCGTTGTGCGCGAGAACTGGCCGGCGATGACGCTCTGGGCGGGGCTCATAGTTGCCTTCACCCTCTTCGGCGTCATCCCGTTCTTTCTGGGACTTACGGTGACGATGCCGCTGGTCGGGCACGCCACATGGTACGCCTACAAGGATTTGGTCGAGTAGACATTATCCGAGTTCTGGTGCGAATCGTGACCGTTACAGATTTTCCGAGAAACGGCGGTTGACGCCACACGGCTTGGGCAGTTCCGGCTGACCTGGAACGGACGATCGGGAGGCGCATACGCTATGCGGCCTCGCCAGTTCCTTACCTTTCCCACGGGCCGTTGTCGGCGGTAAGCCGTCCGCCCTGTCGGTAAAGACCTGAGCACGAACGGGCAGCGTTTCCTTTGCAAGGCGTCTGCCATACGCGGGCGCCGCTCGTCTGGGTGTCGCAAAACCAGGTTCAGGCAAGCCCCGCGGCGCGGAAAGCAAGCGCAACGAGCACTGCTGCATTAAGCAGGAGCAGTGGCACGGAGACGAGCCGCAGAGTCGGAGCGAAGCGCCGGGTGAAATACGCGCCGGCGAAGCCGACACCCATCAAAGCTGGCATGGTTCCCGCACCAAAGGCGGCCATGCTTACTGCGCCTCCAAAAGCGGAGCCGGATGCTGCTGCGGCTACAAGCGCACCGTAGAGAAGGCCGCAGGGCAGAAACCCGAGGAGCAAACCCAGGGTGAAGCCCCGTCCCCAGGTCGGATTAGCGAGACTTGGCGCGGCTCTGCGCGACACCGCCTCGCTCACGGCGGAAGGAACGCCGAAGCGGGGGAACCACGAGAGGCTCGGACAGGTCGCCTGCGCAAGTAGCAGACCAGCTCCGAGCACAAGCAAGACAGGCAGAAAGAGAGTGATCCCAGCACCATGCACGGCAACGCCCGACGCAAAGCCTGCGCCCGCGCCGAGCCCAGAGTAAGTGACGAGACGGCCGAGATGATATGGCAGGAGCGCTCCGGCGCTCAGTCGCGACAGTGTTGGCCGCGCGACGAGTCCGGCCGACACCTGCCCCAGCACGAATGGTCCGCACATCCCGGCGCAATGCGTTACGCTGCCGGCAAGACCCGCCACGAACAAGGTCGCCGCAAGCGTCGCGGTGCCTGAACCTCCGAGTGGCGTCAGATCGTGCAAGCACGAGGCAAGCCATTCCATGGAGCGAAGTTTAGGGCGGTCACGGCTGCCGCGCGAGCTCGATCAGGCGTTGCCCGCGACAAACTGGCGGAGCTGATCAGCCTCTTCCTCGACATCGGCGATCCGACGCTTCACCACATCCCCGATGGAGACGATGCCGATCAGCTTCCCTTCCTCGACAACGGGAAGGTGGCGAATACGGCGCTCTGTCATCGTCGCGAGTACCTTGTCGACCGTATCGCACGGCGATCCATATATGATGTCGCGTGTCATCACGGCGCTTGCGGTCAACAAGAGTGCGGCGGCACCGTGTGTGGCGATGGCGCGGATGATGTCGCGCTCCGACAGGATGCCGAGCACGGCATCCGTTGCATCACGGATCAGCACTGCTCCGATGTTATGGCGGGAGAGTAGGCGAGTGATAGCCTCCAGCGTATCATCCGGCCGTGCTGAAAAGATTTCCTGACCCTTTTGCTCCAGTATCGCAGCAACGCTCATCGCGAACCTCCATTGACATAGGGCGCTGTGCGGAAGCCCGCAGCCCGCCCTCCGGCAAAGAAGCAGACATCCCGAGCTACCAAAAACGCAACAGGTCAAGTGTGCAGGTGCACAAAGGCTCGACCATTTGCATTTTCCAGTATGACAGGACGCACTCGCCGGCTTCGCCGTCAGCCCACCCGCCGGAGCGAGCGGCGCAGCCCATCACCTCCACATCAGCACCGCGACGTCGGCAAAGCTAGTGGTTTGATCGAGTTGATGATTCCCTTGTTGGCCCAGACGTGGGAGTCTGGGCGGATGAGGGAAGGCGTTGAGGTCCGGCTCCGGCCGGGCGACCGGGAGCGGCTTGAAGGCGTGGTCTGCGACCGCAAGAGCTCGCGGCACCACGTCTGGCGGGCTCGGATCGTGCTGATGACCGCGGACGGCGCGGGCACGATGGCGATCCGCGCGGCGACCGGCAAAGGCAAACCCACGATCTGGCGCTGGCAGGCGCGCTCCATGCACGACGGTGCCGAGGGCTTGTTCCGCGACGCCCCGCGAGGCCGCGCCTTCGCTTCCACCTCGCCTGAGCAGATCGCCGCGGTGGTCGAACGCACGCTGCACGACGACCCGCCAGCGGCGACGCACTGGACGTTGCGCTCGATGGGGAAAAGGCGAGCGGCCTGGCGCCGTCCACCATCCACCGCATCTGGCGCGAGCACGGCCTGAAGCCGCACCGGGTGGAGACCTTCAAGCTCTCCAACGACCCGAAGTTCGTCGAGAAGGTCCGCGGGCTGCAGGCAACGCCCGAAGGGCGGGACATCGTCGGCCTCTACGTCAACCCGCCCGAGCACGCCCTGGTGCTGTCGGTGGACGAGAAGAGCCAGATCCAGGCGCTCGACCGCACCCAGCCGGGACTGCCGATGAAGCGTGGCCGGGGTGCCACCATGACGCACGACTACAAGCGGCACGGCACGACAACGCTGTTCGCCGCGCTCGACGTGACGGCGGGCACGGTGATCAGCCAGCGCATGCTCCGCCACCGCGCGGCCGAGTTCATCCGCTTCCTGCGGCTGATCGACAAGCAGACCCCCGCCGAACTCGACCTGCACCTGATCCTCGACAACTACGCCGCCCACAAGACTGAGGCGGTGAAGCGCTGGTTGGCCCGGCATCCCCGCTTCCACCTCCACTTCACGCCGACCTCGGCCTCCTGGATCAACGCCGTCGAGGGCTTGTTCGCCACGCTGACAAAGCGTCGCCTGAACCGCGGCGTCTTCCGCTCCGTCATCGAGCTGAACCAGGCCATCCATGCCTATCTCAATGCCCACAACGCCGACCCGAAGCCCTTCCGCCAGACCGCGCCCGCCAACACCATCATCGGCACGCACCAGCGCAGGAAACGTTCGCTGGAATCACTCTACTAGGCTCAGGACTGATTGGCCGAGCCAGAAGGTGACGATGGCGGCGAGGGTGATGGCGCCGAAGAAGATGGTGGCGCATTGGTCGTAGCGGGTGGCGATGCGTCGCCAATCCTTGAGGCGGCGGAAGGCGATCTCGATGCGGTGGCGCTGACGATAGAGCGCCTTGTCGTAGGGGATGGGCTGCTTGCGGTTCTTCTTGGTCGGGATGCATGCGGCGATGCCACGCTCGGCGAGCGCGGCGCGGAACGGGGTGCTGTCGTAGCCGCGGTCAGCGATCAGCTTGCGCGCCGGCGGCAGGAGTGGGGCGAGGATGTTGGCGCCCTTCTGGTCGTTCATCTGCCCGGCGGAGAGCATCATGACGACGGGGCGGCCTTGGCTGTCGCAGACGGCGTGGAGCTTGGCGTTCAGCCCGCCCTTGGTTCTGCCGATGCACCGATCAGGCGCCCCGTTTTGAGGAGGCTGGCCGCGGTGCGGTGGGCCTTCAGGTGCGTGCTGTCGATGATTAGCCGGTCGGGCTCGCCGGCCTCGCCGGCGAGGGCGGCGAAGATGCGGCTGAACACTCCAGCGGACGAAGCGGTTGTAGAGGGTCTTGTGCGGGCCGTAGCCCGGCGGGGCGTCGCGCCAGCGCAGGCCGCCCCGGATGACGAAGATGATGCCGCTCAGCACGCGCCGGTCGTCCACGCGCGGGATGCCGTGCGAGAGCGGGACGTGCGGCCGGATGCGCCGCATCTGCGCCGGGGTGAGCAGGAACAGGACGGACATCAGGGCACCTCCGCCCCGTTCAGAATCACGCCCGCCCGCGTCGCCGCAAGCAGATTAATGGGTCCTGAGCCTAGTGAGACCCGACGCGAGAAACACCAGTATAACGAGATTGGATCGAGATGAGCGAGTACCGTTGCCGGCGAACTTGCCAGCGGAAGACCATCCTGCCTGCGCCAGAGGGCGAGGGCGGAGCCGAGGACGGTGCGGAGGCTGTCTGGGATCAGGAGGGTGGCTCCGCTGGGAGTGCTGGAGCGGAGCGCCTTACAAACTTCGGGCTTTCCAGGGCTCGAGCCACGAAAGCTCAACCCCGCGCAGTGATCGCGTTCTTCGCAAGGCAAGCTCCCGATGAGCTGGCCCTTTTTTCCTTGGACATCCATTTGTCGAAGGACGCCCGAGGATGGCTGCTTCCGAGATGCCGAGACGAGAGACCCCGGAGCGGGGTGATGGGGCTGAGCGGCGCGCCGGCGGCGGGGCCGCTCGCTCCGGGGCAGCGCTGGAGCGTGGCGCGCAAGCGCGCGGTGGTGCTGCGCCTGATCGCGGGCGAGCCGGTGGAGCTTGTGTCGCGCGAGATCGGCGTGCCGGTGTTCAAGCTCGAGCGCTGGCGCGAGCGAGCCGAGGCCGCGCTGGAAGGGGCGCTCAAGGAGCGCGAGGCCGACGGCGAGGGCCCCGAGCTGGCCGCCGCGCTGCGTCGGATCGGCGAGCTCAGCATGGAGGTCGACCTCCTGCGCGCGAAGATGGGCCAGTCCCCCGGCCCTTTGGCCCGGAAGCGGTGGCGGTGATGGCCGGGTCGGTCTCTCCTGCCACCGGCCGCGCCTACGGCGTGGCGCGGGTGTGCGCGGTCTGGGGCGTGCCGCGATCATCGTTCTACCTGGCCCGGCAGGCGGCGCAGGGCTTGGCCCCCGCGCGGCCGACCGGCCGCCGCGGGCCGAAGCCCGCGGTTCCGGACACCGCCCTGCGGGCGGCGATCCGGGCCGACCTCGCCCGCTCGCCCTGGTCGGGCGAGGGCCATCGCAAGGTCTGGGCGCGGCTGCGCGTCCGGGACGGGCTGCGCATCGCGCGCAAGCGGGTGCTGCGGCTGATGCGCGAGAACGCCCTCCTGTCGCCACACCGCGCCCGCCCACGCCCCGCCGACGACCATGACCGGAAGATCATCACCGACGCGCCGAACGTGATGTGGGCCATCGACGGCACGCAGGTCGCCACGGTGCGCAACAGCAAGGTCTGGCTCTTCGCCACGGTGGAACACTGGAACGCGGAGGCGCTCGGCTGGCACGTCAGCAAGCGCGGCACGCGCCGCGAGGCGCTGCAGGCCATGGGCATGGCCGTGCGCCAGCAGTTCGGCCATCTCGGCCGCGACGCCGCCCGCGGCGTCCAGCTGCGCCATGATCACGGCAGCTGCTTCATGGCCGAGGACTTCCAGAACCAGACACGAGCCTAGGGCATGACCCCGAGCTTTGCCTTCGTAGGCAGCCCCAGACCAACGGCGTCGTCGAGCGGTTCTTCCGCACACTCAAGCCCAACTTGGACAGTCGTGCGGAACATATGAGGAACTCTTTGGCCTAACTTAGTGATCGGGCAGAGGGCGTCTCTGGTCGGCCGAAAGTTTTAGTGAAAACATTTTGCGTAGACGATCAGGAATAGCTTGCGAATCAGCTCTTCCCGCGCGCACAACAGGGCATGTTCGTCGTCGAAAAGGCAGCCCGCGGCCGCCGCTACCTGTACCTCGTCGAAACCGTCCGAGAACCAGGCGGACGCGTCCGCCAGCGCATCCTCCAGCCACTTGGGCGCAAGGACATTCTCAAACAGTCCGGCGCCCTCGATCGCCTCCTCCAATCCCTCGGACGACATTGCGAACGCAGCATCATCCTTTCCGACATCGCCGCCGGCACCATCGCCTGTCGCCGCATCGGCGCGCCGCTGCTGTTCGGGCGCCTGTGGCAACGCGTCGGTATCGCCGATGTGCTCCACAACCGTCTCGCCGGCCGCGGCTTCGAGTTCGACGTCGAGCGCGCGATCTTCGTCACCGTGCTGCACCGGATCATGGTCTCGGGCTCGGATCGCGCCTGCGAGCGCTGGATGGAGGACTACGAGATCCGAGGTGCGGAGGGCCTTGCGCTGCACCACCTCTATCGGGCGATGGCCTGGCTTGGCGAGGAACTGCCCGACGCCGAGCAGGCCGGCGCCACCCCCTTCGCGCCCCGCTGCGTCAAGGACCAGATCGAGGAGGAGCTGTTCGCCCGCCGGCGCGACCTGTTCAGCGAGCTGTCGGTGGTGTTCATGGACACCACCTCGCTCTGCTTCCATGGCCGCGGCGGGGAGACGCTCGGCCGGCGCGGCCATTCCAAGGACCATCGACCCGATCTCAACCAGATGCTCCTCGCCGTCGTCATCGACGCAGACGGCAGGCCCCTCTGCACCGAGATCTGGCCGGGCAACACCGCCGATGTCGCGGTGCTGCTGCCTGTGATCGACCGCCTGCGCAGCCGCTTCGCCATCGGGCGGGTGTGCGTGGTCGCCGACCGGGGCATGATCTCGCAGGCCACCATCGAAGGCCTCGAGGCGCGTGGTCTCGAATACATCCTCGGCGCGCGCGAGCGCTCGGATCCGCTCATCCGCGAGGTGGTGCTGGCCGATGAGCGTCCCTTCACGCCCCTCCTCATCGAGCGCGCCAACGGCGCCGAGACCGAGCTTCGGATCAAGGAGGTCAGCGTCGCCGGCCGGCGCTACGTGGTCTGCCGCAACGAGGCCGAGGCCGAGCGGGATCGCGCCGACCGTCAGGCCATCCTCGCCGGTCTCGAGCGCCAGCTGAAGCGCGGCGACAAGGCGCTGATCGGCAACTCGGCCTATCGGCGCTACCTGCGCCGCCTCCGCGACGGCGACGGCAAGCCCGGCCCGGCCTTCGAGATCGACCCCGGCAAGGCCGCCGAGGAGGCCAAATACGACGGGCTATTCGTGCTGCGCACCAACGCCCGCATCACCCCTCTGCAGGCGGTGCTGCGCTACCGCGACCTCCTTGCGGTCGAAGAGCTGTTCCGCCGGACCAAGGCGCTGCTGCGCACCCGCCCGATCTACCACTCCTCCGACGCCGCCATCCGCGGCCACGTCTTCTGCTCCTTCCTCGCCCTCCTGCTGCAGAAGGAGTTGGCCACGCTCTGCGCCGCCAAGGGCGTGAAGATCGAATGGGCCAATCTGTTGCGCGACCTCGATCGTCTTCAGCAGGCGACGATCGAAAAGGACGGCAAACGGATCGTCACCCGCACTCACGCCGAGGGCCAAGTCGGGCGCGTCTTCCAGGCAGCCGGCGTCGCCCTGCTGCCGCCGCACTTCCGTGAACACCCAGGCTGAGCAGCCGCCTGCTCACGCCAACCGCACGTGTCGTGCAAACAACCGACACACACGCCCTATCGCATTGGAACAACAGGCGTTTTTCTCAGACAGTCTCCAAGTTGGGTCAAGGAGCAGGTCGTCCACGGCCGCGTCTTCGAGACCCTCGAAGACCTCCGCGACGCCGTCCGAGCCTTCATCGCCCGCTACAACGCCCAATGGCTGATCGAGAAAAACGGCCACCTCAGCCCACACGCACGACGCCGCCAACACGAGCTTGCGGCCATGCCCATGGCCGCGTAACCCAACCGAGTGTCCAAGGAACCGGGTCCGGTTCAACAGCAACGCGGGGCAGCAGACCGTCTGGCTCTGATAAATCGGCTCGACCGGATTGCCGGGCTTGTTGCGTCCATCAGGGTGCCGTTGAGCTATGGCCGCGAACTGTACGATCTTCGGCAGCACATCGATTTCGTCCGCGGCCTTATCGACAGCGGCCGTAGCCTGGGCGGGAGTGCAAAGCCGCACCGCGGCCCTTCGCCGCCGACTGGTCTATAGTATCCCCTCGCTCCGAAAGCTGAGCCAACGTCCGTTGCCGATTATGAGGTGATCATGCAGCGTTACCGAGAGCACAGCTGCCGCCTCCTTGACCATCCGTGTTATCTCAATGTCCGCCCAGCTAGGGCTCGGGTCACCGGAAGGGTGATTATGGACGAGAATAAGTGCAGTGGCATGTAGATCCAGCGCGCGTTTGAGCACCTCGCGAGGGTAGAAAGGGGTGTGGTTCACTGTGCCACGAGCTAGCGCCTCAGCGGCAATCAGGCGGTTCTTGCTGTCAAGGAAAAGTACGCGGAACACTTCCGTTTTCTCTCGTGCCATCGCGGCCGTCAGATACTCGAGTAGCCTATTCCAAGTGTCCAAAATTGGTCTTTCTATCACCTCACCCTGCGCCAGCCTGAGCGCTGCCGCCTGAACGAGCTTAAGCGCTGCCACGCTGTGCACGCCGAGCCCTCTGGTCTCTAGCAAAGCCTGCTTCGGTGCAGCAAGAACATTGGCGAAACTGCCGTAGCGGTTTATGAGCGCCTTCGCGAGCGGCTTGGTGTCGCCCCTTGGCATAGCAAAATAGAGCAGCATTTCGAGCAATTAATAGTCGGCGAGCGCATCAGGACCACGCGTGAGCAGCTTGTCGCGCATCCGGCCCCTATGCCCGTGCGGACCGGTGCTCTCAAAGGGCAGGAAACCCGAAACTTGTGCTAGCCCGCTTCCCTGCGGCGTCTCCGGCGGCTGCTCATCTCGGGCGCCGGGCAATCTCTCAATCGGCTGCCGCTCGACAACGAGCATCGACGCTGACAGCGATTCGGCGAACCCGCCCGGCTTCACCTTTGGCTCGGCGTCGGCACGACGGATGCGAGGAAGCTTTGAAACAGGCCACACAGTGCACCATCCGCCCCGCTACTCGAAAACGGTAGCATACCAGACAAATAAATACAACTTAAAGTTGTTAAATGGAGGGTGTAGACAGGCTTGGAGCGTTTCGAAGGGAATCCCTGGGCGCCGTGGTGGTTCACGCTACAGCGGTTTCCATCTTCAGGCTGCCCCTTCAGGGTTTGCTCGCGAACAAGCCTCGGGAGCTTGCCTTGAACCGGACCCGGTTCCTTGGACACTCGGTTGGGTTACGCGGCCATGGGCATGGCCGCAAGCTCGTGTTGGCGGCGTCGTGCGTGTGGGCTGAGGTGGCCGTTTTTCTCGATCAGCCATTGGGCGTTGTAGCGGGCGATGAAGGCTCGGACGGCGTCGCGGAGGTCTTCGAGGGTCTCGAAGACGCGGCCGTGGACGACCTGCTCCTTGAGTGTGCGGAAGAACCGCTCGACGACGCCGTTGGTCTGGGGCTGCCTACGAAGGCAAAGCTCGGGGTCATGCCCTAGGCTCGTGTCTGGTTCTGGAAGTCCTCGGCCATGAAGCAGCTGCCGTGATCATGGCGCAGCTGGACGCCGCGGGCGGCGTCGCGGCCGAGATGGCCGAACTGCTGGCGCACGGCCATGCCCATGGCCTGCAGCGCCTCGCGGCGCGTGCCGCGCTTGCTGACGTGCCAGCCGAGCGCCTCCGCGTTCCAGTGTTCCACCGTGGCGAAGAGCCAGACCTTGCTGTTGCGCACCGTGGCGACCTGCGTGCCGTCGATGGCCCACATCACGTTCGGCGCGTCGGTGATGATCTTCCGGTCATGGTCGTCGGCGGGGCGTGGGCGGGCGCGGTGTGGCGACAGGAGGGCGTTCTCGCGCATCAGCCGCAGCACCCGCTTGCGCGCGATGCGCAGCCCGTCCCGGACGCGCAGCCGCGCCCAGACCTTGCGATGGCCCTCGCCCGACCAGGGCGAGCGGGCGAGGTCGGCCCGGATCGCCGCCCGCAGGGCGGTGTCCGGAACCGCGGGCTTCGGCCCGCGGCGGCCGGTCGGCCGCGCGGGGGCCAAGCCCTGCGCCGCCTGCCGGGCCAGGTAGAACGATGATCGCGGCACGCCCCAGACCGCGCACACCCGCGCCACGCCGTAGGCGCGGCCGGTGGCAGGAGAGACCGACCCGGCCATCACCGCCACCGCTTCCGGGCCAAAGGGCCGGGGGACTGGCCCATCTTCGCGCGCAGGAGGTCGACCTCCATGCTGAGCTCGCCGATCCGACGCAGCGCGGCGGCCAGCTCGGGGCCCTCGCCGTCGGCCTCGCGCTCCTTGAGCGCCCCTTCCAGCGCGGCCTCGGCTCGCTCGCGCCAGCGCTCGAGCTTGAACACCGGCACGCCGATCTCGCGCGACACAAGCTCCACCGGCTCGCCCGCGATCAGGCGCAGCACCACCGCGCGCTTGCGCGCCACGCTCCAGCGCTGCCCCGGAGCGAGCGGCCCCGCCGCCGGCGCGCCGCTCAGCCCCATCACCCCGCTCCGGGGTCTCTCGTCTCGGCATCTCGGAAGCAGCCATCCTCGGGCGTCCTTCGACAAATGGATGTCCAAGGAAAAAAGGGCCAGCTCATCGGGAGCTTGCCTTGCGAAGAACGCGATCACTGCGCGGGGTTGAGCTTTCGTGGCTCGAGCCCTGGAAAGCCCGAAGTTTGTAAGGCGCTCCGCTCCAGCACTCCCAGCGGAGCCACCCTCCTGATCCCAGACAGCCTCCGCACCGTCCTCGGCTCCGCCCTCGCCCTCTGGCGCAGGCAGGATGGTCTTCCGCTGGCAAGTTCGCCGGCAACGGTACTCGCTCATCTCGATCCAATCTCGTTATACTGGTGTTTCTCGCGTCGGGTCTCACTAGGCTCAGGACCCATTAATCTGCTTGCGGCGACGCGGGCGGGCGTGATTCTGAACGGGGCGGAGGTGCCCTGATGTCCGTCCTGTTCCTGCTCACCCCGGCGCAGATGCGGCGCATCCGGCCGCACGTCCCGCTCTCGCACGGCATCCCGCGCGTGGACGACCGGCGCGTGCTGAGCGGCATCATCTTCGTCATCCGGGGCGGCCTGCGCTGGCGCGACGCCCCGCCGGGCTACGGCCCGCACAAGACCCTCTACAACCGCTTCGTCCGCTGGAGTGTTCAGCCGCATCTTCGCCGCCCTCGCCGGCGAGGCCGGCGAGCCCGACCGCCTAATCATCGACAGCACGCACCTGAAGGCCCACCGCACCGCGGCCAGCCTCCTCAAAAGGGGGCGCCTGATCGGTGCATCGGCAGAACCAAGGGCGGGCTGAACGCCAAGCTCCACGCCGTCTGCGACAGCCAAGGCCGCCCCGTCGTCATGATGCTCTCCGCCGGGCAGATGAACGACCAGAAGGGCGCCAACATCCTCGCCCCACTCCTGCCGCCGGCGCGCAAGCTGATCGCTGACCGCGGCTACGACAGCACCCCGTTCCGCGCCGCGCTCGCCGAGCGTGGCATCGCCGCATGCATCCCGACCAAGAAGAACCGCAAGCAGCCCATCCCCTACGACAAGGCGCTCTATCGTCAGCGCCACCGCATCGAGATCGCCTTCCGCCGCCTCAAGGATTGGCGACGCATCGCCACCCGCTACGACCAATGCGCCACCATCTTCTTCGGCGCCATCACCCTCGCCGCCATCGTCACCTTCTGGCTCGGCCAATCAGTCCTGAGCCTAGTAGAGTGATTCCAGCGAACGTTTCCTGCGCTGGTGCGTGCCGATGATGGTGTTGGCGGGCGCGGTCTGGCGGAAGGGCTTCGGGTCGGCGTTGTGGGCATTGAGATAGGCATGGATGGCCTGGTTCAGCTCGATGACGGAGCGGAAGACGCCGCGGTTCAGGCGACGCTTTGTCAGCGTGGCGAACAAGCCCTCGACGGCGTTGATCCAGGAGGCCGAGGTCGGCGTGAAGTGGAGGTGGAAGCGGGGATGCCGGGCCAACCAGCGCTTCACCGCCTCAGTCTTGTGGGCGGCGTAGTTGTCGAGGATCAGGTGCAGGTCGAGTTCGGCGGGGGTCTGCTTGTCGATCAGCCGCAGGAAGCGGATGAACTCGGCCGCGCGGTGGCGGAGCATGCGCTGGCTGATCACCGTGCCCGCCGTCACGTCGAGCGCGGCGAACAGCGTTGTCGTGCCGTGCCGCTTGTAGTCGTGCGTCATGGTGGCACCCCGGCCACGCTTCATCGGCAGTCCCGGCTGGGTGCGGTCGAGCGCCTGGATCTGGCTCTTCTCGTCCACCGACAGCACCAGGGCGTGCTCGGGCGGGTTGACGTAGAGGCCGACGATGTCCCGCCCTTCGGGCGTTGCCTGCAGCCCGCGGACCTTCTCGACGAACTTCGGGTCGTTGGAGAGCTTGAAGGTCTCCACCCGGTGCGGCTTCAGGCCGTGCTCGCGCCAGATGCGGTGGATGGTGGACGGCGCCAGGCCGCTCGCCTTTTCCCCATCGAGCGCAACGTCCAGTGCGTCGCCGCTGGCGGGTCGTCGTGCAGCGTGCGTTCGACCACCGCGGCGATCTGCTCAGGCGAGGTGGAAGCGAAGGCGCGGCCTCGCGGGGCGTCGCGGAACAAGCCCTCGGCACCGTCGTGCATGGAGCGCGCCTGCCAGCGCCAGATCGTGGGTTTGCCTTTGCCGGTCGCCGCGCGGATCGCCATCGTGCCCGCGCCGTCCGCGGTCATCAGCACGATCCGAGCCCGCCAGACGTGGTGCCGCGAGCTCTTGCGGTCGCAGACCACGCCTTCAAGCCGCTCCCGGTCGCCCGGCCGGAGCCGGACCTCAACGCCTTCCCTCATCCGCCCAGACTCCCACGTCTGGGCCAACAAGGGAATCATCAACTCGATCAAACCACTAGAAATACACTGCTTGCAGGCCATGGTCCAACCGGCATTCGCATCCGTACAGAAATAGGAATGATCTCCACTGGAGACCTCTGCTTCGCTGAGGCTTGTGGTGTGAAGGCGAGGCGGCGATGGGTCAGCGTCGGATTGGCCAGGTCAGCTTGGCGGAGGCGCTGCTGCCGGCGGGGGCTGGATCGAACCGCCGTCTGGAAAGGATCGCCGGCCTGATCGACTGGGCGCCGATGGAGCACCTGCTCGCCGCGCTGCGCGCACCCACCGGCCGGCCCGGCTATCCGCCGCTGGCGCTCTTTCGGGCGCTGCTGCTGGCGCAGTGGTACCAACTCTCCGATCCCTGCCTTGAGGAGGCGCTGGCCGACCGGCTGTCCTTCTGCCGCTTCTGCGGCTTCGGCCTGGATGACGGCACGCCGGACGAGACCACGCTCTGCCGCTTCCGCAGCGCACTTGCCGAGCGAGGCCTGGCCGAGGCCCTATTCGCCGAATTGAACCGCCAACTCGACGCCCGTGGCCTGGTGCTGAAGGCTGGTACGCTGATCGACGCGACGCTCGTCGAGGCCGCGGTCGCCCGTCCGCTGCAGAGCAAGGGCGAGGTCTCCACCAAGGACCCGGAGGCCGGCTTCACGCGGCGCGGTCAGCGCAGCTTCTTTGGCTTCAAGGCGCATGTCGCGGTCGATCTCGGCTCGGACCTGATCCGCGACGCCGTGCTGACAGGCGCCGATATCGGCGACAGCCTGGCCGCGGATGGGCTGGTGCAGGGCGACGAGGCCGCGGTGTTCATGGACAAGGCCTATGACAGCGCCGCCCGACGTGAGGCGCTGGCCGAAGCCGGGATCGCCGCCGGCATCATGCCTCGCGGTCATGCGCGCCGCCCGCTCACCGCCTGGCAGCGCTGGATGAACGTGGCCCTGGCGCCGATCCGCAGCCAGGTCGAGCGCGCCTTCGGCACGCTCAAGCGAAGCTACGGCTGGCGCCGCGTCCGCTACCGCGGCCTGCTGCGCAACGGCGCCCATCTGCACCTGCTCTGCACGGCGATGAACCTCCGTCGCGCCAAACGCCTCATCGCCTGACGGGAGAGGTGCGTCAGCCGCACGGTCGCCAAACACTGAAACCGAACACAAAGGCCCCTTCCAGCCCGCCGTCGCCCCTCCATCACCCGATCAGGCGCATTTCGCAGGAGTCTCCGAAGCGGGCGTGGATCCTGGTGCTCAGTCCGCCACGAGAACGACCGATGGCGTGATCCGGACCCCCCTTTTTGGCCCCGGCAGCGTGCTGGTGCGCGCACGATCGACCTGTCGATCAGCGCGAGCGAGCCGGGCGAGCGCGCCGCCAGCGCCTCGAAGATCGCGAGCCACACGCCGCGCTTGGCCCAGCGGTTGGAGCGGTTGTACGCGGTGGTGTGCGGCCGGTAACCGCTCGGGCAGGTCGCGCCACGGCGTTCCGGTCCGAAGCACGAAGAAGATCGCGTTCAGCACGCGCCGGTCGTCGAGCCTTTGACGGCCGATCTGCCGACCTTCCGCACCCGGCAGCAAGGGCTCGATGATCCGCCACTCCGCCTCGCTCAAGTCAAACCGCGACACACCCGCTCTCTGACACCACCCACGGCGCATCAGATCGCACTGCGTCGCAGCAAGCACTTTCGGTTCAGGACTTAGGCGCGAGGCGATAGCCAAGCTCGCTCGGGCAAGCGATCGTGTCCGCTCGGCCGGATCAAACCGAAAGCTCCACGATTTGCAACGGTGGGGGGCGTATGGTCCTGCTTATGATCCAGAGCCAGACGATCTATTTAGGCTCAGGACTCATTGTCCGAGCCAGAAGGTGACGATGGCGGCGAGGGTGATGGCGCCGAAGAAGATGGTGGCGCATTGGTCGTAGCGGGTGGCGATGCGTCGGAAATCCTTGAGGCGGCGGAAGGCGATCTCGATGCGGTGGCGCTGACGATAGAGCGCCTTGTCGTAGGGGATGGGCTGCTTGCGGTTCTTCTTGGTCGGGATGCATGCGGCGATGCCACGCTCGGCGAGCGCGGCGCGGAACGGGGTGCTGTCGTAGCCGCGGTCAGCGATCAGCTCGCGCGCCGGCGGCAGGAGTGGGGCGAGGATGTTGGCGCCCTTCTGGTCGTTCATCTGCCCGGCGGAGAGCATCATGACGACGGGGCGGCCTTGGCTGTCGCAGACGGCGTGGAGCTTGGCGTTCAGCCCGCCCTTGGTTCTGCCGATGCACCGATCAGGCGCCCCCTTTTGAGGAGGCTGGCCGCGGTGCGGTGGGCCTTCAGGTGCGTGCTGTCGATGATTAGGCGGTCGGGCTCGCCGGCCTCGCCGGCGAGGGCGGCGAAGATGCGGCTGAACACTCCAGCGGACGAAGCGGTTGTAGAGGGTCTTGTGCGGGCCGTAGCCCGGCGGGGCGTCGCGCCAGCGCAGGCCGCCCCGGATGACGAAGATGATGCCGCTCAGCACGCGCCGGTCGTCCACGCGCGGGATGCCGTGCGAGAGCGGGACGTGCGGCCGGATGCGCCGCATCTGCGCCGGGGTGAGCAGAAACGGGACGGACATGAGGGCACCTCCGCCCCGTTCAGAATCACGCCCGCCCGCGTCGTCACAAGCAGATTAATGGGTCCTGAGCCTAACGAATAAAGTCAAAAGCTCTCAGAGGCTGTCTCGGAATGCGGGCGGAACGGGGGTTGGGTGGTCACGGTAGGCTGTGATTCCAACCGGTTGTCGAGACCGAGCTGGAGTCGCAACCGATGCGGACCGCAACCACCCGGCGGCAGCATAGCCGCGCGGGCCTTCGCTACGCGAGCGACGTGACGGATGCCGAGTGGGGCATCCTGGAAGCCCTGCTCCCCCGACCCGCCTGTCGTGGCCGACGCTGGGCCTGACCGCTGCAGAAGATCATCAACGCAATCTTCCATGTGCTGCGGGCGGCCTGCACTTGGCGGCTTCTGCCAGACAGCTTCCCGCCTTGGCGGACGGCGTTTCGCCGGTTCGCCCAGCTGCGCGATGGCGGGGTATGGGAGGCCATATACCATGACCTGGTGATGCTCGACCGCAAGCGGTGCGGGCGGGAGGCCAGCTCGACCGCCGCAGTGATCGATAGCCAGAGCGTCAAGACGACCGAGAGCTGCGGGCCGCGCGGCTACGACACCGGCAAGAAGGTGAGGGGCCGCAAGCGCCAGGTCATGGTGGATACCGACGGGCGCGGGCTGACCCTCGACAACCATCCGGCCGACATCCAGGACCGTGACGGCGGGCCGCCCCTGCTGCGCACCTCGCGCCGCAGCTGGCTGTTGATCCAACGCGGCTATGCCGATGCCGCCTATGCCCGCGACGGACCCGCCAGGGCCAGTCCGATCCGGGTTGAGATCGTGCGCAAGCCAAGGGATCAGATCGGCTTCGCCGTCCACGCGCGCCGCTGGGTGGTCGAGCGCTTCTTCACCTGGATCGGTCGAAACCGCAGACTGGCCGAGGACTTCGAGACCACCATCGCCTCCGCCCAGGCCTTCCTCTACGCCGCCTCCGCCATGCTCATGCTACGCCGCGTCGCACGTTCCGCATAAGATTCACGACGGACTCTCAGTCCTGACCACTCCGTTCGAGCAGGCTGCGGCGCACATTCGCTCGGCATGCCCTTGCGCCGCAGGAGAGACAGCCGACGATCACGTGCCACTGGAAGCGCGCGACACGGCAGGACGGCCGAGGTCGCGCCGCAATCAGCAGGTAGCGTCGGCCATGGTCCTTTACGCTCCCCGCAGGACACCACCCAAGCGATGCACACAGGCCCGCCGCCTTGTCGGTGAACAGCCAGATCATGGAGAAGCCCCCTAGCCGGGCGGCGCATTCGACGGCGGCGACAAGCACCCTGCCGTAGCCGCGACCGCGTCTGTCAGGAACGACGAAGACCGAGGCGAGCCACGGTGTGAGATCGGGGCAGCTGTCGGCATCCTCCGCTGCGAGGCTTGCTGTGCCGACCGGCACGCCATCCCCAAGAGCGACAAAACATTGCTCGAGGCCAATACGGGACGTGCGCCCGGCTATCATCGCGCGTGTGGTCGTACGGGCGTCCCTTACCTTGCCCCCATTCCACCCAAAGCCAGCGCGCGACCGGTTCGGCAAGATCCGGCCGATCGGCAATCGTTGTCAGCGATAGCGCCATAGGCTGCTCTGCCTCATGCGGGAAGGCGGCGGAAGGCGAGCTGCACCGTGCCGATCCAGATCCCCCAGCGATAGACGCGGGCGGTATTCAGCACAGTCTCTTCGTCGATACGGAACATCCAGTCGTCAAATCGCACCTCCCACAAGCTGTCGCCTACCTTGAGATTGATCCGGTAAGAAAACTGAAAAGCGTTACCTGCTTCGCGGCCGATGGCTACGCCGATCACGTCATCCGCCCTGCCTTCCCACAAACGGTCTCCAGTCCGTGTCAGTCGCCAGATGCGCCGCTGCTTCTCTCCGTCATTGTAGGTGAAGTCCTCATCTAGTGTGAGGGTAGTGCCGTCCCAGGTACCAACGATGTCGACCACAAAAGTGCGGCGGACCTTTCCGAATCGGTCCTCGAACAGGCCGGCGGCGCGCGTCTTTCCCGAAAAGAATTGCTCGAGCCTCAGTTCCGGCTTTCCGGCAGCGAAATCGTCGATTCTCATTCCGCCTCCGCATCCTGCAAGCAGCAGCATTGCGCCAAGGCCGGCGATCATGGCGCGGATCAGCCTTGCCATGATCCCGTGTCCCCGTTCTCGCTTCTGAGGTCGATCCAGGAGAGGTGTCCTCCCTTGCCGGCGCCTGTGTCCATGAACACAGCCCTCCCGCCCGCGCGTCCGAACCGGATATGGGGTCGGCCGTCGCTGCTGCGATTGTCGTGGCCACAATAGACCGTGAAGCCCTCGGGGATCGTGTCCACCCAGTCGAGCAGGCGCAGAGGGTACCCGTCTTCGATCAAAGCACCCCGAACGGTTTGGCCATAGATCGCGCGGGCAACGGCTCCCTCGGGGCGCCTCGACCCGGCGTTGGGCGGCGAAGGGTGGAGGAGCATCGATGGGTGGAACCCTCCATGTACGAAGAGTGTTCGCCTGCCCCAGATGACCCAGGCGGGAGCGCGGGCGATCTCCTCGACCGCCCTGCAGCAGATCGCTGCGGCGTTGTGGTGACGGGCGAGCTGGGCGAGAGTGGTTCCAAGCCCGTCATTCGCCGCCGGCGTTGCGGCGCCAAGGAGGGCGCGCCGAAGCTTTCGGTCATGGTTCCCAAGAAGGAATAGCCCGGTACCTTGATCGATCAGAGCGAACATTGCCTCGAGAACGCCTGGGCTGTCGGGCCCGTGATCAGTCAGGTCGCCGAGCTGCACAATGAAGAGCCTTTCAGCCTCCGCACCCTCGATCGCCGCACGGAACGCTTCCGCTTCGCCATGGACGTCGCCGACAACGCGCACGCCGCTGAAGCGGGCAGAAAGTGTGAGCCTCATCCCCCTGATCCAAGTTGTGCCCTGAGCCGTGCCTGGGCGGCGGCGTCCAGCGGGAAACTCCACATGAGCGCAACCGCGAGCAGCTTCAGCGTCACCGGGGCGGCGCAATAGAGGCCGACGAGCGCGCCGAGCCCTGTGGCTCCTTCTGGTGCGGCTCGGAAGCCAAGCACTTCAAGGAGGGGCAGACCGGCACCCACAGCCGCCGCGTTCCCGAGCTTCTGGGCCATCGAGGACACCGCGAAGAGGAGGCCGGCGCGCCCCTCACCTGTGGCGATCCGATCTAGGTCGACGACATCGGCCTGGATCGCCGGAGGAAGAGCAAGGTCGGCACCGAGCGACGCCCCTGAGAAGATCGAGATCGCGAGGAATGGCAGCCAGTCTCCGGGCCCGAGCAGCGGGACGAACGCGAACACGAACGAGGCCCAGAGCATCGCCGCGCACCAGGCTCGGTGCTTGCCAAGGTGAGCGGAGAGCCGCGTCCAGACAGGAACAGCAAGGATTCCAGCGAGAAAATACGCGAGCAGGAGCGGTCCGGCCTTGTCGTCCGCTTCGAGCAGATGTGTGACCACCAGAAGGAACAAGGAGGCTGGCAGGCCATTGGCCATGCCATTGGTCACCCAGGCGAGAAGAAGGCGTCGGAACGGCGCGTTGCCGACCAGCGGCGCGAACGTGGTGCCAAAGTCTCGCGGCTGTAGGGGGCGAACGGGAGCCGGCGGATCGGGAACGAAGGCGAACAGAAGAGCGAAGGCCGGAAGCGCGAGCCCCAGCGTGACAATGGCCAGCGCGCGGAGGTCTTCCGCGATTCCACCGGTGATGACCGCCGGCACGAGGGCGGAGACAACGATTCCCGAGAGAGTTGCCGCCTCGCGCCAAGCGTTGATGCGAGTACGCTGGTGATACTCAGGCGACAGCTCGGCGCCCCAGGCGGTGTGGGTGATGTTGAGCATGGTCCAGCCCAGATAGACGAGGCTGGCCGTGATGAAGAGGTGCATAGCGCCTGCGCCGGCGGGCGGAACAAACAGCAGCCACACGGCTGGAGCCGCGATCGGCAACGCGGCGACCGCCCAGGGGCGGCGTCGTCCGAGACGGCCCCGCGTGCGGTCCGAGAGCAGGCCGATCAGCGGGTCTGTCACGACATCGAGAAGCCGGGTGGCGAACAACACAAGGCCGACGGTGGTAAGCCCAAGCCCCATCGAGTCGCCCCAGAAGGTCGGCACATAGACGTTCAGCGGCAGGCCCAGGATCGCAAGAGGGAAGGCCGGCGCGGCATACGCCGCAAGCTGCCTGGGTGGAAGCGGCGGCACGTGGTTCAGGGGCGGGCGAGCACGAATCGGCCGACATCGGTCCAGCCGGCGCGGAAGCCTGTCTCGCAGTAGCAGAGATAATATTCCCAAAGGCGCTTGAAGCGCTCGCCGTAGCCGAGCGGCGCGAGGCGTGGCCAAGCGTCCTGGAAACGCGCATTCCACTGACGGAGCGTTTCGGCGTAGGACTGACCAAACCACGCCTCCGACTGCCATATGAGGCCGGCTCGGCTCGTCTCCTCGCGCAGTCGCGCCGGCGAGGGCAGCATACCACCGGGGAAGACGTAGCGCTGGATGAAGTCAGCCGAGCGGCGATACGTTTCGAAATACCTGTCTGCGATCGTGATGATCTGCAGGCCGGCGCGGCCGCCGGGAGTGAGGCGATCACGGAGCGCAGCGAAGAACGGCGCCCAGTAGGCTTCGCCGACCGCCTCGAACATCTCGACCGAGGCGACCCGGTCAAAGCGCTCTTTCACGTCGCGCCAGTCCTGAAGCCTGATCTCGACGCGATCGGCGAGACCTGCCTTGGAAATGCGCGCCATCGCGTAGGCATGCTGCTCGCGCGAAAGCGTGAGCGCGACGACACGCGCACCGAAATCGCGTGCCGCCGTCTCCGCGAGATAACCCCAGCCGCAGCCGATCTCGAGCAGGCTGTGCCCCGGGCGAAGATCGATTGCGGCGAGCAGGTTACGCACCTTGCGAGCCTGGGCCTCTTCGAGCGTTTCATTCGAGGCAGCAAACTCGGCCGACGAGTACGTCATCGACGGGTCGAGCCACGCGGCATAGAACTCGTTGCCAAGGTCATAGTGCGCAGCGATGTTCCGTCGCGCGCCGCGGCGCGTGTTTGGGCGGAGCGCGTGGAGAATTCGCGACACCAGGCGGACGAGGGCGTTGCCGCGCAGTACAGCATCCCACTCTTCCTCGTTCGCTACCGCCAACCCCATCACTGCCCTGAGATCGGGAGAGGACCAGTCACCGTCCAGGTAAGCCTCAGCCCAGCCGAGGCTCCCGCCAAGCGCAAATCGTCTGATCGCGCGCGGCGAGTGGAGGATCACCTCGGCGCAGGGACCAGGACCGTGGCCGCCGAAACAATGGACGGAGCCATCGGGGAGTGTGAGCTTGAGATGACCTGCCCTGACAAGGCCCGCAAGCCGAAGCGCGAGGCGGAAGCGCCTGTCCTGTCGCAGAGTGTGATGGGTGGTGAGGCTGGTTCCGAGGCCGTGCATGCGTTGTGCCCGTTAGGCGGCGGCGGATACAGGCGGATCAGGCGGAGCTGGGCGCGCGTGGAAACGTGCTCCCTTGCGCCAGAGCTTCAACGCTTCCCAATGGATCGCGGCAATGGTCTTCACGGTCACGAACGGCAGGGTCAACAACGCAGCAGCGAGAGCTCGATCGGTCATTGCGACACCGCGGCCGTTCATCGTAGCCGTAAGCAACAGGGCACCCGCGCAGTCTTCCTGCTCGATCGCGATGGCGAAGCGTTCGCCCGGCACGCTGAGACTGAACCTGTAGCGGCAGTCCATACCGAAGAATGGGGAAACATGGAGAAGCTTGCCGGCACAGTGCCGCCATGGCGCATCGCCATCGAGCCGGGCAAGATAACTGTGCTGGTCTCCAAAGGTGTTCTTCACCTCATAGAGCACGGCCCCGGGGGTTCCATCACTCCTATCACAAAAATAGATGGAAATCGGGTTGAACACGTATCCCGCGACGCGAGGCATGGCGAGAAGGCGGATGCGGGCGGCACAGTCGTCAAGCCCATGGCGGGCGAGCGCCGCCTCGACCCAAGGCCGGAGGGGAGAGCCGTCGCGCGCACCATGGTCACGACATCGAAAGGATACCAGTCCAGGCGACTCGGCTGTCATTAGCCGCGACTGCGCCGCGACCTCCTCGATCCGGTCGATATCGATCAGGAGCGTCCAGATGCGGTATTCGAAGCGGTGATGGAAAGGCTGGTGCCTCGCATGCATGACGCGCATGCGGTACAGGACGGCCGGCGTCTCCGAAAGCGCACTCATGCGGCCCGATCGAGTGCCGCCTCGACCCAGGGGGGGGAGACGCCGAAGCCGCGCGCAACAGAGACTGCCGAAGCAATTCCATCCTCGTGGAAGCCGTACCCTGTCCAGGCGCCGCAGAACCAGGTGTTGCGATCGCCCTGCAGCGATGGCAGTGCTCCCTGGGCAGCGATCATTGCGGCATCGTAGCAGGGGTGCCGATATGTCTTCTCAAGGATCACCCGGGAGGGATCAGGCTCGCGCAGCGGGTTCAGCGTCACGAACAGAGGTTCAGGTGTGGCGAGGTTCTGCAGCCTGTTCATCCAGTAGGTCACCGAGACTTCTCGGCCATGATCGCGCCGGTCGCGCGCGAGATAGTTCCAAGATGACCACACGCGCTTGCGTCTGGGCATCAGCCGAGCGTCGGTATGGAGCACCATGCGGTTCGCCTGAGTGCGCACGGCGCCGAGGATGGAGCGCTCGCGCGGCGATGCATCCGCAAGCAGCCGAAGCGCTTGGTCGCCATGAGTGGCAATCACCACCGCATCGTGTCCACTGACGGTGCCGTCGGCGAGGTGGATCGACACCCCATTGGGGCGACGCAGCACGGCTTGGACTGGCACGCCTTTGTGCACGGAGGTCGCGAGATCGGCCTCCATGCGGCCGACGTAGGTGCGCGAGCCACCGGTTACCGTCCGCCAGACAGGCCGTCCGGAAAGGCGGAGGAGGCCGTGATTGACAAAGAAGCGAATGAAGATTTTTGCAGGGAACTCGTACATGGCGCTGACTGAGGCTGACCAGATCGCCGCTCCCATTGGCAGGATATGGTCCTCGATGAAACCCGGGCCGTAGCGGTTGCGATCGAGATACTCGCCGAGGGTTGGATCGTCGTCACTGCAAAGAAGCTTTGGCGCTTCACGGTAGAAGCGCATCACGTCGCGCAGCATGGCGAGGAAACGTGGGCGGGCGATATTGCGTTTCTGGGCGAAAAGCTGGGGAATCGATCCGCCACCGTACTCGAGCCTGCCCCCGCCGATCGAGACCCCGAAGCTCATATCGGAGCGTTCCGTTGCAACTCCGAGATGGCGGAACAGGGCGGTAAGATGTGGATAGTTCACGGTATTGTAGACGATGAAACCAGTATCCACAGCTATATCTTGCCCGCCCAGCCGTATGACCTGCGTATCAGCATGGCCTCCGAGCCGATGTTCTGCCTCGTAGAGAGTTACCGTGCAGTACTCTCGCAGAAACCAAGCAACCGAAAGCCCGGGAATGCCGGCACCGATCACAGCGACCGAACGTCGCCGCCCCGCTCCCCATACACCATCCATTCAGGCAGCTCCCTTCTCGGCGGAGATAGCCTCGAGCGCTGCAAGAGCGCGAGCGCGCGCTTCAGCATGCTCGACGATCGGTAGAGGGTAGGTTCGCCCGAGAACGACGCCAGCCTCCGCAAGCACAAGTGGCGACGCTTCCCAAGGCCGATGGATCAGGGCGGCTGGAAGTCGTGCGAGTTCAGGGACCCAGCGGCGAACGTACGCTCCTTGGGGATCGAACTTCTCGCCCTGGAGAACCGGATTGAAAATCCGGAAATAGGGAGCGGCATCTGCGCCACAGCCGGCAACCCATTGCCAGGAGGCGCTGTTGGCAGCGAGGTCCGCGTCGACCAGCGTATCCCAGAACCACGCCTCTCCTTCCTGCCAAGGGATCAAGAGATGCTTGATGAGGAAGGATGCAGTGATCATTCGCACCCGGTTATGCATCCAACCTGTGTGCCAAAGTTCCCGCATGCCGGCATCGACGATCGGATAGCCTGTGCGCCCACGCTGCCATGCCTTCAGAGCGACCGGATCGTTCCGCCATGGGAAGCGAGAGAAAATCGGCTTGAGCGGCACGTGTGGCATTTCGGGCCGGTGCCAAAGCAGATGATAACTGAACTCCCGCCAGATCAGCTCCTTCAGAAAACTCTCGGTCGGCACTGCGTGGGCGGCGCCGGCCGCAAGAGCCGAGTGCCAGACCTCTGAGGGAGAGATCTCACCCCAGTGAAGGTACGGCGAGAGGCCGGATGTGCCGGGAACGTCAGGGCGGTTGCGGAGCGTGTCGTAGCGGGGGAGTGCCTCACGGAGGAACCGCTCAAGGCGTGCCGCTGCTCCCGCTTCGCCTGGCCGCCACGTGGTTTGCAGCCCGCCGGCCCAGTCAGGTTTGCTCGGAAGGAGCCGCCAAGCCTCAAGCCGGTCGGAGGCCGGCACATGGTTGGGCGGGATGAGCCGCGCAGGCGCCGGCTTCGGCTGCGGCGGGGGTGCGGCGTTGAAGCAGGCGCGGCTGAACGGGGTGTAGACGCCGTACGAACCGCCCGTCCTTGTTCTGATGTCCCAGGGCTCGAACAACAGGGCTGTCCTGGCTCCCTCGATCCTCACCCCGCGCGCTGCAAGTGCGGCGGCTACGGCTTTGTCGCGCTCGCGCGCCCATGGCTCATACATCCGTCCAGCGAACACTGCCTGTGCGCCCACCTCCTCAACGATCGCTGGTATGAGTTGACGGCTATCGCCGCGTCGAAGCACGAGCGGCAGCCCGCGCGACCGGAGCGCGTCAGCGAGCGCGACGAGGCTGTGGTGAAGCCACCAGCGCGACGCGCCCCCGGGCGCCCAGGCGCCGGCCGAGGCATCGTCGAAGACGAATACAGGCAGCACAGGCGCACCTGTCGCCGCAGCGGCCGCCAAAGCCGCATTGTCCCCAAGCCGGAGGTCCTGGCGGACCCACCAGATCACCGGTGCCCCGGTGGCCTTCTCCATGCGCCAAACGCCTCGCCTGCCCTTTCAATGCCTCGGCGCACCCGGCCGTGACACGGCCAAATCGCCTCTCCCGTGACCTCGATATGGGAGGATCGCGGGTTTTGCCAGACCCTGATGCTGTCCCGCAGCGGCCGGGCTGGACAAACAAGCGCGTGACCCCCCGACCATGGGATGTGTACGCGCCTCCCTCCTTCCGAATCACCGATCGCCACCGGCTGCGGGCCCTGGCCTCTGGGATCAGCCTCGCCACGCTCGTGATCAATGGCGCCGAGGGACCGGTCGCGGCGCATCTGCCGCTCGTGTTCGAGGGCGAGGCGCTGATCGGACATCTCGCCCGGGCAAACCCGCTCGCGAGGCTGCTCATGCCCGATGCGCCGGCACTCGCGGTGTTCGTCGGTCCCTCTGTCTATGTCACGCGGTCCTGGTATCCCTCGAAGCGTGAGCACGGCCAGGTTGTGCCGACATGGAACTACCTCGCGGTGGAGGCTCGCGGCCCGTTCGTGCCGGTGACGGACCCGGAGGAGCTCCTGAACATTGTTCGCCGGCTGACCGACTTCCTCGAGGGGGAGCGGGAGCAGCCCTGGGCCGTCGAGGATGCGCCGGCCGATTTCATCGCGAGCATGATGGAGGCGATCATCGGGTTCCGCATTACGGTCACCGCGCTGGAGGGGACGGCGAAGCTGTCGCAGAACCGCCCTGAGGCCGATCGCGAAGGCGTTCGCGCCGGCCTCGCGTCCTCAGGTGACGCGGCTGCGGCGGCGCTTGCCTCGCTGATAGCGCGCTGACCCGCGCCACCCGTCAGGTTACCGGTTCCGCGGCGCGGAGCTGGCCGAGCGTGAAGCTGTAGAGGCGGTCGCGCCCTTGCAGAAACACGCGGCAGCCGCGTGGAAACAGTCGGGCGATCGCGGGGTCGCGTACATCGAGCCCCCCCGTGTAAGCGCCGAAGGCGGGAAGCATCAGCCTGCGCGCATCGGCCACGAAACAGGGGCGGGAGACAGGCTTGCCGCGCGTCGCGATGGTCGCCTTTGGGTGATGATGGCCGCAGATCTCTGGTGTGTCGCCACCTCCTTCATGGCGGAAGGCGATCGGGCCTTCGCGCCACTCCGCCGCGGCCTCGCCGGGCAGCGCCTGGGGCGGCGCCGGGTCATGGTTGCCCCGTACCCAGATGATTGGGACGGCGGAGGCAAGGGCACGCAAACGCTCGGCCTCGGGCGGGGGAAGCCGCGCGGGACCCTGACGGTCATGGAACGAGTCGCCGAGGGCGACGAGCCGCAGCGGCGCGTAGCGGCGGACCAGTGGGATCAACCGATCGAGCGTCGCGCGACTGTCATACGGGGGCAGAAGGGCCCCTCTGGCGGCAAGGGCTGAGCCCTTCTCGAGATGTAGATCGGCGACAGCAAGGAGCCTTCGCGCCGGCCACCACAGGACGCCGCCAGGGTCCAGCATGAGCCGCTCTCCCGCGAGATGAACCGGCGCAGCGGTCATTCGTCGATGGCAAGCTCGCCTTGGCGGCGGCTCCGGATGGTGGCGAGGGTCGCCCGCCCCTTGATGCCCAGCGCGCGGCCCCGAGCCTTTACGTCGCGTCGCGCATTCGCGCGGTGCAGCGGATGCATGCGAGGTTGCGGTGGCGGGCTTGCAGGCTCGGCCAAACCGAGCGCCTCGGCGATCAGCGCAGCCTCCTCGGCCTCGGCGAGCAGCGCCTCCTCGCCTTCGCCTGCGCGCACGCTTTCGCGTCCCACCTCGAGCAACACCGGCACCGCAAGCGGAGAAACGCGAGAGAGAGCCATGTGCACGATCCGACCCCTCACCCGTCGCAAAAGCCCCGCGACTCGTCCGACATCGACAAGCCCGCGAGCTGCTTCGGCGCGCGTCGCCCGCAGAAGCACATGGTTTGGCTCATGCTTGCGCAGCACGTCGTAGACGAGATCGGTGTTCACGGTGAGTTGGCGCCGGCTCTTCTCCGCCCCCGGCGCATGACGATCGACCAGCCCGGCGATCACAGCCACCGTGCGGAACGTACGGCGGAGCATGGAGCTCTCCGCCATCCACTCCTCGAGATCGTCGCCGAGCATGTCCTCGTCGAACAGCTCGGCGACGCGGACAGGCTGGTGCGCCGACCAGATCGCCACGACGTAGTCGGTCGCGACAAAGCCCAGAGGCCCGAACCCTGCCCGCTCCATGCGCCGTGTCAGCAGCATCCCGAGCGTCTGATGCGCGTTCCGGCCCTCGAAGCAATAGGCGACGAGAAACCACTTGCCGCCACGCGGGAAGGTCTCCACGAGCAGGTCGTTACTCCCCGGCAGGTGCGAACGAGAGCGCTGGAGCCTCAGCCACGCGGCCACATCCTCTGGCAGATCATTCCAGCTCTCGGGGCGTTCAAGCATCGCGCGCACCCGGTCAGCGAGAGAGGTGGTGAGCGGCAGCCGACCGCCGGCGTAGGCGGGGACCTTTGGGTCCTCGCCCGAGGCCGGGCTGCACTCGACCGTCGTTTCCCGAAGCCGATCGAAGCGCAGCACGCGCCCTGCAAACAGGAACGTGTCACCAGGCTGCAGCATCGAGACGAAGTACTCCTCGATCTCGCCGAGCGGCGTACTGCCGACGCCGCGCCCGAGCCGGACCTTCAGAAGCGGGGCCTCGACGATCGTTCCGATGTTCATCCGGTACCGGCGTGCGACCGCGGCCGAGGCGACGTGAAACCTGCCTTCGGAATCGCGGAACAGACGCCGGTACCGCTCGTAGCCTGACAAGGCGTAGCCGCCATCGGCGACGAAGCGCAGGACATCGTCGAAATCCTGGCGGGGGAGGGTGGCGTAAGGTGCCGCGCGCTTCACCTCAGCGTAGAGATCATCGGCGCGGAACGGCGCAGCGCAGGCCATGCCGAGGACATGCTGAGCCAATACGTCGAGCCCGCCAGGCGGAGGCGGATCGCCGTCGAGATCATGCGTGGCAACGCCCTCGACGGCGGCACGGCATTCGAGAACCTCGAAGCGGTTGGCCGGCACGAGCACGGCGCGCGACGCTTCGTTCCAGCGGTGGTTGGCGCGGCCGATGCGCTGCAGAAGCCGCGACACGCCTTTCGGCGCGCCGACGTGGATGACGAGATCGACATCGCCCCAGTCAATGCCAAGGTCGAGCGAGGAGGTCGCAACCACCGCCTTCAGCCGCCCCTCGGCCATGGCCGCCTCGACGCGCTCACGCTGCTCGCGCGCGAGACTGCCGTGATGCAAGGCGATCGGCAGCCCATCGTCGTTGAGCCGCCATAGAGCCTGAAACACAAGCTCGGCCTGGGCGCGCGTGTTCACGAAGACGATCGCTGTGCGCGCCGAACGGATCAGCCGGTAGATTTCGGGCGCGGCGAGCAGGCCCATGTGCCCGGACCAGGGAAGAGCGCCTTCCGGCACCAGCACGCGCACCTCCGGCTCAGCCCCGCGAGGCGCCTCGATCACCTCCACGTCGCCGCCATCTGCACGCCCATGGGCCGAGAGGAATGCGACGAGCGGGGCGCGGTGCGGCACGGTGGCGGAAAGGCCGACCCGGCGCGCCGCCGGCGCGATTGAGCCGAGCCGCGCGAGGCAGAGCGCCAGCTGGTCGCCCCGTTTCGTGCCGGCGAGCGCGTGGATCTCGTCCACCACCACCGCCTCGAGGCTACGAAACATGCTGAAGCTGTCGGGAAGCGACAGGAGGAGGGCGAGGCTCTCAGGCGTCGTGAGCAGGATATGGGGCGGTCGCTCGCGCTGGCGCCGCCGCGCTTCAGCACCCGTGTCACCGGTTCGTGTCTCGATCGCGATGTCAAGTCCCATGCCGCGAACCGGGGCGGTGAGGTTGCGGGCGATGTCTGCAGCGAGCGCCTTCAGCGGCGATACATAAAGGGTGTGCAGGCGTGGGGACGGATCACGCTCGAGGGCGGCGAGAGAGCCCAGAAAGCCAGCCAGCGTCTTGCCGGCTCCCGTCGGGGCAATCAGCAGGGTCGACCGGCCGGCCCGGGCGGTGGCGAGCATCGCCCACTGGTGCGGGTGCGGCGCCCATCCGCGCGCCGCGAACCAGGCGGCCAAGGCGGGGGGCAGATCGGGTGTTCCTGTTGACGCCACGCTCCCGACTATAGTGACGAGTGTTGAGTACGCCATGCCCCCGCACCCTCGAACTTGGCTCACGGTCACGGAAGCCGGGCTCTTATGCGAGCCGGGTGGCTTCTTCATCGACCCAAGCCGCGCGGTCGATCTGGCGGTGATCACCCACGGCCACAGCGACCATGCGCGGCCGGGCCACCGGGCCGTGCTCGCCACCCCGGAGACGCTCGCGATCATGACGCGACGCCTTGGTGATGGACGAGCTGGGACGAGCCTTCAACCGCTCATCTACGGCGAGACGATCACCGTCAACGGTGTCACGATCATGCTTCGCCCGGCCGGACATGTGCTCGGTTCCGCCCAAGTGGTGCTGGAGTGGCGCGGCGCGCGAGCAGTGATCAGCGGCGACTACAAGACGCGCCCTGACCCGACCTGCGCTGGCTTCGAGCCGGTCCCGTGTGACCTCTTCGTTACCGAGGCGACCTTCGGGCTTCCCGTATTCCGCCATCCCGACGCGGCAGGCGAAATCGGCAAGCTGCTCGCTTCGCTGCGCATCTTCCCGGAGCGGACCCACGTCGTCGGTGCCTACGCGCTCGGCAAGGCGCAGCGGGTGATCGCGCTTCTCCGTGCCGCCGGCTATGACGCGCCCATCTACGTCCATGGGGCACTCGCGGCGATGAACGAGGTCTATCGGGGCTTTGGCGTTGCGCTGGGTGACCTTCGGCCGGCGACTATCGCCGATCGCAAAGCGCTGAGGGGAGCGATCGTGCTCGCGCCCCCTGGAGCGATCCAGGACCGCTGGGCCCGCCGGCTTGCCGATCCAGTGGTCTGTCTCGCGTCGGGCTGGATGCGTATTCGGCAGCGCGCCAAGAGCCGTGGCGTGGAACTGCCGCTCGTGATTTCCGACCATGCTGACTGGGACGAACTCAACGCCACGATCGACGCGGTGGGAGCGCCGGAGGTGTGGGTGACGCACGGCGCTGAAGAGGCACTGATCCATGCGGCCGGCCTGAGGGGCATTCGCGGGCGCGCGCTCTCTCTCTCCGGACGTGGCGACGAGGACGAGGCAATCGTCGAGGAGATCCCCGGCACGTCAGCGCCTGACCTGCCCGAGGCTTCTGCCGCAGAGGCCCGATGAAGCTCTTCGCCGACCTGCTTGAACGCCTCGTGCTCAGCCCTGCGCGTACGACAAAGCTTGCCGCGCTGCGCGACTGGATTGCCATCGCCCCCGACCCGGATCGTGGGATCGGCCTTGCGGCTCTGACGGGCGAGCTCGCCTTCGCCGCCGCCAAGCCAGGGCTCATCCGCGCGCTTGCGGCTGAACGGACGGACCCAGTCCTGTTCGCGCTCTCCTACGACTTTGTGGGCGACCTAGCCGAGACAGTTTCGCTCATGTGGCCTTCCCGTGACACCGGAACCGAGGAGCCGCCTTCGCTCTCCGAGGTTGCGGCGACGCTCGCCTCAGCGCCGAGGAATACGCTTCCGAGCATCGTCGCCGGCTGGCTCGACTCGCTCGATGCGTCCTCGCGCTTTGCGCTCCTGAAACTTATCACTGGGGGCATGCGCGTTGGCGTCTCGGGGCGCCTGGTGAAAGTGGCGCTTGCCGAACGATACGGGAGGGATGTGTCCGAGATCGAGGAGGCGTGGCCTGCGGTCACGCCGCCCTATCTCCCGCTGTTCCGCTGGCTCGAGGGGGATGGGCCGCAGCCGCGGCGAGCCGAGGCCCCAATATTCCGCCCGCCCATGCTCGCCACGCCGCTCGAAGAGGCTGACCTCGCCGCGCTCGACCCTGCCCGCTACCGGGCCGAGTGGAAGTGGGACGGGATACGGGTTCAGCTCGTTGCGACGCCTGCCGGCGTGAAGCTCTGGTCGCGCGGCGGAGAGGAGATCGGGCAGGCGTTTCCAGAAATCGTCGCGGCCGCGGAGGGGCTTCACGCGGTTCTCGACGGCGAGCTTCTCGTGGTGCGCGATGGAGCCGTCGCACCCTTTTCCGATCTGCAGCAGCGCCTCAACCGCAAAGCGCCAAGCGCGAAGCTTCTGCGCGAGCAGCCGGCGCATCTGCGGCTCTATGACATGCTGTTCGAGGGGGCGGAGGACATTCGACCGCTCGGCTTCGATCAGCGCCGCGCGCGGCTCGAGGCGTGGTTTGCGCGAACAAGGGCCCAGCGGATGGATCTCTCACCACTTGTACCGTTCGCCTCATGGGAAGAGCTTGCCGCCCTTCGTGCCGGTGCGCGCGAGGCCGGGATCGAGGGGCTGATGCTGAAGGAGGCGGAAAGCCCTTATGTCGGAGGCCGACCGAAAGGTCCCTGGCTCAAATGGAAACGGGATCCGCTCGTGATCGACGCAGTCCTGATGTACGCGCAGCGCGGCCACGGCAAGCGTTCATCCTTCTACAGTGACTATACATTCGGTGTGTGGCGTGGGCAGGAGCTTGTGCCCGTCGGCAAAGCGTATTCCGGGTTCACGGACCGAGAGCTCGCCTGGCTAGACCGTTGGGTCCGCAACAACACGATCGGACGCTTCGGGCCAGTGCGGGAGGTGGAAAAGGCGCTTGTGCTCGAGATCGCCTTCGATGCCGCGCAGCGTTCGTCGCGTCACCGCTCCGGTGTGGCGCTCAGGTTTCCGCGTATCAACCGAATCAGAACCGATAAACCAGCGGCCGAGGCTGATCGACTTGACACGGTGCTTGCCCTGATCGAGCGCGGCTGATTGACGAAGACAGCCGCGCGTGGCCCCTTTCCCGCGCAGGTGAACCGGCAGGGAAGGAAACGCGGTGATGAGCATCATCCCCAACCACGCCAAGGAGCGCATGAAATCTGGCGGGCTCGCTCTTGGCTTGGGCGTGCACCACCTGCGCACGGCGGCAACCGGAATGATCGCGGAAGCGGCAGGCTTCGACTGGCTGTTCATCGATGCCGAGCACGGCGCCTTTTCCGAGGACCAGGCGACGCAGATTGCGCTTGCCGCCCTGCCCACACGCTGCACGCCGATCGTGCGCGTCTGCAAGGGGGCGCTCGACCAGGCGCCACGCCTGCTCGACAACGGTGCGATGGGCGTTGTGATACCGCATATCGATACACCCGATGAGGCGGCCGCCGTGGTGGATGCCTGCAAATATCCGCCCCTGGGCCATCGAAGCCTTGGCGGGCCACCGGCTCAGGCGCGTTTCGCCGCGATGCCGCCCGGTGAGCTGATGGCCGCGCTCAACGAGACTCTTATCACGGTCGTGATGATCGAGACTCCGATGGCCATCGACCATGCTGAGGCGATCGCTGCTGTGCGCGGCATTGACGTGCTGATGATCGGCACCTCCGATCTGACCGCGGAACTCGGCATCCCGGGCGAGCTTGGCCACCCCAAGGTCCAGGCAGCCTATGAGACGGTGATCGGCGCGTGCCGACGACACGGCAAGTTTGCTGGCATGGGAGGCGTCTATGACCAGGAAAACGCAAGCGCCTACATCGCCATGGGAATACAGTTCATTCTCGGCGGTAGCGACCACTCGCTGCTGATGCCGGCGCTGAGGGCTCGCACGACGTTCCTGCGCGCTCTGAGAGACTGAGCGGCGCGACCAAGTGAGCGCTCAATCCGAGAAATAGAGACGCGCCGGATTGTCCCGCAGGATCATCTCGCGCGTTCCGGCATCAGGCACCCAGTCAAGCAGCAAGTCGAGTTCCTTCGCGTCGTCGGGCTTCGGCTGCAGCTTCGGGTGCGGCCAGTTGGCGCCATAGAGAAGTCGATCGGGCCGGAGCTCGACGAGCGCTCGCACGCGCGGCTCGACGTCCTGGTAGGGCCAGCCCGTCGCCGAGGAATAATAGAAGCCTGAGAGCTTGACGTAGACGCGCCCAGTCTCGACGAGGCGGAGCAGAGCCTGGAACTGCGGGTGGGTGGCCGAGGCCATCGCGCCCGGCCCGGGCGGGATCCGGCCTAGATGGTCGATCACCACCGGGCAGGGAATGCCCTCGATCGCTTCCGCCCAGGCGGCGATGTTCGGGCCTGCCGGGTCCTGGAGGATGATGTGCCAGCCAAGCGGTGCAATCCGCTTGGCCAACGGCTTGATGTCGGCAAGGCTGAGGAACGGCGTGCCGAGAAAGACGCGCAGCGCGCGTGCGCCTTGCGCATGGAGCGCACGAAACCCTGCCTCGGTCTCGTCGGGGCCTGTCACGACCACGGCGCGGGCGCGGCCGCGCCCAAGCCGTTCGACCGCATCGAGTGTGCAGCGATTGTCGGTGCCGTAGGCAGCGGCCTGGACGATGGCGGCACGATCGAAGCCGAGCCGGTCCAGCATGTCGCGGAAGGCCTGCCAGTCATGCGGCGTTTCGCCGAGTTCCTGAAGCACGTAAGGGAAGCGCACGGGGTCGTAGACATGGCTGTGGCACTCGATTGACCCCTGAGGGCAAACGAGGAGTGGGCGGTGGGGGTCCGGGGTCATGCGTCCGCGCTCCGGCAGTCGGTGTGTATCTGTTCTGGGTCGGGTGACACTCTAGGCTGGGTCTGCGGCCGGGGTGAGGTCCTGAGGCGGCAAGGGGTCTGTCGATTTGCACTTGCGAGTCGTTTGCAACTCGACTAGGGTTGCAAATGAGAATAGGTCGCAGGCGAGCGAAGCGGCCGGTCCATTCCCCTCGTTGCAGGAGACACCGATGAAGCGTTCCACCCCGATCGTCGCCAACATCATCGCCGGTTTCGCCACGCGGCGGTGCCGCCGGCGCGGCGGCAGACGACGCGCGCTCCTCCTTGCAGCCGGCGCGGCGGCGCTGCTTGCCCCCGCCTTTGCTTTCGGCCAGGAGCGCGTGGTCAATGTCTATTCCTCGCGTCACTACGACACCGATCGCGCGCTCTATGACGGGTTCACGCAGGCGACCGGGGTGCGCGTGCGGCTCATCGAGGGCGATGCCGACCAGCTGATTGAACGCATCCGGAACGAAGGGCCGAACTCGCCCGCTGACGTCCTGATCACCGTCGACGCCGCGCGGCTCGAGCGGGCGCGTGCCGCGAACCTTCTGCAGCCTGTGCGGAGCGAGACGCTCGAGCGGCGCATTCCCGCGCATCTCCGCGATCCGGACGGGCACTGGTTCGGGCTGTCGGTGCGCGCACGGGTGATCATGGTGGCGCGCGACTGGACGCCTCCCGTCCCGCTCGCCCGCTACGAGGACCTCGCCAACCCGGCTCTGAAAGGGACGATCTGCGTTCGAAGTGCCAACCACGTCTACAACATTTCGCTTGCCGGATCGATCCTGGCAGCCAACGGGCCGGCGGCAACGGAGGCCTGGGCGAAGGGTGTCGTCGCCAACATGGCCCGCCCGCCTCAGGGTGGCGACACGCCACAGATCCAGGCCGTCGCTGCCGGACAGTGCCGGATCGCCATCGCCAACACCTACTATGTCGGCCGGCTCGCCGCCTCATCGAACGCTGCGGATCGCGAGGTCGCCGGCCGGGTGACGGTGATCTTCCCCAATCAGGGGCCAGGTGACCGAGGCACGCATGTGAACGTCTCCGGCGGCGGCGTGGTCCGTACCGCGCCAAACCGCGACGCGGCCGTGGCCTTTCTCGAGTATCTGACCTCGGTGCGCGCGCAGGAGATGTTCGCCAACGGGAACTTCGAGTATCCGGTCGTCGACGAGGTCAACATCCACCCGGTGGTCAGCGCGTTCGGCCGCTTCCGTCAGGACACGCTCAACGCCGTTGCCTACGCAAAGAATGGAGCTGAGGCGCTCGCCATCATGCAGCGGGCCGGGTGGCGCTGACGCGCGCGTGGGGGTGTGGCTTTGGTCGCACCCCCTCTTTCCGGGAGAGAGATGCGAATGACTTGCAGTCGCAAAAATTCGCCCTCGGGCGAGCCCCGCGTGGGCGTGCCGGAGAAAACCTGCGACGAGCTCACGCCGCATCGGCTCGGCCTCAAGGCTCTTTCCCGAGGCGGACAACTCGTGATCGCTGCGGCGCGCGCATGGTCCTCGCCTCAGGCAATGCCTCTGACGCCGTGTCAGATCCTCGGTGCGGCCGGCGTCAGGCCCTCCGCTTTCGCCGCCTTCGCCGGGCTCCTCGCTCTGCTTGCCACGGTCCGGCCCGACGCTCCGCTCTTCCTCGCCCCGGGCGATGACCAGATCGCTCCCCTCGAGCATGACCTGCTCGCGGCTTTGGATGCGCTACAGCAGGGTGAACCGTGGCGAAGCCAGCGCATTCTCGCCTCCTGGCTTCCGCCAGCCGCGGCGCCGCGCGCGATCGCGCTCATGGCGGTCGCGGCCAAGGGCTTCGCGGCGGCCGGCCTTGGGATCGCACCGACCGGGTTGGCGACCGTGCACTGAGGGCGGTTCGACCGGGATCGGGACAGCTGCGCGCTCCCTTCAGCTGTCCCGCGACGCCGGGCGCCGTCGCATCCCTCGCGCCCCAACGCTCCGTTCCTCACCTCGGCCCCGCAGGATGCGGGGCTCTTTTTTGCGGTCGCGGCCGATCAGAAGCGGCCGGGCTCGTCGAGGCAGAGAAGCAGGCGCGGCCGACGGGAATCGGCGGGCGGCGAGCGATGCACCACGCCCTTCCCGCGATTGCCCGGATAGGCCTCCCCCTTGAAGAGAGCTACGGTGAAGGGCGCGACACGGCGTATGAAGCGAGGGTCAGGAACGATCGCGCGATTGTCGCCTGATCCGAGCGCTGAGCGATCCACCGCGTGCTCCGGCACCCACTCCGTGCCTTTCCCGACATAGGTCACAAGAAGCCTCAGCCCGACCTGATCGGCATGGAACAGCGGGCAGCCGATCGAGGCGAGGGCCTCAAGTCGCAGGTGGACCCTGTTCGCGCTGGCAGCGGCGGCGAAGCGCCGTGCCAACATCGCCGCGTCGGCAACGAGGGCAGGGGCAGAACTTGGCAGCGCTGCGGTGAGCTCCGCGCCAATCCGGTCCGGCTTCTCCTCTGCCGTGATGGTCAACGGCGCTCTGGCGGCGAGCCGCGCTGCCTCGAGCCGGATGCGGCGTTGCGGCGGCCGAACCCAGAGGGCGAGAGTGGTGTCTGGCGCGTGGATTGCCGTGAACGCGTCCGGCGTCCCGCGAACGACGGCGAGTGGTGGGGCTTTGCTGATGCTCGTCATTTGGATATGTTATAGCATATCATCTCGGAGGCAGCGATGGAAGGAACCCGTCTTCCCGTGACAGTCCTCTCGGGCTTTCTCGGGGCAGGCAAGACGACACTGCTCAATCACGTGCTTCGCAACCGAGAGGGGCGTCGTGTCGCCGTCATCGTCAACGACATGGCAGAGGTGAACATCGACGCTGAGCTGATCGGCAACACGGGAGCTCTCTCCCGGACCGAGGAGAAGCTGGTCGAGCTCTCGAACGGCTGCATCTGCTGCACCTTGCGGGAGGATTTGATGATCGAGGTTCGGAAGCTTGCCTCCGAAGGGCGGTTCGATTCGATCTTGATCGAGAGCACGGGGATTTCCGAGCCGATGCCGGTCGCTGCCACCTTCGCGTTCCGCGATGCCGAGGGGCGCAGCCTCGCCGACGTTGCGCGTCTGGACACGATGGTCACCGTCGTCGATGCCGCCGCTTTCCTGCGCGACTTCGGTTCGACCGCGAGCCTCGCGGATCGAGGGCAGGTGGCTGGACAGGATGATCGTCGCATGCTGGTCGACCTGCTCGTCGAGCAGGTGGAGTTCGCCGACGTGATCGTCGTCAACAAGGTGGATCTTGTTAGCGAGGCCGAACGCGAGCGGCTCGTCGCTCTCCTCCGCACGTTCAATCCCGGTGCGGAGATCGTCAGTGCTGTGCATGGCGCAGTCCCGCTCGGGCTCGTGCTTGAGACCGGGCGGTTCGACTTCGCCCGGGCGCAGCGGGCGGCCGGTTGGTCGCAGGCGCTCGCAGGGCACCATCTGCCGGAGAGCGAGGAGTTCGGCATCCGAAGCTTCGTTTACCGAGCGCGTCGGCCCTTTCACCCGGCACGCTTTAAGGCGTTCATCGAGGGGCCGCTGCCTGGCGTGATTCGTGCCAAGGGATTTTTCTGGCTCGCCACGCGCATGCCTTGGGCGGGAACCTGGCAGTTGGCGGGAGCGATCGGGCGGCACGAGGCCGCCGGCTTCTGGTGGGCTGCCGTCGAGCCCGATCGCTGGCCGGATGACCCTGACTGGCGTGCGGGCATCAAGACGCTCTGGGACAAGCGCTACGGCGATCGCCGCCAGGAGCTCGTCTTCATCGGTATCGACATGGATGAGGTGGCGATCCGCGACGCTTTGGACGCTTGTCTCATCGACGAGGCGCTGTTCGCGCGCGGACCGCGCGCCTGGGCCTCCTTGCCCGATCCTTTCCCTGTGTGGCGGCAGAACTGAGCGCCAGAGCGGCTGCTGTATCGATGTTCCCGGCGATGGACGCTGTTCGTCGTCTGGTCGCCTCGGCGGCGTCAATGCCCTGAGCGCCGCATAGCGCGGGCGAGGACAGCGACGGGGATCAGCCCGGCAGCGACGATCAGGAGCGCAGCCGTAGAAGCCTGGGCGAGCTTCTCGTCGGAGGCGAGGTTGTAGACTCGAACGGCAAGCGTATCGAAGTCGAATGGGCGGACGATCAGCGTCGCCGGAAGCTCCTTCATCGTATCGACGAACACGAGGAGGGCCGCCGAAAGAAGGCTGCCGCGGAGCAGTGGCAGGTGCACAGTGGCGAGGCTGCCGGCCGGGCTGCGCCCAAGCACCCGGGCAGCGTCCTCGATCGATGGCCGGATCCGTTCCAGACCAGCCTCGACAGAGGACAGTGCGACGGCGAGGAAACGCACGACGTAAGCGAACACCAGAGCCGCGATCGTGCCCGAGAGGAGGAGCCCTGTTGAGACCCCGAAGCGCGCCCGCATCCAGCCATCGAGCGCGTTGTCGAACAGCCCGAACGGCACGAGCACGCCGACCGCGATCACCGATCCCGGGATGGCATAGCCGAGAGAAGCGACCGTGGTGGCCCCCCGTATCAACGGCGAGGGGAAGAGCCGCGCGCCGTAGGCGATCACCACCGCAACCGTGACTGCGCACAGCGCGGCAAGTCCGGCGAGCAGGAAGCTGTTGCGCGCAAACGGCAGCACCAGCGCACCATCGTCGCCAGCGCTCCAGCCGAGAAAGGCGAGACGGGCGGCTGGTATGACGAAGCCGAGCAGTACTGGCAGGGTGCACGCGACAATCGCGAGGAGGGCCGAGGCGCCGCCGAGCGGCTGTGGAACAAGTGCTTGGTGCTTGGAACTCGTGTTGAAGAAGCGACGCGGACCGCGGACGAGCCGCTCGGACAGCAACAGGAGTGCAACGATACCCATAAGGCAGGCGGCGAGCTGCTGCGCCGCTGTTCGATCGGCCATGTGGAACCAAGCTTGATAGATGCCGGTTGTGAACGTGCGCACCGCAAAGTGCCCGACCGTTCCAAAGTCTGCCAGCGCCTCCATCACCGCGAGCCCTGCCCCTGCCGCGATCGCCGGGCGTGCCAGCGGCAAGGCGACACGCCAGATCATCCCGCGTTTCGAACAGCCGAGCGTTCTCGCGACCTCCGCGAGACAGATCGACTGCTCCAGGAAGGCTGCGCGACACAAGAGGTAGACGTACGGGTAGAGCACCAGCCCGAACATCACCACTGCGCCCTCGATCGATCGGATCTGGGGAAACCAATACTCGCCGAACCGCAGGCCGAAGCTTTCGCGGATCCAGCCCTGGACAGGCCCCGTCACGTCGAGGAGGTCGGTATAGACATAGCCGATGAGGTAGGCCGGCATGGCCAGAGGCAGAAGCAGAGCAACCTCGAAGAGCCTCCGCCCGGGGAAGGCGTGCATCGTCACGAGCCATGCCGTGCTTGCCCCGATCGCGGTCGAGATCAACGCCGTGCCGGCGGCGAGCAGGACCGAGTTCGCGACCAGCTCGGCGAGCACCGTCTCCGCGAGGTGGCGCCAGACCGGGCCCGCAGGAGCAGCAGCGCCGACCAGCACGGCCATGATCGGTGCGGCGACAGCAGCCGCTGTGATGAGGGCGGCAACCGTCCAGGCGGAGGGCAGGGCAAGCCACCCGGGCGGCGACGCATCGAGGAGTCCTGCTCTCGTACTCACGGTATCCTGGGCAAGATGAGAATGCTTCGCATTCGCGTAAGAATGCCAGGAAGAAATAGTCCGCGCCAGAGGGCGAACGCCGCCTGTTGCGAACCCTCAGCCAGCGGCGCCGCGTGCCTGCCAGTCGGCAAGCGAGATGCGCGGCATCTCGAGCCGATCGGTTGTGCGCACATAGCCGCCGGCGCCGTGCATGCGACCAATCAGGCCGAGCCTCGGCGTGTCGATGTAACACCGCGACGCGTCGAGCACGCAGGCATCGTCGATCTGGAATGCGAGCACCTCACCAAGCACGACGGCGCGGCCGGCGGCAAGGTCGACGAGCTGCAGAAGCCGACACTCCAGCGCCACGGGGCTCTCGGCGATACGGGGCGGAGCGACATGCGTGCTGGGCAGGGGTGTCAGCCCCGCCTCGACGAGCTCATTGACACCCGGTGGGAAGTCGATCGCGGTCACGTTCATCGCTCGTGCGGCTTTTTCCGGCACAAGGTTGACCACGAACTCGCCGGAGCGGCGGATATTCTCACCGGTATCCTTGAGGCCGGGCTTCTTCGGCCCGATCCCGATGCACACAACGGGCGGCGAGCCGCAGACAGCGTTAAAGAAACTGTATGGCGCCGCGTTCGGCACGCCTTCGGCGTCGAGCGTCGTCACCCAGGCGATCGGCCGCGGCACGACCGTTGACACGAGCAGTTTGTAGGTGCTCTCGGGCGAAAGTGCGGCACAATCGAACAGCATCGTACCCCCTCTGATCGTCGCGGTGTCGCCTGCGGCCCTCCGCTTGAACACGCGCGCCGCGGGTTTTAGCGGAGAGCGGAGCGACGGCAACCACCGAGCGCTTCCTTCACGTTCACGACGAATTAAAGGGATCCGCGTAACACAGCGGGGCCAAGGTCCGGTTCTGCCCGGAGGTTGCTCGGATGAAGCTGGTGATCAACCTTCCCCTCCGCCTGAAGCTCGGGCTTCTCGCAGTCATCCCGCTCCTCTTTCTCGCTGTGCTCGTCTGGAGCGTGCTTGACAAAGTCGCGGGGATTGAGACGGCGCGGGGAGACGAGACGCGTGCCCTCGCGGCCGAGCGGCGTGTCCGGGATATCGCAGTGGCTGCAGCGTCGCTCCAGGCGTTGAACCGCGCTTTGTTCTCGGCGCAGACGGCATCACAGATCGACGAGATCAGAGGGGCGGTGGTGCGCGTGCGGGATACCGCACTTGCCGAGCTGGACCAGATCGCGGAAGGTCGCGAACAGCCGACAGCCGCAACGATCGCTGCCTACCAGGAGAGTTTGCAAAGGCTCAGCGAGGCGGTTCTGCGCGCGGCCGAGCTTCGCACCCAGCTGATCGCCAAACGCGACGAAGCATTCTTCCCCTCGGCGCAAACCTTCGAACTGCGCTACGAGGCTGCTTACGCAGGTCTCGAGCTCGAGGGCCTCGAGCCGCGGACACAGGAGGAACTGCGCGGGCGTCTCGCCGCGGTGGGCACAGGAGCCGCCGAAGCAAGAATCGCTGCGCTCCGTTATCTCGCAACCGGCGACGGCGCGCAGACACAGCGCGTGCGGCGCGCTACCGCAACTGCCCGCACCCACATGCGTGGCGCGCTGACCATCGAGGTCAATCCCCGTTACCGTGGCGAGCTCGAGCAGCTCTCCGTCGCTCTGGCAAACCTTACCGACTCGGCCCTGGGACTGAGTGGCCTGACGGCAGAGCTCATCGAGCATGACAGTGCCGTCACCGCCGCGGCGATCATCGGGGTGGAGGCCACCGCTGCCGCTGTGGCCGCGACATTCGCGTCCCGAGCCGAGCAGGCCGGAGCGCGCATGGGCGCGAAGGTGGAGACGACGGGCGAGGATGTCCTCAAAATTTCTGCTGCGATCGCCGCACTTCTTCTGATGATCTCCTACCTGATCGGAGAAATGGTGGCACGACCGACGAAGCGCATCACCGGTCTTCTGCAGCGGATCGCTGAGGGCGATACGCGGTTCACGCTCGCCACGACGGTGCGGCGGGACGAGTTCGGCCGCATGGAGAAGGCCCTCGCGACGCTGCGCGAGACGGCGGAGAAGGCCTTCGCACAAGGGCAGATGCTCGACCAGCTTCCGGTCGCCGTCATGGTCGCTAACCCTCGCGACGACTTCCGCATCAGCTACATGAACGCTGAATCGCGGCGCGTTCTTGGCACGGTTGAGCATCTGCTTCCGGAGAAAGCTGATGCTCTCCTTGGCAAGAGCATCGACATCATGCACCGCCACCCGGAACGCGTGCGCACGATCCTGTCGAACCCCGCAAATCTGCCGCATCGCGCCCGCATTCGCCTCGGCCCGGAGACGATGGATCTCCGCATCAGCGCGATGACCGACCGCGGCGGGGACTATGTCGGCGCCATGCTCGTCTGGAACCTCGTCACGCAGCAGGTCAAGCTTGCCGAGGATTTCGAGGCGAGCGTCGGCCAGGTCGCCCGCCGAATGGGCGACAGCGCGGCCAGTATGAAGTCCGTCTCCGAGGCGATGAGCGAGGTCGCTTCCGAAACGGGCAAGCGTGCCGTCGCCGTCGCTGCCGCAACCGATCAGGCGGCAGCAAGTGTCCAAGCCGTAGCGGCCTCGGCCGAGGAACTTGCCGCCTCCGTGCAGGAGATCGGACGTCAGGTCGCGGAAAGCGCACGCATCGCCGCCGAAGCAGCTCGCGAGGCGGAGGCGACCGACGCGACCGTCGGCAGCCTCAGCGAGGCGGCAAGTCGGATCGGCGACGTGGTGCGCCTGATCGGCGATATCGCCGGGCAGACGAATCTGCTCGCGCTCAACGCCACAATCGAGGCGGCGCGCGCGGGCGAAGCGGGCAAAGGCTTCGCTGTCGTCGCCTCGGAGGTGAAGGCGCTGGCCGCTCAGACCGCGAAGGCGACCGAGGAGATCAGCGCCCAGATCGCGGCGATGCAGGCGGCGACCAGCCGCTCGGTCGAAGCCATCCGTGCGATCGCGGGAACGATTGCGCGGATGAACGAGATCTCTGCCGGCATCGCCGCAGCGGTCGAGGAGCAGGGCGCAGCGACGGCCGAGATCGCCCGTGCGGTGCAACAGGCTGCGTCCGGCACGAGCGAAGTCTCGGGCAGCATCGGTGCCGTCTCCTCAGCCGTCGAGCAGACAGGCGAGCAGGCTGCCCATGTCCTGTCCGCCGCGAATGCGCTGACCGCAGAGGCAGACCGGCTTTCGCACGAGGTCGAGCGTTTCCTGGCTGAGATCCAAGGGCGTTGAGGTGTCGGGTCAGGCCACGCGGTCGGGCGGCTCGCGTCCGGCGAAGAAGGCGTCGAGATTGTCGAGCGCACGGAAGCCCATCGCGTTGCGCGCCTCGAGCGTTGCGCTGCCGAGATGCGGGAGCAGGAATGTGTTGGCGCAGCCAAGATAGCGCGGATCGAGCGCGGGTTCGTTCGCATAGACATCGAGCCCGGCAGCGGCGACATGGCCGGTCCGTAGCGCCGCGATCAGCGCATCGTCATCGACAAGTGTCCCACGCCCGGAATTGACGACGATCGCGCCCCGCTTGAGCAGGGCGATCCGTTCGGCGTTGAGCCACTTCGTGAGGCCTGGACCACCGGGAGCCGTGAGTGCGAGCATGTCGACGATCCCAAGCATCGACGCCGCGTCGCTGTGGTAGATCGCTCCTCGCTCAAGCTCGGGCGCAAGCCGCCTGCGGTTGTGGTAGTGCACCTCCATCCGGAAGCCGCCCGCCATGCGCGCCACCGCGCGGCCGATCCGCCCCATGCCAAGAATGCCGAGGCGCTTGCCAGACACCTGCGTGCCCAGAAGCTGCGTCGGTGCCCAGCCTGTCCAACGCCGTTCGCGGACGAGCAGCTCTCCCTCCGAGGCACGTCTGGCTGCCCCGAGCAGGAGCAGAATGGTCAGCTCCGCTGTCGATTCCGTCAGCACATCCGGCGTGTTCGTCACGATGATCCCGCGTGCACGGGCGGCCTCAAGCGCGATGTGATCGATGCCGACCGAGAAGGTCGCGATCACGCGGATGGAGGTTGGCAGCGCGGCGATGGTGTCCTCGCCAAACGGGTCTCCGGCGGCGCAGAGGATCGCGTCCGCACCGGAGGCCATGGCGAGCAGGCGTGCGCTATCGGCTGGCACGTCCTCAGGGTTCTCGGCCACGATCGTGTAGTCGCGGCGAGCTCTGGCCATAACATCGGGCGGGAAGAGCCGGGTGAGGGCAAGCCGTGGCTTTTGTCTCTCTCGCATGCGCTACTGACTGGTCATCATGAGCGTCGCTTCCTTACCGCGATCCCCGGCTCGCGGCGAGACGTCGTGGGAGAGGAGCCGACAGGAGAGCACGTGCCGTGGTTCGAGCCACGGTGGTCGGAGTGCTTGTCTGCCTCGCGGCCTCTGAGGTGAGGGCCTGGGATGTCGGAACCACGATGCCGCGCATGGATCTGATTGACGGCACGGCCGCACCGACCCCGTACGACGCCAGTACCGATCGCTGGGTCGCGCTCCGGATCGGCGGCTCGAGGTGTTCGCCCTGCGCCGCTGAGCGGCCTTACGCGGAGGCCCTCGCCGCCGCTCATGGCATTGCGGTCTACACCGTCACGGTGCCGCCACAGGGCGGACACGTCGATGCTGAGTTACCGCGCGAGATCGAAGCCGCGGCGCGTCGCGGCGACAGGCTCCGCCGGATCATGCGCCGCGACCCTGCGGTGCCCCTGAACCCTCCGCCACCGCGGCTTCCCGTGCCGATCACCTACGTCATCGCGCCTGACCGTCGCATCGTTGCGCGCTGGTCGGGCACCGCCACTTATTCGGACAAGAAGGCGCATCCGTTCGCACCGCCGCCCACGTGGCGGGACTGGACGGAGGCGACGTTCGCCGGCGTCGGTGCGCCGCTCCCGGCAGGTCTGACTGACGAGGCACAGCGCCTGCGTGACCGGTGCTTTCCTTCCCTCTGCCGCTAAGCGGCCTTGCCGCTGCGCCGTCGGCGCGAGGCTTGCCGATGCGGCGGCGGTCCTTACGATGCGGGCACCTGGGAGGGAGGAGGGCTCGCATGGATCTTGGGCTGAGGGGCAGACGTGCTCTGGTGATGGGCGCCTCGAAGGGGCTCGGACGCGCTGTTGCCGAAGGACTCGCCGCCGAGGGGGCGACTCTGTGCGTCGCGAGCCGTGACCTCGCAGCACTTCAGACGCTCGCCGTCACCCTCTCGGCCGCGAGCGGCGCACCGGCCTATGCGATCGCGGCCGATGTGGCCGACGAGGCGGCGATGGACCGCCTTGCCGATGAAGCGGTTCTCCGCATGGGCGGGGTTGACATTCTCGTCCTCAATCACGGCGGCCCGCCGGTCGGGCCAGCACTCGAGCTCGACCTCGCCGAGCTGAAGGCTCAGTTCGCGAAGATGGTCGTGGCACCGATCCGGCTTGCGATGCGGCTTCTGCCCGGGATGCGGGAGCGCAGGTGGGGGCGGATCATCACCATCGGCTCCTCCGGCATGGTCCAGCCGCTGCCGAATATGGTGCTGTCAAACACCCTGCGTGCGGCGATCGTCGGCTGGAACAAGACGCTCGCGAACGAGGTCGCGGCCGATGGCGTGACCTGCAACATCCTTGCCCCCGGCTCGATCCTGACCGACCGGACCAAGGACACGGTGGGGTTCATGGCGAGGAAGGAGGGGATCTCCTTCGAGGAGGCGATGGCGAAGCGCGCGGCCACGATTCCCGCCGGCCGCCTCGGGACGCCTGAGGAATACGGCGCCGTCGCGACCTTCCTTGCCTCCGAGCGTGCCTCTTACATCACTGGCTCGATCGTCCGCTGTGATGGCGGCATCGTGCGCGGGTTCTGAGAGCGGGATCGTGAAGGACGCCGCGCAGATCGAGCCTGATCTCGCGCTTGCAGAGCGCCTCTTCGACGCGCTCCGCGAGGCGAGCCTCGATCCGCCCGGGGTGACCCGCGATGCCTACGGCCCAGGAGAGGAGCGCGCGCACGCCCTCTGCCTCGAGGCTGCCGAAGGCGCGGGGCTCGCGGTGAGCCGCGACTTCGCGGGCAACAGCTACGCGACGCTTGCGGAAAGCGATTCCGGGGAGCGGACGCTCATCATCGGCAGCCATCTCGATTCGGTTCCTCACGGTGGCAACTACGACGGCGCTGCCGGCGTCGTCGCCGGGCTCGCAGCACTGGCGGGTCTCGTGCGGGCCGATCGGCGCCCGCGCGGCGATGTGACGGTGATGATGACGCGCGCCGAGGAGAGCGTGTGGTTTCCGGTCTCCTTCGCCGGGGCGCGTGCCGCGCTCGGGTGCCTGCCCGTGGAGGCGCTAGCCGCGAAACGATCTGATACCGGCGACACCCTCGCCCAGCACATGCGAGCGCTCGGCTTCGAGCCGGAGGCGATCGCTGCCGGCCAGCGACATCTTGATCCTGCGCGGATCGCCGGCTTCATCGAAGCGCACATAGAACAGGGACCCGAACTCATCGAGGTCGGCCGGGCCGTCGCCGTCGTGCCGGCGATCAGCGGCGGCGACCGGTTCCGCAAGGCGCGTATCACCGGCGTCTATGCCCATGTCGGTGGTGCGCCGAAGCGGGTTCGGCGTGACGCCGTCGCTGCGCTCGGGCATATCATCGTAGGGATCAACGCCGTGTGGGATCGGCTTGACGCCGAGGGCCACCGCATCATGGCAACCTTCGGCGTGGTCGGCGTCGATCCGGCCATGGCCAGCTGGAGTCGCGTCCCAGGCGAGGCACGCTTCACCCTCGACATCCGCGGCGTCGACCTGCCCGCTCTCGCCCGGATGCGCGTGGCGCTGGACGACATCGTGGCCGAGGCCGAGTCGAAGTACGGGGTGACGGTCTCGCTCGGGCCGGACACAGGACCGCGCCCGGCATTCCTCGACCGCGATCTGCTCCAGCGACTCCGCGACTGCGCCTCGGCCCGATTCATCCCGTTCCACGAGATGCCTTCGGGGGGACGACACGACGCTCTTGCGTTTCACGAGGCCGGTGTCCCGACCGCGATGCTGTTCATCCGCAACCAGCATGGCAGCCACACTCCCGACGAGGCGATGGACCTTGCCGACTTCGCCGAAGCCGCGCGGATTCTCGCCACCCTGGCCGCGACGCACTGAACACCACGCCCTCGATGCCCGCGAAGTTGATCCAATCTCTCGATCTCGCCACCCGCTTGCCTGAGGAGCATCCGACGCTCAACTCTGGGACCATAGGCATCACCCGCGAGATAGTCAGCACGGACGAGCGCAGCGCTCGCGGGATCCTCGGCCGAGCAAGGGAAGGCGTCGAGCGCGACGTGTCTGCTGGTCACGCATGCGAGCCCTCCCTGGCGCGTGCCGGACCTGATCGGTCATCCGCCGCTGTCATGATCGGCAGCGAGTGCCACACCGTGCCGCGTCGTCGCGACCTCGACGGAACGGCCGGAGTGCCCAGGAGACCTGCGACCGTCTCCGGGCACGGACGGCCATGCTTCGCGCCTTTGCGCGATGCAACCGAGAGGGCGGTTCGCGGCAAGGACACCCCTGCACGGCGCAGCGCGAAACGGACTATGCTCTCCGACTGCCGACAGGATGCGGCAATCTTCGCCCACGCGGACACCACTCCTGGAACGATCCTTGTACGTATCGGGAAGTGCTGCCGCATCCCTGAGGAGGACATGTGCATGGAAGACGTCGCCAAAGAATGCCCCGCGCTGGCGGTTCTAGAGTCCAGGGCCTCGTGCTGATGGCCGGCGCGCGGCTTGCCGTCGACATCGGCGGAACCTTCACCGACCTCGCGCTCGAGCATGGCGGCCGCCGATGGACGGCCAAAGTTCTGACGACGCCCGCCGCCCCGGAGAAGGGCGTGCTGGAGGGCGTGGCGGCGATCCTCAAGGATGCCGGTCTCGTTCCCTCGGAAATCGGCGTTCTCGTCCATGGGACCACGCTCGCAACCAACGCGCTGATCGAGCGCAAGGGCGCACGCACGGCTCTGATCACCACTGAAGGCTTCCGCGACGTGCTCGCCCTCGGCAATGAGGCGCGCTACGACCAGTATGACCTGCAGATCGTCCTGCCCGAGCCACTTGTGCCACGGCGGCTTCGCCTCCCTGTGCCGGAACGGCTCGACAACACCGGCGCTGTGCTCAAGCCGCTCGATGAGCAGGCCGTGCGCGCGCTCGTGCCGCTGCTCAAGGCCGAGCGGATTGAGGCGATCGCGGTCGGCTTCCTGCACGCCTATGTCAATGGCGCGCACGAGCAGCGGGTGCGCGAGATCCTCGCCGAGGAGCTGCCGGGCGTTCCGGTGAGCCTCTCCTCCGAGGTCTCGCCCGAGATGCGCGAGTGGGAGCGGTTCTCGACGACGGTCGCCAACGCCTACGTGCAACCGCTGATGAGCCGCTACCTGCGAAAGCTCGAGAGGGGCTTGCGCGAGGCGGGGATGACTGCGCCGCTGTTCCTGATGCTGTCGGGCGGTGGGTTGACCACCGTCGACATCGCCTGCCGCTTCCCGATCCGCCTGGTCGAAAGCGGGCCGGCCGGGGGCGCGATCTTCGCCGCTCACATTGCGCGCGAGACCGGGCTCGCGCACGTTCTCTCCTATGACATGGGCGGAACGACCGCCAAGGTGTGCCTGATCGATCACTATCGTCCTCAGTCGTCCCGAAGCTTCGAGGTGGCGCGGGTCGGACGCTTCAAGAAGGGGTCCGGCTTGCCGTTGCGCATTCCGGTGATCGAGATGGTCGAGATCGGAGCGGGCGGTGGAAGCATCGCGCATGTGGACGGCATGGGGCGCATTGCCGTCGGCCCCGAGAGCGCCGGTGCCGACCCTGGGCCAGCCTGCTACGGCCGCGGTGGCACGAGGCCCGCCGTGACGGACGCGAACCTGGTGCTCGGTCGCTACGAGCCGACTCGGTTCGCCGGCGGCCGTCTCAAACTGTTCCCCGATGCCGCGCGGGACGCGCTCGACCGAGAGGTTGGTGCGCCGCTCGGGCTCGTCCCGGAGATGGCTGCGCTCGGCGTTGTCGAGATGGTCGACGAGAACATGGCGAACGCGGCACGCGTGCACGCGATCGAGAGCGGGAAGACCCTCAGCGGGCGTACGCTGATCGCCTTCGGCGGCGGCGGTCCGGTGCATGCCTACCGCGTCGCGGAGAAGATCGGGATCGGTTCCGTGCTCGTGCCGTCCGGTGCCGGCGTCGGCTCGGCGATTGGCTTCCTCCGTGCGCCGGTGTCCTTCGAGGTTGTCAGGAGCCTCTATCAGCGCTTCGCGACCTTCGATGTGGAGGCCGTCAATGCGCTGCTCGTCGCGATGAGCGAGGAGGCGCGGGCTGTGGTCGCGCTCGGTTCTCAAGGGGGGGAGGTTCAGGAGCGCAGACTCGCCTACATGCGCTATGTCGGGCAGGGCCATGAGATTGCCGTTCCGATCCCCTCCCGTACACTCGACCTCGACGCTGTTGCCGCCATCCGGGCGGACTACGACCGCCTCTACGCCGCATTCTACGATCGGCCGGTTCCCGGTTCCGACGTGGAGATTCTCTCGTTCTCGGTGACGGTCGCGACCGTATCGGACACCGTCATCCCCGAACCGGTCCAGCCGGACGCCGTCGAGGCGACGCCCGCGCGCCACCTGGCCGTACGCGACACGGCAACCGGAACGGTCTCGGACTGGCCCGTCTACGAGCGGTCCGCCCTTTCGCCTGGGTCGATGCTCGCCGGCCCTGCGATCATCGCCGAGGACGAGACCTCGACCTTGGTCGGGCCCGGCTGGTCGGCACGGATCGACGGGTTGGGCTACATTCGCCTCACCCGCAGCAATCCCTGAGGAGGCAGGCGATGCACCAGATGGCCGACCGCCAGCTCTCGGCGCTTGCGAGGATCCAGACCCAGGTCATGTGGAACCGGCTGATCGCGGTGGTCGAAGAGCAGGCCCAGACGATGATCCGAACAGCCTTCTCCACCACCGTGCGCGAGGCCGGCGACCTTTCGGCCGGCGTCTTCGACCTCAAGGGGAGAATGCTCGCACAGGCGGTGACGGGAACGCCCGGGCACGTGAACTCGATGATGGAGAGTGTGGCGCATTTCCTCGCGAAGTTCCCCGCCGAGACGATGCGGCCCGGCGATCACTACATCACCAACGATCCTTGGCTGGGGACAGGTCATCTTCACGACCTCACCGTCGTCACGCCTGCGTTCCTGCATGGCCGGATCGTCGGCCTCTTCGCCAACACCGCCCACATCATCGATATCGGCGGTCTCGGCATGGGGCCGGAGGCGCGTTCAGTGTTCGAGGAGGGGCTCTACATCCCGATCGTCAAGTGCTTCGAGCAAGGCCGTCCCAACGAGACCTTCTTCGACTTCATTCGGGCGGGATCACGCACGCCCATCGAGCTCGAAGGCGACATCTACTCGTTGTGTGCGTGCAATGAGGCAGGCGCGAGGCGGCTCATCGAGATGATGGAGGAGTTCGGCATGGAGGGGCTCGACCCCCTTGCCGAGGTGATCTTCGACGCGAGCTTGCGCGCAACGGAAGCGGAGATCGCGAAACTGCCGAAAGGGACCTTCCGTGCCGAGATCCGCTCCGACGGCTATGAGGCTCCGGTCACACTCGCGGCCGCGATGACGATCGGGGACAGAACGATCGAGGTCGATTTCTCGGGAACGTCGGGTCTCTCGACGCGGGGAATCAACGTTCCGCCGGCCTATTGCCGCGCCTATTCTTGTTTCGGGATCAAGGTCGTCGTCGCGCCGGATATCCCGAACAACTGGGCGTCGCTGCAGCCGTTCCGGATGAGGATTCCAGAGGGCTGCATCCTCAACGCTCCGCGGCCCTACCCGGTGGCGGTACGGCACGTCGTGGGGCAGCTCCTGCCCGATCTGATGATGGGGTGCCTCGCCCAAGCCGTCCCGGAGAGAGTTGCGGCCGAGGGGGCCTCGTGTTTGTGGAATCCGCCTTTGCGTGGCGGCACGCAGGTGTCAGGACCTGCGGCCAAGATCGAGGATTTCGAGATCATCACGTTCAACTCGGGCGGCACGGGCGCGCGCGCGACGAAGGATGGGCTCTCCGGAATCGCCTTTCCCTCTGGCGTGCGGACGATGCCCGTGGAGGCGACAGAGAATGTCGCGCCGGTTGTGTTCTGGCGGAAGGAACTTCGACCCGACAGCGCGGGTGCGGGCCGCACGCGGGGGGGCTTCGGCCAGATCCTGGAGATCGGCACCAAGGGGGACGCGGAGTTCGCCGTCAATGCCATTTTCGATCGCGTGGGGAACCCGCCGCGCGGCCGGCTCGGCGGCCGCGACGGAGCGTCGGGGGTGGTCAAGTTGAAGTCAGGAGCGGTCCTGCGCACCAAGGGCTTCCAGATCATTCCGGAGGGAGACCGGCTGGTCCTGCTTCTGCCGGGCGGGGGCGGCATGGGTGACCCGAGGGAGCGTGACTGCGAGGCGATCGCCCGAGACATCGCCGACGGGCTGATCAGCCCGGAGCGGGCGCTCGCGGATTACGGCTGGGCCGGGTGAGCGAGCGGTCGCGACGCCTGCGCGGTGCACGGCGATGCCGAGGTGCCCCGTCGCCCGCGGAGGACCAGCGCGAGGCGCGTTCGCGGCTGCCGGGCACGTTTCGGCCGGAGTGACCTAGGCCTTCATCTCAACGATCCAAGGCGAGCGAAGGCTGCGGACGGTCGGAGAGGCAATACCGCCTCTCTTCTCGCGATCAAAACAGTCGGACAATACGCGTGCGGAGCGGAGGCTGGTGGTGTGACCCTCGGCGGTATACTGCGCTCTCGGGTGAAAGGCACCGCATTCTGCGAGAGTGAGCGACTGAACCGGCGTCATTGCGGCTTCAAGACCGTCCGGTCACTGCCTCGGGGATGTCCTGGTCATCCCTTGACGGAGGCAGCCGTCACGGTGTTCACGAGCGGCCGCCCGGCGGCGAAATCCCGGATGTTGGCGAGCGTCGTCGAGGCGATCGCGCTGAGCGCCTCGCGGGTGAAGAAGGCCTGGTGGCCGGTCACCAACACATTGGGGAACATCAGCAGGCGCTGCAGCGCGTCGTCCTGGATGATCTCGGCGGAGAGATCCTCGAAGAACAGATCGGCCTCCTGTTCATAGACATCGATCGCGAGGCCGCCAAGCTGGCCGGTCTTGAGGGCGTCGATCGCGGCTTCGGTGTCGATCAGCGCGCCACGCGAGGTGTTGACCACGATCGCCCCGGGCCGGAGCAGAGCGAGGCTCTGCCGGTCGAGAAGGTAGTGCGTTTCAGGCGTGAGAGGGCAGTGCAGGGTGATGATGTCGGCGTTCGCGAGCAGTTCCGCACGGCTTGCATAGACGACGCCGATCTCCTCGAGCGCTGCCGCGCGGCGCACATCGTGCGCGAGCACATGGCAGCCGAAGCCGGTGCGCATGATCCGGGCGACGAGAGCGCCGATCCGCCCGGTGCCGATCACGCCGACCGTGCGGCCGTGGAGGTCGAATCCCAGAAGGCCGTCGAGGGAGAAATTGTTCTCGCGCGTTCGCGTGTAGGCCTTGTGGATCCGACGCACGAGCGCGAGCAGGAGCCCGACGGTGAACTCCGCGACCGCGTGCGGCGAATAGGCGGGGACGCGCACGACGGAGACGCCGTGCGCCTCGGCTGCCGCGAGATCGACGTTGTTGAAGCCGGCGCATCGAAGCGCGATCAGCCGCGTGCCGCCGCTTGCGAGCGAAGCGATCACGGACGCATCCGCCTCGTCGTTGACGAACAGGCACACCGCCGGTGAGCCCTCGGCGAGGGAGACGGTCTCCCGGGTCAGCCTCGCCTCGAGCCAGCGGAAGTCGAGGCCGGCCGTCCCTGCCTCCTCGAAGCTCCTGCGGTCATACGGCTTGGTGCTGAACATCGCGACGCGCATCCGATGGGCCTCCGTCGAGCCTTCGGGAGCCGCAAGCCTTACATGCGCGCGCCTGCCGTGTCTGCCGGCTGACGGGGTCAGCCACCCGGCTCCATCCTTCGCGTGATGGAGGCGCTGCCGGCCCTGGTCGACTTCGTCGCCCCGAGAACACGGGGGTCGAACCTGGCCAATGTCGCCCGCTCCTCCGCCAACCGCGGCGTGCGGGCGGCGCTGCCGCACATGCTCTGACTGAGCTTCGGATTCCAATCGATGATCGTGCTGGTCGGGCTTGGCCTCGCGGGCCCCTTCGCGGTGAGCCCCACGCTGCATCTCGCGCCGAGATCGAGCGGCTTGGCCTCGCTGCTCTGGCTCGCCTTCAGCGTTGCGCGTGCGGGCGCCCCGGAGCAGGGGACCGCCAGGACGCCGCTCGGCTTCCTCGACGCCGCGGCGTTGCAGCGGGTCAGCCCGAAGGCTCGGATGCTGGCGCTTGCCACAGCGAAGCAGCAGGCCTAATCCCGGCTCCTGGAGGAGTTTGACCGATGGACCACACGCTTCTGCGCGACGATGCCTGGGCCGACCTGCGCGGCGAGGTGGCGAAGCTCTGCGCGCAATTTCCCGGCGAGTACTGGAGAAAACTGGACGCCGAACGGGGCTACCCGACGGAGTTCGTCCGAGCGCTGACCGAGGCTGGGTATCTCGCGGCGCTGATCCCCGAGGAGTATGGCGGCGCTGGCCTGCCGCTCTCGGGTGCGGTGGCCATTCTCGAGGAGATCCATCGCCAGGGCTGCAACGGCGCGGCCTGCCACGCGCAGATGTACATCATGGGGACCATCCTCCGCCACGGATCGCCGGAGCAGAAGCGGACCTATTTGCCCGAGATCGCCGCCGGACGTCTGCGGCTCCAGGCCTTCGGGGTGACAGAGCCGACCTCCGGAAGTGACACGACCTCACTTCGGACGACCGCGCGACGGGAGGGGGACCGGTACATCGTCAATGGCCAGAAGGTCTGGACATCGCGAGCGGAACACTCCGACTTGATGCTCCTGCTCGCCCGCACGACGCCACGTGACCGGGTTGCGAAGAAGACGGAGGGGCTCTCGACCTTCATCGTCGACATGCGGGCGGTCCGGGGCAAGGGGCTCACCATCCGCCCGATCCGGACGATGATGAACCACAACTCCTGCGAGGTGTTCTTCGACAACATGGAGATTCCGGCTGAGAACCTGGTCGGTGAGGAGGGCAAGGGGTTCCGCTACATTCTCGACGGGATGAACGCCGAGCGCATCCTGATCGCTGCCGAATGCATTGGCGATGCGAAATGGTTCACCGAGAAATCGGTCGCCTATGCCAAGGAACGGCACGTCTTCGGCCGCCCGATCGGGCAGAACCAGGGCGTGCAGTTCCCGATCGCCCGCGCCTACGCGCAGTGGCGCGCCGCGGAGCTGATGGTCAGGGCTGCCTGCGAAAAATTCGAAGCCGGGCTCAATTGCGGGGCGGAGGCGAACATGGCGAAAATGCTCGCCGCCGAGGCCTCATGGGCGGCCGCAGAGGCGTGCGTGCAGACCCACGGCGGGTTCGGTTTCGCCGAGGAGTACGACATCGAGCGCAAGTTCCGCGAGACGCGTCTGTACCAGATTGCCCCAATCTCGACCAATCTCGTGCTCTCGTACATTGCCGAGCACGTTCTCGGCATGCCGCGGAGCTATTGATGCCTGAACTTCCGCCGCCGGGAACGTTTCTAAAGGCCAAGGGGTTCGTCACCCGCCTCATCTTCGTGGTCAACCGGCCGGCGCGGGAGCTCGAGGCAAGGATCGGCGACCACCGGGGCAGGCTCGACCGGGGCTGGAGCCTTCTGCTCCTGAAGGAGAAGGTCGCGCCGGGGGAGATTGCTCTCGCCGGATACTCTCATCTCTCAGGAGGTCGCATCGGCCCGCCGGAGCAGGGCCTCGCCCGCCAGACGGTCGAGGCAGACACCGCGGGGTTCCTCGACATGGGGCGGGTGAAGCGCTCCCTCGCCGAGAGCTTCGTGTTCGGCGGGCCGCAGCGGATCGTCAAGATCATTCCCGCCACTGGGCATGACCCGGCTATGCGCGAGCCAGACCAGTATCCCGTCGGCAGCGGCATCCCACAGTGGATCCTGCTCCCGGAGAAGACCTTCATCCTCGCAGCGACCGTCGCCCCCGGCATGACCTATCTCGGCGGCGGGCCGGACGCGGGGCCGGCGGGGTTTTGGGTCGATCCGCGCGCGGCGAATACGCTCTGAGGGCGCGCGCGGCCACTGCTCCGAAGCAAGCGAGTGCTGCGCTGACAGCCAAGCGGGAGGGAAACGCGCTTTCAGATGGTGAGGCTGGACCAGCTGCCCTCCTCGCCGGCGCATCGAGAGACTGGACTTCGGGGAAAGGACATCGACCATGCCGGCACCGAAACCGCTTGAGGGGCTGCTCGTTCTGACACTGGAACAGGCGGTGGCTGCGCCGTTCCTGTCCTGCAAGCTCGCCGATGCGGGCGCGCGGGTGATCAAGATCGAGCGGCCGGAGGGCGACTTCGCTCGTGGCTACGACGACTACGCAAAGGGCCTCTCCAGCTACTTCGTCTGGCTGAACCGCGGCAAGGAAAGTCTGGTCGCTGACATCAAGAACCCTGAGGACGCGGCGCTCCTGCATCGAATCCTCGCCCGCGCCGACGTGTTCATCCAGAACCTCGCTCCAGGCGCTGCCGCACGAGCCGGCTTCGGTTCGGCGTCCCTCCGAGAACGCTACCCTCGCCTCATCACCGTCGACATCTCAGGCTATGGCGAAGAGGGCGCCTACGCTCAGATGAAAGCCTATGACCTACTCGTGCAGGCGGAGACGGCGCTCTGTTCTGTCACCGGCAGGCCGGAGGGACCAGGCCGGGTCGGGACCTCGGTGTGCGATATTGCCTGCGGCATGGCTGCCTACGCCGGGGTGCTAGAGGCGTTGATCGAGCGAAACAGGTCCGGCCGGGGAACCGGACTTGCCGTGTCTCTGTTCGACGGCATGGCGGACTGGATGAACGTGCCGCTCCTGACTTACGAGGGCACCGGTCGCCCGCCGCCGCGCGTCGGCCTCGCTCACCCATCTGTCGCCCCATACGGAGCGTTTGCGCTCGCTGACGGCGGACAAGTGCTGATCTCGATCCAGAACGAGCGAGAATGGGTTGCGTTCTGCCGGGAGGTGCTGCGCGACCCGAGTGTCGCGACCGACGAGCGTTTCGCCTCGAACGTCGCTCGGGTGCGAAACCGTTCAGAACTCGATGCCACGATCGCGTCTGTGTTCGTGAGCCTCGACCGCGCGACCGTCACCGAGCGACTGGCTTTGGCTGGCACCGCGTACGGGTTCGTGAACGAGGTGCCCGACCTTGCGCGTCATCCTGCGCTGAGGCGGATCACGGTCGCGACGCCGAACGGCGAGATCTCCTACGCCGCTCCCCCTGTGCGATGGGCTTGCGGCGATCGGGACTATGGCGCTGTGCCGGCCATCGGCCAGCACAGCGACGCGATCAGAAGGGAGTTTGCCGGCTGATCAGGCCGGGGAAGAGGGGGGCGGCAGTGACGAGGTGTTCGGCGCCGGCGGGGGCGCGCTGCACGGGCCGGCAAGGGCCGGTGCAACAGCAAAGCTGACAAGGAGGGCGGCAGTTGCAAGGACACGCATAGTCTCGTTCCTTTTCGATGCTGGCATCTGGAGAATGCATATCTGGCATGTGCGAATCAAGGGGCGCGTCTGACCGATGGAACGCGGCTGCCAAGGGGCGTCACAACGGGGATCGGCGCGGCGCGGTAGGCATCGAGCCCCATGCCTGTGGCTCGGTTTCCGCTCGGCCCCGGCAGGATGCGTGCTGGTGCACCTGTTCCCACGGCGGCAGCCGGCCGCGCGGCCCAGACAGCGAGCTGCGCCGCACGGTATTCCTCGGCCGCAATCCGGCTTTCGTCGGGCCATGCGGCCATCACGCGGCGCTGATAGGCGATCGCGAGCTCCGGCGTGTGGGAGTGGTAGTTCGCGGCAGCCTGGAGCCAATTCTTCGACGCCTCGTGGAGTGAGACAAGGAAGCGGGCGGCATAGGCGGCGTTCTTCTGAGGGTCGAACGCATCTTCGAGAGAGGCGAAGGCATCAGGATGGTGCCGCAGGTTGACCTGCATGCAGCCGACATCGATCGACCGCACACCCTCCGCTTGGAGCCGCCTGACGGCAGCGATCGCCTCCGCCTTGGTGGCGAAGAATTGCCCACGGCCTTCGGCATTGATGGTCCAGGGCCATGGGCCGAAATTGCCGGTCACCGGATCGCGCCTGCCGCTCTCGACCCGGCCGAGAGCGGCAAGGAGTGCGTTGGGGATCCCATGCGCGCGCTCTGCCGCGCGGATTGCCGCGCGGCAGAGACGGATCGGCTCGCTGGCGAGCTGAGTGGCGGGCGCTGCGGGGAGCCCTTGGTTGGCGTACGCGCACGGCACGGCGGCCAGCAGCGCGAGCGTGACGGCGATCAGGGTCTTGAACGAGCTCATGCCGCGGGGGTTCGAGCAACGTTCGTGCCAATCCGCAGCGTGAGAGCGCGGGTTTCTGCGGTGTCAACAGAAGCTTCGAACCCATGCATCCAAAGGGGACAGGCATGCTTCTGGTGCAGTGCAAAAAAACCTTGCAGGCTTTCAGGGCACAGTCTACATTGTGCACCGCAGCATGGTCGTGAATGCGGCCTTGTTGCCTTTCTTGGACGTTTCCTCCCTAAACTTGGCCGCCCCTCGGGGCGGCCTTTTTTTCGCGTTCATCCTCGGGAAGGGCGGTCTCGAGGCAAGACGGTGTCGCCTGGGCCGAGCGCCCGCTGCATCAGCACGCTGTCCACCCAGCGGCCGAACTTAAAGCCGACGCTCCGGAGCCGCCCCGCCTCGCGAAACCCGGAGGACCTGTGGAGAGCGATCGATGCGTGGTTCCCGGAATCCTCGATCACGGCGATCATCTGTCGGTACCCCACGGCTGTCGTCTCGGCGATCAGGGCGGTGAGAAGGGACCGCCCGATACCTCGGCCTATCATTCCCAGAGCCACGTAGATCGAGTCCTCGACCGTGAAGCGATAGGCACTTCGTGGCCTGTAGAGTGCCGCGTAGGCATAGCCCACCACCTTGCCGTCAAGGTCCTCGGCGATCAGCCAGGGAAGGCCGCTGGCGAGCACGGCCTCGCGCCGCCTCGCGAGTTCCGCGAGGTCGGGCGATGTCTCCTCGAAGCTTGCGAGGCCGGTCGTGACGTGGTGGCGGTAGATGGCCGCGATGGCCGGAATGTCGGCCTCGACCGAGGCGCGGACGAGCGGGGCTTGGGCGGAAATCCGGTGCATCTCGACACCCGAGGGAGACTCGTGCCGCGAACGGGGAACGGCAGGGGAAGCGCGCGTCAGCCGCGTTCGAGCATGGCCCAGTCCGCGGTCGCAAGCGTGGCGATCACCCTCTCGAGCCGGTCGCGCAGCGCGTCGAAGCCGCCATGTCGGACGATCCGCTCCTCATCCATGTAGAGGGTTCGGGCGATTTCAATCTGCACCGCGTGGACACCGTGGTGCGGCCGCCCGTAGTGGCGCGTGACGTAGCCGCCTGCATACGGGTCGTTCCGACGCACGCTGAATCCCGCCTCGAGGAACGCCTCCTCAAGACGGCGGACCGCGCTCGGGCTCGCCGATGTGCCGTGCGCGTCGCCGAGAATGATCTCGGGCGGCCGAAGCGGCCCTTGTGCAGTCAGAGTGGGCATGGAGTGGCAGTCGATCAGAAGGCAGAGCCCGAACCGCTCCCGCGTCGCCGCAATCAGGCCTGCGAGCGCCTCGTGATAGGGCCGCCAGCAGGTGGCGATACGCTCCTCGGCCTCGGCGAAGGAGAGCTTGCGGCGATAGATCGGCTCTCCGGTCGCCACGATCCGGGCGATCGTGCCGAGCCCGGCGCCGACACGCGGCGAGGCGGCATTCACCCAAGCGGGAAGCTCGCTATCGAACATCTCCGGGTCGAGTTCCCAGGGCTCGCGGTTGGGGTCGCACCACACCCTGGGAAACAGGGCGTGGATCAACGGGCAGCCATGGCGCGGCGCGCTCTCGAACAGTTCCTCAACAAAGCTGTCCTCGCTGCGCCTTAAAGCATGTGCATCGAGCCGAGCGGCCGCCAGGAACTGCGGAGGATATCGGCGGCCGGAGTGCGGCGAGGCGAACACGAGCGGAGCGCGCTGGGGCTCCGGCATCAAGACGGCATAGGCGGCGGTTTCCACCGCGTTCGAGGTGTCGGGGCGAACCGGGAGATCCATCGCCCGCGATGAAAGCACCGCTTCCGGCCGCCTGTCACCGTGCCGGAGTACCTTGCGGGCGAGTGCCTCGCTTGCCTGGGGTGAGGCCTCCCGGTATACGCTCGCGCCGAGGGCGCGTAGCTCAGCGGGAGAGCACCACCTTGACACGGTGGGGGTCAGAGGTTCGATCCCTCTCGCGCCCACCAACGGTCGGCGCTCCCACGCTCCTTCTGCCTGCTTGACTTGGGCGTCGAGGGACCTCACCTGGGCGCCGCATGGAGCCACCCCCCCCTCCAAAGTCCGCTCGCAAGGATGACCGGTCATCGCCGGCGCCGGCCGGCGGCGGAGCAAAATCCGCCCGCGTCGCGCGCAGTGCGGCCGCGCTGCGGGAGAACCTGCGCCGCCGCAAGGTGAAGACGCGAGCCCTTGCGGGCGTGACGCGGCCCGATACCCTGGGCGGTTGAGGCCCCCGCGCCGCTCCGCTACACGCTTTCGTCGCCACGCACCCTGCCGGAGTCGCCCCTGATGGGCCTCATGCCCGACCATTGGATTCGCCGCATGGCGCTCGAGCGGGACATGATCACCCCCTTCGTTGAGAAGCAGATGCGCGAGGGGGTGATCAGCTACGGGCTGTCGTCCTATGGATACGACGCCCGCGTCGCTCCCGACTTCAAGATCTTCACCAATGTCGAGAGCGCCGTGGTCGACCCGAAAGCGTTCTCTCCCGCCTCCTTCGTCGACCGCCGGACGGATGTCTGCGTCATTCCCCCCAACAGTTTCGCCCTCGCGCACACGGTCGAGTATTTTCGCATCCCGCGCGATGTGCTGGTCATCTGTCTTGGCAAGTCGACCTATGCGCGCTGCGGCATCATCGTCAACGTCACACCGCTCGAGCCCGAGTGGGAAGGCCAGGTGACGATCGAGATCAGCAACACCACGCCGCTGCCTGCGCGGATCTACGCCAACGAAGGGATCTGCCAGTTCCTGTTCCTCAAGGGCGAGGAGCCCTGCGAAACGTCCTACGCAGACCGCGGCGGCAAATACATGCGCCAGCGCGGCGTGGCGCTGCCGAAGCTCTGAGGCCTCCGTGGACCGGATCAGGATTCGTGGCGGGCGGCCGCTCGAGGGGAGAATCCGCATCAGCGGCGCGAAGAACGCCGCGTTGCCCCTCCTGGCGGCGGGCCTGTTGACGAACGAGCGGCTCGTTCTCTCCAACGTTCCCGCGCTCGCGGACATCGCCACCATGGCATCCCTGCTCCGCACGCTCGGTGTCGCGGTCGAGCCGATCGGCAATGACGGGCGCACGCTGTCGATCGGCGGCCGCATCACGTCCTCGGAGGCACCCTACGACATCGTGCGCAAGATGCGCGCCTCGGTCCTCGTTCTCGGCCCGCTTCTGGCGCGCACCGGCCTTGCCCGGGTGTCGCTTCCGGGCGGGTGCGCCATCGGGACGAGGCCGATCGACCTCCATCTCAAGGGGCTCGAACAGCTCGGCGCCGAGATCAACCTCGAGGGAGGCTATGTCACGGCCACGGCGCCACGTGGCCTCAAGGGCGCGACCATCATCTTTCCGTTCGTCTCGGTCGGCGCGACCGAGAACCTCCTGATGGCCGCAACTTTGGCGGAGGGGACGACCGTCCTCGTCAACGCCGCGCGCGAGCCTGAGATCGGCGACCTCGCGGCCTGTCTCACCGCCATGGGGGCGCGCATCGAAGGCGTCGGCACCGACCGGCTCACCATCCATGGCGTCGCGCGCCTCGGGGGAGCGACTCACAGGATCATCCCGGATCGGATCGAGACCGGCACATATGCCTGCGCCGCCGCGATCACCGGCGGGTCGGTTCTGCTTGAAGATGCGCGCCTTGAGCATCTCGGCGCAGTCGTGCGCACGCTGCGCGAGGCGGGGGTTGAGGTGACCGAGGTGGAGGGGGGGCTCGCGGTGCGGCGGCTGAACGGGCTGCATGGGGCGGACGCGATGACTGAGCCCTATCCCGGCTTTCCGACCGACATGCAGGCGCAGTTCATGGCGTTGATGAGCGTCGCCGAGGGCGCGTCGATGGTGACCGAGACGATCTTCGAGAACCGGTTCATGCATGTCCCCGAACTGGCGCGCATGGGGGCGCGGATCGTCGTCCATGGGGCCTCGGCCATCGTCCGCGGCGTGCCCGCCCTGTCCGGTGCACCGGTGATGGCGACCGACCTTCGTGCCTCCGTGTCGCTCGTGATTGCGGGCCTCGCCGCTCGGGGGGAAACCGTGGTCCACCGCGTCTATCATCTCGATCGTGGCTATGAGCGTATCGAGGAGAAGCTCGCGGCGTGCGGCGCCGTCATCGAGCGCATTCCAGGCTGACGTCCGCGTGCGCCGATGCGGTCGCTGATCCGCACCAACCGCGACATTCGCGTCGATTTTTTCCGCGGCTTCGCCCTCTACTGCATCTTTGTCGGCCACATCCCCGATCACGCCTTCTGGGTGGCTACCATCCAGGTGCTCGGCCCCTCCGATTCGACCGAGACCTTCATCTTCCTGGCCGGTTATTCGGCCGCGATCGCCTACGGCCGCTCGCTTGACCGCTTCGGCTGGGGCTACGCCGCGACGGCGGTGCTGCTCCGGGTCTGGACACTCTATGTCGTGCACATCTTCATGTTCGTTGCCTTCGTTGCGCAGGTTTCGTGGTCGGCGGCGCGGTTCGCCAATCCCGCCTATATCGACGAGATCAACATCGGCGCGTTCCTCGAGGAGCCGCACATCGCGGTGCTCGACGCGCTGTCGCTTCGGTTTCAGCCGGCCTTCATGGACATCCTGCCGCTCTATATCGTTGTGCTCCTGCTTTTCGCCCTTGTGCTGCCGCTCTTGCGCCGGCCGCTTGCCTTGCTCGGCGTCTCGGGCGGGCTCTACCTGCTCGTCCGGCTCACCCGGTTCAATCTGCCGACCGCCCAGGGCGAGTGGTTCTTCAACCCGCTTGCCTGGCAGTTCCTCTTCATGCTCGGCGCGACCGTCGCCGCGATGCCGGAGCGCGGCCGCGCGCTGCTGCGGCGCGCCGAACCGGCCCTGTTGCCGCTCACGGTGGCGATCGCCATCGCCGGGCTCTTTATCAGCGCCGTCTGGCGGCTTCCGTTCGTATACAACACGATCCCGGAGCCGCTTGCCGCACTGATCTACACTGGGATCGACAAGTCCGGGCTGCACCCTGTTCGGCTTGCCCATTTTCTGGCGCTCGCCCATCTCGCGCAGAGGCTCGTCCGTCCCGGCGCGGCCTGGCTGCTGTCCTGGTGGGCACAGCCCTTCACCTTGCCCGGCCAGCACGGGCTTGTGGTGTTCGCGCTTGGGGTCTTCCTGTCCTTCCTCGGCCGGCTCGTGATGCAGGAATGGAACGCGAGCATCGCCACACAGGCGGTGATCGCGGCGGTCGGATGGTCCGTGTGCGTTGCCGTCTCGGCCCTGCAGGCGTGGTACGACAGCGTCGGCAAGGGCAGCGCAGGGAAGGGGGGAAGGGACGCATCCTCTCACACCCCCTTGGATGTCATGCCCCGGCCTGCTAGCGGTCAATCATGATCGGCTGCAGCAGATCGTTCGTTGCGTTCGCCGTTCTGGCCCTCGCGTCGTCAGCGTCGGCTCAGCTGGCCTCGCCCGATCAGCGCTGCGCCGCGCCGGCCGAGTTCACCACCGCTGCCGGCGCGCTGCCCAACACCGCGGCGGCGATCACGAAGCGAGGCGTCTTGCGGGTGCTGATCGTCGGGACGGGTTCCACCACCCTCGGCGGCACTTCCGCCCAGGCGGCCTTGTACACCCAGCGGCTCGAGAAGGAGCTCGCCGTTGCATTCCCGGGCGTGTCAGTGGCCGTCCAGACACGCGGCGGGAGAGCTCTGACCGCAGGCGACCTTCTTCCCATTGTCATCGAGGGTCTCGAGGCGTTCCGGCCCGACCTCCTGATCTGGCAGTCCGGCACGGTCGATGCCGTGCGCGGCATCGACCCTGACGGCTTCGGCCAGACCATCGCCGCCGGGGTCGAGAAGGCGCTCAAGCATCCTGCGGACGTGATCCTGATGGACATGCAGTTCAGCAGGTTCTCGCGCGCGGCAGTGAACTACGGGCCCTATCGGCACGGTCTCGACAGCATCGCCAATGCGCACCCGGGTGTCCTTGCCTTCCAGCGGTACGAGCTGATGCGTTTCTGGGCCGCCTCCGGGCAGATCGACGTCGAACGCGCCCCGCGGAGCGAGTGGCGGGCGCAGGCCGACCTCCTGCACGCCTGCCTCGCGCACGCGCTCGCTGAAATGATCCGTGACGGCGTCCGCCGAGCGTCGCGCTGACGGCCTGTTGTCGTCGCCGTGCGCCTCGCGCTTGTTGCGTTGCGGGAGGGGTGCTACCACGCCGCGCGTGAATGCTCCCCTATTTTGGCCCGCCCGTGGGGCGGGTGCATCCGAGGCCATCGTTCTCGCGCTGCCGAAGGGCCGACTGCTCGGCGAGCTCGGACCCCTGCTTGCGCGCGCCGGGATCGAGCCTGATCCGGACTTTGCGGATGAGAGCAGCCGCCGCCTGCGCTTCGGCACCAACGAGCGGGGTCTCGAGGTTGTCCGCGTGCGCTCGTTCGACGTCGCGACCTTCGTCGCCTTCGGCGCCGCGGCGCTCGGCGTCGTCGGCTCGGACGTTCTTGCCGAGTTCGACTATCCGGAGCTCTACGCCCCACTTGATTTGCGTCTCGGCCGTTGCCGGCTCTCGATCGCCGCTCCCGAAGCGGATGCGGCGTCGAGCGATGACGGGTCGCGCTGGAGCCAGGTTCGCGTGGCGACCAAATATCCGAACATCACTCGGCGCCACTTCGCGGCCCGCGGCGTGACGGCGGATGTGGTCCACCTTTCGGGGGCGATGGAGCTCGCCCCCTCGCTTGGCCTCTCGCGGCTGATCCTCGACCTTGTGCAGACCGGCTCGACGCTGCGCGCCAACGGGCTCGTCGAGATCGAGCATGTGGCCGATGTCTCGGCGCGGCTGATCGTCAATCGCACCGCTCTGAAGACCCGCCCCGATCTGCTCGGCGCCTGGATCGCGCGGTTCCGTGCCGCGGTGGCGGGGTGAGCTCGAGATGAACGGTCCTCGGCGCCTCGACACGAGGGAGGAGGGGTTCGAGTCGAGCTTCGCCTCCCTGCTCGCCGACCGTGTCTCGATCTCGACCGATGCCGAGGCGGCCGCCGCCGCCATCATCGCCGCCGTGCGCGCGCGCGGCGACGACGCGGTGGCGGAGTTCACGGCGCGGTTCGACCGGGTGACGCTCACGCCCGAGCGTTTCCGCGTGACGGAAGCGGAGATCGAGGCGGCCGATGCCGCGATCCCGGCCGAGCTGTCGGCTGCGCTTGACCTTGCCGCCGAGCGGATCGCTGCCTTCCACCGTGCCCAGATGCCGTCTGATGTCGCCATGCGGGACGCATCCGGCGTCGAACTCGGCCTGCGCTGGGGCGCGCTCGACAGCGTCGGGGTTTATGTCCCCGGCGGGAAGGCGGCCTACCCGTCCTCCGTTCTGATGAGCGCGATCCCCGCGCGCGTCGCCGGCGTGGAGCGGATCGCGATGGTCGTCCCTGCTCCGGAGGGCATGCTCAATCCGCTCGTGCTCGCGGCCGCCCGCCGCGCTGGCGTGACAGAGGTCTGGCGCATCGGCGGGGCCCAGGCGGTCGCTGCTCTCGCCTACGGCACGGAGACGATCAGCCCGGTCGACCGGATCGTCGGGCCGGGCAACGCCTTCGTCGCAGCCGCCAAGCGCCTCGTGTTCGGCCAGGTTGGCATCGACATGATCGCCGGCCCCTCGGAGGTGGTGGTGGTGGCCGATGGCGCGAACGACCCGCGCGTGATCGCGGTCGATCTGCTCGCCCAGGCCGAGCACGACGAAGCGGCGCAGGCGATCCTGATCACCGACGACAGGGGCTTTGGCGAGAGCGTGGCAGCGGCGGTCGAGGAGGAGCTTGCGTCCGGGCCACGGGCCGGGATCGCCGCTGCTTCCTGGCGCGCGCACGGCGCAATCATCCTCTGCCGCGATCTCGCGGAGGCGGCCGAACTGGTCAACCGCCTTGCTCCGGAGCACCTCGAGCTCGCCGTGGCGGAGCCCACCGCGCTGTTCGCGGCCATCCGGCATGCAGGCGCCGTCTTCCTGGGCCGGACCTGCCCCGAGGCGCTCGGGGACTATGTGGCCGGGCCGAACCATATCCTCCCCACGTCGCGCACGGCGCGATTCGCGTCGGGCCTGTCAGTGTTCGATTTCCTCAAGCGCACCAGCTGGGTGTCGGCCGACGAGTCGGCCCTTGCCGCCATCGGGCCAGCGGCCGTGGCGCTCGCCGAGGCCGAGGGCCTTCCCGCGCACGCGCGCTCGATCTCGCTCCGGCTCGCGGGGCGCGCTGCTTGACCCTCGCGGCGGTGCGACTCATGTTCCAAGTGCGTGGGGGCCGGCCGATGGAAGGTCGGCCCAGTGACGAATGAGGGGTGATGCCAAAGGAAGACATGATCGAGTTCGACGGCATGGTGACGGAGCTTCTGCCCAACGCCATGTTCCGGGTGAAACTGGACAACGATCACACCATCCTCGCCCACACCTCGGGCAGGATGCGGAAGAACCGCATTCGCGTGCTCGCGGGCGACCGGGTGAGGGTGGAGATGACGCCCTACGACCTCACCAAGGGGCGGATCACGTTCCGCTTCAAATAGCCGACCGGGCGGGAGAGGCCCCACCGCTCGTGCTCGCCTCCGCCTCGCCACGGCGGAGCGACCTCTTGCGCCAGCTCCGCCTCTTTCCGACCGAGATTGACCCGGCCGAGATCGACGAGACGCCGCATCCGCGCGAACTGCCCGGACAGCTTGCCGCGCGTCTTGCCCGCACGAAGGCCGAGACCGTCGCAGCCCGTCGCCCTGGCGCGTTCATCCTCGCCGCCGACACGGTTGTGGCCCTTGGTCGGCGGATCCTTCCGAAGCCCGAGACCGAGGACGAGGCGCGCGCCTACCTCGAGGCGCTCTCAGGCCGGCGGCATCGGGTGGTCGGGGGGATCGCCGTGATCGCCCCCGACGGGCGTCGGGCCGAGCGTCTCGTTGCCACGGTCGTGCGGTTCCGACGGCTCGATCGGACCGAGATCGAAAGCTACCTCGCTTCCGGAGAGTGGCGCGGCAAGGCGGGCGGCTACGCCATCCAGGGGATTGCGGCGGCGTTCATCCCATTCATCAGCGGCAGCTACTCGAACGTCGTCGGGCTTGCTCTCGCTGAGACCGCCTCGCTGCTCGCGGGTCTCGGCTATCCCGTCCCATGGCGGATGGCTGGCTCCTGATCTCGGCAAGCCCGGGAGAGCACCGCCTCGCGCGGCTGCGCGGCAACCGGCTTGTCGCCTACATGGTCGAGCGCCCAGGTCACCCAAGCTTCGTCGGCGCCCTGTTCCATGCACGCGTCGTCTCGGTCGCGCCAGGGCTTGCCGGTGCCTTTCTCGCCCTCGCCCCGGGGGTGGATGCCTTCCTTCCGGCCGAGGAGGCCGACCCCGATCGACCCGACGGCAGCCCGTCACGACCGATCGGCGCGCTTGTGCACACGGGGCAGGCGATCGCCGTGCGGGTTACCCGTGCTGCGATGGACGGAAAGGGCGCGCGCGCCACCGCCCGGATCCCGCCTGCCGACCGTGCGCGCGCCGCCTCCCTCCCACCGCCCGCCCTGGTCGAGGCAGGGCCGGATGCGATCGCACGCGCGCTCGCCACCAGCCCCGAGGTGATCGTGACGGATGACCCGGACCTCGCGGCCTCCATCCGCCACCGCTTTCCGGCTTTGCATGACCGGGTCAGGACCTCGTCGACACCTCTTTTCGAAGATGCGCTCGAGGAGGAGATCGAGGCGCTCGTTGCTCCCGAGGTCAGACTGCCGCGCGGCGGTCGGCTGCGGATCTCGCTCACCCCGGCGGTGACGGCCATAGACGTTGACACCGGGCCGACGGGCGGCGGAAGTGCGCGGGCCGAACGCGAAGCGGCCAACCGTGCCGCCATCGCGGAGGCCGCGCGCCAGGTCGCGCTTCGCTCGCTGTGCGGCCCGATCGTGCTCGACCTCGCAGGGCTGCCCGGAGGGCGGGGAGCACGCTCGGCTCTGATCGCGGAGGCGACGAAAGCCTTCGCGGCCTGGGCTTCCGATGCCTCGGTCCTCGGCTTCTCGCGCCTTGGCCTCCTCGAAATCGTGCGCCCGCGGGTTCACCCGCCGCTTCCGGAGGTGCTTGGGACGGCCGCCGAAGGCACGGTGCTCTCGCCGCTGACGCACGCGCTCGCGGCGTTCCGGGCAGCGCTGCGTCTGGCAAGACAGCCTGGCGCGGTGCCGCGTCTTGTCGCCGCACCCTCCGTGATCGCCGCCGCCCGGGCCGAAACGGGTGCGCTCGCCACCCTTGCCGTCCGGTTGGGCCATCCGCTCGCCCTCATCGAGGAGTCGAGCTTGCCTCCCGAAGCCTGGCGCGTGGAGGATTCGCGCCGATGAGAGCCAAAACAAACCGCCACGGCGTCTGCCCCATCTGCCGCCGGCCACCGCCGGAAGGAGCGGAGGCTACGCGCTTCCGCCCCTTCTGCAGCCGTCGTTGTGCTGACATCGACCTGCACCGCTGGCTGACAGGGGCCTATCGCGTGGACGGTGACCAGGCGTCAGGCGAGGAGGGGCGCGGTCACGGCGCGGCTCCGGAGACCTGAGCCGCAGGTGATGGACACGACCAAGCGCCTCGGCTATCAGACCCTGGCTGCCACGGGATGCCCAGGTAGCTCAGTTGGTAGAGCATGCGACTGAAAATCGCAGTGTCGGTGGTTCGATTCCGCCCCTGGGCACCAGCGTTTTCAAGGGGTTGGGTTGTCGTTCTCAAGCCGTTCCGGCGCGGCTTTCCCTCCGCGGACTCTTCGCGGACTCCTTTTCGTCGTCCGCCGGCACTGCCCTCGCGCGAGCGTCCGGAGGGGTTCAGGGCGCTCTCGGAGCCCTCTAGCAGCCTGTCGGATTCCCGGGGTGCCTGGAATGGGGGCCTCTGCGGTGCATGACGCAGTTCATTCCGTTCAGCCGCGACCAGGCCTTCTTGTTGCCGCCGGATGCCAGGGACTGGCTTCCGGCCGATGATGTGGCGCATTTCGTGGTGGCGGCGGTGGAGCGGGTGCCGCTTGGCGCCTTCGCGGTGCGTCCGATCCCCGGCGGCAAGCCGCAGAGTATCATCCGCGCCTGCTGCTGGCGCTGCTGATCTACGCCTACGCCAACGGCATCTTCTCCTCGTGCCGGATCGAGCGGGGGACCTATCGCGACCTCGGCGTGCGCTACGTGGCGGCGAACCTGCACCCCGACCACGACACCATCGCTGCCTTCCGTCGCGCCAACCGCGCTGCCTTCGAGGCGGCCTTCCTGCAGGTGTTGCTGCTGGCCCGCGAGAGCGGCCTGCTTCGCCTCGGCACGGTGGCGATCGACGGCACCAAGATCGACGCCAACGCCTCCAAGATCCGCTCGGTGCGCTACGACCGGGCGAAGGACCTGCGCGCCAGGCTCGCCGCCGACATCGCCGAGCTGACCGCCCGCGCCGAAGCGGCCGATGCCGAGGATCAGCCCGACCCGCAGGCGCTGCCCGCCGAGATCGCAAGGCGCGAGGCGCTGAAGGCCAAGCTGGATGCCGCCTGCGCCCGGCTGGAGGGAGCAGGCCCGCGCCGAGGCCGAGGCGAAGCAGGCCGCCGACGACGCCAAGACCGGCCGGCGCGGCCGTCCGCCCAAGCCGCCAGAGGACGACCCGCCGCCGACGCGGCAATCCAACCTCACCGATCCCGACAGCGCGCTGATGCGCCGCTCCGACGCGCATGAATACCGCCAGGCCTACAACGCCCGAGGCCCAGGTCTGCGCCGAGGGGTCGCAGTTGATCCTCGCCACCAACCTCACTGCCTGCCCCTCCGATGCGCCGAGCTTCGCCGCGACCATCCTCGGCATGAAGGACGGCCTCGGCCTGCCGACGACCGTCATCGCTGATGCCGGCTTCGCCTCCGCCGAGGCTGTTGCCGCCCTGGAGGCAAAGGGGATCGAGCCGCTGGTCGCCATCGGCCGCACCCAGCCGCACCGGCCCTACGACGTCCGCCCCCCGCCCGATCCGAAGCCGCCGCGCCGTATCAGCGAACCCTGGCGTCTGAAGATGCAGGCCAAGCTGGAGACCGAAGATGCCAAAGCCCGCTACGCCCGCCACACGCAGACCGTCGAACCCGTCTTCGGCATCATCAAGGCCGCCATCGGTTTCACCCGCTTCCGCCTCCGCAGCATCGCCAACGCCGCCGCCGAGTGGACCCTGATCGCTCTCGCCTACACCTCTGCCGCAGGCTCCATCGCCTGCAGCAGCCATGACCTCCCCACCCGACACACCAAAACATACGCCGCAGACCCAAACCCGACAGGCTGCTAGTGGAGTGATTCCAGCGAAGGTTTCCCGCGCTGGTGCGTGCCGATGATGGTGTTGGCGGGCGCGATCCGGCGGAAGGGCTTCGGGTCGGCGTTGTGGGCATTGAGATAGGCGCGGATGGCCTGGTTCAGCTCGATGACGGAGCGGAAGACGCCGCGGTTCAGGCGACGCTTTGTCAGCGTGGCGAACAAGCCCTCGACGGCGTTGATCCAGGAGGCCGAGGTCGGCGTGAAGTGGAGGTGGAAGCGGGGATGCCGGGCCAACCAGCGCTTCACCGCCTCAGTCTTGTGGGCGGCGTAGTTGTCGAGGATCAGGTGCAGGTCGAGTTCGGCAGGGGTCTGCTTGTCGATCAGCCGCAGGAAGCGGATGAACTCGGCCGCGCGGTGGCGGAGCATGCACTGGCTGATCACCGTGCCCGCCTTCACGTCGAGCGCGGCGAACAGCGTTGTCGTGCCGTGCCGCTTGTAGTCGTGCGTCATGGTGGCACCCCGGCCACGCTTCATCGGCAGTCCCGGCTGGGTGCGGTCGAGCGCCTGGATCTGGCTCTTCTCGTCCACCGACAGCACCAGGGCGTGCTCGGGCGGGTTGACGTAGAGGCCGACGATGTACCGCCCTTCGGGCGTTGCCTGCAGCCCGCGGACCTTCTCGACGAACTTCGGGTCGTTGGAGAGCTTGAAGGTCTCCACCCGGTGCGGCTTCAGGCCGTGCTCGCGCCAGATGCGGTGGATGGTGGACGGCGCCAGGCCGCTCGCCTTCCCCATCGAGCGCAACGTCCAGTGCGTCGCCGCTGGCGGGTCGCCGTGCAGCGTGCGTTCGACCACCGCGGCGATCTGCTCAGGCGAGGTGGAAGCGAAGGCGCGGCCTCGCGGGGCGTCGCGGAACAAGCCCTCGGCACCGTCGTGCATGGAGCGCGCCTGCCAGCGCCAGATCGTGGGTTTGCCTTTGCCGGTCGCCGCGCGGATCGCCATCGTGCCCGCGCCGTCCGCGGTCATCAGCACGATCCGAGCCCGCCAGACGTGGTGCCGCGAGCTCTTGCGGTCGCAGACCACGCCTCAAGCCGCTCCCGGTCGCCCGGCCGGAGCCGGACCTCAACGCCTTCCCTCATCCGCCCAGACTCCCACGTCTGGGCCAACAAGGGAATCATCAACTCGATCAAACCAGTAGCCGGCCGCCCGATGATGCCCGCCTTCCGGGTTGATCGAGAGGCGCGCATCGTCAAGGTGCTTAATGCCGCCTATCGTGCCGTGCGCGGTGAAGACCAGCCAACCGGCGCCATCACGCCCCCGGGCTTCTACGGCACCGACGCGGGTCACCTCTATGCCGAGCTCGGCATGGAGGGCGTCGTGTGCGGGCCTGGCGGGCGCTACAACACCATGCCGGACGAGCGGGTCGACATCGCGGATTTTCCCGACATGGCGCGGATCTACCTGATCTGTACGGCCGAGATCTGCGGTCTTGACGGATGAGCGAGATCGCAGCAGTCAGCGCAGGCGGCCGTCCCGTCTTGCTGCGCTTCCCCGCTTCCGAGCATGCGGCGCGGCTTGGTGCCGCCCGCGCCGAGCTGCGTCGCCGCGGCCTCGCAGCTCTCCTCGTCTTCGCCCAGGAAAGCCACTGCTACCTGACGGGCTTTGACACGGCAGGCTACGTGTTCTTCCAGGCCGGCGTCATTACCACCGACGACCGGCCAACCGTCCTGCTCACCCGCCGCCCGGATCTGCGTCAGGCCGAGGTCGCGTCGCTCTACGACGAAATCCGGATCTGGTTCGATGCCGAAGGTGCGAACCCTGCTCTGGAGCTTAGTGCGATCCTCGAAGAACTCGGCCTTAAGGGCGCTCGGATCGGTGTCGAATTCGCCACGTATGGCTTGACCGCCGCCAACGGCCGCGCGCTGGAGGCCGCACTCGCCGGCTTCTGCACGCTCGAGGACGCCTCGGACCTTGTGCGGCGCCTGCGCCTTGTGAAAAGCCCGGCCGAACTGGCCCTAATACGACGCGCCGGCACGCTCGCCGACGACGCCATCGAAGCGATGGTCGCCGCTGCCCGCCCCGGCGTGCTCGACAGCGCCGTCACCGCCGCAGGCGTTGCCGCAATGCTCACCGGCGGGGCCGACATGCCCGCGGGCGGCCCTCTGGTGAACTCCGGCCCCCGCGCTCTGTTCGGACGCGGCATCGGAGGCCCGCGCACGATCGCGCCCCAGGACCAGCTTCTGCTCGAACTCGGGGCGTCGTTCTGCCGCTACCACGCCTGCATCGAGGGCACGGTCGCCGTCGGGCCGGTCGATCCGCGCCAGCAGGCGATGATGGACATTGCCGCCGAGGCGCTCGCGCGGATCCTCGACGCCGCCCGCCCAGGCGTGACCCTCGGCACGCTCGACGACATCCACCGACGCGTGCTCGACGAGGCGGGCTTTGCCGCGGCTCGTTATTCGGCCTGCGGCTATGCCCTCGGCTGCACCTTCCGGCCCACCTGGATGGACGTGCCGCCGATGATCTACAGCGGCAATCCGCTGGTGATGGAACCGGGCATGGTGTTCTTCGTGCACGTCATGATCCCGGACACACGCACGGGCCTCGCCGCTGGCCTCGGCCAGACCTTCGCCATCTGCGACGGGGCGCCCGAGGTGTTCTCACGCCTTCCGCCCAAACTGTGGCGCATTTAGCCCTGCCGAACCTGGCCGCGATCACACCGGATCCGTTCTGACGTGTCCCACTGTGCGACGGACCCTGTCGCTCGACGTTACGCTCCCAAGGCGCGGTCGCTCCGCTGCAGTCGCTGCGGCACGTCGTGCTCTTGATCGAGCCGATTGCGTGCGTCTCGGGCCGCGCGCTCGCGCTGGGCGGACCGCGGCAGCCCGCTTCGTCTGATCGCCTCTCAAACCGGGCCGGTGGTGAAGCCGCGCCTTGGCGCGATCTGTTTCCGCGCGCGCTGCTGCCGCGGCCGAGCGTCGAACGGGGAGCTCTCCAGCACGTCAGGATCAGACGGACTGGCCCGCGCGCCCGCGCTTTCCCGCGCAGCTCAATGCCGCATCGCCCTTTCCTGGCCTCGACCGCGTGGCATCATCGCCAGCCGATGACGGTCAAGGACAGGCAGCCAGCGGACTTCGATCGGCACCAGGACGGCGTCACGGCCGAACGCCGTGTAACGCGAGGCGCCCATCCGAGCCTGGCCGCGCGCGCGTGCCCGGCCCGTATCGATCACGCCACAGGCTCGGTCGCCGGAGGCATCGCGCCGGTCAGCGCGGCGAGACCAGAGGGCTGACATGGCCTCACTCGAGGACCTCACCGCCAACACCACCGTCCGCGGCGTCCTCCCGACGGGCGTCGTCACGATCGTGAACGCACGCTGGCACGGCTCGGACGTGGTCGAGATCACCTACAAGGACGCGACGGGCAGGGTCGGCAATGAGCTCATCTTCCGCGACCGCGAGCCTGACCTCGAGCTCGTGGAGGAGGGGCGGCCCTGGAGCTTCGATGGTGACGGCGCCCTCTTCCGCCTCGTAGCGGAGGCACAGCGCATCCACCTCGCGCATCTCTTCGACCCTGTTCTGGCCGTCCACACCTCCCTCGTCGAGCCGCTGCCCCACCAGGTCACGGCCGTCTACGAGTGCATGCTGCCACGGCAGCCGCTGCGCTTCCTTCTCGCCGACGACCCGGGCGCGGGAAAGACCATCATGGCAGGGCTGCTGATCAAGGAGCTGATCGCCCGTGGCGATCTGCAGCGCTGCCTTGTCGTCTGCCCCGGCAGTTTGGCCGAGCAGTGGCAGGACGAGCTCTATCGTCGGTTCCATCTGCCCTTCGAGATCCTGACGAACGATAAGCTCGAAGCGGCGCGAACGGGCAACTGGTTTCTCGAAACCAACCTTGTGATCGCGCGGCTCGACAAGCTCGCGCGCAATGAGGATGTGCAGGCGAAGCTCCAGGCGCCTGAGTGCCGCTGGGATCTGATTGTCTGCGACGAGGCGCACAAGCTTTCCGCCACCTTCTTTGGCGGCGAGGTCAAATACACGAAGCGCTACCGTTTGGGCCAGCTGCTCTCGACCCTGACCCGGCACTTCCTGCTGATGACCGCGACCCCGCACAACGGCAAGGAGGAGGATTTCCAGCTCTTCATGGCCCTCCTCGACGGCGACCGCTTCGAAGGCCGTTTCCGCGACGGGGTGCACACCGCCGATGTCTCCGACCTCATGCGCCGCATGGTGAAGGAGAATCTCCTGAAGTTCGACGGTCGTCCGCTGTTCCCCGACCGCTTCGCCTACACCGTCCCCTACCGCCTCTCGGACGCCGAAGCCGCGCTCTACAAGGCCGTCACCGAATATGTGCGCGAGGAGTTCAACCGCGCCGAGGCGCTGGAGAACGACAAGCGCGCGGGCACCGTCGGCTTTGCCCTGACCATCCTGCAGCGGCGCCTCGCTTCCTCGCCGGAGGCCATCTACCAATCCCTTCGCCGCCGGCGGGAACGGCTGCAAAGCCGGCTGAGGGAGCTCGAGGTCCTGCAGCGCGGCGGCCAGGTGGAGAGTGCTATTGTGGCACAGGCTCCGGCGCTCGACCGTGAGGATATGGAGGACCTCGAGGACGCCTCCGATGCGGAATCGGAAGCAATCGAGGAACAGGTCCTCGACGAGGCAACCGCTGCCCGCTCCATCGGCGAGCTGCGCGTCGAGATCAAGACGCTGGAGCGCCTTGAAGGTCTTGCCCTGTCCATCCGCCGCAGCGGCGAGGACAAGAAGTGGCGCGAACTCGCCAACCTGCTCAGCGAGATTTTCACGCCCGCCGCCATCGCCAACGGCCTTGCGGAAGAGGCGGAGCCCTTCGACGCCGGCCTGCCGGTTTCGCCCAAACCTACGCCATCGCCGCGCCAGAAGCTCGTCATCTTCACCGAGCACCGCGACACGCTGAACTACCTCCAGAGCCGGATCGGCACCTTGCTCGGCCGCGCGGGCGCCGTGGTCGTCATCCATGGCGGCATGGGCCGCGAGGAACGGATGAAGGCGCAGGAAGCCTTCCGGCACGATCCCGAGGTTCAGGTGCTGATCGCCACCGATGCCGCCGGAGAGGGCATCAACCTCCAGCGCGCGCATCTGATGGTGAACTACGACTTGCCCTGGAACCCCAACCGCCTGGAACAACGCTTCGGGCGCATCCACCGCATCGGCCAGACCGAAGTCTGCCATCTCTGGAACCTCGTGGCCGAAGAGACACGGGAGGGCGACGTCTACCGCCGGCTGCTCGAGAAGCTCGAGCAGGCGCGCAACGCACTTGGCGGCCAAGTTTTCGACGTCCTCGGCAAGGTTCAGTTCGAGGGGCGGCCGCTACGCGAGCTCCTCGTGGAGGCGATCCGCTACGGCGAGCAGCCCGAGGTGCGCGCCCGCCTGAACCGGGTGGTGGAACAGGCGGTCGATCCGGCGGCACTCCGGGAGCTGGTCGAGGAGCGCGCGCTCGCGCATGACGTCATGGACGCCTCGCGCGTCCATCGCATCCGCGAGGAGATGGAACGGGCGGAGGCGCGTCGCCTACAGCCGCATTATGTCGAGGCCTTCTTCCTCGAGGCCTTCCAACGCCTCGGCGGCAGCGTGCGGCAGCGGGAGAGCCGGCGCTACGAGATCACCTATGTGCCCGCAGTCGTGCGCGGCCGCGACCGGCTGATCGGCCTCGGCGAGCCGGTGCTGCCCCGCTACGAGCGAATCGCCTTCGAGAAGGAGCTGATCGCCCCGCCCGGGGCACCGCCCGCCGCCTTCCTCTGCCCTGGCCATCCGCTGCTGGATGCGGTGACGGACATCACGCTCGAACGCCACCGCGACCTCTTGCGCCGGGGCACCGTGCTGGTGGACGAGCGGGACCTCAGCCTCAACCCGCGCGTGCTGTTCTTCTTGGAGCACGCGATCCAGGACGGCAGCCTCACCCGCAGCGGCGAGCGGCGTGTCATCTCCAAACGACTGCTCTTCGTCGAGATCGGGGCCGACGGGCTCGCGCGGCACCTGAACTACGCGCCCTATCTCGACTACCGCCCGCTGGCCGAAGGCGAACCGAGCCCCGAGGCCATCCTCGCCCGGCCAGAATGCGGCTGGCTTGCCCGCGACCTCGAAGCCAAGGCGCAGGCCCACGCGATCGCCGAGGTGGTGCCCGCGCATCTTGCTGAGGTGCGCGCCCGCAAGGTCGAGCTCCTCGACAAGACCGAGGCGGCGGTGAAGGACCGCCTGACCAAGGAGATCAGCTATTGGGACCACCGCGCCGAGCAGCTCAAGGAGCAGGAGCGCGCCGGCAAGCCCAATGCCCGGCTGAACTCGGGCGAGGCCCGGAAACGGGCGGATGAGCTGCAGGCGCGGCTGCAGCGTCGGCTGGAGGAGATCCGGCGCGAGCGCCAATTCTCTCCGCTGCCGCCCGTGGTGTTGGGCGGGCTCTTGGTGGCGCCGCTTGGGCTGATCCGAGCGATGCAGGGCCGGCCGGTACCCGATGCGCAGGCCGCCGCCGACACCCAGGCCGCCGCGGCGCGGGCGCGGGCGATCGTGATGGAGGTCGAACGCTCCCTGGGCTTCGTCCCGGTGGACCGAGAGGCGGAGAAGCTCGGCTACGACATCGAAAGCGCCATCCCCGGCACCGGCCGCCTGCGCTTCATCGAGGTGAAGGGGCGCGTGGCGGGCGCGGACACCATCACCGTGACCAAGAACGAGATCCTCACCTCGCTGAACAAGCCGGACGACTTCATCCTCGCCCTCGTCGCCTTCGAGGCGGATGGCTCGCACCAGGTGCGCTATCTGCGCCGGCCCTTCCACGGCAAGGGGCTGACCACCGATTTCGCCGGCGCCACCGTCACCTTCCCCTTCGCGCAGCTTCTCGCCGAAGCCGCGCCACCCTCCTGAGGCCGCAGATGACCGTCAAGACACGCAAGAAGCTCATCGAGGTCGCCCTGCCTTTGGAGGCGATCAACGCCGCCTCGGCGCGCGAGAAATCCATCCGCCACGGGCACCCCTCCACGCTGCATCTCTGGTGGGCGCGCCGGCCGCTGGCCGCCGCCCGCGCGGTGATCTTCGCGCAGATGGTGGATGATCCCTCCTCGGTGCCCGAGCTCTTCCCGACGGAAGCCGAGCAGGAGCGCGAACGCCAGCGCCTGTTCCGCCTGATCGAGCAGCTCGTGCAGTGGGAGAACACCACCAACGAGGACGTGTTGCAGCGCGCGCGCGACGAGATCTGGGCGTCCTGGCGGCGTGCCTGCGCCGACAATGCCGGCCATCCGCGCGCCGCGGAGCTCTTCGATCCTGACCGCCTGCCCGCCTTCCACGATCCCTTCTGCGGCGGCGGCACCCTGCCGCTCGAGGCGCAGCGGCTCGGGCTCGAGGCGCATGGGAGCGACCTCAACCCCGTGGCGGTGCTGATCACCAAGGCGATGATCGAAATCCCGCCGCGCTTCGCCGGGCAGCCGCCGGTGAACCCGAAGCGGGACCTGCACCGGCACTGGAAGGGCGCGCAGGGCCTGGCGGAGGATGTGCGCCACTACGGCCAGTGGATGCGCGACGAGGCCGAGAAGCGCATCGGCCATCTCTACCCGAAGGTCGAGATCACGCCCGCGATGGTGGCGGAGCGGCCGGACCTCAAGCCCTATCTCGGCCGGAGGCTGACGGTGATCGCCTGGCTCTGGGCGCGCACGGTGCGAAGCCCCAACCCGGCCTTTGCGGAGGTGGAGGTTCCGCTCGCCTCGAGTTTCCTGCTCTCCAGCAAGGCGGGCAAGGAGGCCTGGGTGGAGCCGGTGATCGAGGCCGCCCCCGTGCAGGACCTCGGCATGGGCGGGGGCGATCTTGTTGGCCTCGCGGAACGCGCTGCGCGGGCGAAGGGCTACCGGTTCGTGGTGCGGGTGGGGAAGCCGCCGCCGGAAGCGAAGGCCGGCACCAAGCTGGCGCGCGGGGCGAATTTTCGGTGTGTGATGTCGGGCACGCCGATTGCTGGCGACCACATCAAGGCGGAGGGTCAGGCCGGGCGGATGGGCGCGCGACTGATGGCCATCGTCGCCGAGGGCGAGCGGGGGCGTGTCTATCTCTCGCCGACGCCGGAGCATGAGGCGGCAGCGCGGCAGGCGCGGCCGGCGTGGAAGCCGGAGACGTCCCTGCCCGACGACCCGCGTGCCATCTGGTGCGTAGCCTACGGCCTGACGACCTTCGGCGATCTGTTCACCGACCGGCAGTTGGTGGCGCTGACGACCTTTTCCGATCTGGTGGGGGAGGCGATGGCGCGCATCCGCGCCGACGCCCTCGCCGCCGGCCTGCCCGACGACCCCACGCCACTGCGCGACGGCGGCACCGGCGCGACAGCCTACGCGGAGGCGGTGGGGGTGTATTTGGGCCTCAGCGTCAGCCGCCAGGCCAATCGGTTGTCAACCCTCACCTTTTGGGACGCCGGCGGGCAGAACGTTCAGCAGGTCTTCGCGCGGCAAGCGCTGCCGATGGTCTGGGATTTCGTCGAAGCCAACCCGCTGAGCGGCTCAAGCGGCAGTTTCGATGGCCAAGTTGGCTATTTGACGAACGCCGCGGCAACACTTCCCGCCCAAGGCACCGGGAGCAGCGCCCGCCAAGCCGATGCGCGCGCGATAATCAGCAACGGCCTGTGCATCATTTCGACGGATCCGCCCTACTTCGACAACATCGGCTATGCTGACCTGTCAGACTTCTTTTACGTTTGGGTCCGGCGAAGCCTGCGGGGGGTATTCCCCGAACTCCTTGGAACTATGGCCGTGCCAAAGGCCGAAGAACTTGTCGCCTCGCCCTATCGCCACGGCGGGAAGAAGGAGGCAGAGACGCTCTTCCTCGCCGGCATGTCACGGGCGATGCAGCGCTCCGCAGCCCAGTCACACCCGGCCTTTCCCGTTTCCATCTACTACGCCTTCAAGCAAGCCGAAACCGGCGCGGTGGAAGGAACCGCCAGCACAGGCTGGGAAACCTTCCTCGATGCCGTGATCCGCGCCGGCTTTGGCATCAGCGGAACTTGGCCGGTTCGGACGGAACTCGTCGGCAATCTGAAGAAGACCGTCGCCGCCCTCGCCTCCTCGATCGTCTTGGTCTGCCGCCCGCGCCCCGCCGACGCCCCCTCCGCCACCCGCCGCGAATTCCTCAGCCAGCTCAAGGCCGAACTCCCCACCGCCCTGCGCCACCTCCAGCACGGCAACATCGCGCCCGTTGACCTCGCCCAGGCCGCCATCGGCCCCGGCATGGCCGTCTTCACCCGCTACGCCCGCGTGCTGGACGCCGAAGGCAAGCCGCTCTCGGTGCGGGAGGCGCTCGCCCTGATCAACGCCACCCTCGATGAGGTTCTGGCCGAGCAGGAAGGCGATGTCGACGCCGACAGCCGCTGGGCACTCGCCTGGTTCGACCAATACGGCTTCGCGGACGGGGAGTTCGGCGTCGCCGAAACCCTCTCCAAGGCCAAGAACACCTCGGTCGCCGGCCTCGCCGAAGCCGGCATCCTGGACTCCCGCCGCGGCAAGGTGCGCCTCAAGCCGCCCGCCGAACTGCCGCCCGAGTGGGACCCCGCCACCGACCCGCGCCTGACCGCTTGGGAGAGCGTGCACCACCTCATCCGCGCCCTCGAAACGGGTGGCGAGGCCGCGGCGGCAGCGCTGGTCGCCAAACTCGGCGCCAAGGCGGAGGTCGCGCGCGACCTCGCCTACCGCCTCTATGTGATCGCCGAGCGCAAGAAGCGCGCCGCCGACGCCCTCTCCTACAACGCCCTCGTGCAGAGCTGGCCCGAGATCGCCCGCCTCGCCCGCGAGAGCGGCCCGGCGGCGCGCGACCTGTTCGAAGCCGCGGGGGGCTGATGCATGCAGATCGAAACCATCGCCATCGAGAACTACCGGCTCTTCCGCCAGGCGATCTTGCGCGACCTGCCGCGCATGTGCGTCGTCGTGGGTGCCAACGGCTCCGGCAAGTCCACCCTCTTCGACGTCTTCTCCTTCCTCAAGGATGCGCTGACCCAGAATGTGGGCACCGCCGTGGCCCGCCGAGGCGGCTTCCACGAACCGGTGAGCCGCGGGCAGCCCGGCCCGATCCGGATCGAACTCAAGTTTCGAGAAAGCGGCGGCCGGCTCGCCACCTATGAGCTGCAGGTCGCCGTGGCGGGCGGCCGGCCCGTCGTCCATCGCGAAATCCTGAAGTTCCGCCGCGGCAGCCATGGCAAGCCCTGGCATTTCGTCGATTTCTCGCGCGGCCAGGGCAGCGCGATCACCAATGAGGCCGCCTATGGCCAAGAGGGCGTCACGGAGGAGCGTGAGCCTTACGTGCTGGACGACCCCAGTGTGCTGGCCATCAAGGGCCTCGGGCAGTTCAAGGAATTCCGGGTCGTCGCGAAGTTCCGCAGCCTGATCGAAAACTGGCACATTTCCGATTTCCACATCAGCGAGGCCCGCCCGAGTGCGGAGGCGGGCTATGCCGAACATCTCTCGACGCAGGGCGAGAATATCGCCCAGGTGGCGCAATACATGTTCGAGCACCACCGAGAGCGCTTCAACCAGGTCCTGGAGGCGATGCGCCGACGCGTTCCCGGCGTCACTCGTGTGGAGGCCAAGTCGACCGAAGATGGGCGGCTCGTCCTGCGCTTCCAAGACGGCAGCTTCAAGGACCCGTTCATCGCCCGCTATGTCTCGGACGGCACGATCAAGATGTTCGCCTACCTGCTGCTCCTCTACGATCCCCGGCCTCATCCGCTGCTGGCCGTGGAGGAGCCGGAGAACCAACTATACCCAGAGCTGATGCAGGAGCTTGCCGAGGAGTTTCGCGATTACGCGCGCCGCGGCGGGCAGGTCTTCGTCTCGACCCATTCGCCAGATTTCCTCAACGGCGTGCGTCTCGACGAAATCTACTGGCTCGTCAAGCGTGAGGGCTTCACCACAGTTCGCCGAGCCTCCGATGATGAAAACCTGCGCAGCCTTGTGGAAGCGGGAGACCTCCCTAGGGCACTTTGGCGACAGGGTCTCTTCGAGGGCGCCGGGCCGCGATGAGCCGCCTAGTCTTCCTCCTCGAAGAGTATTCCATGAAGGTCTTTCTGGAATCTTTTTTGCCGCGTGTGTTTCGTGGCCTCGATTTCATTTGTATCATGCACGAGGGAAAAAGCGATCTCGAGCGGAGCATTCGAAGAAAGCTTCAGGCGTGGCGAGAGCCAGGGGCCCGCTTCATCGTCCTGCGCGACAATGACGGCGGTGATTGCGGTGCGCTGAAGCGACATCTGATTTCGCTCTGCTGCGCCAAACCCGACACGACCGTGCGGATCGCCTGCCAGGAGCTCGAGGCATGGTATCTTGGCGATCCCGAGGCGCTCTCTGCTGCCTTTGATGATGCAAACCTCGCAGGGCTCGCCAGACAGGCGCGCTTCCGTGAACCCGATAGGGTGCAGCGTCCCAGCCAGGAGCTGCAACGCCTGGTACCATCGTTCCAGAAGGTCGCCGCTGCACGGCGCATGGCAGCGGTGATGGATCCGCATCGCAACAGGTCGGAGAGCTTTCGGGCATTGATCGACGCGGTGCGGCGGTCGTCGCTGCGTTACGCAAGCTGATAGGCTGCCGCCATGGCCATCACCAACCACGAACGCGTCGGCAAGGGGATGGAGCTTCTGCGCTCAGGCCTCGCCCCCTTCGTCGAGCGCGAGATCCACGCCGCGGTGAAGGCCGGCACCGTCCGCATGGACGCCGTGCGCCGCTTCGCCGAGGACCCGATCCTCGGCCAGAAGCCGATCACGCAATGGGACGTTGCCGGCCTGCTCAAGCTGATGTGGGAGAGCTGGAACGACGTCTTCGGCCGCACCCTCGGCCGGGCGGAACGCTCGCTGGTGCAGGAGTTGCGGGACTGGCGCAACAAATGGGCGCATCAGGAGCCCTTCTCGAGCGACGACGCCGACCGCGCGCTGGATTCGGCGAGCCGCCTGCTCGCCGCCGTCTCCGCGCCGGAGGCCGACGAGGTCAGCCGCATGAAGATGGAGCTGCGCCGCCTCGTCTTTGACGAGCAGGTGCGGGGCGAGAAGCGCAAGGCCGGCGGGTCCCTGATCGAGCCCGCGGCCGCGGGCAACCTCAAGCCCTGGCGCGAGGTGGTGACGCCGCATGCCGATGTCGCCTCCGGCCGCTACCAGCAGGCGGAGTTCGCCGCCGATCTGTGGCAGGTGCATCTCGGCGAAGGCAGCGACGAATACCGCAACCCCGCCGAGTTCTTCAGGCGCACCTTCCTGACCGAGAGCCTGAGGCGGCTCCTGGTCGGCGCCGTACAGCGCCTCTCGGGCCAGGGGGGCGACCCGGTGGTGCAGCTGCAGACCAATTTCGGCGGCGGCAAGACGCACTCGATGCTGGCGCTCTACCACCTGTTCGGCGGCGCCGCACCCGGCGAGCTGGCGGGGATCGAGACCGTGCTGGCCGAGGCGGGCGTGAAGACCGTGCCGAAGGCGACGCGCGTCGTGCTGGTGGGCAACAAGATCTCGCCGGGCAATCCGGTGACCAAGCCCGACGGCACGGTGGTGCGCACGCTGTGGGGGGAACTCGCCTGGCAGCTCGGCGGTAAGCAGGCCTTCGCGCGCATCGCGCAGGACGACGAGAAGGCCACCAGCCCGGGCGATGCGCTGCGCGAGCTGTTCAACGCCTACGCCCCCTGCCTCGTTCTCGTCGACGAATGGGTCGCCTATGCGCGCCAGCTTCACGACGCGAGCGACCTCCCGGCAGGAAGCTTCGAAACCCAGTTCAGCTTCGCCCAGGCGCTGACGGAATCAGCCAAGCTCGCGAAGAACTGCCTGCTCGTCGTCTCCCTGCCCGCCTCCGATTCCGGCGGCTCACCCCACACCCAGGCGGAGGACGTTGAGGTCGGCGGCATTCGCGGCCGCGAGGCGCTCGATCGCCTGCGCAACGTCATCGGCCGTCTCGAGTCCGCCTGGCGGCCAGCCTCTGCCGAGGAGGGTTTCGAGATCGTCCGCCGCCGCCTGTTCCAGCCGATCCCTGGCGAGCTCTACAAGTATCGCGACCTCACGGCGCGCGCCTTCGCCGATCTCTACCGCGCCGAAGGCGCCGACTTCCCGCCCGAATGCCGAAGCGGCGACTACGAGAAGCGCATCCAGGCCGCCTATCCGATCCACCCTGAGATCTTCGACCGGCTCTACACGGACTGGTCCTCGCTCGTGAAGTTCCAGCGCACACGCGGCGTGCTGCGGCTGATGGCGGCGGTGATCCACAGCCTGTGGGAGAAGGGGGACCGCAGCCCCCTGATCCTGCCCTCCACCATCCCGATCGACGATCCGCGCGTGCAGTTCGAACTGACGCGCTATCTCTCCGACAACTGGGTGCCGATCATCGAGAAGGACGTCGATGGCCCGAACTCGCTGCCGCTGAAGATCGACGCGGAGGTGCCCAATCTCGGCAAGCTCTCGGCGACGCGTCGTGTGGCGCGGACGATCTACCTCGGCTCGGCGCCGACGGCTTCGGCCGCCCAGCGGGGCCTCGAGGACAGGCAGGTGAAGCTCGGCTGCGTGATGCCCGGCGAGTCGCCCGCCGTCTTCGGCGACGCGCTGCGCAGGCTCGCCGCCGCCGCCACCTATCTCTACCAGGACGGCGCGCGCGCCTGGTATGCGACGCAGCCGACGGTCACCAAGCTCGCCGAGGACCGGGCCGAACAGCTCAAGCGTGATCCTGACCAGGTGGCGGTGGAGCTCGAGAGGCGGCTGAACGCCGATCTTAGGCAACGCGGCGAATTCCCCCGCGTTCACGCCCTGCCGCGCTCGAGCGCCGATGTTCCGGACGATCTCGAGACGCGCCTTGTCGTTCTTTCCCCAGAATATGCCTACAGCAGGGAGAACGACAACGCCGCGGAGAAGGCGGCACAGGCAATCCTTGACTCGCGCGGGACTGCGCCGCGTCTGTATCGCAACACGCTCGTCTTCCTCGCCGCCGACCGGGTGCGGCTGCAGGACCTCGACGAGGCCGTGCGCAGATATCTCGCCTGGTCGTCGATCGTGGCGGAGAAGGAAACGCTCAATCTCGACCCGTACCAGGTGCGGCAGGCGGAGACGCAGAAACAGGCCGCCGACGGTGCTGTGACGGCAAGGCTGCCGGAAACCTATCAGTGGCTTCTCGTTCCCGAGCAGGCGAACCCGCAAGCGCCCGTCGCGTGGCAGGCGCTCCGTCTTTCAGGCGCTGACGCTCTCGCGGTGCGTGCCGTCAAGAAGCTGCGGAACGACGAACTCCTGGTCACGAAGCTCGGAGCCACGATCCTGCGCAAGCACCTCGACGAGGTGCCGCTGTGGCGCGGTGATCACGTGCCAGTTCGCCAGCTGGTGGACGATTTCGCGCGCTATCTCTACCTGCCGCGCCTGCGCGATCCGGAGGTGCTCTTGCAGGCGATCCGCGACGGCGTTGCTCTGCTGACCTGGAAGACCGACAGCTTCGCCTTCGCCGAAAGCCACGACGAAGCGACCGGGCGCTACCGCGGGCTGCGCGCTGGCCGGGAGGTCGCGATCACGGCAGAGGGGCCAGGGCTTGTGGTGCAGCCCGAAGTCGCGGCGCGGCAGCTCGAGGCGGAGTCGCCCCAGGCAGCAAGTGCGCTCACGCTGGCGGCTTCAACCCTCACGCCCGGCGATGCCGATGTCGGGCCACGGCCGGGGGGTGATCGCGGTCAGCAGCCGGAGGCGCCGGCACGGCTTCGGCGCTTCCACGGCTCGGTGCGGCTGGATTCGGCGCGGGTCGGCCGCGATGCGGCGCGGATCGCGGAGGAGGTCATCTCGCACTTGGTCGCCCAACTCGGCGCGGAAGTGACAGTCACCCTCGAGATCGAAGCAAAGATCCCGCATGGGGCGACGGACCAACTGGTCCGCACGGTCACCGAGAACTGTCGGACATTGAACTTTGATAGTCAGTGCTTCGAACGAGAGTGACGTTGCGTCGTTGTCGATGCCGTCGCGCGTGTGCGTGTCGGGGAGAGTTGCTTGCCAACCTGCCGGGGCAAGCGCATTTTCAGAATCGATGGCGACGTACAGGAACTCCCAGCCGATGCCACGGGAGCGGCTCTGTCCTCCACGGTTACCGGTGATGCGGTGGCCGATGCCGCCGATGCGGCCGAGCGTCTTGGTGTCGATGTGGATCAGTTCGCCCGGCCGCTCGCGCTCGTAGCGGATGATTCGGCGCAGCGGATCGAGCGCCGTGAGCCGGCCGAGACCGAGACGGCGCAACGTGACGCCAACCGTGGAGACCGGCTGGCCGAGCTGGCGGGCGATGGCAGGGCCAGGGAGGCGCTAGCGCCGCAGTGCCGCGATCTCGGCCTCTGCCGCCGCTGACAGTCGGGACGGGCTGCAGTGTCGCCGGCAGGAGCCATCGCGCAGGCCGGCCTCACCCTCGGCGGCGAAGCGGTCACGCCACTTGCGGACCGTGCGCGGGCTGGTGCCGAGCGCCGCCGCGACGGCGGCCACGGTCCAGCCTGCGGCCAGGCGCTCGACCAGCGGCAGTCGACCCTGCGGCGTCGTGGGCGCATTCTCATCGGCGTCCATCCGGGGCTCCGGCTTGGCGGTTGAAGGTCCGGCAACCACAGCCTCCAACCTCAGCCCCGAAGGGACAACCTCCGTAACAACGACAGCTAGGGGCACTCCGACCGGTCTCAGAAGCTCGGAGTGCCTGCGTACGACTCGCGGCAGCAGATCGGCAATGGTCGGCTGGGGCTGAGGCTGTTGGCCACACGGTCACATCGCGGTTCCGACCGCGGCGAGGCGGATGGGGGGACGCGCGCCTCCTGCGCGACCCGGCCCGGCGAGCGCGTGAAGCTACCCCTTGGCGATCCGGCTGCTTCTCGGGCTCCGTGGCGCGAGCGGCGGGAGCTGGAGCACCGGGACTTTGGGACACATTCGCGTGGTCGAACTTCGGACCTCGCAACATACGCGCGCGTGAGCCGCGAAGGTGGGACCTGCGGGACCGGCACTGGGACCGCACATATGCGCGCGTAGATTCCTAAAATGGGACTAAAGTGGGACCTGTGGGAGTGCCGTTGGGACCGCGCCTCGGCCAGCGCTAGGCTCCGGGCTCATAACCACCAAGTGACGGTTGCGGCGAGGTAGACGGCGCTGAGGAAGACGTCTGCGCGTCGGTCGTATCGCGTGGCGATGCGTCGGAAATCCTTGAGGCGGCAGAAGACGCGCTCGATCAGGTTTCGCTTGCGCCAGGCGCTCCGGTCGAAGGGGTGGTGCTGTTTGCGGGTGGGGTTGTTCGGGATCACCGGCAGGATGCCGCGGGCGAGGAGGAAGCTGCGGATGCCGTTGCTGTCATAGGCAGCGTCGGCGATGCAGAGCTTCGCTGACGGCCAGGGAGCAAGCAGCGCCAGTGCCACTGGCGCATCGCCGTGCTGGCCGGCGGTCAGTTCGAAACCGATCGGGCGACCAAGATGATCGGTCAGCGCGTGGATCTTGGTGGTCCGCCCGCCCCGCGGCGGGCCCCATCGCGGCTTGCCGCGATGGGTTCCCCGACCGCCCGATGGCTTGCGCGCGCTCCCCCCTTTTCCACCCCCGGCGCTGCGATGGGCCTTCACATGGCTGCTGTCGAGCAAAAGCTCGGCCGGCGGGCCGCCAGCCCTGGCGAGCGCGCGGAACACGCGCTGCCACACGCCCTTGGCTCTCCAGCGCACGAAACGGTTGTACAGCGTCTTGCGCGGGCCGTAGACAGCCGGCGCATCGACCCAACGCCCGCCAGAGCGCAGCACATGGACGATGCCGCTGATCACACGCCGGTCATCCACCCGAGGCTTGCCGCGTGTGTCCGAAGGCAGCAGCGGCGCAAGTCGCCGCATCTGCGCCTCGCTCAGAGAGACACAGATCACTCATCCCGGTTCCCCTCCATCGCCGCCAAGGGAGCCACCCCGAATCACACCAGCCCGCGTCGCTCAAAGAACTTTATGAACACATTATGGGTCCGGACCCTAGGCTCAGGACCCATTCATCTGCTTGCGGCGACGCGGGCGGGCGTGATTCTGAACGGGGCGGAGGTGCCCTCATGTCCGTCCTGTTCCTGCTCACCCCGGCGCAGATGCGGCGCATCCGGCCGCACGTCCCGCTCTCGCACGGCATCCCGCGCGTGGACGACCGGCGCGTGCTGAGCGGCATCATCTTCGTCATCCGGGGCGGCCTGCGCTGGCGCGACGCCCCGCCGGGCTACGGCCCGCACAAGACCCTCTACAACCGCTTCGTCCGCTGGAGTGTTCAGCCGCATCTTCGCCGCCCTCGCCGGCGAGGCCGGCGAGCCCGACCGCCTAATCATCGACAGCACGCACCTGAAGGCCCACCGCACCGCGGCCAGCCTCCTCAAAAGGGGGCGCCTGATCGGTGCATCGGCAGAACCAAGGGCGGGCTGAACGCCAAGCTCCACGCCGTCTGCGACAGCCAAGGCCGCCCCGTCGTCATGATGCTCTCCGCCGGGCAGATGAACGACCAGAAGGGCGCCAACATCCTCGCCCCACTCCTGCCGCCGGCGCGCGAGCTGATCGCTGACCGCGGCTACGACAGCACCCCGTTCCGCGCCGCGCTCGCCGAGCGTGGCATCGCCGCATGCATCCCGACCAAGAAGAACCGCAAGCAGCCCATCCCCTACGACAAGGCGCTCTATCGTCAGCGCCACCGCATCGAGATCGCCTTCCGCCGCCTCAAGGATTTCCGACGCATCGCCACCCGCTACGACCGATGCGCCACCATCTTCTTCGGCGCCATCACCCTCGCCGCAACCGTCACCTTCCGGCTCGGCCAATGAGTCCTGAGCCTAGAGCGGAACCCGACGTGATTGAATCGGGAGGGATTCCCAGATCAGGCGCTAAGAGTGAGTCAGACTGTCTGCCGGATGAAGCCGGCAGGGGATGCCGAGAGCGCTGTCGGTCGATCTTCGGGTTCGGGTTCTGGGGGCTGTGGCGGCAGGCGCGACGCATCGCGAGGCCGCCGAACGTTTTGGAGTGAGCGCGGCGAGCGTCAGCCGCTGGCGCAAGCGGGAGCGTGAACAGGGCGATCCGCGCCCCGGGCGGCTTGGTGGCGACCGGCGTTCGGGCCAGATCGAGGCGCGCCACGATGCGGTGATGGCCGCGCTCGGCCCAGGCAGGGACGCCACGATCGAGGAAGTCCGCGCGAGCCTGGCGGAGCAGGGCCTCGTCTTCGGCTTCGGCACGATCCAGCGCTTCTTCGCGCGCCACGCCATCACGCGTAAAGAAGACCGCGCACGCCACCGAGCAGGACCGTCCCGACGTCCTGATCCGGCGCGAAGCGTGGTTCGAAGGTCAGCTCGATCTCGATCCAGACCGGCTGGTCTTCATCGACGAGACATGGGCCTCGACCAACATGGCCCGCCGCCACGGGCGTTGCCGGCGCGGCGAGCGGCTTCGGGTCGGTGTCCCGCATGGTCATTGGAAGACGACCACCTTCGTCCACGCACTGACCATGCGCGGCTTCATCGCCCCCTGGGTGCTCGATGGGCCGATCAACCGCGACGCCTTCGAAACCTATGTGGCCAAGGTGCTGATCCCGGAACTGCGGCCTGGCGACATCGTCGTCATGGACAACCTGTCCAGCCACAAGGGGCCGCGCGTGCGCCAGATGATCGACGCAGCAGGCGCCCAACTGCGCTACCTTCCGCCCTACAGCCCCGACTTCAACCCCATCGAGAACGCCTTCGCCAAGCTCAAGGCCCTGCAGCGAAAGGCTGCCGAACGAACCATCGGCGGCCTCTGGGACGACATCGGGCGCATCCTCGACCTCTTCCATCCAGCCGAGTGCGCAAACTACTTCACCGCCGCAGGCTATCATGCAACCTGATCCGATTCCGCTCTGAACACGGCAGCGCAGCCGGAAAGCGCGGCAACACCCGGGCACCTCCGGATCACGTTACAGAACCAAAATGGTGCCCGGACAAGACGGTCGGCCCCCGGCGGCGGCGCTCAACGCAGATAGACCGCCTCGAAGGTCGCGAGCGTACGCCCGTCCTCCGCAAGCAGGGCGAGAGCGGTGCCGGAAAGCCGGAACGAGGCGGTCTCGCCAAGGGCAGCAATCAAGGCACGCTCGCGCGCCTCGAGCCCGACAGGGCAGGCCATCGTGGTCGAGGGGCCCGGGCGGAAGCGGAGCACCGTGCCGGCTGTCTCGAAACCGCCCAGCAGATGGTTGCAGCCGGCGGTGGCGGCGAAGCGCGGCGCGTCGAGCCGAAGCAGGAGGTAGGGCTCGCGTCGCCCCTCTTCCGGGTTGATGCTCTCCCCGGCAAGGCTGACGAGCCGCCAGTAGGTGTTGCGCAGGCTCGCCTGGGCTCGGGTGCGCTCGCAGGTCTCGCCCGGGCTGAGCGACAGGAAGCGTTCGACCACCACCGTCGGAGGTGTGCCCTCTCCCTCCATGCGCGGCCGGTCGGCGATCCTCGCCCCGATGCGCGCCATCAGTGCCGTGGGCAGAGCGCCCGCCTGCGGCTCCGGCCGTGCCTCGAGATAGGCGCGCTGCAGCGCGAGGAAGTCGCCCTCCATCGCAACCGGCCCGGAACGGCCGGAGGCGCAGTCGGTGAACCGTGCCGCATCGGCGAAATAGAGGAACATTCCGGGCAGCGCGAGCCGCGGCTCAAAGGGGTTGAAGTCGTGCTGACGCGTGAGCGTGTAGGGAAGGGGGCCCTCGATCGGCCTGCCTTCACGGTCGAGGAGGCGCAAGGAGCCGTTGCCGAGGATTTCGAACCGGGTCTCGGCGCCTTCGAGGACAAGCGCACGCCGATCCGGCTCCACATGCCACCGGCCGAGCCGATCCTCGGTGTGGCCGGAGCCGAGCCAGGTGCGTCGAAGCTGGAACACTTGGTCGGGCCAGAGGTCGAGCACGTGGCGTATCCCCGGTCCGCTCGCTGCCGGCAGGTCACCTGCGAAGGTTCCGGGCAGAACCAGCCCGTGCGCGCCCAGGCGCGGTTCCGCTTGGGCAGCGGTGGCAGCCGCAAGCGCAAGCGCGAGCGTGACCAGGGCAGCGATCGCGAGACGATGCATGGATGAGCCTCCGGTTCAAGACGTAGCAGGAGCGTATGGCAAGGCGCCATCGCGGCCGCACCGCCCCCCTCGCCAAGCGTTTCTCTCTGTCGCATCGTCCGACGAACCGTGGGAGAGTCGCGCAACGTCGCTCAGAGGAGATCCTCCGCATGCCGAATGCCGTTCTCGAGGCTGTCGCCGCCTGGGCAGACGAGCTCACCGCGATCCGACGCGACATCCACGCCCATCCCGAGCTCGGCAGGGAGGAGCACCGGACCGCGGCGCTGGTGGCGGCGAAGCTCCGCGAGTGGGGGGTTGATGTCACCGAGGGTGTGGGCAGGCTCGGCGTCGTCGGCACCATCACGGGCACGCACCCTGGCCAGCGGGCCATCGGTCTGCGCGCCGACATGGACGCGCTGCAGATCGAGGAAGCGACCGGCCTCCCGTGGGCCTCCACGCGGCCCGGGGTGATGCATGCCTGCGGCCATGACGGGCACACGACGATGCTGCTCGGCGCTGCCCGCTGGCTCAGCCAGAACCGTGACTTCGCGGGCACGGTGCACCTGATCTTCCAGCCGGCCGAGGAGGGGCGCGGCGGCGCGCGGGCGATGCTCGAGGACGGGCTGTTCACCCGCTTCCCCTGCGATGCCGTCTATGGCCTGCACAACAAGCCGACCATTCCGGCCGGCACCTTCGCCACCCGCAAGGGACCCGCGCTTGCCGCCGCCGACCGCTTCACCGTCACCTTCCGCGGCACCGGCGGGCATGGCGGATCCACACCGCATCTTGTGACCGACGTCACGATCGTGCAGGCGCATTTCGTGCTCGCGCTGCAGACGATCATCGGGCGGAACGTTCCGGCACTCGAGGCGGCCGTGCTCTCGGTCGGCTCGATCCATGGCGGCTCGCCCGTCTCCCCGAACGTGATGCCGGCGGAGCTCGTCGTTACCGGCACCGCGCGGAGCTACAGCCCGCGCGTGCGCGACCTGCTCGAGCGCCGGATCAGGGAGCTCGCGCAGGGGCTTGCCGTCGCCCATGGCTGCACGGCAGAGGTCGAGTACCGCCGCGGCGTCCCGGCCACGGTCAACCACGACGAGCAGACCGAAGTCGCGATGTCGGTCGCCGCACGCCTTGTCGGGGAGGAGAGACTCGACCGGGCGATGACACCGGTGGCGGGGGCGGAGGACTTCGCCCTGATGCTCGAGGCACGCCCAGGCAACTTCATATTCATCGGCGCCGGTGCCGGGCCCGACGGCACCTCGCCCAACCTCCACACCCCGCACTTCGACTTCAACGACGCGATCATCCCGCTCGGTGTCGCCTACTCGGTCGGGCTCGTGGAGCAGGAACTGGGCCTCGAGCAGAAGTAGCCACCGCTCACGCTCGTCTCAAATTGCGAGAAAGCGGACAAATGGGGGTGCCGCGCGTCGCGCGGGTGGTCTAGCATTGCGCCAAGGGTGGGGCGGCGGGATGGCCGGCACATGGCCGTCGGGGGCGCGGCGCCTCGGAAAGGTCCTGACGGGAGACGACGATGACGGAAGACGATCTTCGCGAACTAATCGGCCGTGTCCGGCGCGGCAGCCTGTCGCGGCGCGGGTTCGTTCGGCGCATGGCGGCGGTCGGCCTCACCGCGCCGATGGCGACACAGCTGCTTGCGATCGCGGGCGCCGCGCCGGCCGAAGCGCAGAGCGTTCCCGCCTATCGGCCGACACGGCGCGGCGGCGGCGCGCTCAAGATCCTCTACTGGCAGGCCTCGACCCTTCTCAACCCGCACTTCGCCGTCGGCACCACAAACCAGGATGCGAGCCGCGTGTTCTACGAGCCGCTCGCCGGCTGGGCGGCAGACGGCACGCTGCACCCGATCCTCGCCGCTGAGATCCCCTCGGTGGAGCGCGGCACGCTCGCTGCGGACGGCCGCAGCGTCACCTGGAAGCTGAAGCGGGGCGTAAAGTGGCACGACGGCCAGGACTTCTCGGCCGATGATGTGGTGTTCACCTGGGAGTATGCACGCAATCCGGCGGTCGCCAGTACCTCGGCCGGGTCATATCGGGACGTCAACGTTACCAAGGTGGACGACTACACGGTTCGAGTCGAGTTCCCGCGCCCCACACCGTTCTGGGCGGATGCCTTCGTCGCTTCGGTCGGCATGATCATCCCGCGCCACCTGTTCAAGGACTATGCGGGAGCCAACTCGCGCGACGCGCCCACCAATCTCCGCCCGGTCGGCACCGGCCCCTACAAGTTCGTCTCCTTCGCGCCGGGGGATGTGCTGCGCGGCGAAGCCAACCTCAACTATCACCTGCCGAACCGGCCGTTCTTCGACACGGTCGAGATCAAGGGCGGTGGCGATGCCGTCTCCGCCGCCCGCGCCGTGCTGCAGACCGCCGACTACGACTATGCCTGGAACCTGCAGGTCGAGGACGAGATCCTCAAGCGCCTCGAGGCGGCCGGCCGCGGGCGGGTGAACATCATCGCGGGCGGTGCGGTCGAGTTCGTGCAGCTGAACGCAACCGACCCGAACCGCGAAGTGGATGGCGAACGGTCGCACATCAGCACCGAACATCCCGCCTTCCGCGACCCCGCCGTGCGTCGGGCGATGGCGCTCTTGCTCGACCGCAAGGCGATCGAGGAATTCATCTACGGCCGCACCGGTCCCGCCACCGGCAACTTCCTCAACAATCCGCCGCGCTTCCGCTCGCCCAACACGAAGATGGAGTTCTCGATTGAGCAGGCGAACAAGGTGCTCGACGAGGCCGGCTGGGTGCGCGGCCGCGACGGCATCCGCGAGAAGGGCGGTGTGCGGCTCCGCTTCGTCTATCAGACCTCGGTGAACGCGCCGCGCCAGCGCACGCAGCAGATCTACCAGCAGGCGGCGCGACGCGCCGGCATCGAGCTTGAGCTCAAGGCGGTGACGGCGTCTGTGTTCTTCTCCTCTGACATCGCCAACCCCGACACTTTCGGCAAGTTCTACGCCGACATGCAGATGTACACGACGACGATGCCGCAGGCCGACCCGCAGCGGTTCATGAACCAGTACGTGTCGTGGGAGGTGTCGCAGAAGGCCAATTCGTGGCAGGGGCGGAACATCGTCCGCTGGCGCAACGCCGACTACGACGCCGCCTTCCGCGCCGCCGAGGCCGAGCTCGACCCGGTCAAGCGCGCGGCCCTCTTCATCCGCATGAACGACCTGATCGTCGGCTCCAACCACGTCATCCCGGTGGTGCAGCGGCCGACGGTCAGCGGCAGCCTCAACAACCTCCGTCCGGTCCTCAGCGGCTGGGATCTGACCATGTGGCTGCTGTCCGACTGGTATCGCGAGACCTGATCGGGACCTGGCCCGGCCCTGCCGTGGCGACACGGCCAGGGCCGGGCGACCCCGCCGACCTGCATCGTTCCGCGTGACGCAATACCTGATCCGCCGGCTTCTGATCGCGATCCCGAGCCTGTTCGGGATCAGCGTGATCCTGTTCATGCTGCTCGCGCTCGCGCCGGGCGACCCGTTCGAGGAGCTCGCCACCAACCCTGCCGTGCCGCCGGAGGTGCGGATGCAGCTCCGCGCGAGCCTCGGCCTCGACGACCCGATCCACGAGCGTTACATCGCCTGGCTCACCGCCATGCTGCGCGGCGAGTGGGGGTTCTCCTTCGTCAGCCGGATCGATGTCGATCAGCTGATCCTCCAGCGCCTGCCGACGACGATCCTCGTCATCGGCTCCTCGCAGGTGGTCGCTCTCCTGATCGCGCTCCCCGTCGGCGTGCTTGCCGCGACCCGCCCCTACTCGCTGTTCGACAAGGTGGCGAACACGCTTGCCTTCGTCGGGTTCTCGCTGCCGACTTTCTTCACCGGGCTGTTGCTGATCCTTCTGTTCTCGATCTATCTCGACTGGCTTCCGTTCGTGTACCGAAGCCAGATTGATGCGACCGGCTGGCGCTGGCTGTGGGAGCACATTCGCCAGGCGATCATGCCGGTGATGGTGCTCGGCCTCGCCCAAGGCGCGGCGTGGACGCGCTTCGTCCGCTCCGCCGTGCTCGACGTGATCCGTCTCGATTATGTGACCACCGCCCGGGCGAAGGGCCTGCCCGAGCAGCGCGTGATCACGCGCCACGTCGTCCGCACCGCGCTGATCCCTGTGGTCACGCTCGTCGCGCTGCAGATGCCGGCGGTCTTCGGCGGCGCGATCGTGACGGAGCAGATCTTCCGCGTGCCGGGCATCGGCTCGCTCCTGATCAGCGCGATCCTCGCCAACGACACGCCGGTGATCATGGCGGTGACCTTAGTGTTCTCCTGCCTCGTCATCTTCTTCAACCTGCTCGCCGACGTCATCTATGGCTGGCTCGACCCTCGCATCAGCTACAGCTGATCAGCCCGCCCCGGCGGTGGCGCAGCGCCCGCCCGTCTCGCTGTGGGGCGAGGCGTGGCGTCGCTTCCGCAAGCACAGGCTCGCGGTGGTGAGCGCGGTTCTGCTCTCGATTATCATCCTCGCCGTGCTTGCGGGCCCGCTGGTCTGGACCGTGCCGATCGACGAGATCGACTTCCGCGCGCGGCTGCAGGGGCCCTCCTGGGAGCATCCGTTCGGCACCGACGACTTGGGGCGCGACCTGCTCGCGCGCATGCTCTATGGCGGTCGCATCTCCCTTGCCGTCGGCTTCGCGGCGATGCTTGTCGCGGTGGTGGTCGGCGTGCTTGTCGGGTCGGTCGCCGGGATGTCGCGCGGCAGCGTCGATGCCGTGCTGATGTGGGTGACGGACCTGTTCCTCTCGCTGCCGTCGCTACCGCTCCTGCTGCTTGTGATCTACCTGTTCCGGGAACCGCTCCGGCACGCGGTCGGGCCGGAGCTCGGGATCTTCATCCTGATCGTCGCGGTGATCGGCGGCTTCAACTGGATGCAGGTGGCGCGGCTCGTGCGCGCCCAGTTCTTCTCCTTGCGCGAGAAGGAGTTCGTCGAGGCTGCGCGTGCCCTCGGCGCCTCCACGCCGCGACTCGTGTGGCGCCACATCCTGCCGAACGCTCTCGGGCCGGTGATCGTCGCCGCCACGATCGACGTCGCCGCCGCGATCATCGCCGAGAGCACGCTTTCCTTCCTCGGTCTCGGCTTCCCCCCAGACATCCCGACCTGGGGGCGACTTCTGTTCGACGCAAAGGACAATCTCGACTTCGCGCCGCACTGGGCTCTGTTCCCGGGCGGGGCCATCTTCCTCACCGTGCTCACCATCAACTTCGTCGGTGACGGGTTGCGCGACGCGCTCGACCCGCGGAGGGTGGTTTGAGCTCTGCCGCGGCCTTGGCCGCGACCGCGCCGCGCCAGGGGCTTCCGCCGCGGCTGCTCGAGATCGACGGGCTCAAAGTTCATTTCAGGACCGATGATGGCTGGGTTCGGGCGGTCGATGGCGTCTCGATCGGCATCGACCGGGGCGAGACGGTATGTGTGGTCGGCGAATCCGGCTGCGGCAAGACTGTCACGGCGATGACGGTCCTGAAGCTGATCGCCATGCCGCCCGGAAGGATCGTCGGGGGATCGATCCTCTGGCAGGGGCGCGACCTCGTGCCGCTCGCCCCTGCCGAGATGCAGAGCATACGCTCGAAGGAGATCGGCATCGTCTTCCAGGAGCCGATGACGTCGCTCAACCCGGTCTATACCGTCGGCGAACAGATCGCTGAGACGCTGCGGCAGCACGAGGGGCTCGGGCGTCGCGCCGCGCTCGACCGTGCCGCCGAGATGTTGCGCCTTGTGAAGATTCCGAATCCGCAGCGTCGTGTGCACGACTATCCGCACCAGTTCTCTGGCGGCATGCGCCAGAGGGTGATGATCGCGATGGCGCTCGCCTGCGGCCCGAAGCTTCTCATCGCCGACGAACCCACCACCGCCCTCGACGTCACCATCCAGGCGCAGATCCTCGATCTGATGGCGGAGATGAAGGAGCGCCTCAGCATGGCGGTGATGCTCATCACCCATGCCATGGGCGTGGTGGCGGAGACAGCGCAGCGCGTCGTCGTGATGTATGCCGGGAAGGTAGTGGAGGAGGCCCCCGTGGGCGCCCTGTTCGCGAACCCGAGGCACCCCTACACGCAGGGGCTGATCCGCTCGATCCCCCGCATCGACAGGGCCGCGACGCACAAGGTGAGGCTCGAGGCGATCCCCGGCACCGTGCCGAGCCTGCTCAACCCGCCCCCCGGCTGTCGCTTCGCCGCGCGCTGCCGGCATGCGACCGAGGCCTGCCGCGAGGCCGAGCCACCGCTGCGTGAGCTCGCCCCGGGGCATTTCGTGGCATGCATCCACGCATGACCGAGGCGGGACGCACAGCCATGGCCGGGCCGCTGCTCGAGGTGAAGGATCTCGTGAAGCGCTTTCCCGTGAAGGGGGGGATCCTCCGCCGCACGGTGGACGAGGTTCATGCCGTCTCGGGCGTGAGCTTCAGCCTTGGCGCCGGGGAGACGCTCGGGCTCGTCGGCGAATCCGGCTGCGGCAAGTCGACGACGGGGCGGCTGATCCTACGGCTGATCGAGCCGACATCGGGTGAGATCTGGTTCCAGGGGCGGAACATCACCGCTCTCGAGCGCACCGCGCTCGCGCCCTTGCGGCGCGACATGCAGATCATCTTCCAAGACCCGTATGCCTCGCTGAACCCGCGCATGACCGTCGGCGCGATCATCGGCGAGGCGCTCGTGATCCACAGGCTCGCCTCGACCCAGCGCGAGATCGAGGACAGGGTAGTGGAGCTGCTCGAGACGGTCGGGCTGAAGGCCGACCAGATTCGCCGCTTCCCGCATGAGTTCTCGGGCGGCCAGAGGCAGCGAATCGGCATCGCCCGCGCGCTTGCCGTCTCGCCCAAGCTGATCGTCTGCGACGAGCCGGTCTCGGCGCTTGACGTCTCGATCCAGGCGCAGGTCGTGAACCTGCTCGAGGACCTGCAGGAGAAGTTCGGCCTCAGCTACATCTTCATCGCGCACGACCTCTCCGTGGTCGAGCACATCTCCGACCGCGTGGCGGTGATGTATCTCGGCCGGATCGTCGAGAACGCCACCGCCAAGGACCTCTACACCACACCGCTCCACCCCTACACGGAAGCGCTGCTCTCGGCCGTGCCGATCCCTGACCCGACCGTGAAGCGAACGCGCATCCGGCTCGAGGGAGACGTTCCGAACCCGCTGCGCCCTCCTTCGGGCTGCCACTTCCACACGCGCTGTCCGATCGCGAAGGCGGACCCTTGCTCGACCACCGCACCGCCGCTGCGCGAGGCGCGGCCCGGCCACTGGGTGGCCTGCCACTTCCGGGGGTGAGCGCGCTTAGGCCACCTCGATGGCGAGATGGGCAAGGCAGTCGCCGCGCTCGCAGCGCGCCGGGTGCCGCTGGCACACCACGACGCCGTCGCGCTTGAAGAAGCACGGCGTGGGCGGCCGGGCCGGGTCGTCAACGTAATGGATCCGGCCGCAGAGATCGCCCCTGCGCACGCTATCGCCGATCGCGGTCGCGGGCTCGAACACGCCCCCGTCCGGTGCGTAGACGAAACAAGCCTGGTCGGGCACCTCGAACATCCGGGTCGGCCGCGGCTCGGGCGGGCCACCGGGCAGGATGCCCAGGAAGCGCAAGGTCCGGATCAGCCCCTCCTCGAGGAAGGCGAGCGCCGTTCGGTTGAGCGACCCGCCGCCGCCGAACTCTCCCCCGAGCGCAGGCACGCCGCGTCGCATCGCCGCGCCCGGTGAGTAGCGCGGGTCCGCCCCCTGACGCCAGTGAAGCGAGACGGGCGCGCCGAAGTTGCGCAACGCCGCAAGCCCGCGCGCATTCACCGCAGGGTCTGGCCCCTCGTGCGTCGAGGCGAACGGCATGTAGGCGAGCGAGCCGCCTCCCGAGTGAAGGTCGTGGAATAGATCCGCACGGGGGAACAGGACGCTGTCGACATAGTGGGCGATCTGCTGCGTCACCGTGCCGTCGGGCGAGCCGGGGAAGGAGCGGTTGAGGTTGCCGCCGTCGATCGGCGAGACTCGGGTTCCCGCCATCACGGCGGGAAGGTTCAGCGCGGGCAGGATGATGACACGGCCGCGGATCGTTTCCGGCGAGAGCTCGCGGATCAGGTTGCACAGAGCGACTTGGCCCTCGTACTCGTCGCCATGGTTGCCGGCGGTGAAAAGAGCCGTCGGCCCCTCACCGTTGCGAACAACGGCGACGGGGATGTCGATCATCCCGTAGGCCGAGCGCGTCACGGAGTGGGGCAGGTGCAGCCAATCGACCTGCTTGCCATTGCGCTCGTAGTCAATGTCCGACCAGATCCTGGTTCTCTGCTCCATGGCACGCTTCCCCCTGGCTAGCCTCATCCTTCGACGTCCCGCCGGGGGCCGCAAGCCTTCCGTTGCGGGGCCGGCCGCGAGATGCTTTCATTGCGAAGAAAAACGGGAGGCCGAGGCACCGTGCGCCTGTTCGCTGCGACGCTCGCGACCGAGAGCAACACCTTCTCGCCGTTGCCCACAAGCCTCGCCGCCTTCAGGGAGGGGGTGTTCCTCCGCCCTGGCGAGCATCCCGACGATGCGCCGCGGATGTGCACCGCGCCGCTCTTTGTCGCGCGCCGCCGCGCCGGGAAGGACGGGTTCACGCTGGTCGAGGGGAGTTGCTTCGCAGCAAGTCCCGCCGGCACGACCAACCGCGCCGACTACGAGTTCATGCGCGACGAAATCCTCGGCCAGCTCAAGGCTGCCCTGCCCGTGGACGGCGTGCTCCTCGGCCTGCACGGGGCGATGGTGGCGCACGGCTATGACGACGTCGAGGGAGACATCCTCGAACGGGTGCGCGAAATCGTCGGGCCGAAGGTGGTCATCGGCGTCGAGCTCGACCCTCACTGCCACCTGACGAAGCGGCGGGTTCAGGCCGCCGACATCACGATCCTCTACAAGGAGTTCCCGCACACCGACGTCGCCGAACGCGCCGAGGAGGTGCTCGACCTCGTGCTCGCGACGCTGCGCGGCGAGCTCAATCCCGTCACCTCCGTCTACGACTGTCGCCAGATCGGCTCGTATCCGACGACGCAGCCCCTGATGCGCGCCTTCGTCGACAAGGTGAAGGCGATGGAGGGCAAGGACGGAATCCTCTCGATCTCGATCGGCCACTGTTTCCCCTACGCCGATGTCGAGGAACTGTCGGGGCGGATCCTCGTCATCACCGACAACGACAAGGCCAAGGCCGATGCGGTCGCGACCGCGCTCGGCGAGGAGTTCGTCTCGATGCGCGGCAAGACCGCTCCGCCCTACGAGACGGTCGAGGGCGGGATCCGCAGCGCGCTGAGCCACAACGGCGCGCCGGTGGTTGTGGCCGACCCGGCGGACAATGCCGGCGGCGGTGCGCCGAGCGACAACACCACCATCCTCCGCCACCTGATCGAGACGGGTGCGGAAAGTGCTGCGCTCGCGCCGATCTGGGACCCGGTCGCGGTCCGGCTCTGCTTCGACGCTGGGCTCGGCGCGCGCTTCCCGCTCCGTTTCGGCGGCAAGATCGCCCCCACCTCCGGCCAGCCGATCGATGCGACGGTGACGGTGACGAGGCTGGCCCGCGACGCCTGGCAGAGCTTCGGGCCGACCAAGGTGCCGGTCGGCGACTGTGCCGCGATCCGCGTGGGCGGACTCGAGGTCGTCCTGATCTCGAACCGGACGCAGGCGCTCGGGCTCGAGATCTTCCGCAATGTCGGCATCGAACCGACGGAGCGGAAGCTCCTGGTGGTGAAGTCCACCAACCACTTCATGGGCGCGTTTGGCCCGATCGCCGCGAAGGTGATCTACGTTGACAGCGACGGCCCGCTCTCGCGGGACTATCGCAGGCTTCCCTACACCAAGGTCGCGCGGCCGATCTGGCCGCTCGACGAGGTCACGCATCCGGGCCTCATTCTCTAGGCACCGAGGCGCAACGGCAACAGGGAGAACCGATCGATGAAGACGACACGCAGGGCCTTGATGGGTGGCGCGGCGGCGGTGCTCGCGGCACCGGGCATCGTCCGATCGCAGCCGCGCCCGCCGGCGAACCGCACGCTTCGCGTCATCCTGCACGGCGACATCCCGACCTACGACCCGATCTGGACCACGGCCAACATGGCCGCGAACCACGGCGCGCTCGTCTATGACACGCTCTGGGGAATCGACGAGAAAGTGACGCCGCAGCCGCAGATGGTGGGCCGCTGGGGCTGGTCGGACGACAAGCTGACGCTGACAATGGAGCTCCGCGACGGGCTGAAATGGACCGACGGGACAGACGTGACTTCGCGTGACTGCGTCGCCTCGATCCGACGCTGGGCGGCGCGCGACGGCGCGGGCCAGCACATGATGCAGCGCGTGCGCGAGGTGACCACGGGGGATGCGCGCACCATCATCGTCAAGTTCCGCGAGCCCTACGGCATCGCGCTCGACGCCTTCGCCAAGACCTCGACGCCGTTCTGCTTCATGATGCGCGAGAAGGAAGCGCTGACCGACCCGATGCAGAAGATCGAGACGATCGTCGGCTCGGGCCCCTTCATCATGAACGAGCGCGAGACACGTGCCGGCACGCAGTATGTCTATGACCGCAATCCGAACTACGTCCCCCGCTCCGAGCCCGCCTCCTGGATCGCTGGCGGCAAGGTCGTTCATGTCGATCGCGTGATCATCCTCAACGTTCCTGATCCGCAGACGCAGATCGCCGCGCTGCAGGCAGGGGAGGTCGATTTCCTCGAGACCCCGTCGCTCGACAACATCCCCGAGCTCGAGGCCGACCGCAACATCAGGCTCGCGGAGCGCAACCCGCTTGGCGATGTCGGCTGGATCAGGCTGAACTTCCTCCACCCGCCTTTCAACAACGTCAAGGCGCGCCAAGCTGTGCTCTGGGCCGTGAACCAGGAGAACCACCTCAAGGCGACCTTCGTCGACCCGCGCTTCTATCGGAAATGTGGCGCCTACCTGACCTGCGGCACGCCGTTCGAGAACGACGCGAATACGGAATGGTTCACAAAGGGGCCTGACCTTGAGCGCGCCCGCCAGCTCCTGCGCGAGAGCGGCTATAAGGGCGAGCCGGTGATCCTGTTGCAGGCCACCAACATCCTCTACATGACGAATTCGGCGCAGATCCTTGCGCAGGAGCTTCGCGCCGTCGGCTTCAACATCCAGATGGTGCCGATGGACTGGTCGGGCGTGGTGCAGCGCCGGGCGGTGAAGGCGCCGCCCGACCAGGGCGGGTGGAACATCTTCCTCACCTCGGCCGACGGGCTCTCCTCCTCCAACCCGATCTGGGCGGCGGCACATGCCGCGACCGGGGAGCGTGGCTGGTTCGGCTGGCCGTCGGACGAGAAGCACGAACGCCTGCGCGACGCCTGGGTCGCCGCCCCGGACCTCGCGACGAGGCAGAAGATCGCGCGCGAGCTCCAGGCCAACGCCTGGGACTTCGTGCCGACGGTCTATTACGGCCAGTGGAAGCGGCCGATGGCGTTCCGGAGCAACACCTCCGGCTGGATCGCGACACCGGGCTGCGTGCCGTTCTGGAACGTCCGCAAGACCTGATGCGTCGCCCGAATCCGGGGCCCCTTCCCGCTGGGCGGCGGGAAGGGGCTATGGTCGCTGGAGCGCCGGCGGCGCGATGATCGCCTACATTATCCGCCGGCTGCTCGCGACCATACCGGTCATGGTGCTCGTTGCCGTGATCGTGTTCCTGCTCGTGCATCTCGCGCCCGGCGACCCCGCTAGCGTGATCGCCGGCGACAATGCGACCTCGGACCAGATCGCCGCGATCCGCGCAGCCCTCGGGCTCGACCAGCCGCTGTGGCGTCAGTTCCTCATCTGGGTGGGGCACATTCTCGAGGGCGATCTCGGCACCTCGCTGTTCTGGAACACGCCGGTCGCCGAGCTCATCCTCCAGCGCGCCGAGCCGACCATCTCTCTCGCCGCGACCACCCTTCTCCTCGCCGTTCTGATCGCGATCGCCCTCGGCGTGCTCGCGGCCTGGAAGGCCGGTTCGGGGCTCGATCGCACGGTCATGGCGGTGGCCGTCACCGGGTTCTCGGTGCCGGTCTTCGTGGTCGGTTATCTGCTCGTGTTCGTCTTCGCAATCGAGCTGCGCTGGCTCCCCGTCCAGGGCTACCGGCCGATCTCCGAAGGATTCTGGCCCTGGTTCGAGCGGCTGATCCTGCCGTCGGTCGCGCTTGGCCTCGCGTATGTCGCCCTGATCGCGCGCATCACCCGCACCGCGATGCTCGAGGTCCTCGCGGAGGACTACATCCGCACCGCCGAGGCGAAGGGTGTGGCGACCCGGCCGGTGCTGCTCAAGCACGCGCTCAAGAACGCCGCCGTGCCGATCGTGACCATCGTCGGCATCGGCGTCGCACTCCTCATCGGCGGTGTGGTGATCACCGAGACGGTGTTCAACATCCCCGGCATCGGCCGGCTCGTGGTCGATGCGATCGCGCGTCGCGACTATCCGATCATCCAGGGCGTGATCCTCGTGTTCTCGGGCATCTATGTGCTCGTGAACCTTGCCGTCGACATCTCCTACACCTTCTTCGATCCGCGGGTGCGCTACTGATGGCGGGGGCGGTCGCCGAGGTCGCGGTAGCGCCGGCCGCTGGGGGCTTCGGGCGGTTCGCGCGACGCAACCCGACGATCGTGGTCGGATCGGCGCTTCTGGTCGTGATGGTGCTCGCCGCCCTCGCCGCACCCTGGATCGCCGGTGATCCGCTCTCCGTCGCGCCGGTGAACAGGCTGAGGCCGCCCAATCTCGCGCATCTCTTCACGCCCGGAGCGGTCGATCGGTTCGGCACGGACCACCTCGGTCGCGACATGTTCGCACGCACCATCTACGGCGCGCGGGTGTCGCTCGTCGTCGGCCTCGCGGTCGCGTTCTTCTCGACGTCGATCGGTCTCGTGATCGGCCTTGTCGCGGGCTATTTCCGCCTCGTCGATGCGGTCGTGATGCGTCTGATGGACGCGCTGATGTCGATCCCCGCCATCCTGCTCGCGATCGCGCTGGTCGCGCTCACCCGCGGCGGGGTGCCGGTGGTGATCTTCGCCATCACCGTGCCCGAGATCCCGCGTGTCGTGCGGCTCGTCCGCGCTGTGGTGCTGACCGTGCGCGAGCGGCCCTTCATTGATGCCGCGATCTCCGTCGGCTCGCGCCCGAGCAAGGTGATCTTCCGCCACATCCTGCCGAACACGCTGCCGCCGCTGATCGTGCAGGCGACCTATATCTGCGCCTCCGCCATCCTCACCGAGGCCGGGCTCTCCTTCCTCGGCGCGGGCGTGCCGCCCGAGATCCCGACCTGGGGCAATATGATCGCGCAGTCGCGCCTGTTTCTCTCGCGCGCGCCATGGACGGTGTTCTTCCCCGGAGCCTGTCTCGCCATCGTGGTGCTTGCGATCAATCTCGTCGGGGACGGCCTGCGTGACCGGCTCGACCCGCGGCTCGCGCGCCGGATGCGCTGATGCAGACCACCGCACCGCTGCTTTCGGTCGAGGACCTACGGACGCATTTCTTCACGGTCGATGGTGTGACGCGCGCGGTCGACGGCGTGTCCTTCACCGTCAACCCGGGCGAGACGCTCGGCATCGTCGGCGAGTCGGGCTGCGGCAAGAGCGTGACCGCTCTCTCCATCCTTCGCCTGCTGCCGCCGCGCATCGGCCGCATCGTCGGCGGGCGGGTGGTGTTCGAGGGAACCAACCTGCTCGATCTCGACATCGAGGCGATGCGCGCGATCCGCGGCAACCGGATCGCGATGATTTTCCAGGAGCCGATGACGAGCCTGAACCCGGTGTTCACGATCGGGGAGCAGATCGCCGAGGCGGTGCGAATCCACCAGGGCGCGTCGCCCGCCGCAGCGCTCGCCCGCGCCGAGGAGATGCTCACCCTCGTGCGCATCCCCGATGCGAAGCGCCGGCTCGGCGACTATCCGCACCAGTTCTCGGGCGGCATGCGCCAGCGGGTGATGATCGCGATGGCGCTCTCCTGCAACCCGAAGCTTCTGATCGCCGATGAGCCGACGACGGCGCTCGACGTCACCGTCCAGGCGCAGATCCTCAAACTCATGCTCGAACTGAAGGAGCGCACCGGTGCGGCGGTGATGCTGATCACCCACGCGCTGCCGGTCGTTGCCGAGACGTGCCAGCGCGTGATCGTGATGTATGCGGGGCGGATCGTCGAGACGGCGTCGGTGCTCGACCTGTTCGACCGGCCGCTGCACCCGTACACGCGCGGGCTGATGGCCTCGATCCCCCGGCTCGGGCTCGCCGCACGCCAGCGTCGTCTTGCCGAGATCCCGGGCATCGTACCCGACTTGCGCAAGCCTCTGGTCGGCTGCGCCTTCGCCCCGCGCTGCCCGATCGCGGATGACCGCTGCCGCGCCGAGGCGCCGCCGCTCGCCGACCATGGCGATGGCCATCTCGCCGCCTGCTGGAAGCCGGAAGTGCTAGCATGACCGCCCCCGTGCTCGAGGTCGAGGGTCTGACGAAGCATTTCTCGGTCGAGCGCGGCATCCTGCGCCGGCCGGTCGCCTGGGTGCGGGCGGTCGACGGGGTCGATTTCGCGATCGCACCGGGAGAGACGCTCTGCCTCGTCGGCGAATCGGGCTGCGGAAAGTCGACCGTCGCGCGGCTCGTGCTCCGCCTTACCGAGCCGACCGCGGGTGCGATCCGCCTCGGCGGCACCGACATCACCGCCCTGTCCGAGGCGGAGATGGCGCCCTGGCGGCGGCGCATCCAGATGGTGTTCCAGGACCCCTATGCATCGCTGAACCCTCGGCTCCGGGTTGGGCAGATCGTCGGCGAGCCGCTCGAGAATTTCGAGCCGCTCTCGGCCTCGGAACGGGCGGAGCGCGTGGGCGAGATCCTCGCCAAGGTCGGGCTCAGGCCGGAGGCAGCGAACCGCTTCCCGTTCGAGTTTTCGGGCGGGCAGCGGCAGAGGATCGGCATCGCTCGAGCGCTTGCGCTTCGGCCCGACCTGATCGTCGCCGACGAGCCGGTCTCGGCCCTTGATGTCTCGGTTCAGGCACAGGTGCTGAACCTCCTGATGGACCTGCAGGAGGAGTTCGGGCTCGCCTTCCTTTTCGTGAGCCACGACCTTGCGGTGGTGGAACATATCGGTCACCGGATCGCGGTGATGTATCTCGGCCGGATCGTCGAGATCGGCCCCAAGGACGAGGTCTTGGGCGACCCGAAGCACCCCTACACCCAGGCGCTGATCGCCGCCGCCCCCGTGCCTGACCCGCGCGCGAAGCGCGACCGCCTCGTGCTCGAGGGCGACGTGCCGAGCCCGCTGAACCCGCCGCCCGGATGCCGGTTCCACACACGCTGTCCCTTCGTCATGCCGCGCTGCCGCGAGGAGGAGCCGCGGCTGCGCGAGGTGGGGCAGGACCATCGCGCAGCCTGTCACCTTCTGGAGGGTGGATGAGCGTCCTCGACCGGCTGGGTGTGGTCCGCCGCATCAACGCCGCTGGGACGCTCACACGCCTCGGCGGCAGGCCGATGGCGCCGGAAGTTGCGGCGGCGATGGCCGAGGTCGCAACCGTCTCGCTCGACATCGCGGACCTGCAGCAGGTGGCCGGCGATCGAATCGCCGCGCTGCTCGGGGCCGAGGCGGCGATGGTGACGACAGGCGCCTCCGCGGCGCTGACGCTCGCGGCCGCCGCCTGTCTCACCGGAAGCGATCTTGCGCGGATGGCCGCCCTTCCCTTCACCGACGCCTTCCCGAACGAGATTCTGCTGCCACGCACGCATCGGACGATGTATTCGCGCGCGCTGAGCCTCGCCGGCGCGCGGCTGATCGATCTCGGGCACAACGATCGCGGAACGGGAGCGGGAGTGCGCGGCCTCGAGGCCTGGGAGATCGATGCCGCGATCACGCCCCGCACGGCGGCTTTCGCCTTCACCGCGACGCCGGAGACGATCGCCGACCTTCCCGCCATCGCCGCGCACTGCCGCGCGCGCGGCATTCCCCTCATCGTCGATGCGGCCGCGCAGCTCCCGCCACGGGAGAACCTGCGGCGGCTGATCGCGCTCGGGGCCGATCTCGTCTGTTTCTCGGGCGGCAAGGCGATCGGCGGGCCGCAGGCCTCGGGCATCCTCGCGGGCCGAGCCGATCTCGTCGGCTCGGCGCTGGCCCAGCAGCTCGACATGGACATACGCGTCGAGGCCTGGTCGCCGCCGCCATTGCTTGCGCAGATCCTTCATGGCAGGGCGCCGCCGCACGGCATCGGCCGCGGCTTCAAGGCGGGCAAGGAGGAGATCATCGGGCTTCTCGTCGCGCTCGAGCGCTTCGTGGCCGCCGACGAGGCGGCGGAGCGGGCCTCGCTCGAGCGCCGCCTCCGTGCCATCGCGGCAGCGCTCGGCGGTCTTGTCGGCGTCGATGCCGAGCTCCTGCACGGCGGGCGTGCCCCGCAGCTTGCGATCACGCTCGAGCCGCTCGAGCGCGCCAGAGCAGCGGTCACGCGGCTGCTCGCGCACTCGCCGCCCGTGCATGTCGGCGAACGCCGCGTCGCCCAGGGCGTGCTGCTGATCGACCCGCAGGCGCTCGCGCCGGAGGACGACGCCGAGCTGGCCGCCGCCCTCCGCGCCGCGCTCGCGTTGGGCTGAGGAGTCAGCCCGGGCGCGATCGCGCGGGGGCGAGCATCCTTGTTGCGTCTGCCCCCGGCACTTGGGCGCCATGGGGCCGAGGCACTCGCTCGCGCTTCGCTCGATCGATCGTCCGCGGCGAAGCAGCCTTCCTGCCGGCGTGGGCCGAGCGTCCCTGCGGCTCAGCCTAAGATCCGACGAGAAGCCGCAGCAGATCGGCGCTGTTGCCGTTCCCCCTGAGGACCCGCGCGCCCACCTCACGGGACCGGACATCGCCGAGGGCCGGGAGCGTGCAGGCGGCGAACTTCGCCAGCAGATCGCGCTCCTCCATCGGCCGCGCCGGCATTCCCGTCGCGACCGGATTGTACCGCGCCAGACACGTCCCGTCGCGCAGCATGATGCGCAGGGTGGCGCTTTCCGAGGCGGCATCAGGGTCGAACGCATCGGGCTCGGGGCGAAGCGTGATTCGCGCCATCAGGTCCTGCGCCTCGGGCGCACGCCACGCCTCGGCTTCGAGATGATGCACCGAGAGATCGCCAAACAGGGCGATGCAGGTGAGTGCCGCCTGAAGCGAGAACTGCGCCTGCGAAACGCTCTGCGGCTTGTCGAACACGAGGCTTTCGACGACGAGGCGCGGCGCTCCGCAGTCGATCGAGATTATATCTGTGGCTGCAAGAGCGTGAGCGCGCATCAGGTCACGCAGCGCCTCGCCTGCGGCCTGGACCGCCGAACACGCAGGGAAGAGCTTGCGGGCAACGCCGGGCGAGAGCAGCCGCCACTCCGTTGCGCAAAGCGAACGGCCGATCCTCGGAGGGGCGATGTCGAGGAGAACGCACCCGCGCACGGCGGCGAAGCCGCGGGGATGCTCGATGACGTCGAGCCGGCCGTCGAGCCTGGCAGCGGCGAGGCCCGCGGCTTCTACGCCCAGGCGGGCGGCATGGCCGCAGCCGAGCGGCTTGGCGGCCGTGCCGAGCACGGCCCGATAGCCGGCTGCGAGCAACGCTGCATGGGCGATTGCGACAGCGCATCCGGCCGGATCAAGCCGCAACGCGCGTGCCGCGCCGGCGGCGGCACCGACGGCGCCGAAGAGCCCGGTCGTCCACCACCCGTCGACGTAGGTGACGTTGGTCATCGCCTCGCCAAGCGCGTAGGCGGTCTCGACACCGGCGACGAACGCGCAGCGCGCCTCGGCATCGCTGCGGCCAAGCCGAGACGACACGGCGAGCACCGCAGGCAAGACGACCGCGCTCCCATGCATGATCCCCGCATACGAGGTGTCGTCATAGTCCCATACATGCGCTGCCGTGCCGGCGAGGAACGCCGAACGCGCCGGCGCAGCACCGGCCCCTTCTTGCCCGCCTCCATCGCCGCTGCACAGAAAGGAGTTGGCGAAGCTCCGGGCCGCGACGGGGGTTGGATGGCTGAGGCCGGCGACCGCGACGCCGATCGTGTCGAGAAGGCACCGACGTGCCTCGGCATCGATCTCCGGCGGGAGGTCTGTTGGCGTCAGTGACGCGGCGAAGGCGCCGAAGCGGCGGGCGAAGCTCATGCATCGGCACGCCGGCGCAGGTCGTCGAGCGTGGCGCGTGCGATCCGAACACCGCTCGAGCGCGCGGCCGACCGGGCGGCAGTCGGCGTGCCCCGGGCACCCGCACGCCCTGGTGCCGCAGCATCGCGCCGATCAGCGCCCCGACCCGGGATGCGAAGCCGCTGCCGAGACAGTCCGGATCGATCGCGATGAAGCTTTGGCCGGTACGCGGCGGCCCCCCCTCCATGGTTGCGAAGGACGATGCCTCGAAGCCGAACTGCGCTCCGATGAGGGCGGCGGCGAGGATCTCGACCATCAGCGCCTGTCCTGCCCCCTTGTGCCCCCCGGCCGGCATCAAGCGTCCACGCAGAGCGGCTGCCGCGTCGGTCGTCGGCCTGCCGTCGGCATCGAGAGCCCAGCCCTCGGGCAGATTCGCGCCCATTTTCGCGCGCAGCATGATCTCGCCTCGCGCAACGACGCTGGAGGACTGGTCGATCACAATCGGATCCGCTCCGGCGACCGGGCAGGCAAAGGCGATCGGATTGGTTCCGAACAGCGGCGTGATGCCGCCCCACGGAGCGACGGATGCGGGTGCGTTGACGAACCCCAGGGCGACCAGCCCCTCGCGGGCGAGACGCTCGACGTGATCGCCGACGACGCCGCAGTTATACGAGTTCGTGATGCCGAGAAGTGCGATTCCGTTACGCCGCGCCGCCTCCGCGACCACCGGCAGGCCGAGGTCGATGGCGGGATGGGCGAAGCCGGTGGCCGCATCCACCACAGCGACGCCAGGCCGCGGCTGCGACAGGACGACGGGTCTTGCCCGCCCGTCCACGTTGCCGCAGGCGACGTGGTCGCAATAGGTCGGCAGGCGAAGAAGGCCATGGCTCTCGAGGCCTTGCGCCTCCGCGGCTGCCACCGATGCCGCGACAGGACGCGCGTTCGCCGGATCGGTTCCGGCGCGGCAGAGCGCGGCGAAGGCGAGACGCTCGATCTCGTCGAGAGCGATCGTTTCGGTATCGTCGGTCATGGCCGTCCTGCCGCTCAGGGAGCGTCGAAGCGGGTGAATGCACCCCGGCGCCGGTAGAGGTCCGCGTAGCGCTCAAAGGCGTCCTCATCGAGCGCGATGCCGAGCCCTGGCTTGTCCGACGGGCGCACCCCACCGTCGCGCACCAGCCAGACCGGACCGTCGACCAGGTCGTCCTCGCACCAGGTGATCAGCGACTGGGCAGACCGGTCCGCCTCCTCGCAGGCCATCCCGAAATGGCAGAGCGGGGCCCAGCCGATCCCCGTCTCGCCGTTCGAGCGAAGCCAGAACCGCCTGCCCATCGACGCAGCGATCGCCGCCATCCGCATGCAGCCGCCGATCCCGCCATCGACATTGATGTCGCCGACGAGATTGTCGATCGCTGGGTAGTGGACGATCTTTTCCGGGTCGGTGCAGTGCGTCGAGACCGGAACACCGAAATCGCGCCGCAGCCGCTGCATCCCGTCGAGTGCTACAACCGGCTCCTCGACATCGGCGAGCATGTGTCCCGCCGCAGCGAGGAAGCGCCGCGCGTCGTCAATCCGCATGCCCAGATTGGCGTCAACCGCAAGCGAAACGCTCGGCCCGACGGCCTCGTGCACCGCCGCGACGGTCTCGATATCCGTCTCCACCGGATGGCGCCCGACCTTGAACTCGAAGATCGAGGCCCCGGTGGCGGCCACCTGCTGCTTCGCAATGCCGGCCATGATCGACGGCACGTCCTCGAGCTCGTGGCCTTCCTCGAGCGCGACGGTATGGGCATAGGCAACGAACGGCGCACGCTCTCGAACCGGCCCGCCGAGCGGCGATAGAGCGGCTGGCCGGTCGCCTTGCCGAACAGGTCCCACAGAGCGATCTCGATGCCGGCGAACGCCACGGCGCCTGCCGGGTCGGCGAGATAGCCGAAATCCCGATGCGCGCCGAGGCAGAGCCGGCGGGCCGTCTCGCGGTCGAGGGCGCTCGCGCCGACGAGCCGTGGCACGAAACGTTTCGCGATCAGTCCTGATTCGGTGTCGCCTGGCGCCTCGCCATAACCGACGAGGCCGTCGCGTGTGCGCACCCGGATGATCGTCCGCGTATGGCCATAGGAACGGCCGAAGGCCCAGGCGCAAGTGCGCGTCGCGGGGATGCTAACCGGAGTGGCCTCCAGCGAGTCGATGATCATGGTGTCCTCGGGTCGATCTCGATGGCCTTGCCGAGCCAGGGAATGAGGGACCGGATCTCCGGCAGGAGCTTCGCCTCGACCGTGCGCCGCGCCCTCTCCGCGAGGGCGCGCGGCAGGTCTCCGACTTCGCCGCGATGGGCGAGCAGGGTGAGCCGTCGCGTGAGCCCCGGAGCGCTGAGCGGCATCGGCACGACGCGGTGATGCGCCACGTGCGCCTCATGCAGGCAGAGCGGGGTGGTCAGCGCCCAGCCGTGACCGTCGCCGACGGCAGCGAGCAGGGCGGAGCTCAGGTCGAACTCCATGTAGCGCGGCACGTCGAGGCCCAGGCGGCGGATATGGCGCTCGACCATCAGGCCGGTTTGCGACCGGCTCGAGTAGCGCAGGAAGGGCAGGTCGCGCGCGAGCGTGGCGAGACCCGACTGTGCCGCCGCCTCCCGGCCGCGCGGGACGGCGAGAATGAAGGGCTCGACGAGAATCGCGTGCCGCTCGATGCCGTCGACATCCTGCCGATCGTCGGCGGAGACGACGATGTCGATCTGGCGTCGGAGCAGCGCCTCACTGAGCCCTGCGGTCAGGTCCGCGAGCATCGTCGTATGCGCCGCCGCCTCGCTAAGCACCTTCGCAAGCGTCGGCCCGAGCGAGGCGGCGACAGAGTGGACGAGCCCCACGCGCACGTGCGGCAGCTTCGTGCGCGCCGACTTGAGCACGGCAGGGATGGTCTGGAACGCCTCCTCGAGGATCCGCTCCGCGCGCCGGCGCAGGGCCGCCCCTGCAGGGGTGACGCCGAGCGGCCGCATCCTGCGGTCCACCAGCGTCACGCCGAGGTTCCTCTCGAGCAGGCCGATCGTGTGCGAGACCGCCGGCTGAGTCATCCTGAAGCGGCGTGCCGCCTCGGTCATCGAGCCTGTGGTGCAGACGGCCTCGTAGACCTGCAGGGTCTTCAGGTCGAAGGGGGGGTCGCGCGAGCCCGATTTCTTCCGGCGAGGCGGTGGCATGCGGCAAGCCTAGGGCGCCTCGGTCGGGAAGGGGAACCGCCGGACGGGGTGACGGCTCGCTGCGGCCCTGCGTCGTACCGTATCGGAAACGCCCTCGCAGCCGGGCTTACAGGGGCACATCGGCGTCAAGCCCGAACTCGCCGGCCGAGGCGGTGAGCCAGTGCCACAGGTCTCCCGCCGCTGCACGCGGCCCGAGGAGATCGTAGGTGCTGCCGTCATCCCGCCGGGCGAGGTGCGCCTGAAGGTGGGTCACCCACACCGGAACGCTGTCGCCGGGCCGGAACACCCGCGGATGGAGATCGATCGAGATCCCCTTGGCGAGGCAGGCCCTGACCTTCGGACCGTGCAGCCGCAGGAGGAAGCGCCCGTCCGACTGGTCGACGATCGTTGCGTTCTCGCCGCAGGCTTCGAGAAGCGGGGCTTCCGGATCTTCCCAGCCCTCCGCGAGCACGAGCCAGCGGTCTGGCCCGGTCCAGGCGACGTCGACTCGGTTTCCGCTGACGAGGCGGCGCGGCGCGACCAGCGACTCGGCACAGCCCGCGAGCGACGCAAGCGCCGCGCGGCACCGATCGGCCCGGCCGCTTCGTGCCGTGACCAGGGCGATGGACAGGGGCCAGACCAGCCTTGCGCTGACTCCGGCCTCCCCCGCGTCCGCGCCGTAGCGGCCGGAGCGGGCGAGCCCGTGCAGCGCATGAGTCGCAAGCGAGGCGCAGTCACCCACGGAGACGGGTTCCTTCCAGATCAATGAAGCAGGCGGGAGAAACGCGAACCGGCGTGTCGCGACCGCGCACGGGGTCACAGGCGCGCACCACCGTTCCGAGCCGCGCCGTGCCGTTGGAGAGGAGGCCGAGGCCGATCCAGTGCCCGAGCGTCGGCGAATAGGCCGTGGAGGTCATGTGGCCGAGATCGTTCCCAACTGTCATCGGCGCGCCCGGCTCGAAGAAGTGTGCCCCGGCGGAGAGCACAGCGCTTCGGTCGATCGGCGCGAAGCCGCACAGGACAGGGCGGGCGGGATCAAGGAAGGCAGGGCGGAACGACAGGGTGCGGCCGATGAAATCCTTGCGGGTGGAGAGTAGCCGCGCCAGGCCGAGATCGGCGGCGGTGGTCTGTCCGTTGAGCTCACCTCCCGCGGGATGCCCTTTCTCGATCCTCAGGATCGAGAGTGCCTCTGTTCCGTACGGCATGATGCCGAACGGCGCGCCGGCTCGGCGAGCGCCGCGGCGAGCCAGTTTCCATAGCGCGCCGGCACGCTGATCTCATAGCCGCGCTCGCCGGAGAAGGAGACCCGGAAGATGCGGGCGGGAACCTCTGGCCCGAGGCGCGCCGCGCGCACGGCGAGGTATGGCAGGGCCTGATCCGACACGTCGGCTCCCCCGGCAACGATCCGCTCGAGCACGTCGCGTGATCGCGGTCCCGCAAGGGCGACCTGCGCCCACTGGTCGGTCACCGAACAGAACTGCACGTCGAGCTCCGGCCAGAGCATCGCATGGCAGTATTCCATGTGTTGCAGCACGCGTGCCGCGTTGGCGGTCGTCGTCGTGACGAACCAGCGCTCTTCGCCGAGTCGCGCGACGGTGCCGTCATCGAGAACGATGCCGTCCTCCCGGAGCATCAGGCCGTAGCGAACCCGGCCGACGGGCAGGGACGAGATCGTGTTCGCGTAGAGACGGTCAAGGAACGTTCCCGCGTCGCGACCCTGGACGTCGATCTTTCCGAGTGTCGAGACGTCGCAGAACCCGACGGCGGAGCGCACGTTCGCCGCCTCCCGCGAGGCCGACTCGAGCCAGCCGCGCTCACCCGCGCGGGGATAGTACTGCGCCCGCAGCCATGCCCCGGCCTCGACGAACACGGCGCCTGCGGCATGCGACCAGGCGTGGGTTGGCGCGAGGCGGGTCGGGCGGAAGTGCCTGCCGCGCGCGTGGCCTGGGAAGGCCCCGATTGCGACCGGTGTAAAGGGCGGGCGGAAGGTTGTCGTCCCGGCCGACTCGATCGGGCGTCCCGTCAGCTCCGCCATCAGGGCAAGCGCGGTCACGTTCGCGGTCTTCCCCTGATCCGTCGCCATGCCGAGGGTCGTGTAGCGCTTCATGTGCTCGGCGCGGCGAAACCCCTCCCGTTCGGCCAGTGCGAGATCGCGGTCGGTGACGTCATTCTGGAAATCGATGAAGCACTTCCCCCGTGCCCCGCGCACGCGCCACTGCGGCGCGTGGCTGGACGGCTCGGGCTCGGCGCGCGGTGCGGGCATGGGCCGTGCAGCATAGCCAGCGGCTTCGGCGGCGGCAGAACCGGCGGCGATCCTGTCGGCGAGGCAAAGATCGAGGCTCCACCGTCCCGAGGCGGCTCCGGCTGCATGCATGCCTACCGGGAGCTCGCCAGGGGCGAAGGCCGAAACCGGAGGGCTCCAGACAGGCTGGCAGCCTGTGTGCGAGGCGAGGTGGATGGTCGGGTTCCACCCGCCCGACATCGCGATGAGGTCGCACGCGATGGTGCTGCGGCCCGAAGGCCCGAGAATGGAGGCGGCGGTCACGCCGCGCTTCGTTCCCTCGGCCCGGATCACACAGGAGCCCTGGTGCAGGCTTGCGCCCGCGCATTCCGCAGCGTGGCGCATCACCTCGCTCGACTGAGGGCGCGGGTCGACGACCGCCGCAATCGTTGCGCCGGCATAAATGAGATCGTCGATCGTGCGTGCCGCCTCGTCTCCCGTTGCGAAGACCGTCACCCTCCCGCTAGGCAGAACGGCGAAGCGGTTGATGTAGGTGCGGACCGCTCCCGCAAGCATGACACCAGGCCGATCATTGTCGCCGAAGACGAGGGGACGCTCGATCGCCCCTGTCGCGAGAACGCTTGACCGAGCGATGACGCGCCACAGCCGCTGCCGCGGCACGAAGGGAGGCGGCTCGGCGAGATGGTCGGCGACGCGTTCGATCGCGGCGAACGTGCCGTGGTCGTAGGCCCCGAAGACGGTCGTGCGCGTGAGGATCGTCACCTCCGGCATCGAGGCGAGCTCGGCCGCGTTACGGTCGGTCCAGACCGTTCCGGCCTCGCCTTCGATGCGCATCCGTTCCAAGAGAAGCCTGCCGCCGAGCTCGAAGTCCTGCTCGCAGAGAACCACGCGCGCCCCGGCCCGCCCTGCCGCGAGGGCGGCGGCCAGCCCGGCCGGCCCGGCGCCGATCACGAGAACATCGCTGTGCAGCGTCACCTTCTCGTAGGCGTCCGGGTCGGCGAGGCCCGAGGCACGGCCGAGCCCCGCCGCACGCCTGATCAGCGGCTCGTAGACACGCGCCCGGAACGAGGCGGGCCACATGAAGGTCTTGTAGTAGAACCACGCCGCGAGGAGGGGCGAGAACCAGCCATGGACGGCACGCAGGTCGAAGGCGAGCGAGGGCCAGCGATTCTGGCTCTGCGCCGCGAGCCCGTCGTAGAGCTCGACCTCGGTCGCCCGCGTGTTCGGTTCGCGCCTCGCCCCGGTGCGCAGTTCGACGAGCGCATTCGGCTCTTCCGGCCCGGCGGAGAGCAGGCCGCGCGGGCGGTGATACTTGAACGACCGGCCGAACAACCGCACGCCGGCGGCGAGCAGGGCGGAGGCGAGGGTGTCGCCGGCGAAGCCCCGGTATGCCCTCCCGTCGAACGAGAACGCGAGCTCGCGCCGGCGGTCGATCCTTCCGCCCCCCGGTAGGCGCCTCGGTCCCGTCGTCGCGGTCATCGCCGGACCTCTGCCGCTGGGATGGCGCGGAAGACGGCGTGGGTGCGCGTGTCGCGCTCGACGATCAGGATCGCGCGGCAGCCGCCGGCATGGTGGAACACTTCGCGATGGCGGCCTGCCGGATTGTCGCGCAGGTAGACGTAGTCGATGAACGCCTCATGTCCGGCATCAGGTGCCGGACGGGCCGGATCGGCCGCACCGAGCTCGACGAACTCGTCGATCGACCGCTCGCCGCAGTAGGGGCAGGGAATGCGCATGAGCTGCCCTCGACCAGGACCGGGTGGCGTCAGTGGAGGTTCGGCATCGGGCCCTGGCCCTTCTCGTCGATGATGTGGCCGGTCGCGAACCGATCGAGACGGAAGACCGCATTCAGAGGATGTGGCTCGTTCCTGGCGATCGTGTAGGCGAAACACCACCCGGAAGCGGGTGTGGCTTTGAAGCCGCCGTAGCACCAGCCGGCGTTGAGGAAGAGGCCCTCAATCGGCGTGCGATCGATGATCGGCGAGCCGTCCATCGACATGTCCATGACGCCCCCCAGCTTCGCAGGACGCGCAGCCGTCCGAGCATCGGCATCAGCGCCATCCCCTCCTCGAAGACGTGCTCGACGGTCGCAAGCCCGCCGCGCTGGGCATAGGAGTTGTAGCCGTCGATGTCGCCGCCGAACACGAGCCCCCCCCTTGTCTGACTGGCTGATGTAGAAATGGCCGGCGCCGAAGGTCACAACCGTGTCGATCAGAGGCTTGATGCCCTCCGTGACGAACGCCTGAAGCACATAGCTCTCGATCGGCAGGCGCAACCCGGCCATGGCGGCAAGACGAGACGAATGGCCTGCGACGGCCAATCCGACACGGTTTGCAGCGATCGGGCCGCGCGTCGTCTCGACTCCGACGACACGCCCCTGCGCCGTGTTGATCCCCGTCACTTCGCAGTCCTGCACGATATCGACACCGAGACGGTCGACCGAACGCGCATATCCCCAGGCCACCGCATCGTGCCGCACAGTGCCGCCGCGCCGCTGCAACAGCCCGCCGCGGATCGGGAAGCGTGCGTTGTCGTAGTCGAGGTAGGGAACCATCCTGCGCACCGCCTCGCGGTCGAGAAGCTCGGCATCCACGCCGGCGATCCGCATGGCATTGCCGCGCCGGGCCTAGGCATCGCGCTGGGCGTCCGAGTGAAAGAGGTTGAGCACGCCGCGCTGGCTGACCATCGCGTTGTAATGGATCTCCTGCTCGAGCCCTTCCCAGAGCTTGAGCGACCACTCGTAGAAGGCGGTGTTCGCCGTAAGCAGGTAGTTCGAGCGAATGATGGTCGTGTTTCGTCCGACATTTCCTGAGCCGACATGGCGGCGCTCGAGCACGGCGACATTCGTCAGCCCGTGCTCCTTTGCGAGATAGTAGGCGGTGGCGAGGCCATGCCCGCCGCCACCGACGATCACGACGTCATACGAGGGCTTCGGTGCAGCATCGCGCCAGGCGGGCTGCCAGCCGCGATGGTCTCGAACAGCTTCACGGATAAGGGCCCAGATGGAGTAGCGGGACATCGCGCACTCGCGCGCGCGGCCGGCTCGGGCGCCAGCGGCTGAGGCTATTATGTTCAGGCGGAGCGCATGCCGAAGATAAATCCGACTCATGTCACAGGCGGTGCGCCCGGCCCGAACAATCGATGGCGACCCGTGTCCCGCGAGTTCCATAAACACGTTCGATGGATCCCACCAATCCGGGTTATCGCGCCAGCGCGCGGCGCCATGACCAGAAAGGGATGAAGAGTCAGAATCTTGCGCGAGGCCTCGTGCCCGTTTCCGGAGTGTGCGTGCGTCTCGGCCGAGGTGCCGCCGGCGCCGGTGCGCTGGTGGAAAGTTGCGGCATACTCGTCCGATCGCGCCGGCAACGGCGGCGGAAAGGGAGAGGCAGGATGATGTTCCGACGAGCGCTGTTCGGAGCCGCGGCTGCGGCGATCGCATTTGCTGGAGCGAGCGCCCAGACGAACACGCTGGAGAAGATCCGGCAGGCGGGAAAGATTGTGGTCGGCGTCAAAGCCGATTATCCGCCTTGGGGCATGCTCCATGCGCAAGGGCGCCCGCAGGGCATGGAGATCGACATGGCGCGGGATCTTGCCCGTAGGCTCGGGGTCGAGCTGGAGCTGGTAGTTGTCCTCTCCTCCAACCGGCTCGATTTCCTGCGGCAGGGACGGATCGATCTCGTTCTCGCGACGCTGACCGACACGCCGGAGCGGCGCCAGATCGTCGGCGGCATCGACCCGACCTACTATGCTGCCAGCACGGCGGTGTTCTCGCTGAAATCCGTTGGGCTCCGGCGATGGGAGGATCTCCGCGGCAAGCCGATCTGTGCGATCCAGGGGCCATGGTACAACCGGCTTGTCCAGGAACGTTACGGGGCGCAACTCATCACCTTCCCCTCGCGTCCCGAGGCCGAGGCCGCGGTTCAGGCGCGACGCTGCGTCGGATGGCTCTGGGATGAGACCGCTTTTCTTCCGTACCTGAACCAGCCGCAGTGGGCGCAGCGGGAGATGGCGCTGCCGCCAATCCAACCGGCGCCCTGGATGCTCGCGGTGCCGCTTGCGGAGCGCGATGGTCCGTACGGGAAGGCGATCTCGGCGATCGTGGAAGACTGGCACCGCACGGGGTTCCTAATCGAGCTCGAACGGAAGTGGGGGATCCCCCCAACCCAGTGGCTTGCGGACATGTACAACCGATACAAGAACACCCCGCGGCCGGGCGGCTAGCCCCGGCGCCTCCGCCAACGGCAGGCGCCGGTCGCGGGGTGGAGTGGCACAGCCTTGGATCCGATCGCGGAATTCGGCCTTTACGTCCGTGACGCCATCGGGTGGAATTCTGTCCTGCACGACGGCTTCGACCGAACACAGTTCCTGCGGGGCATCTGGACGACGGTCAGGCTCGGCTTCGCCTGCGTCGTCCTCTCAGTGGTGATCGGGGCGGTCGGCGCGCTGCTGCAGGGCGCTTCCTCGAGGCTCGCGCGTGGTGTCGCCCAAGGCTATGTGCAGTTCCTCCGGAACACGCCGCCTCTCGTTCAGCTCTACTTCTTCGATTTCGGGGTCGGGCCCCTGATGCCCGAAATCACCAACGAGTGGGGCGTGCGGCAGCCCATTCCCGGAAGTTTCGGATGGGCCGTGATCTCGCTCTCACTGTTCGCCGGGGCATACAACGTCGAGATCTTCCGCTCTGGCATCGAGGCGGTGCCCCGGTCGATGGTCGAATCGGCGGAAGCGCTCGGCTACACGCGGCTGCAGATCTTCCGCTCTGTCGTCCTGCCGCTCGGCTTCCGAATCTGCCTGCCGGCGCTCAACAACAACCTCGTCAAACTCGTGAAGACGACCTCGCAAGCCTTCGCGATCGCGGTGCCGGAGATCCTCTACGTGGCCGTGCGGATCTACACGGATCGCCTGAATGTTTGGGAGATGATGGTCGTGATGTTGCTGACCTACGTCTCGATCGTGGCTTTCCTCGTCTGGGCGATGGGCCGCTGGGAGCGGAGCTTGCGCATTCCAGGCTATTCCGTATGAGACATGGAGGGACTGCGCTCCCTGTGCTTCGGGCGCAGCGCGTCGCTCAGGCGCCCACGCTGGCCGAAGGGCTGTTCTCCGGCTGGTCGTGCGTCGCGGTCATCGCGACCTTCGCGCTGACGCTCCTCGCCCTTCCGGCTGCGGCCGCTACCGACAGCCCGACCGTCGTCGAGACGCTCCTGAAATGGCTGCCGCTGATCCTCTTCGGGCCCGTCGGGGAGTTCGGCGGCTTCGCGTTGAACACCGTGGTCAGTTTTCTGGCCATGGCGATCGGCACGGTGGCTGGGCTCTTCGTCGGGCTCGGGCAGCTTTCGCCTGCGCGCTGGATCAGGGCGATCGCATGGGCGATCACGCAGTTCTTTCGGAACTCGCCGTGGCTCGCGCTCCTGTTCTTCGTGACGTTCCTCCTTCCCTTCGAGGTGGAGCTCGGCGGGTCACGCCTTCCCTTGCCCGGGTGGATCAAGGCGACCATCGGTCTTTCGCTACCGATCATGGGCAACATGTCGGAGATCGTTCGTGGCGCGGTTCGGTCTGTTCCGCTCGCGCAGTGGGAGGCGGCCGAGGCGCTCGCCGTCACGCGCCGGGAGACCCTCTGGATGGTCATCCTGCCCCAGGTGGTCAAGCGCATGACCCCGCCCTGGATGAACTGGTATGCCATCCTAACGATGGCGACTCCGCTGATCTCGATCGTTGGCGTCGCCGACGCGATGTCACTGACCCAGGCTGCCCTCAACGCGGAAAAGCGCGATGGCCTCCTTTTGCCGATGTACGCAATGCTTCTGAGCTTCTTCTTCCTCTACTGCTATCCAATCGCGCGGCTGACGCGCCGGCTCGAGCGGCGTTTCCACGTGAGTCAGTAGGCCCCCCATGAGCTGGTCACCCGGCAGTCCGATCATCTCGATCCGCGATGTCCACAAGTCCTTCGGGCCGGTCGAGGTGCTGAAGGGGATCACGTTCGATGTCGCGAAGGGCGAGGTTGTCTGCATCATCGGGCCTTCCGGCGCCGGGACGTCAACGCTGCTGCGTCTCATCAACGCTCTTGTTCCGTTCGAACGCGGGTCCATCCGTGTCGAAGGGCAGGAGGGCAGGGATCCGAAGCTCGACAAACTCGCATTGCGCCGCAAGGTGGGCATGGTGTTTCAGCAGTACAATCTGTTACCACATCGCACCGTGCGGCAGAACGTGATGATGGCGCCGATCCATGTGCTCGGCCTCCCGCGCGCGGAGGTGGAGGAGACGGCGCGGCGCCTGCTTGCGAAGGTCAGGCTTTCGGGGAAGGAACATGCCTATCCAGGCGAGCTGTCTGGCGGGCAGCAGCAGCGTGTCGCGATCGCCCGGTCACTCGCGATGAGCCCCGACATCATGCTGTTCGACGAAGTGACCGCGGCGCTCGATCCCGAAACGAAGAAGGGGGTGCTCGTCACCATCCGCGAGCTCGCCGACGAGGGGATGACGTGCATGCTTGTGACCCACGAGATGGGCTTCGCGCGGGAGGTCGCAAACCACGTCTACTTCACCGATCACGGGGTGATCGTCGAGCATGGCTCCCCCGCCCAGTTCTTCAGGGCACCACGGGACGCCCGGACACGCGCTTTCCTCGACCAGGTGTTGTAGCTCGCGCCTCGACGTGCGCGAGGGTTGAGCGGGAGTGGGGACAGGCGAGCAGCGGTCGGCCGAGTGGGATCTGGCGTGCCTCGGCCATACGACGCCGTGGGACCGCGGAGCGCGCCGCGATCGCGGGATCCGCCCGCGGCGTGGCTCCACGGCGTGAGGCCGGGCGGGCGGTGTCTCCCGGCGTGGCTGGGGACAGGAGGCGGCCCCTAGAGCCCGCCGGTCAGGGCCGCGCGCGTCCCCTTCTGGAACGTGGCGACCGCCTTCAGCGCGTCGCGTAGCGCCGAGCGGTCGGCCTTCGCCAGCGCGGCTGTGTCGACGAGGTTTCCAGCCTCCCGCCCTGCCGCGAGATCATCGAGCTGCTGGCGAAGCAGACGCTCGACGATGATCCCGAACGCGGCGTCGAGCGCGGAGCGTTCCGATGCCGAGATGGTGCCGGCGGCGGCGAGAGTGGCAAGCCGGCCGCGCGTCGATGTCTCCTCGATCCCCTCGCGCAGCGCGAGCAGGCGCACGGAGGACACGAGCGGCATCAGCCCGTGCAACTTAAGGTCGGTGCGCCGGCCCGGCCCCTCCTCGTCATCGCGGAAGCCGCCCCAGAAGGAGAGGCCGACGGCGAATTTCGCATCCTCTGCGGCGAGTGCAGCGAGGAAAGCGGGGCGGAGGGCAAGCGCCCGCGCGAGATGCGCTCGGAGCTCGGCAGCGGGCTCGGCGGGGCCCCAGACGGGGCGGAAGTCGAACGCGATGTCGCCGAACAGGAGTGCCGCAGGCGAACGACGTTCCGTCCAGAGGGTGAACTGCTGCTTCCACTCGCTGAGCGTCTTGCGCCACAGCGGGTTGCGCGCCATCACACCCCCCTTGCAGAGCGTGAATCCGGCCCGGGCGAGGCGCGCGTTCAGGTCCTCCGCGAAGGGAATGAACCAGGCGTCCACCGCGGCGTGCAGCTCGTCCGGCCGCTCGCCTAGGATCAGACCGTTGTCCTGATCTGGGAATAGGAAGCTCTCGCCGCGACCGGCCGAGCCCATCACAAGCAGGGTGAAGGGCACGGGTGGGGGCGAGGGCGCCGCGGCCAGCGCCCGCTCGACGCAGCGCCGGTGGATATCGAGATTGATCTCAGACACGACGCCGATGACGTCGGCTGCCGGCACGCCGTCGTCGAGCAGGCTGCGCGCGAGCCCCGCCTGGGCGGAGCGTGTTTGCGCGAAGCCCTCCTCGTTGTCCTCGGCCAAAAGCGCCTCGAGGAGGTCGAGCAGGCCGCCGGAGGCGACGGCGTAGGTCTCGAAACGATGCAGCATGCCGATCGGCCTGCGGGCCGCATCGAGAACGGGGAGGTGGCGCAGGCGCCTCAGCCGCATCAGCCCGACCGCGCGCCAGAGCGGCTCGCCAGGGCCGACGCCGATCACCGGCGCGGTCATCACCGCCGAAAGCGGGGTGTCGGCCGAGACTTGGAAGGTGATCCGTCGCGCCACGTCCTGTTCGGTGACGATGCCGATCGCCGCGCCCTCTCCGTCCACCACGAGGATCGAGGATTGGCGCGCGTCAGCCATGGCAGAGACAGCGGCGGCGACAGGGGTGGTCGCCGTGAGGCAGGGCGGCGGCTGCATCGCCGCGCGCACGGTGCCGGTGAAGGCGGCGGTACGCCCGCTCATGCGCCGCGTGCAAGCAGTGCCTCGGCGAGCGCGGCAGGGTCGAAGCCGCGCTCGAGGTCCTGCTCGGCCGAGACGAGGTGCATCCTGAGCGCACCGAGAATCGACACGGTCTCCCCTTTGCGCAGGTCGGGGTGGATCGGCAGGGTTTCGAGCAGCACGGGCGCCGACTCGAGCGGAAGCTCGGTCGAGGCATGCGGGGGCGCGAGTTGAAGCCGCGCAAGACGCGCGGGCAGCGCCGCGATCCTGGCTTCCGCCTCCTCCTCGTGTTGTGGTGGCACGCCGGCGGTTTGGATCGCGCCTGCGGCGAGCGCTGCGATCGGAGCGACGAGCCGTTCCGGTTCGCGCACGTGCGGGCGGAGCCACGCCTCCGCCATGGCCACGATATCTCCTTGCGCGGCGAGATAGGTGCGCCAGCGGCAGACGGTCAGCGGTGTCGTGAAGCCGGGGTCGGCGAGCGCGCTGTGCCAGTTCACGCCGAGCTTGACTGCGCAGTAGTCGAGCACGGTCTTCTGGGCGAGATAGGCGCCGCGGGCAGCGAGGAAGGCGCCGAACCGCGCGGGATCGGCGCTTCGGCGGCGCTGCAGGACACGGGTCAGTGGCGCCAGGACGCGCACGTCGCAAACCGCTGCAAAGACCTGTAAAGCCCCAACATCGTTCACAAATCCGTTGGCGACGCGGTTGCCCCGTGCGACCAGCCTCGTGGCGTCAAGGAAAGAAGGGTTGCGCCGAGTCGCGCATCCTTGGGCGAAACGGAGAAGCGAACGTCGGTTCGCCGCCGAGGGGAGGAGAGATGGCCGAGTTCCTGAGCAGTGAAGGCACGGCGAAGGCGCATTCGCCGCACGAGGCACCGCCCAACATCGACCCGGCGACCGCGGCTGCCTACTGGAAGAAGACGTCCGGCCTGATGTGGCTGATGCTCGCGATCTGGTTCTTCGCGAGTTTCGTCGTGCGCTTGTTCGGGCCGAGTCTGAACAAGATCCACGTCTTCGGCTTCCCGTTGGGTTTCTACATGGCGGCGCAGGGGAGCCTGATCATCTTCGTCGCGCAACTTTTCTGGTTCGCGAGGCGCCAGAACCAGATCGACGAAGAGTTCGGTGTCGCCGAGGACTGAGGGAACCGCCATGGCAGCCCAGAGGGACGCCTTCCTCTCCCAGCTCAACAAGATCTACGCGGGCTATGTCGGCGGCTTCGCCGTGTTTGTGGCGGTCCTTGCCGTGCTCGAACAGCTCGGCGTGCCCGACCGGATCATCGGCTACCTGTTCGTCGTGCTGACGATCAGCGTCTACGCCTATATCGGCATTCTCAGCCGAACCATGCAGGTGAGCGAATACTACGTCGCCGGAAGGCGGGTGCCCGCGATCTACAACGGCATGGCCACCGGGTCTGACTGGATGTCGGCGGCGAGTTTCATCGGCATGGCGGGCAGCCTCTACCTGCTCGGCTATGGCGGGCTTGCCTTTATCCTCGGCTGGACCGGTGGCTACGTTCTGGTTGCCATCCTGCTCGCGCCTTATCTGCGCAAGTTCGGCCAGTACACCGTGCCGGACTTCCTCGGCGCCCGGTACGGGGGCAACGTCGCGCGATTCGTCGGGGTGATCGTGCTGATCACCGCGTCCTTCGTGTATGTGGTGGCGCAAATCGTCGGGGGCGGCATCATCACCCAGCGCTTCCTCGACGTCAGTTTCGCCCTCGCAGTGTTCATCGGGCTCGCCGGCATCCTCGTGTGCTCGATGATGGGCGGCATGCGCGCGGTGACCTGGACGCAGGTCGCCCAGTACATCGTGCTGATCATCGCCTACCTGATCCCGGCGATTCTGATGTCGGTGAAACTGACCGGCGTGCCGATCCCGCAGCTGATGTACGGCATCGCTCTCGAGCGGATCGAGGAGCTCGAGCAGGCGATGCGTGCGGCAGGTCAGGTCGTTCCCTACCACGTCGGCGCCTTCATGGACGCGCGCGGCAACTTCTCGATGCCCGCCGCGATCAACTTCTTCGCGCTGATCTTCTGCCTGATGGTCGGCACGGCCTCTCTGCCGCACATCCTGATGCGCTACTTCACCACGCCATCGGTGCGGGAGGCGCGGCAGAGCGTGGCGTGGTCTATGCTCTTCATCTTCCTCCTCTACTTCACCGCGCCCGCCTATGCTGCCTTCGCCAAGCTCGAGATCTATCAGAACGTGATCGGCAAGCCGATCGCCGAGCTGCCGGCTTGGCTGCAGAACTGGCAGCCGATGTCGCCTTACGGCGTGACATGGATCGGGGTGAACGACGCCAACCGTGACGGCATCCTTCAGTTGTCGGAGTTCCGAATCCACCCTGACGTGGTGGTGCTGGCGACCCCCGAGATCGCCGGGCTTCCCTACGTGATCGCCGGTCTTGTCGCCGCCGGCGGCCTCGCCGCCGCGCTGTCGACCGCGGATGGGCTTCTGCTCGCTCTCGCCAATGCTCTGAGCCACGACATCTACTACCGGATGATCGACCCGCAGGCGCCGACCAAGCGGCGCCTCTATGTCGCGCGGACGCTCCTGATCATCGTCGCGGTCGTGGCCGCCTACACCGCAGGACATCTCGGCGCCGACATCCTGTTCCTCGTCGCCTGGGCCTTCTCGATCGCGGCGGCGGGGCTGTTCGCGGCCCTCGTGATGGGCGTCTGGTACAAGAACACGACCAACACCGCAGCCATCCTCGCCATGTCGATCGGCTATGTCATCACCTTCGGCTATCTCATCTGGACTGAGTTCGCCGGCCTCAGCTTCATCGAGCTGTTCGGCGACAAGGCCGCGATCACAGCCGCCTATCGGCAGTATGTCGGGATCGCGGCGATCTCGGCCGAGGCGAAGGCGCCGATCCAGGCCCTGCTCGCGAACCCGGATGCGATCACCAACGGCCCATTCAGTGGCTGGCTGCTCTGGGCCGATACGGTGGTCCTGCGCAACCGCGTCACGGCGCGGCTGTGGGGAATCAACAACATCGCCGGCGGCATCTTCGGCGTGCCGATCTCCTTCCTCGTCATGTACCTGGTGAGCCAGGTCACGGCAGCGCCGTCGAAGGCGATGCAGGAGTTCGTGGAAAGCATCCGCATCCCAAAGGGCGGGGTGCGCCTCGTGGACAAGGCGCAGGCGGTCGACTGACGCTTCCGCCTGACCGTCGGACGGCAGGGCGGGGTAGAGCGATCCGCCCCGCCCTTCGCATCAGAGCCGTACGTCTCGAGACCGGCCATGGAGAGCCAGCCGCATTTCATCCTCTCCTTCCTGCCGTTCTGGCTGGTCGTCTACGGGTTCGCCGTGCTTGCCTGGACCTCGCTCGGCCGGTTCGTGCTCCAGGCGATGGTGGCTCCCGACAGCCGCAACTACATCTGGCGGTTCTCCTGTGTCCTCACCGACTGGTGGATTGTGGCCGTCCGCTTCGTCACGCCGCTCTATGTCGCGCCGATCTTCCTGCCGCTCGTCGCTGCCTTCTGGGCCTTCGCCCTGCGCTATGTGCTCTCCCTCTCGATGTTCGCGATGGGGTTGGCGCCGCGCCTCTCGACACTGCAGCCCCAGTAGCCGGCCCATGGCGCCGCAGACGCTGTTCGTGCTGACGGTCGGGCTCGCGGCGCTCGCCGGGCTTGCGCACATGCTCGGCCAGACGCTGCTCTTCGCGATCGTCTTCGCCACCGCCCCGTTCTGGTGGCCCGAGGTGTTCGGCTTCTACCCCGCCGTGCTCGCCTACGCGGCGTCGCTTGTGATCGCCACGGTGACGCTCCTTGCCGGAGGCGTGCCGGCTGCGCTGGTCGAGCGCTTCGGCGGCTACCGCGAGCCACAGGCGTTGCCGATGACGGTCTGGCTCGTCTCCGTGCTCGTGCTCACCGTCGCGGGACTCGCCTTGGGCAGAGCCTGAGAGCACACTACGGCGCTTCACGGAGCGTCGCGCCATGGAGCGGATCATCGCCGTCGCCGATCAGACGATCCGGCGCGCCTGCGGCTTCGCAGGCCTCGCCGTCGGCGCGACGATGCTCGCCCTGTCGTTCGATCTCGTTCTCGCGCTTCGTGTCGGCGCGGTGATGACCACGGGCGTCTGCGTCGTGCTGTTCGTGCAATCGCTCCGCGCCCCGCAGCAGGATGTGCGCCGGACGGAGCTCTACAGCGTGGTGGGGCGCAGCTTGACCCTGCCGCGCGAGCGGACGCAGCGGCTGCTCGGAGAGGTGCTCGCCGACCGCTATCTCTGGCACGCAGACCGCGCCGCCCTCGCCGCGCTCGGGCTGTGGTCGGGCGCTTTCCTACTCTGGCTTCTCCGCCTGCTTCGAGAGCTGCTCGCCTCGGTTCAGGCCTGAGGCTCCGACAGGTCAGCCCGTCAGCTCCGCTGTCCCGAGGCCGGTGATGGTGAGCGTCAGGGCTCCGGGCGGCAGGGGAGGCGACAGGCCGGCCGTAACCAGAACAGCGCCTGCGGGAAGATCGCCGATTTCCCGCGCCGCCTCCGCCACCTCACGCAGCGCCGCGCCGACATCGACCGTGCCGCGCCAGACGGGCGTGCCGTCCGACGTCGCGCGCGCGGGGCGTGGTGTGAGGAGCCGCTCCTCCCAGCCCGCCCGCGCTTTCCGTCCGACAACGACGAGCCCATGCCCGGCGAGGTCGGCCATGAAACCGGGCAGGTCGACCGGCCCTCGGGTGTAGCGGCTTGCGCCGATGTCCACTGCGACATGGACCGAGGCGATCCGCGCCGCCACGTCGCGCGCTGACCAGGGCTTCTCCCGTGCCGGCAGCGGCCGCGCGAGCTGCGCCACCAGCGCCGCCGTCAGGCGTGGCAGATGGAGCGGCGGTATCGCGGCGGGGGCGTGGAGAAGCCGCGCGGCGAAGACCGGGCCGGCGACCGGTGGACCCTCGATGCTCTCCGGCGGCGGAACCAGCCTGACCCCCACCGACGGCAGGCCGAGCTTTTCCCGAAGCAGCGCCGCGACCCGCTCTCCTTGGGCCGGCGTGGTAGGAGCAAGACCTGGCGGGAAGGGCGCGAGCGTCTGCCCCGAGGTGATGGCCTCGGCGAGATACTCTGCCGCCTTCCCCGCGGCCTCAGCGGAAAGCCGCGGCATCGCCGTCAGTCGAACGAGGGGAGGGCGGGGACGAGATCGTCGACGCGGAACCCGCCTTCCGGGATCGCATCGACCGGCTCGCCTGCCGGCAGCGCGGCGGTGCCGTAGAGATAGTCGGGCAGCCAGAGCGCGAGGTGGGGGAAGACGTAGAGCAGCGTCATCGAGAGGATGACGATGCCGACGAAGGGGAGACAGCCGGCGAAGATCTGCTGGATCCGCACCTGCGGCGGCGCCACGCCCTTGAGGTAGTAGGCCGCCATCGCGACGGGCGGCGTCATGAAGCTCGTCTGCAGGTTCAGGCCGACCAAGACGCCGAAGAAGATCGGGTCGATCCCGAAATTGTCGAGCAGGGGCAGGAAGATCGGCACGAAGATCAGCACGATCTCCGACCATTCGAGCGGCCAGCCGAGCAGGAAGATCACCACCTGGGCGAGGATCATGAAGCCGAGCGACGACAGGTTCAGGTGCTCGACGATCCAGGTCTCGATCACATGGTGCCCTCCGAGCCAGCCGAACACGGAGGTGAACACGTAGGCGCCGATGAACAGCCAGCACACCATCGCCGTGGTGCGCGCGGTCAGGAACACGCTCTCCTTGAGCTTGGCGAAGGTGAGCGCGCGGTAGGCGAGCGCGAGCAGGATGGCACCGAGGCTGCCCATCGCCGCCGCCTCGGACGGGGTCGCAAGGCCTGCGAGAATGGCGCCGAGCACGGCGGCGATCAGCGCCGCGAGCGGGAAGAAGCTCGTCAGCAACGCCCAGACGACCTGGGCGCCAGAGGCGGTCGCCATGTGCGCGGGAAGCTTGGGCGCCATGGAGGGGCGAAGTGTGGCGAGCCCGATCGTGTAGACCATGTAGAGCCCGGCGAGCAGGAAGCCGGGAATGAAGGCGGCGGCATAGAGCTTCACCACCGAAACGCCCGCGGTCGCGCCGTAGAGGATGAACATGATCGAGGGCGGGATGAGGATCCCGAGGCATCCGCCGGCGCAGGTGATGCCGGAGGCAAGGCGCGCGTCATAGCCTGCGCGAAGCATGGCCGGATAGGCGAGCAGGCCCATCAGCGTCACCACGGCGCCGACGATGCCGGTGGCGGTGGCGAACAGGGCGCAGGTGAGCAGGGTTGCGACCGCGAGCGCCCCGGGAAGGTTGCGCGAGGCGAGCTGCAGCGCGTGGAACAGCCGGTCGAGGATGTTGGCGCGCTCGATCACGTAGCCCATAAAGACGAACAGCGGCACCGAGATCAGCACGTCATTGGCCATCACCGCGTAGGTGCGCTGCACGAGCAGGTCGAACACCCGCGCCTCGAGGCTCAGGTAGCCGAAGCCGACCCCCATCGCCATCAGGGTGAAGGCGACCGGGAAGCCGAGGAGGACGATCAGGATGAAGCTTCCCAGCATCACCATGCCGAGGATCGGGTCGCTCATCGGGCGGCCTCCCGCGCGGCATGGTCAGCGGCAGCGGCCGCCGCCTTCTGCGCCGCGGCAAGCGCGAGCACCTGCGTCTCCATCTCCTCGACGTCGGCGAGCTTATCGGGCCAGTGCCCGGTGCGCAGCGCGATCACGCAGCGGACGATCTCGGCAAGGCCCTGAAGCAGCATCAGCGCCCCGGAGAGCGGGATCAGGAACTTGAATGGCCAAATCAGCGGCCCGTCAGGGGTCACCGAGGAGTGCTCGTTCTGCAGGAAGGAGATGTAGAAGAAGTCCCAGCCGAACCAGATCAGCGCCGCGGTGCCCGGGATGAAGAAGAGGAGGTAGAGCGGCAGGTCGATCATGGCCTGGCCGCGCGGGGAGAGGCTGCGATAGAGGAAGTCCGCCCGGACATGGCCGCCGCGCGAGAGCGTGTAGGCGCCGGCGACCATGAACAGAAGGCCATAGAGCATGTAGCTCGTGTCGTAGGCCCAGGAGGTCGGCGCCCGGAACATGTACCGGGCGAACACCTCGTAGCAGATAACGGCGGTGAGCGCGACGATCGCCCAGCCGGCGGTCTTGCCGGCCCAGGCGCTCACGCGGTCGATGCCGATCAGCAGGCGCTGCATGGCCGCTCCCCCCCGCGCTTCTCCTGACATCGAAACGCCCGCCCCGGTCTCCCGGAGCGGGCGCCCGTCCCGATCGCGGCGCGCTCAGCCGCGGGCGAAGAAGTGGTTGAAGGAGAGCACCGACGGCGCCTCGTAGCGCAGGTAGAAGGTCTGCACCCGGCGGCACCAGGCACGCTGGCTGTCGCACACCTTCTTGAAGAACGGTCCCGCGGCGGGCGACGAGGTGTCTCCCTCGAGCCTTGCGACCACCGCATCCCAGGCGCGAAGCTGCGCCTCGAGGATCGGCCGCGGCGTGGTGATCGCGCGCACCCCTTGGTTCTGCGTCATCTCGAGCAGGTCGCGCGAGTAGCGGTCCTGCTGCTTCCAGCTCATGTCCGCGGAGGCCGCCTCGGCCGAATGACGGAGAACGCCCTTCAGTTCGGCCGGCAGCGCATCGAACTTGGTCTTGTTGAACAGAACCTCGAAGGTTTCGGTACGCTGGTGGAAGCTCTGCAGCATGTAGACCTTCGCCACGTCCGGGAAGCCGAGCGCCCGGTCGGACGAGGGGTTGTTGAACTCGGCGCCGTCGATCACGCCGCGCTCGAGCGCCGGCACGATCTCGCCGCCCGGGAGCGCCACCACCGCGGCGCCGAGCTCGTTGAAGAGGTCGGTCGCGAGGCCGACGGTGCGGTATTTGAGGCCGCGGAGCTGCTCCACGCGCTCAATCGGGTTCTTGAACCAGCCGAGCGGCTGGGTCGGCATTGGCCCGGTCTGAAAGCCGACGACATTCACCTTGAGGATGTCGTTGATGAGCTCGTTGTAGAGCGCCTCGCCGCCCCCGTAGTAGAACCAGCCGAGGTACTGGTTCGCGTCGCCGAACCACGGCGGGGCAGTGCCGAACAGGCTGAACGCCTTGTTCTTGCCGAACCAGTAAGCCGAGACGCCGTGGCCGCCGTCGAGCGTACCGGCCGAGACGGCATCGAGCAGCTGGAAGGCGCCGACGACGGCACCGGCGGGCAGGAGTTCGAGCCTGAGCCGGCCGCCTCCAAGCGTGTTGACGCGGCTCACGAAGTCGGCGGCGAATTCATGGAAGATGTCGCGCTGGGGCCAAGTGCTCTGGAACCGCCATGTCATCGTCTGCGCGCGGCTCACCTGCGGCGCGGCGAGGGTCCCGGCGGCGACGGCCCCGCCGCCGAGTGCCGCGGCCGCCAGGAAGCGGCGCCGCCCCGCCGCCGGCTTGCGGCCGTTCGTCGTCTCCTTGCTCATGATCGTTCTCCTCCTCTGTTTCCGGGCGGCATGGATGGTCTCGCGTGAACGTCGTTGCCCGGTTTGGATCGGGTCTAACCACACTGGCCTGCCTTTCACAAGGCTGTCGCCGCTCCCTCTCGCCCTGCTGAACGCGCTGGCGGACCACCAGCCGCGAGCACGCAGGGCTTGCGTTCCGGGCGCGGCTTGCCGATCATTCGTGTGCGAATGATCACGGAGGAATGATGGGCGCAAGCGCCGGAGCACGCCCGGAGCCACGGCAAGAGCAGGCGATCGAGGCGCGGGCGACCGCGCCGGCCGGCTACGTGCTCGAGCGCCAGGTCGGGCACCTGTTGCGCCGCGCCCACCAGCGGCACGCGGCGCTGTTCCAGGCGATGCTCGCCGACGCACACGGGGCTGAGGCGGCGCTCACGCCGACGCAGTGGGCCGCGCTCGTCACCCTCGCGAAGCTCGGGGAGGCGACGCAGAATGCGCTCGGCCGCCTCGTCGCGATGGACCCCGCCACCACTCAAGGCGTGGTCCGCCGCCTCGTCGCGCGCGGCCTCGTCGCCCGGCACGCCGACGCCACGGACCGGCGCGTGATCCGCCTCTCCGTCACCGAAGCGGGGCGCGCCACTGTCTCCGCCGTGCTGCCGACAGCCGTCGCGATCAGCGAGGCGACGCTCGAGCCTCTCTCCGCCGAAGAGCGGCGCATCTTCCTCACCCTCCTGGAACGGATGGCCTTCCCATGAGCCCCGACGTCTTTCCCGTCGCCGAGCGCCCCGCGCCGACCGGCACCCTGTTCGTCGAGACGGTCCTGTCGGTGCACCACTGGACCGAGACGCTGTTCACGCTGACCGCGACGCGCGACCCGGCTTTCCGGTTCGAGAACGGTCAGTTCACGATGATCGGCATACCGGTCGACGGCAAGCCGCTCCTGCGTGCCTATTCGATGGTCTCCGCCAATTACGAGGAGACGCTCGAGTTCCTCTCGATCAAGGTGCCGAACGGGCCGCTCACGTCGCGGCTGATGCACATCCGCCAGGGCGACCCGCTCTTTGTCGGCCGCAAGCCCACCGGCACGCTCGTGATCGACTATCTCCTGCCGGGCCGGACCCTGTTCCTGCTCGCGACCGGCACCGGCATCGCCCCGTTCATGTCGATCATCAAGGACCCGGCGACCTATGAGCGCTTCGAGCGGATCGTGCTCACTCACACCTGTCGGCACGGCGCGGAACTCGCCTATCGCGACTGGATCACCACCGAGCTGCCGCGCCACGAGCTGCTCGGCGAGCTGGCGTCGGCGCAGCTCACCTACTACCCGACGGTGACGCGCGACGGCCCCGGGCCCTGGCGCGAGGGGAGGATCACCGACCTGATCGCCTCCGGAACGCTCTTCGACGACCTCGGCCGCGGCGGGTTCGATCCGGCGTCGGACCGGATCATGATCTGCGGCGGGCCGGAGATGCTGGCAGACTGCCGCCGGATCGCAGAGGCCGCGGGCTTCGAGGAGGGGTCCTCTGGCCGCCCGGGCACCTACGTGATCGAGAAGGCCTTCGTCGAGAAATAGGCCGCTTGGAACCGGCACGGAAACGAGGGGGGAAAGGATGGCTCTCGCCGCCGCGCACGAGAAGCAGGTCGGGAAACTTGTGGTCCGCAATGTCGGGCTGATGCTTTCGGGGCGTTTCGACGCGCCGCTGCTCGAGGCCGACACCCTCGTCGCCGAGGGAGGGCGGATCACGGCCGTCGGCCGGGAGGGAGATGTCGATACGGAAGGCGCGCGCGTGGTCATCGACGCCAAGGGCTGCGCCCTCGCGCCGGGGCTGATCGACAACCACGTCCACACCGTCTTCGGCGACTGGACCCCGCGGCAGAACCAGCTCGGTTGGATCGAGGGCTGCGTGCACGGTGGCGTGACGACGATGATCTCCGCGGGCGAGGTGCACTTGCCGGGGCGGCCGCGCGACCCGGCCGGAACGAAGGCGCTCGCGATCGTCGCCCGACGCGCGTTTGAGAATTTCCGCCCCTTGGGAATGCGCGTGATCGCCGGAGCGGTGATCCCCGAACGCGGGCTGACGGAGGCCGATTTCGCCGAGATGGCGCGCGCGGGCGTGGTTCTGATGGGCGAGATCGGCCTCGGAACGGTCACCGGCGCGGAGGAGGCGCGCGAGATGGTCGGCTGGGCGCGGGCGCACGGGATGACGACGGTGACGCATGTCGGCGGCCCGTCCGTGCCCGGCTCGAGCTATATCGGCGCGGATGTGGTGCTCGCCGCCGACAGCGATGTCGCAAGCCACATCAATGGCGGCCCGACCAGCCTCGACACGGCCCAGATCACGCGGATCTGCGAAGCGACCACCCGCGCTGTCGAGATCATCCACAACGGCAACCTGCGCACCGGCCTGTTCGCGATGCGCACCATGCTCGAGCTCGGCAAGGAGTCGCAGCTCACCATCGGCACCGACGCCCCCGCGGGCTCGGGCGTGCAGCCGCTCGGCATGCTGCGCATGGTGAGCCTCCTCTCCTCCCTCGGCGAGGTCGCGCCCGAGCGCGTCTGGGCCTGGGCGTCGGGCAATGTGGCGCGGGTGCGGCGGCTCGACACGGGGACGATCGCGCCCGGGATGAGCGCCGATTTCGTGCTGATGGACCGGCCACAAGGATCGGACGGGCGCAACGTGCTCGATGCGCTCGCCAAGGGCGATCTCGCCGGCATCGGCATGGTGGTGATCGAGGGCGTGCAGAGAATCGGCCGCAGCCGCAACACCCCGCCGGCGGAACGCGTGCCGGAGGTCGTCGTGTGAGCGGCGCGGGGCCGCAGACACTCTCGCTACTCTGGCGGCTTTCGCGCGACGAGGCCGAAACGCTTCGCGCTCGGATCGCGCTGGTCGAGCGCGCCGTGATGCGCGCAATCGGGGGCGAACCCGTCCCGGGCGGGGAGGCCGCCTGGGCGGAGGTGCTCGCCGATGCCGAGCGAGCGGCGGAGGCGGCGCGCGAGCGGACCGCGCGTCTCGCAGCCTTGCTCGGGCGTGGTGCCGCATGAGTGGGCCGATGGAGCATCCTCCCCTCGGTCCGGAGGTCGACGCTACGCCGCGGCCGCTTCCGGCCCGGATCGCGCACCGGGGCCGGTCGGTTGATCTCGAGCCGCTTCACCTCCGCCACGCCGCCGATCTCTGGCGCGCGGCCCAAGGCGCGGACGCGAGCTGGACCTATCTCGGCTACGGCCCCTTCGCCGACGAGGCGTCGATGCGCCGGCAGGTGGGCACGCTCGCCGCCCAGCACGACCCGATGTTCTTTGCGGTCCGGCCGCATCGCTCAGGGCTCGTCGAGGGCTGGCTCGCTTTCATGGAGATCTGCCCCTTCGACGGCGCGATCGAGGTCGGGCACATCTGGTTCCCGCCCTGCCTCGCGCGCACTCGCGCCGCCACGGAGGCGATGGTGCTCCTTTTCCGCCACGCGATGGACGATCTCGGCTACCGGCGGCTCGTCTGGAAATGCGACGCCCTCAACGCCCCGAGCCGGCGTGCGGCCGAACGCCTCGGTTTCGTGTATGAGGGCACGCATCGCAACCACCGGATCGTGAAAGGGCGGTCGCGCGACACGGCGTGGTATTCCATCGTCGACAGTGAGTGGCCGGCGCGGCGCGACGCCATGCTCGCCTGGCTCGACGACTCGAACTTCGACGCGAACGGCATCGCAAGACGGCCGCTCGCGTCATTCCGCGTCTAGACCGAGAGATACTGCGCCCTCACCTCCGCGGCCTCTTCGAGCGCTGCAAGCGTTCCCTGCCAGCGCACCACGCCCTTCTCGATGATCACCGCGCGATCGGCCACGCGGGCCGCGAAGTGGAGGTTCTGCTCAGAGAGAACCACGGTGAGACCTTCCGCCTTCAGGCGTCGGATCGCCTCCGCCATCTGCTCGACGATCACCGGCGCGAGGCCCTCGGAGGGCTCATCGAGAAGCACAAGGCGTGGGTTTCCCATCAGCGTGCGCGCGATCGTGAGCATCTGCTGCTCGCCGCCGCTCATCCGCCCGCCCGGCCTGTCCTGCATCCGGCCGAGATTGGGGAAGATCTCGAACAGCCGCTCGGGCGTCCAGGGAGCGAGGCCGTCGCGCGGCTTCTGGCGGCCGACCTCGAGATTCTCCATCACCGTGAGGTCGGTGAAGATCCGCCGCTCCTCCGGCACGTAGCCGAGACCGGCGCGCGCGATCTCGTGCGGCGGGCGGCCCGCCAGCTCGATGCCGTCGAACACGACCGAACTCCCCGGCGCGGGCCGGACGAGTCCGATGATCGACTTCATGGTGGTGCTCTTGCCGGCACCGTTTCGGCCGAGCAACACGAGCACCTCGCCCGCCCGCGCCTCGAGCGAGATGTCACGCAGGATATGCGCCCGGCCGTAGAAGGCGTTGAGATGCTTGACCGTGAGCATCGCTCAGTGCCCCCCGCTCGCCGCGCCCGAGCCGAGATAAACCTCGCGCACGGCCGGATCGGCGCGGATCTGCTCCGCCGTCCCTTCTGCGATCAGGTGCCCGCGGTTCATCACGATGATCCGGTCGGCATGGCCGAACACCACGTCCATGTCGTGCTCGGTGAAGAGGCAGGCGAGGCGTCTTGCCCGCACGATGCTGCGCGTGAGGTCCATCAGCGCGCTGCGCTCGCCCGGCGCCATGCCGGCGGTCGGCTCGTCCATCAAGAGAAGCTTGGGGTCGTTGGCGAGCGCGATCGCGAGCTCGAGCCGTTTGAGGTCGCCATAGGCGAGCACGCCGCAGGGCCGCTCCGCCTGCTCGAGCATGCCGACTTGCTCGAGAAGCGACTCGGCCTCCGCGCGGAACTCGGCCGCGGCACGCGACAGGAACGACCAGACTCGCCGATGATGGCTGATCAGCGCCATCTGCACGTTCTCGCGAACCGTCATCGAGGCGAAGGTGGCGGTGATCTGGAAGGTGCGCCCCACGCCGAGGCGCCAGATCGCGCGCGGGCGAAGGCCCGCGAGGCTGCGGCCCATGAGCCTCACCTCGCCGCCATCCGCCCGCAGCTGGCCGTTCACCAAGTTGAAGCAGGTGCTTTTCCCTGCGCCGTTCGGGCCGATCAGCGCGAGCATTTCCCCGGCGGCGACCGAGAAGGAGACGCCGGCCACCGCATGAACGCCGCCGAACCGTTTTTCGAGCGCGACGGCTTCGAGGACAGGCGCCGTCATGCTGCCTCGATCCCCCGTGCGCGCTCCCACCGCGCCCGCGCGAAGCCCGCGATCCCCTGCGGGAAGGCGAGCACGAGCAGCACGATTACGAGCCCGAGCGCGGCGCGCCAATAGGCCGTCGCCTGCAGGATGCCGACGAACAGGCCGTGATAAGCGATCGCGCCGACGATCGGGCCCGTCACCGTCTGCACGCCGCCGAGCAGGACCATCAGAAGAGCGTCGACCGATTTCGGAATCGAGATGTAGGTCGGGAACACGGAGCCCTTGGCGTAGGCATAGACACCGCCTGCGAGCCCGGCCGCCGCGGCGGCGATGGTGAAGGCGACGAGCCGCAGACGCGCGATGTGAAGCCCGATCGCCTCCGCGCGAAGCTCCGAGTCGCGCGCCGCCCGCAGCCCGTAGCCGAAGGGCGAGAAGATGAGCCGCCGCAACAGAAGTGTGCCGCCGATGCAGAGCGCGAGCGCGAGCCAGAGATAGGCCGCCTTGTCGGCTGCCCAAGGCGAGGGCCAGACGCCGAGTATGCCGTTGTCGCCCCCCGTGAACTCGACCCACTGGAAGGTCGCCGCCCAGACGATCTGCGCGAAGGCGAGCGTCAGCATCGCGAGATAGACGCCCGATAGTCGAACCACGAACACGCCAAACAGAAGGCCGAAGAGTCCGGCGAAGAGTGGGGCGAGCACGAGCCCGCCCTCCATCGGCATGGCGAGATAGCGCAAGCCGAGCGCGGCACCGTAGGCGCCGAGGCCGAAATAGGCCGCGTGCCCGAAGCTTACCACGCCGCCCGGCCCCATCATCAGATGCAGGCTCGCGGCGAAGAGAACGAACACCGCAAGCTCGACGAGCACGGTGAGCGCATAGGCGCCGGCCCAGAATGGCGCAGAGGCCGCGACGACAAGTGCGGCTAGGCCCGCCCAGCCAAGGAGATTTGGTGCGGGGCGGAGCACCGGCTCGACCATTCCGGCGGAGGGGCGGGCATGCGCCTGCGGCTTGCCGAGCAGACCGTAGGGGCGAACCATCAGCACCGCGGCCATGACGAGGAAGACGAGCACGAGCGTGATCTTCGGCACCAGAACGATGCCGAAGGCCTGAACCTCGGCGATCAGCAGCGAGGCGAGGAAGGCGCCCGGCACGGAGCCCATGCCGCCGACCACGACCACGACGAAGGCCTCGGCGATGATCGAGAGGTCCATCTGCAGGTTGGCCGACTGCGAGGGCAGGATCAGGGCGCCGCCGAGGCCCGCGAGAGCGGAGCCGAGGAAGAACACGCCCGAGAACAGTTTGCGCTGGTCGACGCCGAGGGCGGCGACCATCTCCCGGTCCTGTGTGGCGGCGCGCACGAGCACGCCGAACCGCGTGCGATGGAAGAGAAGCCACAGGAGGCCGAGCACGACCGGCCCGACGAAGACGAGCACGAGGTCATAGCGCGGGAAGCGCTCGCCGGCGATGTCGACGAAGGCGCGAAGCCAAGGCGGGCGCGGAAGCGGCAGGTCTTCCGGCCCCCAGAGACCGAGCGTCGCATCCTGGATCACCAGAACCACGCCGAAGGTGGCGAGAAGCTGGAACAGTTCCGGGGCGCGATAGATGCGCCGCAACAGCACGATCTCGATCAGAAGCCCGATCAACCCGACGGCGACGGCGGCCGCCAGCACGCCGAGCACGAACAGCCAGGGCTCGCGCCCGCCCCAGTCCCACAGCCCGCGCACGATCGTCCAGGCGAGATAGGCCCCGAGCATGTAGAAGCTGCCATGGGCGAAGTTCACGATGCGGGTAACACCGAAGATCACCGTGAGCCCGGACGCGATCAGGAACAGCGCCGAGGCGTTCGAGAGCCCGGTGAGCGACTGGATCAGGATGAAATCCAAGCGTTCTCTCTCCGCAAGGAAACGGCCCGCGCGGCGCCTCCGCGCGGGCCGCCCGGACGGTCCGGTTCAGGCCTGTTGTGGCCGCATCCGGCGCACCTCGTCGTCGGGGGGCAGATAGTCCTTCCCGTCGGCATAGCGCCAATCGACCATCGTGCCGCGATTGTTGCGCAAGCCCGTCTTGCCGACAAAGGCGCCGAGCGTCGACTGGTGGTCGAGCGCGCGAAACGTCACCCGCCCGAAGGGCGACTGGAAATTGAGGCCGCGCAGCGCCTCGACGAGGCGCTCGTTGTCGGTCGTGCCGGCCTTCTTCAGCGCCTCGGCGATCGCGGTGATCGTGTCGTAGCCGACCACGGTGCCGAGCCGCGGATAGTCGTTGAAGCGCGCGCGGTAGGCGTCGCGGAAGGCCACGTGCTCGGGGGTGTTGACCTGGTCCCAGGGGTAGCCGGTGACGATCCAGCCCTGCGGCGTCTCGTCCGCGAGCGGGTCGAGATACTCCGGCTCGCCGGTGAGCAGGCTGACGACAGCGCGACGCTCGAACAGTCCACGCGTGTTGCCCTGGCGGACGAAATTTGTCAGGTCCGGCCCGAAGGTGACGTTGAAGATCGCATCGGGGCGCGCCTGGGCGAGCGCCTGCACGGTCGCGCCCGCATCGATCCGCCCGAGCGCCGGCCACTGCTCGGCGACGAACTCGACATCAGGCCGCTTCGCTTGCAACAGCTGCTTGAACCACTTCACGGCCGACTGCCCGTATTCATAGTTGGGCGCGACCGTCACCCAGCGCTTCGCGGGGAGCTTCGCCGCCTCCTCCACCAGCATCGCCGCTTGCATGTAGGTCGAGGGACGGAGCCGGAAGGTGTAGCGGTTCCCCTTCTCCCACACGAGCGCGTCGGTCAACGGTTCGGAAGCGACGAACAGGCGCTTGCGCTGCAGCGCGAAGTCGGCCACCGCCAAGCCGATATGGGAGAAGAACGTTCCGGCAAGCAGGTCGACGCGCTCGTTGTCGAGGAGTTCGCCGGCAAGCCGCACCGCGTCCTGCGGCCTGCCCGCATCGTCGCGCCAGATCACCTCGAGTGGGCGGCCGAGCACGCCGCCCGCGGCGTTGATCTGCTCAACGCGCAGCTGCCAGCCGTTCCGGTACGGAACGGTGAAGGCGGGAAGCGTGGTGTAGCTGTTGATCTCGCCGATCCTGATCGGCTGCGTGCCTTGCGCGCGCACGAGCGCTGGCGCGGCGAGCGCCGCGGCCGTCGTGGCGAGGACACCCCGTCGTGTGAGTTTCATCTCGAGCCTCCTTCTGTCTCTCCAGTCTCTGCGGGCCATTCTAGCGAAGCCCGTCCTTGCCCTCGATCTGGTCGACGGTGAGCCCGCCGATCCGCGGCAGCGGCCGCCCGCTGTCGGTCACGGCCACCGCGACGAGAATCTCGTCGCGCCGCGGCGCGTCCGCCACGCGCACCTCTATCGCATCGAAATGGCTGCGCACATAGGCCGCGTCCTTGTGGCCGAGCGGAATGTCGATCGGCGTGCCCATGCCGCCGCGCTTCTTCGCGGACGGGATCAGCGCCGCCCCCTTGCCGAGCACCGCGCGCACCGGCGCGCCGAGCTTCGGGTGCAGGATCGCCGCCGCGTGCTCGAGCTCGCCGTCCTCGCCGACGATCGCTGCCTTGCCGTAGCTGTGCGCCGCCGGCCCCTCGATGCCGAGCGCGGCGACCGCGCGTTCGGCAAGCAGCCGCCCGAGCATCGCGCCGACCTCGACGAGCTCGCCGAGATCGGCGACGTAGCGGCCGGCGAAGGGGTTGCCGATCACGGCGATCGCCGCCGCCTTGCGCGTCGGCGGCTGGATGCGCTCCGAGGCCTCGCGATGAGTCTCCTCCACCGTCACCACGAGCTTGCGTATCAGCGGATCTGCCATGGCTCCGGGTCCTTCAGGCGGCGAGGGCGAGCGCCGGCGCGCCGACGATGGCGCGCCGCCCCGCGAGATGAATGATGGCGGCGCAAATCAGCCCGCGGGCGCGACACGCCTCGGCGAAGGCTGCGCCGGCCGCGATCGCGCGCTCAATCTCTGCGGGCGCGAGCAGGTCGACATCCCAGGTGATGAGCCGTTCGCCGAGATCGCTGTCGGGGTCGAGCTCGCGTGCGGGGCGGCGCACGACGGCCGGATGGCCCGGCAGGTCAACCGCGTTCGCGATCATCGTCGCGGCCACGTCGGCGGCGGCGGCGTCGCGCGCGAGCACCGTGACCGAATCGGCGATTCCGAAGGAGAAGGATCGCCCGCCCCTGCCGCGGCAGCGCCAGCCGCTGGTGGCGATGCCGCCCACACCATCCGCGGCATGAATGCGTGCGATCGCATCGAGACCGGGCGAGGCGAGATCGGCGACGATGCCGCAGCGGAACGACTGTCCGGGGGCGAGGTGGAGCGCGATGTCGCCGCCGTCGTTGACGAACGCCCGCTCAAGGCGCCGCCCCTCGAGCAGAGCGGCGAGGAGGTGATCCGCCACCGCGCCGGCGACGGCGGCCATCGGCGTGATGAACCGGCCCGCGAAGGGCAGGCAGGCCGCGTGCATCCGCCGCGCCACCGGCCCCTGTGGAGGAGGCGCCGGCAGGGGCGTGCGCAACAGCGGCAGCTCCGCGCAGAGGCGCGGCAGAACGTCTTCGAAGGCCCGCGCCGCCTGCGCATAGGCCGCCCTCACCTCCGCCTCCTCGCCCCAGGCCTTGACGATCACGTCGATCGGCCCGTGATGGAGGTGGAGCCGCCCGCCGGGCAGGACTGCGGCGATCGCGCTCATGCCGCCGGCCTCTCGAGCGGCCAGGGGTTGGCGTCGTTCCAGGCCCGTGCCGTCACGCGCGGCTCGTCCTTCAGCGAGGCGAGGGGGCGGACGCGATCGAGGTGCCCGCCCATCGCGGCATAGTCGGCAAGCGGCAGGGTGAACTCGATGGGGGCGACGAGAGCAGGGGTGGGCACGTGCCCGAACGAGCCGTCGGGCATCGCCAGCACGTCGACCATGTAGGTGATTCCGCCGCCCGGCCAGAGATAGACGGGCGCGCCGCCGGAGGTGACGCGCGTCAGCGCCGCGCGCACCGACCGGGTGAGGCGCACCGGGTTCTCGGTCACGCCCGCGCGGAGCGACCCGCCCGCCCCGGCCATGAACAGAACGGAGGTCAGCGCGGGCTCGCAATTCTCGCCGATCCGCTCGACCACGGCCGCAATGGCCGGGGGCATCGGCGCGGGCACCGGCTGCAACGACTCGTCCAACACATACCACGCCGCGTGCTCGCCGGTGGTGCTGACCATCAGCAGGCGAAGCCCGGGCCAGGCGAGCTTCGGGTCGATCCGCTCGATGATCGAAAGCGGGTCGGTGATGTCGGTTCCGCCCCAGCCGGTGCCGGGATTGGCCACCTGGAAGTAGCGGCCCGGCGTGGAGCGGCGTCCGCGCACGCGTATGCCTGAGGGACGCATGTCGAGGAAACGGCCTGCCTGGTGCTCCGTGAGAACGCCGGTGATGTGGTCATCGACCACGATCACCTCGTCGGCATGGCCGAGCCACTGGCGGGCGAAGATGCCGATCGTCGCGCTGCCGCAGCCGACGCGCATGCGCTCCTCACGCGTGCCGTTGATGATCGGCGCCTGACCGGCCTGGATCGTCAGCGTCGCGCCGCCGTCGATCGTCATCTCCACCGCGCCCTTGTTGGCGAGGGTCAGCAGCGTCTCGCAGGTGACAACCCCTTCCTTCTTGCCGCCGCCCGTGAGATGCCGCACGCCGCCGAGCGAGAGCATCTGCGAGCCGTATTCCGCCGTGGTGACATGCCCGACCTGCTCGCCGCGGACGCGCACAGGCGCGCATTCGGGGCCGATGAAGCGGTCGGTGTCGATCTTCACCTTCAGACCGCAGTAGCTGAAGATGCCCTCGGTCACCACCGTCACCATTTCGACGCCGTCGATCTCGGAGGAGACGATGAACGGGGCGGGCTTGTAGTCCGGGTAGGTCGTGCCGGCACCGATGCCGGTGACGAAGGCGGTGGCGCCCGAAAGCGCCGAGCCGTCCCACTCTGCACCGAGGAAGGGGATCACGCCGTCGCGGCCTGCGCGCGCCGCGATCACCAGCGGATCGAGCCGCACCAGCTTGCCCGACTCGTTCGCGTAACGGTCGCAGGCGCCTGTTTTCCCCGGGCGGATCCGGCAGAGCACGGGGCAGGCATCGCAGGTGACAATGCCGGCCTCGCGGTCCTTCGCGTGCGCGAGTGCCTCCGCCTCCGGCGCGTCGGTCGATTGCCTTGTTTCGGTCATCGCGCGGCTCCGGCCGCGAGCAGGGCGGCGCGCACCCGGTCGGGCGTGGCGGGAACCCGCGTCAGGCGAACCCCCGTGGCGTGATAGATCGCGCCGAGGATCGCCGGCGCGGTGGCGATCAGTGCCGGTTCGCCGATGCCCTTCGCGCCGAAGGGGCCGAGCGGGTCCGGCTCCTCGATCAGCGTGATCTCGATGGGGGGAACGTCCCCGAACGTCGGGATCAGGTAGTCGTGCAGGTTCTCGTTCCGGCCGGGGAAGAACTCCTCCATCAGGGCAAGGCCGATCCCTTGGGCGATGCCGCCATGGATCTGCCCCTCCACCTGGGTGGGGTTCACCGCGCGGCCAACATCGTGCGCGGCGAGGATCCGCAGCGGCCGCACCGTTCCGAGCTCCGTGTCCACTTCGACCATCGCCACCTGGGCCGCAAAGGCATAGGCCGCGTACGGGATGCCGCGGCCGTCGGCATCGAGCGCCGTGGTGGGCGGGTCGAACCGGCCCTCACCGACCAGAACGTCGCCGCGCTCATCCGCCGGAAGGCGGGCGAGATCGAGCGCGACCGAACGGTCGCCGTCCTCGACCACGAGGCCGCCGGGAACGGGAACGAGACGGGCCTCCGGCCCGGCATTGGCGAGCGCGAGCAGCTTACGGCGCAGATTCTCCGCGGCCGCCTTCGCCGCGTTGCCGGACACGAAGGTCTGCCGGCTAGCCGAGGTCTTGCCCGCATCGCGCGTGAGGTCCGTGTCCGCTCCGGTGATGCTGATCGCAGAGACCGGAACGCCGAGCGCGTCGGCCGCGATCTGCGCCATGATCGCGCGCGAGCCCTGGCCGATATCCATCGCCCCGGAATAGAGGGTGAACCTGCCGTCGCGCCCGACCCCGAGCGTCATCTCGGAGGGGTTCGACATCGAGGTGTTGCCGATCCCGTACCACATGCAGGCGACGCCGACGCCGTGGCGGAGGGGGCCGGAGCTGCCGCGGTTGAACGCCTCCGCCTCGGCGCGAAGCGCGCGCCAGCGCGGGGCGAGAGCCTCGAGGCAGGCGACGAGTCCCACGGCGCGGGGAAGAACCTGGCCGGTCGGCGTCACGTCGCCCGGGCGGAGCGCGTTGCGCAGCCGGAACTCGAGCGGATCGAGGCCGCACCGTTCCGCCAGCATGTCCATCAGCGCCTCGTGCGCGATCGCTGCCTGCGGCACGCCGAAACCGCGGAATGCCCCTGCCGTGGTGTCGGTGGTGTGGATCGCGGCCGAGGTGTTGAGAACGTTCGGCACGGCGTAGGGGCCGGTCGCGTGCACCGGGACGCGATTGGCCACCGTGGGGCCCCAGCTCGCATAGGCGCCCGTGTTAAAGTCGCCGTGGAAGCGGAAGGCGACGAGCTTGCCCTCGCGGTCGCACGCGGCTTCGGCGCGGATCCGGGCGGGGTGGCGCTTGGTCGTCGAGGCCATGCTCTCAGGCCGCGTATAGACGCAGCGGACGGGCTGGCCGGTCAGCCACGCGGCGACCGCGACCAGCGGCTGGAGCGAGAGGTCGAGCTTGCCGCCGAAGCCCCCGCCCGTTGCGGTCGGGATCACCCGCACCTGTTCCGGCCGGAGGCCGAGGATCAGAGCGATCTCGTCGCGGTCCATGTACGGCGTCTGGGTGCAGGCGACGATCTCGATTCGATCACCCACCCGGCGGGCGTAGCCGGCTTCGGGCTCGATATAGGCATGCTCGACGAAGCCGGTCTCGATGGTGACGGCGGCGTGGTGCGACGCTGCAGCGAGCGCCGCCGACGCATCGCCCGCCTTGACGCGCCCGCGGCAGAGCACGTTGCCCGGAGCGTGCGGGTGGAGATCAGGCGCAGTGCCCGCGAGAGCATCGAAGAAGCTTACCGGCGGCAGCACCTCCCAGGCGATTGGCAGGTCCTCGTCGCGGATCGCGGCGACCGTCTCGGCATCGCCGACGAGGGCCGCGACCGCCTCGCCGCGCATCCGCACATAGCCCGGGGCGAGCACGGGCTGGTCCTTGCCGGTCGGGTAGATACCGAACAGGTTCTGGCCCGGCACATCGGCCGCCGTGAGCACGCGGACCAAGCCGGGGAAGCGCGCGAACAGGGGCGAGAGGTCGCCGATCGTGAAGCGCGCGTGCGGGTGCGGGCTGCGCACCGCGCGCAGGGTGAGGAACGCACCGTCGGGCACCTCATCGGCACCGAAACGGTGCGTGCCCGTGACGATCGCCTCGGCATCGGGGTGGCGCAGCCGCGCACCCACTGCCTGCCCGGGGCCGGGCGAGGGGACGAAGCCGGGCGAGTCGCGGCCGACGCTGAGCACCGCCTCGACGATCTTGCGATAGCCCGTGCAGCGGCAGAGCACGCCGCCGAGCGAGTCGAGCACCTGCTGCTCGTCAGGCTGCGGCGTGCGCGCGAGAAGGTCGGCCGCCGCCATCAGCATGCCCGGCGTGCAGATGCCGCACTGCGCCGCTCCGTGCCGCGCGAAGACCTCTTGCAAGGCCGACAGGCGACCCTCCGACGCGAGCCCCTCGACGGTGGTCACATGCCGACCTGCGACCTGCCCCGCGGGAACGAGACAGGCGCAGACCTGCCGGCCGTCGAGCAGCACGGTGCAGGCGCCGCAGTCGCCCGCATTGCAGCCGATCTTGGTCCCCCGCAGCCCGAGCGTGTCGCGCAACAGGTCGGACAGCCGCGTGGCGGGCGGGACGTGCACCTCGATCTGTGCGCCGTTCAGCGTGAAGACGATCCGTTCCGCGAGCGATCTCATGCCAGCGCCTCCACCGCGCGGCGCACGAGGGTGAGCGCGGCATCGCGCCGATACTCGGCCGTCGCCCGCACGTCGTCGATCGGGGCGAGAGGGGCGAGATGCTCCGGCAGAACGAGCGCCGGATCGGGCCGCCGCCCGACGAGCGCTGCCTCGAGCGCGGGAAGGCGCACCGCCGCGGCCGAGCAGGCGCCGACCGCGACGCGCGCCGCAGCGATCGCACCGTCCGGGGCGAACTCCGCCACGGCCGCGACCATCACGATGCTGATCACGAGGTAGCGCCGGGCACCGAGCTTCAGGAACGCGGAGCGGGACGCAAGGCGCGGCCGCGGCACGGTGATCGCGGTCACCATCTCGTCCATCCGCCGTGCCGTGCGGCGATTGCCGAGCACGAAGGCGCCGACGGGCAGCCTGCGCTCGCCCGCGGCGCTTGCGAGCTCGACCGAGGCGTCGAGAGCGAGCAGGTTCGGGATTCCGTCCGCCGCCGGCGAGGCATTGCAGAGATTGCCGACGATCGTGCCGGCGTTCTGGATCTGCGCCCCGCCGACCTCGCGTGCCGCGGCCTTGAGCCCGTCGAACAGCGGCGGCAGCGGGGTGGCGAGCAGGTCAGACCAGGTGACGGCGGCTCCGATCCGCCAGCCCTGTTCCGTCTCTGCGATGCCGCGGAGCGCGTCGATCCGGGTGATGTCGAGCAGGTCATCGTCCGGCACGCGGCCGACCCGCGCGGGATAGTAGTCGGTGCCGCCAGCGAGGATCACACGCTGCCCGGCGGACAGCGCCGCCAGCGCCTCCGCCAAGGATGTCGGGCGCAGGTAGCTCCCCATCTCCTCCCCCACGCACCCTGCCGTGCGCGCGCTCCTCGCGCCGGCCTCACGGCAGATCGTTCGTGTGCATACGATCAATCGGCTCCCCCGCCTCTGTCAATCGCCGCGTGGGCTGGCCACAAGGGCGGAGACGCTCCGGGGCGCTTTCGGCGGCGCGACGGGTCGCCTAGCCTGCGCGCCGGCAGCCGGCGGCGGGAGGGGGAGGGCATGGCGCGCATCGGCTTCATCGGGCTCGGGAACATGGGAACGCCGATGGCGCGCAATCTGCTCCGCTCCGGGCATGCGCTCACGGTGTTCGACCTCGCGGCGGAGCGTGTCGGCAGGCTCGTGGCGGAAGGCGCGGTCGGGGCGAAGACCCCTCGGGAGACGATCGCCGGCGCCCACGCCGTGATCACCATGCTGCCGACGGGGCGGGAGGTGCGCTCGGTCTATGCCGGCGCGGGCGGGCTGATCGAGGCGGCACCGCCCGGCCTCCTCCTGATCGACTGCTCGACGATCGATGTCGCGACCGCCCGCGAGATGGCGCAGGCTGCCGCGGCCGCCGGTGCGTCGATGCTTGACGCCCCGGTCTCGGGCGGTGTGGCCAGCGCCGAGGCGGCGACGCTCACCTTCATGGTCGGCGGCGAGGCGGCGGCGGTCGAGCGGGCGCAGCCGATCCTCGAAGCGATGGGGAGGCGGATCATCCACGCCGGCCCCTCTGGCTCCGGCCAGGCGGCGAAGATCTGCAACAACCTGATCCTCGGCATCTCGATGATCGCGGTGGCAGAGGCCTTCGTGCTCGGGGAGAAGCTCGGCCTGTCGCACCAGGCCCTGTTCGATGTCGCCTCCACCTCCTCGGGCCAGTGCTGGTCGCTCACGAGCTACTGCCCGGTGCCGGGGCCCGTGCCGTCGAGCCCGGCGAACCGCGGCTACGCCCCTGGCTTCACCGCGGCGATGATGCTGAAGGATCTCGAGCTCGCGCGCGACGCCGCTTCGGAGGCGGGTGCAGCGGCGGAGCTCGGCACACACGCGGCCGCGCTCTATCGCCGCTTCGCGGAGGGTGGCGGGGCGCAGATGGATTTCTCCGCGATCATCACGATGCTCCGCGGCGGCTGAGACCGCTCTATGGCGGTACGGCCGTCTCGAGATCGGAATGGCAAGCGCACCTGCACCACGTCGAGTCGCGCGCCGCGCCCGCCGGGGCTCCGCTCGACTCCTCGCGCTCACGGGCTGCGCTGACGCCTTGGCTCGATGCCCCGGGTCGTCGAGGCGATCGCATCGGGGAGCGGCCGGGCGGAGGGCTGAGCGCGTGCGCTTCTCAGGGTGAGGTCGCGTCCGTCCCCAAGCGATCGAGCGCAGGGTCGAGCAAGCGCTCGGCGCTGTCGTTCCAGACATCGACGCGCCTGATCAGCCCGTCGGGGCCGACGACCATCCGGTCGATGAAGCGGTTGCCGTCGAAGCGCCGCCCGTCCGGCCAAGCCCCATGCAGCACGCCGAGGCAGTAGACGACAACGCCGCCCGTCTCCGGGTCCGGCGCGACGTCCCAGCGCTCGATGCGCTTGGCGACCTCGGCGTAGCGCGTGGCGTTGAAGCGCCCGATCTCTTGTGGTGCGGCGAAGCGCCTGCCGCCGGTGAACACGATCTCCGCTCCCGGCGCGAGGAAGGCGCTCGCTTCCGGGTCCTTCGCCATCGACAACAGAACGAAGCGCTGCACGCGCTCGAGCAGGCGCGCGTGGTCGAGGGTGTGGGGCGTGGCATCCATGCTCATCCTCCTCCGGTCGGGTCGACGAGAGCAAGCGCGTGGAGCGCGATCATTCTCTCCTCGTCGGTCGGGATCCGCAGCACGGTCACCCGCGAGCGGGGAGCGGAGAGAACCGTCTCCCCGGCGGCATTTCGTGCCGGATCAAGAACAATTCCGAGCCACTCCATTCCCTCGCACACCGCGGCGCGGACCCGGGCCGAGTTCTCGCCGATTCCTGCGGTGAAGACGAGCCCGTCGAGCCCTCCGAGCGCGGCGGCAAGCGCGCCGAGCTCCTTGCGGATGCGGTAGACGAAGTAGTCGATCGCCTGAGCCGCCGCCTCCGAGCCGGAGGCCTCGAGCGCGCGCATGTCGTTTGAGAGGCCAGAGAGGCCCTTGAGCCCGCTCTCGGTGTAGATCAGGCGCGTGAGCGCGTCCGCGTCCATGCCGCGCTCGGTCATCAGGTGGATCAGCACGCCCGGGTCGAGCTGGCCGCAGCGTGTTCCCATCGGCAGCCCGTCGACCGCCGTGAATCCCATGGTGCTGTCGATCGACCGCCCGCTTTTCAGCGCGCACATCGAGGCGCCGTTGCCGAGATGCGCAACCACGACCCGGCCGGCGGCGAGCGAGGGCCACGTCTCGGCAAGCCGCCGTGCGACATACTCGTAGGAGAGGCCGTGGAAGCCGTAGCGCCGGATCCCCTGGTCATAGAAGGCCCGCGGCAGCGCGAAGGTGTCGGCGACGAAGGGGTGGCCACGGTGAAAGGCGGTATCGAAGCAGGCGACCTGCGACACGAAGGGATAGAGCGCGGCCATCGCGTCGATCCCGGCGAGATTGTGCGGCTGGTGCAACGGCGCGAGCGGCACGAGCTTCTCGAGCGCGGCACGCACCGCGGAATCGACGATCAAGGGAGCGGCATAACCAGGCCCGCCATGGACGACGCGATGCCCGACCACGACCACCTTCCGGCCCGCGAGGAACGCCTCGAGCCAAGCGGTGGCCTCGGCGAGTGCGGTGCGATGATCGACAGGCTTGTCGCCCTTCAACGCGCGGTCGACGAGCACCGTGCCGCATGCGGCGTTCGCCCGAAACACGGGGCGGGAGCCGATTCCCTCGATCAGAAGCTCTGCCAGCGAAACGAGCTCGCGCCCCGCCTCAAACACCTCGAGCTTGATCGAGGAGGAGCCGGCATTGACGACGAGCGCAACGGGGCTCATGCGCTGGGTGCGTCATCGAGCGGCGGAACCGCACTCTGCCCGGTCGCCTTCCAATGGTTGAACAGCACGGCGAGCGCGGCTGAGGCGAGGCGGGCGCGGGCGTCGTCGGCGCGGCTCGTCAGCATCACCGGCACGGCGGCGCCGACCACGAGACCGGCACTGTCGGCATGCGCGACGAAGGTGAGGTTCTTCGCGAGCATGTTGCCCGCCTCGAGATTCGGCACAACGAGCACCTCCGCCCTGCCGGCCACCGCCGAGACGATGCCCTTGGTGCGGGCAGCGTCGATGTCGATCGCGTTGTCCATCGCGAGCGGGCCGTCCACAAGGCCGCCGGTGATCTGGCCGCGCTCGGCCATCTTGGAGAGGATCGCCGCATCGAGGCTCGAGGGGATGGCTGGGTTGACGGTCTCGACCGCGCTCATCACCGCGACCTTGGGCCTTGCGATGCCGATCGCGCGCGCGAGGTCGATCGCATTCTGCACGATGTCGGCCTTGGTCATCAGGTCGGGCGCGATGTTGATCGCCGCGTCGGTGACGAGGAGGAGGTGCGGCAGGCCCGGGGCGTCGAGCACGAAAACGTGGCTGATCCGCCGCTTGGCGCGCAGTCCGCCCTCGCGCTTGACGATCTCGGCCAAGAGCTCGTCCGAGTGCAGTGCCCCCTTCATCACCGCCCGGGCGCGATCCTCGTGCACGAGCGCGACCGCGCGTGCCGCGGCGGCATGGCTGTGCGGCGCGTCGACGAGCTCGAAGCCCGAGATGTCGATGCCTGAAGCGGCAGCGGCAGTACGGATCTTCGCCTCCGGACCGACGAGGACCGGAACGATCAGCCCGGCCCGTGCCGCCTCCGCGACACCTTCGAGGCTCGGCGCGTCGCAGGGATGGGCGACCGCTGTCGGCAGCGGCGGCAGCCCAGAGCAGGCGGCGATCAGACGGTCGAATTTCGCATGCTGGCGGAACACGAGCTCGGGCAGGGCGACATTCTCGAGCGTCGCCCGCGCGGTCGGCGCGAGCACCTCGCACACGGCCGTGGCGAGGACCTCGCCGCGCTGATTCGTGACCATGCCGTCGAACACGACGATGTTCGGCGGCCGCTTCTCACGCGCGCTGACGGTGGCGGTGAGCGTGTCGCCGACATGGGCGTGGCCGAGAAACTCGATCGACTGCGACTTGTAGAGCGTGCCCGGCCCGGGAAGCCTAGTGCCGAGCACGGCCGAGAGCAGGGCCGCGACCCACATGCTCGGTGCGACCGCGCGCTCGCTGTCGCCCTCCCCCTGCCTGCCTTCCAGATGGAGCGGGTTGAGGTTGCCCGAGGCATGCGCGAACACGACGAGATCGTTTGGCGTCAGCGTGCGCACGATCCGGGCGCTCTCGCCGGGGGTGATCTCGTCGAAGGTGCGGTTGGTCGCGGCCACCTGGTTCACCCGCCGTCGCCTCAGCGGCTCGGCAGCGCGTTGAACAGCACCATCGCGGTGAAGGCATCGCCAGGCGCGCGGCCCGGGAAGTGTCGCTGCGCGATCTCGAGGATCCCCCCCTCGCGATAGAGCCTTGCGATCGCGCGATCCGCCGCGAGGCGAAGCGCGCTCTCCCCGCGCGGCATGGCCACCGCGTAGGTCTCGAGGGTGAGAAGCCGGTCGGCGATCGCGAACTGCTCAGGCGTGGCGGTGCGGTCGCGGAGGTCGATCAGGATCTCGAGATCCGCGGCATAGGCGTCGAGCAACCCGGCGCTCAGCGCGGTCACGCCATCTCCGTGCGACGACACGTCGATCACCTGGGCCTTCAGCGCGCCGGAGGCGACCATCGCCTTCACCGCGGCTTCGGTCGTGGTGCCGGCGAGCACGCCGAGCCGACGCGGCGGGGTCTGCGGCACGCCCACACCGCCGCCGCCGAGCGGAGGAAGCGCGACCGGCCCGGGCGACAGCCGTGCCATCAGGCCCGCGCCGGTGACGAAGGTCGGGAGCGAGAAGTCGACGAGAGAGCGTCGCTCGAGCGTCACGGTGCTCGGCTCGCACAGGAGATCGACCTTCCGCTCGGCGAGCATCCGGAAGCGGTTGCCGGCATCGACCACCACGGACTCGACCGCGAGCGGCCTGCCGGCCTCGCGGCCGATCTCGGCGACGATCGCCTGGCAGATGTCGATCTGGTAGCCGACAAAGCTTCCATCCGGCCGTGCGGCCGAGAAGGGCGGCGCGTCGGACCGCACACCGAGGCGTATGCTGCCACGGGCGACGGAGTCGGCGAGCGCATCGGCGAGCGCGGGGCTGGACGCGAGCACGAGGGCGAAAACCGCGGCGGACAGGCGGCGCATCAGGTCATCTCTCCCCCCGGTAGGACGGGCGCGCCGACCTTGGGCCGGGATCCACGACCGACGCAAGCGCGACACTATGTCAGGGAGCGTGCCGCCCGTCAGGACGCGAGGGCATCGGCACCCGCGCCGCAGACGATCGCGCAGATACGTTCTCCCGGCTTCGGGCGATAGGCGCCGGCCAGCAGGGCTGCGGCCGAAGCGGCGCCAGAGAGATCGGCGGCGATGCCGTACTCCGCCCAGAGATGGCGGGCGGCGTGGGCGAGATCCTCGTCCTCGACGAGCACGACGTCGCGCACGTGCCTCCGGATCAGCTCGAAATTGGTCCGTTCGGTCCGTCGTGCGGCGAGCGTCGGCACGCGCGTGGTGACCGAGGCGAGCGTCACCACCTCGCCGGCTGCGAGCGAGTCGTGGAGGGTCGGCGCTCCGGTCGGTTCGACGCCGACGATTCGTATGTCCGGCTTGAGCGCGGCGGCGGCGGCGGCGACGCCCGCGATCAGCCCGCCGCCGCCGATCGCGACGAGCAGGGTGTCGATCTCCGGGTCGTCGGCGAGCACCTCGAGCGCGATCGTTCCTTGCCCGGCGGCGACGGCAGGGTCGGCGAACGGGTGCACGTAAGCCGCGCCCGTCTCCTCGGCGATCGCTCGTGCACGGGCGTTCGCCTCGTCCCACACCGCCCCCTCGAGGATCAGCGTCGCGCCATAGGCACGGATTCGTGCCGCCTTGTCTGAGTGGACACCGGTGGGCACCACGACGGTCGCCGCAAGCCCGGCGGCGTGGGCGGCGTAGGCGACCGCGATGCCGTGGTTTCCCCCAGAGGCGGTGACGAGCCCCCGCTGCCGCGCGTCCGGCCCGAGCAGGGTCAGCCGGCTGAAGGCGCCGCGCGCCTTGAAGCTGCCCGACACCTGGAGGCACTCGAGCTTGAGGCTCACCCGCGCGCCGGCTGCGAGCGGAAGCTGCGCCGGCTCGGCTGCCATCGACGGCGTGCGGCGCACCAACGGGGCGATCTGCGCGGCGGCGGCGCGCACGTCATCGAGGGTGATCATCAGCCGCCGAGACTAGGGGCGATCCTCCCCGGCGTGAACCGCCCTCGGCGCGTCTCAGGCGGCGGCGGCGGCCTGCGCGGCGGCATTGGGGCACTCGCCCCTGCGGCGCTTCCGCGTCTCGGTGGCATAGCGGCCGCGGCCTCGGTCGGCGGCCGAGCAGGGCTCGACGACCGTGGCGCGGTAGTCGGCCCAGTCCTGTTCCGTCATCGCGTCGATGTCGGTAACGACCCGGCCCGTGTTCTGCAGCGCCTCGTCGTACATCATCCGCGGTACCGGCACGGCGGTGGCGAAGGGGAAGTCGGGGTCGAGACGGACGGGAACGTCGGTCTTGGTCAGGCGGAGATTGGTGAAGAGCGGGCCGAACCAGCGATCGGTCTCGACGATGCCTTCATAGACCTCGTAGCCGGCCGCGCGGGGGAGATTGGCGGGCGGGCGGATCAGCAGGCTCCAGCCAGGGGCGGTGCGGGCGATCAGGCCTGACCAGATCTGCACCACGCCGGGCTCCTTGAGCGCGGCGACGAAGGGGGGAGAGAAGCCGCGCACCGGCTCCGGCGCGGCGGCGTCGAACTGTTCGGCGAAACCCGGGAACTGCGCCACGCCAAGGGGCAGAAGGCCGTGCTCCTCGCCGCCGTCCCAGGTCCAGAACACCTGGGTGCCATCCCAGACGAACGTCACGCCGACAGGGGGAAACAGATACCAGCCGAGCCCCGTCGCTGTCGTCACCGCCTCGCAGTAGCGGAAGGCGCGGGTGGGAAGCGTGCCTGCTCCCGACCGGTCGGCACGCTGGGGCGGGCGTGCGGAGGGAACAAGGCGATTGAAGGTCACCAGGGGCACGGGCTGCTTCGTCATGGGACCGTCATCCTCTCTTCCTCTGGCGGCTTCCCGGCGCTTCCTCTTGTTTGCCGGGGCCTGGGCGCCCGTTGCCGGGTCTTGGTCGTGGTGTGGCACGTCGGTGCGGGAGCGCGAGGCCCGGGGGCTCGGGAGGGGAGGGAGAGGGACGGCCCTTCGCCGCTCGGGCCTCGCGCATCAGGCGATGACGCAGCGCGTCCGACTGCGCCGCTGCGGCCATCGGGGTGATCAGACGATCGGGGCGATGCCGCCGAGGCGCACCTTGCCGTTGTCGGCGATCGTGCGCGGCAGCGGGGTGATGATGCCGCCGAGACGGACCTTGGCGGTGTCGGCCACGAGGGCGGGGAGGCGGATTCGCTTGGTCATGGTCTGTTCCTTCTCTTGCCTGTCGGGACGAGCAGATCCCGCCGACGCGACGGACGATATGCCCAGATCGAAGGAGAGTGCAAGAGAAAAATCCTATTTCGGCGCTTTTTCCTTTCGTGAAGGTATGCCGTCCTTGCAACCATCGGTATATGCGCGATCTCACGGCCCTTGACGGCGATCTCACGCGTGCGCGCAGCGCGTCCACGCTACCTAGAGCGCGGACGAGGCGGACATCCGGGCCCCTCGCCAACAAGGACATGCGATGACGAAGGACGAGCCACAGGACCTCCCGCCGGTCGCCGGCGATCCGATCCTCCTGCACGTGCTTGCCGCCGCCCAGCGCTTCGCGGCTTGGTATGCCGAGTATCTCTCGGTTGGGGCCGCTCCCGCCGGATACAGTGGACCGGCCGCGGAACAGCGCGTCGATGAGGTCGTCCGCCACTTGCAGCATGCGGTGTTCGACCTGATGGCGGCCGTGCACGCGATGAACCGCCATTGCTCGGGCCAAGCGGCGGCCTCTGAGGCGCCGAAGCGGCGGTCGCTCGCGGTGGCGCGGACGGCCGTCCACTGAGCCAGGCGGCCGGCGGCCGGGCCAGACACTCCTTCGCCAGGGCAGCAGCTCCTGGCCTGGCGGAGACCGGCAGGCGCGCGCCAGCGCCGCGCGGCCCTGACGGGGCGCGCAACAGCACAGGCCGGCTGATCGGATCGCGCGCAGAGGCGGTCGGCGCTAACACTTTCACGCGCGTCGCCGGTGGCCAGTTCGCGTCAGGATCGGATAGACTCGGGCTGTGGCTCCTGCACACAGCACATCGCGTTCCGATGCCTGACGGTCTGGCCGATCCCGCGCTCCCGCCGGCCCAGTCGGATCAGATCACGCTCCGCCTCCGCCTGATCGGCACGATGGATGCGTGGGGGCTTGCGAGCGAGCGCGTGCTGCCGCGCGTGCGTAAGACACGCGGCATTCTCGCCGTGCTTGCCCTCTCCGCCGGGCGGCCGGTTCCGCGCGCGCGTCTCACTGGCCTGTTCTGGAGCAGGCGTGACCGGGAACAGGCCCGCGCCTCGCTCAGGCAGTCGCTGCATGAGCTCGGACATGCGCTCGCTCCCTGCGGCGGGATTCTTGTCACGACCCGCGAGACGGCCCAGCTCCTGCCCGAGCGGCTCTGGGTGGACGCGACCGAGGTGCTTCGTCTCGGCGCGACCGAGCCGGCCGCACTCGACGTGATCGAGGGGACGCTGCTCGCCGACCTCGACGGGCTCGATCCGGCCTTCGACCAGTGGCTCGCTGAGGAGAGGCGGCGTTTCCGCGCCCGCGCCAGAACCCAGGCGGAGGCCCATTACAGCGCCCACGACCCGGCCGAGGTGCGGGTCGTCGCCGCCCGGCGGATCGTGCAGATCGATCCGACCTACGAGCCTGGGTGGCTTGCGCTGATCCAGGCGCTCGGCGATCTCGGCGACCGCTCCGCAGCGCTTGCCGCCTACGACCAGGCGCGCGCCGAACTCGCTCGCGTCGGCGCCGAGCCGGCGGCCGAGCTCGAGGCCACCGCGCAGCGGCTTCGGCTGGAACTCCGCGCCGCCGGCCAGCCGCGAACGGAGGTCTCCACAAGCCATCCGCCGCCGCAGCGGGCGACGGTGCGCGGCGCGCGAATCGGCGTCGCGCCCCTGAAGCTCCTCGGCACGGGCGCGGGCGAGCATCTCTCCATCGCTCTCGCCGACGAGATCACCACCGCTCTGTCGCGCCTGCGCTGGCTCTCGGTCGTCTCCTCGGCCACGCTCGCGCGTCTTCACGACCCGACCGACACCGTCGCCGCGCGGCGCGATCTCGGCCTCGACTTCCTGCTGGCAGGGAGCGTGCAGGCGGCCACCTCGCCAGAGACGGGCGCGCCGCAGGTGCGCGTGTCGCTGTCGCTGCTTGATCTCCGCGCGGAGGCGCAGGTCGTCTGGGCGCAGCGGTTCGACCGCGACGCCTCCGACATCTTCGCGCTTCAGGACGCGGTGGCCTCCGAGGTGGTCGCCCGAATCGATCCCGAGATCCTGCTGATCGAGGCGCGCCGGGCCGAGAGCAGGGTGCCCGCGCCGGCCTCCGCCTATGAGCTCCTGCTCAAGGCGATCCCGGCGATCTACCGCCTCGACCGAGTGCCCTTCATGGAGGCGGGCGTCCTGCTCGCCGCCGCGATCGCGCGCGAGCCGGACTATGCCGCGCCGCACGCCTGGTATGCCTACTGGCACATTTTCCTCGTCGGCCAGGGCTGGGCCGAGAATGCCGAGGAGGCGATGCGGACGGCGGGCGATCTCGCCACCCGCGCCATCGCGCTCGACCCGGCGGACGCGCGCGGCCTCACCATCGCGGGGCATGTGCAGGCCTACCTCCATCGCCGCCACGACCAGGCGATCGCGTTGCACGACCGTGCCCTCAGCATCAACCCGAACCTGCCGATGGCCTGGGTGTTCTCCGGTGCTGCCCACGGCTATGCCGGCCGCCATGCCGAGGCGATCCGACGGATCGAACGCTACCGCCGCCTCTCGCCGATGGACCCGCACGCCTTCCTGTTCGAGACGGGGCTGATGACGCCGCACATCCTGCAGGGCGACTACGCCGAAGCGGTGCGGATCGGCGAGGCGGTGACGGCGATGCAGCCCAATCTGACCGCCGCCTGGAAGCCCTATGCCATCGCGCTCGCACTGATGGGCCGCGACCAGGAGGCACGCGAGGCGGCGCGTCGTCTGCTCGCGCTCGAGCCAGGGTTCACGATCTCGGGCTTCCTCGCCACCACACCCTATGTGCGCCCGGAGGACCTCGCCACCCTCGCCGCCGGGCTGGAACGCGCAGGTCTGCCCAGCGGCTGAGAAGCCCCTTTGTTGCGGCGCACCATCGCCTGGGCTAGGCTGCGCCGAGGGTCGACGAAGCCCCGCCGCGCCTTCCATACACGCGCGGTGCGCCAAAACGGGAACGCCGCTTGACCGACACGCCTGACACGCCCGCACCGCCGGGCCGAACGCCGCCCGAGGCCGCCCCGGTGCTGCTCGAGGAGGAGATGCGGCGCTCCTACCTCGACTACGCGATGAGCGTGATCGTCGCGCGCGCGCTCCCGGATGTGCGCGACGGGCTGAAGCCGGTGCACCGGCGAATCCTGTTCGCGATGCACGAGGCTGGCTACGCGCATGACAAGCCGCACCGCAAGTCGGCGCGCGTCGTCGGCGACGTGATGGGGAAGTACCACCCGCATGGCGACGCGGCGATCTACGACGCCATGGTGCGCATGGCGCAGCCCTTCTCGATGCGCCTGCCGCTGATCGACGGCCAGGGCAATTTCGGCTCGATGGACGGCGACCCGCCGGCGGCAATGCGCTACACCGAGGTGCGGCTCGCCCGCGCCGCGGCCGACCTGCTCGACGGCATCGACGAGGACACGGTCGATTTCCAGCCGAACTACGACGAGACGGCCGAGGAGCCGCGCGTCCTTCCCGCCGCGTTCCCGAACCTCCTCGTCAACGGCGCCTCCGGCATCGCCGTCGGGATGGCGACCAACATCCCAACCCACAACCTCGCCGAGGTGGTGGATGCGACGATCAAGCTGATCGACGAGCCGGAGGCGGACCTCGCCGCGCTGATGGCGCTGCTTCCCGGCCCCGACTTCCCCACCGGCGGCATCATCCTCGGCCGCTCCGGCATCCGTTCCGCCTACGAGACAGGCCGCGGCTCCATCGCCGTGCGCGCCCGCGCCAGCATCGAGGAGATCCGGCGCGACCGCGAGGCGATCGTCGTTACCGAGATCCCCTACCAGGTGAACAAGGCCGACCTGCTCGAGCAGATCGCAACGCTCGTTCGCGAGAAGCGGATCGAGGGCATCAGCGACATCCGCGACGAGAGCGACCGCGACGGCGTCCGCATCGTCATCGAGCTCCGCAAGGACGCAAATGGCGAGATCGTCCTCAACCAGCTCTATCGGTACACGCGGCTGCAGGTGAGCTTCCCCGTGCAGATGCTCGCGCTCGCAGGCGGCCGGCCGGAGCAGCTCGGGCTGAAGCCGATGCTCGAAGCCTTCCTCGCCTTCCGCGAGGAGGTGGTGATCCGACGCTCGCGCTTCCGCCTCGCCCGGGCGCGGGAGCGCGCGCATGCGCTGATCGGGCTCGCGGTCGCGGTCGCCAACATCGACGAGGTGATTCGCCTCATCCGCGAGAGCGCCGATGCGGCGGCCGCGCGCGCGGCTCTGATGGGACGCGCCTGGCCGGCCGCTGAGCTCGGCCCCCTGCTCGCGCTCGTCGACGACCCCGCCAACGCGCTCGCACCCGACGGCACGCTGCGGCTGACGGAGGCGCAGGCGCGCGCGATCCTCGACCTCCGGCTGCAGCGGCTCACCGGGCTCGAGCGCGAGAAGATCGCCGAGGAGCTGCGCGGCCTCGCCGCAACGATCGAGGAGCTGCTCGGCTTGCTCTCCGCACGTCCGCGACGCCTCGCCGCCATCCGCGCCGAGCTCGAGGCGATCCGCTCCCGCTTCGCCGAGCCGCGCCGCACCGTGATCGAGGACAGCGAGAGCGGCATCGACGACGAGAGCCTGGTCGAGCCCGCACAGATGGTGGTGACGCTCACGCGCGAGGGCTTCATCAAGCGCGTGCCGCTCTCCGCCTTTCGCGCGCAGCGTCGCGGCGGTCGCGGGCGAACCGGCATGGCCACGCGCGAGGAGGATGCGGTGACGCGCATCTTCGTCGCCAACAACCTCGACGAGGTTCTGTTCTTCACCTCGCGCGGCATGGCCTATCGCCTCAAGGTCTGGCGCCTTCCGGAGGCCGCGCCGCAGGCGCGGGGGCGGAACATCCGCCAGCTCCTCGGCGGGCTCGCAGCAGACGAGAGCATCACCGCCGTGCTGCCGCTCCCGGCCGACGAGAGCCTCTGGGACAGCCACTACGCTGTGTTCGCGACCTCCGGCGGCGACGTGCGGCGCAACCGCCTCTCTGACTTCCGCAACGTGCGTCAGAACGGCCTGATCGCGATGAAGCTCGAGGAGGGCCAGAGGCTGATCGGCGTCCAAGCGGTGCGCGAGACCGACGACGTTCTTCTCGCCACGCGCCAGGGCCGTGTGATCCGCTTCGCGGTGGCCGACGAGCTGCGCGTCTTCTCAGGGCGTACCTCCACCGGCGTGCGCGGGATACGCCTCGCCCCGGGCGACGAGGTGATCAGCCTTTCGGTGCTTCGCCATGTCGAGGCCACCGCCGAGGAGCGCGCGGCCTATCTCAAGGCGGCAGCGTCGCGGCGGCGCGCCTCGAGCGAGACGGCGGAGCCTGAGGAGCCGGCGGAGGAGCCCGGGGCACAGGAGGCGGCGGCCGAGATCGTGCTCTCTCCGGAACGCTTCGCCGAGCTCGAGAGGGCGGAGGAATTCGTGCTCACCGTCACCGCCGGCGGCTACGGCAAGCGCACCTCGTCCTACGAGTATCGCATCTCCGGCCGTGGCGGCCTCGGCATCACCGGGGTGGCGTTGACGCAGAAGAACGGCATGGCGGTCACTGCCACCTTCCCGGTGCGCGACGGCGACGAGCTCATGCTCGTGACGGATGCTGGCCGCACGATCCGCCTGCCGGTGTCCGATATACGGATCGCCGGTCGCGCCACTCAGGGCGTGACGCTGTTTCGGATCGAGGAGGACGAGCACGTCGCCGCCGCCTTCCCGGTGGTCGAGGACGAGGGCGAGGAGCGTGGGGAGGATTCGGGAGGCGAGGCGTGAGCGAGCCGAGGATCGCCCTCTATCCCGGCACCTTCGACCCGGTGACGAAGGGGCATCTCGACATCATCGGCCGTGCCGCGAGGCTGTTCGATCGTCTCGTCATCGGGGTGGCGGCGAATGCCGGAAAGGGGCCGCTCTTCAGGCCCGAGGAACGGGTAGCGATGCTTGAGGCGGCGATCGCGCCGATCGCCGCGCGCAACGGCACGGTGATCGAGGTGATCGCCTTCGATTCGCTCTTGATCCATTTCGCGAAGCGGATCAAGGCTCGGGTGATCATCCGCGGGCTGCGCGCCGTTTCCGACTTCGAGTACGAGTTCCAGATGGCCGGCATGAATGCCCGTCTCGACCCAGGGGTGGAGACGGTGTTCCTGATGGCGTCGGAGGGCGTGCACTTCATCTCGAGCCGGTTCGTCAAGGAGATCGCGCGGCTTTCGGGCGACATCTCGCCCTTCGTCACGCCCGAGGTCCTTGCCGCCGTCACCGCCAAGGTCGCGGCCGAGGGAGAACCGGCGAGGCTTGCCTCGGGCTCGGGTTCGGCGCACGACTGACCGCCGATTCTTCATGGGAGGTTCCGGATGACGGCCACGCTCCGCCTCGCGCTCACAGGCGCGGTGTTCCTGATGATGGCCGCGACGGCGGACGCGCAGGCGCCGCTTCCTGACCCCGAAAACACGCTCTACATGGACCTCAGGACCGGCCGGGTCGTGATCCAGCTCAGGCCCGACCTCGCGCCGAAGCATGTCGAGCAGGTCAAGACGCTCGTGCGCCAAGGGTTCTACGACAACACGCCCTTCCATCGCGTGATCGAGGGCTTCATGGCCCAGGGCGGGGACCCGACCGGCACCGGCACTGGGCGGAGCCGCCTTCCCAACCTCCCGGCCGAGTTCACGACCCGCGCGCGGTTCCTGCGCGGCACCGTCGGGGCGGCACGGTCGCAGGACCCCAACAGCGCCAACAGCCAGTTCTTCATCATGTTCGCTCCCGGCCCATTCCTCGACGGCCAGTACACGATTTGGGGCCAGGTCATCGAAGGCATGGAGCACGTGGATGCGATCAAGCGCGGCGATCCGAACCGCAACGGACAGGTGGCGCCGCCGCCCGATCGGATCCTCAGGATGCGCGTCGCGGCCGATGTGCGCGACTGACGCGCCTCTTTTGACGCGCGGGCGAGGGCGGCCTAGAACCCGCCCGGTTGCCGCAGGGGGCCGGTAGCTCAGCGGTAGAGCACGGGACTTTTAATCTCGTGGCCGAGGGTTCGAATCCCTCCCGGCTCACCAGCGCACCTCAGGCTGCGAACCGCACCCCCTCCCGCGCGTGCCACAGGCGGCCCGCGATCACCACGCCGTCGGACACGATCCGCCTGTCACCCTCGAGATGCTCGCCCACCACGTCCTCGTAGTCGAACCGCCCCTCGAGCACGGAGAGGATCGTCGCATCCCCCGGCGCGCCGGGGCGCAGCGTGCCGAGCTCCGGGCGCCGCAGCACCCGCGCCGCATTTACGGTGGAGGTGGCAATCACCTCCTGAAGCGTCATGCCGAGGCAGAGGAATTTCGACAGCGTCGTCACCTGATCATAGGCCGGCCCGTTGATGCAGAGGGCGTGCACGTCCGACGAGATCGTGTCGGGCAGGAACCCGTTCGCGAGCATCGTCCGTGCGGTCTTGAACGAGAACGAGCCCTTGCCGTGGCCGATGTCGAACCAGACGCCGCGGTCCCGCGCGGCGAGCACTGCCTGCTTCACCGTCCCTTGCGCCGTCACCGGGGCGTTGGGGAAGGGGCGGAAGGCGTGGGTGAGCACGTCCCCCGGCCGCAGGCGGTTCACAACGTCCTCGTAGGACGGGGGCGGGTGGTCGATATGCGCCATCAGCGGCAGACCGGTCTCCTCCGCCACTTGGAGCGCGATCTCGAGCGGCGCTGTCCCCTGCGTGCCGGAGGAGTTCCTGCCGACCCGAACCTTGATGCCGACGATCACGTCGCGGTTCGCCTCCGCCACCGCAACCGCGTCGATCGGGTTCATCAGCCGAATCTCCTCGCTCTCGCCCACCATCACGCGTTGCGAGAAGCCGAAGATGCCGGCGTGCGAGACGTGCAGATAGGCGAGGATCCGCACCGCCGAGGGCTCGATCACATGCCTGCGGAAGCCCATGAAATTTCCTGGGCCCGCGCTGCCCGTGTCCACCGCCGTGGTCACGCCGGAGCTGCGCGCGAAGGCCTCCGCATCGATGCCGAGCGAGGTTCCGTGCACGTAGACATGGGTATGGAGGTCGATTAGCCCGGGCGTGACGATGTGGCCGGAGACGTCGCGCACGTCCTTGGCCCCGTCGCGGGGAATGTCCCGCGCCACGCGCGCCACGGTGCCGCCTGCGAAGGCGACGTCCATCACCCCGTCGAGGTTCTGGGACGGGTCGATCACATGCCCGCCGGCGAGGATCAGGTCGTAGCCCATGCTCGGTCCCTCATGCGTGTGCTGCGTCCTACGGACGGATGGCGACGATCGCCTCGATCTCGACCGTGATGTTGTTCGGCAGCGACCCCATGCCGACGGCAGAGCGCGCGTGCCGCCCCTCCTCCCCGAACACCGCCTCGAGAAGCTCCGAACACCCGTTGATCACCGCCGGATGGTCGCGGAAGCCGGCGGCGGCGTTGACCATGCCGAGCAGCTTGACGATCGCAGCCACACGGTCGAGCGAGCCCAAGGCGGAACGCATCACGGCGAGAAGCTGTAGCCCGACGAGACGGGCATGCTCATAGGCCTCGGCCACGCTAACGGCCGTTCCGACCTGGCCCTCGTGGTAGCCGCCGTCCGGGCGCCGCGGCCCCTGGCCGGAGAGGAACAGGAGGTCGCCCGCGCGGCGATAGGCCACGTAGCGTCCGACAGGGGCGGGCGCGGGCGGCAGGACGAGCCCGAGCCGTGCGAGCCGAGCCTCGGGCGTCTCCGTCTCCGCCATGGTGCGTCCTCCCGCGCGTCGTGCCGTCGAGGCAGCTCGGAGGCGAGGCTAGAGGGGCTTGATGCGGCTGGCAACGGACCGGGTGAGGTCGGGCGAAGGGGCTCAAGAGGGCGGCGCGCACCCTGGCGGCCGCGCTGGCGCGCCGCGCCATGCCGCTGCCATTGCCTTGCCTCGGAGCGCTGCTCATCTCGGAGGCATGCGCCCGCGCCTGATCCTGCTCGCGCTCGGCTTCGCGGCGTCGGCCTGCGCGAGCACGCCCCATGCCTGGCAGAACCCGGCCACGGGCGAGCTTGCCCCGACGGATGTGATCGACGGGTGCCTCGCCGAGGCGCAGCGCGAGGCGCATCGCAGCGTGTTCCTCTACGGCTGGTATGGCTGGGGCACGCCCTGGGTCGGCTGGCCGTGGGGCCCGCATCCTCGTGCGTGGGGTTTCGGAACCGGGCTCGGCTACACCAATCTCGCCTTCGTGCAACGCACGCAGGAGCTGATGGCGTTCTGCATGCGTCTCAAGGGCTTCGCCTGGCTCCCGGTTCGCCCGGCCACGGGTGCGGCGGTGCCTGCGCCCGACACGGCCGCGACGCAGGCAAAGCCCTGACAGCCCCGTGTGCTGACGTTTATCGGCGGAGCGCCCATAACTGGTGTGGTTGAGGTCGCGACGGAGGTCGTCGATGGTGGTGCATCGCCGCAAGCCCTGGCAGCTCCCCGAGAGCGCCATCACGCCTGAGGAGGCTGTTCTTGCCCATGCGGCGGCGAAGCGGAGCGGGCCCTCGCGCCGCGCGCTGCTCGGCGCCGCTGCCGGCCTCGGCGCTCTCGGGCTCGGCGGCGGCCCTGCCGCGCGCGCCCAAGGGCGAGACCCGATCGGCTGGTGGAACGCGCAGATCGCGAACGATCCGAGCCGCGGCCTCTACCCCGCCGCCCGGAACGACCGCTACACCCTCGACCGGCCGCTGACCGAGGCGCGCCAGGCGATCGTCTACAACAACTTCTACGAGTTCGGCTCGCACAAGGAGATCTGGCGTGCCGCACAGCGCCTCGAGACGCGCCCCTGGACGGTGACGATCGACGGCCTCGTCGCGTCGCCGAAGACGGTCGACATCGATACCCTGATCAGGGCGTTCCCGCTCGAGGAGCGTCTCTATCGCTTCCGCTGCGTCGAGGCCTGGGCGATGGCCGTGCCATGGACCGGCTTTCCGCTCGCGGCGCTGATCCGCTGGGCTGAGCCCCTGGGCGGGGCGAAATACGTGATCTTCCAGAGCTTCGAGAACCGGGCGATCGCTCCCGGCTTCCGCCAGACCTGGTATCCCTGGCCCTATGCGGATGCGTTCACGCTCGAGGAGTGCGTCAACGAGCTCGCGCTGATGGTCACAGGGATCTACGGCAAGCCGCTGCCGCCGCAGATGGGCGCGCCGATCCGCCCCATCCTGCCGTGGAAATACGGCTTCAAGCAGCCGAAATCGGTGGTTCGGATCACCTTCGTGGCGGAGCGCCCGGTCGGCTTCTGGGAGAGGCTTCAGCCCTCCGAGTACGGGTTCTGGGCCAATGTGAACCCGGATGTGCCGCACCCACGCTGGAGCCAGGCGACGGAACGCATGCTCGGCACCGGCGAACGCCGGCCGACCCTGATCTGGAACGGCTATGGCGAGCACGTGGCGCATCTCTACGCCGGGCTCGCGCACGAGCGCCTGTTCGCATGAGGCCTTCCGCCGCTCACCGTCAGGACCTGCCATGCGCGGCCTCGTGCGCGGGCTGATGGGCGTGCTCGGGGTGCTCCTCCTCGCCGCGTCGCTTTGGCCTGCCGCGCGCGAGGCGCTCGCGGCGTTCTCGGGCACGCACCGGCTGATCCCGCTGGGCCAGCTCTGGTTCGAGATCGATCCACCGAGCCTGAACTTGGCGCAGGCCGGGATCCAGCGCCATGTGGCGCCGTGGCTCTGGGAGGATGTGGTGCAGCCGCTGCTCGAGCTTCCCGCCTGGCCGGTGCTCGCTGGCCTCGGCACGGTGCTGCTCGCGCTTCGCCCGTTCCGCTCGCGCTAGATCGGGAATGGCCGGGGCGTCGTCACCGCGCGAGAGCGTGCTTCTGGTCGAGGACACGCGCGCTCTCGCCGAGCTCTACACCTCCTACCTCCGCGAGGCGCCGTGGTCGGTCGCGCACGCCGCCACGGCGGCGGAGGCGCGGGCGGCACTCGCGCGCGAGCCGGCGGATGCCGTGCTGCTCGATCTCCGCCTGCCGGATGCGGACGGGCTTGATCTCTTGCGCGAGCTGCGCTCTGCGCGGCGGCCGCCCGAGGTGATCGTGATCACGGCCAACGGCTCGGTCGCGACCGCTGTCGCCGCCATGCAGGCGGGAGCGACGGATTTCCTGGTGAAGCCCTTCCCGCAGGAGCGGCTGCTCGTCACGCTGAAGAACGCGCTCGAGCGGGCGCGACTCGCGCGCGAGGTCGAGGCGCTCAAGAGCGCGGCCGACCGCACGTCCTATTGCGGCTTCATCGGCGCGGCACCGGCGATGCAGGCGGTCTATCGCATCATCGACAACGCCGCGGCGAGCCGGGCGACGGTCTTCATCACCGGCGAGTCAGGCACCGGCAAGGAGCTCGCGGCGGAGGCGGTGCACCGGATGTCGCCGCGGCGCGACGGCCCCTTCGTCGCCATCAATTGCGCCGCGATCCCGCGCGAGCTGATCGAGAGCGAGGTGTTCGGCCATGTCCGCGGCGCCTTCACCGGAGCTGTGGCCGACCGCGCCGGGGCGGCGGCACAGGCGCACGGCGGCACGCTGTTCCTCGACGAGATCTGCGAGATGGACCTCGCGCTCCAGGGCAAGCTCCTGCGCTTCGTCCAGACCGGCGCCTACCAGCGCGTCGGCTCCCCACGCCTCGAGCAGGGGGATGTACGGTTCATCTGCGCGACGAACCGCGACCCGCTCGCCGAGGTGAAGGCCGGTCGGTTCCGCGAGGACCTCTACTATCGCCTGCACGTGATCCCGATCGAGCTGCCGCCCTTGCGCGAGCGGGGAACCGACATCGTGATGCTCGCCGAGCATTTCCTCGCCCGCTTCGCCGCGGAGGAGGGAAAGGGCTTCCGCGGTATTGCCGAGGACGCGCGTGCGGCGCTGATGGCGCATTCCTGGCCCGGCAATGTGCGCGAGCTCGAGAACGCGATCCGCACCGCCGTGGTGCTGAACGACGGGGAGCTGCTCACTGCCGCGATGCTGCCACCACGCGTGCTCTCGCGAGGATATCCCGCCCCGGCGGCGGCGCCGGAACAGCCCGCCCGCGCGCCGCAGGCCGCAGGGCGCAGTATCCGGCCGCTTGCCGAGATCGAACGGGAGGCGATCGAGCACGCCATCACCGCCTGCGGCGGCAACATCGCCCAGGCTGCTGCCGCCTTGGGGATCTCGCCGTCGACGATCTACCGCAAGCGCGCCGCCTGGGGTGGCGGCTGAGGCGTCACGCGCGTCCGCGCAGCTGCGCAAGCGCGGCATGCACGCCGCATTGCAGAACGCAAAAGGCAGAGGCCACCTCGTCGAGATTGCCGCTCCGGGCGGCGCGCTCGGCACGCAGCGCATCCTCCACAAGCCCGGCGAGACCGAAGGCTGCCGCACCGGTGGCCAGAGCATTCGCCTCCGATGCGACGGCCGCCGTACGGCCCGCATCGATCGCACGGGCGATCGCATCGATCCGGCGCAGAAGCTCGGTGCTGAAGAGGGCCGCCCGTGCGGCCCGGTGTTCTGCCCCCTCCGCCAGGGCGCTGACGTTCGCGCGCGTCTTGGAGGGGGAACCGTCGGCCATGCTCGCGAGCATCCTCTCATTCGGCGCCGCGGCGGCGCTGCCGCGGCCCGTCGTCTGGTCACTGACTTGCAAGATATGTGCTAGACGCTGCCGCAGCGCAGCATCGCTGCCGCCTTCGTGATCACCGCATGCGTCCTCTCCCACAGCCCAAGGCCGTCGAGTGCCGCGAGCGGCGTCCAGGCGAGGGCGATGCAGTCGCCGCCGGGAACCGCCTCGCCGGGGGCGGCTTTGGCCGCGAAATCGACGAGCGTGTAGTGGAACTGAACCCGCCCCGCCGCGTCGCGCGTGATCGAATCCACCACGTCGACGAGCCGAAGCGGCCCCTCCGGCGCGAGGCCGGTCTCCTCGGCGAGTTCCCGCAACGCCGCCTGTTCGACCGTCTCGCCGAGTTCCTGCCCCCCACCCGGGAGCGACCACTCGCCCGCACGCGGCGGCGACCCGCGGCGTATCAGGAGCACCGTGTCGCCTCGGAACAGGATCACCCCCACCCCGACGCGCGGATGGGTCGGATACTCGCGCCCGCTCAGGAGGGATCTCGGGCCGGCGGGGCGGCGACGTCCTCGGGCCGGTAGAGCAGGACGTCAGCCTTCCAGTCGATGAGCTGGAACGCCCAAGGCGAGAGGCGGCGGGAGAGCGCCTCTGCCTCTGCCTTCGCCTCCTCCGCGCTCTTGACCTCGTTCGGGGGATTGTCGGGCCGGGGCCGCTCCTGCCAGGCGACAGCGAACAGAGCCCAGCGTTTCTCCTCCGCCCCGACCAGCCGGACCGTGATGCCGAGCCCGTCGAAGGTCTCGAACCGCGCCTCGCCGAGCGTGGTCGCCCCGGCGAGCGAGGCGGCGGGGCGGACATCGTTGAAGGTGAGCCACTCGAGGGCGCGCGGCAGGTCGTCAACCTTCGCCTGGTCCGCCCGGAAATCCTCCGCCATCCCCTCAAGCTCGACCGACTCGAGATCGGCGCTGCGGCGGACGGCGCGCACCGGCTCCGCACCGGCCCGGTGCGTGGTCGCCGAGGCGATCCGGGAGCGACGGATGTCGAGGATCTCGCGCTCCACCCAGAGCATCGGGTCGTTGTCGGTGCGAAGCGTTCCCTCGGCGAGGAAGGTGCGCGTCTCGCCGGGCCGGCGGAGATAGATCGCTTCGGGCAGGTTGCCCGCGGTGCGGATCCGCCTGCGGCCGAGGATCGCCTCGACGATCGCGTTTCCTTGCGCGTCGAGCACGCGCAGGAGCTGGCTCGTCCCGCCCGGAACGGTCACGTCCTCGAGGCCGAGGCGCGAGAACAGCTCGGGGTTACCGGTTCGCTCCTCGATCAGCTTGAGTTCGACAAGACCGGCGAAGAGCTCACGCACCCGGTCCGGCCGGACGGGGTAGCCGCCCTTGTCGGCAAGACCCCAGACGCCGTCCGCACGGGTGAGCACGAGCGTTCCGTCGTGGCGCCTGATCTCGATGCGCACGGCCTCGGCAAGACGCGGCGCCACCCCGGGAAAGGCCGGCTCGCCAATCACCAACGCCTCGGTGCGCGGGCGCTCGCCACCCAGCAGCACCGCCGCTGCGCCGCCGGCAGCGGCCAGCGCCGCCGCGCCGAGCAGGAGAACCCCTCGCCGCGTCATGCCGGCGCCTCCAGAGGCTCCTCGGCACGCCGGGCGCGCCGGCGTATCCGCCACAGCCCGAGCAGGATCGCGACGATTGCCACCACCACGGGGACGGCGACGATGGCGGCAAGCTTCACTGTTCGCTCGAGCGCCTCGATGTCGCGGCGGAGGTCGCGCTGCACCGCGCGCAGTTCCTGCCGCGTCTCGAGGATGACGCGCCGCGCCTCCTCGATCGCCGCGCGCTGCTCCGCCGTCAACACGGCCTCGGCCCGGCTGCGCTCGGCGGCGGTCGCACCACCCTGGCGAAGCTCCCGCAGGCGACGCTCGGTCTCCTCGAGCTTGCGTGTGAGCGCCTGTTCGGTGGCGCGGTAGTTCGCCTCCGCCTGGCGCCGCATCGACTCGACAAGTTCGAAGGGTCTCCGGCTCTCGCCTCGGCTGCGCAGCCCGATCAGCGCATCGGAGCCGGCGAGATTGTCGAGCGCATTCACGATCAGCGCGCCATTGTCGGCGGTCGGCTGCGCCACCTGCTGGCCGAAGAAGTCCTGCACGCGCACCCAGAACCTGTCCTCGAGCACGTCGCTGTCGGCGATCACCACGAGGTTGGCCGTGCCCTCGCTTCGCGCGAGGTGGGGCCGCGTGCGGGTCGGCGCCTCCTCTCCCTCGGCCGGCGGGGGAGGGCCATCGGGGAAGGCGGAGGGGAGCGTGCCGCGGATCCGCGCAGCGAGGGTGAGCGCCTGCCCGCCCGGGCGGAACTCGGCGAGGATGGCTGCGGGGTTGGGGTCGTTGCGCACCTTCTCGGCCGGGATCGCCGCCGCCTCCGCGCTCGTGGTGATGAGCGGGAGGAACTCGATCGCCGCCCCCTCGCGTCGCGTCAGGAAGCCTGGGCTTCCGAACGCCACCTGGTTCAGCTCGCCCGTGACGATGTCGCCGCGCGCGATCTGGCCGGGCCCAGAGGCGACGAACCAGGCGACGTAGTCGACGGCCTGCAGACGATCCTGCGGGTTGGCGCGCACCCGAAACGCGCCGCGAAGATCGGCCGCCACCTTGTCTTTGTCGAAGCCGATTCCCCAGGCCTCGAGCAGGCGCGGCAGGTCGGAGGCGGTGTCGGTCTGCGGCCGGCCGCGCGGGTCGGGCCGGAAGGCCTGCGCCTCGGAGTGCGGATCGACGAGCAAGAGGAGCCGCCCGCCGCGCATCACGAACTGGTCGATCGCATACTGGGCGCGGAGCGAGAGGTTCTGCGGGTGCGCCACCATCAGCACCGAGATCCCCGGATCGATCTCGGCGGCATCAAGCGGCACCTCCCTCACCTCGAGGAACTGGCGCATCTGCGTCATCACCACCCAGGGCGGGGAGGGCCGCCCCCCGAGGCCGCGCATCTCGCCGTTCACCGGCAGGCCCGTCATGACGCCGATCACGGGCCGGCGCGGGTTCGACAGCTCGTAGACGAGGCGCGTGAGGTCGGCCTCGAGGAAGCGCTCGCGCTCCAGCTGGAAGAACGGGATCGTCCGCTCGTCGTCGAGCGTGTTCGAGCCGGCGAGCCCGAAATAGACCTGCTCGCCCGACCGGTCGACCGGCACGCCCTGCAGCCCGTAGGCGAGCGCACGGTCCTCGACCTCGGAGAACGGCTCCGGCTCGTAGAACTCGAGGCGAATCTTGCCGTTCGAGAGCTCGGCATATTCGCGCAGCAATTCGCGCACCCGGGTGGCGAGCCCGGCATAGAGCGGGATCTCCCGCCCGAGGCGCTGGGAGTAGTAGAGCCGGAGCGTGATCGGCTCCTCTAGGCTGCGCAGCACCGTCTTCGTGCCCTCGGAGAGGGTGTAGAGACGTTCCTCTGTCAGATCGATCCGGGCGGTCGCGAGAAACCGGTCGGCGAGCACGTTGACGGCGACGGCGAGCACGAGCGCGGCGAGGATCCCGGCCGCACCGAGCAGGCGGCGCGGCGGCGCCTTTGCGGGCGGCTTCCGTGTCACCGCTGCGTCGAGCGTCGCGTGATGGGCGGCGTCCAACATCTCACCCCGCCTTCTTGAGTTCGACGATCACCGCGTTGGCATAGAGCCAGAAGGCGATGAAGGAGGCGAAGAACACGAGGTCGCGGGCCGCGATCACGCCGCGGGTGATGCTGTCGTAGCGGCCGATCAGGCTGATCCGCCGCGCCGCTTCGAGCGCCTCCGCTGGGATCGCATCGGCGATGAAGCCCGCGACCACGGGGCTGCCGAACACGGTGAAGACGAAGCAGACGGCGGTCGCGAGAACGAAAGCGATCACCTGGTTCTTCGTCAGCGCCGACACCGCCGCGCCAACCGCGAGATAGCAACCGGCGAGCAGGAGCGAGCCCGCGTAGCCCGCGACGATCACGCCATTGTCCGGCGTGCCGAGCAGGTTGACGATCACGACAAAGGGGAAGGTGAGCGCGAGCGCGATCGCCGTGAACGCCCAGGCCGCGAGGAACTTGCCCAAGACCGCCTGCCACATCGCCACCGGCAGGGTGAGCAGGAGTTCGATCGTCCCGGTGCGCCTCTCTTCCGCCCAAAGCCGCATTGTGATCGCCGGGATGAGCAAGAGGTAGAGCCAGGGGTGGAAGGTGAAGAAGGGAGCGAGGTCGGCCTGGCCGCGCTCGAAGAAGGAGCCGACGGAGAAGGTCAACGCGCCGAGCAGGACGAGGAAAATGACGATGAACACATACGCGACGGGGGTCGCGAAATAGGCCGCAAGCTCGCGCCGCGTGATGGCAAGGAGCGTGCGCATCTCAGGCCGCCTCGCGCAGCCCGCCGGCGGCGGTCGTGATGGTGCGGAACACCTCGTCGAGCCGCCCGCGCTCGACCCAGAGCTCCGCGGGCGAGATCGAGGCGGCGGCAAGCGCCTGCCTGACCGACACCTCGATCGACTGCCCGCTGGCCGGAAGAGCCGAGACGGAGACGAGGCCATCGATCGGCGTCTCCTCCGCCTCGACGGCCGCCACGCCGGCAAGCCCCCGCAACGCGGCCATCGCCGCCGCCCGCTGCCCCGGCGGCACCCGGACCGTCACCGCATTGTGCCAGCGCGAGCGCGCCGCGAGAGCGGCCGGAGAGCCATCCGCCACCAGCCGGCCGCGGGCGATCACCACCGCGCGGGTGCAGATTGCCTCCACCTCTTCGAGGATGTGGGTGGAGATGATGATCGCCTTCTCTGACGCCATCGCGCTGATCAGCCGCCGAACCTCGTGCTTCTGGTTCGGGTCGAGCCCGTCGGTCGGCTCGTCGAGGATCAGAACCTCGGGGTCGTGGAGCAGCGCCTGGGCGAGGCCCACGCGTCGCTTGAACCCCTTCGAGAGCGCCTCGATCGGGTAGTAGATCACATCGCCGAGGCTCGTTGCCCGCATCGCCCGCTCGACGCGCGCGCGGCGTTCCGCCCCGGAGAAGCCGCGCACCGAAGCCACCCAGTCAAGGAAGGCGAGCACGGTCATGTCCGGGTAGGTCGGCGCTCCTTCGGGCAGGTAGCCGAGGCGACGCTTCACCGCGAGCGGCTCGGCAAGCACGTCGTGCCCGGCAAGCCGCGCAGTGCCGGCGGTCGGCGTGAGGAAGCCCGCAATCATCTTCATGGTGGTGGACTTGCCCGCGCCGTTCGGCCCGAGGAATCCGAGCACCTCGCCGCGCTCGACCGTCATCGAGACGTCGTCGACGGCAATCACCGGCCCGAAGCGTTTGGTGAGGCCCTCGACCTCGATCATCGCCGCCATGCGGCCTCGATCCTCTGTCTCTGCCCGAAACCGGCGGCGGATTTAGAAGCGCCGCCGCCGGCGATCAAGTCAGGACCAGGGGGTTGATTATGGCGTCAGGTGCGGGTCAAGGCGGGCTGACCGGGTCGTGATCGGCGCTTCGCCGCGTCCGGCCGGCTCGGGACGAGGGGGGAAGCGATGGACCTGCGCGAGCGCTACGTCGAGGACTACACGCCCGGCCACAGCGTGACATTCGGCGCGCGCACCGTGACCGCGGAGGAGATCATCGCCTTCGCGCGGGCCGTCGACCCGCAAGCCTTCCACCTCTCGGAGGAGGGCGGCCGATCGAGCCCCTATGGCGGGCTGATCGCCTCCGGCTGGCACACGGCGGCGCTGACCATGCGCATGCTCGTCGACACGGTCGTCTCCCGCCACGGCCTCGGCTCTCCCGGCCTCGACGAGCTCCGCTGGCTCAAGCCTGTCCGGCCCGGAGACACGCTCTCGGTGCGCGTCACTGTGCTCGAGACGCGGCAGTCCCGCTCGAAGCCCGATCGCGGCATCGTCAAGCAGCGCACCGAGGCGCTGAACCAGAACGGCGAGGTGGTGATGCTCTGGACCGGCACCATCCTCGTCCGCTGCCGCACGCCCGCCTAGCCCGACACGGCGGCGATCCGCGCCAGCGTTTCCGCCTCGCCGAGCGCGGCCGCGACGTCGAACACAGGAGGGCTCACCGTCGAGCCGGTCAGCGCAGCGCGCAGCGGCATCGCGAGATCCTTCAGCGTCACGCCGGTGGCGGCGGCGTGCGCGCGCGCGGCCGCCTCAAGCGCGGCCGGCTCCCACGCCACGCCCTCGAAGGCGCGCGCGAGCCCGCGCAGGGCGATGCGCGCCTCCGGCGTGAGCAGTGCTTGGGCCTTCGGCTCGAAGCTGAGCGGAATGGTTCTGACCAGGAACGAAGCCTGGTCAGCGAGCTCCTCGAGCGTCTGCGCACGCTCCTTCAGCGCCGGCATCAGCTTCGCCACACGCTCCGCCGTGATCGCGCCGATCGCCCCTTCGGCGCGCCGGGCGAGCCGCTCGAGCGTGAGCTTCGTCAGCCGCTCGTTGTCGGCGCGGCGTATCCAGACGCCGTTGAGGTGCCTGAGCTTGGCATAGTCGAACCGGGCCGCGCCGCGCCCGACATCGGCGAGGTCGAAGATCGCCGCCGCTTCCTCGAGCCCGATCACCTCGATGTCGCCGCGGCCCCAGCCGAGGCGGAGCAGGTAGTTCGCCACCGCCTCGGGAAGGTAGCCCTGGTCGCGGAAGTCGAGCACGCTCACCGCCCCGTGGCGCTTCGAAAGCTTCGCCCCGTCCTGGCCGTGGATCAGCGGGATGTGGGCGAAGCGCGGCGGCTCCCACCCCATCGCGCGATAGACCTGGACCTGGCGGAAGGTGTTGGTCAGGTGGTCGTCGCCGCGGATCACGTGGGTGATCCCCATGTCGTGGTCATCGACAACCACGGCGTGGAGATAGGTCGGGCGCCCGTCGCTGCGGAGCAGGATCATGTCATCGAGCTCCGCGTTGGCGACCCGGACCGTGCCCTGCACGAGGTCCTCGACCACCGTCTCGCCCTCGCGCGGCGCCTTGAGGCGTATCGCCCCGGGCACGCCGGGCGGGGCCTCCTTCGGGTCGCGGTCGCGCCAGGTGCCGTCGTAGCGCGGCGGCCGGCCTTCCGCGATCGCCCGCTCCCGCATCGCCTGCAGCTCCTCGGGCGTCTCATAGGCGTAGTAGGCCGTGCCGGCAGCCACCATCGCGCGCGCCACCTCGGCGTGGCGTGCGGCGCGCGCGCGCTGCGAGACGGGCGGCTCGTCTGGCGGAATGCCGAGCCATGCGAGGCTCTCGATGATCTGCTCGACCGCGCCGGGCACCTCGCGCGTCGTGTCCGTGTCCTCGATCCTGAGCAGGAACCGGCCGCCGGTGGCCCGCGCGAACAGCCAGTTGAAGAGAGCGGTGCGGGCGCCGCCGATGTGGAGGAACCCCGTGGGAGAGGGAGCGAAGCGCGTGACGGTTGACATGCCGGGGCCTCTACCATGCTGCCGTCGGGGCGTCAGCCCGAGCCGATGGTCGGGATCGACGCCTCCGCCTCGAACAGGTGGAGCAGGAGCCGCGCCGCCCGCCCGCGGGGTCCCTGGAGCTCGGGGTCGCGCTCGAGCAGGAGCACGGCGTCATCGCGGGCTGGCTCGATCAGGTGCCGGTGCGAGGCGGGGTCGGCAAGGCGGAAGGAGGGAAGGCCCGACTGCCTTGTGCCGAGCGTGTCGCCGCCTCCTCTGAGCTTAAGGTCTTCTTCCGCGATCGCGAACCCGTCGTCGCTCGCGCAGAGGGTCTCGATCCTCCGGCGCGCGACCTCCGACAGCGGCTCGTCATAGACGAGAATGCAGTAGGAGGCCTCCGCCCCGCGCCCGACCCGCCCGCGAAGCTGGTGCAGCTGGGCGAGGCCGAAGCGCTCGGCCTGCTCGATCACGATCACCGAGGCCTCGGGAACGTCGACCCCGACTTCGACCACGGTGGTGGCGACGAGCACTGTCTTCTCCCCCCGCGCGAAGGCCGCCATCGCCGCGTCTTTCTCCGCCCCGCGCATCCTCCCGTGCAGGAGCGCGACGCGGCCGGGGAAGTGGCGGGCGAGCCCGGCCGCGCGTGCCTCGGCGGCGGCGAGGTCGGCCGCCTCGCTGTCGGAGACGACTGGGCAGATCCAGTAGGCGCGCGCCCCCGCCGCAAGCCGCCGCCCGAGGGCCTCGACCACCTCGGCGAGCTTCGCCGCCGGCTTGGCAAGGGTGGTGACGGGTCGCCGCCCGGGCGGGCGGCCGGTGATCCGGCTCACCTCCATGTCGCCCCAGGCCGTGAGCAGGAGTGTGCGGGGGATTGGCGTGGCCGTCATCACGAGCACATCCACGGCGCGACCCTTCGCCGCGAGCATCAGCCGCTGGTGCACGCCGAACCGGTGCTGCTCGTCGATCACGGCGAGAGCGAGATCGGCGAACGCCACCTCGTCCTGGAACAGGGCGTGCGTGCCGACGGCAAGGCGCGTCCGGCCCGAGGCGAGGCCGGCGAGCGCCGCCTCGCGCGCCTTGCCCTTCTCCCGGCCCGTGAGAAGAGCGACTTCGAGCCCGGCGGCGGCGGCGAGACGGCCGATCGTCGCATGGTGCTGGCGGGCGAGGAGCTCGGTGGGCGCCATCAGGACGGCCTGCGCGCCCGCCTCGACCGCGCGCAGCATCGCAAGCAGCGCGACAAGCGTCTTGCCCGAGCCGACATCGCCCTGAAGAAGCCTTAGCATGCGACGCGGCGCGGCGAGGTCGCGGTCGATCTCGGCGAGCGCCGCCGCCTGGGCGGGGGTCAAGGCGTGGCCGAAGGCGTCGAGGGCGCGCGCGCGCAGCCGCCCGTCGCCGATCAGCGCCCGGCCGGGTTGGCTGCGGAGTGCGCGCCGCGACAGGGCAAGCGCGAGCTGCTGGGCGAACAGCTCGTCATAGGCAAGCCGCATCCGTGCCGGATGCGCGGGCGCGACCGCCGCTGCGTCCCCAGGGCGATGGCAGGCCTCGAGAGCAGCCTTCCAGGACGGCCAGCGCTCGCGTCGCACAAGCCCAGGCTCGATCCACTCGGGAAGGTCGGGGGCGCGCGCGAGCGCCGCCTCAACTGCCAGGCGCATCTCCCAGGGCCGGAGCGTGGCCGTGAGGCCCCAGACGGGCTCGATAAGCGGCAGCTCGCCCGCCCGCTCGGGCGGCAGAATGAAATCGGGGTGCGGCATGACGAGCCGGCCGCGGTCGAGCTTCAGCATCCCCGAAATCACCCGACGCGCGCCGAGGGGCAGCTGGTCGGCCCGGTGGCTGCCACGGCCGAACAGCAGGATGTCAAGGCTGCCCGACCCATCGCCGACCTCGATCACCCACGGCGCGGCGGCACTCCGCGGCGGCCGGCGTGCGGTGACGGTCACCTCGAGCGTCACCACGGCTCCGGCAGCGGCCTCGGCGATCGCCGGCCGCGCTCGCCGATCGATCACTCCGGTCGGGAGGTGCCACAGGAGGTCGAGCACACGCCCTCCGCCGGCAGCGCGGGTAAGAAGCGCCTCGCGCCTCGGGCCCACACCGGGAAGCGACCCGAGCGAGGCGAAGAGCGGGAAGAGGAGGGAGGGGCGCGTCACGGGCTGACAGGATCGTTCGCGCGCCATATATCACGTCGGGCAAAGGGGCACCCGGCAGGGGCCGCCCCCGCTACGCCTTGGACCCGGCCCCCGCGATGACCGACGCCCTTGCCGATCCACGCCGTCGACGCCTCCTGTTCCGTGCCTGCCACCGTGGCACCCACGAGACCGACCTTTTGGTCGGCGGCTTCGTCGCCGAGGCGATCGGCACACTCGACGAGTCGGAACTCGACGCGCTCGAGGCCGTGCTCGAACTGCCCGACCTCGACCTGTTCGATTGGCTGACGGGGCGCAGGCCCGTGCCGCCGGAGGTGCACTCGCCCCTGCTTGAGCGCATGGTCGCGTGGTCGCTCGCCCAGCGCGGGGTGACTGCGCCGGGGAACGGCCATGGCTGAGGGAGACGCCGCGGCCGCGCGGATCACGGTCGCCGGCTGCCCGGAGGGCTACGACGCGGTGCTCCTCGCCCGAGCGCGACAGGAGCATCGCGAGCCCCTGATACATGTCTGCCGCGACGATGCGCGGATGGCGCGGATGGCGGAGGCGCTCGCCTTCTTCGCCCCCGGCGTGCCGGTGCTGCAGTTCCCGGCCTGGGACTGCCTCCCCTACGACCGCGTCGGCCCGAACCCGGAGCTCGCGGCGCGGCGCCTCGACACGCTCACCGCCCTGCTCGAGCCGCCCGAGCGCCCCTTCATCCTCCTCACCACGGTCAACGCTCTCGTGCAGCGCGTGCCGCCGAAGGAGGCCTTCGCCAACGCCGTTCTCAAGCTTCAGCGTGGCAGCCGCACCGGGCTCGACCGGATCGTTGCCTTCCTCGAGGCGAACGGCTACAGCCGCGCCAACACCGTGATCGAGCCCGGTGAATATGCCGTGCGCGGCGGCCTGATCGACCTCTTCCCCCCCGGCCGAGAGGAGCCCGTGCGGATCGATCTCTTCGGCGACGAGATCGACGAGATCCGGAGCTTCGACCCGTTCAGCCAGCGCTCGACCGCGCGCCTCGAGACGGTGGTGCTCAAGCCCGTGAGCGAGGTGCTGCTCGACGACGACTCCGTCACACGGTTCCGCACGCGCTACCGCGAGCTGTTCGGCGCCGCGGCGGATGACCCGCTCTACGGGGCCGTCTCGGCGCGGCGTCGCCACCAGGGGATGGAGCACTGGCTTCCCCTGTTCCACGAACGGCTCGCCCCACTCACTGAGTACGTTCCGGGGGCGAGGATCTCGTTCGACCACGAGGCCGACGGGGTGCTCGAGGCTCGGCTCGAGATGATCGCGGATCATTACGCCGCACGCCGCAACCCCGAGCTGAGGCGGATGTCGGAGGGGGAACTCCCCTACAATCCGCTTCCCCCCGATGCGCTCTACCATGATGCCGCCTCCTGGTCCGCGATGCTGCGGCCGCATGCGGTCATCCGCTTCTCGCCCTTTGCGAGGCCGGAGGAGGCGGACTCGAACCGGCCCGACGGGGCAGTGATCGATGCCGGAGCGCGACCGGGCCGCGAGTTCACGGACGTGCGCGCGGCCGGGGCGAACGTGTTCGACGCGCTGGCCGAGCACGCCTCGGCGCTCGCCGGGCAGGGACGGCGGGTGATCATCGCCGCGTGGACGGCGGGGTCGCGCGAGCGGCTTGCGCATCTGCTCGCCGAGCATGGGCTTGCCGGCGCAGAACCGGTCGCCGACATCACCGCGGCCGAGGCGCTGCCGTCGGGTCGGGTCGCGCTCGCCGTGCTCGGGCTCGAGCGCGGCTTCGTCTCCGACCGGCTCGCCGTGATCGCCGAACAGGACATCCTCGGCGAGCGGATCTCCCGCCCAGCACGGCGGCGCAAGCGCGCCGACCAGTTCATCGCCGAGGCGACGGAGCTCAGCGAGGGCGATCTCGTGGTGCACATCGACCACGGCATCGGCCGCTACGAGGGCCTCGTGACGCTAACGGTGAACGGCGCAGCGCATGACTGCCTGAAGCTCGTCTACGACGGCGGCGACAAGCTGTTCGTGCCTGTCGAGAACATCGAGGTGCTCTCGCGCTACGGCGAGGGCGAGGGCGTGGCGCTCGACCGGCTCGGCGGCGTCTCCTGGCAGAACCGCAAGGCGCGGATGAAGAGCCGGATCCGCGACATGGCGGCGGCCCTGCTCAAGGTCGCGGCCGAGCGGCGGCTTCGCACCGCGCCGAGCCTGATGCCGCCCGAGGGGCTGTGGGACGAGTTCTGCGCCCGCTTCCCCTTCGCCGAGACCGAGGACCAGGCGCGCGCGATCGCCGACGTGCTCGAGGACCTCGCCTCCGGCCGGCCGATGGATCGCCTTATCTGCGGCGATGTCGGCTTCGGCAAGACGGAGGTGGCGCTGCGTGCGGCCTTCGTCGTCGCGATGTCTGGGCTTCAGGTCGCGGTGGTGGTGCCGACGACCCTGCTCGCACGCCAGCACTTCCGTCTGTTCGCGGAACGTTGCCGCGGCTTTCCGGTTCGCGTGGCGCAACTCTCTCGCATGGTGGGGGCGAAGGAGGCGGCGGAGGTCAAGCGCGGGCTCGCGGACGGGACCGTCAACATCGTCGTCGGCACCCATGCCCTGCTCGGGAAGGGGGTGGAGTTCCGCGATCTCGGCCTCGTCATCGTCGACGAGGAGCAGCATTTCGGCGTCGCCCACAAGGAGCGGCTGAAGCAGCTTCGCGCCGAGGTGCATGTCCTGACGCTGACGGCGACGCCGATCCCGCGCACGCTTCAGCTCGCGCTCACCGGCGTGCGCGAAATGAGCCTGATCGCGACCCCGCCGGTCGATCGCCTCGCCGTGCGCACCTTCATCCTGCCGTTCGACCCGGTGGTGCTGCGCGAGGCCTTGATGCGCGAGCGGTTCCGCGGCGGGCAGACCTTCTACGTGGTGCCGCGAATCGAGGACCTGCCGAAAGTGCGCAGCCGGCTCACCGAGCTCGCGCCCGAGCTCAAGGTGGCCGAGGCGCACGGGAAGCTCTCCGCGACCGAGCTCGAGCGGGTGATGACGGAATTCCAGGACGGCCGACACGACGTCCTGCTTGCGACCAACATCATCGAGAGCGGCCTCGACATGCCGGCCGTGAACACGATCGTGATCCACCGCGCCGACATGTTCGGCCTCGCCCAGCTCTACCAGCTGCGCGGACGGGTGGGGCGGGGCAAGCTGCGCGGCTATGCCTATCTCACGCTTGCGCCCGACCGGAAGCTGACGCCGACGGCGCAGAAGCGGCTCGAGGTGATGCAGGCGCTCGACAACCTCGGCGCCGGCTTCACCCTTGCAAGCCACGATCTCGACATACGCGGAGCGGGGAACCTGCTGGGCGAGGAGCAATCGGGCCATATCCGCGAAGTCGGGATCGAGCTCTATCAGCAGATGCTCGAGGAGGCGGTGGCCGAAGCGAAGGCCGGTGATGGCGGCTCGGTCGGCTCCGACCGAGACTGGACGCCGCAGATCAATCTCGGCATGGCCGTGCTGATCCCGGAACACTATGTGCGCGACCTGCCGGTTCGGCTCGGTCTCTATCGGCGCATCGGCGCGCTCGCCTCGGATGCCGAGAGCGAGGCGCTCGCGGCCGAACTCGTCGACCGGTTCGGGCCCCTGCCGCCTGAGGTTGAGAACCTGCTCACGGTGATGGCGATCAAGCGCCTCTGCCGCGAGGCCGGCGTGGAGAAGCTCGATGCCGGGCCGAAGGGCCTCGTGATCGGCTTCCGCGGCAACGCCTTCCGCGACCCGGTCGCGCTCGTCGCCTGGCTGCAGGGCCAGAAGGGGCTGGCGCGGCTGCGCACCGACCACAAGCTCGTGGTGACGCGCGACCTCGATGATGTGGCGCGCCGCGTCCGCGCAGCGCGCGAGGTGCTCGCAAGCCTCGCCGGCCTGCTTGCGACGGCGAAGGCGGCCTGAGGGGCCTCACGCCGCCGTTTCGAGGGCGGCGATGTCGAGCATCCGGTCGAGCACCTCCGGCTCCTGCGCGCCGGCGATGGCGTGGCGCTCACCGAACACGAAGCAGGGCACGCCGTTGATGCCGAGGCGGTGCGCGCGCAGGTTGTCGGCGTGGACGGCGTCGGTGCCGAACCCGGCTGGGCCGTGGATCGCGGGGTCACCCGCAAGCCCTGTCTCGGCCCAGATGGCGGCGAGCGTGGCACGGTCGCCGATGTCGCGCCCCTCGGAGAAATGCGCGGCGAACAGCGCCTCGACCAGCGCGCCGGCGCGCCCCTCGGCGGCGGCAAGCCGCACGAGCCGGTGCGCCTCCACCGTTGAGGGGGTGCGCGTGATCCGGTCGAACCGGAAGGTGATCCCCTCGCCGCGGCCGACCTCTGCGATCGCCGCGTGCAGCCGACGCGCGCGCTCCTCCCCGCCGAACTTGCGCTGCAGGTATTCCGCCCGCGCCATGCCGCGCGCGGGCATGTCCGGGTTCAGCAGGAAGGGGCGGTAGGCGATCTCGACCGCGAGATCGTGCCGGCGCGCGACGGCGCGCGCGAGGCGTCGCACGCCGATCCAGCACCACGGGCAGACGAGGTCGAACACGACCTCGACCGCAAAGCGCGCGATGCGCGGGGCGAGCATGTTCATGGGGCGAGGTATAGCCGCTCGCGGGCGGCGCGGTCACCCTCCCGCCGGGCGCTGATGGAGGTTTCGGTAACCTTCTCGCGCCATGGTCTGCCCGCAACGCTGGAGGAAGGGCAGGCCATGACGGTTCGCGGCTTCGGCATCGGCGCCAGGATCAATCTCGCCGTCGCGGTGATGGCTCTCGTCACGCTCGGCGCGCTCGGCTTCGGGCTTGCGAGCCTGCACGCTTATGACAGGACGCTCGCGGCGGTGAAGAATGCCGGCGAGCGGGCGGCGATCGCCGAGCGGCTGAACGGCCTTGTCTATGCGACCGTGATGGACAGCCGCGGCATTTACATGTCGGCCGATCTCGAGCGCGCCAAGCCCTTCGCCGCCGGGATACGCCGCTTCGTCGCCCAGATCGAGCGCGATGTTTCGGCCTGGGAGGCTCTGTTGCCCGCCGACCGGTGCGCGAGCTTCGCCCCGCTCAAGGCTGCGGCGGCCGATTTCGTTCGGCTTCGAAGCGAGCTCGCCCGCCTCGGCACGGAGGTGTCGATCGCTGAGGCGAACCGGGTCGGCAACAATGACGAGAACCGGCGCAACCGTGCCGCGTTCAACGAGGCGATCGATGCCGCCGCCAGGGCGACGGCGGCGGAGATGCAGGCCCTCGCCGCGGAGGTTCAGGGCCTGTTCCGCCGCACCGCGCTCACGCTCGGCTCTGCCGTTCTCGCCGCCCTGCTTCTGGTCGGCACCTCCGTCGTCGTGATGGTGCGGCGGTCGATCGTCCGGCCGCTCGCGGACGTCAAGGCGTCGCTCTCGGCTCTGGCCGAAGGCAGGACCGACCTCACCATCCCAGGTGCCGAGCGTCAGGATGAGATCGGCGCCCTTGCCGCGGCGGCGGAGAGTTTCCGTGCTGCCCAGGTCGCGCGTGCCGAAGCCGACGCCGCGGCGCGAGCGGCGAGCGCCGAGCGCGAGGCGCGGGCGGAGCGCATGTCTGCCGAGATCGCCCATTTCGGCAAAGCAGCGTCGGTGGTGATGGAGGCGCTCGGCAGTGCTGCCGGCTCGCTCGGCACGACGGTCGCGGCGATGCGGGCGGTAGCGGAAGCGGCGGCGACCGGCTCGACAGCAGTGGCGGGCGCGGCCGGAGCGGCCTCCTCGAACGTCCAGACCGTCGCTGCCGCCGCCGAGGAGCTCGCTGCGAGCATCGGCGAGATCACCCGCCAGGTGGCGGACGCCGGGCGGATCGCCGGCCAAGCCGTCGAGGAGGCGCGCCGCACCGACGCAACCGTTCAGGGTCTTGCCGATGCCGCGCGCAGGATCGGCGACGTGGTGCGCCTGATCGGCGACATCGCCGGGCAGACCAACCTGCTTGCCCTCAACGCGACGATCGAGGCGGCGCGTGCGGGCGAAGCAGGGAAAGGCTTCGCCGTGGTCGCCTCGGAGGTGAAGAGCCTCGCCGGCCAGACGGCGAAGGCGACCGAGGAGATCGCTGCCCAGATCGAGGCGGTGCAGGCCTCGACGCGCGAGGCGGTTGCGGCGATCGGGTCAATCGGCGGGGTGATCGATGAGCTTGCGACGATCGCCTCCTCGATCGCCGCTGCGGTGGAGGAGCAGGGCGCAGCGACGGCAGAGATCGCGCGGAACGTGCAGCAGGCAGCGGCCGGAACCGCCGAGGTCTCCGGCCGGGTTTCGGAGCTGCAGAAGGCTGGAATTGAGGCGGATCGTCAGGCGGCGGTCGTCGCCGACGCGGCCGCCGCGGTCACGGAGGCAGCGAGCCGCATGCGCGCGGAGATCGACGCCTTCCTCCACCGCCTCAAGGCCGCCTGAGAGCGGACAGCCCCGGCGCAGGCAACGGATGCCCTGCCGGGCCTAGCAAGCGGGCGGACCCTGGCGTGGCCGCCCGCTCACGGCTCCTCCCGACAGCCTCCGTCGGCGGTCAGCGCCACGCAGGCTTGCCGAGATTGACCTGGTCCTTGGTGGTCAGCGCGCCGGCGGCCGCGCCGAGAGCGCCGCCGATCACGGCTCCTTCGAGCAGGGTCGCCCCCGTCACCGCACCGACCGCGAGGCCAGCCCCAGCGCCGATCGCACCGCCGGTGAGCGCGCGGTCAGCGGTGGTGTTGCCGCAGGCGGCGACGAGAAGCGCGCCGGCGAGGGCAACAGGGCGGAAGAGGTTCATGATCGATCTCCTTAGACCATGCGATACCATGAGCGAAGTTTTCCTCACACGCCGTGGCAAGAAAAGGGCAGAACTGCGTACCGCGAACCGACACAGCTCACAATCGCTTGGGGCGCGGACCAGCGGCCTCGGGCCCGAACGCCGACACTTCTCACCCTTCCCCGGCTGCGGCACCATGCCATCCCTCAGAACCCGGAGCGCAAAAGGAGTACCGCATGGGGGCGTCATTCGCGACGGAGCGTGGTCTTCTGGCTGAGGACGAGCTCGCCCCGGTTCAGTCGAGCCACTTCCCAGCTCTCGAGGAACTCTCCCATGACGACCTCGTCGCGCTCGCCCGCTGGCTGCGCGATCGCCATGGCCGTGCGCGTGACATCATACGCGCGCGGCGGCGCGTTCAGCGCGGCAAGGCGGAGGCCCGGGGCACCGCGACGGAGAGCGCTTCCGAGCGTGGTCTCGCGGCGAAGAAGCAGGTTTTCGCCCGGGCGCTCAAGCGCGTGAACGCCCGGCTCGCCCTGCTCGCGGCCGAACGCAAGCGTGCCCACGCCGTTGCCGCCATGGAGGCTGCTCTCGCGAGACGCCGCTCTGCGCCGGTGCACCACCCGCACGCAGGGCCGGAGGCCCGCACCGGAATGGCCGCGACGCCACGCAAGACGCGGCGCGGCATCATCACGGGCGGCCGGATCGGCAGCGTCTCGCAGGCTGGCCGGGTGGCGCAGGCGGTGCGCGACGCCCGGTCGGGGGGATGACCCCGCAGCGGTCGGGCCAGGCGAGGCGACACGGCCGCGGCGGCCGAGCGAGCGACCGGCTGGGCCTGCGAGGCACGCTCGCAAGGCGCCGAGTCGGCTTCGGCGCGTGGGTGCAGCTCCGACCTCACGCCCCGGACGCCACCCTGTTCGAACCGGCGGGTGGCCGGGCCGTCCTCGCCGGGACGCGCTGAGACGGTGCGGCGACGGCGGATGTTGACCCTCGCGTTCATGGGCTTCGGCGCCGGCCTGCTTGCGCTCACCGCCTGGGCCTGGACGCCGGACCGGCCGCGCCGCCAGCTCGAGGCGCGCTGGCTTGCGAGCCCTGAGGACATGGTCACGGTCGCCGGCGAGCGCCTGCATCTCCGCGACAGCGGCCGCGACGGACCGGGGCGAGACCGTCCGGCCATCATCATGCTGCACGGCTTCGGGGCGAGCCTGCACACCTGGGAGCCCTGGGCGGCGGCTCTCGCTGACCGCTACCGGGTGATTCGCTACGACCTATCGGGCTTCGGGCTCTCGCCGCCGCGCGCGAGCGGCGACTATTCGCTCGCCGCCGACGTCGCCCAGCTCGCCGCCCTGATGGACACGCTGGGGGTCGCGCGCGCCACGCTCGTCGGCAGTTCCATGGGCGGCAAGGTGGCGTGGCATTTTGCGGCACGGTTTCCCCACCGCGTCGAGAAGCTCGTCCTGATCGCGCCCGACGGCTTCGCCCGGGCCGGCCAGCGCTACGGCGAGGCGCCTCGTGTCGGGCCCGCGCTCGCGCTGATGACAGTGTTCCTGCCAAAGCCTCTGTTGCGGGCGAACCTCGCCTCCGCCTATGCCGACCCCGCCCGGCTGACCGACCTCGTGGTGACACGCTACCATGACCTGATGCTCGCGCCCGGAGCGCGCGCGGCGATGATCGACCGCCTCCGCCAGGCTGTCCTCGAGGACCCCGCGACGCTCCTGCCGCGTCTGACGATGCCGGTGCTCCTGATATGGGGCGACCGTGACCGGCTCATTCCGGTCTCGCATGCGGAGGACTATCTTCGCCTCCTGCCCGATGCGCGGCTCGTCCGCTTTCCCGCTCTCGGCCATCTGCCGCACGAGGAGGCGCCGGAGCAGTCCCTGCCTGCGCTCGAGTCCTTCCTCGGGCGCTGAGCGGGGTTGACCGGCACCAAAGCCCGTTTCATTCTCCCGCCTCAACGAAGGGAGAAGCGGGAGGTGTCCTCATGATCGAGCTTTCGGTCAACGGCCAGCCGCGTCGGCTCGACGCCGACCCAGAGATGCCGCTCTTGTGGGCCCTGCGCGACATCCTCAACCTTACGGGGACGAAATACGGCTGCGGCATCGCCCAGTGCGGCGCCTGCACGGTTCATGTCGATGGCGAACCGGTGCGGTCCTGCGTCACGACGCTCGCCTCGGTCGCCGGCAGGAAGGTGACGACGATCGAGGGGCTCCACCCCGAGGGCAAGCACCCGGTTCAGCTTGCCTGGATCGAGGCCCAGGTGCCGCAATGCGGCTACTGCCAGTCGGGCCAGATCATGGCGGCCGCGGCGCTTCTGAAGAAGACGCCGAACCCGACCGATGCCGAGATCGACGCCGCGATGGCGGGCAATCTCTGCCGCTGCGGCACCTACCAGCGGATCCGCGCTGCCATCCGCCGCGCGGCGACGAGCTGAGGGAGGGAACGATGACAGAGCTTTCGCTCTCCCGCCGCGGCGCGCTCAAGGCCGCTTCCGCCGCTGCCGCCGCGCTCGTTCTGCCCATCTTCGCCGAGGCGCAGCAGCTTCCGAACGACCGGCTGTTCGCTCCCGCCGAACCCGGGGCGCGGATCGGGCCCCCGATCGCCTATCTGCGAATCGGCCAGGACGGTCGCGCGACCCTCTTCTCGCCGACCACCGAGTGCGGCCAGGGCACGCATACCGGGCATGCGATGATCTTCGCCGACGAGCTCGGCCTGCCGCTTGAGCATTTCACGGTCGAGGTCGGCCAGCCGGGGCCGGATTTCCGGCGAATCCAGGGCAACGAGATGAACTCGGGCGGCTCGCTTGGCACGCGCTACTGGTACGGGCCGTTCCGGAAGGTGGCCGCGCAGGCGCGCGAGATGCTGATCGCCGCCGCCGCCCGCCGCCTCGGCGTTCCGGCGGGCGAGCTCCGCGCGGCCGACGGGCGGGTGACCCATGCCGCCTCCGGCCGCTCGCTCGGGTTCGGCGAGCTCGTGGCCGAGGCAATGGCGCTGCCCGTGCCCGAGAACCCGCCGCTCAGGCCTGATAGCGAGCTCCGCTACCTGCGTCGGCCGACGGCCCGGCTCGACACGCCGGCGAAGGTGACGGGCGCGGCGAAATACGGCTCGGACGTCGTTCTTCCCGGCATGGTCTATGCGGTCGTGAAGCTCTCGCCGGTGTTCCGAGGAGAGCTCGAGAGTTTTGACCGTTCCTCGATCGCGAACATCCCCGGCATCATCGATGTCGTGCCGCTGCCGAACGGGGTGGCCGTGGTGGCGAACAGCACCTGGGCGGCGATCCGCGGGGCGAAAGCGATCTCCCTGCGGTTCAAGCCGACGCCGCATGACGGGCTCGACAGCGCCGCCTTCTCCGCCCGCATGCGCGAGGCGTTGCGCCGGCCCGGCTTCGTCAACAAGAATGACGGCGATGTCGACGCCGCGCTCGCTTCCGCCGCGCGCGTCGTCGAGGCGACCTACGAGGTGCCCTACCTCGCCCACGCCTGCATGGAGACCGACAACTGCACCGCGCGGATCAATGCCGACGGAACGGTCGAGCTCTGGCTGCCGACCCAGCACCAGGATTTCTGCCAGGGTGCGGTGGCGCGCGTGCTCGGCATTCCGCGCGAGCGAATTACGATCCACACGCAGTGGGCAGGCGGCGGGTTCGGGCGGCGCTACGGATGGGGCGCGGCGGAGCACGCCGCCGCGGTCGCCAAGGCGGTCGGCCGCCCCGTCAAGCTGATCTGGACGCGCGAGGACGAGATCGGCCAGGGCTACTATCGCCCCGCCCAGGTTGCGCATATGCGCGCAGGTCTCGACGCGCAGGGGCGCGTGATCGCCTTCCACTTCAAGGCGGCGGGACCCGGCTCGGGAACCGATCTCCGACCATATACCATCCGAAACGACTTCGACCCGACCGCCGTTCAGTCGGTCGCCGACACGCGCTATCGCTTCGGCGCCTTCCGAACCGAGTATGTGCGCGTCGACGGCCCGCCGATCCCGTGGATCTGGCGCGCCGTGGGCTCCACGCAGTGCGGCTTCTTCGTCGAGTGCTTCCTCGACGAGGTGGCGGCTGCGGCCGGCAAGGACCCGCTCGCACTGAGGCGCGAGCTGCTCGCGCATGATGCGCGCGCGCTGAACGTGCTCAACACCGCCGCCGAGAAGGGCGGCTGGGGCAAGCCCGCCCCAGCAGGTGTGCATCGTGGCATCGCCTATGTCGAGAGCTACGGCAGCTTGGTTGCGGAGGTGGCGGAGGTCTCCGTCACCAACGGCCAGGTCAAGGTGCACAAGGTCACGGTCGCGATCGACTGTGGCGAGTTCGTCAACCCAGAGACGATCGCCCAGCAGGCCGAGGGCGGGGTGGTGATGGGCCTCTCCGCGGCGCTGCACGAGGAGGTGCCGATCAAGGACGGGCGCGCCGAGGTCACCAACTTCGACGGCTACCGCATCATGCGGATCGGCGAGGCGCCGGTGGTGGAGACGCACATCATCCGCTCGGGCCAGACGATCGGCGGGGTGGGCGAGCCGCCGCTTCCGCCCGCCGCTCCGGCGATGGTCAACGCGATCTTTGCCGCCACCGGAAAGCGCGTCCGCACCCTGCCGGTGGACCGGACCGATCTGAGGACCTGATCCGCTTCCGCTCGCCGGCGCCTCCTTTTTCGGGAGGCTGCGAGAGGGCGATTCGGCTGTCAGCACGGCGATTCTCTTGCCGGCGAGCTGCACCTGTCACCATTCCGCGCGTGACGGCGGCATCGGCGCGTGGCGTCGTTACGCCTCCTCTCACGGTTGCGAAGGGAGAAGGGTGATGGAAAACGAGCCAGGCGGCCCCGACGTGCTGCCCCGCATATGGGAGCCAGACGCCAGGGTTGGCGACATGCTCCGGGGCCGAAGGGGGCTTGTGGTCGGGATCGCCAACGAGCACTCGATCGCCTTCGGCTGCGCGGCCACGCTGCGCGCCCTGGGGGCCGAGATCGGGGTCACCTATCTGAATGAGAAGGCGGAGCGCTTCGTCCGCCCGCTCGCGGAACGGCTCGAGGCGTCTCTCTGCCTGCCGCTCGATGTTGAGCGGCCGGGCGAGCTCGAAGCGGTGTTCGAGACGATCCGGCAACGCTGGGGGCGGCTTGATTTCGTGGTCCACTCGATCGCCTTCGCGCCGCGCGAGGACCTGCACGGGCGGGTGATCGACGTCTCGGCCGAGGGCTTCGCCCGGGCGATGCACATCTCCTGCTGGTCGTTCCTGCGCATGGCGCATCTCGCCGAGCCGCTGATGACGGAAGGCGGCGTGCTCGTGACGATGAGCTATTACGGGGCCGACAAGGTGGTCGAGAACTACAACATCATGGGGCCGGTAAAGGCGGCGCTTGAGGCCTCGGTGCGCTACGCGGCGAACGAGCTCGGGGCCAAGGGCATCCGCGTGTTCGCTCTCTCGCCCGGGCCGCTGAGGACACGCGCGGCGAGCGGGATCGCGCATTTCGACGAGCTGATCGAGAGGGCGAGGGAGCGCGCGCCGCAAGGCCGGCTTGTCGACATCGCCGAGGTCGGCCGTGTGTGCGCTTTCCTTGTCAGCCCCGCCTCCTCGGGCATGACCGGCGACACGATCTATGTCGATGCCGGGCTGCACAACGTCGCCTGAGCGCGAGGCGCCGGGGGGCGACGGCCTGGGCCGAGATGCCTGGCGCGCGTCTGCAAACGCGAGGCGCTGCCGTCCGGCTCGATCGCGTGTGTGGCTTCTCCGAGCCGCGCGAGATCAAGCAAGCGGCCGCGCGAGCCACACGAGCCGTGTGCGCACAAAGCCGAGCCGGCCATAGAAGTCGAGCGCGGGCCCGTTCGTTTCGTCGGCGAGGAGGGCGAGCCGGACGGCACCCTGGGCTTGCGCCCAGGCTTCCGCCGCGGCAATCAGGCGACGCCCCACCCCCTTGCCGCGATGGGCCGAGTCCACGACGACATCCTCGATCCCCGCCGAGAGGCCGCCGCAGGCGGTCGAGACCGTGAGCTGCGCCGTCGTCATGCCGATCACACGGCCCTCGCGCTCCGCCACGAGCACGACCGAGCCCTCGCGGCCGAGAAGCATCGCAAGCCCGCGCGCCTGCACCGCGGGGTCGATCGCGAAATCCGCCTCGATCGCGAACAGTTGCGCGAGCAGCCTGACCATGGCCGGGATGTCCTCGTGCGTGGCCTCGCGGAGCGTGATCTCCGTCATGTGCTCGTGAACCTCGCTCAAGCCGGAATGCGCTCGTCCGGCACCCTCGGCTCGCGCACGGCACGTCTCTCCATCCTGCCTCCTCCGGGTCCATTCCACCTCGGGATCGTGCCCCACGATGACGGCAAAGCCGCGCTCTGCTAAGGCCCGGCATCATGCGAGGGGAGCGGACAGCATGCGTCTGAGGGAGAAGGTCGCCATCGTCACGGGGGCGGCGGGCGGCATCGGCCGGGAGATCGCGCGCGCGTTCCTGCGCGAGGGGGCGAAGGTCGCGATCGCCGACCTCAAAGGCGATGTGGCGAGTGCCACGGCGGCGGAGCTCGACCCCACTGGCACGAGGGCAATCGGCGTGGCGATGGACGTGACAGACGAGGCGCAGGTGGAGGCGGGGACTGCTCATGTGGTCGAGCGGTTCGGGCGGCTCGACATTCTCGTCAGCAACGCGGGCATCCAGGTGGTCGCGCCCGTCGTCGAGTTCGCGTTCGCGGACTGGCGGCGGGTCATTGCCACGCATCTCGACGGCGCCTTCCTCACCACCCGCGCCGCGCTCAGGCAGATGTATCGTCAGAAGAGCGGCAGCATCATCTACATGGGCTCAGTGCACTCGAAGGTCGCCTCCGTCCTGAAGGCGCCGTATGTGGCGGCGAAGCACGGGCTGATTGGGCTTGCGCGCGTGGTCGCGAAGGAAGGGGCGGAGCACGGCGTGCGTGCCAACGTGATCTGCCCGGGCTTCGTGCGCACCCCTCTCGTTGAGAAGCAGATCCCCGAACAGGCCGCTCTTCTCGGCCTCACCGAGGAGGAGGTGGTTCGGAAGGTCATGCTGAAGGACACGGTGGACGGCGAGTTCACCACGCTCGCCGACGTCGCCGAATGCGCGGTGTTCTTCGCCGGGTTCGAGTCGGCCGCGCTCACCGGCCAATCGATCATCGTCAGCCACGGCTGGACGATGGAGTAGCGCCCGGCGTTCCGCTGATGCCGCCGTCGGGTGCCGCGAGCGGGCAGGTTCGGAACCCTTCGGTCGGCACGTGCCGTGCGAGGCATGACGTGGGAGATGGGTCCTGCTTGCCGTTGCGCTCATGCTCTGCCGCCCGAACGGAGCCCTTTCGCCGCGGCAGGGTTCGCCAGATCCTCTCGCTGCTGCGGGGTGTGGCAGGGCCTTTTCGTTGCCGAAAAGGAAGCAAAACACACCCCCGGGCTGAAGCGCCCGCTCAGCCTCCCGCGGCGGGGCAGGTCGGGCCGTCGCCGCGTTCGACCTGGAGCGTTGCGCGCGCAATCCCGAAGCGCGCCTTGAGCTCGGCCGCGATGCGGGAGAGGAATGCGTCGCCGGGGTGGCCGTCCGGCATCACGAGATGCGCCGTCATCTCGCTCACGGTCGTACTGTGCGCCCGGATGCGCAGGTCGTGCACCTCCGCCACACCGGGTTGCGAGGCGAGAAAGCTGCGCACCGCCGTGGCATCCACCTCAGGCGGCACGCCATCCATCGCAAGATGCAGGGCCTCGTGCAGGAGGCGGAGTGCGGTCACGGCAATGACGAGGCCGACCGCGAGCGCCACGAGAGGATCGATGACCGACCATCCTGTTGCGAGGATGACGAGAGCCGAGGCGACCACGGCGGCCGACACGGCGCCGTCCGCGGCCATGTGCAGAAAAGCGCCGCGTGCGTTGAGGTCATGCGCACCATGGCTTCGGAACAGAAGCGCTGTGCCGATGTTCACGCCGATCCCGACCGTGGCGACCACGAGCACGGGCAGGCCGGGAACCTCGGCAGGCGCGGCGAGCCGGTCGAGAGCCTCGAGCGTCACCGCCCCGACGCCGACAAGGATCGCGGCGGCGTTGAGAATGGCGGCAAGGATTGGCGCCCGGCCGAAACCATAGGTGTGCCGCGCGTCCGGCTTCAGGCGCCCTGCCGCAGCGGCGCCCCAGGCGATCAGAAGTCCGCCGACATCGGTGAGGTTGTGCGCTGCGTCGGTGAGCAGGGCGAGCGAGCCGAACCACAGCCCCGCCGCGGCCTCAAGCAACGTGTAGCCGAGATTGAGCGCGACGCCGAAGCGGAACGCCGCGCTGAGGCTGATCCCGGGCGGTGCGCCGCCGTGCCCTGCCGGATGGTTGCCGTGGTGGGAGCGTCCGATGCCCGCGCTCAAGCGGTGATCCAGCGCACCAGATCCTCGGCCTTCGGCAGGCCTCCAGCATGGACGATCTTCCCGTCCACGACGATCCCGGGTGTCGACGCGATGCCGTACCCGGCGATCTCAGCATAGTCCGTCACTTTGGTGACGGTCACGTCAACGCCAGCCTGGGCGGCGGCATCCTTCACCATCTGCACCACGGTCTCACAGCGCTTGCAGCCAGGCCCGAGCACCTTGACGTCCTTCATGGCGCGCTCTCCTCAGGCGAACAGCAGGTTGAACAGGAACCCGACCGCAAGGATACCGACACCGACCACTGCGACGAACACCGCGATCAACTTTACCGACAGCACCTTGCGGAGGATGATCATTTCCGGCAGCGAGAGCGCGATCACGCTCATCATGAAGGCGAGCACGGTGCCGAGCGCCGCCCCCTTTCCGAGCAGAGCCTCGACGACCGAAATGATGCCCGCCGCGTTGGAATACATCGGAATCCCGACGATCACGGCAGCGGGAACCGACCACCACGCTTCCTTCCCCATGATTGAGGCGAGAAGATCCTCCGGCACATAGCCGTGGATCAGCGCCCCGGCGGCGATCCCGGCGATCACCGAGTACCAGACCCGGCCGACGATCTCGCGCACGGCATCGAGCCCGGCGACCAAGCGTTCCCCCAGCGTGGGTCTTGTCCGGGGCAGATCAGCCGCTCCGGCATGGATGCGCAGCACCCACGGCTCCAGCCACGCCTCCAGTTTCAGCCTGCCGATCACCCATCCGGCGACGACGGCAAGCATCAGACCGAACGCGAGATAGGACAGCGCCACTCTCCAGCCCACCAGGGCGAACAGCAGCCCGAGGGCGACCTCGTTCACCATCGGCGCGGCAATCAGGAACGAGAAGGTGACGCCGAGTGGCACACCGGCCGAGACGAAGCCAATGAACAGAGGCACCGCGGAGCACGAGCAGAAGGGTGTCACGATGCCGAGCGCTGCGGCCATCGCATTGCCCACGCCCTCGCGCCTGCCGGCGAGGAGCGCACGCGTGCGTTCCGCCGAGAACCAGGTCCGCACGATGCCCATGCCGAACACGACCAGCGTGAGCAGCAGGAGCACTTTCGGCGCATCGTAGAAGAAGAAGGCGAGTGCCTCGCCAAGCCGGGACTGCCGTTCGACCGGGAGCAGCGAGACCACCCATTCGGAAAACGGGACAAGCTGGCTGTACAGCACAGCCCAGGCGGCGACGGCGCCCAGCGCTGCGGCCGGCCGCGCTGCCGAGACCATTTTCGCTTGGGTGGCGGCGCTCATGTCGTGACGCGCCCTCGGGCTTGGGTTTCGGTGAGGTCGAGCGCGGCGTCGATCAGGCGACGGACGGAATGCGGCATCGCGCCGTTGAGCCGGTCGCGCACAAGCTGCGCGTCGCGCCGGTCCGTCACAAGGCCTGGCTGCAGAAAGGCGGCCAGATGGCCCGACATGCGCGACTGGCTGGCGCCGAGCGCTGCGACGAGCTCGCACACGCAGCCTTCGCCCCGTCCGCGGAGAAGCCCGAGTGCGGCGAGACGCCTCGCGTCAGCACGGGCAGAGAAGATAGCGACCGGCTCCGACACCACGCCCCTTTATGCCGTATTGCGCAGATGCGCATTGACGCAGGTCAAGAGCGCAGGAGAGCGGATCGGGAGGCCATGCGGGATGTGCCGCGTGTCCGGCCGCCGAACCCATGCGGCAACGGCGGACGCGACGAGACCCCTCTCAGACCTCGGTCGGTTCGCCCTCCGCGCGCGGCATCACGCATCGGCCGCCCGCGCCGACCGGATGCCTTGCAAGGCGGAGCGTGGCATGCTTCGCGGCGCGGCCAAACTGCGGGCGGGGAGGGGCGCGGAGGCTTGGATCTTGCGCGCCGCCTTGCTGCCGACGGGGGCCCGGCGCCGCTGGGTGGCCCGGCCGTTGCGGCCCGAGGCGTGTGATCGCCCCCGCGCTCCGACCGCTGCAGAGACGGCTGCACTGACGGAGACCGTGCCGATGTTTGTTGCCGCCAATCGCTTCCGCGTCATCCCGGCCGAGACCGAACGCTTTGAGGCCGCCTGGCTGAACCGGGAGAGCCATATCCGCGAGGTGCCCGGGTTCGTGACGTTCCACCTGCTTCGGGGGCCTGCGGCCGAGGACCATGTGCTCTACTCCTCTTTCACGCTCTGGCGGTCGCGGGCGGATTTCGAGGCATGGACGCGGTCGGAGGCGTTCCGCCGCGCCCATGCCGGTGCGGGGGAGGCGAAGCCGATGACGCTCGGCCCGCCGCAGTTCGAGGGGTTCGACGTGCTGCAGACGATCGAAGCCCAGGCCGTCACGACGTGAGGCGTCCTGGGCGACCGCACGCCCCGCTTGCGGTCCGCTCGGGGCGGTGGCGGCGTTCGGCGCTGCTGCGTCGTCCAGGGTCGCCCGCCCGCTTTACATCACGGGCGGGAGGCTCTGGGTCGAGGGTGCAGGCTGACCCGCCCCGTGTCGATGCCTGGCCGCCCGCGGGCTGCGGAGACGCTGCGCCGAGGGCCCGGCGTCACCTCTCGGTCGCCGCCGGGAGATCGAGGGTCGCGACGAGGCCGGGCCCGCCGTCGCCCAGCGTCAGGGACCCGCCATAGATCGCCGCGGTCTCGACGACGATGGCGAGGCCAAAGCCCTGGCCCGGCACGCTCTCGTCCAGACGCGTGCCGTGGCGCAGCGCCGACACGCGCGCCTGTTCCGGCATACCGGGCCCGTCATCAGCGATCCGGATCCTCAGTCGCCCGACGGCGCCGTCGGCTGTCACCTGCACTCTCCCGCGCGCCCACTTGCAGGCATTGTCCATCAGGTTGCCGGCCATCTCCTCGAGGTCGCCGCGTGCGCCGGCGAAATCCGGTGCGCCCTTGGCCGAGACGGTAATCCGCACGGCACGGCCGGCATGGGCGCGCTCCAGCATGAAGGCGAGGTCGTCCAGAACCGGTGCGACCGGGCAGCGCGCGCCCGGGAGGCCGGCGACTCCGGCGATGCGCGCGCGCTGCAGATGGTGCCGCAGCTGCCGCTCCATCCGACGCGCCGCTTGCGCGATCATTCCGTCCGGGTCGCGGCCGGGCTCGGCGGCGGCATTCAGAATGGCAGCGAGCGGGGTCTTGAGGCCGTGCGCGAGGTCGCCGGCGTTGCGTCGCGCGCGCTCGACCATCGCCTCATGATGCGCGAGCAGAGCGTTCAGGTCTTCGGTCAGAGGCGCGACCTCGCTGAAGCGCGCCGGGGGAAGCCGTGCGATCCGCCCGGTGCGGATCGCCGCGATGTCGCGGCGAAGCGCGGCCAGCGGGCGGAGCCCCACCGCCACCTGCACCGTCGCCGCCGCGAGCAGCGCAAACCCGAGCAACGCCACCACCATCAGCACGGGCCGGCGTGCCGCCGCCAGCTCCGCTTCGAGCGCCGACACCGGCGCGGCGACGGCAACCTCCACCGCACCGCCGCCGCCCGGGACGCCGAAGCGGCGCGCCACACGCATGAGCGCGCCGCCATCCGGCGCGACCGCGTGATCGAGCGTGGTGTTCCACAGCGAGGGGGAGGCGAGCCGGACCGTGCCGTCCTCCTCCGCCACCTGCCAATACCAGCCCGAAAGCGGCACCGCGAACTTCGGATCGGCGGGCGGAACGGCGAGCGTGAGCTGCGCCGTCACCTCGTCTCGATCAAGCCCAGCGGCGATCGCGATGAGGTTTCCTTCGAGCCGCGCCCGGAAGCCGTCCGTGACCGCGGTGTCAAGCACGCGCCCGATGGCGAAGGCCGCCGCGCCCAGCGCCAGGACGAACGACGCAAGGCTCGCCGCGAGCAGGCGTGCGCGCAGACTGCGGATCATTCGGGCGGCGAGAGGCGCCAGCCCTCACCCCGCAGCGTCTCGATCCGGCAGGGGGCAATCTTGCGGCGGAGCCGGCTCACCAGAACCTCCATCGCGTTGAAGTCACGATCCGCGTCCTCGCCGTAGAGAGCCTCGGAGAGGTCCGTGCGGCTGACGATGCGGCCGTTCTGGTGCATCAGGTAGCCGAGGATCCGCGCCTCAAAGGCGGTGAGCTTCAGCGGCAGTCCCTCGAGCGTGAAGCTGCCTGCCACGCTGTCATAGACGAGCGGCCCGCAGACGAGTTCCGCTGATGCGTGCCCGGCGGCGCGCCGGGTGAGCGCGCGCAGGCGCAGGACGATCTCCTCCATGCGGAACGGTTTCTGCACGTAATCGTCAGCTCCGGCGCGGAAACCGGCCACCTTGTCGGCGAAGGTGTCGCGCGCGGTCAGGATCAGCACCGGGGTGGCGACGCCAGCGGCGCGCCAGGCCGTGAGCACGGATAGCCCGTCACGCCTCGGCAGGCCGAGGTCGAGCACACAGGCTGCGTAGCGCCCCTCCTCACCGCGGAAGGCGGCCTCCTCGCCGTCTGCCGCGAGGTCCACCGTGAAGCCGGCCGCCTCGAGCGCGCGGCGGAGCTGTGCCGCGAGACCCGCATCGTCCTCGACCAGGAGGACCCTCACGGCCGTCGCGCCTCGAGCATACCCTGCCCGTTCACGTCGAGCAGTGCGCCGTCCACCGCCGAGACACGGATCCGCAGCACATCCCCGCGCGGCGTCAGCCAGCGCAGCTCGTAGACCACCGGCGTCATCTCGTGGTAACGCCCGGGAACCACCTCGGCCTCGATCATTCGGCCGAGATAGCGCGCCTCGACGCGACGAACCGCCTCGGGGAGCGGCAGAAGCGGCTGCGCGCGCGCCGGCAGCGCAAGCATCAGCCCGGCGAGCAGAAGGCGGCGGTGCATCAGGAACAATGTGCATTGCGAGAGCTGAACGGCGTTTGAACGGCGGCGTTCCGGGTGGGTTCAGCCGCTGCGTGGCAGAACGGCGCCACCTGCTACGTCTCAGAGAGGAGAGATCGCACCATGACTCGCACCCCCGGGTTCGCCGCCCTTAGCCTCGCCGCCGCCCTGCTGGCCGCCCTCGCCGCCCTCGCACAGACGCCGATCGGCAGCCTGTCCTCGGGCGGGATCACGATCGAGGGTACGGTCACGGACGTTTTCGGCAACCGCTTCGTCGTCCAGGACAGCACCGGCCGCGTTCTCGTCGAGGCGGGCCCCGAGCGCCACCATCGGCTCGACATCCGCCCCGGTGAGCGGCTGCGGATCACCGGCCGGCCGGACAAAGGAGGGTTCGATGCCTTCACCATCCGGCGCGAGAACGGCACGGAAATTTTCATCCGACCTCCCTATGGCCCGCCGCCCTGGTCTGGTGGCGGTCGTCGGTCGGAGCGCGATGCCGACGGTTCGCCCCGCGTCTCCGGCATGATCACGCCGGAGGCCGTCCTCCGTGCCGTGGCGGCCGCAGGTTATCGGGCGGAGCGGGCGCCGCAGCTGGAGCGTCGCCACTATGAGGTGGTGGCGATCAATCCTCGCGGCGAGCGCGTGAAGCTCCATGTGGATTTCGAGGGACGGATCTACCGTGAGACCTGGGATCGCGGCCGCGGCTTCGGCGGCCGGCCGACCGAGACCGACGCGCGCCGCGCCGCCGAGGCGGCCGGCTATACGCTCACGGGCCCGCTCGTGCCGCATCCGCGCCATTACGAAGCGCTGGCGAAAGCGCCCGACGGGCGCGAGGTGCGGCTGCACTTGCACGCCGAGGGCATCCGCCGCGTCGAGGATCTGCGCTGACCGCCACGGGCCGCTGCCGGCGTGGCGGCCCGATGTCCCGGCTCGGCGAGCGAAGGCCGGCGCCGATCGTCCGCGATCGGTCGCCGGCCTGACCCCCCGGCCGCGGGGCGATACGGCCCAGTGACGACGGCGTGGTCGGGGTTGCGCGACGCGTGACGCGCGAGGCCCCGGCACGTTCATCACCGGAGAGAGCATCGCCGCCATCACGTCCACGGCGCCGCTGACGCGAGCGTGGGCGGGCGGGCTCGCCTCGCGGGGGGCGCGACGCTGCGTTCTCTGGTGCCCCCGGCCGGACTCGAACCAGCATGCCCGTGAGGGCAGACGATTTTGAGTCGTCCGCGTCTACCGTTCCGCCACGGGGGCGCGCGGCGCACTATACAGGCCGCGCTGCCCCGCGCCACCCCGCGGCGGCAAGCCGAGCCGATCCTTCAGGTCACGCCCACGGCGACATGGGCGGCGTAGCCCGGCCGGGCGGAGAGCCGCGCGTGATAGGCGGCAAGGGCTGGAAAGTCTGGCCGCTCGATCGGCATGTGCAGATAGCGGTAGACGTGGCAGCCGATCGGGATGTCGCCGAGCGAGAACGCCTCCCCCGCGACGAAAGGCTGGGCGGCGAGATGCTCCTCGAGAAGGCGGAACACCTCCGCCGCGCGGGCGAGGCTTTTCGCGATCACCGTCTCGTCCCGCTTCTCGGGCGGAGTTCGGTACATCTGAACGAAGGCGGGCCCAAGCGCGGCGTTCGCAGCGGTCTGCTGCCAGTCCATCCACTGGTCGGCCCGCGCCCGCGCGCGCGGGTCGTCCGGCCAGAGGGCCGTGCCCTTGCCGTAGGTGGCGGCGAGGTAGCGCAGGATCGCGTTGCTCTCCCACATCGACCAGCCGTCGGGCTCGACCAGCACGGGCACGAGCCGGTTCGGGTTGAGGGCGCGATAGGCCGGCGTGTCGAGCCCGCCGAAGGGCCCGCCGAGATCCTCGCGCACGAAGTTGAGGCCGAGCTCCGCGCAGGCCCAGAGAACCTTCATGACATTGAGCGAGTTGGCGCGGCCGAGGATGCGGCGCATCCGGCGTTCCCCCTTCATGGCATAGACCCCTGCGGATGGTGCCTGCCGCGCAACGTCCCGTCCAGCGGCAGCCTCGGCGTGCTAGCCTACGCCGCCATGCACGGCCCCGTTCCCCTCCGCCGACCGGCCGCCGGCCGGCTTGCCGCCGCGGGCGCGCTCGCGGCCGCGCTCGCGCTCGCGGTCGCGCTCGCGTCCGAACATCTCGGCGGGCTCGAGCCTTGCGCGCTCTGCCTCTGGCAGCGCTGGCCCTACTGGGGGGCGGTCGCCGCCGGCGTGCTCGCTCTCGCTCTGCCGCGCGTCGCCCTGCCGCTCGCCCTGCTCGTGATCGCGCTCTTTCTCGGCAACGCCTCTCTCGCCGCCTTCCACGCTGGCGTCGAGTGGGGCTTCTGGCCGAGCCCTCTCTCCGGCTGCGGCGCCGGGGCGACCGGCGCGGCAGGATCGGTCGAGGAGCTGATGGCGCGGATCGCCGCCGCGCCGATCGTGCGCTGCGATGAGCCCGCGATCATGATCGCCGGGCTCTCGATGGCCGGCTGGAACGCGGTCTATGCCCTTGCCGTCGGCGCCGGTCTGCTCATCTGGCTCAAGAGAACGCCGAGGACAGCATGACCATGCTCGACGCCCCCTTCACCGAACCGCCGCTCGAGACGGCGAGCCCCCGCGCGCCGGGCGACCCGACGAAACGCGAGCTCCTCGCGCGGATGATCCGGGTTGATCATGCGGGCGAATACGGGGCGGCGCGAATCTACGCCGGCCAGATCGCCGTGCTCGGCCACACCGACAAGGGGCCGATTCTTCAGCACATGAAGGAGCAGGAGCAGGTTCATCTCGACACCTTCGCCGCGGCGATCGCCGATCGCGGTGTACGCCCCTCCGCGCTCCTGCCTCTGTGGCATGTCGCGGGCTTCGCGCTCGGCGTGGGCACGGCCCTCCTCGGGTCGCGCGCGGCGATGGCCTGCACCGTCGCGGTCGAGGAGGTTATCGACGAGCACTATGCCGAGCAGGCGGCGGCGCTCGGCGAGGACGAGCGCGCCTTGCGCGACGTGATCGAGCGCTTCCGCCGCGAGGAGCTCGAGCACCGCGACATCGGCCTCGAGCACGAGGCGGAGAAGGCGCCCGGCTACCGGATCCTGACCGCGCTGATCAAGGCCGGCTGCAAGGTCGCGATCCGGCTCAGCGAGCGGGTCTGAGCTTCGCCCGACTGAACTTGCCAGACCTGCCGCCGCGCTCATGATCGGGGCGTGGCGGAGGCAGGAGCAGAACCGCGAAGCCCGCGCCTGACGGCGCTCGTCGTCGCCTCGGCGCTGTTCATGCAGAACGTCGACCAGACGGTGATCGCGACCGCGCTGCCCGCGATGGCCGCGAGCTTCGGCTCTGACGTGCTGCGGCTCTCGCTCGCGCTGACCGCCTACATGCTCTCGCTTGCGGTGTTCATTCCGGCCTCCGGCTGGGTGGCCGACCGGTTCGGGGCGCGCGAGGTGTTCCGCTCAGCGATCATCGTCTTCTGCCTCGGCTCGGCGCTGAGCGGGCTCAGCACCTCGCTGCCGCTCCTGGTCGCGGGCCGCGTGATCCAGGGCGTGGGCGGGGCCTTGATGGTTCCCGTGGGCAGGCTCGTGCTTCTGCGCACGGTGCCGAAGCAGAAGCTGGTCGATGCGATGGCCTGGCTCACGGTCCCGGCGCTGATCGGGCCGATCGTCGGCCCGCCGCTCGGGGGTCTAATCGTCACGCACGCGTCCTGGCGCTGGGTGTTCTTCCTGAACCTGCCGATGGGCGCGCTCGGCCTCGGTCTCGTCTCGCGTCTCATCCCTCCCGGCCGGCCCTCGGTGCGGCGGTCGCTTGACGGGCTCGGCCTCGCTCTCTCCGGGCTCGGCCTCGCTGGGCTGATTTTCGGCTCCGAGCTCGTCTCGCGCCCCGTGTTCGGGCGTGGCGTCGGCCTTGCCATCCTTGGGGTCGGCCTCGCCTCATGCGCGCTCTACGTGCGCCATGCGCTCAAGGTTCCGCGCCCGATCATCGACCTCAGACTCCTCTCGGTGCCGAGCTTCGGGCTGTCGGTCCACGCCGGTTCGCTGTTCCGCATCGGTGTCGGTGCCGTGCCCTTCCTTTTGCCCACGATGCTCCAGGTGGGGTTCGGGATGAGCGCTGCGGAAGCTGGGCTCGTCACCTTCTCTGCCTCGGTCGGCGCGCTCGTGATGAAGCCCGCAGCCGGGCCGCTCATCCGACGTTTCGGCTTCCGCGCGTTGCTCATCTGGAACGGAGTGGTCAGCGTCGCCACGCTCGCCGCGTGTGCCCTGTTCCGGCACGACACGCCATGGTGGGCGATGCATGCGGTTCTGGTCGCGGGCGGCTTCTTCCGAAGCCTTCAGTTCACCGCTTTCAACACGATCGCTTTCGCCGACATCCGCGAGCATCGGATGGCGGACGCCACCGGGTTCTACTCGACCATGCAGCAGGTGAGTCTCACACTCGGGGTGGTCACCGCGGCGGCGGTGCTCGAGGTGTCGATGGGGGCTGCGGGGCATGCCGCGCCGGACGCGTCGGACTTCGCCGCCGGCTTCCTCGCTGTCTCGGCCGTGATGGCGCTCTCGGTTCCCGTGCTCGCGCGGCTGCCGCGCGATGCCGGAGCAGTGCTCGCGGGCCGGCGCTAGGCGTCAGCTTTCGAGCTCGGTGTCCCAGTAGAGATAGTCGCGCCAGCTCTCGTGCAGATAGTTCGGCGGGAAGGCGCGGCCGTTCTCCTGAAGCTCCCAGCTCGTCGGCTGGCGTGGCGGGTTCCGCGGCCACATCCCGCATTCGCGCGGCAGGCGCGAGCCCTTCTTGAGGTTGCAACAGGAGCAGGCGGTGACGACGTTCTCCCACGTGGTGCGCCCGCCGCGCGAGCGCGGGATCACGTGATCGAAGGTCAGGTCCTGGGCCGGGAACTCGTCGCCGCAATACTGGCAGGTGAACCGGTCCCGCAGGAACACGTTGAACCGCGTGAAGGCCGGGCGCCGGGCCGCGGGGATGTATTCCTTCAGCGCGATCACCGAAGGCAGGCGCATCGCGAGCGAGGGCGAACGCACCTGCGCCTCGTATTCCGAGAGCACGGAGACGCGGTCCATGAACACGGCCTTGACCGCGTCCTGCCAGGACCAGACCGAGAGCGGGAAATAGGAGAGCGGCCGGAAATCGGCGTTCAGCACGAGAGCCGGGTAGTGGGACCGGGCGAGGCTTCCGCCGCCGTCGGGCAATCGAGGCTCCCCCTTCCTGGCGGCGCCCACCACATGCAGGCCCCGCCTCCCGGGGCACTACCACATGATGTGGCACGGCCGTTCGACTGCAAGGGTTATGCACAGAAGGCGAGGGGAAGTCCAGCAACCGAGGGGCCGATCACCGAAGCTTCACACGGGTGCCGCCCTGCGCGCGGCCTTAAGCCGCCGTGGGCTCAGCCCCGCTCCCGGTGCCGAGGGCGGCGCGCTAGCCTGAGACGATGGCACGAGCCCCCGTCGTCACCCGCTTCGCCCCGAGCCCGACGGGGTTTCTCCACCTGGGCCATGCCCATTCGGCGCTCTTCGCGCACCGGCTCGCGCGCGCCGCCGGCGGGCGTTTCCTGGTACGCATCGAGGATATCGACGCGACCCGCTGCCGTCCCGAATTCACGGACGCGATCCTCGAGGACCTCGCCTGGCTCGGCCTCGACTGGGACGGGCCCGTCAGGATCCAGTCGGAGCACATGCGGGAGTATGCCGATGCCATCGCCTCGCTCGAGGCGCGCGGTCTGCTCTACCCGTGCTTCTGCACCCGCGCGGCGATCGCGCGCGAGATCGCCGCGATCGGCAATGCCCCGCACGGAGCGGACGGGCCGCTCTACCCTGGCACGTGCCGCACCATCCCCCCTGCCGAGCGGGAGGCGCGGCGTGCGGCCGGCGAGCCGCACGCTCTGCGGCTCGACATGGCGGCCGCGCTTCGCGCGGTTCCAGGCCCGCTCGCCTTCGAGGAGGTGGGGGATGGGCTGGTCACAGCCGACCCGGGCCCTCTGTTCGGCGACGTGGTGCTCGCGCGCAAGGACACGCCGGCGAGCTACCATCTCTGCGTCACCCATGACGACGCGGCGCAAGGGGTGACGCTCGTGACGCGCGGGGAGGACCTCAAGCCCGCGACGCATCTGCACCGGCTTCTCCAGGCGCTGATGGGCTGGCCGGTGCCGCGTTGGCAGCATCACCGCTTGATCGCCGGTCCGGACGGGCGGCGGCTTGCCAAGCGCGACCGTGCCGCCACGTTGCGGAGCCTGCGGGAGGCCGGCCACAGCCCGGCCGCCGTTCGGGCCTTGGCCGGTTTCCCCGACTGAGGGGCGTCAGGCCGCTGCGGCTTCGGCGGGTTTCGCGTCCGCAGCCGCCGGTTCGACGTCGCGGCCCTGGGCATCCGCCGCCGCCTCCTCCTCGAGCACGCGCACGACCGCCTCGACCAGAGCCACCCGCTCGGGGCTCCAGGATGCGAAGGGATGGGCGGGCGGCGCGGGAGTCGCGAGGGCGGTCCCCGCCGCGTCCAACGGCTCCGGCTCCCGCTGAGGCTCAGCTTCCGCCGCAGCGCTCTCCTGGGCCGACGGTTCGACCGCCTCCGCAGGCTCCGGCAGCCTCGGCTCGGACCGGAGGAGTTCCAGGGCGGACGGACCGGCCGGCCGAGGGCGACGACGCGCGAGCCCTGCCCCGAGGGCGAACCCAGCGAGCAGGGCGATGGTGGCGATCAGCGGTGGGCCGAGCACGGGGTCGCGGGCGGCTGCGCCGGTCGCCGCGATCGCCTCTGCCGCGGCGTCGCGGGCGCGCTCCAGAACGGCGGAGGCGGCCTCCAAGGGGCGGCGGTGGAACGGCGCCGCCCCATCTTCCGCCCTGGCCTCGTTCCCCGCTTCGAGCAGAAGGAGGAGGGCGAGAGCCGGCACGACCACTCTGCGGAAACCGATTCCCTCCACGCTCCGCTCCACTGAATGCCGAGTGATGATCCCCAAGGCCAATGGAACGGTGGCGCGGAAACCTCACCGTTCGGTTACAGCCGCTGCCGCAGCCGCTTAGCCGCCCTGGTCGAGCCCGGCGCGCAGCCGCTCCGCCCCCCGCCCGGGCGGGATCAGCCCGAGCCTCAGGAAGAGGTCGATCAGCACAAGGGTGACGTTGAACTTGAACCGGTCGGTCTCGCGAACGGCTCTCGCCACCTCCTCGATCGGCCAGAGCTCGAACCGCGCCACCTCGTTGTCATTCGGGCGCGGGACGAAACCCTCGGGCAGGTCGAGGTCATAGACGTGCAGCGTGTCGCGCCGCATCCCACGCGCACAGCCCGGGATGTCCCAGGCCATCACGTAGCTGATCCTCGCCACCTTTCGTGCCGTGGCGGCGAGGGCAGGCGGGATCGAGGCCTCCTCGGCCGCCTCCTTCACGAGCGTCTCATCCGGCCCGAGCCCGGCCGGAATTCCTCCCGCGACGATATGGTCGAGCTTGCCGGGCTCGACCGACTTGTCCGCTGCCCGAACCGCGACCCAGAGGAAGAGCCCATCGCCGCGTCGGACGAGGCCGTTGACGTGGACCCCTTCAGCGCGGATGCCGAAGGCCGGAACCGCACAGCGGTCGAGGGTGGCGAGCGAGGGCCCGTCCGGGTCGGCGCGCACGTCGTAGAGCTCCTCCCTGGGGCGGGGGATCAGCCCGGCACGGACGAGGTCGGTGACCACCGCCTCGAGCGCCCGGGACCGGGCGTGGGGCGTCCTGAGGCGCCGCGCGAGCGACACGCCGCGCGCGTCGAAGTGGAAGTCGGCGGGGCGGAAGGTAAGGGCGCGCAGCACCTCGGGCCCGACCCAGCCGACCTGCCTCCCCCCGATCAGGAAGGGCTCGAAGCCCGCCGGAGAGGGGAGGTCGTTGCAGCGGGCGATATGCCGCCAAAAGGGCGCGATGTCGTCGGTCATGGCGCCCGAGCCTCGCACGGGCCGCTCTGGCCTGCCATGCCGCATCCAGGGATTTGCCCCCGCGCCCGGCGCACGACATAACGCTCAGTGAGAACGGAGCCATCGTGACACGACCCTCCCCGCCGCACGGCGCGGCCGCCGCGCCGCCGGTCAGGCCCCATCTCGAGACATTGCGGCAGCTTCTCCCCTATCTCTGGCCGGAGGGGGAGGTCGGCGTGCGCGCGCGCGTGGTGGCGGCTCTCGTCTCCCTCGTCCTGGCCAAGGTCGCGACCGTCTATGTTCCGGTGATCCTCGCCGCTTCGGTCGATGCGCTCTCGCCGCGCGAGGGGAGCGAGGCGGTCGCCGCCGTGCCGGTCGCGCTCGTCCTCGGCTACGGGGTGATCCGGCTTGCCGCCTCGCTGTTCCAGGAGCTGCGCGACGCGGTGTTCTCGGCTGTGGCGCAGCAGGCCGTGCGCCGCGTCGCGCATGCGACCTTCGAGCACCTGCATGCGCTGTCACTCCGCTTCCATCTCGACCGGCAGACGGGCGGGCTCGCGCGCGCGATCGAGCGCGGCACCACAGGGATCGACACGGTGCTCCGCTTCGCCCTGTTCTCGACCCTGCCCACCCTGTTCGAAATCGCGCTCGCGACGGCGGTGCTCTGGGGCGCGCTCGGCGCGGCTTACGCGGCCGTGGTCTTCGTCACCCTCGCTCTCTACGTCGGCTTCACGCTCGCCTTCACCGAATGGCGCGTGCGGTTCCGCCGCACCATGAACGAGACCGACCAGGACGCCTCGACCAAGGCGATCGACAGCCTGCTCAACTTCGAGACCGTCAAGTACTTCGGCAACGAGGCGCACGAGGCGCGCCGGTTCGACGAGGCGCTCGCGCGCTACGAGCGCGCGGCGGTGAAGAACCAGGTGACCCTCAATGCGCTCAACTTCGGCCAGGCGACGATCATCGCGCTCGGCCTCACGGTCATCATGCTGATGGCGGCGCACGGCGTCGCGGCCGGCACGCTCACGGTCGGCCAGTTCGTGATGGCCAATGTGTTCCTGATCCAGCTCTACGCGCCGCTGAACTTCCTCGGCTTCGCCTATCGCGAGATCAAGCAGGGCCTCGTCGACATGGAGGCGATGTTCCGCCTACTCTCGGTCGAGCGCGAGGTGGCGGATCCTCCCGGGGCGAAGCCGCTCGTCGTCACGGCGGGCGAGGTGCGATTTGAGAACGTGCGCTTCTCCTACCGGCCCGATCGCGGCATCCTCGACGGCGTCTCCTTCACCGTTCCTGCGGGCCGGACGGTTGCGATCGTCGGGCCGTCGGGGGCAGGAAAGAGCACGATCTCGCGCCTGCTGTTCCGCTTCTACGATCCGCAGGAAGGCCGGGTGCTGATCGACGGCCAGGACATCCGGACGGTGACGCAGGCCTCCGTCCGCGCCGCGATCGGCATCGTTCCGCAGGACACGGTGCTGTTCAACGAGACGATCGCCTACAACATCCGCTACGGCCGGATCGACGCGACCGACGCCGAGGTCGAGGAGGCGGCGCGTCTTGCCCGCATCCACGACTTCGTGATGTCGCTCCCGGAACGGTACGCCACGCGGGTGGGCGAGCGCGGCCTCAAGCTCTCGGGCGGCGAGAAGCAGCGCGTGGCGATCGCGCGCACCATCCTCAAGAACCCGCCGATCCTGCTGTTCGACGAGGCAACCAGCGCGCTCGACAGCCGAACCGAGCGGCAAATCCAGGCGAACCTGCGCGAACTTTCGCGCAACCGCACCACGATCGTGATCGCGCATCGCCTCTCGACGGTGGTCGATGCCGACGAGATCCTCGTGCTCGAGTCGGGGAAGATCGTCGAGCGCGGCAGGCACGACGCGCTGCTCGCGAAAGACGGGCTCTATGCGGCGATGTGGCGCCGCCAGGCCAAGGAGCACGACAAGACGGCGGAGGCGAGCGCCGAGGCGGCGGAGTAGACGCTCACGGCACGAGCACGAGCGCACCCGAGACCGCCCCGGCGCGCAGGCGCGCGAGCGCCTCGTTCGCCGCCTCGAGCGGCAGCGTTTCGACCGTCGTGCGCACCGGAACGCGCGGCGCAAGGCGCAGGAATTCGATCCCGTCGGCTCGGGTGAGGTTGGCGACCGAGCGGATCACCCGCTCGCCCCAGAGGTCGGCGTAAGGGAAGCCCGGGATGTCGCTCATGTGGATCCCGGCGCAGACGACCACCCCGCCACGCTCCACCGTCTTGAGCGCCGCCGGCACGAGAGCGCCGACGGGGGCGAAGATGATGGCAGCGTCGAGCGGAACCGGCGGGCTCTCGTCCGACCCGCCCGCCCAAACGGCGCCGAGGCTTCGGGCAAAGTCCTGCGCTTCCCGGTCGCCCGGGCGGGTGAAGGCGAAGACCTCGCGGCCCTCGTGGCGCGCCTCCTGGGCGACGATATGGGCCGCCGCGCCGAAGCCCCACAGGCCGAGGCGACGCGCCTCCCCCGCCATCCGCAGCGCGCGGTGGCCGATCAGCCCCGCACAGAGCAGGGGGGCGGCTTCGACATCGGTGTAGCCGTCAGGGATCGGCAGGCAGAATCGTGCATCCGCCACCGCATGCTCGGCATAGCCGCCGTCGAGGTGCCAGCCGGTGAAGCGCGCCTCCGCGCACAGGTTCTCCCGCCCCGTACGGCAGAAGTGGCAGCGGCCGCAGGTCATGCCGAGCCAGGGAATGCCCACCCGGTCCCCCACTGCGAGCGTGTCCACCCCCTCGCCGAGCGCCTCGACCCTGCCGACGATCTCATGACCGGGAACGATCTCCCGACGTTGCGGGGGGAGCTCGCCATCCACCACGTGCAGGTCGGTGCGGCAGACGGCACAGGCGGAGACCCGAACGCGCACCTGCCCCGGCCCGGGCTTCGGCACCTCGCGGCAGACGAGTCGCAGCGGGCTCCGCGGTGCATCAAGCACCATGGCGCGGGAAAGGCCGGCGCTCATTGGGCAACCATGCCATGGGTCGCCCCTCGCTGTCGCGGCGTCCGGGGGTTTATCGACCGCGTTTCCGTCCCCATGTCCCTCGCTAGGCAAGGAGGAAGGGGCATGCAGTTCGACCCCAAGGGCAATGCACCGGCTGATCTGAGCCACGCCGGCTCAGTGGTGGATCAGGCGATCGCCTACATGATGGAACAGCGCATCGGCACGCTCTCGGCCGCCTCTGCCCTGCTCGGCGGCGCGCTCGGGCTCCTGTCGCGCTCGATGAGCGACGAGGCGATCGTCCAGGTGCTCAACAACGCGATCGCCTCGGTGAAGGCGGGCGAGCTCCGCGCCGACGGGGAGGGGCAGGGCTGAGGCCCCCTCACCCGATATGCCACACTGAGCCCGTGAAGCCTGCGGCGACCACGCCGAGCCCCCCTTGCACCTGGGGGGCGTCAACGAGAGCGCGGCCGATCGCGGGAAGGCTCGTCGGCACCTCGTGTCGGCTCGTGAAATACGTCCCCCTCCCGCCGATCCCAAAGAGCTGCCATGGCCGACACTCGACCGAGACGATCTGGACGCCGACCAGGGCGGCGAAGGCGCCGACCTGGACGATCGAGAACTGGGCGCCGTGGATGTCCCTCAGCGCGAAGGTGCAGTCGAGCGGCGCGTAGGCGAGCTCGTCGATCGGCGTCGCCACAGCATCCCGGTTGCTCAGGCGCCGGACGATCTCCGACCAGGGGATGCTGAGCGTTCCGCCGATGCTTCCCCCTGCCGCCGCACCGCCAGCGAGGGCAAGGAAGAGCGGCCTCCGCCGGCCGAGCTCCGGCGCCGTGAACTGAAGGATGTAGCCGCCCGCGGCGAGAACCACGCCTCCGCCGAGCTGCGCCACGATCGCCATGCGCCACCGGCGCGACGTGGTTTCCCACCAGCCCCAACGCCCTCCGCGTCGCTGGGTGCCTCACGAACCGCCCGGCACGATACCCGAGGTTGGCAAAGAAGTGTGTGAAACGGCACACCCGATCCTGCTGCGCCGCATCTTGACCGCCAGGCGCGCCGCCGATAGCAGAGAAAGCCTCGCGCAGGCGGCATTCCGTGCCGCCGGGCCGATTTTTCGTGGAAGGAAGGGTGGCATGGCGCGTCGCTGCGGCGTCACGGGCAAGGGTGTGCTGACCGGCAACAATGTCAGCCACGCCAACAACAAGACGAGGCGCCGGTTCCTGCCGAACCTGCAGATGGCCTCGATGATGTCGGAGCTGCTCGGCACGACGATCCGCCTGCGGCTCACGCCGCGCGGGATCCGCACCATCGAGCACAATGGCGGCATCGACGCCTGGCTTCTCGGCACGCCTGACCGCAAGCTCACCGCGGAGGCCCGCGCGCTGAAGCGCCGGCTCGAGCGCGCCAAGGCCCGGAAAGCGGCCTGATGCCCTGCCGCTCGGGGCGGCACCGCCGAGGGCCCGCTTCGGCGGGCCTTTTTTCTTGCCCTGCCTGAGCAGACTGCCCGGCCCCAGGCGCGATGCTGCCCCTCTCCCCGTCCGCCCTCGTCTCCGCCCTGAACGCCCTGCCCCCCGATGCGGTCTGGGTGATGATGGTGGTCGCGGCCTTCGGGTCCGTGCTCGGCATGCTCGCCGCGTTCGGCCGCGCAGGCGTGACGGTGTTCGTCGCGGTGGCGGTGCTTGCTGCGAACCTTCAGGTGCTGAAGGTCGTTCCCTTCGTGCTCCTGCCGGGGCCGGTGGCGGAGGGGACGGTGGTGTTCGCCGCGACCTTCCTCGCCACCGACATCCTGACCGAGCACTACGGTGCGGCCGCGGCGCGTGAGGCGGTTTGGCTCGGCTTCGCCGCCCACCTTCTGATGACGGTGCTGATGCTGCTCGCGCTCGGCTACCGCCCGCTCGATGCCGAAGCGGCAGGCGAGGGCCTCGCTTGGGCCCTGCCGTTCCATGACCATCTCGCCGCCCTGTTCACGCCCGCGCCGGCTCTCTTCGCCGCCGGAATGACGAGCTATCTCGCGAGCCAGCTCCTCGACATCCGGCTCTTCCTCGCCATCCGGGCGGTGACGGGAGCCCGCGCGCTTTGGCTGCGCAACACCGCCTCGACGGCGGCGAGCGCTCTCATAGACAACACCCTGTTCTCAACGCTCGCCTTCGTCGTGTTCGCCGATACGCCGGTCGGCTGGGGCGAGCTCTGGCGAACCTACATCCTCGGCACCTGGCTCGTGCGGGTCGGGCTCGCGGTGCTCGATACGCCAGCGATGTATCTCGCGGGGCGGCTCCTGCCGGAGCGGAGGCGGTGATGAGCGTCCGCTATCCGGCGCATCGCTTCACAGTCACCGCGCGCGACCCGGCCACGCGGGCCCGCGCGGGCGTGCTCGAGACGCCGCACGGGGCGGTCGAGACGCCTGCCTTCGTGCTCTGCGCCACGCGCGGGGCGCTGAAGGCGGCGACGATGGAGGAGGCGCGCTCGCTCGGCGCCACGCTTGTGCTCGGCAACACCTATCATCTGATGCTCGCCCCTGGCGCGGAGGCGGTCGGGCGGCTCGGCGGGCTCGCGCGGATGACGGGCTGGCACGGCCCCACCCTGACCGACAGCGGCGGGTTCCAGATCTTCTCGATGGGCCATGGCGGCGTCGCTGCCGAAATCAAGGGCAGCCGCTCCGGCACGCCGGCTCCAACATTGATCCGGATCGACGAACAGGGGGCGACCTTCCGCTCCTATCTCGACGGCTCGGTGCACCAGCTCTCGCCCGAAGGGTCGCTCGCCGCCCAGGCCGCGATCGGCGCCGATCTCGTCGTCGTGCTCGACGAGTGCACTCCGTTCCACGCCACACGTGACTATGTCGAGCGCGCGCTTGCCCGAACCATGCGCTGGTCGCGCCGGTCGCTCGCTGCCTTCGACGCGGCGGGGGGGCGGGGCAGTGCCGGGCCGCAGGCGCTCATCGGCATCGCCGGCGGCCATGTGCACGAGGACCTGCGCCGGGCCGCGGCGGAGTTCGTCAACGGCGAGGACTTCTTCGGGCACGCGATCGGCGATTCCTTGGGCGGCACGCGCGAGGAGATGCACGCGATCGTCGCCTTCCAGGCGCCGCTTCTCCGCCCCGACCGGCCGATCCACCTGCTCGGCATCGGCCAGGTCGCCGACATCTGGCACGGTGTCGCGCACGGGATCGACACGTTCGACTGCGTGCACCCCACCCGGATCGCCCGCCACGGCGGGGCGCTCGTCCGCGCTGGCGTCGAGGACACAGGCGGGCGCGACCACCTCAACCTCCGCAACGCCCGCTTCCGCGACGACCCGCGCCCGATCGAGGAGGGGTGCGATTGCCCGGCATGCTCGTCGGGGCTCTCGCGTGCCTATCTGCACCACCTGCTCAAGCTTGACGAGCTCGCCGCCCTGCTCCTCATCACGCGCCACAACATCCGCTTCATGATGCGGCTGATGGCCGCGGTGCGTGCGGCGATCGCGGCCGGCAGGGTGCGCGAGGAGGCCGCCGCCTGGGGGGTCAGGCTCGGATGATCGGGGCGTTCACAGGGCTGCTTGCCTGCCAGCTCGCCGGAGAGATCGTTGTGCGCGCCACCGGGCTGCCCCTGCCCGGCCCGATCCTCGGCATGCTCCTTCTCTTTCTCTTCCTGCTCTGGCGCGGCGGTGAGGTGCCGGCGCCGCTCGCAGCCGTGGCAGACGGGCTGTTGCGTCACCTCGGCCTTCTCTTCGTCCCGGCGGGCGTGGGCGTGATCGCGCATCTCGGCCTTCTCGCCGAGGCGCTGCTCCCCATTGCGCTCGCCGTGAGCATCGGCACGCTCGTGGCGATCGCGTTCACGGGGCGGCTGATGCAAGCGCTGGCGCGGCGGTTCGGAGACGAGCGGCGATGAGCGACGGGGACGGGCTCGCGGCCCTCTGGGTCTATCTCGCGGCCGATCCGCTCGCAGCGCTCGCCGCCACGCTGCTCGCCTGGCTCGCCGGGCTGAAGGCGCACACCGCGGCCCGGGGAAGCCCGCTCGTCAACCCCGTGCTCGTCGCGGTGGTGATCCTCGCAGGCCTGTTGCTCGCGGCAGGCATTTCCTACGCGGAGTACTTCGCCGGGGCACAGTTCGTGCATTTCCTTCTCGGGCCGGCGACGGTCGCCCTCGCCGTGCCGCTCTACCGCCATTGGTCGCTCGTGCGCTCATCGACGCTTGCGATCCTCTTCTCGATGCTCGTCGGAAGCGCTTTCGCCGTCGCCGCAGCGCTCGCTCTTGGTGTCGCGTTCGGCGCACCGATGGCCGTTCTCGCCTCGCTCGCGCCGAAATCCGTCACCACGCCGGTGGCGATGGGGATCGCCGAGCGGATCGGCGGCCTGCCGTCGCTGACAGCGGTGGTGGTGATTCTTTCGGGAATTGCCGGCGCGACGCTGGGCACGGTGACGCTGAATCTGGCGCGCGTGCGTGACTGGCGCGCCCGCGGGCTTGCCATGGGCACGGCGGCGCACGGCATCGGCACCGCGCGCGCGCTTTCGGTGAACGAGACCGCGGGCGCCTTCAGCGGGCTTGCCATGGCGCTGAACGCGCTCGCCACAGCGCTCGCTCTGCCGCTTCTGTGGCGGCTGTTCGCCTCAGGATGAGGCGAGCGCCAACCGCTCGAGCCGGAACAGGACGAGAAGGTTCCGCTGCAGGAACGAGAAATTGTCGTCGGAGACGAGCAGGACATCGAGCGCGCCGTCCGCCGCCTCGGCCACCGCGAGCCCCTCGTAGTTGTCGGCAAGGAGCGGGGCCGCGAGCTCCGCAAGCACGCGCGGGGCGAGCTCGGGCAGCTCGAGCGCCCTTGCCGGGAGCCAGGCGACCCGGCAGGAGAAGCCCGCAAGTAGGCTCGCACGACGCTCGAGAACGAGCGCGCCGCCGCCCGGAAGCCCGGCGGCATCGACGGCGGCGAAGTCGGGGCTCGGGCGGTAGCGACGCTCAACCCAGGCCCTGCCGTCGCCGCTGCCGATCCAGGCCGGAGCGGTGCCGTCCTCAGCGACGGCTTCGGCGATCGCAAGCAGGCGGCCGTCGGCAAGCGCGGTCAGGCTCTCGAGCCCGGCGTTCGGCGGAAGCGCTGCGATCCCGGGAGGAGCGGGAAAGGGAAGCCCCGGCCCCTTCGGTGAGTCGAACACCCGCAGCCGGTGCCAACGCTCGAAGGCGACCAGCAGACGTCCGTCGGGCAGTCGAGCGAGCGCCTCCGCGTCGCCCTCACGGCCGGCCGAAAGGCGCCGTCCGTTGCTGTCGCGCATCGGCAGGAGTGTTGCTCCGTCGAGGCCGACGAGCCTCTCCTCCGGGTCGCGCTGCAAGCGCGCGCTGAGCCAGTGCGCCTGGTCGGTGACGGCGAGGATCGCACCATCCGGCTCGAGCAGCAGGCCCGAGAAGCCGCCGAACGCACGGTCGGGCGCGGCAAGGGCGAGCGCGCCGCGGAACAAGAGCGGCCCAATCCGGTCGAGCCCCGGATCAGCCTCCGAGAGGGGCAGGCCGCGCGCGGAGAGAGCGACCGCACCCGCCCGGGCCGCCGCAATCGCCGCCGGCGCGGCGAGAAGGGCGCGTCGTGTGAGCCTCAGGCGACCAGCGCCGCGTGCTCGGCCGCAGCCCGGTGCCAGGCCTCGGCCGCGTCCTCGTCGAACAGCTCGGCGAGCTTCTTCATCATCGTGCCGCCGAGCTCCTCGGCATCGACGATGGTCACCGCGCGCCGGTAGTAGCGCGTCACGTCATGGCCGATGCCGATGGCCGTGACCTCGACCTGACGGTCGCGCTCGATCCGGCGGATCACGTCGCGCAGGTGGCGCTCAAGATAGTTCCCGGGGTTGACCGAGAGCGTGCTGTCATCGACCGGGGCGCCATCGGAGATCACCATCAGGATACGCCGGTGTTCGGGGCGAGCGGCAAGCCGGCGCCAGGCCCACTCCAGCGCCTCGCCGTCGATGTTCTCCTTGAGAAGGCCCTCGCGGAGCATGAGCCCGAGATTGCGCCGCGCCCGGCGCCAGGGCTGGTCGGCCGCCTTGTAGATGATGTGGCGGAGGTCGTTCAGCCGGCCCGGGTTGCGGCGCTTTCCCTCCTGGACCCACTTCTCGCGGCTCTGCCCGCCCTTCCAGGCGCGGGTGGTGAAGCCGAGGATCTCGACCTTGACGCCGCAGCGCTCGAGCGTGCGGGCCAGGATATCGGCGCTCATCGCGGCGACCGTGATCGGACGGCCGCGCATCGAGCCGGAGTTGTCGATCAGAAGCGTGACCACCGTGTCGCGGAACTCGGTGTCGCGCTCGCGCTTGTAAGAGAGCGAGTGTGTGGGGTTGGCGACCACCCGGGCGAGGCGGGAGACGTCGAGCAGCCCTTCCTCGAGGTCGAACTCCCACGAGCGCGACTGCTGCGCGAGCAGACGCCGCTGCAGCCGGTTGGCGAGTTTCGACACGACTCCCTGCAGGTGCTGAAGCTGCTGGTCGAGCTGGCTGCGCAGGCGCGTGAGCTCGTCGGCATCGCACAGCTCCTCGGCGGAGACCTCCTCGTCGAACTGGCGCGTATAGGCTTCGTAGCGCGCCTGGGGTTCGCCCTGCTCGCGCTCCCTCCGGACCTGAGGCCCGGCGGGCCGATCATCCCCCTCGGCGGCCGCTCCCTCCTCCTCTTCCTGCTCGACGCTCTCCGCCGCCTGGGCCTCTCCCTCCGCCTCCTCCTCGCGGGCGCCTGGCATGCTCTCCGCCTCGGCCGACGAGCCGGCGCTCTCGGTCTCCTCGCTCTGCGCGCTTTCCTCCTGGGCTCCCTGCTCGTCCTCCCCCTGCGTGGCCTCCTGGTCGGCTTCGGCCTCCTCCTCCGCGAGGTCGAGAGCGGCAAGCAGCCGGCGCGATGCGCGGGCGAAGGCGTCCTGGTCGTCGAGCGACTCCTTGAGCCCTGAAAGCGCGTCGAGCGCCTTCTGCGGCAGGGCCTGGCGCCACAGCTCGACAATGCCGCGCGCCGCCTCCGGCAGCTTCTCGCCGGTCATCGCCTCGCGGGCGAGAAGCTCGATCGCCTTGGCGATGGGGAGCTGCTCGCGCCGCGTCATCCGGTCGAGACCGTCCGCCTCGCACTCCTCGCGAAGCCTTGCGCGCAGATTGGCGGCGACGCCCTCCATCTGCCGCGCGCCGAGCGCCTCCACCCGGGCCTGGGCGAGCAGGTCGTAGACCTCGCGCGCCTCGCGACGCTGCGGCTGGCGCCGCCCGTGCAGCGCCTCGTCGTGATGGCGGAGCCTGAGCGCCATCGCATCCGCCGCGCCCCGGATCCGCGCCCTTTCGGCCGCCGGCAGTGCCCGCGACGGCACCGGCAGCCGGGCCCGCCTGCCGGCAAGACCCGGCGGCCCCGGCTGGAAGGCGACATCGACATCGCCGCGCTTGGCAACCGCACGCAGCGCGCTCGCCGTGGCCCGGCGGAACTCCTCGGCGCGCGTGCTGTCGCGTTGGGTCGGCGGCGTGGGCATCTCGGTCGGTTCAGGCGGCGCGGCGCGGTCCCGCCCCAAGGGGAAGCTCCTCGTTGAAGCAGCGCTGGTAATACTCGGCCACGGTCGCCCGCTCCGCCTCGTCGCACTTGTTGAGGAAGGTGACGCGGAAGGCGAAGGCGACGTCGCCGAAGATCCTCGCGTTCTCCGCCCAGGTGATGACGGTGCGCGGGCTCATCACCGTCGAGATGTCGCCGTTGATGAAGCCCGCCCGCGTCAGGTCTGCGAGTGCCACCATCGCGGCGATCCGCTTCCGCGCGGCGCTGTCATTGGCCGGGATCCCGAGCTTGGCGGCGACGATCTCGGTCTCCTGCTCGTGCGGCAGATAGTTCAGGGTGGCGACGATGTTCCAGCGGTCCATCTGCCCCTGGTTGATCTGCTGCGTGCCGTGGTAGAGCCCCGTGGTGTCGCCGAGGCCCACCGTGTTCGCGGTGGCGAACAGGCGGAACGCCGGGTGCGGGCGGATCACCCGGTTCTGGTCGAGCAGCGTCAGCTTGCCCTCGACCTCGAGCACGCGCTGGATCACGAACATCACGTCCGGCCTGCCGGCGTCATACTCGTCGAACACGAGTGCGCAGGGGTGCTGCAGCGCCCAAGGCAGGATCCCTTCACGGAACTCCGTCACCTGCTTGCCGTCGCGCAGCACGATCGCATCCTTGCCGATCAGGTCGATGCGGCTGATGTGGCTGTCGAGATTGACGCGGATGCAGGGCCAGTTGAGGCGGGCGGCGACCTGCTCGATATGGGTCGACTTGCCGGTGCCGTGGTAGCCCTGGATCATCACCCGGCGATTGAAGGCGAAGCCGGCGAGGATCGCGAGCGTGGTCTCGCGGTCGAACCGGTAGGCGTCGTCGATGTCGGGCACATGCTCGGTGCGCACGCTGAAGGCCGGCACCTCCATGTCGGAGGGGAAGCCGAACACCTCGCCCGCCTTCACGGTCATGTCGGGAAGGTCGATCGCCGAGGTGGGGCGAAGGTCGGCCAACTGGGTCACCTTGTTCATGCGCGTGTCTACTCTCTCCGATAAGGCCCCAGATTAGACCCCGGCGGCGCGGTTGCGAAGGCCGGCCGCGCGCCTCACGCGCCTCGGGCCGGAAGGGCACGGATCAGCGTGGTGTAGGCGGCGTTGATGGTCTTGAGCCGGTCCTCGGCGGCCTTGTCGCCGCTGTTCGCGTCGGGGTGGAAGCGTTTGGCGAGGGCCTTGTAGGCGCGCTTGACGTCGTCGCGCGTCACCGGCCAGGCGAGCTCGAGGGTCGCGAGCGGGCCGCGCAGCTCGGCCGGCGCCTCCGGCCTGTCCTGGCGCGGGCTACGCCTGCCCCTGCCGAGGGCGTCGAACGGGTCGATGATCCGCTCGTCCGCCCCGAGGCCGAGCCGGCCGAGCGGCCAGGTCGGGCGACGCCATGTGGTGTCGCGGCGCATCTCGGCCTCGATCTCGCCCGGGCTCATGCCCTTGTAGTAGTCCCAGGCGCGGTTGTATTCGCGTACGTGGTCAAGGCAGAACCAGTAGTAGTCGGTGAGATTCCGGCGCGATTTCGGCGCCCGGAAGCCGCCATGCGCGGCGCAGCCGGGATGGTCGCAGACACGGTTCGGGTCGTCCGTCTGCGGGATCTCGGCCCGCAGTCGGGAACGGGAGGAGCCATGGCTTCGCGGTGCGCCGCTGCGCATTCGTCTCTTATGGCCACGGCTCCGGTGGGTGGCAAGGCGAAGGCGGGGAGGTGAAGCGGATGGGAGGCACACGCGCGGAGCGGATCACGGCCGCGCTTGAGGCGGGGCTTGCTCCGGCGACGGTGACCGTGGTCGATGACAGCGCCCGGCACGCAGGTCATGCAGGCAATCCCGACGGCGGAGGCGAGACGCATTATCTCGTCCATGTCGTCTCGCCGCGTTTCGCTGGCCTCGGCAGGGTGGCACGGCACCGGCTGGTCAATGGGCTTCTCGGCCCCGAGTTCGCGACCGGCCTGCATGCTCTGAGCCTTCGTCTCGAGACGCCCGAAGAGGCCGCCCGGAGGCAGCGCCCCGACGGAAAGAACGACTCGGTCTGAAGCAACGTCCCATTAAATGATCCCGGTCACACTGCGCGCACACGGAGGAGTTCCCAATGGCGCGCAGCACCCTGATCAACCGCAACATCGTCGCCGAGCGTGGCCGCACCTCGATGCGCCTGGAACCCGAGCTGTGGGACGCGCTGGCCGAGATCTGCCGCCGCGAGCGCACCACACCGTCGGAGCTCTGCCGGCGGATCGAGAGGATGGGCCTGAAGGGCGGCCGTACCTCGGCGATGCGGGTGTTCGTGCTGCAGTATTTCCGTGCCGCCGCGACGGAGGAGGGGCATATCGCCGCGGGCCACGGTATGCTCGACCATTCCCGCCCCGCCGGCAACGGGTCGGGGCGCCGCGCCACGCCGTTGCCGGCGTTCATGTCGGGAAGCGCGGCCGAATAGGTCCCGCTTCCTCTCCCTCCCAGTCCTCCCGCCTCGCTTACTCCGCCCCGGTGGTCTTCGCCGGGGCGGGCGTGCGTGTCGAGAAGGCAGGCCAGCGCCGCGCGACGACCGGCCCGTCCGCCGCGTAGGCGTGGCAGGTGTTCAGCAGGGGCGGCGGCCTGGTCGGGTCCTGCGGGCGTGAGCGACGCACCACCGAGAGCGTCTGGAAGGCCACGGTGGCCATCGGCCCGAGGAGCTCGACAAGGTGCGTGCAGCCGCGCACGCCGCCGACCACCTCCCTGACCTTCCCGCTCCAGCCTGGACCGATCCGGAGGCCGGCGAGACGCGCGAAGTTCGGCGTGACGTCGGGGCAGATCGCGTAAGGTGCGAACTCGGTGCTCGCCTCGCAGGCATGGACGACCATGTCCTCGTCCACCGTCAGGCGCATCAGCATCCCGTGCAGCTTCTCGCCCGGGCGTATCTCGCCCCGGTCCTCGTTGGCGAAGGCGTAGGTCTTCGTGTCGGCGAGCGAGGCCTCGATGTCGAAGAGCCCGTCCTCGCGGCGATAGCCCTCGATGACGATCGTGCGCGTGTGCAGCTTCTCGCGTGGCTTCGGCGGGCTCAGCGGCATCGGCCGGCGCGTCGGCGTGGGGACATGGCTTGCATATCGCACGCGCCGCGATCGGTCGCCAGCGGTCAGGGAGCGAGAAGCGCGGCAAGCGCCCGGAGGTCGGACGCCGCCTCCGCCGTCGGGTGCCGGGTCAGGAACGGCACCTGGCGCCGGATCGCCTCGGCGACGCGCGCGTCACGGCGCACCACGCCCGCGAGCGGCGGGCTCTCCTTCAGAAAGGTCTCGGAGGCCTTCCGGAGCGTTGCCCATGTGCGCTCGCCAGAGAGCTGGGAGACGGCCATGTTGACCACTACGCGCCGGTCACCGCCCGGCCGGTCGAGGGCGGCGAGCTTGAGGCAGGCATAGGCGTCGGTCAGCGCCGTCGGCTCCTCGGTGGTGACGACGAGCAGCGTGTCGGCGAACGCCGCGAGCCGCCGCGCGGTGCGGTCGAGCCCAGCACCGATGTCAAGCACCACGTGATCGTAGCCGCGGGCGCCGGAGAGTCCCGTGAGGATCGTCTCGAACTGAGACTCGGCCAGAGCGGCGAGAGCGCCCGAGCCCGAGCGCCCGGCGAGAACCGAGAATCCGGCGTCGGGCACCGGGGTGGCGAGCGCTTCCACGCGTTCGCCGCGGAGCAGGCCGGTGACATCGCGGGTGACGGAGAGGCCGATCTGCACATCGACATTGGCAAGCCCGAGATCGCCGTCGACCAGCAGAACCTGCCGGCGGCGTTCGGCGAGCGCCTGCGACAGCGAGATGGCAAGCCAGGTCTTGCCCACGCCGCCCTTGCCGGAGGCGATTGCGATCAGCCGCCCCGCCGGGCGTGGCGGAGCCTCGAAGGCCGGGGCGGCGAGAGCGGCGCGCGCGGTCATCGATTGTCCCTCCTCTCAGGCTGCGGCGCGGGTCTGGCGTGATGCGGGGGCGGCCATGAGCCGTGCGGCGAGCGCCTCCGCCGTCATCGCGCCGAGCCCGTCGGCGGCTCCCGGTCCCGTGCCGGCTTCCGCGACCGCAAGCCCGCCGGCATGGGCGGCAGCGGGGAGGGCGCCCACGCGTCGGGCGATGTCGAACCGTGTGGCGACCACGTGCCGCGCTCCTGTCTCGGCCAGAGCCTCGGCCGCCTCCGCCGCCTCGGCAGCGTCCATGCCGGCGGCGAGGACGACCGCCACCGCGGCGCCCGAGGCGGCGGCGAGAGCGGCGATCTCCTCGCGTTCTGCGGGGTCGAACGGGTCAATCCCCGCGGTGTCGATCAGCGTCGGCTCGTCCGTGCGCACGGCGAGAGCGCGCAGCACCGTCGCGGGATGGGGGGCGGCGATCAGGTCGAGGCCGAGCAGCCGGGTGAAGGCGGCGAGCTGCTCCACCGCACCCGTGCGCCGCCCGTCGGCCGCGATCACGCGCGGCGTGCGCCCGGCGAGCCGCAGGCGCGTGGCGAGCTTGGCGACGGTGAGGGTCTTGCCCGAGCCGGGCGGTCCGACCACGAGCAGGGTGCTGCCGCGCCCGAGCGGCAGCTTCTCGAACCGGAGATGGGTCGACAGCGCCGCCGCGAGATCGGGGCCTGAGGCGAGCGCGGCGCGAAGCCGCTCGGGCACGCCGTGCGCGGCGAGCGCGGCCGCGACCGCCGGGTCGCCGGCCGGGCGAACCGGCTGGAGCGGCGCGACTGGTGCGGGCTCGACCTCCGGCTCGGCGGCCGCGGTGAGCTCGATCCCCTCGGCCACCCGGCGCGTGCCCAGGATCAACGCCTCGGCGCCGAGCTCGGCGCGGGCCGCCGCCATGGCGGCGGCGGCGGTGCGGGCCCGGAAGACGCGGATTCGCATCGTCTCAGACCGTGCCCACGGTGCGGATCCGCGCGCGCGGATGGATCTCGGCCTGGCTCAGCACCGGTGTGGCGGCCCTGAAGCGCTCGACCACGGCGCGCACATGCGGCCGGAGGGCGGGGCTGACGAGCAGCACGGCCGCTTCGCCGGCGTTGGCGGCGCGGTCGATTGCCTCCCTGAGCTTCGTCATGAACTCAGTGAGACGCGAGGGCGCCATGGCGAGCTGCCTGTCCTCAGGCGGGCCGGTCATCGACTCGGCGAAGGCGCGCTCCCATTCGGGCGAGAGCGTTACCAGCGGGATGTAGCCGTTCGGCCCGGTGTGCTGTTCGCTGATCTGGCGCGCGAGCCGCACGCGCACCTGCGCCACGATCCCCGCGACCCCCCTCGCCCCGGCCGCTAGCGCCTCGGCGATCCCCTCGAGGATGGTGGGCAGGTCGCGGATCGAAACGCGCTCGGCGAGCAGGGCCTGAAGCACGCGCTGCACGCCGGCGGTGCTGATCTGCTGGGGGATCAGCTCGGCGACGAGCTTCTGGTGTTCGCGCGGCAGCTCGTCGAGAAGCTTCTGCGTCTCGGCGAAGGAGAGGAGCTCGGCCATCTGGTCACGCACGAGCTCGGTGAGGTGCGTCGTGATGACGGATGCGGGGTCGACCACGGTGTAGCCCCTCGCCGCCGCCTCGTCGGCGAGCGTGGCGTCGATCCAGGCGGCGGGGATGCCGAAGGCCGGCTCGGTGGTTTTCTCCCCAGGCAGAGCGACGGGCGCGCCCGTCGGGTCCATCGCGAGCAGCATCCCCGGGCGGACCTCGGCTCGGCCCGCCTCGAGCTCCTTGATCCGAACCACATAGGTCGTGGGCGGGAGCTGGACATTGTCCTGGATCCGAACCGGAGGAAGCAGAAATCCCATCTCGGAGGCGAGCGCGCGGCGCAGCGCGCGGATCTGCTCGGTCAGCCGCGCACCGCCTTCGGCCGTGGCGAGGCCGAGCAGGGCGTAGCCGAGCTCGAGCCGAACCGCGTCGATCCTGAGCGCCGCGGTGACCGGCTCCTCGGCAGGCGGGGCGGCGAGGGCGGGCGCCTCCGCTCCGGCGGCCGTCTCCTCGGCTCTGCGCGCCGCATCCCGGCGCGCCCAGGCAGCGGCCCCGGCGATCCCGGCGATGGCGAGGAAGGGAAGCATCGGAATGCCTGGCATCAGCGCGAGCGCGCCGGCCGCCCCGGCCGCCATCGCGAGCGGCTTCGGGGAGCCCGCGATCTCGCGCAGCACCGCTTCGTCGGTTCGGCCATCGACGCCGGCCTTGGTCACGACGATGCCGGCGGCGGTCGAGGTGATCAGCGCCGGGATCTGGCTCACCAGGCCGTCGCCGATCGTCAGCAGCGAGTAGGTGCCGATCGCGGCGGAGAAGCTCATCCCCTCGCGCGCCACACCGATCACGAGGCCGCCGATCAGGTTGATGAGGGTGATGACGAGGCCGGCGACGGCATCGCCCTTGACGAACTTGGCGGCACCGTCCATCGCGCCGAAGAACGCGCTTTCCTCCTCGAGTTCTTTGCGCCGCCTCCGCGCTCCCGCCTCGTCGATCAGCCCGGCCGAGAGGTCGGCGTCGATCGCCATCTGCTTGCCCGGCATCGCATCGAGGCTGAACCGCGCCGCCACCTCGGCGATCCGGCCCGAGCCCTTGGTGATCACGACGAAGTTCACGAGCACGAGGATCGCGAACACGATCAGCCCGATCACCACGTCGCCCCCCATCAGGAAGCCGCCGAACGCGGCGATCACCGCTCCTGCCGCCTGCGGCCCCTCGTGCCCGGCCGAGAGAATGAGCCGCGTCGAGGCGAGGTTGAGGCCGAGCCGCAGAAGCGTGGTGATCAGCAGCAGTGTCGGGAACGAGGTGAAGTCGAGCGGCCGGCGCATGAACATCGCCGTCATCAGAACAAGCACCGAGGCGGTGATCGAGAGCGCAAGCCCGAGGTCGAGCAGGAGATGCGGCAGCGGTACGACGAGGATGACGATCAGGAGCACCACCCCGATCGCCATCAGCACGTCCGGCGTGGGCACTGCGCGGCTGACGCGTGCCGCGAGCGTCGGTGCGGTCGCCTCCGCGTTCCCCTCGGCCATCGGGGACGGTCCGCTCAGGCGGGGATCCGGTCAGCCTGCGCCGGCGGCGGGACGCGCACTCCGGCGGAGCTGTATTCACGCAGCTTGTTGCGCAGCGTGCGGATCGAGATGCCGAGGATGGTTGCGGCGTGGGTGCGGTTGCCGAGACAGTGGGTGAGCGTCTCGAGGATCAGGTCGCGCTCGACGTCGGCGACGGTGCGGCCGACGAGGGCGCCGACCGCGCTCTGCCCCGCGGCCGGGGGTGCCGCCGTTTCGCGCTGGCGTGCCGCCGCCGCTGCCGCAGCCGGAACGAGCCGCTGCGCCGTCTCGTCTGCCGCCGGGGCGGCGCCGCCGAGCTCGATCGCCTCGACGTCGATCACGTCTCCGGAGGCGAGCAGGACGGCGCGGTGGATCGTGTTCTCGAGCTCGCGCACATTGCCGCGCCAGCCGTGCGCCTCAAGCATCGCCATCGCCGCGGGCGTGATCGGCCGCATCGGCAGGCCGTTCACCTCGGCGTATTTGCGGGCGAAATGGTCCGCAAGCGGTGCGATGTCGCCCGGCCGGTCGCGCAAGGCCGGCACCTGCAGCGTCACGACATTGAGGCGGAAGTAGAGGTCCTCGCGGAAGGTGCCCTTGCGCACCTCGGCGAGCAGGTCGCGGTTCGTCGTCGCGATCAGCCGCACATTGACCTTGACGGGTTCCGTGCCGCCGAGCCGGTCGACCTCGCGCTCCTGGATCGCGCGCAACAGCTTCGCCTGAAGCCGCACGTCCATCTCCGAGATCTCGTCGAGCAGGAGCGTGCCGCCATGCGCCGCCTCGAACTTGCCGATACGCCGCGCCACCGCGCCGGAGAAGGCGCCTTTCTCGTGGCCGAACAGCTCGCTTTCGAGCAGGTTGTCGGGTATCGCGGCGCAGTTGAGCGCGACGAACGGCCCGCCCGCGCGGCGGCTCTTGCGGTGGATGTGCCGTGCGAGCACCTCCTTCCCGGTGCCGCTCTCGCCCGCGATCAGGACCGACGCCTCGGAAGCGGCGACCTGCTCGGCGCGGCGGATCGTCTGCCGCATCACCGGGTCGCGGTGGATCAGCGCATGCCCGTCCGCGCCCACGGCCTCGAGGATGGCGGCGATCAGGTCGGGGTCAGGCGGGAGCGGCAGGTATTCCCGCGCGCCGGCGCGGATCGCCGCGACCGCGAGGTCGGCATCGTTACCCACGCCGCAGGCGATGACGGGGGTGGCGATCCGTTCCGCGGCCATCGCGCGCACGAGCAGCGACACGTCGAGCCTCACGTCGCACAGGACGAGGTCGATGCCGCCGCCCGCACGCAGCTGCGCGAGCGCCGCGGCGACATCGTCGGCCTGGGCGAGCCGCGCGCCGCGGGCGATGGCGATCCGCCCCGCCTGGCCGAGTTCCGCCGAGAGCGAGCCGATGATCAGGATCCGCATCCTGCGTCCCTCCTGCTGCCTTGCGGCGTCACGCGCCGCGATCCGCCTTGACGATCTCGGTCATGGTCACGCCGAGGCGGTTGTCGTCGACCATCACCACTTCGCCGCGCGCCACGAGCCGGTTGTTGACGTAGATGTCGATCGCCTCGCCGAGCTTGCGGTCGAGCTCCACCACCGCGCCGCGGCCTAGCTTCAAGAGCTGGCTCACCTGCATCGTGCTCCGCCCGAGCACGGCGGAGACCTGGACGGGAATGTCGTAGATCGCCTCGAGCTCGCGCGTGCCCGGCGCGAACGCCGCGTCCTCGCCCGGCACCGCGACCTCCGATCCGCCCGAGGAGAGATCCTCGAGCGCGACACCCTGGCCCTGTTCAGCTGCCATCTTGGTTCTCCTCAGCGCTTCCGGGCGACAGCCCGAGCTGGTGAAGGACATCGCGCGCCGCGCTCGCGAGCGCGTGCGGATCGTGCCGCGCCTCGCCCCCGGGCCAGCTGACGCGCATCTCGCCCGGGCTCATTCCGGCCGTCCCGACCACCTCGAGCCGCCCGGCGAAATCGGCCGCGGCGGCAGCGCGTGCGAGCGCGGGCTCGAGGCGTCGCGCGAGCTCCGGCTCGAGGCGGATCACGATCCGCTCGACGCCAGAGAGCCGAGCGATCAGCGCCTCGGCGAGCATCCCGCAGGTCTTTGGAGCGTGCGCGGCGGCGGCTGAGGGCAGGGCGCGGGTGACGAGGTCGAGCGTCGCCCTGGCCAGCGCCCCGGCGGCGCGTTCCGCCGCCGCCGCCGCCGCCTCGCGCGCCTCAGCAAGCCGCGCCGCGATCGCCTCGAGCGCCGCCGCCGCGCGCGCCTCTGCACTCGCCTTCGCCTCCGCTGCCGCCGCCGCGCGCCCCTCGGCGACGCCTTTGGCGCGGGCCTCGGCGAGCTCGGCGGCGGAGAAGCTCGGCGCGATCACCTCCGGCTCAGGCGGTGGCGCGGGCAGCGGAGCGCGCGACGGCGGCCCATCCTCGGCGTCGAAGTCGCGCTCGAACAGGTAGCGGCGCGGCGGCGGCCGGTCTTGGCCGCGTCGGGCCAGGGCAGACAGGGCGATCGGACGTGGCGCGGTGCTCATGTCAGTAGACGAGCTCCTCCTCGCGGCCGTCGCTGATCGTGATCTGGCCGGACGCGGCGAGATCCTTCGCAGCGGCGACGATCGCGGCCTGCGCCTCCTCGACGTCCTTGAGCCGCACCGGCCCGAGCGCGGCGATATCCTCCTTCAGCATCTTGCCCGCACGCTCGGAGAGGTTCTTGAAGAACAGGTCACGGATCGTGTCGGAGGCGCCCTTCAGCGCGAGCGCGAGCGTCTCCTTCTCGACCGCGCGCATCAGCACCTGGATGCCGGCACCGTCCACCCGGGTGAGGTCCTCGAAGGTGAACATGAGGCTCTTGATCCGCTCGGCCGCCTCGCGGTTGCGCTCCTCGAGCGCGGCGAGGAAGCGGCTTTCTGCCGAGCGGTCGAGATTGTTGAAGATGTCGGCCATCAACTCGTGCGCGTCGCGACGCTGCGTCCGCGCGAGGTTCGACATGAACTCCATCCGAAGTGTGCGTTCCACGCTCTCGAGCACGTCCTTCTGCACGCTCTCCATCCTGAGCATGCGCATCACCACCTCGAGCGCGAAGTTCTCCGGCAAAAGCTGCAGCACGCGGGCGGCGTGATCGGGCCGCACGCGCGAGAGCACCAGCGCGACCGTCTGCGGGTATTCGTTCTTGAGGTAGTTCGCGAGCAGCTGTTCGTTGACGTTGCCGAGCTTGTCCCACATCGTCCGCCCGGCTGGGCCGCGGATCTCCTCCATGATCTGCGCGACCCTGTCCTTCGGCAGGCTCTTCAAGAGCAGACGCTCGGCGCTCTCGTAGGTGCCGCGCAGGTTGCCGGTGGCCGAAATCTGGTCGGCGAACTCGACGCAGAGCCGCTCGACGACGCTTGCCGAGACCACGCCGAGGCCGGCCATCGCGGCGCTGATCTCCTTGATCTCGTCCTCGTGCATCATCGCGAACAGGCGCGCCGCCGCCTCCTCGCCGAGAGCGAGCATCAGGATCGCCGCCTTCTGCGGCCCGGTGAGGCTGCGCCAATCCTCGCGCGCTCGTGCCATCGCCACGTCTCCGCTTCCCCGACCCGACCGTCAGCTCTCCTGCGCCATCCAGCTTCGGATCACCGAGAGCGCCTCTTCTGGGTGCTTCTCGGCGAGCTCGGCGATCCGCCGGAGGCTCGAGGCGCGCATTTGCCCCTCCACCTGGCTGACATTGATCAGGCTGTCTCCCTCGAGCAGCGGGACAGCGCCGTCAGGGCCCGGCAGCGTCGCCTGGCCGCCGGGGCCGGCGAGCGCCGCCGCCGCTGCGGCCGCGGCAGGGCCGGAGAGAGCCGGCAGGCCGGAGGTGCCGGGAAGCCCCGCGAGCGCGTCGCCACCCGCAGGGCTCACCCGCTCGAGCACACGCCCGGCGAGGGGGCGCACCACGAGCAGGAGCGCGAGCAGGGCGATGACGCCGAACACCGCCGTCTCGACGATCCGCACGATCTCGGCGCGGCCGATCGGCAGGCCGAACAGCCTCTCCTCCTCGGCCACGCCTGCGTCCGCCTCGGCGAAGCGGAGGTTCACCACCTCGATCTTGTCGCCGCGCGCCTCGTCGAAGCCGACCGCGCCGCGGACGAGAGCAGTGATCTGCGCGAGTTCCTCGGCCGTGCGCGGGCGCCAGACCGGGGCGCCGCCCCCCTCGGGCCTCGCCATCGTGCCGTCGACGAGCACGGCGATCGACTGCCGACGAACCTGCGGTGCCTCGCGCACGATCTGGCGCAGGGTTCGGCCGATCTCGAAATTGGTGGTCTCCTCGGTCCGGCTCTCCTCGGTGATCGAGCCGGCGTTCTGCGGCTCGGGGTTGGGCAGGTTGTTGCCCACCGTGACGTTCTGCTGCCGCTCCTGGCCGCGGCTCTGCTCGGTGATCGAGGAGGTGGAGCGGGCCACCTGCTGGTCAGGGTCGAAGCTCTCCCGGCTCTCGGTGATCCGATCGAAGTCCATTTCGACGGTGGCCTCGACGCGCACCTTCCCCACGCCGAGCGTGCGCTCGAGCAGTTCCTCGACCGCGCGGGAGAGGCGGAGCTCATGGGCGCGACGCACCTCCTCGGCGTTGAGCGCGACACCGAGGCCCGTGACCGCCTGCCCCCCGCGCGCGAGCAGAGAGCCGCGGCTGTCGACCACGGAGATGTTGGCGGGCTTGAGCCCGGGCACGGCGGCGGCGGCGAGATGGACGATCGCCTGCACCTGCTCGCGGTCGAGCCGCTGCGGCCCCGCCATGGTCAGCACGATCGAGGCCTGCGCCTCGGCCTGCTGGCGCGCGAAGGGCTCGCGCCTGGGCAGCACGAGATGGACGCGCACCGCACGCACGCCCTGGATCTGACGGATGGTCCGCGCGAGCTCGCCCTCGAGCGCGCGCACCTGGTTGATCCCCTGCTGGAAGCTCGAGGTGGTGAGGCTGTCGGTGCGGTCGAACAGCTCGTAGCCGACCGACCCGCCCGTCGGCAGGCCTTCGGACGCAAGGGCGAGCCGCACCCGGGCGACCTGCTCGACGGGGACGAGGATCCGCCCGCCATTGCCCTCGAGCCGGTAGGGCACGCGCTGACGCTCGAGGCTCTGCACCACCGCCGCGCTGTCGCGCGTGTCGAGGTCAGCGTAGAGGAGCGCCATCGGCGGCTGGCCGGCGCGGATGGCGAGGAACACGATCAGGCCGAAGAGCCCGGCGGCAACGACACCGAGCGCCGCAATCCTCGTAGGCCCAAGCGCGCGCAGTCCCTGCAGCAGCCCGTTCACGTCCAACCCTCTCCTTCCGCTCGGTCGCCGGCGGAGCGGCGTCCTGCCGCGAGGGCGACAGTGGCGTGCGAGCCCTTACCCTCCGGTTAAAGCCCCGGCATTTTCTGCCGCGTCGGGGTCAGGGAGGGGGGGTCAGCTGTCCGGCATCACGCTGCGGATCCGGTCGGAGGGAACCGTGATGTCGCCGAGGCGAAGCTTGATCGCCCCGTCCGCTCCGCGCTCCGCCCCCGTGACGCGGCCGTAGATCGTGGTCGAGACCTTCGTCGTGCTCGTTCCCGTCTGGCCGGTGACGGTCAGCGTGTAGACCCCGTCGGGCAGGCGGCTGCCCGAGTTGTCGCGGCCATCCCAGAAGAAGCCGTGGGTGCCGGCGGTGGTCTCGCCCCGCGCGGTGCGCACCACGCGGCCGGCGGCATTGGTGATGGTGATCATCGTCTCGCTCGTCGGTCCGGAGAGCGTGTAGGTGCCGGCCGCCTCGCCGCGCTGCAGCGGCAGGGCGGAGCCGTCGACCTCCACCGTCCGCCCGATCAGGGGGGTGAGCGCGGTCAGCTGCGCCGTGCCTTGGAGCCTGATCAGGTTCTCGAGATTGCTGTTGGTCGCGAGCTGCTGCTCGACCTGGGCGAACATCACGAGCTGCTGCGTGAACTGGTTCGTGTCGAGCGGCGCGGTCGGGTCCTGGTTCTGCAGCTGCGTGGTGAGCAGCTTCAGGAAGTCCTGGAAGTTGTTGGCGATCCGCGCGCTCGCCGCCTGCTGCATTCCCTGCCGGTCGGCGATCGAGAGGACCTGCTGAACGGTGGACATGGGTCTTGCTCCTTCGCTGTGTCAGACGGCGATGTCGAGGCCGCCGGGAGCGGCCCTTCGCTGGACCGTTTCGCTTCGTGCCCGCTCGGCGTCGGCGCGCGCGTTCGCGGGCGCAGAGCCCCGGCCGTCGCCGCCTTCGCGCGCGGGCGCCTCGCCGCCGCCGCGTCCGTCACGCGCGGCGAGGTCGAAGCTGAACGCCCGCCCCTCGGCGCCGACGCCGGCCTGGGCGAGGGCGCGGTCGAGCGCTGCCTGGTCGCGCACGAGCAGAAGCAGCGTCTCGGGCCGTTCCGCCACGATGTGGATCCGCGCCTGCTGCTCGTTCTCGCTGCGCACCGAGATCTCGACCCGGCCGAGCTCGACCGGCTCGAGCGTCACGGTCACGCTTCCCGGGGAAGCGCTTGAGCCGGCGGCGAGGGTGACCACGACGGGCATGATCTGCTGCGCCGGCGCGGCTCGCGGCGCCCACTGGACGGTCTGGGCCTGCGGCGCCGGTGGCGACGTGATCGGGAGCCCCGCAAGGCCGAGCGCCGGCTGGGCGAGGGGCTGGCCGGTCGACGTCGCTGTGGCGCTGCCGGGGGGGGTGGTGTTCGCCTCTGACGGCCTCCGCACAGGCGCGGCGTTTACCTCTGGCCGAGGCGAGGACGGAGATGGCGTCGAAGACCTGAGCAGCGCCGCGCCGCCCTCCGCCACGGGGGCGTCGTCGGTCAGGGCATCGGTGCTGCCGGGCGGCCCGGCGCCGGGCGCCTCGAGCGCCTGCGCCGTCAGGGGCGCCGGCTCTGCCGGGGGCTGAGCGGCGTTGAGGGTCTCGACGGACGCTGCCGCAACGAGGGGTGAGAGGGCCGGTGCCGCCGCGCGGAGCGGACGCGGCTCCGCCGCGCGGTGGACCGCGATCTGGACGAGCGGCGGCGGCGGTGGCGCGACCGGTCGCTCGGCAGAGCGCGCTGCCGCCTCCCCGCTGGCGATGGGCGAGGGGGTGGCCTCTGCCCCGCTCGCCGCAGCCGGTGCGGCGCCTGCCGGTGCGTTTGCGGTCGGCGCCGCGGTGCGGTTCGTCAGTTGCGGTGACGGTTCGACCGCCCCCCGCGCCTGTCCCCGAGCCGTCTCGGGTATGGGCTGTTCTTTCGGCGGGCTTTCGCCCAGGTCGCGAACGCGGGTCGGAGCGGCGAGGCGTTCGGGCTGGAAGTCGCCGGCGGTCTCGGGTGCTCGGTCTGCGTCAGCATCCGGTTCGAGGGAAGCGGGAGGCGCTCCGGCCGGGTCGTTTGCCAAGGCGTCGGATGGTCTCGCTTCGGGCGTGACGCCAGCCCGCCCCGATATTGCCTCCGCCGCCTTCGCCTGTTGCGAGGCGGCCGGTGCGGCGGTTGCCGGTGGCGCGACCAGGAGCGCGGGGTCGGAGACGGGGTCGAGCCGGAGAGGCTGCGCCTGGTTTTCCTCCGCCTCGGCTTCTTTCGCCGGTCCAAGCTCGGTCGTGCCCGCAGCCTGTCCGTCCACGGGCCCGGCGAAGACCATCGCCAGCGGCAGGAGCGCGCTTGGCACGGCCAGGGCGTCCGGCTCGGCAGGCCCTGGACGCCCGATCGCTTCTCCGGGCTCCTCGGCCAGACGAGCCTCCGGGGCCTGCTCCGTCGCGGCCTCCCCGGCAGGGTCAGGCGGCGGTTCGGGGGCTGCATCGCCAAGCAGCCCGGCGAGCAGGCTCGAGAAGCTTTCGCCACCCTCTCCAGCGCGGGCGGCGTCGGGAAGGGTGGGCGGTGCAGCGGTGGCTTGGCTGATCGCGACCATCATGCGCCCGCGCCCCGCAACCCCCGGGCCAGGATCCGAACCCTTGAAGATCAGGGGCTTGAGCAAGAGCCGCCGCGTCGGCGCGACGAAACTGCCGGGCAGGTCCTGCCCTGCCCGGCAGGTCCGCACCGGGGCAGGTGGGCGCCTCCCGCGGCAGATCCGACCCGGCAGTTTCTGCCGCCCCCGGCAGGATCTGCCGGGCTGCGCAGACGCGGGCATGGGTGGGCCAGGCAGGGCAGGCCGAAATCGCGCGGCCGCTCCGGCACGTCGCTTGCTCGCCCCGTCTCCGGGTGCGTTCCCGCGCCCGGCCGAGCCGAGGGTGGGCAGGATGCCGCTGAAGGTTGTTCTCAAGCCTGGCGAGACGCTCGTGGTCAACGGCGCCGTGATCGGCTCCGGCGACCGCACCGCGACGATCTTCCTGCACAACGAGGCGCAGTTCCTGCGCGGCCGCGAGATGCTGCGCGCGGAAGAGGCCATCGGGCCGGAGCGCGCTCTCTATCTCGCGATCCAGATGGCCTATCTCGGCCAGGCGCCGGAGCGGGCGGTCCATGACGCGCTCGCCGCGCTGCGCCGCGCACGCCCCGAGGCGGTTGAGGAGATCGCGGCGATCGCGGAACTCGTCTCGATGCGCCGCCACTACCAGGCGCTGAGGCGCTGCCGCGCCCTCTTCCCGACCGCGACGGACCACGCCGCGTGACCACCCCGCCCGGCAGGGCCTGCCGGGCAGCGGGCACAGCCTGCCCGGCAACCCGGTCCCGCGCTCCCGGGCCGCATGCGGCGGAAGCCGCCTTTTTGCTTGCTTTTCCGCTCTGGCACGGCGTCTGCGTCGCGTGTGGCGACGGAACCCGGTGCGGCCATTCCCGCACGGCACAGCCTGGAGGCAGACCATGTCGCTCTTCGGTTCGATGACCACCGCGATCGGCGGGCTTACGGCGCAGTCGCGCGCGCTCGGCCACATCTCCGACAACGTGGCGAACAGCCAGACGATCGGCTTCAAGCGGATTGACACGAGCTTCGTGAGCTACATCACCTCGTCCGCGCCGCGGCTGCACACGCCGGGCAGCGTCGTGGCGCGGCCCGACTTCACCCATACCGTCCAGGGAACGATCGAGCAGACGGAGAACAAGACCGCGCTCGCCGTCGCCGGGCAGGGCTTCTTCGCGGTCGCCGCCCCGTCGGGCGAGGTCAACGGCCTGCCCACCTTCGACCCGCGGCAGTTCTACACCCGCGCCGGTGATTTCACGCTCGACCGCAACGGCTACCTCGTCAACAGCGCGGGCTACTTCCTGCAGGGCTGGAACGTCGATGCCAACACCCGCCAGGTCGACCGCACGCTGCTGCAGCCGATCCGCGTGAGCCAGCTCGTCTCGAACCCGGTCGCGACCTCGGAAATCACGCTCGCCGCCAACCTGCCGGCCAACCCGCCCGAGGGGCGCAACAGCTTCTCCTCCTCCGTCGGCATCTACGACGCCCTCGGCCAGCAGCGGACTCTCCAGCTCGAATGGACGCGCGCGGGCAACAACAACTGGCGGCTCGACGTCGTCGCTCCCGGCTCGACGCTCGACCCCGTCGGCGGCGCCGGCACCATCCCAGGCTTCGACGACCAGGCAATGAGCGCCTTCAACGTCCAGGGCACGGTGCAGCCGCAGCAGCAGCAGGACGACATCCAGATTCCCGCGACCGTAACGGCAGGCCAATTGTTCCAGGTCACGATCAACGGCATCGTCGTGAGCTACACCGCGACCGCGACCGACACGACGACAACGGTGCGCAACCAGCTGATCAGTCGAATCAACACCGACGCGGCGACCCTCGGCGTGAACGCGACGGCCCAGTCGGCGGACACGCTCCGCCTCAACGCCACCTCGATCGGCACGCCCTACACGCTCGCCGTGTCCGCGAATCTGACGGCGACCAGCGTCCAGACGAACACGCCGGCGCAGTACCAGACCGACAGCTTCACCTTCACCGGAACGGTCGGCGAGGTGGGCGACCAGTTCACGATCTCGCTCGACGGCATCACCGGCGGCTTTCCGGCCACGAAGAGCTGGACCTACACCACCACCGGCACCGAAGGCTCAATGAACTCGATCGTCAACGGCCTTGCCGCCCTGATCAACGCCGACCCCACGAGCCCCGCGATCGCGACCGTCAACGGCTCGATCCTGACACTGACGGCCAAGAGGGCCGTGCCGATCCCCTCCTGGAACGTTGTCGCCGGCCGGAGCGACATCACGGTCGGCGCGGTCGTCCCCGGCAACACCTACAGCGTGACGCTGAACGGCAACACCTATTCCTACACGGCGCTCGCCGGGGACACCGCGGACGACGTCCGCGATCAGCTGATCACCCTGATCAACACGAGCATCAGCCCGCCGCCCGCCTCCATCGTGGGGCCCGGCGTGCTGCGGATCGCGCCAGGTCTCGGCAACCCGCTCGCCGTCAGCGTCGCCGGCAACCTGACGGAGGCGACCACCGGCACGCGCACCGCCAACGGCAATATCCCCCCCCATATCCAGGTGACCTTCGGCGCGCCGGGTGACCCGACGCGCGCCGGGACGATCACCGCGCTTTCGGCGGCCAATGTCGCGGGCGGCACCGCTACCGTTCCGGCGAACCAGCTCACCGGCGACCGCGCCTATGTGGACGTGGTTCTGAACTACGGCTCCGGCCCGCAGAGGGTTCGCCTGTTCCTCGGCAGCTTCGGGCTCGCGGACGGGGTGACGCAGTTCGCCGGCGCCGACTACGCCGTGCGCAGCCTCGAGCAGAACGGCGTGCCGCAGGGAAGCTTCTCCTCGCTCGCGATCCGCGAGAACGGCGATGTCGTGATCAACTACGACAACGGCCAGAGCCGGGTGATCAACCGCATCCCCGTCGTCACCTTCAACGAGGCCGACAAGCTCGAGCGTGTGGACGGCCAGGCCTTCATGCGCACCACCGAGAGCGGTGAGGCGCGCGTTCTCGACCCCGCACGCGACGGCGCGGGCAAGCTCGTCGTCGGCTCGATCGAGCGGTCGAACGTCGACATGGCGGCCGAGTTCTCGAAGCTGATCATCGCCCAGCGCGCCTACACCGCGAACACCCGCATCGTCTCGGCCTCGGACGAGATGCTGCAGGACACGCTCAACATGAAGCGCTGAGCCCGGCGTAGGGACGGGAGGCAGCGGTGTCGCTCGACAGCGCGATCGGGATCTCGACCTCGGGCCTGCGCGCGATCTCGGCGCAGCTGAGGACGGTTTCGAACAATGTCGCCAATGCCGAGGTTCCCGGCTACACGCGCAAGACCCTGCCGACGCGCGCGGTGACGGCGGATGGCCTCGGCATCGGTGTGGGCGTCGAGCAGCCGGCGCGAGTGACCGATGCGGCCCTGCAACGGGCCGTCTGGGCGCGGGAGGCGTCCTTCGCCGCGGCCGATACGCGCGCCTCCATCCTCGCCCCGATCGAGAGCCTGCACGGCCGGCCGGAGGCGGGCGACAGCCTCGCCGGCCTGCTCGGCAAGCTTCAGCAGGGGTTCATCACCCTCGCCGCCGACCCTTCCTCGGCGAGCCTCCAGGTCGAGGTGGTGACGCAAGCCGAGACGCTTGCCGCACGGATCCGCGAGATGGCGGGCGCGGTAACCGCGGCGCGGAACCGCGCCCAGGAGGAGCTCGTCGCCGGCGTGGCGGAGGCGAACCGCCTGCTCGGCGAGGCGGGCGTGCTCACGCGCGAGATCGTCCGCCTGCGCAACGAGGTTCTGGGCACCGCCGAGCTCGAGGACAAGCGCGACGCCATCATCGGCCAGCTCTCCGCGTTGCTCGACATCCGCGTCGTGCTTAAGGAGAACGGCGAGATGCAGGCCTTCACGCGCGGCGGCCTCTCCATACCGCTTCGCCCGGACGCGTTCTCGACCCGGGGGGCGGAGCTCGGCCCGGGCGCGTTCTACGACCCTGAGGGAGGCACCGTGCCGCCACTGCTTCTCTCCGATCCGACGCGGGCGGCAGGCGCGGTCGATGTCACGCGCGGCCAGGTGGGGGGAAGGCTCGGCGCGCTCCTGTCCTTGCGCGACGAGACGCTCCCGCGTTTCACGGCGGAGCTCGACGAGTTCGCGCACAAGCTCGCGCGCCGCTTCGAGCAGCAAGGCCTGCGCCTCTTCACCGATACCTCGGGCAACGTGCCGCATGAAGGCGGCGTGGTGCCGCAGGCGCGCTACATCGGCTTCTCCTCTGAGATCCGCGTATTTGCTCTCCTGCTCGAGACCCCGCGGCTCGTGCGCGACGGCACGCACGCGATCCCTGCCGGGATCCCCGGTTTTCCGGCGACCCGCGAGGTGCAGCCGCCCTATGGCGACCCGTTCGTCCCGAACCCCGCCACCGGGCCGCAGGGCTTCGACCAGCTCATCCGTCGCATCCTCGACCACACCTTCGGCGCGACGCTCGGGCTCGGCCGGCCGCATGACCCCGCCTTCCTCATCCAGGGCCTCGGGCCGACGGGGCGCCTCTCCTCGCCCATCCCTGCGGCGGCGACGCTCTCGGCCTTCGCCTCCTCGCTCGTCGCCACCCAGACGGCCGAGCACGCCGCGGCGAAGGCCTCGGCCGAAAGCGAGCGTTCGACCCGTGACCTGCTCGCCAATCGCTATGCCGATGCGGTGGGGGTGAATCTCGACCAGGAGATGGCGCTGCTCGTGCAGCTTCAGAACGCCTACCAGGCGAATGCGCGTGTGCTCACCACCGTCCAGGCGGTGTGGGACGCGCTGCTTGCAAGCGTGCGGTAACGGGGGGCGGAGATGACGACGGTCTCGAGCTACGGCACGATCGGCCGCACGCTCACCGCGGCGCTCGCCACGCGCGACCGGCTCGATCTCCTCACCCGACAGGCCGCTACCGGGCGCGTTGCGGAGACCTTCGGCGGGCTCGCGCCGAACGCGCGCGTCTCGATCGATCTCCGTGCCGCGATCGCACGGCGCGAGTCCTACGGCCAGGCGATCGCGACGGCGGAGGCGCGGATTGCGGTGATGCAGCCCGCGCTGGGCCGGATCGGCGAGATCGCGACCGGCACCGTGCAGGCGGCGCTCGCGGCGGTGACGCAGGGGCGGAACGCCATCCCCGTGCTAGCGCAGTCGGCGCGCGAGGCGCTCGCCGAGGTGGCAGCCATGCTGAACGCCACCGCGGGCGACGAGTATGTGTTCAACGGCTCCGACGTCACCCGCCCGCCGATCCCGAACGCCGGCGCGATCCTGCAATCGGGCTTCTTCACGCAGATCCAGGCGGCCGTGCAGCAGTTCGGCCAGCCCTGGGACCATGACGCGGACCCGCTGACGCCGAACGTGCCGCGCGGAGCGACCCAGGTGCTCGCCGACACGCTCGCGATCGCCGCCTCGACCGCGCCGGGAACGACGCCCTTCTCCGCCTTCCTAGAGGGGCCGGGAGCGTCGGAGCCGCGCCTCGGCCTCGTTGCCGATGACAGCCAGCGCGTCACCTATGGCCTGCGCGCGAATGCCAACGGGCTTGCCCAGTCGCGCACTGACCCGCCGAGCACCGGCAGCTTCATCCGCGACATCCTGCGCGGGCTTGCCGTGCTCGGCTCGCTCGACGAGGACCTCGCCGCGATCGACGACCCGGCCCTTGCCGGTGACGGCATCCACGAGCTCCTGATCGGCGTCTCGCGCTCGCTCCAGTCGGCGGTCAAGACGCTCGAGGAGGAGCGCGGCGCGCTCGGGGTTGCGGAACAGCGCCTCGCGGCGTTGAAGGAGCGCCATCTCGACATGTTGGTCGTGCTCAAGGCGCAGGTGGGCAAGGTCGAGGATGTCGATCTTGCCGAGGTTTCGGCGCGGCTGCAGCTTCTGCAGACGCAGCTCGAGATGAGCTACCGGCTGATCGCCGGGCTGCGCGACCTCAACCTCGCCCGCTTCCTCTGATGGAAGATCCTGCCCCGCACCCGGCAGTTCCTGCCGGGGCGGGGCGGAGGGGGAAAATCCTGCCGGGCAGGGACTCCCGCGAGCCAGGGCAGTCTGCCGCGGGCCTGTCAAGCCATCAAGCAAGCCCCTGACTTTGAAGCGTTAACCGCCCGTTCAGATTTGTCTCGCATACAGAATGGAACGGCACGGCCTTTGCACTGTCTCGTGGCGCGCAAGGCTGCGCGGCCGACCGCCGCCCCCTCCCGCAGGACGGAGGCGGGGCGGGCGGGGCGGCGGAACCGAGTGACGCAAGGAGCAACACGGATGTCCTCGATCAACACCAACGTCACGGCGATGGCTGCCATCCGCAGCCTCTCCATGATCAACAACGCCATGTCGAAGACCCAGGCCTCGATCGAGAGCGGGCTTCGCATCAACAAGGCGAATGACGACCCTGCCGTGTTCGCGATCGCGCAGGGCATGCGCGCCGACCTCAAGGGGCTGACGGCGGTGCGCGACGGCCTCGCCTTCGGCAAGGCGACGCTGACGGTCGCGCGCGACGCCGCGACCAAGATCAGCAACGAGCTCAACACGCTGAAGCAGACGGTGACGCAGGGCCAGCAGCAGGGCCTCGACAAGGCGACCATGAACAAGCAGGTGCAGAACCTGCTCGCCAACATGCGCAGCTTCGCCGAGACGGCGACGTTCAACGGCGTGAACCTTCTGAACAACAGCGCGTCGGGCGACCGTGAGCTGCGCGTGCTGCGCGACATCACCGGCAATACGATCAGGGTCGACAACCAGGAGATCATCTCGAACACAAATAGCCTGCTCGGCCTCGATGACCTCGACGTCGACCAGGGCGGCATCCGCCTGACCTTCGCCGCTGACGTGGACTTCGACGACGGCGACGCGGTGGCGGTGACGCAGAACGGCATCGAATACGTGTTCGAGTTCAACACCAGCGCCTCGCCGACGCTCACTGCCGAAGCCTCCGACACCCGCCGCGTGATCGCCGTGGACATCGGTGACGGCACGTCCCTCACCCCCGCGGCAGAGCTCGGCCGGCTCGTGGACGCAATGAAGGCAAACGGCATCGGCGCCCGCGTGAACAGCGACGGCACGCTCGACATCTTCGGCGGCAACGTGTCGCGGGTCGGCTTCAACATCGCCGGCGGCACTCCCACGGCGGGCACGCTGGAGAAGGTGACGACTGGCGGCGTCGTGACCTGGAACGCCTTCACCGACTACAACGTCGTGGACGGCACTGCCACGGCCAGCGGCGGCAGCGCCAACATCGCCGTCATCGGCGGCACTCTGACCGGCGCGACGTGGTCGAACGCGTCCTCGGCGATCGCGACCGTCGACGAGGCGATTCGCAGGGTGAACACCATCGTCGCCGAGCTCGGCGCGCGTCTCTCCCAGGTCGAGGGCCAGCAGGAGTTCACCAAGCAGCTGACCGACTCGATCCGCGAAGGCCTCGGCGCGCTGGTGGACGCCGACCTCGCCGAGGAAAGCGCGCGGCTGACCAGCCTGCAGATCAAGCAGCAGCTGGCCATCCAGTCTCTCTCCATCGCCAACCAGCAGGGCCAGGCGCTTCTCGGCCTGTTCCGCTGACCACACCGGAAGGGGGCGCCGGCAACGGCGCCCCCGACCGCCCCGCTCCCACGCCCATGCCCGCAGAAGGCCGACCCCGATGAGCGTCGCGCGCTACACCACCGCCATGACCGCAACCCAGGGCCCGCGCGAGATCGAGCTGCGCGCCTTCCGCACCGTCAACGCCATGCTCGCAGGCGCCGGCGATGACGTGACCGCCCGAACCAAGGCGCTCGCGAAGAACTACGAGCTCTGGTCGCTGCTGCTGGCCGATCTCGTGCACCCCGACAACGGCCTGCCGCGCGACCTCAAGGCACGGCTCGTCTCCCTCGCGCTCTGGTCGCGCGAGGAGAGCGACCGTGCGATCGGCGACGCCGCGCGCAGCCTCGAACCGCTGCGCGCCGTCAACCGCGACATGATCGAGGCGCTCGAGGCGCAGGCGAAGGCCGCCTCCGCCGGGAAGCCGCCCGCACAGGAGCGGCCGGCGAGCCTCGCCGCCACGGCGTGAGCCGCCCGTGCTGAACGGTCTCGGTGCCCCGGCGGCCTGGGTGCTGCTGCAGCGCAAGGGCGAAGCGCTGCAACAGCGTTTTGAGCAGCAGCGGACGGTCGCGCGGGACGTCGAGCGGTTCCGCGAGCGCGCGCGCGAGATCGGTTCCGTCGAGGAGCTGATGCGTGACCGTCGCAGCCTGCAGTTTGTCCTCGAGGCGTTCCAGCTCGAAAGCGAGATCGACAAGCGCGGCATCATCCGCCGGCTGCTGACCGACGACCCGCAGGACGTCCGCAGCTTCGCCAACCGCATGGTCGACCCGCGCTACCGCCAGATCAACCGCGCCTTCGGCGGCATCGACGGCCCGCCGCTCGCCGACCCGCGCCTGGTCGACCGGATCGTGAACCTCACGCTCACCAACCGCTTCGAGAAGGCGCAAGGCGAGGCCAACCCCGGGCTGCGCGAGGCGCTCTATTTCAAGCGCATGATCGGGGGCGTCACAAACGTGAACCAGCTGATGAGCGACCGGGTGTTGACGGCCGTGGCGCGCGGCGCGCTAGGCCTGCCCGAGAAGTTCGGCCTCCTCTCCTTCGAGCAGCAGCGGTCGATCCTCGAGAAGCGGATCGACTTCAAGAGCTTCGCCGACCCGAAGGCGGTGGACCGTTTCGTGCAGGCCTATCTGATCAAGACGCAAGGCGCGCAGGCGCCAGCGCAGAACCCGATGCTCGTCCTGCTCGACGCGAGCGGTGGCGCGGGCGGGCTGCTCTCGTTCGTGGGAAGGAACGTGTCGTTGCGTGTCTAGCGACGGGCGAGGCCAGGATCATGCTTTGGTGCGCCGTGCTCGCCGCGTTTGTCGCCTCTCCTTTGGCCGACAACGCCTCCCCAGCGCGGACTGCGATACGACCAGCGTGTTCTGTGGCCTCGACAATCATGCCCTGGCACGACACCGGCGCGCCGGCGGAGATGGAGGCCCGTCAGGCGACGACGGCGAGCCCGTCCCTGCCGTTGCGCGGCTCACCCGTTCCGGCGGAGGGGGCCTTGTCGGGCGCGGGCGCGAGGGGAGGCGGAGCGTGGGCCTGCCCGCCTGAAAGCGCCGCCTCATAGGCCTTCAGCTTCTGCGGCGAGGGGATGGTGGTTGCGACTTCTCCCGAGTCGTCGAAGAACTCGACGACGACGAGGCCGAGCTTCATGTCGAAGCGCATGGACGGGTTCACGATGGGCGCCACGTTTCCGCCCGCCGGCGCGGGCACGGTCGTGGCCTCCACTTCCCGAAGCTGCGCCGCCGGCGCTGACCCCTTCTGGACCGGCGACGCCGCTGAGACAGGGCTGATCGCTGGCATAGGATACCTCCGCCTCGAATACTAGGAAAACGGATGAACATGGTCAAGAATGAAAAACTTAAAACGAGGTAAATGCGCAAGCGCGCATCAGATCCGCCCTAGTCATTGTCAGGTCTTCATACGATTGTCTTGCATCCCGCGCGGCCGCGCTCCGGCGTCGTCCGCTTTCTCGTGCGGCAGGCCCCGTTCTCCGGCGGGGTCCGCACTGCCCTATCGCTGGCCATCGCCAGCGGCCGGGGATAACCTTGAGTGGTCGAGAAGGAGCGGGAGTGGAGAGATGACCCTCGTGAGCGGCTTCCGGCGTGCGCTGATCGGGGCAACCATGCTCGGCGGGGTGCTGGCATGCCCGGCGGCGGAAGGGCAGACCGTCACCATCGCGGTCGGCGCGCCTATCACCTCGATCGATCCGCACTACCACAACCTCGCGCCGAACAACGCGATGGCCGAGCACATCTTCGAGCGGCTCGTGCAGACCGATGAGCGGGCGCGGCCGATGCCCGGGCTTGCCGAGAGCTGGCGCGCCATTGACGACACCACCTGGGAGTTCAGGCTTCGCTCGGGCGTGAAGTTCCACAACGGAAGCGACTTCACGGCCGATGATGTTGCCTTCACGATTGCCCGAGCACCGAACGTGCCGAACAGCCCCTCGAGCTTCGGCATCTACACGCGGGCAGTGGCCGAGGTTCAGGTGGTCGATCCGCTGACGGTCCGGTTCAGAACGCGCTCGGTCTATCCGCTTCTGCCGACCGATCTCGCCCAGATCGCGATCCTCGATCGCGAGACGCACCAGAACGCCGCGACGGAGGATTTCAACAGCGGCAAGGTCGCCTTCGGAACCGGCCCCTACCGATTCATCCGCTACGTGCCGGGCGATCGAATCGAGCTCGAGCGGAACGACAGCCACTGGGGCCCGCGCCAGCCCTGGCAGCGCGTGAACTATCGGATCGTCGTCAACGACGCGGCGCGGACGGCGGCGCTGCTCGCGGGCGATGTCGACCTGATCGACCAGGTGGCGACCACCGACATCGCCCGCCTCCGCGCCGACCCGAGGGTCTCGATCAGCGAGATCGTCGGCCTCAGGATCATCTATTTGCATCTCGATCGGTCGCGCAGCGACGGCACCCCCTTCGTGACCGGACCGAATGGCGAACCGCTCGGGCGTAACCCGCTCGACGATCTTCGCGTGCGGCGTGCGCTGTCGCTTTCGATCGACCGCGCCGCAATCGTCGAGCGCGTGATGGAGGGCGCCGCAATCCCGGCCGGCCAGTTCCTGCCAGAGGGAACCTTCGGCCACGTCCCCGGTCTCGAGGCGCCGAAATACGATCCCGAAGCTGCGCGCAGGCTTCTTGCCGAGGCCGGGTTCCCGAACGGGCTGAGGGTCACCTTGCACGGCCCATCGGACCGTTACGTGAACGATGCGCGGATCATCCAGGCGATCGGCCAGATGTGGACGCGCATCGGCATACGCACGACCGTCGAGCCGCTCCCGTGGACGACCTTCATCGCCCGCGCCGGCCGGCAGGAGTTCAGCCTGTTCCTCGTCGGCTGGGGCTCGGCGACGGGCGAGGCCTCGAGCCCTCTCCGGAGCCTGGTTGCGACCTTCGACCGCGAGAAGGGCTTCGGGGCCTCGAACCGAGGCCGCTATTCGAACAAGCAGCTCGACGCGCTGCTCGAGCGCGCGCTTGCGACCGTCGACGACGCGGCGCGCGAGAAGCTGTTGCAAGACGCGACCAGGATCGCGATCGAGGACGTCGGCATCATTCCGCTGCACATCCAGAAGAACGTTTGGGCCGCACGGCGGGGCTTCACCCATACCGCGCGGGCCGACGAGCTCACCCGCGCGATGGATGTCGCTCCCGCCCGTTGAGGCTGCCGCAGCGGTGCGCCTGGAGCCTTCCGATGCCGCGGTGCTGGCGACCGGGCTGATGGACGCGACGGTACGGCTCGAGGAGATCGCGGTCGGACCATGACCGTCTATCTCATCCGCCGCCTGATGCAGAGCGCGGTCGTCGTGCTCGCGATGACGATCATTCTCTTCCTCGGCGTCTATGCGATTGGCGACCCGGTCGAGATCCTGATCAGCCCGGACGCCGACCAGATCGAGCGTGAGCGCGCGATCGCCGCACTCGGCCTCGACCAGCCGCTCTGGCTGCAATACCTGACCTTCCTCGAGAACGCTTTGCGCGGCGACCTCGGGCGAAGCTTCGTGTTCAACGAGCCGGCACTTCGGCTGATCCTGCAGAAGATGCCGGCCACACTCGAACTTGCGCTCGCGGCCACCCTGTTCGCCGTGCTGCTCGGCCTGCCACTCGGGCTCTGGGCAGGGCTCAGGCCGGAGGCGCTGTCGAGCCGCGTGATCATGGCCGGCTCCATCCTCGGCTTCTCCCTGCCGACCTTCTGGGTGGGGCTGATGCTGATCATGGTGTTCGCGGTCGAGCTCGGCTGGCTGCCCTCCACCGGCCGCGGGCCGACGGCGGAATTCCTCGGCCTGCACTGGTCGTTCCTGACGCTCGAGGGCCTGCGGCACCTCGTGCTGCCGGCGATCAACCTCTCCCTGTTCAAGATCTCGCTCGTCATCAGGCTCACGCGTGCCGGCGTGCGCGAGACGGTGCTCATGGACTACGTGAAGTTCGCCCGTGCAAAGGGGCTCGCGCCACGGCGGGTGATCTTCGTCCACGTGCTCAAGAACATCATGATCCCGGTGCTCACGGTCACGGCGCTCGAGTTTGGCTCGACGATCGCCTTCTCGGTGGTGACGGAGAGCATTTTCGCCTGGCCCGGCATGGGCAAGCTGATCATCGACAGCATCTACGTCCTCGACCGGCCCGTGATCGTCGCCTACCTCATGATCATCGTGCTGATGTTCATCCTGCTCAATTTCGTGGTCGATGTGATGTACAGCGCGCTCGACCCGCGCGTGCGGCTTCAGGACCAGCGCGGATGACACCGCCGTCGGTGGAGAGCACGGCCCTCGGCGTGCCGCCGCGGCAAGCGGCCGCCGCACCGCGCGAGGAGACGCCGCTCCGCCGCTTTGTCTCGGATTTCGCCGAGAGCCGCCTCGCGGTCGTCGCCTTCGCCGCGTTCGTTCTGATCGTGCTCGCTGCTCTGCTCGCGCCTGTCATCGCGCCGCAGAACCCCTATGACCTTGCGCAGCTCGACATCATGGACGGGCGCTTGCCGCCCGGAAGCGTCGGCGGCGCAGGGTTCACCTACCTCCTCGGCACGGATGACCAGGGCCGCGACATGTTGAGCGGCATCCTCTACGGGCTCAGGATCAGCCTGGCCGTCGGCGCCGGCTCCGCCTTCATCGCCTTCTGTGCCGGTACGGCGCTCGGCCTCGTCGCCGCCTATTTCGGCGGCCGCACCGACACGGTGATCATGCGGCTCGTCGACCTGCAGCTCTCCTTCCCTGCCATCCTCGTTGCGCTGATGATCCTCGCCTTCCTCGGCAAGGGAATCATCAACGTCGTGATCGCGATCGTCGTCGTGGAATGGGCCTATTATGCGCGCACGGTGCGCGGCACTGCGCTCGTGGAGCGCCGGCGGGAATACATCGAGGCCGCGGCCTGCCTCGCTCTCTCGCACGCGCGGATCGTGTTCCGCCACCTTCTGCCGAACTGCCTCCCGCCCTTGATCGTAGTCGGGACGATGCAGGTCGCGCGCGCGATCGCGCTCGAAGCCACACTCTCCTTCCTCGGGCTTGGCGTGCCGGTTACCGAGCCTTCGCTCGGCCTCCTGATCGCGAACGGCTACGAGTACCTGCTGTCCGGCCGCTACTGGATCAGCTTCTATCCCGGGATCGCCCTGCTCGTGACGATCGTGGTGATCAACCTCGTCGGCGACCAGCTGCGCGACGTGCTCAATCCTCGGCTTCGCAGGTAGCGATGGCCGCAACCCTCGAGGTCCGCTCTCTCCGCGCCCACTTCTTCACCAAGGCCGGCGTGGTGAAGGCGGTGGATGACGTCTCGTTCTCGATCGGCGAGGGGCAGGTGCTCGGGCTTGTCGGCGAGAGCGTTTCGGGCAAGTCGGTCACCGGCTTCTCGATCCTCGGCCTCGTCGACCCGCCCGGGCGCGTGGTCGGCGGCGAGATCCTGTTCAAGGGCCGCGATCTGACGAAGCTGTCCGAGGAGGAATGGCGTCGCGTCCGCGGGCGCGACATTGCGATGATCTTCCAGGACCCGATGATGACGCTCAATCCGGTCCTCAGGATCGACACGCAGATGATCGAGACCGTGCTCGCGCACGAGAAGGTCAGCGAGAAGGCGGCGCGGGCGCGGGCACGCGAGGCGCTCGTCCAGGTCGGCATCCCGAGCCCGGACGAGCGCCTGCGCGCCTACCCGCACCAGTTCTCGGGCGGGATGCGGCAGCGCGTGGCGATCGCGATCGCGCTCCTGCACCGGCCGGCGCTGATCATCGCCGACGAGCCGACGACGGCGCTCGATGTCACGATCCAGGGGCAGATCCTCTATGAGGTTCAGAAGCTCTGTCGCGAGATGGGCACGAGCCTGATCTGGATCACGCACGATCTCGCGGTGGTTGCCGGCCTCGCCGACGAGATCTGCGTCATGTATGCGGGGCGGATTGTCGAGAAGGGGCCGGTCGATCAGGTGCTCGATGCGCCGCTGCATCCCTACACGAAAGGTCTGATCGGTTCGGTGCCGAGCCGGAACGTGCGCGGCCAGAAGCTCGCACAGATCCCGGGGATGACTCCCTCGCTGCTCAGCCTGCCGCCAGGCTGCGCGTTCCGGGCGCGCTGCCCGCGCGCCGATGCGGCCTGCCTTGCCGAGCCTGCGCTCACGCGCCCGCGCCCGGGGCGCGAGATACGCTGCTTCCACCCGCATCTCGTCGACGAGGTCGTCTGAGATGGGAGGGGGCGAGGAGGCGAGCGCGCCGACGGCCGGCGCGCCGGTTCCCACCCACGGCGCGGGCGCGCGCACGCCGATCCTTTCGCTGCGCGGCGTGAGCCGCGAGTTCCGCAAACCGTTCGACCTCGCCGCGCGGCTCGCGCGGCGTCTCGGCGCGGACATCCGCGAAGAAGTCGTGCATGCGGTCGATCGCGTCGATCTCGATATCTTCGCGGGCGAGGTCGTCGGCCTGGTCGGCGAAAGCGGCTGCGGCAAGTCCACGCTCGGGCGGATGGTGGCGGGAATCCTTCCCCCCACATCCGGAACGATCTTCTGGAAGGGGCGTGACCGGGCCTCGTTCCCTCCGGGAGAGGCGAAGGCCGCGAAGCTCGCCGTGCAGATGATCTTCCAGGACCCCTATGCGAGCCTCAACCCGCGGCTTCGGGTCGGCGAGATCATCGGCGAGGCGCCGCTGGTGCACGGGCTCGTCCCCGCCGCTGAGCTCGAGGCGTATGTCGACGAGCAGATGCGCCGCGCCGGGCTCGACCCCGCCTTCAAGCGTCGCTATCCGCACCAGTTCTCGGGCGGCCAGCGCCAGAGGATCGGGATCGCGCGGGCGCTCGCGGTCGGGCCCGAGTTCCTCGTCTGCGACGAGGCGGTGGCGGCGCTTGATGTCTCGATCCAGGCGCAGATCCTCAACCTGTTCATGGATCTGAGGCGCGAGCTCGGCCTCACCTATCTCTTCATCAGCCACGACCTCGGCGTGGTCGAGCACCTCTCAGACCGGGTCGTGATCATGTATCTCGGCCGGGTGGTGGAGAGCGCTCCGGCCGAGGAGGTGTTCGCGCGCCCGAACCACCCCTACACGCAGGCGCTGCTCGCCGAGGTGCCGCGAATCAGCAACCGGAAGCGCGCCTTCGCTGGAGTGAAAGGGGAGATCCCGTCGCCGCTCGCTCCTCCTGCCGGCTGCCACTTCCACCCGCGCTGCTCCCACGCCATGCCGATCTGCCGCGAGGCGGCCCCGCCGCTTCGCGAGGTCGCGCCAGGGCACCTCAGCGCCTGCCATCTGAACGACCGCCCCGCGGTCTGATCCGCGCGGGAACGACGGCCGGCCGAGCACGCGTCAGGCCGCCCGCTGCCCTGAGCGCCCTGCTGCGGCCGAGGCTTCACCGTGCGCGTGCGCCGCTTCGCCTGAGGCTCGTGGAAGCGTGTCAAACCGCTCAGAACAGGCCCTCGATCCGCCCCGCCGGATCGAGGCAAATCCCTTCCGCGGCTGGAACCTTCGGCAGGCCGGGCATGGTCATCACCTCGCCCGCGAGGGCGACGATGAAGCCCGCGCCTGCGCTGAGGCGGACGTCCCGAACCGGGAACGTGTGCCCAGTCGGCGCGCCGAGGAGGCCTGGGTCGGCCGAGAAGCTGTACTGCGTCTTCGCGACGCAAATCGGCAGATGCCCGAACCCGGCCTGCTCGTAGCCCTCGAGCTTCCGCGCCGCGGCAGGAGCGATCACCACCTCGCCCGCGCGATAGATCCGTGTCGCGATCATCCGGATCTTCTCGGCGAGCGGCATCGCGTCGGGATAGAGCGGGCGAAACGATGCCGTGCCGGCCGCGAGGCGGGCCATCACCGCGCGCGCGAGCGCCTCCGCCCCCGCCCCGCCGTCGGACCAGTGGGTGCAGAGATGCGCCTCTGCCCCCGCCGCCGCTGCCGCCCCCTTCACCGCGTCGATCTCGGCCTCCGTGTCGGTGCCGAAGCGGTTGAGCGCCACGAGAACAGGAACGCCGAAACCCGAGAGGTTCTCGATGTGGCGGACGAGATTCGCCGCCCCGCGCCGCACCGCTGCCACGTCCTCTCGGCCAAGCTCCGCCTTGGCGAGGCCGCCGTGCATCTTGAGCGCGCGCACGGTGGCGACGATTACGCCCGCAGCCGGCGCGAGCCCGCTCTGGCGGCACTTGATATCGAGGAACTTCTCAGCACCAAGGTCGCAGCCGAAGCCCGCCTCGGTGACGACCACATCGGCGAGCGAGAGGGCGGCGTGCGTCGCGATCACGCTGTTACAGCCATGAGCGATGTTTGCGAAGGGCCCGCCATGGATGAACACAGGCGTTCCCTCGAGCGTCTGGACGAGGTTCGGCGCGAGCGCGTCGCGCAGCAGAACCGCCATCGCCCCGTCCGCCTTCAGGTCGGCCGCCGTCACGAACGAGCCGTCGCGCCGGGAGCCGACCACCATGCGCCCAAGCCGCGCCTGAAGGTCGGCAAGGTCGTTCGCAAGGCAGAACACTGCCATCACCTCCGAGGCGACGGTGATGTCGAACCCGTCCTCGCGCGGATGGCCGTTCGCCGCGCCGCCCAAGCCCTGGACGATCTGGCGCAGCGCCCGGTCATTCATGTCGAGGGCGCGGCGCCAGGTGATTCGCCTCGGATCCAGGCCCAGTGCGTTGCCCCAGTGGACGTGGTTGTCGATCAACGCCGCGAGCAGGTTGTTGGCCGAGGTGATGGCGTGGAAGTCGCCGGTGAAGTGGAGGTTGATGTCCTCCATCGGCACGACCTGGGCGTAGCCGCCGCCCGTGGCGCCGCCCTTGACGCCGAAGCAGGGCCCGAGCGAGGGCTCGCGCAGGGCGGCCATCGCGCGCACGCCGATCCGACGCAGCGCGTCAGTGAGCCCAACGGTCGTCGTGGTCTTGCCTTCGCCTGCAGGCGTGGGGTTGATGCCGGTGACGAGGACGAGCTTTCCGGTGGCGGGGCGGCCAAGGATGGCCTCGAGGGCGACCTTTGCCTTGTAATTGCCGTAGGGCTCGAGCGCGTCGGCGGGAATTCCCGCCGTCGCGGCGATCTCGGCGATCGGGCGCAAGCGCGCGGCGCGCGCGATTTCGAGGTCCGACCCCTGTGCCATGGACGCTCCTCCTCAGAGGGCAACAGCCCCCGCCGCGACGCGCGCGGGGAAGGCAAGCCGGGACGACCGTCGCTACTCGGCGGCGCGTGCGAGGTCGGGGCGCAGAACGGCCCAGGCAGCGTCGAGCCCGCGCCCGAAGGCCTCGCACATCGCCGCGATCTCCTCCTCGGTGATGATCAGCGGCGGGGTGAAGGCGATCCGATCGCCAATCGCGCGCACGATCAGCCCGTTGTCCTGGCAGGCCTTCTGCACCACGAGCCCAGCCTTGCGCTCTGGCGGGAAGGGGGTGCGCCTCGCCTTGTCGGCCATCACCTCGACCCCCGCGATCAGCCCGATGCCGCGCACGTCGCCCACGAGCGGGTGGTCGCGGAACCGGCCCAAGCCCTCGAGGAAGGCGGGCGAGACGCGACGCACATGGCCGAGGATGTCGCGCTCCTCGTAGATCTTCAGCGTCTCGAGCGCGACGGCGCAGGCCACCGGATGCGCGCCATAGGTGAAGCCGTGTCCGAAGGTGCCGTTCTTGCGGCTGCCCTCGATCAGCGCGGCGTGGATACGGTCGGAGATCAGCGTGGCGCTGATCGGCTGGTAGGAGGCGGAGAGCTGCTTCGCGCAGGTGAGGATGTCGGGCTCGAGGCGGTAGGTCTCGCTGCCCCAGAGGTTGCCGGTGCGGCCGAAGCCGCAGATCACCTCGTCCGCCACCAGCATGATGTCGTGCTTCTTCAGGATCGGCTGGATCAGCTCGAAATAGCCGCGCGGCGGGGTGATGGCGCCGCCGCCGCCCTGCACGGGTTCAGCGAACATGGCGGCGATCGTCTCCCCGCCCTCGCGCTCGATCAGCGCCTCGAGCTCCGCCGCCATGCGGGCCGAGAACGCCTCCTCCGTCTCGCCCGGCTCGTGCGCGCGGTAGTAGTGCGGGTTCGAGAGGTGGAGAAACCGCCCGCCATAGGGGAGGTCGAAATCCGCGTGCATGTGCGGCTGGCCGGAGACGGAGGCGGCGGCGACCGTGTTGCCGTGATAGCCGCGGATCCGGCCGATCAGCTTCTTCTTCTGCGGCCGCCCGACCAGATTGTTGTAGTACCAGATCAGCTTGATCGCCGCGTCGTTCGCCTCCGACCCGGAGCACTGGAACAGAACGTGGTTGAGCCCCCGCGGGGCGATTGCGGTGAGCTTCTCGGCGAGCCGAACCGAGGGCTCATGCCCCTTCTGGAAGAAGGTGTGGTAGTAAGGAAGCTCGAGGAGCTGCCGGTAGGCGGCCTCGGCAAGCCGCCGCTCGGAGAAGCCGAGCGAGGCGCACCACAGCCCCGCCATCGCCTCGATGTAGCGGTTTCCCTCCGTGTCCCAGACATGGACGCCTTCGCCGCGGGCGATCAGAAGCGCGCCCTCGCGCGCATGCGCATCGAGGTCGGTCTGCTGGTGCACCACATGGGCAAGGTCGAGGGCGTGCAGGCTGTTGGCGCGCATTGTCGTGCTCCTCCGCGTCGCGGTCCGGCATAGTGTCGCGCAACCGCGCGCAGGCGGGAAGAGGCGCGGCGGAACGGTCGCCGCGCCCCTCCGGTCCTCGCCGTCCCTGGCGAGGCCCTGCCGCGTCAGCCGGACCGCATCAGCGCGTTCGTCTCGGCGACGATCCGGGCAAGCCCCGCCTCAGGCGTCAGCTCGCCGCGCATCACGAGCGTGATGACATCGCGCTGGGCGCGCCAGATCCGCACGTTGTTGCCGCCAGGGTAGCCGCCCCAGGGCCCAGCCCGGTCGGCCTGCCGCACGGCCGTGAGCGCGTTCGGGTTGGCGCGATACCACGGCCCGAGGAACTGCTCGCCGACGGCGCGGAGATTCGTCGGTAGATACCCCGTCATCTCGACGACGACCTTCTGCGCCTCGGGGCCGGTGACGAACTTGAGGAAGGTCCAGGCCGCACGCTGCTTCGCCTCCTCGCGCGCGAGGATCACCGCGGCGTTGCCGCCGGTCGGGATCCGCCCCTTCTCCTGGTCGGTGATCGGGAACACGTGGGTTCGCAGCGTGAACTTGTCGCCGACGAGCCCGGTGATCTGGGCGAGGTTGGCGGGGCTTGCCGCGTAGATGCCGATCTTGCCCGCGCCGAACTGCTGGCGTGACTGGTTCCAGTCGATCAGCTGCATCCCGCCCTCGGTGACGAAGCGGCGGAAGGTGCGAAGCGCCGCGAGACCGATCTCGTTGTCGAACCCGACCGCGCTCTCGTCCGGCGTAAGCAGCGACCCGCCGGCCTGGGTGATCATCGCCTCGAACAGCCACCCGTCCGGCCAGCCGTGCACGTCGTAAGCGATGCCGTTGATGCCCTCGGCCGGGGTGTTGATCCGGCCGGCAAGCGCGATCACCGCGTCCCACGAGGTCGGCAGGGCGTCGGGGTTGCCGCCCGCGCGCCGGACGAGGTCGATATTGTAGTAGAGGATCGGGTTCGAGGCGTTGAAGGCGAGGCCGTAGAGCCTGCCGTCAACCCGGCCCAGGGCCAGGATCCGATCGCTGTAGTTCTCGCGGCGGAACGTGTCGCCTTCGGCAGCGAGAAGCGCATCGAGCTCGATGATCTGGCCGCGGCGGGCGAGGGTCCGGGCGAGCTCCGGCAGCAGGTGGAACCCCGAGTAGAACACGTCCGGCAGCTGGTTGGTCAGCGCCTGGCGCATCACCGTCTGGTGCCCCTCGTCGTAGGAGGGGGCGGGGGCGCGGAAGGCGATCCGTATGCCCGGGTTGGCGTCCATGAACAGCTTCGCCACCGGCTCGTGGAACCGGGCGAAGGAAGGGAAACAGTAGAGGACATCGAGCGTGACCGGCGCCTGGGCCGCCGCCGGAAGGGCGGCGAACGAGCTGGCGCCGAGGGCGAGCGTGCCGAAGCGGCGACGGGTGATCCTCATCTTTGGTCTCCTGCTGGTGTTTGGGGTCGGACGACGGGTCATTTCAGGCCCGTCATGGTGATGCCCTCGATGAAGCGCCGTCGCGCCACAAGGAAGGCGAGCACGAGCGGAGCGGTGATGATGGTCGCCCCCGCCATCAGCGCGCCGTAGTTCGAGCCCGTCTCGGCATCGCGGAAATAGAGCATCCCGAGCGGCGGCGGTGCGAGGCGCGTCTCGGTGATCACGATCAGCGGCCAGTAGAGGTCGTTCCAATGCGCGACGATCGAGAAGATCGAGAAGGCGGCGATCGCAGGCAAGGCGGCGGGCACGACGAAGCGCCAGACGATCTCGAACTCGCCCACGCCGTCGAGCCGGGCCGCCTGGATGATCTCGTCGGGGAAGGACTTGAAGAACTGCCGGAACAGGAAGATCGCGAACACCGAGAGAAAGAACGGGAACATCATCGCGAAATAGGTGTCGAGCAGGCCCGTGTGCGCGAGGCCGAGATAGAGCGGCAGTGCCGGCACCTGGATCGGGATGCAGAGGGCGGCGAGCACGAGGCCGAAAAGGAGGCCGCGGCCGCGGAAGGGGAGCTTGGCGAGCGCATAGGCCGCAGGGATCGCGACCGCGAGCTGCACGACGAGAATGCCCGCGCAGACGATCACGCCGTTGAGCATGAAGCGGAGCAAGGGTGCGGTCGTGAGCGCGCGCGCGTAGTTCTCGAAGCCGATGAAGGCCGACGCTCCGAAGCCCTCGAACACCGCAGCAGCGGGCCGGAAGGACGTCAGAACCATCCACACGAAGGGCAGAAGCATCACCGCCCCGCCGAGCCCGAGAACAACCAGCGCAACGATCCGCCCAAGCATCAGTCTTGTCTTCGTCTCAATAGTGTATCCTTCGGTCGAGCGCGGCTGCCTGCAGGATCGAGAAGGCGAGGATGAAGGCGAGGAAGATCAGCGTCAGCGCCGCGGCGTAGCCGATGCGGAAATACTGGAACCCCTCGAGATAGATGACATAGAGCAGAACCTCCGACGCACCGGCGGGCCCGCCCTCCGTCAGCACCCGCACCGTGTCGAACACCTTGAAGGCGGTGATCGAGGTGGTGACGGTGACGAACATCGTCGTCGGCCCGAGCTGCGGCCATGTGACGCGGAAGAAACGGTCGATCCCGCCCGAGGCGCCGTCGAGCGCCGCCGCCTCGTAGAGGTCGCGCGGGATCGCCGAGAGGCCGGCGAGGAACAGGATCATGTTGAAGCCGACGAGCTGCCAGATGCCGATCGCGGCGAGCGTGGGCAGGACGAGGGCCGGGTCGGAGAGGAAGGCCACCTCGCCGAGACCGAGAGCGAGGGTGATCTCGCGCACCGGCCCGAGCCGCGGGTGAAGCAGGAACTGCCACACCGTCGCCATCGCGATCAGCGTCGAGGTGACGGGCAGGAAGTAGATCACCTCCCAGAGCGAGCGGCTACGGATCCGCCGGTGCACGAGAAGCGCCGCACCAAGGCCGAGCAGAACCCCGCCCGGAAGCACGATCGCGACATAGGCGAATGTGTTGGTGATCGAGCGCCGGAACACCGGATCGGCGAGCGCGCGGGAAAAGTTGTCGAGGCCGAGGAACCGGATGTCGACCGCGCCGAGAATGTAGTCGGTCAGGCTCAGCCAAATCAGCACGGAGACCGGAACGATGTAGATGAGCGCGAGCAGGAGCGCGGCGGGCGCGGCAAAGGCGTGGCCGATCCGGAGCGCGAACGGTTCAACAGGGGCAGGGGCGGCGAGGGCGAGGCTCATGCCGTCGCTCCGATTCGTGTGCGCAACGGCTCTGCGACCAGACGCCGCCCCTCCGCGTCGAAGAGAAGCGCGCGCGCCGGGTCGGGCAGAAGCCACAGGCGCTCCCCGAGCAGGCCGGCGTCTCGGGCCGCGTCATGCGCCGCCGCCGTGAGTCGGCAGACGACAGGCGTCGGTGCTGGTCCCTCGAGCGTGGCGTAGAGAAGCCACTCCGCGCCGAGATTCTCGGCGCGAGAGAGCCGCGCCGGCAGGGCACCCGGCGTGCCGTGCCGCACCGGCGTGACGGCCTCGGCGCGAAGCCCGAGAATCGCTGCATCCGGGATCGCCCGAAGCGCGAGCCGGGTGCCGGCGGCGACGAGGGCCTCATGCTCGAGCCTGACCGGTATGCAAGCAATCGGCGGCGAGCCGATGAAGGACGCCACCGCGAGTGTTCGGGGCGCGTCGTAGAGCTCCGCAGGCGTGCCGAGCTGCTCGATCCGACCCTCGAGCATCAGGGCGACGCGGTCGGACATCGTCATCGCCTCGGTCTGGTCGTGCGTCACGTAGACGAAGGTCGCGCCGAGGCGGCGGTGCAGGTCGGCAAGCTCGCCGCGCATGTGCACGCGCAACTTCGCATCGAGGTTCGACAGCGGCTCGTCCATCAGGAACGCGTCCGGCCGCCGCACCATGGCGCGGCCGAGCGCGACTCGCTGGCGCTGCCCGCCGGAGAGCTCGGCCGGCTTGCGCCCGAGCAGGCCCTCGAGCTGCAGCGCGGCCGCGACGGCCTCGACCTCGGCCATGATGCCGCGCATGATCCGCCGCCGCCGCGGCGAGAGGAGGCGCAAGAGCGGCAGACGCTCGAGAAGCGTCAGGCGCTGCATCTCGAGCGGGGTGGCGATGTTGCGCGCCACCGTCAGGTGCGGGTAGAGCGCGTAGGACTGGAACACCATCGCCACGCCGCGCTCGGATGGGCGCACCCCGTCGACTCGGCGCTGCCCGATCGTGACGCTGCCGCTGTCCTGCCGCTCGAGCCCGGCGATGATCCTCAGAAGTGTGGATTTGCCGCAGCCAGAGGGCCCGACCAGGGTGAGGAATTCGCCGTCGCGGATCGCGAGCGTGACGTCTCGCAGCACGCGCGTGCCGCCGAACGACTTGCAGATCCTCTCGAGCCCGATCGCCGCCACGCGCCGCCCCCGCCTCGCCGGGCGGGGATGCTAGTGTCTGCCTGCGTGCCGCGAATGACGCTTCGGTTGCACTTAGGTGAAAAACTGTTCCGGCCGGCGGGGCAGCCGGTCCGTCAGGGGGGCGCCTGCACCGGGCCTGCTGGCCCGGTCCAGCCCCTGAGCGCAGTCGGAGGGACGACGGGCGCGGCGCCGGGCAGGAGGGCGCACCGCGCTGTGTGCCGCCCCCCGTCCGCCACGAGACGGGCTTCGTCGGCCCATGCGTTGCGGAGGGGAGAGACGGGGAGTGATCAGAAGCCTGGGAGCGGGCGCGCAGGGTCCTTCCTGTCCGGGCGCATCGGCAATAGTGTAGGCGCGGAGTTCAGGGCGCGCTGGTGCGCTATCGTCCCGTGCCTCAAGGCACTCGCAAGCAGTACGACAGGATGTCCATGGCTCGCATGTTCCGTCCCGCCGCCGCGCTTCTCGCGGTCGGCCTCCTCGCGGCACCGCTCGTGACGCCGCCACCGGCGGTCGCACGCGGCGCGCCGGAGAGCTTCGCCGATCTGGTCGAGCGTCTTCTGCCCTCGGTCGTCAACATTCAGACGAGCCAGACCGTGCAGGCGCGCGGTGACCGGCAGGGCCCCGACGGCATGCCGCAGTTCCCGCCGGGCTCTCCGTTCGAGGAGTTCTTTCGCGAGTTCTTCGACCGCCAGCAGCGCGGCGGCGAGCGGCAGCCGCAGCGGCCACGCCGCGCCCAGAGCCTCGGCTCCGGCTTCATCATCGAGTACAGCAACGGCGAGGGCTACATCGTTACCAACAACCACGTCATCGACGGTGCCGACGAGGTGAACGTGGTGCTGACCGACAACACCACCCTGCGCGCTGAGGTGGTAGGGCGCGACCAGCGCACCGACATCGCTCTCCTGCGCGTGAAGACGGAGAAGCGGCTTCAGCCCGTTCGCTTCGGCAACAGCGAGACCCTGCGGATCGGCGACTGGGTGGTGGCGATCGGCAACCCGTTCGGGCTCGGCGGCACGGTGACGGCGGGGATCGTCTCGGCGCGGGGGCGCGACATCCGGATCGGCCCCTATGACGACTTCATCCAGACCGATGCCGCGATCAACCGCGGCAATTCCGGCGGCCCCTTGTTCAACATGGCGGGCGAGGTGGTGGGCATCAACACCGCGATCTTCTCGCCAACGGGGGGCTCGATCGGCATCGGCTTCGCGATCCCCTCCAACATCGCGACCAATGTGGTGGCGCAGCTGCGCGAGTTCGGCCGGACGCGGCGAGGCTGGCTCGGGGTGAGGATCCAGCAGGTGACGGAGGAGATCGCCGAGAGTGTCGGCCTGCCCGACGGGCCGCGTGGCGCTCTCGTCGCGGGCGTGAACGAAGGCGGCCCGGCCGACCGGGCACGGCTTCAGAACGGCGACATCGTGCTTCGCTTCGACGGGCACGAGATCCGCGAGATGCGCACCCTGCCGCGCGTCGTCGCCGAAACGCCGATCGGCAAGCAGGTGCCCGTCGTGGTCTGGCGCGCCGGCCGCGAACTAACCCTCACCGCGACCGTGGGCGAACTGCCCGAGGACACGCAGCAGGCTGCCGCCACGCCCGGGCCGCAGGACCGTGGCGGGCGGCCGGTCGAGCTGCCCGGGATCGGCATGCGTGTGGCCTCGATCACGCCCGAGCTGCGCGAGCGCTTCGGCCTCTCAGCCGAGGCCAAGGGCGTGGTCGTCGTCGAGGTTCTGCCGAACAGCCCTGCGGCGGAGCGCGGCATACGCGCAGGCGACGTCGTGGTCGAGGTTCAGCAGGAGGCGGTCTCCACCCCGGCGGAGGTGCAGCAGCGGATCGACCGTGCCCGCCAGGCCGGGCGCCGCAACGTGCTGATGCTGATCGAGAGCCAGCAGGGGCTGCGCTGGGTGCCGCTTCCCGCCGCGCCGCAGGGCGGAAACCGGGCCCCGGGCTGATTCCGCCCGGGGGCCGGGCGGCGCGGCTCAGCTGCGGCCGACGAGCTCGGCCTCCGTGTAGCCCTGCGCCCAGAGAAGGGCGGTGAGGTCGCCATGCGTGATGCGCACGCGGGCGGCGGCGGCGACCGAGGGCTTGGCGCGGAAGGCGATGCCAAGACCGGCGGCCTGGAGCATCGGCAGATCGTTCGCCCCGTCGCCGACCGCGAGCGTGGCGGCGAGCGGCAAACCCCGCGCCGCAGCCAGGCGGCGCAGGGTGGCGAGCTTCGCCCCCTTGTCGAGAATCGGCTCGACCACCCGGCCCGTGAGCACCGCCCCGTCCGTCTCGAGCTCGTTGCCCTCGTCGAGATCGAAGCCGAGCGCCGAGGCGACGTGGCGCGTGAAGAAGCGGAAGCCGCCCGAGACAAGGGCGGCATAGGCGCCGTGCGCCCGCATGGTGGCGACCAGCGTCGCGGCACCCGGCATGAAGGCGAGCCGCTCCTGCACGGCGGCGAGAGCGCGCACCGGCAGCCCTTCAAGCATCGCCACGCGCTCGCGCAGCGCCGCGGCGAAATCGAGCTCGCCGTTCATCGCCCGCGCGGTGATCGCCGCGATCCTCTCCTTCAGTCCGGCCTGGTCGGCGAGCTCGTCGAGCGTCTCGCCCACCACGATGGTGCTGTCCATGTCGGCCACAAGCAGGCGCTTGCGCCGCCCCTCCGCGGCTTGCGCGACGAGGTCGAAGGGCGCGTCACCGAGGGCGGCGCGTGCGGCCGCCTCGGCCGCCTCCGGCGCTGCCTCGGCGAACGGGATGTCGGCCGCCTCTCCCGGCTTGAGCCAGAGCGGCGCGCCGGCGAGAGCGCCGATCCCGCGCATCGCCCCGCGGACGGCATCGAGCACGGCGCGGTCGAGCAGCCCGCTCCCCGGCGGGGCGATCACGGTCAGCACCAGGTCCATCCGCCGACCATGGCGGGGCGGCGATGACGGCGCAAGACGAGCCGCCGCCGGCCCTGATCGTCGCCGGGCCGACGGCGAGCGGCAAATCCGCGCTTGCTCTCGCGCTTGCGGAACGGCTCGGCGGGGAGGTGATCAACGCCGACAGCATGCAGGTCTATCGCGACCTGAGGATCCTTACCGCTCGCCCCACGCCAGAGGAGGAAGCGCGGGTGCCGCATGCTCTCTACGGCATCCGGGACGCCGCCGAGCCGGCCTCGGCCGGCTGGTGGCGCACGGCCGCGCTCGAGGCGATGTCTCGAGCGCGGGAGGCCGGCCGCGTGCCCATCCTGTGCGGCGGCACCGGCTTGTGGCTATCGGCTCTCGTCAACGGCATCGGGGCGATCCCGCCCGTCCCCGCGGCGGTGCGGGCGGAGGCGCGCGCTCTTGCGGCCCGGATCGGCGCCCCGTCCCTGCACGCGCGGCTTGCGGCGCAGGACCCGGAGACCGCGGCGCGTCTTGAACCAGCCGACACGCAGCGGGTGATCCGCGCCTGGGAGGTGCTCGCCGCCACGGGCAAGGGGCTCTCCGCCTGGTGGGCGGAGCGTCGGGAGGCGCCGGCGCCCTGGCGCTTCGCGATGGTCCTGCTCCGCCCGCCGCGGCAGGAGCTTCGCGCGGCGATCGATGCCCGCTTCGTCGCGATGGTCAAGGCAGGCGCGCTCGAGGAGGTGCGGGCGCTCGCCGCGCGCGGGCTTGATCCGGCGCTGCCGGCGATGAAGGCGCACGGGGTGCCGAACCTGATCGCGTTCCTCGAAGGCGGGCTCCCGCTCGCGCAGGCGATCGCCGAGGCGCAGGCGATGGTGCGCCAATACGCCAAGCGCCAGGACACCTGGTTCAGGCACCAGGCGCTGGTTCCGCCCGAGCGCATGCATATGATCCATGCGCGTTTTGCGGGTCTAGCGCAACTTTCGGAACAGGAGAGGGGAAGTTTCTTTGCGTTTATTGACAGGGCGGGGTTGACGCACCGCGGCAGGCGCGCCTAGATGCCGCTCGCGGTGGCCAGGGCGCGACCCGCCCGGCCGCCGTTCGCGCTCATGAGGGGCGCGAAGGCCGGTTCGAACGGGGATGAGATCGTCATGTCCGCCATCCAGGCTTCCGCTGCCGAGGCGCCGACGGCAGAGCTGCTTCCGGGCGCGGAGATCGTCCTGCGCGCGCTCAAGGACCAGGGTGTGGAGGTCATCTTCGGCTATCCGGGCGGGGCGGTGCTGCCGATCTACGACGCCCTGTTCCAGCAGAACGCGATCCGCCACATCCTCGTCCGCCACGAACAGGCGGCGGTGCACGCGGCCGAAGGCTACGCCCGTTCTACCGGCAAGGTCGGCGTCGTGCTCGTCACCTCCGGCCCTGGCGCGACCAATGCGGTGACCGGGCTCGTCGACGCGCTGATGGACAGCATCCCGGTGGTGTGCCTCACCGGCCAGGTGCCGACGCATCTGATCGGCAACGACGCCTTCCAGGAGGCGGACACGACCGGGATCACCCGTCCCGCCACCAAGCACAACTACCTTGTCAAGGACAGCAACCAGCTCGGCCGGATCATTCACGAGGCATTCTACGTCGCCCGTTCCGGCCGCCCCGGCCCGGTGGTGGTTGACCTGCCGAAGGACATTCTGATCGGCAAGGGGCGGTACAGCGGCGTGCCGCAGGCGACGCACCGCTCCTACCGCCCCGTCACCGAGCCCGACCCGGCCGCGATCCGCACCGCTGTGGCGATGCTGAAGGCAGCCAAGCGCCCGATCGTCTATGCCGGGGGCGGGGTGATCAACTCGGGGCCGGAGGCCTCGCGGCTTCTGACCGAGTTCGTGCACCTCACCGGCTTCCCCTGCACCAACACGCTGATGGGGCTCGGCGCCTTCCCGGCCTCCGACCCGCAGTTCCTCGGCATGCTCGGCATGCACGGCACCTACGAGGCCAACCTCGCGATGCACGGCTGCGACGTGATGCTGAACATCGGCGCTCGGTTCGACGACCGCGTGACCGGACGGTTGCGCGACTTCTCGCCCAACAGCCGCAAGATCCACGCCGACATCGACCCCTCCTCGATCAACAAGAACGTGCGGGTTGATTGCGCGATCATCGGCGATGCGGCGAAGGTGCTGCGCGCCCTGATCGCCGAGTGGAAGGCCTCCGAGGCCAAGCTCGACACGGGCGCGCTCGCCGCCTGGTGGAGACAGATCGATGCATGGCGCGCGCGCGACTGCCTGCGCTACCGGCAGGCGACCGACGAGGGCGCGATCATCAAGCCGCAGTACGCGATCCAGCGTCTCTATGAACTGGTGCGCGAAACCGGCCGCGACACCTTCATCACCACCGAGGTGGGCCAGCACCAGATGTGGGCGGCGCAGTACTGGAAGTTCGAACGCCCGAACCGGTGGATGACCTCGGGCGGCCTTGGAACCATGGGCTACGGACTGCCGGCGGCGATGGGGGTGCAGATCGCGCACCCGGACGCGCTCGTAATCGACATCGCCGGCGAGGCCTCGATCCTGATGAACATCCAGGAGATGTCGACGCTCGCGCAGTACCGGCTGCCGGTGAAGGTGTTCATCCTCAACAACGAGTACATGGGGATGGTGCGGCAGTGGCAGGAGCTCCTGCACGGCGGCCGCTACTCCGAGAGCTACTCCGCGGCGCTTCCGGATTTCGTCAAGCTCGCCGAGAGCTTCCATGCGGTGGGCTTGCGCGCGACCAAGGTCGGGGAGCTCGACGGCGTGATCCGCGAGATGCTCGCGGTCGACCGTCCGGTGATCGCCGACATCTGCGTCGATCAGAAGGAGAACTGCTTCCCGATGATCCCCTCCGGCGCGGCGCACAACGAGATGATCCTCGGCCCCGACGATGAGGCGCCGAAGGGCGCCGCCCAGCCGGGGGTGACCGAGGAAGGCATGGTGCTTGTCTGAGCCGGCCGATGCTGATCTCGCCGACACTCCCCAGGAATATCGATGCGATGACGGAAGCGACGACCCGCCAGGCGGTGATGGCCGTGCTCGTGGAGAACGAGGCGGGCGTTCTCGCCCGGGTGATCGGCCTGTTCTCGGGCCGCGGCTACAACATCGACAGCCTGACCGTCGCGCCGGTGGACGAGGCGAAGAACCTCAGCCGGATCACCATCGTCACCTCCGGCACGCCGATGGTGATCGAGCAGATCAAGGCCCAGCTCGACCGGCTCGTGCCGGTGCACAAGGTGGCCGACCTCACGCTCGAGGGGCCGCACATTGCCCGCGAGATGGCGCTGATCAAGGTGGCGGGAACCGGCGAGCGGCGGGTCGAGGCCCTGCGCATCGCCGATGCCTTCCGCGCCCGTGTGGTCGATGCGACGACGGAAAGCTTCGTCTTCGAGATGACGGGGGCGACCGACAAGCTCGACGCCTTCATCGGCCTGATGCGGCCTCTGGGCCTCGTCGAGGTGAGCCGCACGGGCGTGGTCGCAATCGCGCGCGGGCCGAAGGGGATCTGACCCGCGGCGGCGGCCGCTTGCCAGCGTCACCCGCGGCCGTTAGACGGCGCGGCTCCAGGGCGAACACCACCGGATCGAGACAGGGGAGGGAGACCGATGCGCGTCTACTACGACCGCGATGCCGACGTGAACCTCATCAAGGGCAGGAAGGTCGCCGTGATCGGCTACGGCAGCCAGGGTCATGCCCACGCCAACAATCTCAAGGACAGCGGTGTCGCCGAGGTCGTGGTGGGCTTGCGCCGCGGCTCGGCTGGAGTGGCCAAGGCGGAGGGCGCCGGCTTCAAGGTGATGGACCCGGCGGATGCGGCAAAATGGGCCGATGTGGTGATGGTGCTCACCCCGGATGAAGGCCAAGGCGAGCTCTACCGCGAGAAGCTCGGCCCCAACATGAAGGAAGGCGCGGCGTTGATGTTCGCGCACGGCTTCAACATCCACTTCAACCTGATCGAGCCGCGCCCCGACATGGATGTGCTTATGGTCGCGCCGAAGGGCCCTGGCCACACGGTGCGCAGCGAGTATCAGCGCGGTGGCGGCGTGCCCTGCCTCGTGGCGGTGGCGCAGAACGCCTCCGGCAACGCGCTCGAGCTCGGCCTCTCCTACGCCTCCGCGATCGGCGGCGGCCGGGCTGGCATCATCGAAACCACTTTCAAGGAGGAGTGCGAAACCGACCTGTTCGGCGAGCAGGTGGTGCTCTGCGGCGGGCTCGTCGAGCTGATCAAGGCGGGCTATGAGACCCTCGTCGAGGCCGGTTACGCCCCCGAGATGGCGTATTTCGAGTGCCTGCACGAGGTGAAGCTGATCGTCGACCTGATCTACGAGGGCGGCATCGCCAACATGAACTACTCGATCAGCAACACCGCAGAGTACGGCGAATACGTGAGCGGGCCGCGCATCATCACCGCCGAGACCAAGGCCGAGATGAAGCGCGTGCTGGAGGACATCACCTCGGGCCGTTTCGCGCGCGAGTGGATGCTCGAGAACAAGGTGAACCAGGCCTCGTTCAAGTCGATGCGACGCAAGCTCGCCGAGCACCCGATCGAGGAGGTTGGCGAGAAGCTCCGCGCCATGATGCCCTGGATCAAGAAGAACGCGCTCGTGGACCGGAGCCGGAACTGAGCGGCGCGGGCGGGCAAGCGCAGGTCGTGGCCGGGCAGGTCGTCGCCTTCCCCCACCGCGACTGCCCGCGGCCGGAGGCGGCCGAGGGGCTCGAGCTCCTGCTCGCCGGGCCGGAGGGCGCGCGCCCCGCCACGCTTCTCTTTCTGCACGGCGCCTCCGCCGGCGCGTGGGTGTGGGCGGAGCATGCGATGCCCGCCTTCGCCCGCGCCGGCTGGCGATCTGCCGCCCTGTCGTTCCGTGGCCATGGCCGGTCTGCCGGCCGCGCCATGCTGCACGCGCTTGGCCTGCTCGATTATGCGGCCGACGTGCGTACCGCGCTCGCCGCGCTCGACGGTCCGGTCGTTCTGGTCGCGCACTCGCTCGGCGCGCTCGTGGCGCAGATGCTTCTCGGCGACCCGAGGGTCGCTGCCATCGTCATGCTCGCCCCGGTGCCGGCCGAGGGGCTCGCTGCCGTCAATGTGCGACTCCCGCTCACCGATCCGTTCCTGTGGAAGGAGGTCGCGCGCATGCCCTGGCTCGCCGGCGGCCTCGCACCGCCGGAGCGGCTTCGCCATGCGCTGTTCAGCGCGCGGCTTCCGGACGAGCGTGCGCTTGCGGTGATGGCGCGCATGCAGCCCGAGAGCCTGCGCGCTCTCGCCGAGGCGCAGTGGCCGCGCCCGGTGGCGAGCGCCCGTCTCGTCGGCACGCCCGCACTCGTGCTCGGCGCCGCGAAGGACCCGCTCGTGCCCGAGGATACGGTGCTGCGCACGGCCTGGTTCCACGGCGCCGACCGCGCCATGCTCGACCATATCGGCCACGCGATGATGCTCGATGCCGGCTGGGAGCAGCCGGTCGCGCTCGCCCTGGCCTGGCTCGAAGGGCTTTGCCTCGGGCGCTGATCAACCCTGCCGCGTCTGGTTGGTTCGCACGCGGCCCCGGGAGAGCTATGGTAAGGGCTCGGAGGAGTGCAGATGACAGTGCCTTCTACGCCACCGATGTCCCCCCCGGGTGACGGCCCCGCCGAATCGGCGGCGCCCAAGACCCCCTCGCTGATGTTCAGCTGGATGGAAGACCCGGACGCGGCCCCGAATATGCCGTGGCGGAAAGAGCTGGAACGTCGGCTGGCGGAGCGTCTCAACAAGCCTCTGGCTCAGGCCCAGGCACAGCAGCCGGCAGAGGCGGAGACCCAGCAGTCGGCCGAGGCGCAGACGCAACAGACGCTGCCGCCCAGCGCGGCGCCCAAGACCCCCTCGCTGATGTTCAGCTGGATGGAAGATCCGGACGCGGCGCTCGAGATGCCGTGGACCAAGGACTTCAGGCGTCGGTTGGCGCAGCTGATCGCAGAGCAGACGGGTCAGCCGGAAACCCAGCAGTCGGCCGAGGCGCAGACGCAACAGACGCTGCCGCCCAGCGCGGCGCCGCCGACCCGGACCTAGCCGTCCTCACCGACGCCGTCGACGAGCTCGCCCGCGCCGGGCGGCTCGACGAGGCGGACATATCGCGCCCGCGAGCGGACCCGGCCTGCGGCACGCGCAAACGCAGCGAGCCCCAGACCACGGGGCGGCCCCCCGCGCCTCAGGCGTTCCGTCGCAACACCTCGGGGTTGACCAGGAAGCCCGGGTCGATCGTGCCGTCGAACACGTCGAGGATGTTCCGCGCCGACCGCACCGCCATCTTGGCGAGGCACTCGTCGGGCGAGGCGGCGTTGTGCGGCGAGAGCACGACGTTCTCCATCGCGAACAACGGGTGGTCCTTCGGCGGCGGCTCGACCGCGAGCACATCGAGGCCGGCTGCGGCGATCCTGCCGGACCGCAGCGCCTCGACGAGCGCGGGCTCGTCCACCACGCCGCCGCGGGCGGTGTTGATCAGCCACGCGGAGGGCTTCATCAGCCTGAAGGCCTCGGCATCCACCATGCCGCGCGTGGCAGGCGTGAGCGGGCAGTGAAGCGTCAGCACGTCGATCTCGGGCAGGACGGCCTTCCAGTCGGGCGCGGGCGTGTGCCCGTCGGCGGCGATCCGCGGCGTCGGAAAGGCCGGGTCGTGCACGAACACCTTCATGCCAAAGGCTTGGCACAGCCGCGCGACGCGCGTCCCGATCCTGCCGTAGCCGATGACGAGGACCGATCGGCCGGCGAGCTCGTGCATCGGCGGCATCGGCCCGAAGCGCCAGCCGCCCGCGCGCACCCTCTGGTCGAACGCGACCGTCCGACGCGCCACCGCGAGCATCAGCATCATCGCATGCTCCGCCACCGAGAGGTCGTTGGCGCCGTTGGAGACGGCGACGGGAATGCCGCGCGCGGTGCAGGCGGCGATATCGACCGTGTCGTAGCCGACGCCGTAGCGCGCCACGACCTTCAGCTTGGGGCAGCGCTCGAGCAAAGCCTCGGTGATCGGCTCGAGCCAGACCAGGACCGCATCGGCATCCGGCGCGCGGGAGGCGAAGCGACCGTCATCGGGGCTCAGCATCTCGATCGTGAGGTCCTCGCGCTCCTCGAGCAGGGTGAGACCCGCACGGTGCAACGGGCCGGCGAGCAGGACATGCGGCATGGGCTGGCTTCCTCATCCAGGGCGTCTTTTCCCCTCCGGGGGCCGCGCATCCTGGGGCGGCGGAGGTGATCGGGCAACCACCGGCGCTTGCAGGAGGCGGCGGCGATGTGGTTATTGTCCGTCATGACCACCGGCCCGGCCCGCGCCCCTCATTTTGCCCCTCATTTTGCGCCCGCTTCGGGGCCGGCCCTGCGCGCCCTCCCTCTCGCCCTTCTGCTTCGACTTAGCCGCCCCTGGGCGTGACGCCCCCGCGCTCGCCGCGCGAGGCACCGCTCAGGGGTCACCCCGCAACGGGCCATCGTCGGCCAGTCGTCCACACGCAGGAAGAAGCGCCAGAGGTGCATGCCATGAGTGAGCAGTCCAACGCCGCGGATCAGCCCGTCATCGACCACCCTTCCTTCGGCCGTCTCGACCCGGCCCGCGTGATCGTCTTCGACACCACGCTTCGGGACGGCGAGCAGAGCCCGGGCTTCTCGATGAACCTCGAGGAGAAGCTGCGCATGGCGGAGGCGCTCGAGGATCTCGGCGTCGACGTGATGGAGGCAGGGTTCGCGATCGCCTCTCCCGGCGACTTCGAGGCGGTGAAGGCGATCGCGGCGAAGATCCAAGGTGCGGTCGTCTGCAGCCTGGCACGGTCGGCGCGTGCGGATATCGATGCCGCGGGTGAGGCGCTGAAGCCGGCCCGGCGCAAGCGGATCCACACCTTCATCAGCACCTCGCCCCTGCACATGAAGTACAAGCTGCAGATGTCGCCGGAGGCGGTGCTCGAGGCCGTCACCGCCTCTGTCACGCAGGCACGGGGCTACACCGACGATGTCGAGTGGTCGGCCGAGGACGGCTCCCGGACCGAGCCGGACTTCCTCTGCCGCTGCGTGGAGGCAGCGATCAAGGCGGGGGCGACCACGATCAACATCCCCGACACGGTGGGCTACGCCGTGCCGGAGGAGTTCGGCGCGATCTTCCGCATGCTGCGCGAGCGTGTGCCAGGGGCGGAGAGGGTGGTCCTCTCGGCCCACTGCCACAACGATCTCGGCCTTGCCGTCGCCAACACCCTCGCCGCGGTGAAGGCCGGAGCCCGCCAGATCGAATGCACCATCAACGGCGTCGGCGAGCGCGCGGGCAATGCCGCGCTCGAGGAGCTCGCGATGGCACTGCGCACGCGGCACGACGCCTTGCCCTTCACCCATGGGATCGTGACGCAGAACATCACCCGAACCTCGCGCCTGCTCGCCACCATCACCGGCTTCGACGTGCAGCCGAACAAGGCCATTGTCGGGCGGAACGCCTTTGCCCACGAGGCGGGGATCCACCAGGACGGCATGCTCAAGCACGCCGGCACCTACGAGATCATGACGCCCGAGAGTGTCGGCCTCGCCAAATCCTCGCTCGTGCTCGGCAAGCACTCGGGCCGGGCGGCGTTCCGCGACAAGCTCAAGCAGCTCGGCTATGGCGAGATCGGCGACAACGCGCTGAACGACGCCTTCCAGCGCTTCAAGCGGCTTGCGGACGCGAAGAAGGTGGTGTTCGACGAGGACATCATCGCGCTTGTCGATGACGAGGTGGTTCGGGCGCACGACGCCATACGCTTCGTCTCGCTCGAGGTCTGGGCCGGCTCGAAGGGGCCGCAGCGTGCGGTTCTCGAGCTCGACATCGACGGCGAGACGCGGATGGCGGAGGCGACCGGTGACGGGCCGGTGGACGCGACCTTCAAGGCGATCCGCTCGCTCTTTCCGCACGAGGCCGAGCTCAAGCTCTACTCGGTCGCGGCAGTGACCGAGGGCACCGACGCCCAGGCGAAGGTGACCGTCCGGCTCGAGGAGAACGGCAAGCTGGTGGACGGGCAGGGGGCGGACACCGACACGCTGGTCGCCTCCGCCCGCGCCTATGTGCACGCTCTGAACAAGCTTCTCGTCAAGCGCGCCCGGACGGCCCCGGCGGCACTCTCGGCCTGAGGGGCTGCGCGATTAGCGCGCGGCGGTCGCTCACCGGCGGGCGGGGGGCGCGCGGCAGCCGCGGACGGGCGGTTCGCCGCGTGGCGTGAGAGCCTCCGCTCCTCTCCGACCCGGTCTGCCGAGCGGCAGGATCAGCGGAGGCTCGGGTTGCGCCGGCCCTGGCCGGCCGTTCGCGGGCTGGACGAGGCAAACGTCAGTCGATGCATGCCGAGCAGATCTGATGAGCACAGGATCGACACCACCGCCCTCTCCTCCGGAACAGGATGCGGAGAGGCCACGCGAGCCCAAGCCGTTTTCCCTGCCGCTCGACTGGATGTACGACCCGGATCGCGTCCCCGAGGTGAGCTGGAGCCGGAAAGTGGACGAAGAGGTGCGCCGCCTGCTCGAGCAGGATCCGCTGCCGCCGCCGCGGACGACCCGGAGCTCGCCGAGCTCGTCGATGCGCTGAGGCGCTGAGGCGCGACGGCAGAGGGGAAAACCGGGTTGTCCTGCGCTGCGCGGGCGCTTAAACCTCTCCGCCTCCATGCGAGGGCATGACGGTGAGGACGCACGGGCGCGAGACGGCGCCTGCGGTTGGCGTCCCCCTCGCATGACGCTGCCGTCGCCGCACTGAAGGTGGCCGATCGATGCTGTCTCGCCTGCTTGGGTTCCTCTCGGCCGACATGGCCATCGACCTCGGCACCGCCAACACGCTCGTCTACGTCAAGGGGCGCGGGATCGTGCTCGACGAGCCGTCGGTCGTGGCGATCGCCGATGTGCGCGGCAAGAAGCAGGTGCTCGCCGTCGGCGAGGAGGCCAAGCAGATGCTGGGCCGCACGCCCGGGAACATCTCCGCCATCCGGCCGCTGCGCGACGGCGTGATCGCCGATTTCGAGGTGGCGGAGGAGATGATCAAGCATTTCATCCGCAAGGTGCACAACCGCCGCAGCTTCGCCTCGCCGCTGATCATCGTCTGCGTGCCATCGGGCTCAACCGCGGTCGAGCGCCGGGCGATCCAGGAGAGCGCAGAGAGCGCCGGCGCCCGCAAGGTGCTGCTGATCGAGGAGCCAATGGCGGCGGCGATCGGCGCGGGCCTGCCGGTCACCGAGCCCTCGGGCTCGATGGTGGTCGATATCGGCGGCGGCACCACCGAGGTGGCGGTCATCTCCTTGGGCGGCATCGTCTATTCCCGCTCGGTGCGCGTCGGCGGGGACAAGATGGACGAGGCGATCATCTCCTACATCCGGCGCAACCATAACCTGCTCGTCGGCGAGGCGAGCGCCGAGCGGATCAAGATCGAGATCGGCGCCGCCTGCCCGCCCGACGACATGGACAATGGGCCGGTCAAGGAGGTGAAGGGGCGCGACCTGATGAACGGCGTGCCGCGCGAGGTGATCGTGAGCCAGCGGCAGATCAGCGAGAGCCTCTCCGAGCCGGTCTCGGCCATCGTCGAGGCGGTGAAGGTCGCGCTCGAGAACACCCCGCCGGAACTTGCCGCCGACATCGTCGACAAGGGAATCGTGCTCACCGGCGGCGGAGCGCTGTTGCACCGGCTCGACCACGTGCTTCGGGAGGCGACGGGGCTTCCGGTCTCGGTCGCCGATGATGCCCTCTCCTGCGTCGCCCTCGGCACGGGCCGCGCGCTCGAGGAGATGAAGAAGCTGCGCAACGTGCTCACCTCGATGTACTGACGTGTAACTTGTTCCGGGTAGCCTGCCGCGGGGCACCCGCGGCCCTCCCGGTCGGTTGGCGAGGCGTCCTTTCGTGCACGCTGTGGCGAACAGGCAGCTGACGGGTTCGTCCACCCGGCCCTTCCGGGCCTGGAGCCGCCTGCTCGCCCCGTCGCCGCGGAGCCGGGCGTGATCAGGGTCAGCGTTCCCGTCCGGCAGGCGATCGCGCGGCTGATCCTGCCTGTCCTGATCGCGGCGAGCTTCGGTCTGATGCTTCTCGGCAAGGCGGATACGGTGATCGTCGAGCGCGCCCGCGTTGCGCTGACCGATCTGCTCGTTCCCGTCTATGGCGTGCTGTCGCGCCCCGTGGGAGCGGTGAGGGACGCGATCGAGGCGGTGCACGGCCTCGCACGGCTCCATTCGGAGAACGCCCGGCTGAGGGAAGAGAACGCGCGGCTGCGGCGCTGGTATGACGTGGCGATGGCGCTCGAGGCCGAGAACCTCGCGCTGCGGGCCGTTTTGAACGCCCCGGCCGAGCCAACCCCGGGCTTCATCACGGCACGCGTGGTGGCCGACACCGGCACCACCTATGCCCGCTCGGTCCTGCTCTTCACCGGCCCGCGCCACGCCGTGACCAAGGGCCAGGTGGCGCTCGACCAGAACGGTCTCGTCGGCCGCGTCTCCGAGGTCGGGTCGCGTTCGGCACGGGTTCTCCTCGTCACCGACATCAACAGCCGGATCCCGGTGCGGATCGAGCGCACCGGGGCGCGCGCCATCCTCGTCGGCACGAACGGGCCGGCGCCACGGCTGCAGCACTGGTCGGAAAGCGCGCCGCCGCAGCCCGGAGACCGGGTGGTCACCTCTGCCCAGGCGGGCGCCTTCCCGGCCGGGCTTCCGGTCGGCACCGTACGCGCCGGCCCTGGTGGGGTGATCGAGGTCGAGCTGGCCGCGGACCTCGACCGGCTCACCTTCGTGCGCCTGCACGATTTCGGCCTCTCCGGCATCCTGCCGCCGGAGCAGGTCGTGCCGCCGCGCCGCCGGGGCGGCAGCTGAGGCTTGCGATGGCGGTCGGGCTTCCGCGGCGGACGCTTCTGCAGCGGCTCGACCTCGCCGCGCACGAGGCAGCGCCGGCGGCGCTCACGCTCGTTCTCGTTCTTGTCTCCTTCCTGCCGCCGCTTGTGCCCGGGCAGCCTGGCCTCCTTCCCTCCGCCCTGCCGGCCTCGGTGTTCTTCTGGACGCTCTACCGCCCGAGGCTGATGGCGCCGCCGGCCGTGTTTGGCCTCGGCCTTGTGCAGGACCTCCTCTCGGCCGCCCCGCTCGGCGTCAACACGCTTCTTTCTTTGCTCCTGCACGCCGCGGTGCTGACGCAGCGTCGGGTGCTCGTGCGCCAGTCCTTCCTGATCGTCTGGGTCGCCTTCGCCCTGCTTGCCGCCGCCCTGCTCTCGCTCGGCTGGCTCCTGCGGTCGATCCTCGCGGTTGCCGTGCTGCCGCCGCTGCCGGCGGTGGTCGAGCTCGGCCTCGTCGTCTTCCTCTATCCGGCCTATTCGTGGCTGTTCATCCGGCTTGAGCGGAGCCTCGCCGCGCCATGAGGAGGCCTGGGCGGTGAAGAGGGAGCGGAGCAGGCGCGCGCTGTTCACCCGCCGCGTGTTGATGCTCGGGGCGGGCAAGACCGTGCTGCTCGGCCTGCTCACCGGCAGGCTGTGGCAGCTCCAGGTCGAGGAGAGCGAGCGCTACGCCGTGCTCGCCGAGGAGAACCGGATCTCGGTTCGCCTCCTGCCGCCGCCGCGCGGGCGTATCCTCGACCGCTTCGGCGTGCCGATCGCCGAGAACCGGATGAACTGGCGAGCCATGCTGGTCGCCGAGCGGACCGACGATGTGGCCGCGACGCTTGCCACCTTCTCCAATCTCGTGCCGCTCAGCGACCACGAGCGCGCCCGGATCGAGCGCGACGTGCGTCGGCGGCGACGTTTCGTGCCCGTGCTCGTGCGCGAGTTCCTTGACTGGGAGGACATGGCCCGGATCGAGGTGAACGCCCCCGACCTTCCGGGGATCCTCACCGATCTCGGCACGAGCCGAACCTATCCGTTCGGCGAGCCATTCGCCCATCTCGTCGGCTACGTCGCGCCGCCGGCGGAAGCGGATCTCGACGGCGACCCGATGCTCCAGCTTCCCGGGATCCGGATCGGCCGCGCCGGGCTCGAGCGCCAGCACGACCGCGTGCTTCGGGGGCGCGCCGGCAAGGTGCAGCTCGAAGTCAATGCCGTCGGACGCGTGATCCGCGAACTCGACCGTCAGGAGGGGACACCCGGCAAGACGCTCACCACCACGCTCGATGCCGGGCTCCAGCTCGCCGCAGCGAAGCGGATCGAGAACGACAGCGCCGCCGTCGTCGTGCTCGACGCGCGCAACGGCGAGGTCCTCGCGATGGCCTCGAGCCCGTCCTTCGACCCCAATATCTTCACCGAGGGGGTCTCGGCGGCGCAGTGGCGCGCCTGGACGACGAACCGCCGCAACCCGCTCGTCAACAAGGCGATCGCGGGGCTCTACGCTCCGGGCAGCACCTTCAAGATGGTGGTCGCGCTCGCCGGCCTCGAGGCGCGCGCTGTCACCCCCGGCGAGCGGATCGCCTGCTGGGGCGTGACCGAGCTTGGTGATGCGAAGTTCCACTGCTGGAAGCGCGGCGGCCATGGCTGGCTCGACATGCGCGAGGCGATCAAGCAGTCCTGCGACTGCTACTTCTACGAGGTCGCGCGCCGCGTCGGCATCGACCGGATCGCCGCGATGTCGCGCCGCTTCGGCCTCGGTGTCGATCTCGAGCTCGACCTTCCCGGCGCCCGCGCGGGCCTCGTTCCGACCAGGGAATGGAAGCGCGCGACCCAGGGCGTTCCCTGGCAGCAGGGCGAGACGCTCGTGCACGGCATCGGCCAGGGCTTCCTGCAGGTCACCCCGCTCCAGCTTGCGGTGATGACGGCGCGGATGGTCAATGGCGGGCGCGCGATCCAGCCGCACCTGACACGGGCGCTCGACGGCGAGCTCGTGCGTGGCCACCGGCTCGAGGACTGGCCGGCGATGGGGATCCCCGAGGGCCACCTCCAACTGATGCGCGACGCGATGGCCGGCGTGGTGAACGAGCGCGGCGGCACGGCCTGGGCGAGCCGCTTGCCCGCGGAGCTCGGCCTCCAGATGGGCGGCAAGACCGGAACGACGCAGGTGCGCCGGATCACGCTTGCCGAGCGCGAGCGCGGGCTCAGACGCCAGGAGGATCTGCCCTACGAGTGGCGGCACCATGCCCTGTTCGTCGGCTTCGCCCCGGTCGACCAGCCTGTCTATGCCATCTCGGTTGTCGTGGAGCATGGCGGGGGCGGCTCGACCGCGGCGGCGCCGATCGCCCGCGACGTGCTGATCGAGACGCTGCTGCGTGACCCTGCGCGCCGAACCACACCGCCGCCCGCGCCGCCGCGGCCCGACACGCAGCGCGTGGCCGAGGCCGCGCCTGCTCCGTCCCCGCCGAGGCGCTGATGCAGCGCCTTCTCGTGCGCGACCGGGGCATCAGCATCGCCGGCAAGCTCGCCGCGGTGAGCTGGCCCTTCGTCCTTCTCCTGTGCCTGCTCGCCGCCACCGGCTACGCGATGCTCTATTCTGCCGCCGGAGGCAGCGCCGAGCCCTGGGCCTTCCGGCATGGCCTGCGCTTCGCCTTCGGCTTGCTCCTGATGCTGTCGATCGCGCTCGTCGACATCCGCGTCATCCTCCGGCTCGCTTGGCCGCTCTTCCTCGTCGGTGTGGGGCTCCTCGTCGCGGTGGCGCTGCACGGTGCGGTGGGCAAGGGGGCGCAACGGTGGCTCGATCTCGGGCCGATCCAGCTCCAGCCGTCGGAGCTGATGAAGATCTTCATCGTCATCGCGCTCGCGTCCTGGTTCCACCGGGCGAGCATCGAGCGCGTCGGCAACCCGCTGTTCCTGATCCCGCCCCTGGTCGCGGTCGCCATTCCGGTGGTGCTGATCCTGCGCCAGCCAAACCTCGGCAACGCGGTGATCACCTGCCTGCTCGCCGGGGTGATGCTGTTCGCCGCTGGTGTTCGGCTATGGAAGTTCGCGCTCGCGGGCAGTGCCGCTGCGGTTGCGGCGCCGATCGCCTACGAGCGGCTGCATGATTACCAGAAGAACCGGATCCTCACCTTCCTCAACCCGGAGAGCGACCCGCTCGGCACCGGCTACCACATCATTCAGTCGAAGATCGCGCTCGGCTCGGGCGGCCTGTTCGGCCAGGGCTTCGTTCAGGGAACCCAGAGCCAGCTCAACTTCCTGCCTGAGAAGCAGACCGACTTCATCTTCACCATGCTGGCGGAGGAGTTCGGCTTCGTCGGCGCTGCCGCGTTGATCGGGCTCAATCTCGCGATCGTGCTCTACGGGCTTGCGATGGCGCTCGCCTGCCGGCACCAGTTCGGCCGCCTGGTTGCTGTCGGCATCACGACGAACTTCTTCCTCTACGTGTTCGTCAACATCGCGATGGTCATGGGGGCGATCCCGGTCGGCGGAGTGCCGCTGCCGCTCGTCAGCCACGGCGGGTCGGCCATGATCACGGTGATGATCGGCTTCGGCGTGCTGATGAGCGTCCACGTCCATCGCGACGTCGAGATCGAGGGGGAGCAGCCGGCCTGAGCGGTCGCCGCGAGGGGCGCCGGTGCCGCGCCGCGGGCCGCAAGCCTCGACAGTGCTGGGGGGCTTTGCTATAGCGCGCGGCGTCGCGGGTGTGGTCGTCCCGTGGGCAGGCGGGCGCATAGCTCAGTTGGTAGAGCAGCTGACTCTTAATCAGCGGGTCCAAGGTTCGAATCCTTGTGCGCCCACCACATCAGAGACGCGGGGGCACACCGGGGGCACAAGGCGGGCGAGACGGGATGCGACGCTTTGAGCCGGTGCAGGGGCCGGCGCACCATCTCAGCCCGGCGCAGGGCGGCGCAGGGCGGCCCGGAGCGGGCGGTGCGCCGGGCGAGGTCCACTATGCCCCACCGCAGCGTCAGCGCCTCGCCGGAGCGCCTTCCCGTCAGCGCGAGGAAGCGGACGCAAGCAAGCGCCGGCGGCCACATGCCGCTTTCCAGCGCGTCAAGCGCGCGGGGCTTGGCGAGTTTCGCCCGGCGCGCGCTGCGGCCTTCCGCCACCTGATGCATGAAGCGCTCTACGTCGCGGCGCGTGACGGCGCGCGGGCGGGACGGCCAGGCGCCCGGCCTCACCGAGCGCACCCGGCTTGCGGGCGGGACGAGACCCCAGAATGCCAATTCGGAAGTCTTCCGAATTGGCAGTGTCCCGCGTCGCCCAGCGCCTTGAACGCGCCCTGTCCGATCCCTCCGCCGAGCGCGAAGGCGTGTCAGGCCGCAGCGTGATCAGGGTGACAAAAGGAAACAGTTTCCATTTGTCACCTAATGCATCCGATCCCGCCGCCGACCGTGATGCCAAGCTTCGCGCAGTCGCGGCGCATCGTGCGTCAGAATCAGACGTGCCCCTACGCGGCCCCAGGAAGCCCGTAGAGCGGCCTCAGCCCCTCGCCGCTATGGGGGCGGTAGCGGGCAGCCCCGCAGGACGCACCCACGGGCCTTCCTACGGGCCCGCGCGGGCCGGCTGGATCAGTCCCCGTCGGTCGGCTCGGCCATCTCGGCCTGCGACTCGCGCGCAATCCGTCCCGTGACCAGCGACTTGCCGTCCGGGTCGTAGAGCGCATCCCAGTTCACGGTTTGGCGCCATGTCTCCGGGGTCGGCAACGCAACCTCCGGGCCGCCGGCCGCCTCGATCGCCTCGGCGACAAACAGCGCAACGAGGTCGGCGGCCTGCTCGGCCGTCGCGCGGTCGATCCCGACCTCAGCACACGCCAGCACGACGGAAGGCGCCACCTCGCACAACGTGCCCTCCGCGCCCTGTCGGAGCAGGTTGCCGATTAGGCGGCGCTGTTGGGCCTCCGTCAGAACGGCAAGGGAAAGCGCGTCATCCGCCCATGCCTCGGCCAAACGAACGATCTCGGCCTCTCGCTCACGATGCTTCCGCCAGCGCGCTTCGGCCAGGCGGCGGCCTTGCTCACTGTTTCTGATCGTCGGCACGGAAAGGCTCCCTCTTACGCAACATTATTGCTCCGCAGATTGCGTATGCGCATCTTCCTTGCGTGTGCGCATGATGCGTGCATGCAGCGTCGCAGAAACGCACGAAATTGCCGCATTGGTAGGCATCTACGCATGAAAATTGCCCTGACGCTGGCGGGGTGCCGCGCGTCCGCCTCTCGCATAGCGGGTCGCCAGGAAGGACCCGCGCTGGCCACCCGCTATCGCGCGGCATGGCGCCCCTCAGCCTCAGCCTCGGCTTGTGCCAGGCGCTCGCCGACCGCGATAAGCAAGGTCGATTGCCGCTTTGTCGCTTCGCCGACCCTCAGCACGGCAGCCGCAACCGCGCGCTCAAGCGTCCCCGTCCAAAGGGGACGGCGGAGGATGCCTTCGGCCGCCGTGCGCTCTTCCGGCGTCAGCGGCCGGCGCTGCGGGGGCGGACGCTTCGGCCTGCGCCGCCGAGTCGCCGGGGCGCGGGTGTCATTGTCATGATGCATCGATCATTCCTTTCATGTCATGGGTTTGTCTGCGGCGCTTCGGCCTCAGGCCAGCGGCAGCGCGGCTTGTCGTGGGTCCGGCGCGGCCGGGCGGCGGCGAGGCTTCGGCCTCGCGCTGGCCATTGTCCTGCGCAGGCGTGCCACCTCGGCAGCGGCGGCGCGGCGCAACAGGCCGAGCGCCTCGGATCGGCGCGCGTAGAACGCCTCCGCGTCGCGCCAGTCGGGGCGCAGCGAGCGCACCAGCGCAGCGGCACGCGCGAGAGGCGCTTCCTCGGCGAGCGTCATAGTGCGTGCGCCCGCTTGAAGGCGGCGACAAGCGGCGCGAGGCGGGCGGTAGCGGGGCGCATCAGAACGTCCTCCGGGTCGCGTTGGTAACTTCGTTCGGCGCCGGCGGCCGGGCTTGGTGGGTTAGAGTCCCATCTGACCGCCCGGGTTCGCGTCCTCGATGGCCGCGCGTATCTCCCCATCGAGCGCGTCAATCTCATCCGCCGAGAGACGGCGGGAGACAGGCTTCGGCAGGAACAGGACCGAGACGGTCCAGCCTGGGAACCACCAGGACGGTTCCGGTGGCGTGGTGGCGACGAGCGGCACGCCACGCTGCGCGAAGGCTTCCGTCAGCCGCGCGGCGAGCCCCGCGTCAGCGTAGGGCTGCGTCAGGATGCCGGCGGGCCGGCCGCGCCCCCAGACGAAATGCGCCGTGTGATCGAGGCCGCAGACACGCAGTCTTGGATGGCGGCGCACGAACCACGGTGAGCGGTGGCCGGCGGCAAGCTCGGCGAGTGAGAAGGTCGTGCGGGCCAGCTTCCATCCTCGCTTCGCGGCGAAGCGGGCGCAGTGTGCGGGGTGTTCGAGATAGGCGGCGCGACGGTCAGCGGACATGATCGGTCTCCGTTGCAGGGGTGGGGTCGTCAGGAAGCGGGGCGGCCAGGCCATAGGCCAGCCGCGCGCGGTCGTCCTCGGCCGGGTTCGGCGGCTCGACACACTCAACACACCGCCAGCCTGTATCCGGCAGGCACCACCACAGCGAGGCCGTGCCGGCGCGGGCGGGCCGCAGACGGCGCAGAAGTCGCGGCCTTCGATCAGCGGCGTCGGGCGGGCGCCGTAGGGCGGCCGGGCTTCGGGGCGCAGGGCGCAGCGGCGGCGCAGAGGCCCGGTCGAGCGCCTGCCGGAACGGGTTTGGGTCGGCGATCATGGCGCCGTCACCACGCCGGAGGCGGAGAGATGAATGGGCGGTCGGCACGACGCGCATCGCCACCCGCGAGGCGCCTCACGCTCACGCCAGAACCGCCCGCCACGGCAGACAAGGCACCACGCGCCCTGCGGCGGGGGGTCGAGCGATGCCCAGGACGGTGGCCGCGCTAGGTGCTCAGTCGCGATGGCAACCCGCTCGGCGAGGTCGCCCCGCAGACCGTCGTCAAGCGTCGCGGCTCCCTCAGCCGTGATCGTAAGCGTGCGACCGCCTGGGAGCGTCAGCCGGTAGCCGCCGCCCAGCGCCTCGACCGCCGCGCCCTTGTCCAGCCAGCGCCGCACCTCGCCCCCAAGCGCGCGCGCTGGCCGCTCGGCCACCATCCGCGCCCCGGGCCAGGTCGCGAGGATCGCCTCGGCGAGAGACTGTCCCACGGCGGGCTTCGTTTCGCAGCCGAGCGGGACACCTGAAACTCGCGGTTTTCCGCCGCTTTCGGCCAAGTGTCCCGCTGTCCCAGCCCTAGGGGGTGGGACAGTGGGACAGTGCAGGGACGCAACGGAATGCTGCGCCCGCGAAGGCGAGGCGGTAGGCGCGGGTCCAGAGCCTTCGGCGGCTTCCGGGACTGTCCCAGGGGTGTCCCGCTGGGACACTTCGTGGGACACCCCGTGGGACACCCTAAGCCATTGATCTAGCTGCGAAATACGGCAAGTGTCCCGCTGTCCCACGCTATAGGGGTGGGACAGTGGGACACCCGGGGACGCGGTGTCCCGCTGGGACAGGACGGCGGCGGCCAGCGCGGCCCAGTCAGGCGCGGCCATGCGCGGCTCCCTGCGCTTGCTTAAGGCGATGGACGGCGGAGCGGGACAGTCCCGTTTCCTCGGCCACGTCGCGTATGCTCATGCCGGCGGCGAGCAGCTCGGCGGCACGGGCGCGTTGCTCGTCGGCAAGGTCGCGCCATGCCCATGTGAGCCCGCTGTCGGGGGTCTCGACCAGCTCGGCGGCGAAGGGCGCGGCATCCGCCCCCGTCACGCCGCGCGCCTTTTCGAGATGCACCTCGAAAGCGGCGCCGCGCGTCGGGACGTAATCTGCCGGACGGCGCAGCGCGATCACGGTATCAAGCGCATCTTCGCGGCGGGAGGTGCCGCGTTGTTGGCCCCCCTTAGCTGCGTGATGGATGAGGATCACGCCTTTACCGAGACGGCGCAGCCGCAGGAGCCAAGCTTGCAGGTCGCCCCAATCGTCTGCTTCGTTTTCCCGCAGGCCGGCGGCCAGCGTCGAGATATTATCAAGAATGACGACTTCGGCCCCCGTGGCGGTCATCTCGGCCTCAAGAGCTCGCTGCGTCTCGGGCCGCGCGATGCTCGGCAGCCCCTCCGGCGCGAGGTCGGCCGCGAGGAAGCGGAGAAAGTCGGCCCCGGGGGGGTGTGTGGATGCGCCGCGGATCAGCCGCGCCAGGCGCTCTTGCAACTGCGCCGCGGGCATCTCTCCGTCCACGTAAAGCACGCGCTTCGGCGCGGGCGCGCGCCATTTCAGCGCGGCACCGCCCGACGCGACAGCGAGCGCGATGCTCAGCGCGGTGAATGTTTTTCCAAGGCCGCGTTTGGCGTAGATCATTACCAGCCCGGGACAAGGTAGCACCGGTTCCAGCGCGTATTCGCGTGGTGGCAGGTTCATCATGAGCAGCTCGGCCGCCGTCACGGAACGTAGGCGTGGAGGCTCGGGCGCGTCCGCGGCCGGGACTTCAATGAAACCAGGAGGAAGCCCGGTGTCAGGCATCACGCGACCTCCAGCATGTCAGCGGCGTCGGCACGCTCGCGGAACGGCATGATGATGCGCACCTGAAGCCCCTGCTGGCGTAGTCGGCGGGCGACTTCCTGCGCGGCGCGGAGGCCGGCATCGTCGTGATCGGCGCAGATGATCGCCTCGCGCGCCCATGCCGGCGGCGTGATCTTCGGCAGGTTCGAAGCGCCGAGGCTCGCCCACGTCGGAATGCCGAGCAGCATCGCGGCGGCTAACGCGGTCTCGACACCTTCGGCGAGCGCCCATCTCCCGACCGGATCAGGATGCCAGGCGAAGCGCGCGGCGCGTCCGGCGATGGGGCCGAGTGCGAGTTTCAGTTTCGATCCATCCGGCCGGCGTCTCGGGCTGCCGTCAGGCGCGATAAGGATGCGCTGGCAAGCGCGGATCAGGCCGGTTTCGGCGTCATTCACGCCGACAATCAACGCGTCGGTCTCGGCGTGCCACCGCATGGTAGGCGGCCATCCGACAAGCCCGGCATGCGGCGGCAGGCGAGCTGGGTCGATGCCCCGGCCGCGCAGGTAAACTTCGGCCGGCGTGTTGCAGATGCTCGGGCGCGCCTCGTGCCATAGGCGCAACGCTGCGGCCTCGCGCTCGGAATCGTCCGGCGCAGGCGGCGGCTTGGCGGGGCGAGGCTCGCGGCTCGGCGGCAGCTCGCCGAAGAAGGCGCGCGCAAACTGCACCGCCTCCGCGAAGTCGCAGCGGCGCGAGCGCTGAATCAGGTCGAACAGGTCGCCGCCCTCGCCGCGCTCGTGGTCGTGCCAGAGGCCAGCGCGCTCGCCGGCAACGGCCAGCGAGAGCGAGCCGCGCCGGCCCCATCGCAGCTCGCTGCGACTGCGGAACGTCGGCGTGCCGAGCAGCGCTTCGGCAACCTCGGCGGCGCGGGCGCGGAGGGCGGCGCGGAGGGTTTCGGTATCGTCACGCATTGTGAGCATCCTTTGACTGGATGCCCGGCGCGGGACTTGCGGCGATATGGCCGGCGGGCTATATTCGCGGCGTCCCAGTGCCGCGAATGTTTGCCCCCGCCCGGTCGCAGCTCCCGCGCCGGGCGGTTTCTATTCAGCGGCGGGCGCGGTCGCAGCGGCGCGGGCGGCGACGATCGCGCGCACATCCGCAAGCCGCCACCGGGGCGCGCGCGCCGAGATGTAGATCGGTTTCGGGAACGTTCCGCGAGCAACATCACGCCAGACCGTCGACACACCGGAGCGCCGCAATGCGGCAACCTCGCGCACGGTCAAGAGCGCTTCAGTCGCGAGATGGTCAGGAACCGGCGGCGGGGGAATCTTGCGGCGCGACCGGCGGACCTTGGGAGCATCTGACATTGGAGCACCTCTGCAATGAAAGGTGCCCCCCAATATTCACATCTGAACGCGCCGTGCACCGGGTGATTTCAGCCGACTTTTCGCGGGGAAATCCTCCCATTTCTCCCCGCATGCCTAGCAACCCATTGATATTATTGGCTCTATGCGAGGGTTCGGGGTTCGGGTTGCCTCTCCCGCAGCGCATCGCGCACGGCGTCGCGGCTTGGCGGCATCACGCCAGCGGCGCGGCACAGAACCGCGACCAACCGCACCATGTCGGCTTCGCGCGGCCGGAACGCGAGGTCGCCGAGCGCGGCCACCACCTCGCGCAGATAGCCGCGCCAGCTCGGTTTCTGACTTGTCAGCCCCGGCGCCTCCGAGAGGTCCGGCTCGGCTTCCAGCCCATCGGCGAGGCAATCGAGCGCGTCGGCGGTTCTGAATGTCCACACGTAGGACGGCGTGGTTGGCCCGATCATGTCGCGCACCCACTCGGGCAGGCACGTCAGGGCCGATAGCACCACGTCTGGCGCGAGCGGCTCAGATTGGATCGCCCGCAGTGTCGCGGCGAGCGCGCGCGCGTCGCGTGCGGCCTTCCGTCGCCGCGCCATGTTGATCTTGCGGCGCACCCGCCGCGCGGCTGTGCCGCGCGCGTCATGCCCAAGCGCGAGGGGTATCACGACGGCACCGACCAGCATCGCGGCGGCGTCCAGGCTCGACCAGCCGCGCGCGGCCAGCACCGGCACGTGTTCCGCGAGGCGTTTCCAGAACGCTCGCAGCTCGGGCGCCTCGATCAGCGCGCGTTGGTCAGGTGTCAGCCCCTCCGCCGTCGCGGCGTCGCGCAGAACGTCCGGGAAGTCTTCCATGGCGCGCCTCCGATGCGCGCTCCGAAGGGTTGGTCGGCGCGGCAACCGAGTCGGAGTCTCGGCTTTCGGCGGCCAAACCTAGCCGCGCCGGGGAGGATCATATCAGGCGGCGAGCGCGCGTTGCACCGCCTCCGGTTCCTTGGCGATCACGGCAAGCAGGATGCGTGCGGTCCGGTCCGGCCGCCGTCGCCCCTGTTCCCATGCCTGCAACGCGGTCACGTCCAGCCCGAAGCGGCGCGCGAAGGCCGCTTGCGACAGGCCGAGCGCGGCGCGGATGCCGGCCACGTCCACCGTCTCGGGCACCCTCAGAACGTAGTCGCGCAGGCCGGGCATCGTCTCGCCGCGCAGGTGCGCCGCGACCTCGCGGGCGGCTTGCTCGATCCGCTTGCCGCGCGCGGTCCGCTCAGAGGGCCTCGCGGATGCTGCGGATCGCGGCCCGGATCGCTTCGCGGTCGGCATGTGTCAGGTCCTCCTTCGCGCCCTTCGCGTAAATGTCCAGCAGCGCCAGCAGTTCGGGTGCCGGCGCGTAGAAGTAGATCACCCGCGCCCCACCCCGCTTGCCGCGCCCCGGCCAGCGCCACACGCGCCTTGCGCGCACCGCCGGTGCCGGGGATCACCGGCCAAGCGTCCGGCCGTGCGGCAATCTCGGCCTCGACGGCGGCGCGCTCCGCCACAGAGAGAAGTCTCGCGGCGGCGCGGTCGTAGCCGCGCGTGGCGATGACCCTCATACGACAATGCCTGACAGTAGATCAACCAGCGTCTACCAGCGTCGCCCTCCGCCGCTCGGCGAGCGCCACCACCTCGGCACCGTCCCCGACCAGCCCCGCCACGAAGGCCTGCCAAGTCGTCAGCGCCGCGATCGCCTCGCGCTGGTAGTCGTGCCGGTCATAGACGCGCGCCAGCGCCGGCCGGCCGGAGATGTGGTTGAGCGCGGCCTCCGCGTGATCGTTCGGCACGCCGAGCCGCGCCATGCCAGACCGCGCGGTGCGGCGGAGGTCGTGGAACCGCCACGGCGCCGGCACGGGCAGGCCGGCCCGCTCGGCGAGCGCTGCCATGCGCGCATCCAGCCGGGCCTTCAGCTTACTGAAGCCCGACAGCGGCGAGGACGAGAGGCGACCGAGCAGGCAATGCGTCTCGGGCGGATCGTCCACCGGCCAGACGGCGCGCAGTTCGGCAAGGGCGAGGTCGCCGAGCGGGACCGTCAGCGCCCTGCCGTTCTTGGTGCGGATGGCGGGCAGGTGCCAGCGGCCGGCGGCGAGGTCCACCTCGCCCGCGCGCAGGCCGGCAACCTCGGCCTCGCGGGCGGCGGTCAGGATCAGCAGCCGGACGAAGGCGCGCGGCTTCGGGGCTTCGGCGGCCGATGCCTGCCAGAGAAGCCGCAGCTCGTCATCGGTCAGCGTGCGCTCGCGGGGCCGAGGCGGAGGTGCGAGGGTCGCGGCCCCCTTGCGCGGCAGGATCGGCGCATCGATCCAACCGGCGGCTTCGGCATGGTTCAGGAAGGCCGAGGCGACGCGGTAGAGCAATGCAGCGGCGGCGGGCGCGGTGCGTGCCTTCGCTTCGATCAGCGCCACCCAGTCGGCGCGGGTCGTCAGGCGGAGCGGTCGCTTGCCGAGGCGCGGGGCAATGTCGCGGGCGGCGAGGCGCGCGACTTCGTCGGCGTGGCGGTCGCTCCATCGCGCGCGCTTGGCGTCCTGCCATTGGGCGAGGCGCTCGGCCACGCTCGGTTCGGCACGCTCGGCGGCGCGCTTGGCGCGGGCTTGGCGCTTCTCGGCGACGGGATCGGCGCCGCGTTGCAGGGACGCAAGCGTGTCGAGCGCCGCACGGCGGGCCTCACTCAGCCCGAGGGCGGGATAGGTGCCGAGCGTGACGCGCGTGTGCCGACCATCGGCGGTGCGCCCCCGCACGGTCCAGGCGGCGGCGCCGGCGGCGGTGATGCGGAAGCAGAGGCCGCGCACGCGGGAGTCCCAGAGTTCGAGGCGGCCCGAGGCGGGCGGCTTGAGGGCGCGGAGGAAGGCGTCGGTGAGGTCGCGCCGCATGCGGATCGTTCCCTTCTCGCATTGTGCCCCCGGGCCTTCGGGGGCACACCGGGGGCACAAGATAGGCGCGATGCCAGGAAGCGTCCATAGACAACCGTAGATGGTGATGCACGTGGTATCAATGGTTTAGCGGAGGGGTGTCGGCGCGAAAGGGCGGCTTTCCGGGGCTGCGCAACTGACTCTTAATCAGCGGGTCCAAGGTTCGAATCCTTGTGCGCCCACCATGATTTCAAGGACTTAGCGCGAAAGAACATTAGGCGTCAAAGTCCGTCAAACTCGGTTTGTTCCTTTGACGTTTGTTCACGGCGTGTTCTCAGCCTCCAGCCGCCGCCGCGAACTGGCCTGGGATCAGGCGGTGAGCCGGCTGCGCGAGGAACGGCCGGAGGAGGCGGAACGCTACCTCTACACGCACGAGGTGGCGGCCATGGCCCGCCGCCGGGCGCAGAACGCGGCGGCCGCGGCGGCGGCGGCCGAGGGCCTCGGCGGCGGCCTGGGCGGCTTCCTGGGCGGCATGGCGGGCATCTTCGCCGACCCCATCCAGGTGATGACGCTGCCCTTCGGCGCCGGGCGCATGGCCGGCGGCGTGCTGGCCCAGATCGGGCGCACCGCGCTGATCGAGGGCGCTGTGGCGGGGGCGACGCAGGCGGTGGTTGAGACCCGCGCCGGGCCCTACCGGCAGAGCCTTGGCCTGCCGGATAACAGTCTCGAGCAGATCGGCATGGCGGCCGCGGGCGGCGCGGTGATCGGCGGCGGCTTGCGCGCCCTGGCACTGGGGGCTCGGCACCTGCGCGCGCGCCTGTGGCCGGCTGATCCGGCGCGGGTGGCGGCGGAGGATGCCGCCACGCTCGTGCAGACCCGGATATTGGAAGATGCTGCCGCGCCCGGCGCGCCGGAGCTGGTGCCGGCGCATGAGGCGGCTCTGGCGGCCGGCATACGCCGGGTGGAGACGCCCGAGGCGCCGCCGGTGCCCGAGCTGCCGCCGCCGGTGGCGCCGCCGCCCGAGGCGATGCGCCTTGTCGGCCGGCCCGAGGCCGAGCTGCGCGCGCATGTGCGCGGCGTGGTGGAGGAGCTGCTGGCCGCGCGCGGCGGCAGCCGCGCCGATGGCGCCTGGCGGCCGGACCTCGGCGCCATTACCATCGAATGGGGTAGCCTCGGGACCGGGCAGCCGCCGCGCTACCGTGGTGGCTACGGCCTGTCCTACATCATCGCCCGCCGCACCGCGGAAGGGCTGGACGGCGAAGCCTTTGTGCGCGAGGTGCTGCCTGAGGTGCTGGTCGCGGGGCGCGTCGTTGCGCTGGAACATGGCGGCCAAACGGTGGTTCTTCAGCACGGGCCGCATGAAGTGGTGCTGCGACTGGATCGCGACGGCACGCGCGAGAACTGGCTTCTGACGGCCTATCGTCAGCGGGACGGCCGTGGTGAAGCGGGCGGAGCGCCTCCGTCACCGCCCTACGCTCCGGCAGGCCGGTCCGTCAGCCAGCCGGAGGGAGCGCGACCGTCCCTGGCGACCCTGCCAGAAACCCCGCGCCGCTTCAACGCCTACACACCGACCGGCCGCGCCGTGCTGGTCGAGCCGCGCGTGGTGTCCCTGCGCCGACTGATCCCGAGCCATGGCCCGGACGGCCGGCCCAACCCGAACTATCCGCATGCCGAAGGGCTGCAGCCGCGCGACCGTGCCGCCGCGCCAAGCCAGGACCAGGTGCGCGCCATCGCCGCGAGGCTGATCCCGGAGCGGCTGCAACCCAATGTCGAGGCCGGCACGGGCGCGCCCATCATCGGCCCCGACCTGGTGGTGGAGTCCGGCAATGGCCGGGTGGCGGCGCTGATGCTGATCCACCGCGACCCGGCGTTCGCCGCGCAGCGCGAGGCCTATCTCGCCATGCTGCAACGCATGGGCTTCGACGTCACGGGCATCGAGGAGCCCGTGCTTGTCTCGGCGCGTGTGAGCCAGATGACGCCCACCGAACGCGCGGCCTTCGTGCGCGAGGCGAACCTGCGCGGCACGGCGGCCGAGACGGCGGGGGAGATGGCGGCGCGAGACGCCGAGGCCGCGCGCGCCGCGCTGCCCTTCTGGCGCGGCGGCACGGTGGACCAGGCGGCCAATCGCGAGTTCCTGCGCCGCTTCCTGGAACGGCTGACGCCCGAGGAGCGCAGCGGCCTGCTGGCGGCCGACGGCACGCCGACGCCGGACCTGATCCAGCGCGTCACCCGCGCGCTGCTCTCGGCTGCCTATGGCGACGCGCTGGGGCCGGTGGCGGCGCGGCTCATTGCGGGCGAGACCGAGGGCATGCGCGGCCTGGCCGGGGCGCTGCGCAGCCTGGCCGGCGACTGGGCGGCGCTGCGCCAGGACGTGGCGGCGGGCCGCATCCCGGCCGAATACGACGCCACCGCCGCGCTGGCCGAGGCGGTGGAGGCCATCGCCGAGGCGCAGCGGCGGCGCGTGAGCCTGGCCGACCTGGTGCTGCAGGCGGATATCGAGCGGCCGGCCATGACCCCGCAGGGGCTGGCCATGCTGCGGGCGATGTTCCCCGAGGGCGACCTGTCGCGCCGCATCAAGCCCGAGGCGCGGCTGACGGAGATGCTGCGCGGCTATGTCGAACGCGCGCGCGCGGCGGACGCAGGGCCGATGCTGCTGCCCGAGGCGCGGCCCTCCGCGGCCGAGATGCTGGCCGCCGCCGGGCGAGCGGAGGAGGGGGCCGCCCGCGAAAACCGGGCATTTGCGCCGCCCGCCGACCCGCAGGCCGCGCGGCTGCTGGCCGCCGACGACGAGGCGAGCCGGCTTGCGGCGCTGCCCGAGACCGAGCGGGCGGAGCTGTTCGAGGCGCGCCGAATCCTCGCCGACCGCGACGTGGCGCTGGTGGTGGACGACGCGGGCACCACCGTCTCCGCCCGCGCCCTGCTCGACCAGGCCGAGCGCGAGATCGAGGAAGCCTCGGCCGCCACGGTCTGCCTGATCGGGAGCGTCGCGGCATGAAGACGCTTGCGGGCTGCCTGCAGCGCGCCGTCAACGCAGGGCAGATCAGCGAGGCGCTGGCGCGCAAGATCAACGACCGCGTGGTCGAGTTGCTCGGCAAAGGCTTCGCCGAAGCCCCCGCCATGGCCAAGGCGGCGCAGGAAGTGGCCGATGCAGCCAAGCGCCAGCAGCGCCAGACCGCGCTGCGCATCCTCGCCACCGCGCGCAATGTGGCGCTGGCCGAGGCCCACCCCGAGGGCTTCGCCGCCGGGGTGCGCGCCCTGCTGGCGCGCGACCTCTCCGGCAAGGCCGAATACTCCAACGTTGAAGCCCGCGCGCGCCATCCGCGGCCTGGCGCACGCCGAGCTCGCCGACGTGCTGGACCGGTTCCGCTCCAAGATGCTCGGGCTGATGCGGGATCAGGACGGCATGGTCGAGTTCGTCCGCGCCCTCTACGGGGCCAAGCCCAAGGACCCCGCGATCAGCCAGCTCGCCGATGCCTGGGCGCGCGCGACCGACCGCCTGGTCGACCGCTTCAACGCCGCCGGCGGCGCCCTGCCGCGCAAGGCCGACTGGCGCCTGCCGCAGGCCTGGGACCGCGACAAAGTGGCCGCCGCCGGCCGCGACGCCTGGCTGCGCTGGATGGAGGACCAGCACGCGCAGGGGCGGCTGTCCATCCGCGACCCCGACACCGGGCGCGAGGTGAACGCGCTGCGTCGGGCGGAGATCCTCTCCAACGCCTATGACCGCATCCGCACCGAGGGGCTTGTGGACATCACCCCAGGCGCGGCGCGCGGCCTTGGCGCGCTCGCCAACCGCCGGGCGGAGCTGCGCGCCTTCCAGTGGACCTCGGCCGAGGCTTGGCTTGAGGCGAATGAGCGCTTCGGCGTCGGCAACCGCAACCTCTACGACCTGCTGAACGGGCATATCGACGGGATGGCGCGCGACATCGCCATGCTGGAGGTGCTGGGGCCCAACCCGGATTGGATGGTCCGCTACCTGCGCGATGAGGCGACGCGCCGCCTGGCTGACCGGCCCGACCGCGCGCGCTCCGAGGCCTGGCGGATCGAGAGCACCTGGGCGCATGTCTCGGGGCTGGCCAACACGCCGGTCAACGAATGGGTGGCGACGGTCTTCCGCGAACTGCGCGGCTGGCTCACGGCCGCGCGCCTCGGCTCGGCGCTGCTGTCCAGCACCTCCGATTTCGCCACCATGCGGCAGGTGGCGGCCTGGAACGGGCTGCCATCCGTGGGGTGGATGCGCGACTATCTGCGCCTGCTCAACCCCGCCAATGCCGATGACCGCAGGATTGCCGTGCGCGCGGGCCTGTTGGCCGAGGCCTGGGCGCAGCGCGCCGCCGGCGCCATGCGCAACCAGGCGGATGTGATCGGCACGGGCCTTGGCAGCCGTGTGGCGGATTTCGTGCTGCGCGCGCAGGGCCTTGCGGCGCACACCCAGGCGGCGCGCTGGGCGATCGGCATGGAGTTTCTGGGCGCGCTCGCCGACCGTGCCGGGCGGAAGTTCGATGCCATCGAGGAACCGCTGCGCCGCGCCATGGAGCGCTACGGCATCGGCCCGGCTGAGTGGGACGTGCTGCGCGCTTACGGCGTGGTGACGCAAGGCGGCTGGCGCTTCCTTTCTCCCGAGGCGGTGGCGCGCGCGGCGGATCTGGCCACTCCCGAGGGACGCGCCCAGCTGAACGCGGCCACCCGCCTGCTCGAGTTCGTGCAGACGGAAGGGCGCTTCGCTGTGCCCGAGCCGGGCGCGGCCGAGCGCGCCCTGATGGTGGGGCAGACGAGGCCCGGCACCTTCATCGGCGAATTCGTCCGCAGCGCCATGCAGTTCAAGTCCTTCCCCGTCACGGTCATGCTGATGCACATCGGCCGCGGGCTGAACCAGGAGGGGTTGCGCGGCAAGGCGGCGTATCTCGCGAGCTTCGCCATCGCCACCACGCTGATGGGCGCCTTCGCCATGCAGCTCAAGGCGATCGCCCAGGGCCGCGACCCGCGGAACATGGATGATCACCGCTTTTGGCTGGCGGCGGCGGCGCAGGGCGGCGGCGCCGGCATCCTGGGCGACTTCCTGTATTCGGCGGTGGCGCGCACCGACCAGGACTTCTACGCGCAGATGGCGGGCGGCCCGATGGGCGGGTTTGTCTCCGACCTTGCGAGGATCGCCGGCCTCAACCTCCAGGCGCTGGACGATGAGCGGCGCGAGCGCGCGCTTGGCGCCGACCTGGTGCGCTTCATGCGGTTCAACACGCCGGGCAGCTCGCTGTGGTATTCGCGGCTCGCCATGGACCGGCTGCTGTGGGACCGGCTGCAATGGTGGGCCGATCCTCAGGCGGGCCGCCGCTTCCGCGAGCTCGAGCGCCGCGCCATGCGGGAATACGAGCAGGAGTTCTGGTGGGCGCCGGGCGAGAGCGCGCCGCGCTGCCGCCCGCGGAGACGACGTGCCAGAAGCCCCGGCGCCCGTCGCTCACCTCCGGCGTGTCGGTCGCCTGCGGCAGGATGTCGATGATCCGCGCCATCAGGTGCAGCGCGTTCACGAGCTTGCCCTTCGCCCAGCCCGGGTGGATCGAGACGCCCTCGATCTCGATCTTGGCAAGGTCGGCCGAGAAGGTCTCGCAGACAAGCTCGCCGCGCTCTCCCCCATCCAGCGTATAGGCGAAAGCGGCGCCGAGCGCCTTGGGCAACTCGGGGTGCACGCCACGGCCGATCTCCTCGTCCGGGGTGAAACAGAGGCGGATCGTTCCGTGCGGCAGGCTCGGGTTCGCAAGAAGATGGCGCGCCATCGTCATCAGGATCGCGACACCGGTCTTGTCGTCGGCGCCGAGAAGCGTGGTGCCGGAGGCGGTGACGATGTCGTGCCCGATGCGCGAGGCGAGATAGGGAAGCTCGCGCGCGGACAGAACCTGGGTCGGGTTGTCAGGCAGGACGATGTCGGAGCCGTCCCAGGCGCGGTGGATGATCGGCTTGACGCCGCGGCCAATGAACTGCGGCGTGGTGTCGACATGGGCGCAGAAGGCGATCGTCGGCGCGTTCGTCTCGACCGTGGTCGGAATCGTTGCGACGAGCGTTCCGTAGGGTAAAAGGGTGACGTCAGCCGCGCCCATCTCCGTGAGCTCCCGTTCGAGCAGGCGCAACAGCTCGTACTGCTTCTCCGTGCTCGGCGTGGTCTTCGAGTCAGGGTCGCTCTGGGTGTCGATCCGGCAGTAGCGGACGAGCCTGTCCCCGAGTTCGGCGATGACATCGACCATGCGGTGATCCTCCGTCGCGAGGGGGGACGGCACCACGGCCTGGGAGGCGCCGCAACCGGGGCGAGGCTCCAAGCCGGGCCCGGGGCCGGGAGCGCAGACCGCTGTCGGCAAGGGCTCTAGCCGCGCAGCACCGCTCCGGTGGCCGCCGCGACCGCGCCGATCACCTTCTGGGCGACCGCCTCGATCTCGGCATCCGTGAGCGTCCGCTCACGCGGCTGGATCGTCACGGCGATGGCGAGAGACTTCCGCCTCGCGCCGATCGCCTCCCCGCGATAGACATCGAACAGCGACACGCTCTCGATCAGGGTCCGATCCGCCCCCTTGGCGGCGCGGAGCACGGCCTCGGCCGGGACGTCCTCGGCGACGACGAAGGCGAAGTCGCGCGTCAGAGGCTGGAAGGCGGGAAGTGCAGGGTTGCCGCGGCGACGTCGTTTCGGCTGCGGAACGGCCAGCAGGTTGAGCTCGAAGGCCGCGACCGGCCCTTCGAGGTCAAGGGCCGCGAGCACACGCGGATGGAGCTCGCCGAAGGTGCCGAGCACCTGCTTCGGCCCGAAGCGGAGGGTGCCCGACCGGCCCGGGTGGAACCAGGCGGGGGCGTCGGCCGTCACTTGCACGGCATCGAGGTTCACGCCGAGGGCGGAAAGAACCGCGAGCGCATCGGCCTTGGCGTCGAGCGCATCGGGCCCGCGGCTCGGCTGCGCCCAGTGACGCGGCGAGGGGCCGGAGCGGAGGCCGGCGGCGGCGAGGGTCTGCTCGCCCGGCTCGCCGCCCGAGAACACCGGGCCGATCTCGAACAGAACGGCTTCCGCGATGCCGCGCGCAGCGTTGCGTGCGGCGGCGAGGGCGAGGTTCGGGATGATCGAGGGACGCAGTGCGTCGAGGTCGGAGGCGATCGGGTTGGCGAGACACCGCGCCGCGTCGCCACCGCCGAACAGAGCCGCCACATCCCGCGCCATGAAGCTGAAGGTGACCGCCTCGACCAGGCCGCGGCCCGCGAGGACGCGCCGGGCGAGGATCGCGCGTCCCATCGCGGGTGTGACGGCAACGGGGGGAACGACCCGCGGCCGGCCCGAGTCGTCGGTGAGCGGCGGCATCGGCACAGCCGGTATGGCGTCGAGCCCCTTGATCCGCAGCACCTCCTCGATCAAGTCGTACTCGGCCTGCGGGTCGGGCTCCCCCAAGCAGTCGTTCCGCCAGGAGGGGATCGCGACGGTGATCCGTTCCGCGTCGCGCGCGAGGCACCGGAAGCCGAGCCGGTCGAGGATCGCCACCGCCTCGTCCGGCGGCACGTCGTGGCCGCCGAAGGAGGCGAGGCGGGAGAAACGCAAGGTGGCGGTGCGCTGCATGTCGGGCTCACGACCCGCTTCAACCACCTCGGAAGCCTCGCCGCCGCAGAGATCGAGGATCATCCGTGTGGCGGCCTCGGTCGCCTCCCGCATCAGGCCGGGGTCGATGCCGCGTTCGAAACGGTAGCGGGCCTCGGTCTGGATCCCGAGGCGCCGGCCAGTCTCCGCGATCGCCACCGGGTCGAACAGGGCGACTTCGAGGAAGGCTTCCGTCGTGCCCTCGGAACAGCCGGTGCTCTCGCCGCCGACGATGCCGGCAAGCGCGAGCGCGCCGGAGGCGTCGGCGATCACCGTGTCGGCCTCGCCGGCCGTCACCTCCTTCCCGTGCAAGCCCAGGAACGCCTCGCCGCGCCCCTGGCGCATCGCGAGCACGCCGCCTTCGAGCTTCGCCGCGTCGAATACGTGCAGCGGCCGGCCGAGGTCGAAGGTGAAGAAGTTCGTCACGTCGACCAGCGCCGAGATCGGACGCAAGCCGATGCTCTCGAGCCGACGCCGAAGCCATTCCGGAGACGGTCCGTTCCGCAGCCCGCGGAAATGCCGCCCGAGCACCCAGGGGCAGGCGGGCGTCTCGGTCTCCCAGCGGATCGGGCTCTGGTAGGAGGCGGGGACGGGCCCCGCCCGCCACGGCCGGAGCGTGCCGAGGCCGGCGGCGGCGAGGTCGCGCGCGATGCCGCGCACGGCGAGCGCATCGCCGCGGTTCGGCGTCACCGCGATCTCGATCACCGGATCATCGAGCCCGGCCCAGGCGGCATAGCTCTCCCCCACCGGCGCGTTGTCCGGCAGCTCGATGATGCCCTCATGGTCATCGCCAAGTCCCATTTCGCGGGCCGACAGCAGCATCGCCTCCGAGGCCTCGCCGCGGATCCGCCCCGCCTTGAGGGTGATGCCCGTTCCCGGGATGAAGGCGCCCGGCAGAGCGAGCACCCCCTTTATGCCGGAGCGCGCGTTCGGCGCGCCGCAGACCACGTTGAGGATCCGCCCGTCGCCCGCATCGACGCGGCAAACTCGCAACCGGTCGGCGTTCGGGTGGGGCTTGGCCTCGACGACATGGGCGATCCGGAAGGCGCCGAGCGTGGCGCCACGGTCCTCCACGCCCTCAACCTCGAGGCCGATTTGCGACAGTGTCGCAACGATCCGCTCGAGGGTCGCCTCGGTGTCGAGATGTGTCTTCAGCCAGGAGAGGGTGAACTTCATCTCAGGCAATCCCCGTCGCGGTGGAGGCGACATCCTCCGGCCGGAAGCCGGTCGCGCGCAGCCAGCGGAGATCGCTTTCGAAGAAGGGGCGAAGGTCGGTCAGCCCATGCTTGAGCATCGCCACGCGCTCGATGCCCATACCGAGGGCGAAGCCCTGCCAGACGCGGTGGTCGAGGCCGCAGTTGAGCAGCACCTTCGGATGCACCATTCCCGAGCCGAGGATCTCGAGCCAGTCCCCGCCCGCGCCGAGCTCGCCGGTGCGCCGGTTCCAGCCGATGTCGACCTCCATCGAGGGTTCGGTGAAGGGGAAGTAGGAGGCGCGGAACCGCACCGGCAGATGCGCGATGCCGAAGAAGGCGCGCAGGAAATCGACGATGCAGCCCTTCAGATGCCCAAGCGTGAGCGACCGGTCGATCGCGAGCGCCTCCACCTGGTGGAACATCGGGCTGTGCGTGGCGTCATGGTCGGCGCGGTAGGTTCGGCCGGGCGCGATGATCCGGATCGGCGGAGGCTGTGCCGTCATCGTGCGGATCTGCACGGGCGACGTGTGGGTTCTGAGAACCTTGGCGCGGCCTGCGGCCGTCCGGCCGGGAAGATAGAACGTGTCATGGTCCTGCCGCGCCGGGTGGTGTTCGGGGATGTTCAGAGCGCCGAAGTTGCGCCAGTCATCCTCGATGTCCGGCCCCTCGGCCACAGTGAACCCCATCGCGCCGAAGATCGCGACGATCTCCTCGATCGTGCGGCTGATCGGGTGGATCAGGCCCTGCAGCGAGGGGCGCGGCGGGAGGGTGACGTCGAGACGCTCGGCGGCGAGCTTGGCATCGAGCGCGGCCTCGGCGAGCGCCGCCCGACGCGCCTCGAGCGCCTCGGAAAGCCGCTCCTTCACTGCGTTCAGGGCGGCGCCGCGCGCCTTGCGCTCCTCGGCGGGGAGGGTGCCGAGGCCTTTCATCAAGGCGGTGAGCGAGCCGTTCCGGCCGAGCAACGCGACGCGCACGGCGTCGAGCGCGGCGAGGTCTGGGGCGGCGTCGATGCGCGCGAGCGCGTCCGCTTCGAGGGGGGCGAGGTCGTCAACTGGGCGGTCGGGGGTCATCGAGCGTCTCCGGATGCGAAAAGGGCCGCCGGAGGCCGGCAGCCCTGATCGTCACCTCCTGGCGGGCGGGAAGGCCCGGTCAGGCAGCTGCGCGGGCAGCCTTGGCCTTCTCGACCACAGCGGCGAAAGCGGCGGCGTCGTGATAGGCGAGATCGGCCAGCACCTTGCGGTCGAGCTCGAGCCCAGCTGCCTTGAGGCCGTGAATGAACTGGGCGTAGGTAAGGCCTTCCGCCCGAACCGCGGCGTTGATGCGCTGGATCCAGAGCGCGCGGAACTCGCGCTTCCTCACCTTCCGGTCGCGATAGGCGTACTGAAGGCTCTTCTCGACCTTCTGCTTCGCCATCCGGATCGTATTGCCGGCGCGGCCGCGGAACCCCTTCGCCGCCTCGAGAACCTTCCGGTGCTTGGCGCGGGCCGTCACGCCCCGCTTCACGCGTGCCATGTCTCAGCGTCCTTCTGCGATCGTCTTCGGCTCAGAGCCCGTAGGGCGCCCACTGCTTCACAGTGCGCGCGTCCATCGGCTTCAGCACCTGGTTGCCGCGGTTGGTGCGTTTCATCCTCTGGGTGCGGCGGCGGAGGTTGTGGCGCTTGTTGCCGGGGCCGGCGAGCACCTTGCCCGTGGCGGTGATCGCGAACCGCTTCTTGACGCTGCTCTTGGTCTTCCGTTTGGGCATTTTCCATCCTTTCCGTTCGCGGGCCGCAGGCGCGGCGACAGGCGGCCGGGCATGCCCTTCGAGGCCCGGCGCGCACAGAGGCCGGCGGTATAGCGGCCGGGACCCTGGCGTGCAAGCCAGGCGGCCTTGGCGCCGGCGAACGGCGGATGGACGGACCACGCCTCGCATCCCTATATCCCCGTCATGGTGGCCTTCCGGAAGATGCACGGGCTCGGCAACGACTTCGTCGTGCTCGATGCGCGCCCCCGCCCGCTTCCCCTGCCGGCCGAGACCGTCCGCGCGCTTGCCGACCGTCGGCGGGGCGTCGGCTGCGATCAGGTGATTGTCATCGAGCCGCCGCGCAGCCCCGGCACCGACGCCTGGATGACCATCCGCAACCCCGACGGGTCGGAGGCCGAGGCCTGCGGCAATGCCACGCGCTGTGTCGCAGCGCTGCTGATGGACGAGGCGGGGAAGGACCGCGTCGCTCTCGGCACCCTCGGCGGAACCCTCAGAGCGGAGCGTCGGCCGGGCGGCCTCGTCGCGGTGGATATGGGCACGCCTCGGCTTGCCTGGCACGAGATCCCGCTCGCGCGCGAGATGGACACGCTGCATCTGCCGCTTGCCCGCGACGGCGTGTCTGACCCTGCCGCGTGCTCGATGGGCAACCCGCACGCGACCTTCTTCGTCCCGGACGTCGCCGCGCTCGACATTGCCACGCTCGGCCTCTCGCTCGAGCACGACCCGCTCTTCCCGGCCCGCGCCAATATCGGTTTCGCCCAGGTGGTCGCGCCTGACCGGATCCGCCTGCGCATGTGGGAGCGGGGGGCCGGGATCACGCTCGCCTGCGGCTCCGGCGCCTGCGCGGCCGTGGTGAACGCGCACCGGCGCGGGCTTGCGGGCCGCTCGGCAGCCGTCGTTCTCGACGGCGGCGAGCTCAACATCGCCTGGGGAGAGGACGGGCGGGTGACGATGACCGGCCCGGTGGCAGAGGTGTTCACGGGGGTGATCGACCTTCCCGCGATCGCCGAGGCGCGCGCGGCATGAGCCTGCGCGTTCTCTCCTTCGGCTGCCGGCTGAATACCTGGGAGGGGGAGGTGATCCGCTCCCATGCCCGCGCCGCCGGGCTCGAGGAGACGATCATCATCAACACCTGCGCGGTCACAGCCGAGGCAGAGCGCCAGGCGCGCCAGGCGGTGCGCAAGGCGCGGCGCGAGAACCCCCACGCCCGGATCATCGTCACCGGCTGCGCGGCGCAGATCAGGCCAGAGGCCTGGGCCTCGATGCCGGAGGTCGATCGCGTCGTCGGCAATCTCGAGAAGCTTGAGCCCGCCACATGGGCGGGGCCGGAGCCTGGCCGCGTCGCGGTGTCGGACATCATGTCGGCGCGCGAGGCGGCGGCCCATCTCGTCACCGAGTTCGGCGGCAGGGCGAGGGCCTTCGTCCAGGTGCAGCAGGGCTGCGACCATCGCTGCACCTTCTGCATCATTCCCTACGGCCGGGGCCAGAGCCGGTCCGTGCCGATCGGGGCTGTGGTGGAACAGGCGCGGGCGCTTGTCGAGGCGGGCTATCGCGAGCTCGTGCTCACCGGGGTGGACATCACCGCCTACGGCCCTGACCTTCCAGGTTCACCGACGCTCGGGCAGCTTGTGCGCCGTCTGCTCGCGCTGGTCCCTGGGATTGCCCGGCTTCGCCTCTCCTCGCTCGACCCGGTGGAGATCGATGCCGATCTCTGGCGCCTGATCGCCGAGGAGCCGCGGCTGATGCCGCATCTGCACCTCTCCGTGCAGTCGGGCGACGATCTGATCCTCAAGCGCATGAAGCGGCGGCATCTGCGCGCCGATGTCCTTGCCGTCACGCGGCGCGCCCGCGCGCTTCGGCCAGGCATCGCTTTCGGCGCCGACCTAATCGCTGGCTTCCCGACCGAGACGGAGGCGATGGCCGCGAACACCCTCTCCCTTGTCGAGGAGGCAGGGCTCGACTTTCTGCACGTATTCCCCTTCAGCCCGCGGCCGGGCACGCCTGCCGCGCGCATGCCCCAGCTCCCGCCGGGGCTGATCGCCGAACGCGCCGCCCGGCTTCGCGAGGCGGGGCGCGCGGCGACGGCGCGCTTCCTCGCCTCGCAAGTGGGCGCGGAGGCCTCGCTGCTCGTTGAGCGCGACGGGGCGGGGCACACGGAGCACTTCGCCCCGGCCCGCCTCGCGCGTGGCACCGCACCGCCTGGCGAGATCGTCTCGGTGCGCATCACCGGGGCGGACGAGACGGGGCTGATCGCCGAGCGCGCTCTCGCCGAGGCGGCGTGATGGCTTTGCGCGACCTATTCCGCCGCCGGTCGGAGAGTGAGGCAGCGGCCGAGGCGGCGCCGGAACAACCCGCCCAGGAAACCGAACGGCAGGGGTTCCTCGCCCGCCTGCGCCAGGGGCTTGCGCGCTCGACCGCGCGCCTCACCGAGGGCCTTGGCGCCCTTTTCACGAAACGGAAGCTCGACGACGCGGCGCTCGAGGAGCTCGAGGAGCTTCTCATCAGCGCTGACCTTGGCGTCGCCGCCGCGCGGCGGATCATCGACTCCTTCCGCAGGACGCGCTTCGGCCGCGAGGTGACGCAAGACGAGATCCGCGCAGCACTTGCCGAGGAAATCGCCGCGATCCTCGCCCCCGTCGCGGTGCCGCTCATCCCTGAGCCTGAGCATGCGCCGCATGTCGTGCTCGTGGTCGGGGTCAACGGCACCGGCAAGACGACGACCATCGCCAAGCTCGCCGCTCTCTGGAAGGGAGAGGGGCTCTCGCCGCTGCTGGTGGCGGGGGACACGTTCCGTGCCGCAGCGGTCGAGCAGCTTCGCGTCTGGGGTGAACGGATCGGCTGCCCGGTCGTCTCCGGAGCCGACGGCGCCGACCCGGCAGGCCTTGCGTTCGACGCGCTGAAGCGGGCGCGGGAGCAGAGCGCCGACGTGCTGCTGATCGACACCGCCGGGCGGCTGCACAACAAGGCCGATCTGATGGCCGAGCTCGCCAAGGTCGTGCGGGTGCTCCGCAAGCTCGACCCGTCAGCGCCGCACAGCGTTCTGCTCGTTCTCGATGCCACGACCGGGCAGAACGCGCTTCAGCAGGTGCGGGTGTTCCGCGAGATGTGCGAGGTCACCGGCCTTGTGGTGACGAAGCTCGACGGTTCGGCCAAAGGCGGGGTGGTGGTGGCGCTCGCGCAGGAGTTCGGGTTGCCCGTGCATGCCGTGGGGGTCGGCGAACGGGCGGAGGACCTGCGTCCCTTCGAGGCGAAGGCCTTTGCGCGCTCGCTCGTCGGGCTCGAGGACGCACAGGTTGGCTGATCCGGGGCTGGACCATTCTGCCTCCGTCGTGTCCTGATGGGCGCGGCAGCGGTTCGGGAGGAGAGCATGGAACCGGTCGAATGGGCGCATCTGACGGCGCCGGAGCTCAAGGAGAAGGCGGAAGCGGGGGCGCTCGTTGTGCTGCCGATGGCGAGCCTCGAACAGCACGGGCCCCACCTGCCGACGATCGTCGACACGCGGCTCGCGACCGAGGTCTCGGTCCGGGCGGCGCGGATCCTTGCGCGGTCGGAACCCGTGGTGGTCCTGCCGTGCCAATGGATGGGGCTGTCCGAGCACCACTTCCCGTTCGGCGGCACGATCAGCCTCGACTACGCGACGTTCCACAACGTTCTGCGCTCGATCTGCCGAAGCCTGCGCGCGGACGGGTTCCGCCGCCTTTTCATCGTCAACGGCCATGGCGGCAACACCGACCCGCTCGCCGTGTCGACGCGCGAGCTCGCGCACGAGTTCGGCATGGCGGTGGTGGGGGGCACCTATTGGCTGATCGCTGCCGAGGAGATCGGCGCCCTGCTCGCCACACAGAGGAACGTGCAGCATGCCTGCGAGGCCGAGACCTCGATGATGCTGGCGGTCGAGCCCTCCCTCGTGCGTCGCGGCCAGATCGAGGCGGCCGCACGCGGGGTGATTGCGCCGAACGAGGTGGCGGGAACGGGGCAGGGGGACAGGCCGGGGATCCAGCGTTTCCGAAGCTTCGCCGAGCGTGCCCCGGGGACGGGTGTCAGGGGTGATCCGCGCGCGGCCACGGCGGAGAAAGGGGAGGCGCTGGTCGAGGCGATCGCGCGCAAGCTTGCCGAGGTGATGGCGAACCCCGCACTCTGGACCGTACCCGACGCTGTCTGGGACAGCGAGCGCGCCTTCGGCTCGACCGGTTGAGGCGAAGGGCTTGGCCGCCTCAGCGCCACCTCGGGCACGCGGGAGGCCGCGCGCAGACGTCGGTGTGCAGCGATCGGTGATGTTTCGGTTCGTCGGCTACGGTGTGACAGACGCGGCAGCGTTCGCTTGATCGAACGCGTAGCAAATGGCCGACGTGACCTGTTGTGGCCCGCGCGGTGCGCGTGATGGTTGGCGCCCGCACGCGTGATCGTCGGCGCCCGCGGCGGCCGCGCTCAGACGGTGAGGTTCAGCAGGCTGCCGCGCGGCAGGGGACCGGCGGGAGGAGCCGGTGGCAGAGCCTGGAGCGCGGGCTTCTGCGGCGCCGCCGATGGCTGCGCGGCGGCCATCACCACACCGGCCGGAGGCGCGACGGGGCGGCTGTCGCGCGCCTGCATCGCCGAGACGGCCGACTGCGAGAAGGCGGCGAGTGAGGAGAGCGAGATCATGCGCAGTTTCATAACCCGCATGAGTTAACGATACGTAAAACGGGCGGCCCGCAGCAATCCACGCGGGCGTAGGCGTTGGCCCTATCGCTCGAGGGCGGCCACTCCGGGCAGCGTCTTTCCCTCGAGCCATTCGAGGAAGGCCCCGCCTGCCGTCGAGACATAGGAGAAGTCCTCGAGCACCCCGGCGTGGCGCAAAGCCGCGACCGTGTCGCCGCCGCCGGCGACAGACAGAAGCGTGCCGGCGCGGGTCAGCCCCGCCGCGCCTTTCGCGACGCGCACGGTCGCCGCGTCGAAGGGCGGCGTCTCGAAGGCGCCGAGCGGGCCGTTCCAGACAAGGCTGCGCGCCTCACCAAGCCGTGCGAGCAGAGCCGCAGTGGAGAGCGGGCCGAGATCGAGCGCCATCGCCTCGGCGGGGATCGACGTCACCGGAACGATCTGCGTCTCGACACCTGCGCGGAGCTCGCGCGCCACGACCACGTCCTCGGGCAGAAGGATGGTGCAGCCCTGCTCTTCCGCGCGCGCGAGGATGCCGCGTGCGGTGTCGTGGAGATCAGGCTCCTCGAGGCTCTTGCCCACGGCGTGGCCGCGCGCGGCGAGAAAGGTGTTCGCCATCGCCCCGCCGATCGCGAGCAGATCGACCTTTCCGACCAAGTTGCCCAAGAGGTCGAGCTTGGTCGAGACCTTCGCGCCGCCGACGATCGCCGCCACGGGCCGTTTCGGCGCCCCGAGCACGGCGCCGAGCGCCTCAAGCTCGGCTTGCATCAGACGCCCGGCATAGGCCGGGAGAAGCCGCGTAATCGCCTCGGTCGAGGCATGCGCGCGGTGCGCGGCCGAGAACGCGTCGTTGACATAGGCATCGCCGAGCGCTGCGAGCGCGCGGGCGAAGCCCTCGTCGTTCTTCTCCTCGCCCGGGTGGAAGCGGGTGTTCTCGAGCACGAGGACATCGCCTGGCGACATCGCAGCCACCGCCGCCTCCGCCTCCGGCCCGATGCAGTCGGCGGCAAACCCCACCTTTCGTCCGAGTACCGCGGCGAGCGCCTCGGCGACCGGGCGAAGCGACATCTCCGGCACGCGCCGCCCCTTCGGCCGGTCGAAATGGCTGAGCACGATCACCTTCGCTCCGGCGTTAGAGAGCTCGCGTATCGTCGGCGTCAGGCGCTCGAGGCGGGTCAGATCCGTGACCTGCCCGTCCTTGATCGGAACGTTCAGATCGGCGCGGAGAAGCACGCGCTTCCCCGACGCAGCAAGCTCGCCGAGCGTTCGGACGGCCATGGCTCAGAGCGAGCCGAGCAGGGCGGCGGTGTCGCTCATCCGGTTCGAGAAGCCCCACTCGTTGTCGTACCAGCCCATGACGCGCACGAACGTGCCCTCGATCACCGCCGTCTGCGAGGCGTCGAAGGTGCAGGAGGCAGGGCTGTGGTTGAAGTCGATTGAAACGAGCGGGGCAGTGTTGATCGCAAGCACTCCCTTGAGCGGCCCGTCGGCTGCGGCGGCCATCGCCGCGTTCACCTCCTCCGCCGTCACCGCGCGTTTGAGGGTGGCGTCGAGCGAGACGAGCGAGACGTTCGGCGTCGGCACCCGGATCGCGGTGCCGTCGAGCTTGCCCTTGAGCTCTGGTAGAACGAGGCCGACGGCGCGCGCCGCGCCGGTCGAGGTCGGGATCATGCTCACCGCCGCGGCGCGGGCGCGGCGGAGGTCCTTGTGCAGCGTGTCGACCGTGGTCTGGTCGCCCGTGTAGGCGTGGATCGTCACCATGTAGCCGCGCTCGACGCCGAACGCTTCGTGCAGGACCTTCACCATCGGCGCGAGGCAGTTCGTTGTGCAGGAGGCGTTGGAGACGACCGTCATCGCCGGCGTCAGCACGTGCTGGTTCACGCCCCAGACGATGGTCGCATCCGCCCCGTCGGCGGGGGCAGAGATGAGAACCTTGCGGGCGCCGGCGGCCAAGAGCGGCTGCGCCTTCTCCTTGGAGGTGAAGATTCCGGTGCACTCCATCGCGACATCGACGCCAGCGAGCGGCAGCTTGCCCGGGTCACGCTCCGCCGTGACGCGGATCGGGCCCCAGGTTCGGCCCGCGTAAGCGATGGTCATGCTATCGGCCGAGGTGGTCACCTCGCCAGGGAAGCGCCCGTGCACGCTGTCATAGCGGAAGAGGTGGGCGTTCGCCTCGACCGAGCCGAGGTCGTTGATCAGCACCGGCTCGACATCGGTCCGTCCGCTCTCGACGATCGCGCGCAGAACGAGCCGGCCGATTCGGCCGAAGCCGTTGATGGCAACCTTCACGGGCATGGCGTGCTTTCCTCCCCTCACTCGCTCGGGTCACGGCCGAGGCGGCGCAGCACCGCCCCCGCCACCGCCTCCGCTGTGATGCCGAAATGGCGATAGAGCTTCTCATAGGGGCCTGAGGCGCCGAAGCCGCTCATGCCGATGAACAGCCCGGACAGCCCGAGCACCCTGTCCCAGCCGAGGCTGACGGCCGCCTCGATCCCGACGCGCAAGCCCCCGCCAAGGATCATCGCCTGGGTCGCCTCGTCCTGGCGTAGGAACAGCTCGAAGCAGGGCATCGAGACGACGGCGGTGGCGATTCCCGCCGCCTCGAGGATCTCGCGCGCCGCGACCGCGATCGCGACCTCGGAGCCGGTCGCGATCAGAGTCGCCTGGCGCTGCCCCGAGGCCTCGAGAAGCACATAGCCGCCGCGGGCGGTGAGGTTCTCCGGCGTGTGCGTCGTGCGCAGAGTCGGAACGGGCTGGCGGGTCAGCGCAAGCACCGAGGGGCCGTCGCTGCGCGCGAGAGCGAGCGCCCAGGCTTCGGCCGTCTCCACCGCATCGGCCGGGCGGAACACGTAGAGGTTCGGAATCGCGCGCAAGGAGGCGAGATGCTCGACGGGCTGGTGCGTCGGCCCGTCCTCGCCGAGCCCGATGCTGTCATGGGTGAGCACATAAACCACACGTTGGCGCATCAGAGCCGCAAGCCGGATGGCCGGGCGCATGTAGTCGGAGAACACGAGGAAGGTGCCGCCATAGGGGATCAGCCCCCCGTGCAGCGCGATCCCGTTCATCGCCGCGGCCATGGCGTGCTCGCGCACGCCCCAGTGGATATGCCGCCCGCCCCAGTTCCCGGGCGAGACCGTGCCCATCGCCTTGACGTGGGTGAGGTTGGAGCCGGTGAGGTCGGCCGAGCCGCCGACGAGTTCGGGGATCGCCGGGGCGAGCGCCTCGAGCGCCTTCTGGCTCGCCTGGCGTGTGGCGAGCTTGGGCCGTTCGGAGGCGACCGCCTGCTTCCAGGCATCGAGCCCCGCCCGCCACTCGTCCGGCAGCCGGCCCTGGAGCACGCGTTCGAACTCAGCCCGGAGAGGGCTTCGCTGCATCCGCCGAAGCCAGGCGAGACGGTCGCGCGCGCCGCGCCTTCCCGCCTCGGCCCAGGCTGCGGCGATCTCGGCCGGGACGGTGAAGGGGGGATAATCCCACCCGAGCGCCCGCTTCGCCGCTTGCGCCTCCTCAGGTCCAAGCGGCGCGCCATGCGCTGCGGCGCTGCCGGCCTTGGTCGGGGCGCCGAAGCCGATCACGGTCCGGCAGGCGATCAGTGTCGGCCTGCCGGAGCGGATCGCATAGCCGAGCGCCCCAGCGATTTCGGCATGGTCGTGGCCGTCGATCCGCTTCGTCGCCCAGCCATAGGAGGCGAAGCGCTTCAGAACGTCATCGGAACAGGAGAGCCCGGTCGAGCCGTCGATCGAGATACCGTTGTCGTCGAACAGCACGGTGAGCTTGGCGAGCCTGAGATGGCCGGCCAGCGAGGCGGCCTCGTGGCTGATGCCCTCCATCAGGTCGCCGTCGGAGGCGATCACCCAGGTGCGATGATCGACGAGCGAGCGGCCGAAGCGGGCGGCGAGCATGCGCTCGGCGATCGCCATGCCGACGGCGTTGGCAAGCCCCTGGCCGAGCGGCCCGGTGGTGGTCTCTATGCCTGGGTGCTCGCCGAACTCCGGGTGGCCGGCCGTGCGGCTGCCGAGCTGGCGGAAGTTCCGGAGCTCCTCCATCTCCATGCCGGCATGGCCGGTCAGGTGCAGGAGCGCGTAGAGCAGCATCGAGCCGTGGCCGGCCGAGAGCACGAACCGGTCGCGGTCGGGCCAGCGCGGATCGGCGGCGTCGAACTTGAGCGCTCGCGTCCAGAGCACGGTCGCGACATCGGCCATGCCCATCGGCATGCCTGGGTGGCCCGACTTGGCCGCCTCGACCGCGTCGATGGCGAGTGCGCGCAGCGCATCCGCCATCCGCCGCTCCGGCCCGGCCGTGCGCTCGAGCAGAGCGGCCATGGCGTCGGCGTCGATCGCTCGGTCGGTCGTGTCGGTGCTGGCCAAGGCGCGTCCTTTCCGGGCCGGGCGGGGCGCGTGGCCCGGGTGGGCGTCGCTATAGAAAGGGGGGCGCCCTCGGGCAACCCCCTTCGCCGAAACCATCTTGGCCGAGCACGCGTCAGCGCATGAGGCCCTTCGCGGCGATCCACTCCTGGATGAGCGCGGCGATCTGGTCGGTGTTGTCGTCCATCATCAGCATGTGCGAGTTGCCCCGGATGCAGTCGGGCAAGGAGAGCTCCTCGACCGTCCCGCCCTTCTCGCGGATCGCCGCCGCCCAGCGGTCGATCACCGGCTTGATCCGCTGCCACAGGGCGTTCTCGCCGAGGAAGTCGCCCCACACCATCAGATGCGGGATGTCCTTCACCCGTGCCGCATCATCCCGCGCCGGATCGGGGGCGCCGGAGGGCTCGATCGCGATGATCGCGCGGATCTTGTCGGGCGCTCGAAGTGCGGCGCGGAACATGAAGTTGCCGCCCTGGCTGTGCACGATCACCAGACAGGGGCAGACGCGATCGATGTAGGCGTCATAGGCCGCCTGGATCTTCGCATCCGTCGTCACCCAGCGTGGCACGGACTGCTTGGTGAACTGGTCCCACGCCGCGATGGGGAAGCGTGTTCCGGGATAGGCGCGCCGCGCCTGCGGGTCGCGCGCCCAGCCATCGGCCGGGCCGACCCGGAAGAGCTGCCAGCCCTCGCCCATGGTCCGGAATACGGGCTCGCCCTTGAAGATCTCGGGAAACCGCGACCAGCCCGCGCGGCCACGCTCGACCGCGTCGGAGACAGAGACGTCGTGCCCCGCGCGCAGGAAAGCCATCTGCCAGCCCGGGCGGCCGTCGGGCGTGGGCTCCCAGGTCACGCCCGTAAGGCCGCCGCCATGCACGAGCAGGAGCGGGAAGCGCGCCAGAGAGTTGGCGAGCCGGACGTACTGGACATACATCTGCCCCGCCTGGAAATCGCCGTTGGGGTCGTAGCGGAAGGGCGGCGAGCCGGGAGAGAAGATGATCTCACGCGTCGGCAGGCCGGAGACGGTGGTGATGCCGCCGCCGATGTGGAAGCTGCCGATCTCGCGCACGGTGATGTCCTGCCCGAGCGCAGGGGCGGCCGGGAGCGCGAGCGCGGCAGCGAGAAGGGCTCGCATGGGTTTCCTCTCCGGTTCGTTGTCGTTTCGGTTCAAAGCGGCCGCAGGCCCTCGATCCGCACCGAGGCCACGAGCGGCTTCACCGCCGCGCGAGAGGCGCTCATGTGCGGGGCAGTGCTGTGCGCCTTGAGCGACGCCTCGTCGCGCTAGCGCTCAATGATGACCACCGTGTCGTCTCCCGCGAGCGTCTGTGCGGGGAGCACGCCGGGCGCATCCGCCGTGGCCTCGTAGGCGAGGCAGCCCTCCTCGGCGAGAACGAGCGGCTGTACCGAGAGGAAGGCGGCGAGCCAAGCGGCGCGCGCGCCGGGCTCGAGCGTGATCCGCGCAAGCACGTGGATCATGCGAGCCTCCGGTTGGCGCGGGCGAGCACGGCATCGCACAGCACCTGTGCGCCGGCGGCCGCATGCTCGGGAAGGATGCTCTCCTCCTCGTTGTGCGAGAGCCCGTCCTTGCAGGGGATGAAGATCATCGCCGTCGGCACCTTCCGCGCCACGTAGACCGCGTCATGCCCCGCACCCGAGACGATCTTGCGCGCGCTGAAGCCGCGACGCTTCGCCGTCTCGGCCACGAGAGCGATGCAGTCCGGGTCGAAGGGCTGGGCGGCGAAGCGGAAGAGCTCGGTGAGCGTAAGACTGAGCCGAAGCTCGTCCGCGATCGCCTGCGCCGCTTTCGGGAACGCTTCGGCGATCGCCGCGAGTTCGGCATCGTCTGGGTGGCGGAACTCCACCGAGAACCGGACCTCTCCCGGAACGACGTTGCGGCTGTTCGGGAGCACCTGGAGTTGGCCGACCGTGCCGCGCCCTGCTTCGCCGCGCGCACGCATCATCCGGTCGACGAGGTCGATGATTCGCGCGGCACCGACGAGAGCGTCACGACGCGCCAAGGGGGGCGTAGTTCCGGCGTGGCTGTCGCGCCCAGTCAGCACCGCATCGTACCAGACCTGGGCCTGCGCTCCGGTGACGATGCCGATCAGCCGATCCTCCGCCTCGAGGATCGGCCCCTGCTCGATGTGCAGCTCGAAATAGGAATCGGCCGGGAAGCACTCAGCCGTCTGCTCGCCCTTGTAGCCGATCGACTCGAGCGCCTGCTCAACGGTCACGCCTTCGGAGTCGGCGAGCGCATAGGCCTTCGGCAGCGGATAGACCCCGGCCCAGACGCCCGAGCCCATCAGCGAGTGGCCGAAGCGCGAGCCCTCCTCGTCGGTCCAGTTGCACAGCACGAGCGGGGCCTCGGTCTCGACGCCCGCCTCGTTCAGGGTGCGGATCAGCTCGAGCCCGGCGATCACCCCGAGCGCCCCGTCGAACTTGCCCCCCGAAGGCTGGCTGTCGAGATGCGAGCCGAACAGGACCGGCTTGCGCGAGGGGTCACGCCCCGGGCGGCGGGCGAACATGTTGCCGATCGCGTCGACCGTGACGGTGAGCCCCTCCGCCTCGCAGAGTTTGCGGAAATGGTCCCGGCCGCGCTTGTCCACCTCGGTCAGAGTGAGCCGGCGCACCCCTCCCTTCGGCGTGGCGCCGATCGCCGCCATATCCATCAGCGCGTCCCACAGCCGGCGCGGGTCGATGCGCAGGTTGTGGTCGCGTGTCGGCGTTCCGCCGTCCATGCGGCCTGCCCTCCTCACCCGTGAGCGCGCATTCTGCGCCACCGCTCCCGCGACGCAAGGCTCGACAGGGCCACCGCTCGCCCTATTGTGCCGCCATGAACCACGCCATCCCCGCCACGGTGCCGCGTGCCGCCCTGGTCACTGGGGCGGCGAAGCGGCTCGGCCGCGCTATCGCTCTCGCGCTCGCCGAAGCGGGCTTCGACCTCGCGATCCACTACGGGGCGAGCGCTGCGGAGGCGGAGGAGACAGCGTTGGCAATCCGCGCGCTCGGCCGGCAGGCGGTCACACTCCGGGCCGATCTCGGGCGCGAGCAGGAGGTCACGCCGCTCGTCGGGGCGGCCTCCGCCGCTCTGGGCCCGCTCGGCGTGCTCGTGAACAACGCCTCGACCTTCGAGCGCGACGAGGTGGCCGATGCGACACGCGAGAGCTGGGACAGGCACCTCGAGCCGAACCTGCGCGCCCCGTTCGTGCTCACCCAGCGCTTCGCCGCCGCTCTGCCGCCCGACGCGGAGGGCGTGGTCCTGAACCTCCTCGACCAGCGTGTCTGGTCGCTCACCCCGCACTTCGTGAGCTACACGGTGAGCAAGGCAGGGCTGTGGGCGCTCACTCGGTCGCTTGCGCTCGCGCTCGCGCCGCGAATCCGCGTGGTCGCGATCGGACCTGGGCCTGCCCTGCCGAGCCCGAGGCAGACCCAGGAGCAGTTCGACCGGCAGTGCGCCTCCGTGCCGCTCCGCCGCGGCACGAGCCCGGAGGAGGTTGCGCGCGCAGCGCTGGCGCTGCTTTCGCTTCCCTCCGTCACCGGGCAGATGCTCGCGCTCGACGGCGGCCAGCACCTGAACTGGGGCCCGACGACCGACGCCGAGCCCGAGGAGTAGGAAGAGGGGATGGACCCGTCAGTCGAGCGCAGGATTGCCTCCGCCGCCTTGGCGCTCAGGCACGTGTTCGTGCGCGACCTCGTGGTCGAGGCGTGCGTGGGCGTGCACCCGCACGAGCGCGGCCGCCCGCAGCCTGTGCGCGTGAGCATTGATCTCGGTGTGGAGGACGACGGGGCGAGGCCGCTCTCTCGCCCTGCCGTGAGCCACGATGACCTCTCGCGGGTGGTCGATTACGAGGCGGTTGCGGCCACCGCCCGGCGTATCCTCGAGGCGGGGCATGTGGCGCTGGTGGAGACACTCGCCGAGCGGATCGCCGAGGCGTGCCTCGCCGACCGGCGCGTCAGGCTTGTTCGCGTCAGGGTTGAGAAGCTCGAAGCGGTCGCCGGAGCGGCCTCGGTCGGCGTCGAGATCGAGCGTCGCAACCGAGAGCCCTGACCGCGCGATTTGTCCACTGCCGGCTTTCGGCAGCAGCTGCGCGTCTCTGACACACCCCTGTCATCGACCGAACCGTCGAACGCGCGCAGGCCGGAAATATTTTCAAGTGTTTTCAGTGGTTTGACGAAAGCTGCCCAAGAAGGCGGCAGTCCATTAAACTCAAGGAAGGAGGCCGGACTCGCGCTTCCGTGAGAACCTTCCCCACAGACTTGTCCACAGATTCGGTGGATGGATGGACGGCCGGATGCCGCGCGCGGAGGAACAAGGAAAAACGCGCATGACGCGAACCGAAGGTGAGGTTTCACCCGACAGTGGAGTGGAGCGCGGCGCCAAGCCGGCCACTGGCCACACCGTCATCGCCGCCTGCCTGCCGAGCCTGCCCGACACCCCTGGCGTCTATCGGATGCAGGATGCCTCGGGCAAGGTGCTCTATGTCGGCAAGGCAAGGAGCCTGCGCAAACGCGTTGCCGCCTATACCCGGCCGGCGCGCCTGCCCGAGCGGCTCCGGCGCATGGTGAGCCTGACCGCCTCGCTCGAGGTGATCACCACCCACACCGAGGCGGAGGCGCTGCTGCTCGAGAGCAATCTCATCAAGCGCCTCGAACCGAAGTTCAACATCGTACTGCGCGACGACAAGTCCTATCCGTGGCTGTCGCTGACGACCGACCACCCCTTCCCGCGGCTTGCCAAGCATCGCGGCGCGCATCGCGAGGGGTCCGAGTATTTCGGCCCCTATGCCTCGGCCTGGGCGGTGAACCAGGCGATGACGGCGCTGCAGCGGGCGTTCCTGTTGCGTTCCTGCACCGATTCGATGTTCGCCTCGCGCACCCGGCCCTGCCTGCTCTACCAGATCAAGCGCTGCGCCGCGCCGTGCGTCGGCCGCGTCAGCGAACGGGACTATGCCGCCCTGGTCGCCCAGGCGCGGCGTTTCCTCACCGGCCACTCGGCCGAGGTTCAGAAGGAGCTTGCGGCGGAGATGGAAGCCGCTGCGGCCGAACTCGCCTTCGAGCACGCGGCTCGCCTGCGTGACCGGATCCGTGGCCTGACTCATGTCCAGGGCAAGGACGCGGTGAACGCTCTCGAGGTCGGCGATGCCGACGTGATCGCCATCCACCAGGCGGGGGGAGCGAGCGCAATTCAGGTGTTCTTCGTGCGCGCCGGGCGGAACAACGGCAACCGCGCCTTTTTTCCGGGCCATGCGTCGGGCGACGGGCCTGGGGCCGTGCTCGGCGCCTTCATCGGCCAGTTCTACGACGACAAGCCGCCGCCGCGGCAGCTCCTTCTGAGCCACGAGATCCCCGGGGCGCGCCTCGTTGCGGAGGCGCTCGCGCTGAAGGCCGGCGGGGCGGTCACGATCGCCGTGCCGAAGCGCGGGCCGAAGCGCGAGATGGTGGCGCTCGCCGAGACGAACGCGCGCGAGGCGCTCGAGCGTCGCCTAGCCGAACGGGCGGGGCAGGGCGCCCTGCTCGAGGGGGTGGCGCGTGTGTTCGGGCTCGCCTCTCCTCCGGCGCGTATTGAGGTGTACGACAACAGCCACACCCGCGGGCGCGAGGCCTATGGCGTGATGATCGCCGCCGGCGCCCAGGGCTTCCTCAAGTCCGCCTACCGGAAGTTCATCATCAAGGGCGAGATTACCCCTGGCGATGACATCGCGATGCTGCGCGAGGTCCTCACCCGCCGCTTCGGCCGGCTGCTGCGCGAGGAGGGGGGGGAGGAGCGTGGCGAGTCCTGGCCCGACCTCGTTCTGATCGACGGCGGCGCGGCCCAGCTCGCCGCTGCCGAGGCGGTGCTCGCGGAGCTCGGCGTCGAGGACGTGCCGATCGTTGCGATCGCCAAGGGGCCGGACCGCAACGCCGGGCGCGAGCGTTTCTTCCTTCCCGGGCGGGAGCCCTTCGAGCTGCCGCCGCGCGATCCCGTCCTCTACTACCTCCAGCGCCTGCGCGACGAGGCGCACCGCTTCGCCATCTCCGCCCACCGGGCGGCGCGGCAGAAGACGCTCTCCCGCTCCGGTCTCGACGGGATCGAGGGCATCGGCCCTGCGCGCAAGCGGGCGCTGCTTAACCATTTCGGCTCGGCGCGAGGCGTCGCCCAGGCCGGCCTTGCCGCGCTCGAGGCCTGCCCCGGGATCGACCGGGCCTTGGCTCAGCGGATCTACGACCATTTCCATCCGGGTGCTGCGCCCGCTAGACTGCCCCCGGCTGGCGAGGGCTGAGCCCTTGCCGCCGAGCCGCGCTGCGGGAGCGCGGCCGAGCAGGCGGGGTTCCGTGCCGAGCGACCTTCCCAATCTCCTGACCGTCTCGCGCATCGCGGCGATCCCGGTGCTCGCGGCGTTGATGCTCGCCCGGCTGCCGGCCGCTGATTTTGCCGCCTGCGTCGTCTTCACCGCTGCCGCGGTGACCGATTGGCTTGACGGCAGGCTCGCCCGCGCCCGTGGCGCCACCTCCGATCTCGGCCGGATGCTCGACCCGATCGCCGACAAGCTTCTGGTCGGCGCCACCCTGATGCTGCTCGCGGGGCTCGGGCGTCTTTCCGATCTCGGCCTGCTCGCCGCCGTCGTGATCATGCTCCGCGAGATCCTCGTTTCGGGCCTGCGGGAGTATCTCGCGGGCCTCGCCGCGGGGCTTCCCGTCACCGCCCTCGCCAAGTGGAAGACCGGGGTGCAGATGACGGCGCTCGGCATGCTCGTCGCCGGCGACGGCACGGCCGCCCTGCTCGGGCTCGATGTCCTGCCGGTGTCTCTGCTCGGCGAGGCGCTGCTGATGCTCGCCGCCGCTCTCACGCTCGTCACGGGATGGGACTATTTCTCGGCCGGATTGCGACATCTACGCCGCGATGCGCCTAGGGCCGAGGCGGGACGACCGGCTGCCGAGCAGGTTCGGCGCGGGTAATGCGCCCTCCCTTGTGGCGCCCGACCCGGCGGCGTAGCTACTGTGCCATGCGACGGGGATGCCGATGACGTGTTCGGGCGAAGCGAGGATGCGCGTGCCACGGAGCCTTGTGGCGGTGGGGCTTGCGCTGACGCTCGGGGGCTGCGGGGTCTGGCAAGGGTTCTCCGGGTCGGGAGAGGGCTTCGGTGGCTTCGGCATGCGCCCGCTTCCCGTTCCGGCGGCGGAAGCCGAGGGCTACACGATGCGCCGCCTGCGCGGCCAGCCGGACGGCACGGCGGCGCTGCAGCCCGACCTCTCGATCCAATGGCCTTATACCCAGGAGCTGCCGCGGACGGGCGCGGTCGAGACGGACGGCGAACGCGCGCAGCGCGCCGAACGCGAGGGGAGACGCGAACGTCGCGCGGCGCAGCCTCGCGGTTCGGCCACCGAAAACCGCGAGGCCGCCCGCCCGCCCGAGCAGATCTCGGCCACGCCCGCACCCCGTGAGCTCGCCCCTCCGCCGCCAGACCCTGAGCAGCGTGGCCAGGCGATCCCCTTCGCTCCTCCCGGAACGGTCACCACCGGCGGAACGCGGACCGAGCGGACAGGGACCTTCGGCGGCCCGGCCGGCTCCGGCACCACCGTGCGCGATGGCGGCACCACCACCCTGATGGGGGCGGACGGCACGCTCCGCACCGTGCCGACGCCGCGCTGAGCGTGATCCGCGTCCTCTACTTCGCCTGGCTCCGGCAGCGGGTGGGAGTCGCAGAGGAGACGGTGACGCCGCCCGAAGGGGTCGGCACGGTCGGCGCGCTCGCCGACTGGCTCGCCGGGCGCAGCCCCGGCCATTCCGCGGCGTTTGCCAACCGCGCGAGCATACGCTGCGCCGTGAACCAGGACTTCGCGACTCCCGACACGCCGGTGCGGGCGGGCGACGAGGTGGCGTTCTTCCCCCCCGTCACGGGCGGGTGAGCAACCGGGCGGGGGCCTGCGGCTCGGCTCGCACCGTGTCGGAATTCTTGACACGCCTCCGCAGACGTTGCGATGGTGATAAGATAAAGCAAAGGAAAACAGATAATTAAGCGGGATGGCATCGTTTATGCGTGCCTCGCATGGGGGCCGCTGGTGCGGACTCCCAACACGCAATAAAAGCGAGATGGAGAGATGAGACGACGACTGGCACTTGCGACAGCGGGGGCGATTGCTCTCTGGGCTGCCGCCTCGCACGCAACGATCGTCACGGTGTTCGATGGCATCACCGCGGGCGTGAACAACTTCAACGCAACGGTCACAGCGGCGGGCGGCACGCCGACCGCTGATCAGTGGGACTTCTCGTTGTCGTCATTTCAGGGGACGGTGTTCGATCGCGGCGCCTACGTGGTCACGCGCACCAACGGCGGGACCATCTTCCTCTTTGACTACGGGGAGATGTCCGGCCGGGTGATCTCCATCGCCCCCACGAGCCGCGACCTCGCCCTGGCCCCGCTTGGCGGCCTTACCCTCACCTTTGACAACCCGATCAACGCGATCGGGTTCGAGATCGGGGACTGGGCGACCTGCTGCTTCCCCTCGGCGCTCTACATCTCGTTCGACGGCGGGGCGCCGATCCAGGTCGCGGTCGCGAACACGTCAAGCCAAGGGCTGTTCCCGGGGCGGCTCAACCCGAGCTCTCTTGTTTATGAGATCTTCGTCGCCGCCTTCGATGACAGCGGCAGCTTCACCACGGTCCAGTTCTTCGGCGACGGTGTCTTCGAGACCCTCGTCATGGGCGGCACGATCCGCTACGCGCTGCTCGATATCGGGAGCCTTCCCCCGACGGTTCCGGAACCGGCCACGCTCGGCCTGCTCGCGCTTGGGCTGCTCGGTCTCGCGGCTGCGCGGCGCCGCCGCAGCTGACCACGCTCAGGGGAGGGACGAGGGGGCCCCCCTCGTCCCTTCACTTAGCTGACGCTAGGGGTCGGTCTCGGTCAACGCAGCCACGTGAGGGCTTTTCGGGTTTGGGCAGCCGGCCGGAGGCCCCTCAAAGCGCGGAGCCTCCGGACGATCTCTGACCGCCGCTTGCTGGCGGTGCCTGCGCAGCCCTCCGCTCCCCGAATGCCCCGACCACATAACGCGGGAAGCCCGGCGCCTCGCCGAGTTGCCGCCCGCGCACGGTGCTCGCCGCACCCGGGCCGAACACGAAACGGACGCCGACGAGCCCGAGCAGGACCCCCCCGGCCCCGCGCCGGCATCGAGCGTGAACAAGCCGCCCTGCGGCAGGAACCCGGGTGCCCACTCGACATTGCCGAAGACAAGGCCGCGCCCTCCCTGGGTCGACGCGCCGAGATTGAGCCCAAGCGCGTCGAGCGGATACCAGCCGCCGGAGATGAGGCCGAAGAACCCTCCCTAGAGCTCCCTCGACCCCTCCTTGTCGGGGGGGGGGCGATGCCGGCCTGGCCGCGCAGCGTGAAGGGCCCGAGATAGAGCTCGCCATGGAACACGAAGCGTCGCTGCCACAGCCCGTCCGAGCGCGAGGCCTCGGCGAAGGCGCCGATCACCCCCGAGGCTCGGATCCTCCCACCAGGCCTGGACCGTGCCTCCCGCCCCCTCGCTTCCGAGTAGGCCATTGCCCTCGAGCTCCGCCTCAGCCGTGAGCCCATTGTCGAAGCTGTAGCTCAAAGACCCGTCGAGGAGACCGGCTCCGGTCGAACCCGCCGCGTCGCTGGAGGCCGCACCGCCGCGCGACCGGAGCTCTCCCGCCCACCCCTGGCCAAGCGCGGGTGAGGGGCTCTGCCCGAGGGCCGAACCGCCGGCGAGCACGCCGAGCGTGGCAAGAGGCAGGACTGAGAGACGCATGACTCCCCACGGCGCGGCCCCGATCCCTCCCCGATACGCCGAGGCCTGCTCGCGCCGCACGGGGGCTGCACCGGCTCCGGTTCCGAGCGGGCCCCGCGGGCCGCGGCCGGCGCGGCGCGGCGGTGCGACCGGGCGACCACCATGGCCGGTTGACGCCGGCTCCCTCACGCCGCTATACGCCCCCGTCCGTCGGCTGGCGCTGCGCCGGCCGAAGGCGCCGCGCCGGCGCGGCGCCGGCATCAAGGAGCTTTGTGTCGTGTCCAAGCGCACCTACCAGCCGAGCAGGTTGATCCGCAAACGCCGGCACGGGTTCCGTACGCGCATGGCGACGGTGGGTGGGCGCAAGGTGATCGCCGCCCGCAGGGCGAAAGGCCGCAAGCGCCTGTCGGCCTGAGCGGCGCAGGCGTCGCGACGGCGGTGGCCGGGAAGGGGGCGGCGGGCCTTCGGCGCCGGTCGGAATTCCTGCTGGTTGCCGAGAAGGGGCGGAGAGCGGCGATGCCCGGTGTCATCGTCCAGGCCCTCGCCGTTCCGGAACGAGAGGGCGTCCGGCTCGGATTGACCTGTTCGCGGAAGATCGGCAACGCGGTGGCCCGGAACCGGGCAAGGCGTCGCCTGCGCGCGGCGGCACGCGCGGCGCTTGCCTCGGCCCGGGGGGGATGGGACCTCGTTCTGGTCGGACGCCAGGCAACGGTCGATCGGCCTTTCCCGGCCCTGTGCGAGGATCTCGCCCAGGCGCTGCGGCGGCTCGGTGTGACATGAGCGGCCGCGAGGCGCCTTCTTTCGGCGCGCGCAAGCCGCGCTCGCCGCTCGCGTGGCTGCTCACCGGCGGGATCGTCGCCTATGAATGGACGCTCAGGCCGGTGATCGGGGCCAACTGCCGCTTCGTCCCCTCCTGCAGCGCCTACGCCAAGGAGGCGATCGCGATGCATGGCGCGGCGAGGGGAAGCCTGCTCGCCGCCCGGCGGATCCTGAGGTGCAACCCCTGGACCGAGGGCGGCCACGACCCGGTTCCCCCCTGCACCTGCGCCAGCGCCCAGGCCAGACCGCTGAAGGGAGAGTGATGGTCGACCAGAAGCGCCTCATCCTCGCCATCGCGATCTCGATCATGATCCTGTTCGTGTTCGAGATCTTCTGGAACCAGCCGATCCGGGAGGCGGAGCGCGCCCGCCAGGCCGAGATCGCGGCGCTTGAGGAGGCGGAGCGCGCGGCCGAAGCGGAACGCCAGGCGAGGGCCGCCCCGGGCGGCCTCGAGGCACAGGGCGAGGGAGCGCGCGGCTCGACCACGCCGGCCGACCTCCGCGTTCGGATCGACAGCCCGGGGCTCGTCGGCTCGATCAACCTCACCGGCGCGCGGTTCGACGACCTGTCGCTGCGCAATTTCCGCGAGACGGTCGAGGCCGACAGCCCGCTCGTGCGCCTCCTGATGGGCCGCGACACGCCAACGCCCTACTGGGTGCAGTTCGGCTGGACCGCCGAAGGCAGCGTGCGCGTGCCCGACGTCAACACGCGCTGGCAGACCTCGGCGACGGTGCTGACCGCTGGCCGCCCCGTCACCCTCTCCTGGGACAACGGCGAGGGGCTGTTGTTCGAACTTGTCATCAGGGTTGACGAGCACTTCCTGTTCACGGTCGAGCAGCGCGTCACCTCGAGCACGGCCGAGCCGGTGACGCTCCGTCCCTGGGGCCGTGTCCGCCGCGAGCACACGCCGCAGACGGCCGGCAACTGGCTCCTGCATGAGGGGCTTGTGGGCGTGTTCGGCGGGCGGCTGACCGAGCAGACCTACACGGCCGCGCGCGACGAGGCGGCGAAGGGCAACAGCATCTCCTTCCGACACGAGGGCCGCGGCGGCTGGGGCGGCTTCACCGACAAGTACTGGCTGACCGCCCTCCTGCCGGACCAGACCCGCAACGCCGAGTTCTCCTTCCGCGTCCTTCAGGAGGGGGGGCAGAACCGGTTCCAGATCGACTTCCTCGGCGACGCGAAGGAGGTGCGCACGGGCCTTGCCGAGGTCACGCGCAGCCACCTCTTCGCCGGCGCCAAGCTCGTTAGCCTGCTCGATCGTTATGAGGCGACGCTCGGGGTCGAGGGCCTCGACAAGGCGATCGACTGGGGCTGGTTCTACTTCCTGACGCGCCCGTTCTTCGCAGCGCTGCACTGGCTCTCCGAGCTCACCGGCAACTACGGTGTGGCGATCCTGATCTTCACCCTGTTCCTGAAGATCCTGTTCTTCCCGCTCGCCAACAAGAGCTACAAGGCGATGGGCAAGATGAAGCTCCTCGCCCCGCAGATGCAGGAGCTGAAGGACAAGTTCAAGGACGACCCGCAGAAGATGCAGCAGGAGATGATGGCGCTGTACAAGCGGGAGAAGGTGAACCCGGTCTCCGGCTGCCTGCCCATCATCATCCAGATCCCGGTGTTCTTCGCGCTCTACAAGGTTCTCTTCGTCACCATCGAAATGCGGCATGCGCCGTTCTTCGGCTGGATCCGCGATCTCTCTGCCCAGGACCCGACCAACATCTTCACCCTGTTCGGGCTGATCCCGTGGGAGCCGACGGTGGTGCCGATCATCGGGCCGTTCCTGCATCTCGGCATCTGGCCGCTTCTCATGGGCGTGACGATGTACGCCCAGCAGAAGCTGAACCCGGCCCCGCCCGACCCGGTGCAGGCGAAGGTGTTCCAGTTCATGCCGATCGTGTTCACCTTCATGCTCGGCACCTTCCCCGTGGGCCTCGTGATCTACTGGACGTGGAACAATCTCCTGTCGATCGCGCAACAATGGCTGATGATGCGTCGCGTCGCGCAGTCGCCTCAGATGGCGAAGACCTGAAGGCCGGGGGCGATGCCGAGCGTGCCGCGGCGCTGGAGGCTGGGCGGCGCCTGTTCGCGGCACCCTGCGCCTTCTTCCACGCTGCCGAGACGCTTGCCGGGCTGCCCGCTCCCCGCTTGCCCGAGGTTGCCTTCGCCGGGCGGTCGAATGTCGGCAAATCAAGCCTTCTCAATGCGCTGACCGGGCGGCGCGGCCTTGCCCGCGTCTCGGCGACGCCGGGCCGGACGAGGCAGCTCATCTTCTTCGACCTCGGCGGGCGGCTCGCCCTCGTCGACATGCCCGGCTACGGCTATGCCGAGGCGGCACGGTCGGTGAAGGCGGCGTGGCAGGGGCTGATGTTCGACTATCTGCGTGGGCGCGCGAACCTCCGGCGGGTCGTGCTGCTGATCGATGCGCGCGTCGGCTTCAAGCCGGCGGACGAGGCGGCGATGGCGCTGCTCGACAAGGCGGCGTGCGCCTTCCAGATCGTGTTGACCAAGGCGGACAAGGTGAAGCCCGAACCGCTTGCAGCGATCGCGCGGCGTGCGGTGGCGGTCGCGCGCGGTCACACCGCGGCTCTGTCGTCGGTGCTGGTCACCTCCGCCGTGACAGGCCAGGGCATCGCCGACCTCCGTGCCGAGCTTGCGTCTTTGGCCGCCTGACTGCGTCGCTGACCGTGCCGCGGCAGCGGGGCGGGGCGGAGACCTGCGTGCGCCTCGCTTGACCTCGCCGGACGGGGGCGGCATGACGCGCCGCGCGGCGGCACGGGGAGAGAGGCCATGGCTGGGTCGGGCATGAGCGGCGAGGAACGCGCGCGGATCCTCTCCGAGGCTCTGCCCTATCTGCTCCGCTATGACGAGGCGACGGTCGTCATCAAATACGGCGGCCATGCGATGGGCGAGGAGGAGCTCGCCGTCACCTTCGGCCGCGACGTCGCCTGGCTCCAGCTCTCCGGCCTCTATCCCGTCGTGGTGCACGGCGGGGGGCCGCAGATCAATGCGATGCTGGAACGGCTTCAGATCACCTCGCACTTCGTCGACGGCCTCAGGATCACCGACGAGAAGATGGTCGAGGTCGTTGAGATGGTGCTCGCCGGATCGGTCAACAAACAGGTGGCGAGCCTGATCACCGCCGCCGGGGTGACCGCCGTCGGTATCTCGGGCAAGGACGGCGGCCTGATCCGTGCGCGCAAGCTGGTGCGCACCAAGAAGGACCCGGGCTCGAACATCGAGCGCGTGCTCGATCTCGGCTATGTCGGCGAACCCGAGTTCGTCGACACGCGGGTGCTGAAGGCGCTTCAGTCTGCCGAGATCGTTCCGGTGATCGCCCCGGTCGGCATTGGGCCGGACGGGCGAACCTACAACATCAACGCCGACACGGTCGCCGGCGCGGTGGCGGGCGCGCTGAAAGCGAAGCGCCTCCTGATGCTGACCGACGTGCCCGGCGTGCTCGACCGCGACGAGCGGTTGATCCCCGAGCTCACCTGCGCGGAGGCCGAGGCGCTGATCGCCGATGGAACCGTCTCGGGCGGCATGATCCCGAAGGTCGAACACTGCGTCCAGGCGGTGCGGGCGGGCGCGGAGGGGGCGGTGATCCTCGATGGACGGATCCCGCACGCAATCCTGCTCGAACTCTTCACCGAGCATGGCGCGGGCACGCTGATCCGCCCCTGAGGCGCGCGCCGGGCGCTCAGGCCTGGACGATCCTCGCCCGACCCTGGGCAGCCCCTGGCTTCGCTCCGTGACAGGCACGGGAGAGGAAGGCGATCTGCCAGCGCATCTCCTCCTCCGACAGCGGCCAGGGCCTGCCCGGGATGGAAGTGATGGCCGAAGCGGGCGGCAGCCTCCCGAGCAGAGCCTGCACCACCACCGCAGCCCGCATCGAGAATCCGGCCTTCCAGCAGAGCGCGACGAGACCCTTGGCGCTGCGCAGCGCGGCGGCACGGTCGACCACCGCAAGCGGCAGGCCGGCGGCGCGCGCGATCATCGCCGCGACCCGACGGGTCTCGCCGAGTGCCGCCGACATCAGGAGCCTGTCCTCCGTCAGCTCGCCCTCGTCCTCGAGCTCGGCCGCCTCGCCGAGCGCCTGCGCCGGCAGCGGCTCGTCCGACGGATGCGCCGCCGCAGGCCCCGTCCAGGCCACCTGGCGCACGACCTGCGCCTTGAGGAAGGCGGCGGTCGCCGGGTCGATGTCCGGCCGCTCGGAGAGCTTGTGGACAAGATGCTGGGCGACGATGCCGGCGAGCTTGCGCGCCGCCGCCGGCGACAGCCTGGGCCGATGGACCAACGGCTCGTGCCATTCCTTGTGGGCGGGGGCGCGGGCGATCAGAGCATCGAGCGTGGCCTCGCGGATCTGCGCCGAGGGGTTGGCGAGAAGCTGCGTGATCGCGGCCGAGCTTGCGGAGGCGGCGATGGCGTCCGACACGTCGGCGTTGAGATGGGGGCGGCGGGCGATCGCCGTGACCGTCGCTGGCGCCGGCGGATCGGCCACAAGCGCGAGCAGGTCCTCGGTGGTAAGCAGCGGCGAGAACTCGAGCACCGGTCCGGCGACCGGCAACTCGGTATCGCGGGCGAGCCGGGTGATCAGGGCGCGCGGCGCATCGGGCATCGCCTTCACGACATCGGCGATCGCCGCGCGCACCTGCACGGCGGTGTCATTGACAAGGCGCGCGAGCGTCTCCCAGGTCAGGCGGGAGAGCCGGTCACGCTCATGCTGGTCGAGCCCGGGCGAGAGCGCGGCGATCTTGCGCGCGAGCGCCACGCGCACCGACTCGTCCGGGTCGCCGGCGAGCAGCGCATTCGCCTGCGGCGGGGTGGAGCCGTTCGCGGCCACCGCGATCCGCACCGGCGAGGCTTTGTCGGCCGCGAGGTAGTACAGGATCTCCGGGGCGAGGTCGGTGCGGGAGGCGAGCGCGGCACGCTCGCTCGTGTCGCCCGCTCGGGCGATCCGCTTCGCTTCCTCGTAGTCGGCGGGCTGCATGGTGTGCGGCGTGAACTCGTTCATGCGGGAGCGAGGCTCCAGGCGGATTTGCCGGCGCGCTTTGCGGCATACATCGCGGTGTCGGCGCGCACGATCATGTGGCTCAGGCCCTCGCCGCTGCTGCCTGCGCGGACAGCGATGCCGATCGAGAACGAGAGCGGCTGGCTCGCGTCGAGCGAGACATGGGCGAGCGCGAGCGGCGCATCCGCGAGCAGGCGCTCGGCCCGACGCGCGGCGATGGTCTCATCGGCACCGTCGAGCCAGATCGCGAACTCGTCGCCGCCGAGGCGGGCGACGAGGTCGGTCGGCCGAACGGCGCCGCGCAACAGTTCGGCGGCGGCGCGCAGGGCCGCATCGCCCGCCTCGTGGCCGAGCCGGTCGTTCACCGGCTTGAAATTGTCGAGATCGATGTAGAAGAGGGCGCCCGGACGGCGCTCGCGATCGAGCCGATCGAGCCGGCGCGACACCTCCTCGAGGAAGGCGCGCCGGTTCATCAGACCGGTCAGCGGGTCGGTGCGCGCCTGGCGGAACATCTCGGCCTGAAGCGCCTGGTGGGCGAGCATGATGCCGATCACGTCCGCCGCAGCCCGCGCCAGCGCATGCTCCTCCTCGTCCCAGGCCCGTCCGCCCGGCGCCCGCCAGAGCAGGAGGAGCCCTTCGGCCTGTCCCGGCTGCCGGGCGGGCGCGACGAGAACCGGCCGTCCCTCCGGGCAGAGGATCACCCGCGGCCCCGCGCTTGCGCCCTTCGCCGCGCGCGCGGCCAATGCGACAAGGCCGGGAAGCGAGTCGCCGAGGGTCACGAGCGGGATGAGTTCGGCACCGCTGCGGCGCAGCACCGCCACACCAGCTGCGCCGATTGCCGGAAGCAGTGCCCGCGCGGCGCCGGCGAGCATGCCGTCGGCGAGCACCTCGGCACGCGCCTCCTCAAGCACCGCGTCCGTCAGCGCCTCGCGCCTGAGCGCGGCGGCGAGCGCCGCGTTCCGCTCCTCCTCCTCGGTGACGTCCCGGGCGACGCCGCGGGCGCCGGCGATCTGCCCGTCCGGCCCGAACAGCGGGACGCCGGCGAAGGACATGCAGGCAAGCGAGCCGTCCGCACGGCGAAGCCAGGCGCGCACGCCACGGCGTTGCCGCTCCACCCGGAAGGGCGAGAATGGCGGTGCGCCACCGTCGCCGGGCGCGAGCAGCACCTCCGCCGGCTGGCCGAGCAGCTCGGCAGCGCGCCACCCAAGCGCCGGGTCGGGCGCGACGAAGGTGAGCCGGCCTTCGGCATCGGTCTCCCACGCGAGGTCGGCCGCCATCTCCACGAGGTCGCGCCAGCGCTGCCGGCTGTCGAGCAACGCGTCACGCAGCACCGCCTGCATCGAGCCTGCCTCGATCCCTGTGTCCATCGCGCCGACCGGCCTCCAATCGCCAAGCACAGAGTTGCGCGGGGCGCGTAAACCCCGGGTTACCGGCACGGAGGACCGGCGGAGTCGCCCGCTTCCATCGCGCGGCGTTGACACCTGGGCGGACGGTCGCGAGAACCGGTTCAGGACAAATCGACTTGGGAGAGACGGCGTGGTCGAGGGGGCGATGAAGGCGGAGATCGAGGCTCTGTGGGAGAGCCGCGCCTCGATCGGGCCGGAAACGACCGGTTCCGCCCGCGAGGCGGTGATGGCGGCGCTCGCTTTGCTCGACTCCGGCGCCGCGCGGGTGGCCGAGCCCTCGCCGCAGGGGTGGGTGGTGAACGAGTGGCTGAAGAAGGCCGTCCTGCTCTCCTTCCGGCTCTCCGACAGCACGCCGATGGCGACCGCCGCCGGGGCCTACGACAAGGTGCCGCTCAAGTTCGCCGGTTGGGACGAGCAGCGGTTCCGCGCCGCTGGCGTGCGCGTCGTTCCGGGCGCGGTGGTGCGCCGGTCGGCCTATGTCGCGCCGGGCGTGGTGCTGATGCCCTGCTTCGTCAATGTCGGGGCATATGTCGATTCGGGAACGATGATCGACACCTGGGCCACCGTCGGGTCCTGCGCGCAGATCGGCCGGAACTGCCACATCTCCGGCGGCGCCGGGATTGGCGGCGTGCTCGAGCCCCTGCAGGCCTCTCCCGTCATCATCGAGGACGACTGCTTCATCGGCGCCCGTTCGGAGGTCGCGGAGGGGGTGATCGTCGAGCGCGGCTCTGTGCTTGCGATGGGCGTCTATCTCGGCGCCTCGACACGGATCATCGACCGCGCCTCAGGCGAGGTGTTCGTCGGCCGCGTGCCGGCCTACTCGGTGGTCGTGCCCGGAACCATGCCCGGCCGCCCGCTTCCCGACGGCTCGGCCGGCCCCTCGCTCTACTGCGCGGTGATCGTCAAGCGCGTGGACGAGCGAACGCGCGCCAAGACCTCGATCAACGAGCTTCTGCGTGACTGACGTCGGGCCTCCGGAGCGTGCTCCCCCCAGGGCGGGGCCCGACCCTGCCGCCCTGGCGAGGGACGCGGTGGCGCTCGCGGCGGCGCTGATCCGCTGCCCGTCGATCGCGCCCGAGGATAACGGGGCGCAGGCAGTGCTCGCGGAGGTGCTTGGCGCGCTCGGGTTCAGCTGCACGCCGCTTCGCTTCGGCGTGGTCGAGAACCTCTACGCGCGGATCGGCGAGGGCAGGCCAGCCCTGTGCTTCGCCGGCCATACCGACGTGGTGCCGCCGGGCGGGACAGACTGGAGCGTCGAGCCGTTCGCCGGGGTGATCCGCGACGGCGTCCTCTACGGCCGCGGCGCGGTTGACATGAAGGGCAATATCGCAGCGTTCATCGCGGCCGCCGCAGCCTGGCTTGACCGCCACGGCGGCAGGCCGCCCGCCGCGCTCTCCCTTCTAATCACCGGCGACGAGGAGGGCGAGGCGGTGGACGGCACCGTGAAGGTGCTCGACTGGATGGCGGAACGAGGGGAGATCCCGGGCTTCTGCCTCGTCGGCGAGCCGACTTGCATCGACCGCCTCGGCGACACGGTCAAGATCGGCCGGCGCGGCAGCCTGACGGCGAGGATCGTCGTCGAGGGAACGCAGGGACACGTCGCCTATCCCGGCAGGGCCGACAACCCTGTCCATCGGCTCGTCACGCTGCTCTCCGACCTGATCGCGCGCAAGCTCGACCACGGCACGGCGTGGTTCGAACCTTCCTCGCTGCAGATCACCACGATCGATGTCGGCAACCCCGCGAGCAACGTCATCCCCGGCCACGCCTCGGCGACCCTGAACATCCGCTTCAATGACCGGCACACGGCGGCAAGCCTGGGCGCCTGGCTCGGCGAGGCCGTGGCGGCGCACGCGCCCCGGCACAGGCTCGAGCTCTCCTGCTCCGGCGAGGCCTTCCTCACCGAGCCCGGGGAGGCGGTGGAGCGGCTCGTTGCTGCGATCGAGGCGGCGACGGGGGTGCGCCCGAGGCTCGATACGGGAGGCGGCACCTCGGATGCGCGCTTCATCGCGCGCCACTGCCCCGTCGCCGAGTTCGGCCTCGTCGGCACGACGATGCACAAGGCGGACGAGCACGTACCGGTGGCGGAGCTCGGTGCGCTCGTGCGCGCCTATGGCTCCGTGCTCGACGCCTTCTGCGGATGAGCGGTCCGGCATCCCCTCTCGCGGCGCGGATTGTCGGCGGGGTTGCGGGGGCGTTTTTGCTCGCCCGCGGCCGCGCGCAGGGCATGGCGCTGATCGATCGTTCTTCCGCCGGAGCGTGGGCCTCCTTCGCGGCGATGTGGCTTTGCGCTCCCGGCTATGTGGTCCTGCGCTCTCTCGGCGGCGGCGTGGGCGGCGAAGGGGTGCGGCTCGTCGCCGCCGAAGCGATCGGCTACGTCATCGGCTGGTTCGCCTTCCCGCTTCTGATGGTCGGCGTCGTCGAGGGCATGGGCAGGCGCGACCGCTTCCCGGGCTTCGTCGCGGCCTGGAACTGGGCGAAGCTGCCGCAGCTCGTGGTCGTGCTCGTCGCCGCTCTCGCTGCAGCGACGGGGCTCCTGCCTGGGCTTGCCGCAGACGTGCTCGGGCTTGCCGCGCTCGCCTATGCGCTTTGGCTGTCGTGGTTCGTCGCGCGGCAAGCGCTCGGCATCGACGGGGCGCGGGCTGGCTTCGTCGTCGGCGCCGACGTGCTGCTCGGCCTGTTCGTCACGGGGCTCACGATCACCCTCTCGCGGGGCTGAGGGATTGGCGGCGAGCGCTGCGCGGCGCCGCTCCGCAAGGGGCGGTGCCTCGGTGGCCGGCAAGCTCAGACCGGGCAGAGACCATCCGGATAGGTGACGGAGGTGAGGGTCAGCCCCGCTGCTGGTGCGGTCTCTCCGGCGAGTCGCCGGTCGGCCGCGGCGAGGATCCGGGCCACGTCCGCCGCGGTCCAGCTGCCCTCGCCGACGCGCCGCAGCGTTCCGGCGATGGTGCGCACCTGGTGGTGCAGGAAGCTCCTTGCCGCCGCCTCGATCACGATCTCCTCGCCGACGCGCTGGACTTCGAGCCTGTCGAGCGTCCGCACCGGCCCAGAGGCCTGGCAGGAGGCAGCACGGAACGAGGAGAAGTCGTGCCGGCCGACGAGTACACGCGCCGCCTCCGCCATCGCCCGGGCGTCGAGCGGGCGGGGGATGTGCCACACCCTGCCGCGGTCAAGCGCCGGGGGGCTGCGCCGGTCGAGGATACGGTAGCGATAGGCACGGCCGATGGCGCTGAACCGCGCGTGGAAGTCCGGAGGGGCGAGCCCGGCCGCAAGCACCGAGACCGGGTGGGCACGGAGGTGGAAGTTGAGCGCGTCCCGAACCGTTCCGGGCTCGACCTCCCGGTCGAGGTCGAGGTGCACCACCTGGGCGGCGGCGTGCACCCCCGCATCGGTTCGCCCGGCGGCGACTGCCTCGACCGGCCTGCCGCGGTTGAGCGCCGACGCCGCCTCCTCGATCACCTGCTGCACAGACAGCCCCTCCGCTTGGCGCTGCCAGCCGACGAAAGGCGCGCCGTCATACTCGACGCGAAGAACGTAGCGCGGCATCAGGCCCAGGGCCTCAAGCAGGCGGTGTCTCGAGCCGCTCGCCCGCAGGCAAGGGATAGCCACGCAGGAAGGCCTCCACCTCCTGGGCCGCCCGGCCTGGACGCTGTAGGCGGAGGAGGCGCAGGACCGTGCCGCCGCCGCAGGCCACGCGCCCCTCGCCGAGCAGCGTGCCCGGTTCCGCCTCCACCTGCCCCGGCTCGGGTTGGGCGGCGAGCACCTTGAGCACCGTGCCGGAATGGACCGCGGTCGTCCCCGGCCAGGGGTTGAGCGCCCGCACGCGTCGGGCGAGTGTGGGGGCATCGAGGCGGAAATCGAGCGGCCTGTCGGCAGGGCCGAGCTTGGGCGCATAGGTCACGCCGTCCGCAGGCTGCGGCACCGCTGGAGGATCCTCCGCCAGCGCGCGAAGTATCAGCCTCGCGCCGAGTTCCGCGAGCCGATCGTGCAGTTCGGCGGCGGTCGTCTCCTCCGTGATCGGAACACGCTCGGCGAGCAGGATCGGGCCGCTGTCGAGCCCCTCCTCCATGCGCATGATCGTCACGCCGGTCTCGGCATCGCCTGCGAGGATGGCGGCCTGGATCGGGGCGGCGCCGCGCCAGCGCGGCAGCAGCGAGGCATGCACGTTGAGGCAGCCCCGGCGCGGCGCCTCGAGCATGGGGCGAGGCAGGATCAGCCCGTAGGCTGCGACCACCGCCGCATCGAGATCGAGCGCGGCGAAGGCATCGTGCTCGGCGGTGTCGTTCCGCATGCGGGCGGGCGTGCGGACGGGCAGCCCCATCGCCTCCGCCGCGACCTGCACAGGGCATCGCGTCACCGCCTGGCCGCGATGGGCGGGCTTCGGCCTCTGGCAGTAGACGGCGGCGATCTCGTGGCCCGCGGCGGCGAGCGCGCGCAGCGTCGGCACGGCGAACTCTGGGCTGCCCATGAAGGCGAGCCGCACCTCTCACCCCGCCTTGGCGCGAAGCGACTTGGCGAGCCGGCGGAGGATGATGTTGCGCTTCAGCGCCGAGAGGTGATCGACGAAGAGAATGCCGTCGAGATGGTCGATCTCGTGCTGGAGGCAGCGCGCGAGCAGCCCCTCTGCCGCCACCTCGCGGCGGGCGCCCGACTCGTCGAGATAGCGCACCGTCACGGCACGTGGACGCACCACGTCGGCATACTGGCCCGGAAGGGAGAGGCAGCCCTCCTCGCGCTGTTCGGTCTCGGCGGAGGCGGCGACGAGCTCCGGGTTGATCAGCACCATCGGCGTGCGCCGGCCCTCTGCCTGGAGGTCGATCACCGCGAGGCGAAGCGACACGCCAACCTGGGGCGCGGCAAGCCCGATTCCTGGTGCGGCATACATGGTCGCGAGCATGCGGGGGATCAGCGCCCGAACCGTCTCCGCGTCCGCCTCCGTAACCGGCCGGGCGGTGCGTCGCAGCACCGGGTCCGGCGCGATCAGGATCCGAAGCGGCTCTTCGGCGGCCGTTGCGGCCCCGGCATCTGTGGCATCGCCCGCCATCTTGCCTGAGATAGCCCCGTGAGCGCGGCCGGGCAATGGTATGCCGCTTGCCTTCCGCGCCTCCCTTGCAGGCGAGGTGCGGCTTGCCCATCTCGGATGGTGCGCGGGGCGCCTCAATGGGCCTCGCGCGATCGCCCCGCTCCCTGGTGAGGAGGCTTCGATGAGCCGCATGACCCTGTTCGGCAGCCCTCTGTTCCTCGGCTTCGACCATCTGGAACAGGTGCGCGAGCGCCTGGCTAAGGTCAGTGCCGACGGCTACCCGCCCTACAACATCGAGCAGACGGGCCCCGACAGCCTGCGGATCACCCTCGCAGTGGCCGGGTTCTCGATGGACCAGCTCTCCATCACGCTGGAGGACAACCAGCTGATCGTTCGCGGCAAGCAGGCCGATGACAGCGAGGGACGCATCTTCCTGCACCGCGGCATCGCGGCGCGGCAGTTCCAGCGCCCCTTCGTGCTCGCGGAAGGCATCGAGGTGAAGGGAGCCTGGCTCGACAAGGGGCTTCTCCACATCGACCTCCACCGGCCGCAGGCGGAGACGCGGGTGCGCACCATCCGCATCGGCGAGAAGCCGAATGGCCAGGGAGGCGGCTGACGATGCGTTTACCGGCCGGGGCCATGGTGGCACGGCCGAACCAGCGGCGCGCCCAAAGGGGCGCCGAAGGACGTGAGCCATGAACACGAACCGCAACGACCGTTCCCACAGCTTCCCCATCCCGACGCGCGAGCAGCTCGCGCAGATCGGCCTCGGCGGGGTCGCCTATCTCCGCCCCGTTCTAGTGGGCGGGACGCCTGCCGTGGCGATCTTCGGCGCCGATGGCCGGCAGATCGGGCTCGCGCCGGACGTGGCGCAGGCGGCGCGGGCAGTGCTCGAGCACGAGATGGTTCCCGTCTCGGTGCACTGACCGATCGGCGCGCCGCCCGGCAAGCCGCGGCGTCGCCACGACCCCTGCCACCTGAGAGGCGCGTTCCGTCCGGCCCGCACCGCCGGACGGAACCAGGCGACGCCAGCGACCCGACCGGAGCGAGCGGAGACAAATGCGGGGACGCACGGCCGATCATGTCCGCGCCGTTCTCGCCTGCCGAAGCCCTGCCCCCGCGCCGCTTCCGGGCGCAAGCGGGCCCGGGCTGCCGTCAGCCGCGCGCGCCGGCGTCGAGCACGCGCCGCCGCCCCGCCAGAGACGTGCGCAGAGCGCGCGCCGCGATGCGGAGCCGCAGCGCGCCGCGCCACACCCCGAGGATGCGCCGAACCCGTGCGGAGCCGGACCGGAGGCGAGAGGAGCTCAGCTCAGCCGCGCCCCGGACGGATCGATCCAGCCGATATGCCCGTCGTCGCGCCGGTAGACGACGCTGAGCGAGCCGCTCTTGCGCTCGCGGAACATCAGCACCGGCGCATGCGCGAGATCAAGCCGCATCACCGCCTCGCCCACCGTCAGCGTCTCGATCTCCGCCGGCATCTCGGCCACGACCACGCCATGGATGCCGTTGAGGCCGGGCTCCTCCTCCGCCTCTTCCGCCTGCCGCTCCTGGCTCAGCACGTACTGCCGCGCGGCGAGCGGCCGTTCGCGATTGGCGAGGTCGCGCGCATGGTCGTTCACCTTGCGGCGATAGCGGCGCAGACGCTTGGCGAGGTGCTCGGCCGCGGCGTCGAAGGCAGCGTGCGCGTCCTGCGCCTCGCCCTCGCCGCGCATGATCAGGTTTCGCCCGGCGTGCATCTGGATGTCGCACATGAAGAACGAGCGTGCCTTCGAGAACACCACCTGCGCCTCCAGCGCGTGGTCGAAGTACTTGCTGCAGATGATCCCCAGCTGCTCGGTCACGTAGGTGCGCAGCGCGTCGCCGACGTCGACCTGCTTGCCCGAGACGGTGATGTGCATTGGCGTCTTTCCTTCCGCCCTGACCAACCGATGTCGCCGCGGCAGCGTTCGCTTCGAGCCGGCTTTGCCGCGGCGCTGGCGCCGGCCCGCGCCTCAGACCAGGAGCGCCTTCTCCCGCCGTCGTTGCACGGAGGAGGGGATGCGCATTCCCTCGCGGTATTTGGCCACCGTGCGGCGGGCGATGTCCACACCCTCCCGCCTGAGCAGGAGAACGATCTGATCGTCCGACAGGACATTGTCGGGGTCCTCGGCAGCGATCAGGTCGCGGATGCGGTGGCGCACCGCCTCCGCCGAGTGGCTCTCGCCGCCCGTGCCGGCGATCGCGGTGGTGAAGAAGAACTTGAGCTCGAGCGTGCCGCGCGGGGTCGCGATGTACTTGTTAGCCGTCACGCGGCTGACGGTGCTCTCGTGCATCTGAACCGCGTTCGCGATGTCGCGCAGGATCAGCGGGCGGAGGTGGCTCACGCCGTGGCGGAAGAACGCGTCCTGCTGGCGCACGATCTCCGCCGCGACCTTCAGGATCGTGGCGGCACGCTGCTGCAGGCTCCTCACGAGCCAGGTGGCGTTCGCCCAGTGCTCGGCGATGAAGCTCCTTTCCTCCTTCGTCCGCGCACTGGCGGCGATCCGCGCATGGAACGTTGCGTTGGCGAGAACGCGCGGCAGCGTCTCCGGGTTGAGCTCGACGGTCCAGCCGCCGTCGGGGGCGCGCCGCATCAGCACATCCGGCACCACCACCGTCGCCGCCTCCGCCTCGAAGGCGGCACCCGGCTTGGGGTCGAGGCGGCGGAGTTCGGCGATCATCTCCGCGAGGTCATCGGCATCGACGCCGCACACCTCCCTCAGCCGCCGCAGGTCGCGCCGCGCGAGCAGATCGAGATTGTCGAGCAGGGCTGCCATCGCCGGGTCGAGCCGGTTCTTCTCCTCGAGCTGAACGGCGAGGCACTCGCGGAGGTCGCGTGCGAACACGCCGGGCGGGTCGAACCGCATCATCCGTTGCCGTACCGCCTCCACCCGCTCGAGAGGGCAGCCGAGATTGGCGGCGAGCGCCTCGAGGTCGCCCGCGAGCCGCCCGGTCGGTTCGAGCATCGCGATCAGGCAGGAGCCGATCAGCCGGTCGGTCGCGTCGCCCGGCGAGAGGCGGAGCTGTTCGGCCATGTGCGCGCGCAAGGACCGGCGCTCCACCGCGTGGTCCTCGATGCCGCGATCATCGGCCTCGAAATCGCTCCGCCCGCCCGCGCCGATCCGGGCGCCGTCGAGCGGCGTCGTCTCCGCGCCGTCGGCGCTGCCGCCCGGGTCGTAGACATTGCTGAAATCGGCATCGAGCGGCGCCTCGCCGGGGGCGGCGAGGGTGTCGCCGGCATCGTCGAGAGCGGGCGCGGGCGCTTCCGCCTCGCGTTCGACGGGTGCGGGCTCGGGCCCGCCCTCGTCGCGCTCAAGCAGCGGGTTGCGCTCGAGCTCGGCCTCGAGGAAGGCTGCCACCTCAAGGTTGGAGAACTGCAGCAGCTTGATGGCCTGCCGCAGCTGCGGCGTCATCACCAGCGCCTGGCCGAGGCGGAGATCGAGGCGTGGACCGATCGCCATGCTGCGCCCCGAGGCCTAGAGGCTGAAACGGTCGCCGAGATAGACGCGCCGCACGCCCTCGTGCGCGACGATGTCGCGGGGGCTGCCCTCCATCAGCACCTGGCCGTCGTGGAGGATGTAGGCGCGATCGATGATCTCGAGCGTCTCGCGCACGTTGTGGTCGGTGATCAGGACGCCGATGCCGCGGTCCTTCAGGTGCGCGACGAGGTCGCGGATCTCGCCGACCGCGATCGGGTCGATCCCGGCGAGCGGCTCGTCGAGCAGGATGAAGCTCGGCTGTGTGGCAAGCGCGCGGGCGATCTCGACGCGGCGTCGCTCCCCGCCCGACAGCGCGAGCGCCGGCGTGCGGCGGAGATGGCTGATCGAGAACTCGGCGAGCAGGGCGTCGAGAGCGCACTCGCGCGCATCCCGATCCGGCTCGGCCACCTCGAGGGTGGCGCGGATGTTCTGCTCGACGGTCAGCCCGCGGAAGATCGACGCCTCCTGCGGCAGGTAGCCGAGGCCGAGCCGGGCGCGGCGATACATCGGCAGGGTCGTGATGTCGGCGCCATCCAGCGTGATCGTTCCGGTGTCGGGCGCAACCAGCCCGACGATCAGGTAGAAGCAGGTGGTCTTGCCCGCACCGTTCGGGCCGAGCAGCCCGACCGCCTCGCCACGCTGCACCGAAAGCGAAACGTTCCGCACCACGGGTCGCTTTCGGTAGCGCTTGCCGAGGCCGCGGGCGACCAGCCCGCCCCCGCCCGAGAGCACCTCGAGCGGCGGGCGGGAGGGCGCCGCTGCGGCGCGCGCGCTGTCGCCCCCGCTCACGGTACGAGGCTCCGTGCCGGGCGTGGTGCGGGGTCGGGCGCCGGCGCGAGCGCCGGTTGCTCGGGCCGGTTGCGCTCCTCCGGAACGAGCAGGCCGGCCACGCGTCCGCCGGGGGCGGGGATGAGGCGCGACACGCCGGTTCGGAGGTTCACCTCCGCCACCGCCCCGGAGAGATGGTTCCGCCCCCGTGTGATCCCGACATTGCCGGCAACCTGGGCGATGCCCGTCTCTGGCGTGTAGATGCCGCGATCGCCGCGCACGCTCTCCGTGGGGGTTCGGATCAGGACATTGCCGAAGGCCTCGACACGGTCGAGCCGCCCGGTGCCAGGGGCGAGCAGGATGGAGGGGGCGGCGTCGCGCGCCGCGCCCTGTTCCCGCAACGCTGGGGTTGCCGACGCCTGCCGGCCTCTCCCCTCCGCAGCGTCGCGGAAGAAGGCGACGAGGGTGTCGGCGTCGAGCTGTCGGTCGGCCGAGGTGACGGTGGCGGCACCGCGCGCCACCGCCATGCGGCGATCGACCCAGTATTCGACGGCATCGCGCGCGGTCACGACGTCGCGCCCGTTGGTGAGGCGGAGCGCGCGCCCCGTGAGCACCAGAACCCGCCGGTCGAGATCATAGACAGCGCGATCGGCCTCGGCCCGGTTTTCGCCCGAGACGATCCGCACCCGCCCATCCGCCTCGAGCCGCCAGATCTCGGCGCTACCCGAGCCGAAGGCCGCCTCGGCCGAGCCGCCGCCCTGGCGTTCCGGCGCCGCGCCCTCCGCGCCGCTCCGGGGTCGGTAGCGGGCGATCAGCCGATCGGCGAACACGGTCGTGCCGGCGCGGATCGCCCGAGCGTTTCCGGAGGCGATCACCACCTGTTCGGTGCGCCGCCACTCGATCGCCCCATCGGCGAGAACCTCGATCGGCCCCTCGCCGGAGAGCGCGAGCTCCTGCGCCGTTGCCTGCTGGCCGGCGAGCAGGAGCGCGGCGGCGAGAGCGCGCCAGTGCCTCATCGGTCGGCGGGCTCTGCCGCAGGCCGCGCGGAAGGCGTGAGCACGAGCCGTGCCGGGCCACCGAACACGATCACGTCTCCGCGGTCGATGATCTCGAAGCCGAGCGACTCGAGGGTGCCTGCAGGTCCCTGAGCGGAGACGGGACGGTCGCCACGCGCCGTGCCGGAGCCGAGGTCGATCTCGGCCGCGTCCGTTCTCACCTCGAAGCCGCTGTCGTGGAACAGCGCCACGTCGCCCGTGAGGGTGAGCAGGCGGCTCGCCCGACGGAAACTGCCAGAGGCCGACTCGAGCAGCACCCAGGCCCCGTGATCGAGCATGATGTCGCCGCGCGGCTTCGCGAGGTGGATCACGTCGCTGCCCGGCGGCTGAACCGCACTCTCGGCCGAGAGGGTGTAGGGGCGTCCGCGCTCGTCGGTTCCCCGGAAGCGGGGCTCGAGAACGCTCGCGGCGCCAGCGGGAACATCGAGCAGCGGCTTGCGGTAGGCGACGCGCACGCCCTCCTCGAAGCCGGCGATCTGCGGCCAGAGGGCGACCAGGGCGAGGGCGGCGAAGGCGGCGAGTGGCAGCAGCCGCTTCGCGAGCTGAACCGCGCGCCGGCGGCGGGCGAGACGGGCCGGGTCGGGCGTCTCGCGCGTTGGGCGGGCAAGGCCGAGGCGCGCGCGCCCCTCGCGCTGGCCCGCGGCCAGAGGCAGGCGTATCGGCTGCGTCTCCGCCATGCTCAGGCCACCCCGGCGCGAAGCAGGTCGTGCACGTGGATGATGCCGACGGGGCGCCCCGCCTCGGTCACGAACAGAGCCGTGATCCGGCGCTGGTTCATCTCCCGCAGCGCCTCAGCCGCCAGAGCCTCGGCGCCGATGGTGCGGGGAGAGGCGGTCATGACCTCGGCGGCGGTCCGCGACAAAAGGTCGGGCGACATGGCGCGTCGGAGGTCCCCGTCGGTGATGATGCCGACCAGCAGGCCCGCGCCATCGACGAGGCCGAGGCAGCCGAAGCGCCCGGCGGTCATGGCGATGATCGCGCGATCCATCGGTGTCCCGGCCGGGGCGAGCGGCACCTCGGCGCCGGTGTGCATCAGGTCGCGCACGCGCAGGAGCTTCCGGCCGAGCCGGCCGCCCGGGTGGAACAGTCGGAAATCGGCCGCCGTGAAGCCCTTCCGCGCGAGCAGAGCGACCGCGAGCGCATCGCCGAGAGCGAGCATCTGCGTCGTCGAGGTGGTCGGCGCGAGGCCCATCGGGCAGGCCTCAGGGGCTTCGGCGAGCAGGAGTGCCACATCCGCCTCGCGGGCGAGCGTGCTCTCCGCCCGACCGGTGATGGCGACGAGCGGGATCGCGAAGCGCCGCGTGTAGTCGACGAGGTCGGCAAGCTCCGGCGTCTCGCCGCTGTTGGAGAGCGCGAGCACGGCATCGGACGCGGTGATCATGCCGAGATCGCCGTGGCTCGCCTCGGCCGGATGGACGAACAGGGCGGGCGTGCCGGTGGAGGCGAAGGTGGCGGCGATCTTGCGGGCGACGTGCCCCGACTTGCCCATGCCGGTGACCACCACGCGCCCCGAGGCGCTGCCGATCAAGTCGAGAGCGGTCACGAAGCGACCGTCGAGCCGCTCGGCGAGAGCAGCAAGCGCCGCGGCCTCGGTCGCAAGCACGGCGCGCGCCGCAGCGAGATCGGCCGCGCCGGCGGGTGCGCCAGCGGCGGTCTCGGTCTTTATATCGCCAGCCTCTCCGGCGGCTCCGGCGGCGGGTGGGGGTGTCATGCGGTCTGCATCCGGTTCCGGACCACGCATGTAGGGCGTGGCCAGGAGCCGGGTCAACGGAACGTCGCGCTTGATACGCAAAAGATATGCCATGGCCCGCGAAGGTGTAGGCGCAGGCCTTGCGAAAGCGTCAACGCGCTCGCGGCGGTCAGTGGGCGAAGATGTCGGGGTCGTCGAAGCCGAGAAGGTCGAGCGCGGCCCGGGCCGGCAGGAAGGCAAAGCAGGCCTCGGCAAGCGCGGTGCGCCCCTCGCGTGCGAGTAGCCCCTCGAGCCGCGCCTTGAGCGCGTGCAGGTGAAGCACGTCCGCTGCGGCGTAGGCGAGTTGATCGGGGCTGAGGTCTGGAGCGCCCCAATCGCTCGACTGCTGCTGTTTCGAGACCTCGATGCCCAGCAGGTCCCTGCAGAGGTCCTTGAGCCCGTGGCGGTCGGTGAAGGTGCGGGTGAGCTTCGAGGCGATCTTCGTGCACCAGACGGGCCGCGTCTCGACGCCGAGGACGTGGCGCAACACGGCGATGTCAAACCTCGCGAAATGGAACAGCTTGAGAGTGGCCGGATCTGCCAGCAGGGCCTTGAGGTTTGGGCAGTCCTGACCCCGCCCGCCGAGCGAGGGCGGGGCGATCTGGACGAGGTGGGCGATGCCATCGCCAGAGGAAAGCTGGACAAGGCAGAGCCTGTCGCGACGCGGATCGAGTCCCATCGTCTCGGTGTCGACCGCGACGACCGGCCCGAGCGACAGCCCATCGGGCAGATCGTTGCGGTGGAGATGAATGGTGGCGCCGTGGGCGAAGAGGGTGGTCATCGCGGACTGGCTTGTAGCCGGGACGTCGGCCCCCGCCAACGCCCCTCGCTCCGGTACGTGCGATCCTGCCTCGGGCCGCTCGGGGCGGGGGCGGAAGCGAGCGTCGGCACGGGCATACGGCAGCGGCGAAGGGGAGCCGGGCGGCGTCGCCCCTCACCCACGAGGGCGGCTCCATCGGAGCAGAGGCGAGGACCGGACGACGCGTTCCAGCAGGTTTGCGGTTGGCGCAGGGGGGAGGTGCAAGACTCGCGGATGTACCGTCCGCCCCGGCTCTGAGAACGCGACCCTCACCATGCCATCGTATTTCGATCCATCTTCGCGGATACCAGCGCGGACGTGGCTGCACCTCATCCGTGCCGTCCTGCAAATGTCGCGTGCTTGACGAGGAGGCCTCGATTCGCCAACGAGATGGTGCGCGCGATGGCAGCCGTTTCGTGACGTGTCGGGTGTCGTCTCGCCTACAGTAACGTTCGGTTTTGGCAAGGATGCGGAGGATGACTGACGGAATGTGGAGAGGAAACGGCCAGGGGAGCGGCGCTGCCGTTTGAACCGCGCCGCGGCCGCAGGTGGCGCGCCGTTTTGGTCGGTCATGGCTGCGCGCCTCGGGGGCGGCAGTAGCGATGGCTGTGTGTGCGGCTCAGCCCGGCGCGACGGCCTGGGCGGCGCCGATCATCTCGCCGTTCGCGGCCGACCTGCCGTCGTCCAGCTACAGCGCGAGCGCCCAGATCGTTCACCCAACTCTCGGGCCAACTTCGGCCCAGAACGCGTTCAACGGCGGCTACTCGAACGCCGGCGGCCAGGGGCCGCATTGGATCCAGGCCGACATGGGCACGACGCAAACCCTCTCCCGCGTGAAGGTCCAGTGCGCCGGCTCGGCGCCGACCCCGATCAGCGGGCCGAGCGTCTACATCCGGGTCTATCTGTCGAACTCGCCGATCGGCAACGCCTGGACGAGCCTCACCCCCGTCGTCTCCGCTCCGACCCCGATCGTCCCCGGGCCGCTGCAGCTCGACTTCAGCCCCACCTCGGGGCGGTGTCTGCAGGTGGTGGTGAACGACGGGGGGTCTCCTGGGTCGCCCTGGGGAACGCTCAGGGACGGCAGAACTGGGTCGATCCGATCAGCGCCCAGGGAGGCGATCAGGGTGGCGGTCCGGGAGGCGGCCAGGGTGGTAATCCGGTCGTCTCGGTTCCGGAACCGGGGACCGGGGCGTTGATGCTTGCCGGTCTCGGTCTTCTCGGCCTCGCCCGCCGCCGTTCCGAGGGCGATCGCTAGGTTCCGCCCGGAGCGCGGGGACACGAGCGGCTCCTCGCGCGCCGGCGCCGGCCTTATGGAGCGGGGCCGAGGGTGGCGGCGGACGTCGGGAGCCGCCTCTCCTGGGGCGACCGGGTTTTGCCGGAAGAGCCACGAGCGCCTCCCGACGCTCGTGGCTCCGCTGCTCGAGAGGACGCGCCGCCACAGCCGGCGTGCGACCGTCGCCGCCAGAGCGCCTGTTACGAGTCCGTTCGCTCTCCGAGTAGGGTGTGCTGTCTCTGCCGCGCCACGGGGACAACGCGGCGCCGCCCCTCGGCATCCTCGTGGTCGTGGAAAGACACGTTGCCTGCCGAGCGCCGCACCCGCTGGCCGGCCGTGCTCGTGGTGCCCAGGAGAAGACTCGAACTTCCACGGCCTCGCGGCCACAGGTACCTGAAACCTGCGCGTCTACCAGTTCCGCCACCTGGGCACAGGCGGGCGAGGCAGGAGGAGTAGCGCCGGGCCTCGGGCGCGTCAACGCCGCCTGCGGTGGGGCGTTGGCCCTCGCTTGAGCCGCAGCGACGCACCGCCACATCCTCGACGTCGCAAGAGGAGAGGGGGATGGCCATGGCGACGGCGGCGGGCAGTGTCGCGACGGTGTTCGGGGGCTCGGGCTTCATCGGCCGCTACATCGTCAAGCGCCTCGCAGCGCACGGCCATACCGTCCGCATCGCAGGGCGTGACCCCGAGCGCGCGCTCTCGCTCAAGCCGATGGGTTTTCCGGGACAGATCGTTCCCGTGCGCGCCGCCGTGACCGATCCGCGCGCTGTCGCCGCCGCCGTCTCCGGGGCGGCGATCGTGGTCAACTGCGTCGGCATCCTGTTCGAGACGCGACGGTCCAGCTTCGCGGCGTTGCAGGGAGAGGCGCCCGGGATCATCGGCCGCGCCGCCGCCGAGGCGGGAGCGGGGCGGGTCGTCCACCTCTCGGCGATCGGCGCCGATGCCTCGAGCCCGTCGGTCTATGCCCGCACCAAGGCGCAAGGAGAGGCCGCGATCCGATCCGCCTTCCCGGCGGCGACGATCCTCCGGCCATCGATCGTGTTCGGCCCGGAGGACGGGTTCTTCAACCGCTTCGGCGCGCTCGCGCGCCTGTTGCCCGCCCTGCCCGTCTATGGCGGCGGCAGGACGCGCTTCCAGCCCGTCTATGTCGGCGATGTGGCGGATGCCGCGATCGCGGCCATCGAGCGGCCGGACGCCGCCGGGCGCACCTACGAGCTCGGCGGTCCGCGGATCTACACCTTCCGCGAGCTCATCGAGTACATCCTCGCCGAGACTGGCCGACGCCGCCTCGTGATCGACCTGCCGTTCTCGGTCGGCGAGCTTCAGGCGCGCCTTTTCGAACTCCTCCCCTCGCCGCCGCTGACCCGTGACCAGCTCCTGCTCCTGCGGCGCGACAATGTCGTGTCCGAGGGGGCGCTGACGCTTGCCGATCTCGGGATCACGCCGAAGGCGATCGAAGCGATCGTCCCGTCCTATCTCGCTCGCTTCCGTCCCTGGAGCCGTCGCGCCGCCTAGAACGGTCCGAACCGGACGTTTGGGGCCTGGTTTCTCCCCTTCTCGGCGGCGGATTAGCCTGTATCGCCGGCGAACATGGTCCGGACCAGCGGACAGAAAGGTCCGACTCGGACATGATTGTACGATTCCGTCTCGTCAGAGGCGTTGACCTACTGTAAAGCGTCGCCCTGCCCGCGGGGGGAAGAGATCCATGCCGGGCGCGAGAGACGGTCGGCCGCACGGCAGCGAGCCCCCGTCTCCTTGAGGGAACGGACCGGGGTCACATGGCCGAGCGGATGTTGAAGTTCGTCGCCACGCCGCAGCGCGCGCCCGAGAAGCGCTCGGCCGCCGAGCGGGCGCGTGACTGGGGCGAGATCTACCGCGAATTCTCCGCCGAGCGCGCCGCCGAGCAGGCGAGCCGCTGCTCGCAGTGCGGCGTGCCGTTCTGCCAGGTTCACTGCCCGCTCGGGAACAACATCCCCGATTGGCTCAAGCTCACCGCCGAGGGAAGGCTCGAGGAGGCCTATGAGGTCGCCTCCGCCACCAACACCTTTCCCGAGATCTGCGGCCGAATCTGCCCGCAGGACCGCCTCTGCGAAGGCAATTGCGTGATCGAGAAGGGGTTCGAGAGCGTCACCATCGGCGCCGTCGAGAAATACATCACCGACACCGCCTTCGAGCGCGGCTGGGTGCGCCCGCCCCTGCCGGTGCGCGAGCGGCCCGAGAGCGTGGGCATCATCGGCGCCGGCCCTGCCGGGCTCGCCGCCGCCGAGCGCCTGCGCCGGCAGGGCTATGCCGTCGATGTCTATGACCGGCATGACCGCCCGGGTGGTCTGATGATCTATGGCATCCCGAACTTCAAGCTCGAGAAGCCGGTGGTGCTGCGCCGCTGGGACCTGTTCCGCGCGGCGGGCATACGCTTCCATCTCGGCTGCGCGGTCGGGCGGGACGTGTCGCTCGCCGAACTCCGAAGCCGCCATCACGCCGTCCTGATCTGCACCGGTGTCTACAAGGCGCGGGAGCTCGGCGGCCCGGGCTCGGGGCTCGAGGGCATCGTGCCGGCGCTCGACTATCTCACCGCCTCGAACCGCAAGGGCCTCGGCGACCACGTTCGCGCCTTCGACGACGGCACGCTGAACGCGGCCGGGCGGCGTGTCGTCGTCATCGGCGGCGGCGACACGGCGATGGACTGTGTCCGCACCGCGATCCGCCAGGGAGCGCTCAGCGTCACATGCCTCTATCGTCGCGACCGGGCAAACATGCCGGGCTCGATGCGTGAGGTGAAGCACGCCGAGGAGGAGGGCGTGCGGTTCGAGTGGCTCGCCGCGCCGGAGGCCTTCCTGGGCGATGGTCGGGTCACGGCCGTGCGTGCGGTGCGGATGCATCTCGGCCTGCCCGACGCGACGGGGCGCCAGCAGGTCGAGCCAATCCCGGGCTCCTCGTTTACCCTCGAGGCCGATCTCGTCATCAAGGCGCTCGGCTTCGACCCGGAGGACATGGCGGCGATGTTCGGCGAGCCGGGGCTTGCGGTCACGCGCTGGGGCACGCTGAAGGTCGATCACCGCACGATGATGACCTCTCTGCCGGGCGTGTTCGCGGCCGGCGACATCGTGCGCGGCGCCTCGCTCGTCGTCTGGGCGATCCGCGACGGGCGCGACGCGGCGGCGGCGATGCACCGCTACATCCAGTCGAGGGCACAGGAGAGGGCAGCGGCGCTCGCCGTTGCGGCGGAGTGACGCGCATGGACGGGATGATCCACGAGACCGGGGCCGAGTTCGTCGCGGCGCATGCCGCGAATGCTGAGGTGCTGCGCGGAGCCGGCATCGATCTCACCGAGCATGACTCCTGCGGTGTCGGTGTCGTTGTCGCACTCGACGGCAAGCCCTCCCGGCGCGTGGTGCAGGCGGCGATCGACGCGCTCAAGAGCGTGTGGCACCGCGGCGCGGTGGACGCCGACGGCAAGACCGGCGACGGCGCCGGCATCCATGTCGAGATCCCGCGCGACTTCTTCGCCGAAGCGGTGACTCGCGGCGGCGACACGGTTCGCCCAGGGCGGATCATCGTCGGCCAGATCTTCCTGCCGAAGACCGATCTCGGCGCGCAGGAGCGCTGCCGCCAGATCGTCGAGACCGAGGTGCTCGCCTTCGGCTACGGAATCTATGGCTGGCGCCAAGTGCCGATCGACGTCACGGTGATCGGCGAGAAGGCGAACGCCACCCGGCCCGAGATCGAGCAGATCCTGCTCTACGACCAGGAGCTGCGCGACGAGGCGACGGTCGAGCGCGACCTCTATGTGATCCGCAGGCGTATCGAGAAGGCGGCGATCGCGGCTCAGGTGGCCGATCTCTACATCTGCTCGCTCTCCTGCCGCTCGATCATCTACAAGGGGATGTTCCTCGCCGAGGCGCTGACCCAGTTCTACCCAGACCTGCTCGACGAGCGCTTCGCCTCGCGGTTCGCGATCTACCACCAGCGCTACTCGACCAACACCTTCCCCACCTGGAGGCTCGCGCAGCCGTTCCGGATGATCGCCCACAACGGCGAGATCAACACGCTTACCGGAAACGTGAACTGGATGAAGAGCCACGAGACGCGGCTCGCCTCGCCGCTGCTCGACCCCTACATGGACGACATCAAGCCGGTGATCCAGTCGGGCGGCTCCGACACCGCCATCCTCGACAACGTGTTCGAGCTTCTCGTGCGTGCGGGCCGCGACGCGCCGATGGTCAAGGCGCTGATGATCCCCGAAAGCATCGGCAGCAATGCCACCATGCCCGAGGCGCACCGCGCCCTGTTCCTCTACTGCAACGCCGTGATGGAGCCGTGGGACGGTCCGGCCGCGATCTGCGGCACCGACGGCCGCTGGGTGATCGCGGGCATGGACCGCAACGGGCTCAGACCGATGCGCTACACGATCACGAGCGACGGGCTGCTCGTCGTCGGCTCCGAGACCGGTATGGTGAAGCTGCGCGAGGACGAGATCGTCGCCAAGGGCCGCGTCGGCCCGGGCCAGTGCATCGCCGTCGATCTCGACGCGCCCCGCTTCTATACCGACGGCGAGCTCAAGGACCTGCTCGCGAGCCGCGAGGACTTCAGCGCCTGGACCAAGCGGACGCTGCATCTCGACGCCCTGATCCGCACCGACAGCGCCGAGGTCTCGCGGCTCTCGGGCGAGGCGCTGCGGCGCCGCCAGCTCGCCGCGGGCTTCACCCTCGAGGAGCTCGAGATGATCCTCCACCCGATGGTGGAGGAGGCGAACGAGGCCGTCGGGTCGATGGGCGACGACACGCCGCTTGCGGTGCTCTCCGACAAGTATCGGCCGCTGTCGCACTATTTCCGCCAGGCCTTCAGCCAGGTGACGAATCCGCCGATCGACAGCTTGCGCGAGACGCGCGTCATGACGCTCAAAACGCGGCTCGGCAATCTCGGCAACGTGCTCGACCAGGAGCCGGGCCAGTGCGACCTGCTCCAGCTCGAGAGCCCGGTCCTGACCACCGCTGAGTTCGAGGCGATGCGGGCGCACATGGGCGCCTCCGCCGTCGAGATCGACTGCACCTTTCCCGCGGCCGAGGGCGAGGCGGGGCTGCGGCGCGCGATCGACCGGATCCGGCGCGAGGCCGAGGAGGGCGTGCGCGCCGGGGCGGCCCATGTGATCCTCTCCGACGAGCGTATCTCGGCGGAGCGCTGCGCCATCCCGATGATCCTCGCCACGGGTGGCGTGCACACGCATCTCGTCAAGCAGTCACTCCGCACCTTCACCTCGCTCAACGTGCGCTGCGCCGAGGCGCTCGACGTTCATTACGTCGCCGTTCTCATCGGTGTGGGCGCGACCACGGTCAATCCCTGGCTCGCCCAGGAATGCATCGCCGACCGTCAGCGTCGCGGCCTGTTCGGCGACATGACCCTGACGACGGCCGTGCAGCGCTACCGCAAGGCGCTGGACAAGGGCCTGCTCAAGATCATGTCGAAGATGGGCATCAGCGTTCTCTCGTCCTATCGCGGCGGGCTCAACTTCGAGGCGATCGGCCTGTCGCGCTCGCTGGTGGCCGAGTTCTTCCCCGGCATGCAGAGCCGAATCTCCGGAATCGGCCTGTCGGGCATCGCGCGCAAGGTGCTCGCGCTGCACGCGCGCGCCTGGGACCCGGACGTCGTGACGCTGCCCGTCGGCGGCCTCTACAAGCTCCGACGCGAGGGCGAGGTGCATGCCTTCGCCGGGCCCTTGATCCACCTCCTGCAGACCGCGGTGGCGACCGACAGCTACCAGACCTACAAGAAGTATTCCGAGGCGGTGCGGAAGCTTCCGCCGATCGCGCTGCGCGACCTGCTCGACTTCAAGACCGAGGGGCGCAAGCCCGTGCCGGTCGAGGAGGTCGAGAGTGTCACCGAGATCCGCAAGCGCCTCGTCTCGCCGGGGATCAGTTTCGGTGCCCTTTCGCCCGAGGCGCACGAGACGCTCTCGATCGCGATGAACCGGATCGGCGCGAAATCCGACAGCGGCGAGGGTGGCGAGGACCCCGCTCGGGCGCGGCCTCGCCCGAACGGCGACAACGCCAACTCAGCGATCAAGCAGGTCGCCTCCGGCCGGTTCGGCGTCACCGCCGAGTACCTAAACAACTGCCGCGAGATCGAGATCAAGATGGCGCAGGGCGCGAAGCCCGGCGAGGGCGGCCAGCTGCCCGGGTTCAAGGTGTCCGAGATCATCGCGAAGCTCAGGCACTCCACACCCGGAATCGCGCTCATCTCCCCCCCACCCCACCATGACATCTACTCGATCGAGGACCTCGCGCAGCTGATCTACGACCTCAAGCAGATCAACCCCGATGCGACGGTGTGCGTGAAGCTCGTTGCGCGTTCCGGCATCGGCACGATCGCCGCCGGCGTGGCCAAGGCCAAGGCAGACGTGATCCTGATCTCCGGTCATGCCGGCGGTACCGGCGCGTCGCCGCAGACCTCGATCAAGTATGCCGGCCTGCCGTGGGAGATGGGCCTCTCGGAGGCGCACCAGGTGCTGATGCTGAACCGGCTGAGACACCGCGTTCGGCTTCGCACCGACGGCGGCATCAAGACCGGGCGCGACGTGGTGATGGCCGCGATGCTGGGCGCGGAGGAGTTCGGCATCGGCACGGCGAGCCTCGTCGCCATGGGCTGCATCATGGTGCGGCAGTGCCACTCCAACACCTGCCCGGTCGGCGTCTGCACCCAGGACGAGGCGCTGCGGGCGAAGTTCGACGGCACGCCCGAGAAGGTGATCAACCTCTTCAGCTTCATCGCCGAGGAGGTGCGCGAGATCCTGGCAAGCCTCGGCTTCCGCAGGCTCGAGGACGTGATCGGGCGGACTGACCTGTTGCAGCAAATCAGCCGCGGCGGCGAGCATCTCGACGACCTCGACCTCAACCCGATCCTCGCCCAGGCCGACCCGGGCCCCTATGCGCGGTTCTGCACGCTCGAGGGGCGGAACGAGGTTCCCGAGACGCTCGATGCGCAGATGATCGCCGACGCCGCTCCGCTCTTCCGCGACGGCGAGAAGATGCAGCTGCAGTACAATATTCGGTCCACCTACCGCACGATCGGCACCAAGCTCTCCTCGCGGATCGTTCGCCAGTTCGGCATGAAGGGGCTCGCGCCCGGGCATGTGACGGTTCGCCTGCGCGGCTCTGCCGGGCAGAGCCTCGGCGCCTTTGCCGTGCAGGGGCTGAAGCTCGAAGTGTTCGGCGATGCCAACGACTATGTCGGTAAGGGGCTCTCGGGGGGCACGATCGTGGTGCGCCAGGCGCCGTCCTCGACGCTCCGGTCGAACGAGAACACGATCATCGGCAATACCGTGCTCTATGGCGCGACCTCTGGCTATCTCTTCGCTGCCGGCCAGGCGGGCGAGCGCTTCGCGGTGCGCAACTCCGGCGCGATCGCCGTGGTCGAGGGCTGCGGCTCGAACGGCTGCGAGTACATGACGGGCGGGATCGCGGTGATCCTCGGCCCCGTCGGCGACAACTTCGCCGCCGGAATGACGGGCGGCCAAGCCTTCGTCTATGACCGGGAGGGGCTGCTGCCGGTGCGGATCAACCCCGAGCACGTTCTATGGCAGCGTCTTGCCCACCCGCACTGGGAGAACGTGCTGCGCGATCTCGTGATGCGCCATGTCGCGGAGACGAACAGCCGTTTCGCCGCGATGCTTCTCAACGACTGGTCGCGCGAGCGGGTGCATTTCTGGCAGGTCGTGCCGAGGGATTTCGTCCGCTACCTTCCTGTGCCGCTCGCGGCCGGCGAGGCGAAGGCTCTGGCGGGGGACTGACGCCGCGGGCGAGGGTGGCAGGCGCGCCGCGCTCGTGCCATAAGCACGCCCGCGCATGCGCCTGCTCTTCCACCTCCCGCTCTCGCCCTATTCGCGAAAGGTCCGGCTCGCGCTGGCTGAGAAGGGCCTGCCCTTCGAGCTGAAGCTCGAGAAGGTGTGGGAACGTCGGCCCGAGTTTCTCGCCCTGAACCCGGCCGCGCAGGTTCCCGTGCTCCTCGAGGAGAACGGGCTTGCCATCCCCGACAGCTACGCGATCTGCGAGTATCTCGAGGAGGCCTACCCGGACACGCCGACCTTGATCGGCCGCACGCTTGCCGAACGCGCGGAGTGCCGTCGTCTGGTCGCGTGGTTCGACGGCAAGTTCGCCCGCGAAGTGGACGACAACCTTCTGTTCGAGAAGGTGATGCGCCCGCTGCTCGGGCGCGGCGAGCCGGAGGCGGCGGCGATCCGTGCCGGGTTCGCCAATCTCCGCCACCATCTCGTCTATCTCGGCTGGCTTGCCGAACAGCGCCGGTGGCTTGCGGGCGATGTGCTCACGCTTGCCGATCTTGCCGCCGCCGCGCACCTCTCCGCGCTCGACTTCCTCGGCGACGTCGACTGGTCGGTGAGCCCCGCTGCCAAGGCGTGGTATGCGCGGGTGAAGTCACGCCCCTCCTTCCGCGCACTTCTGAACGATCGTGTCGGCGGGCTGACGCCGCCGCCCCACTACGCCGATCTCGACTTCTGATCGCGGCGCGTTGACCCTGAAGCCCGCCCCTTTCGGCTTGCCCGGCCGTGGTGGACCCTTCCGCGTTCTGGGAGTGCCAGTCCGCCTCCTGCGGCTTGGTGGCGTGTGTCTTTGCCGACGCACCCGTCGGGTCGTCTTTGCTCCCTGCGATCGGCCTGTGTCTTGCCCTCCGCGCGGTCGAGCAGGCCGTCATCGGCGCGGCGCCTCCCCGGGTGCCGGCGGAGCTGGCGCTGTTGGCGCCGCTCCCGCCGGCGATCCCGGGCCCTCCGAAGGCTGAGACGCGGCGCGCGGCGCCTCCGCGGGCGAGCCGAGGCGCGAGATGTTCTCGGCCGCGAGCGCCGCCGTGGTCGTCTCCGGCGCGATCCTGATCGCCTGCTCCCAGTCCTGCCGCGCGCCGCGCGCGTCCCCGCCGGCACGGCGGAGATTGCCGCTCTCGAGCCAGGCTTCCTGGTTCACCGGGTTCCGGGCGAGCGCACGCGCGATGTCGTCGCGCGCAAGCGCCGGCTGGCCGAGCTGGCGCCAGGCCGTGGCGCGCAGGACATAGGGCTCGGCGAGGAAGGGGCGGAGGTCGATCACCCGCGTCAGATCGTCGATCGCCTCCTGGAACCGGCCGGCTGAGGCGGCGATCACCGCCCGGTCGGTCAGCAGCTCGGGGTCGTCAGGGCGAAGGGCGAGCGCGAGCGTCACCGCAGCGTAGGCGCGGGTGAGGTCCCCCACCTCGAGCCAGATCTGCGCGGCCTGCGCGAACAGGGCGGCGCGCACGTCGGCAGGCGCCAGGGCATCCCGCCCGAGCTCCTCGAGCAGGCCGGCGGCGCCGCTGCCGTCGCCCGAGCGCAACCGTGCCATCGCCTCGCAGTGCCTCGCCGCATCGCCCCCGCCCGCGGCGCGCCAGGCGCGCGCCTCCCGCACGGCGCTTTCCGGGTTTGCGATCGCGAGCGCCATGCAGCGGTCATAGGCCTCGTCGCGCTCGGCAGAGGCGGAGGCAGGCGGAGCCGAAGGCACTGGAGGATCGGGAGCGATGAGCGGGGAGCCCGCCTCCGCCGGGCCGGTGGGGCTTGGTGCCATCTCGGCCACCTCCCCCGGCGCTGGCGTCGCGTCGTCCTCGGCGGTCAGCCAAAGCCCGAAGCCGGCCACGACGAGGGCCAGCAGCACGCCCAGCACGGTGGCGGACCTCGACACGCCTCCTCCTCCCATTGATCCTGCCCGTCAGTCTAGCCGACAAGGTTGGCCGGAAAGAGGGCAGGGATGACGCGGCACCTCCTCGTGTTCGGGCTCGGCTACACCGGCGCGGCGATCGCACGCGAGGCGGCTCTGCGCGGCCTTTCGGTCACGGTCGTGACGCGACACCCCTCGGCTGCCCCGCCCTCTCTCGAACAGGCCGGGATCGGCGTCGCGCCGTTCGCGTCGCCGCCGCTTGCCTCCGCCACCCATCTCGTCGCCACCGCTCCACCCGGAGAGGACGGCGACCCGGTTCTCGCGGCGCATGCGGCGGCCATCGTCGCCGCGCGCCCGGCATGGATCGGCTATCTCTCGACGACGGGGGTCTACGGCGATCGCGGCGGCGCCTGGGTGGACGAGGCGGCGGTCCCGGCTCCGTCGCAGCCGCGCAGCCTCCGGCGCCTCGCTGCCGAGGAGGCGTGGCGTCGTGTCGCGGCGTCGGCCGGCGCGCGGCTCGACCTCATCCGCCTCGCCGGCATCTACGGCCCAGGTCGGAGCGCGTTCGACGAGCTCCGCGCCGGAACGGCACGGCGCGTGGTCAAGCCCGGCCACGCCTTCTCGCGGATCCATGTCGCCGACATCGCCGCTCTCGTGCTTGCCGCGATCGAGCACCCGCCTCAGGACCACGTGCGGGTTTTGCACGGCGCCGATGACGAACCCGCGCCATCGGCCGAGGTGGTGGCCGAAGCGGCGCGTCTTGCGGGGCTCGCCCCGCCGCCCGAGCTGCCCTTCGAGGCGGCAAAAGGCTCGATGTCGCCGATGGCGCTCAGCTTCTGGAGCGAGAACCGGAAGGTGGCGAACGCCGCCACCAAGGCGGCGACCGGCTGGGCGCCGCGCTACCCGACCTATCGCGAGGGGCTCGCCGCCATTCTTGCGGCCGAACGCTCAGGCGCCGAGGCCTGAAATCGTCTCGGCGAGCAGGGCGAGGTCGGGCTCGCGCGAGAGCCGATGATCTCCGTCCTTGATCAGCGTCACCCGGACATCCTCGGAGGCGAGGCGTTCGGCGAGCCGGAGCGCCGTCCGCCACGGCACCTCGGCGTCGCGCTGCCCGTGCAGGAGCCGCACCGGAGCCGTGATCGGAATCGGGCCCGGCAGCCTCAGACGGGTGCGTCCCTCCTCGATCAGCGCGCGGCCGATCCGGTAGCCGGCGGGGTCGTACGGGTTCGGAAGTGTCACCACGCCGTCGCGCAGCAAGGCCTCTCGCTGCGCCTCCGTGAATGACTCCCACATCAGCTCTTCGGTGAAGTCGGGGGCGGCGGCAATCCCGACGAGTGCTGCCATCCGATCGGGGATCGCGAGCGCGACCTCGAGCATGATCCACCCCCCCATCGAGGAGCCGACGAGCACGAGCGGCCCTGCCGTTGCGGCCCCGATCACCGAGAGCGCGTCCGCGGTCCAGGCGCCGATCGTCCCGTCCTCGAAGCGCCCTGCCGAGGCGCCATGGCCCGTGTAGTCGAACCTCAGGAACGCCCGGGCCCTGCGGGCGCACCAGTCGCGCAGGAAGCTCGCCTTGGTGCCGGTCATGTCGCTCTTGAGCCCGCCCAGGAAGACGATGGCCGGCCCCGAGCCCGGCAAGGCCTCGTAGGCGATCGCCCCGTTGGGGCCCTGATGCATCAGCGGTGTCATCCGTCGCACGCTCCCACCCGTCGCGAGGCAGTGCTATAGCGCGCCGCCCATGCCCGCCCCAGGCCCCGCCGTTCTGCAGGTTCTTCCCGCGCTCGACACGGGCGGGGTGGAGCGGGGCACGGTCGAGGTTGCCGCCGCACTGGTCGCGGCCGGGTTCCGCGCCGTCGTCGCCTCCGCGGGCGGGCGCATGGTGCCGGACCTCGTGCGCAGCGGCGCGGTCCATGTCACGCTGCCGCTCGCGTCGAAGGACCCTCTCGTCATCTGGCGCAACGCGTCGCGGCTGGCCGCTCTCATACGCGCGCACGGCATCGCGATCGTGCACGCGAGGAGCCGCGGGCCGGCGTGGAGCGCGCGCCTCGCCGCACGGCGAACGGGCGCCGCGTTCGTCACCACCTATCATGGCACCTACACCGAGGGCCTGCCGTTCAAGCGCGCCTACAACGCGGTGATGGCCTCGGGCGACCGGGTGATCGCGATCAGCCGCTTCATCGCCGAGCATCTGATGCAACGCCACGGCACGGACGCCGTGCGCGTGCGCGTGATCCCGCGCGGTGTGGACCCTGTCCGCTTCGATCCCAGTGCCGTCGGCGGTGATCGGATGCGCCGCCTCGCCGAGGCGTGGCGCCTGCCCGATGGCGCGCCGGTTGTGCTGCTTCCGGGCCGGCTGACGCGCTGGAAGGGGCAGGCGGTGCTGATCGAGGCGCTTGCCCGCCTTGCGCGTCGTGACGCGGTCGCGGTACTCGCGGGCGACGACCAGGGTCGCGCTGGCTACCGCGAAGAGCTCGAGGCGCTCGCCCGGGCGCGTGGCGTGGCCGCGCGGCTGCGCCTGCCGGGCGAGGTCGGCGACATGCCGGCGGCCCTGATGCTCGCCGATGCCGTCGTCTCCGCCTCGATCGAGCCGGAGGCCTTCGGCCGCGTCGTGGTCGAGGGCCTCGCCATGGGCCGCCCGGTGGTGGCGACGGCGCATGGCGGTGCGGCCGAGACGGTTGCGCACGGTGTGACCGGCTGGCTCGTTCCGCCCGGCGATCCGGCGGCGCTCGCCGAGCGGCTCGATGCCGTGCTCGCGCTCTCGCCTGCGGAGCGGGCGGCGCTGGCCGAACGGGCGCGGTCAGCGGTGCTCTCCCGCTACACCACGGCGCGGATGTGCGACGCCACGCTTGACGTCTATCGCGAGCTCCTCAAGGAGCGCGGCGCGTGAGCCGGATCCTCGTCATCAAGCACGGCGCTCTCGGCGACCTCGTCCAGGCCTTCGGGCCCTTCGCCGCGATCCGCGCGCATCATCCGAGCGCGACGATCACGCTTCTGACCACCCCGCCTTTCGCCCCCTTGATGGCGAAGGCACCCTGGTTCGACCGCATCGAGGTGGACCATCGCCCGCCGTCGTGGAACCTGTTCGCCTGGCGCCGGCTCGGCCGACGCCTCGCCGCGGCAGGCTACCGGCGGGTCTACGACCTCCAGACCTCCGACCGCTCGGCCCGGATCTTCCTCGCGATGCGTCTCTACGGGGCGCGGCCCGAATGGAGCGGCATTGCCCCGGCGGCCTCGCACCCGCATGACAACCCGAACCGCACTGCCATGCACACGCTCGACCGTCAGCGCGAGCAGCTCGAGATGGCGGGGATCACCGACTTCCCGCCGCCCGAGCTCGGCTGGCTCGTGGGCGATGCCGGCCGGTTCGGCCTGCCGCGGCCGTTCGCTCTTCTCGTCCCTGGCGCGTCGCCGCACCGTCCGGGAAAGCGCTGGCCGGCGGACGGCTACGGCGCTTTGGCCGCTCACCTCGTTCGCGTCGGACTGACGCCGGTAATCCTCGGCACGGCCGCCGAGGCAGAGATCGCGGCGTCGATCCGCCGCCTCTGCCGGCACGCGATCGACCTCACCGGCAGGACCGGGCTCGACGACATCGCCGCTCTCGCTGCCGCCGCGACGCTTGCCGTCGGCAACGATACCGGCCCGATGCACCTGATCGCGGTGATGGGTACGCCCTCGCTCGTTCTGTTCTCCGCCGACAGCGACCCTGCCCTCTGCGCCCCGCGCGGGCCGCGCGACACCGTGCGCATCCTGCGGGTCCCTGACCTGCGCACGCTCGCCCCCGAAACCGTCATCGCCTCCCTGCCCGCGCCTTGACGCCGGGCGGCGCTGGGCCGCATAGGCTCCGCTTCCGCTCCTCCCCAGAGGACGTGCCGGAGGTCTCCCAATGCCCGCGCTCACCCTGCCTGACGGTTCGGTCCGCTCCTTCGAGGGCCCCGTCACGGGCGCGACACTCGCGGCGTCGATCGGGCCGGGCCTCGCCAAGGCCGCGATCGCCATCATGGTCGATGGCGAGCTGTGGGACCTCTCCCGCCCGATCGAGCACGACGCCACCGTCCGGCTGATCACCCGGAAGGACCCCGAGGCGCTCGAGCTGATCCGGCATGACTGCGCCCACGTTCTCGCCGAAGCCGTGCAGGCCCTGTTCCCCGGCACGCAGGTGACGATCGGCCCGCCGATCGAGAACGGCTTCTACTATGACTTCGCGCGCGACACGCCGTTCACGCCCGAGGACTTCCCCGCGATCGAGGCGAAGATGGCCGAGATCATCGCCCGCGGCGCCCCGTTCGAGCGGATCGTCACCACCCGCCACGAGGCGATCGCCCTCTTCGCCGCCAAAGGCGAGAAGTACAAGGTCGAGCTGATCCAGGACCTGCCGCGCGGCGAGACCATCACGCTTTACCGCCAAGGCGAGTGGATCGACCTCTGCCGCGGCCCGCACATGCCGACGGTGGGCCATGTGGGCGATGCGTTCAAGCTGATGAAGGTCGCCGGCGCCTACTGGCGTGGCGACCATCGCAACGCGATGCTGACGCGGATCTACGGCACGGCCTGGCGCGACCGGGGCGAACTCGAGGCATACTTGCGCCAGCTCGAGGAGGCGGAGCGGCGTGACCATCGGCGCATCGGCCGCGCGATGGGCCTGTTCCATCTCCAGGAGGAGGCGGTCGGGTCGGTGTTCTGGCACCCGAAGGGCTGGCGGCTCTGGCGCACGGCTGAGGCCTATCTGCGCCGCCGGCTCGAGGCCGCCGGCTACCAGGAGGTGCGGACACCGCAGCTCGTCGACCGGGCGCTGTGGGAGGCCTCGGGACACTGGGAGAAGTATCGTGAGCACATGTTCGTCGCCGAGGTGGAGGACGAGCGGGAGAAGGGCCGCGTTCTCGCACTGAAGCCGATGAACTGCCCCTGCCACGTGCAGATCTTCAACACCACCGTCCGCTCCTACCGCGATCTGCCGCTCAGGCTTGCCGAGTTTGGCGCCTGCCACCGCTACGAACCCTCGGGCGCTCTGCACGGCATCATGCGCGTTCGCGCCTTCACGCAGGACGATGCGCACATCTTCTGCGAGGAGAGCCAGATCGCCGAGGAGACGGTTCGGTTCGTCGAGCTGCTTGCAACCGTCTACCGCGACTTCGGTTTCCCGAGCTTCCGCGTGAAGTTCGCCGACCGCCCCGCCGTTCGTGCCGGAAGCGACGCGACCTGGGACCGTGCCGAAGCGGCGCTGAAGGAAGCCTGCCGGATCGCCGGGGTCGGCTACGAGCTCAATCCGGGCGAGGGGGCGTTTTACGGGCCGAAGCTCGAGTTCGTGCTGCGCGATGCGATCGGTCGCGACTGGCAGTGCGGCACGCTTCAGGTCGATTTCGTTCTGCCCGAGCGGCTCGATGCCGTCTATGTCGCGCCCGACGGCTCGCGCCGGCGGCCGGTGATGCTGCACCGGGCGATCCTCGGCAGTTTCGAGCGTTTCCTCGGGATCCTGATCGAGCAGTATGCGGGGCGTTTCCCGCTCTGGCTCGCGCCGCTTCAGGTCGTGGTCGCGCCCATCACCTCGGAGTTCGACGGCTATGCAAAGGAGGTCGCGGCCGCCTTCGCCGCCGCCGGGCTTGCGGTCGAGACCGACCTCTCGACGACGAAGATCACCGCCAAGATCCGCGAGCATTCAGTGGCGCATGTGCCGGTGATCGCGGTGGTCGGGAGGAGGGAGGCGGAGTCGCGCTCCGTGGCGCTGAGGCGGCTCGGCGGCGAGGCGCAGACGGTGCTTCCCCTGGCGGAGGCGGTCTCGACGCTCGCCGCGGAGGCGACGCCGCCCGACCTGCGGGCACCGATGCCGGTTGAAGCCGCCGCCTGATGTGCCCATTCTCAACGTCGTGTGACAACGGCAAGGAGGCCTGAGCCATCGCCCGTCCGACCATGGTGGCGCCGCCGACCCGCGAGGGCCCGCGCGTCAACGAGGAGATCCGAATCCCCCTGGTGCGCCTGATCGGCAGCAACGGGGAGATGATCGGCATCATGCCCACCCGCGAGGCGCTTCATCGCGCAATGCAGGAGGGGCTCGATCTCGTCGAGATCTCCCCCGGGGCCGACCCGCCCGTGTGCAAGATCCTCGATTTTGGCAAGTTCAAATACGAGCAGCAGAAAAAGAAGAGCGAGGCCCGGAAGAAGCAGAAGATCGTCGAGATCAAGGAGATCAAGGTCCGCCCCAACATCGACGATCACGACTATGACGTGAAGCTTCGGCAGATGAAGAACTTCATCGCCGAGGGCGACAAGGTGAAGGTGACGCTCCGGTTCCGCGGCCGCGAGATGGCGCATCTCGACCTCGGCATGAAGGTGCTCGAGCGCGTGAAGGCCGAGCTCGAGCCGGTGGCGAAGGTCGAGCAGATGCCGCGGATGGAGAACCGGCAGATGGTGATGGTGCTGACGCCGCGCTGACCGCGGGGTCGGGCCTCGCCCCCGGCGGCGGCGCCGCGATGTATCCGTGAGGTCTTCCGGCGTAGGGTGCCGCTCGCGAGGTGTGGCGGGCGAACGCACGGTCGCTGGGGTGTCGGTCTCTTTTCCAGGGTCCTGGAAACAGCGGAGCCGGGCACGGGCCTTGTGGCCCGTCACTTGCGCCCTGATCATTCCGCCGCATCCAGGCGCGGGCGAGGCTCATTCCGGTCGGTTCCGAAACAGGTAGCTGGCGCTGACAGCACTAGAGCGGTTTCCAGATGAGTGGAAACCGCTCTGGCCTTGTCTTGCGAGCATCTTCACGCATACGGCTGTTTCCAGCCGTATGCGATCTGCTCTAGGCGCGAGCAGGGGACACCCTGCCCGCTAGCGTGGCAGGCGGCGAAGCCAGGCGATGTCACGATCCTGCTCGCCCTTGTGCGATAGCAGCGCTTCCCAGCCGCCGCCTGCAAGCGCGCGCGCATAGAGACGACCGGCATCATCTTCGCCTGTGCTGACGTGCCGCTCCCACCACCCCTCGGTGCCGCGGAGCTTCGTCCAGGACGGAGGAGGGCGAGCCGCGCTCTCCGCAAGCTCGCGCAGCGCGCGATAGAAGCTCGCGCGGTCGCGGAACTCGCCGCTCGCCACCACGATGCTGTCGCGGAGCAGCCGGACCCGAGGCAGTAGGCTCTCAAGCACGGTCGCGATCTCTTCCTGCAATCGGCGGGCGAGGCGGGGCGAAGCCGGGGCCGGGGCCGGTGCCGATGCATCGTCTGGGGCGCGCGGAAGCGATCCGTGCCCTTGCCGTGTCAGTTCCTCTCGCGCTCGGGCAAGGTCCGCCTCCAGTCCGGCGAGTCGTTCCGCCAAGTTGGCGGCCGTGCTCGCGTCCTCCTTGAGCCGGGCGACCTCTTCCCGAAGTGCCGCCGCTTCCGCTCGCGCCCGATCGAGTTCCGCTCGCACCAGGCGAGCGCGCAGGTCCTCTCGCGCCTCGTCAGAAGGACCGGCTGCCGAGGGATGCGCCCCAAGGCTTCCCTCGACCAGTGCGGCAAGGGGGCGTCCGGTTGGCGGACGGACGACGCGCACGAACCAGTCGGCGTCGAGCCCATCGACAGGTTCGCCGAGCCAGGGGCCGCTGCGCAGCACCTCGAGACCGGCCCTCCGCAGACGCGTCTCGGCGGCGTCCCGGTCGGCGACCGAGCCGGCGATCAGCACCCAAGCCTCTTCGACACCCTCGATGATCGCCCACCGGCGCGCAGGTCCTGCCGGCGCGAGCGAGCCGTCGGCCGGGAGGCACTCGGATGGCGCCACGCCGGGGGCGCTGACATCGATCGTGTCGCCTGGTCCGACCGGAAAGGCGAGCCCGCGCCAGACAGCAGCCGGGCGGCCATCGCGCAAGCGCACCATCCTGCACCTGCGTTCCTCCAGAGCCTCGCCTCCGGCAAAAACGCGGATCAGTCGTGCTGGCAGGAGGTGTCGTGCACGAGCGTTCGGTTCTTCACCTTTAACACTATGTTGCAATATGACCTCCATCACGTAGAACCCATGCAGACGTTAGCGAGCATTATCACCAAGCCGTGGGTTATTGCCTCCCTCATCGGCATCCTGGTGATGTGGGCGGGGGGGTCGGCAGCGAAACTTTATCTCGGCACGCGGAGGCTGTCGCGGGAGCTGACGGACGCACGACGGCAGATCGAGGCGGCCGGGGACATCTTGGGCTTCGCCGCCAACTTCGAGCAACTTTCGGCGGAGCTCGAAAACAAGCCCTTCCTCGGCCCGCGCTGGCGCGAGTATCGCGAAGCGCTCCTTGTCCCGGCGCAGGTGAATCGACCGGTCCGCTCGACCGCGCAGGCCAGTCTCTGGTTCGACAGCGCCCAGCTCCTCCGCGCGGCAGGCGTTGATTCGCGCTACCACGCCGCGCTGCCGAACCTCCTCGTCGGTACTGGGCTTCTCTTCACCTTCCTCGGGCTCGCAGCGGCGCTCAGCACCGCAAGCGGCATCGTCGAGGCGGGCGCCTCGCAGGAACAGCGCAACGCCGCGCTCGAGCAGCTGCTCGCGACCGCCTCGTTCAAGTTCATCACCTCGCTCGTGGGACTGGGGCTCTCCATCGCCTACGCACTCCTGCGCAAGAACCGCCTGAAGCGGATCGACATCGAACTCGACCGGTTCCTCGCCGCGCTGGAGAAGCGGCTGCCCCTGATCACCCCGGCGCAGCTGCAGGAGGAGGCCAACCGGCTGCTTGAGAAGCAGAACGACCGGCTCGAGACCTTCTCGACCGAGCTTGCCGTCAACATCGGCACGGCTTTCGACAAGGCGTTCGACCAGCGCCTCGGCGAGCATATCGGCCCCCTTACCGAGGCGATGCAGAAGCTCGCGGGCAATGTGTCCGAGCGCAGCGAGAGCGCGATCGAGACGATGCTGACTGCCTTCCTCGAACGCCTGCAGGGCGGCACGGGCGATCGGATGCAGCAAGTCGCCGAGAACCTCGGCGCTCTGGGGGCGCGTCTCGAGGGCCTGCAGGCGGGTCTCGGCGAGGCTGCGGTCCGCATGGCCCAGTCGGCCGACGCGATGGCGGCACGGATGGGCGAGGGGGCGGAGCAGGCCCTAAGCCGCATCACCGACCAGATGGGCGGTCTTGCCGAGGTGCTTCGCTCTATCGCGGAGCAGACGAAAGGTGCTGCGGCCGACGCCGGGGCCAATTTGTCGGCGCGCATCGAAAGCGCTGCGGAAGAGTTCCAAAGGTCAGCCCGTGAGGTTGCTGACACCATGGCCCAGGCGATGGACGCGATGCGGCGCCGGATGGGCGACGAGGCGGAGGCCGCCACGGCGCGCCTGTCGAAACAGCTCGAGGCGATGGTCGGCGAGCTACGGTCGCTTGCGGAAGCGAGCCGCTCGGCAGGGGCGGAGGCGTTCGAAGCGCTCGCGAACCGGATCGCCGCCGCCGCCTCGGGGTTCGAAGCGACCGCCGCGAACGTCGCGAGGGTGATGGAGCAGGCTGGGGAGGCATCCGGTGGTGCCCTCGGGCGAGGGGCGGAGGACGCGGTCAGGCGCATCGCCGAGGCGACGGAAGGCATGCGCGCGGAGCTTCGGGCCATGCTCGAGGAGCTGCGCCAGAGTGTGAGCGCTGCCGGGGAGACCGTCCGCACGAGCGCTGCCGCCGGGGGCGAGGTCCTGCGCGGGTCCCTGGCGGAGGCTGCAGCGACGCTCGCGCGGGCAGCTGAGCAGGTCGAAGCGTCCGGGATCGCAGCCGGCAGGGCGGTGCGGGAGGGCGGCGAGGCAGCGGCTGGCCGGTTCGAGCAGGCATCGATTGCCCTCGCCGGACGGATCGAGGGGCTCGGCGCCGAGGCAAGGCGTCTCGGCGAGACGGTCCATCGCGTGGCGGACAAGGTCGCGGAGCTTGAACGTGCTGCCCAGGCCGCCGCTTCGCCGTTGGTTGCGACGGCGAGCGACCTCAAGTCGGCCGGAGCCTCCGTCGCGGAGGCGCTGCAGCCGCTGCGTACGGTCGCGCAGGGCTTACGCGACCTGACCGAGCAGGTTGCCGGCGCCGTGTCGCGGCTTGAAGCAACCCAGACAGCGGGCGCGCGCCTGATGGAAGCCATGACACAAGCCGCCGCGCGCTTCGATGGCGTGGACCGCGACCTTGCGCGCACGCTCGACCGGCTTCAGACCGGCCTCCGAGGCTTCACCCAGGAGGTCGGGAATTTCGTCGAGAAGACCGACACCAACCTCGCGAAGGCCGCGACTCATCTCAGCAGTTCGGTGAAGGCGCTCGAGGATACGCTCGCCGATTTCCTTAGTGAGATGAGGACGCCTCGATGACGCCGCGCACCACATCCGAGCCTAACGAGGAGGGAGGAGAAGGCTATTTCGCCTCCGTCAGCGATCTGATGGTCGGGGTCCTGTTCGTCTTTCTCCTTATGCTGACCGTCTTTGCCCTGAATTTCCGGGCTGCGGAGCAGGAACAGATGGTTGCGCTCGAGCGCTACCAGCGGCTTCGCGTCGAGGCCGACGAGATGCGGCGCCGCGCCGAGGAACAGGAGGCCGAGGCACGCCGGCTTGCTGACGTCGTTCGGCTCGCGCTCGCGGACGCCGAGCGCGCGCGTGACGAGGCGGAGCGGCAGGCGGCTCTGGCGCGACTTGCGGAGGCGGAAGCACGACGGCAGGAGGAGCTCGCGCGCGAGCGTTCTGCCGAGGCGGAGGCCCTGCGTGCGCGGAACGAGCGCCTGCGGCTTGCGCTCGATGCGGCGATCGCGAGGCTGCAGCGCGAGATCCGCGAACGGGAGGAGGCGCGCAGCGAGCTCCTCGTTCGCCTTGCGGAGTCGCTCGCCGCGGAGGGGGTGAGCTTCCGGATCGATCAGCAATCGGGGGTGCTGCGCCTGTCGGAGGACGTGCCCTTCGCTGTCGGTCGGTCTGATCTCACCGACCGTGCGCGTCGTACCGTCCGCGTCCTCGCCGAGGTCCTCGCCCGCATCCTGCCCTGCTTTGCCGCTGGAGCAGAACGTTTCGGATGCGGCCCGCGCGACGCACCGATCCTCGAGACGGTCCTCATCGAGGGCCACACAGATCAGCAGGGCTTCGCCACCCTCACCGCGCAGCAATCCGTTCTCGAGAACGATCGCCTCTCCGCCGCACGCGCGCTCAGCGTCTTCGCCGAGCTTCGGCGTCTGCAACCTTCCCTGGACGATCTGCGCAACAGCGAGGGCATTCCGCTGCTCGGCCTCTCCGGCTATGGCGAGCGCCGCCCTGTCGCGCCGGGCCTGACGGAGGAAGCCTTCGCCCAGAACCGGCGGATCGATCTGCGGTTCGTTCTCTCCTCACGGACCTCGGAGGATGTGCGGCGCCTGATCGAGGAGATCGACGCCGTGCGCCGCGTTGCGCCATGAGCCACACTCGCGAGGCGCTCAGGCGGCTCGACGCCAGCCTGGCGCGACTGACGCGCGTTTCAGCGTTTCAGATCAAGGCGGAGAGCGCGCGCCTCGTCGAGAAGCTGCAGGCCACCGACCTCGACCGCAAGGCGCCGACGGAACAGGCCCTCGAGGCGCTGCGTCGTCGCCTCGCAGCGTTCTATGCCGGAGAGGACCCTCACCCGCCGGCACGGTGGGAGCTGCGGCAGGCGGTATGGCTGCTGTGGAATGGCTCGCCGCAGGGCGCGGAGATCGAGGGCTTGATGCAGGCCGTCGCCGCCGCCGCGAATGGTTCCGCGAGGCTGGCGCTCTCGCTCATTGAGGCGTGGCTGCGCGACTTCGTTGCCGCGAGCAGGACGGTCGCTGCCGGCGGCGTTGCGATCAAAGAGCTGCTTGCCGCCGCGGGGGACCCCCGTCTGCAGGCTTGGCGCGACGGGCAGCACCGGTTTGCGCTGTTCGACGCGGCCGAGGGCCCGGGGCGGGTCGCGCGGGCGCTGCTGTCAGGGCCGCAGTCCGTGGCCGAGGTGCTTAACGCTGCCGGGCTCGATCATCCGTTCCGTGAATCCGGCGGCTACATGCGCGCGGTGCTTCGGGAGCTTCTCGTCAAACTACCCTCTGGCCTGCGCAGCGCGGCGGCGGAAGCGACGCTCGTTCGCGCTCTCGAGGTTCTGGCGCCCGGCGGCACTCTCCGCTTCGGCTCCGAGCTGCGCGGCGAGATCGCACGCAGCCTGCTCGCCGCGTGGCTTGACGGCGGGCCTGAGCCTGCCCCGGCCATGCGCGACCGCGTGCGTGACTTCCTCCTCCGCCATCTCGGCGACCCGCGGACGCGCGAACCCGACTGGATGCCGGTCGGCGAGGCGGCAACCGCGCTGATGCGACGATGGCTCGCCCGGCTCTCGCTCGATGCCTTCTTCGACCTGATCGCCGAGCATGCGCTCGACCGTCAGTGGCGGTATCGCCGCGCGTTCTGGTCGGCCTGCCTCAAGCGCGGTGCGATCGCGGATGCCTGGATCGCACTCGGGCCGGCTTTGGTGTCTTCCGCACGCAGCATGCGTGATCTTGCGGGGAGCTACGGGCGGCTCGTCGGCGCCAACGTTGACCGAAACCACGCCGTCCTCCTGATGCGCATCGGCCCGCTCGTGCTGTGCGAGTGGAGCCATAACGGCAAGCTCCGGGCCTGGCCGGCGGAGTGGAGGAACGCACCCGCTTTGCACAAGGCGGAATATTCCCGCGACGATCTGACCGGGCTGGGGCTTCCCTTCCCGTCCAATCCGGCGACGGGATCGGGCGGATCCACTGACGGCTCGGGGCTTGTCCATAGCGGGTCCGAGCGCGGCATCTGGCAGGGGAGCGTGGCAGAACTGCTCGCCCGCAGGGCGCGTTTCACGATCACCCCGGCGGAGTGGACGCCATGACCTCGCTGGCCTTCACCCATGTCGTTTCTCCGGCCTGGACGGAGGTGCGGCTGGAGCGTCGGGGCACGCCTGTGCCATTCGAGGCTTGGGCGACGGAGGCGCCGCGCAACCTGCTGCCGGGGGTCGACCTCGCGCATCGGCTCATCGCCGCCGAAAGCGCGATCGCGGACGCTGAGGTCCTGCTCATCGAGCACCGCGCGATCGCCGGGCTGACGGCGCGCGAGGCGGCCGCGCTCGGCCTGCCGCCGGCGACCGACCTGCGCGCCGTGATTGAGGGAGACGGAAACATCGCCCTCCCGGGTTTCCGGCTGTCCCTGACCTGGCAGCGCGTGACCGGGCAGCCCGTGCTCGGAGCCGGGCGTGTTGGTGCTTGGCTTCGCGTTGGCGGAGCGTGGCGGCGTCTGCCGTCGACCTTGTTCGAGGTCGCCGAAGCCGTTGACCGCCTTGCCGCCGTGCCAGCAGACGACATGGCTGGCCGGTATGCGGCGATCGCCGCTCTGCGCGAGGTCCTGCCCGAGGCCGAGCGTGGCGGCGAGGCCTCGGCGCGGGGACTGCTTGGGCGCATCACGATCGTCCAGGCGGACGCGTTTTCCCTCGATCTCAAGGGGGAGGGCGAGTCGCTCACGCTCGTTCCGATTCTCCATCGAAGCGGGGGTCCGGCGGGGGAACCACTTCTGCCCCCCGACAAGCAGCATGCCTTCGGCGAGGACCAGTTCCAGCGCTTCAGTACGGCCCGTTCTGTCTACACCCTAGGGGACGGCTGGTTCGTCGTGCTCGCGCCGCCGCTACGACGCGCTCTGTCCGAGCTGCGCCGCGTCGCGTCCGCGCCCGCCGCCACGCGACGCGCCTTCGCTGCCGCGCCGCGTGCATTCCTGCGCGAAGCCCTCGGCGACGAAACGGACGCGACGGTGGTCGAGCAGGTCTTCCAGGAAACCGAGGCGTGGTCTGACCGAGTGATCGGGCTCGGGCTCTGGACCAAGCGCGTCGTGCCGTGGGTTCCGCTCGCGCCGACCGATTGGTTCGGCCCCGAAACCGGCGCCGCAGGCACGCCAACGCGACCAGCTTCCCCCGGTGTCGGGATCGAGGTCGACGGGCGGCCGATCCCGCTCGGACAAGACGAGATCCTGGAGCTTCAGTCTCGGATCGAGGCGGCGATCGGAGCGGGGGAGGAGAGCGTCTCTTTCTGCCGAGATGGCGAACGAATCGCCATTCCCGCCACCCACGAAACGCTCGCCGCACTGACCAGGGCGGAAGCCGCTCTGGTTCGATCGCGGGCCGACCGGGCGGTTGCCGCGACCGCGCCCGAGGCACTGATCATCAAGCCGAACGAACAGGAGGTCGAGCTCGAAGAGGAGGTCGCGCCACCCCGCCCCGCGCCGGCTCCCGGCCCCCCCGCGACGCTCGTCACGATGCCGAAGCCGCATCAGGCCGAAGGCATCGCCTGGCTGCAGCGAGCCTGGTCCAGGGGCTTGCCCGGCGTCCTGCTCGCCGACGACATGGGGCTGGGCAAGACGCTGCAGGGCCTCGCCTTCCTCGCCTGGCTGCGGGACGGAATGCGAGCAGGGATCGTCCCGCGCGCCCCGGTGATGATCGTCGCCCCGACCGGCCTGCTCGAGAACTGGCGCGCCGAACATGACCGTCATCTGGCAACACCCGGCCTGGGCCGCTGCCTCGCTGCCTACGGCCAGGGCCTTGCAGCGATCCGGCACCGCGAGGGCGACGGGCGGCCGGCGCTCGATGTGCACACGCTGAGCGAGGCGGACTGGGTTCTGACCACCTACGAGACGCTGCGGGACTATGACCGCGACTTCGGCCGCGTGCGCTTCGCCGCTCTGCTCTTCGACGAGGCTCAGAAGATCAAGAGCCCCGGTGTGAGGCTGACGGACGCCGCTAAGGCAATGCAGGCTGAGTTCCGCGTCGCGCTGACCGGAACCCCGGTGGAAAACCGGCTTGCCGACCTCTGGTGCATTGTCGACACCGTTCACCCGGGCTGCCTTGGCGACCTCAAGTCGTTCAGCGCCCGCTATGAGCGCGTGACGGACACCGAGGCGCTGCGGTGCCTGCGCCGCAGCCTCGACAGCGACATCGCGGGGCTGCCGCCTCTGATGCTGCGCCGGATCAAGGAGGATCGCCTTCCCGAGTTGCCGCCGCGGGAAGAGCGCATCCGCGCCGAGCCGATGCAGGGCGCCCAGCTTGCGAAATACGAAGACGCGCTCAAGGAGGCGCGCGCGTCGGCGAGGCGTGGCGGGGCGCTCGAGGCGCTGCAGCGGCTTCGGACCATCTGCCTGCATCCGGAGCCGGACGCGTCGGTCGACGACGAGGCATTCATCTCCGCTTCCGCCCGGCTTCGCATGGCGATCGCTGCGCTCGACGAGATCGCCGCGAAAGGCGAGCGTGCGCTCCTCTTCCTCGACGATCTCGACCTTCAGGCGCGGCTCGTTGGCCTGTTGCAACGGCGCTACCGACTCCCGTCGCCACCGATGGTGATCAACGGCTCGGTCGACGGGGCGAGCCGCCAGGCGCGGGTTGACCGCTTCCAGGCCGCCGATCGCGGCTTCGACGTGATGCTGCTCTCACCGCGCGCCGGAGGTGTTGGGCTGACGCTCACGCGTGCGAACCACGTGATCCATCTCTCGCGCTGGTGGAACCCCGCGGTCGAGGACCAATGCACAGGGCGTGTGCTCAGAATCGGCCAAACCCGCCCCGTCACCATCCACATCCCGATGGCGGTTCTGCCGGACGGCAGGCGATCGTTCGACGAGAACCTGCATGCGCTGCTGGAACGAAAGCGGCGCCTGATGCGGGAGGCTCTGTTGCCCCCGGCCGCGACCGAGGCGGAGCGGGCGGAACTCCTCGAGCAGACGCTCAGCGGGTCGACAGGCTAAGTCGTCGAGGCTGGGGAAACATCCGGCTGCCCTGCGTCCAGGCTACGGCACCTCGAGATCGAGCAGCGGAGCGTATTGCTGGCTGCCGAACACGTCCCGCTCGCCCGGCGATCCGGAGGGGCGCTCGCGGCGGATCGTGAACTTGATCGCGTTCGCCGGTTCGAACACGACGAAGTCGGTGAGCCGGTCCGGCGTGACGCGCAACAGCCGGCACACCACCTCGGGCGTGATCACCTTCGCGTCGCGCACGCGCTCGAAGCTTTCGCGCTCCCGGAAGATGATGTCGAAGGTGATATGGTCCACGCCCGCATTCTTGCTTCGGACGGTGGAGGCGAAGTCGCGCAGGGTGGCGATGTTGCGCATAGTCAGGCGGCCTTCCGGGTGGTGCCGTCGATGGTGAGCAAGCGCGTCCGGAACAGCTCCGTGGCGCTCGCCACCGGAATGACGTGATTGAGGGTCCATTCGTAGCCCGGCTTGCCGGCCAAAACCTCGTCGCCCATCAGGGCGGCGGCACCTGCCGTGCCCTTCACCTCTGGCAGACGGGCGTAGAACAGGTTGCGGGCGGCGAGTGCGCAGATCTCCTCGGCGCGCTTGGCGTCGCTGCAAAGGGCCTCGACGACGATGCCGAGCTCGTGCGGGTTCGCGGGCGGGGAGGGGTCCATCGGGCCCATCACGCCGTCACGCCCGTAGAGATGGTAGAACACCTGCCAGCCGCCTTCCTCCGGCGTGCCAAAGCGTTCGGCGAGCCGCGCGCGCGCCCAGGCGATCGCCTTGTCGATGTTGGCGATCATGTAGGGATCGCGCATGCCGACGATGGCAAGCCGACGCTCGCCGACCTTGCCCGCGCCTTCGAGCTTCGCCATCGGCTGCGCTGCCGGTACCCAGCGCGCGCCGCTTGCGCGCGTGGTCTTCGCGTCGAGCTGCTCGTAACGACACTGTGACATGTCGACGTAGCCGGAGAGGACATGCTCGCGGAACGGATCACGACGCTCGTACATCGCGTGGCTCGCGAGCGAAGCCGGGGTGCAGCGCTGGCCGGGGTGAAGCGCGGTGATGCGGATGTCGTCCTCGGCGACCCGGCCGAAGATGCTCTCCTTGCCCATGAAGGGCTCGCAGCAGAAGGAGGCGCACTCCATCAGCTTGCCGGCGTAATAGGCGGTCGCTTCGGAGATGCCGGCGTTCAGGATCGGGGCGGCGAAGAGCGCGCAATCCGAGGCGCGCCCGGCAATTACCACCTCCGCACCGGCGCGCAGGGCGGCGGCGATCGGCTGCGCATCCATCACCGCAACGATCCGGTCGGTGCGCTCGATGAGCGCGCGATCCGCGTCAGCCCGGCCATCGAGGCCTCTCACCCTCGCCCCCGCGGCCATGCGCGACAGAACCTCCTCGCGCGACAGCTCCGAATAGATCGCCGCGAGGCTGAACGGCGCGAGCCCGTGCTGTGCCGCGATGTCGCGGATCAGCCGGACATACTGCTCGACGCCCCGGTCCGTGCCTGTGTCGGAGGCTGAGCCCACGATCATCGGCACGCCGAGGCGACGCGCGGCCAGGAGCATGATCTCGAGATCGTGCCGCTGCCAGGCCTCAGGGCTTGCCTGGCTGTCGGCGCCGAGCGGATAGGGGCCGATGTCGCAGGAGCCCGAGTCGGCGACGATCACGTCGGGCTTGAGCTCGACGCCGGCGAGGAAGCTCGCCTTCTCGAGGGGCGTGAAGCCCAGGTGCCCGGTCGGGCAGAGGATGGTGATCTCGGCCATGAGTGGGGTTGACCCTTCCGATCGCTGTGCTGGCGCGGGCGCCGTTGCATGCTTTGTGCCAGCAAGCGCTCGGGCGGGCGCGGCCCACCCCGTCAGGCAGCGGGGACCATGCCGAGCTTCTGCATCTGGTGGCGAAGGGCGTGGCGCGAGAGGCCGAGGCGCGCCGCCGCCCGGCCGTGCCGGAAGCCGGTCTCCTTCAGCGCCGCTTCGATCAGGGCGCGCTGGAACGCCTCTGTCGCCTTGTGGAAGCCCTGCTGCGGCAGCCGAGCGTTCTCGACCGAGGAGACAGCCGGCGGAGAGCGCCCCTCCACCTCGCGCAGGATCCGGTCGGGCAGGTGGCGCACGCGCACCCAGGGGTCGGTCTCGAGGATGGCGATCCGCTCGATCAGGTTCTCGAGCTCGCGCACATTTCCTGGCCAGGAATAGCGGCGGAAGATGTCGGCGACCGCCGGCTCGAGCCCCTTGATAGCGCGGCCGCAGCGCGCGCCGTGTTGCTCGAGGAAGGCCGAGGCGAGGAGCAGCACATCGTCGCCGCGCTCGCGCAAGGGCGGGATGTTCACCGGCACCACCTGCAGCCGCCAGTAGAGGTCGTCGCGGAAGCGCCCGGCCCTGACCTCCGACAGCAGCACCTTGTTTGTCGAGGCGACGAAGCGCACATCCACGCTCGTTTGCCGCACCGCGCCGAGCCGGCGGAAGGCGCGTGTGTCCATCAGCGTCAGCAGTTTGGCCTGAAGCTGCAGGTCCATCTCGCGGATCTCGTCGAGGAACAGCGTGCCGCCGTCGGCCGCCTCGATCAGCCCCTGCTTCGCTCGGGCGGCACCGGTGAAGGCACCGCGCTCATGGCCGAACAGCTCCGATTCCATCAGGCTCGCCGGGATCGCGGCGCAGTTGACGTCCACGAACGGCTTCTGCGCGCGTGGCGAGAGGCGGTGGATCATCCGCGCCACCAGCCCCTTGCCCGTCCCGGTCTCGCCGTAGAGCAGAACCGTCCGCGCGGGGCTTGTCGCGATCCGCGCGATCAGGTCGCGCAGCGCACGGATGCTCTCGTGCTCACCGAGCAGCTCGGCATAGGCCATCGCCAGGCACCTCCCGGCGTGGAGATTACGCCGAGGCGTGCACTTCGCGCCATCCTCGGCCGTCAGCGACGCAACGTGCCCAGCGGGTGGAGCAGGGTGGGCCGTCGGCGATCCAGGCGGAGCGGTCGCGGCAGTTCCACACCGCGCCGGCAAGGGTCGGCGAGGGGTCGGGGGCGTGGCGGCACAGCGGCTGTGTGGCGAGCAGGGCGCGCGGATCGCACGCAGGGTCGGCGGCCAGAGCGGCCTCAAGCACGGCAAGCCGTGCGGTCGAATGGGAGGGGGGAGGGAGCGGATCGGGAGCCGCGGTGAAGTGGTTGGTCTGCGCCACCCAGGCGCCGCGCCGGATGTCGACGCGCCGATGCCGTAGCTCCACCGCCGCCGCAGCGCCAGAGGCATCGCCTAGGACCAGCGCCCCGCCACCCGCATGCGGCAGGGCGGCGATCTCGGCGAGCGCCTGCTCGACGGAGGTGCAGCGCGCGAGCAGCCGGGACATCAGGAAGTAGCGGAGGATGCCCGGTCCATGGTCGGCGGTCGCGATCTGCGTGTCGGCCACGGCGAGACCGTCGCTGTTGATCCCCGAGGAGAAGGCGCCAGGAGCGCCCAGCGAGCCGAGGCAGAGCACGGCGCCCCCTCCCCAGGCCGGGTCACGATGCAGGAACAGGCGCTGCAACGCCCTGTGCTCGGGCCGGAAGTCGCGGTTCTTCGCCACCACCCCGAGCGAGGAGAAGGCAGAGCAGCCATCCCGATCGGCGGGCGTTCGGGCGAGATCGGCGAGGCAGCCGAGATGCAGGAACGCGAACACCTCCTCCGGGTCGAGGCCGAACCCGTCGGCGATGCCTTCGATCTCGGCCAGCGCCTCGGGGGCGAGCCGCGACGTCGCCTCGCGCTGCGCGTCGAGGAAGCGCCGTGCTCGCGCGTCCGGCGCCAGCCCCTCCGCGAGCCGCCCGCGGATCGCCTCGCGCACGGCCCCTGCCATGTCGGGGCAGGCCTCCGCCTGGCCGCGGCCGCGGGCATAGGCGTCGCCGCTGAGGGGTACGAGAAGCGCGCTCACCCGACACCGCCAGCGTGCACGTGGCAGGCGGCGCGGTGGCCGTCACCGAGGTCGGCGAGCGCGGGCGCCTCGATCAGGCAGCGCGGCCCGGCGAGCGGGCAGCGCGGGTGGAAGGCGCAGCCGGGGGGCGGGGCGAGCGGCGAGGGCAGTTCCCCGGCAAGGGCGCGCTGCCTCGCCTCGCTCGGGGCCGTCATACGCGGCACGGCGGCGAGCAGGGCGCGGGTGTAGGGATGAGCGGGGCGGGAAATCACCGCATCGCGCGGCCCCTCCTCGACCACGCCGCCGAGATACATCACCGCGATCCGCCGCGCGAGATGCGCCACCACAGCAAGATCGTGGCTGATGAAGAGCAGCGTCAGCCCGAGCTCGTCCCGAAGCTCCCGCAAGAGCGCGAGCACCTGCGCCTGAACCGAGACGTCGAGCGCCGAGACGGGTTCGTCGCACACCACGAACTCGGGCTTGAGGATGAGCGCGCGGGCGATGCCGATGCGCTGCCGCTGCCCGCCCGAGAACTGGTGCGGATAGCGGTCAAGATGCGCGCGCGCGAGCCCGACACGGTCGAGCATCGCGAGGATCCGCGCCTCCGCCGCCGCCCCTGTCCCGCCGCCATGCAGCGCGAGCGGCAGGGAGAGGATCTCGCGCACCGTCCGCCGCGGGTTCAGCGAAGCGTAGGGGTCCTGGAAGATGATCTGCATCCGCCGCCGCAGCGGCCGAAGCGCGTGCTCAGGCAGGCTGCCGATCTCCTCGCCCGCGAAACGGATCGAGCCGGCCGAGAGCGGCTGAAGCCGGATCAGCACGCGCCCGAGGGTGGATTTGCCGCAGCCCGACTCGCCGATCAGCCCGAGCGTTTCGCCGCGCGCGATCGAGAGATCAACCCCGGCGACCGCGCGCAGGGTTCGGCCGGGGCGGCCGCGCAGCCGCTCGAGGAGCGGGGCGGGAAGGTGGAAGCGGCGTTCGACGCCGCGTGCCTCGACGAGCGGCGCGTTCATGCGAGCTCCGCGGCGCGGATACAGCGCGCGAGCCGCCCTGGGGCGGCCGGGGCGAGCGGAACCGGTCGCGCGCAGTCGGGGGTCGCGAGCGCGCAGCGGTTGCGGAAGCGGCAGCCCGTGTCGACGCGCGCGAGGTCCGGCACCTGGCCAGTGATCGGGTGCAGCGGCCGGTCAGGGTCCTCAAGCCTCGGCAGGCTCTCGAGCAGGCCGCGCGTATAAGGGTGCCGCGGTGCGGCGATCACCTCGCGCGTCGGCCCGGTCTCAACCACCTGGCCCGCGTACATCACCATCACGCGCGCGCAACGCTCCGCCACAAGCGCGAGATCATGGGTGATCAGCGCCATCGCAAGCCCGCCCTCGCGACGCAGATCGTCGAGCAGGTCGAGCACCTGCGCGCGCAGCGTCACGTCGAGCGCCGTGGTCGGCTCGTCCGCCACGAGCAGGCGCGGCCTGCCGGCGAGAGCGATCGCGATCATCGCCCGCTGCCGCATCCCGCCGGAGAACTGGTGCGGATAGTCGTCGAGCCGCTCTGCCGCCGCCGGAATGCCGACCTTCTCGAGCAGCGCCACGGCTTGCGTTCGAGCGGCGCGCTCGCTCCGCGCAAGCCCGTGCGCGACCAGGGTCTCGCAGAGCTGCTGGCCGATGGTAAAGGCGGGGTTGAGGGCAGAGAGCGCGTCCTGCATCGCAAGCGCCATCTCCCGCCCGCGCAGGGCCCGCAGCTCGGCATGAGAGAGGCGACGGAGGTCGCGCCCGTCGAACCGGATCTCGCCCTCGACGACTCTCCCGGGCGGCCGGATCAGGCCGAGGATGGAGAGGAAGGTCACGCTCTTGCCCGACCCGCTCTCGCCGACGACGCCGAGCGCCTCGCCTGCGTCGATCGAGAGATCGACCCCGTCGGCGGCCGCGACCGGACCGCGTCGTGTCGGAAACACGGTGCGCAAGCCCCGCACCTCGAGCAGCACGCTCATGCCTGGTGCAGCCTCGGGTCGAAGGCGTCGCGCAGGCCCTGGCTTGCGAGGTTGATGGCAAGAACGAGGGTAAGGATCGCAAGCCCGGGCAGCGTCGAGACCCACCACGCATCGACCAGGAAATCGCGCCCATCCGCGACCATGTTGCCCCAGGACGGCGTGGGCGGCTGGACGCCAAGGCCAAGGAACGAGAGCGACGCCTCGAGGATGATCACGTAGGCCATCCGGAAGGTCGCGACGACGAGCACGGGCGAGAGCACGTTCGGAAGGATCTCGCGCAGCATGATGTGGGCGGAGCCGCAGCCGAGCGCCCGCGCCGCCTCCACATAGTCCTGCTCACGCGCGGCGAGCGTCTCGCCGCGCACAACGCGGCAGGCGAACACCCATTCCTTGTAGACGAGCACGAGGACGATGTTGTGGAAGCCGGGGCCCATCATCGCCATCAGCCCGATCGCGAAGATCAGGTAGGGAAAGCCGAGCAGCGTATCGACGAGCCGCGAGATCACGACATCGGCCCAGCCGCGCAGATAGCCGGCGGCGAGGCCGAGCAGTGTTCCCAGCACTGCGGCGATGCCGATCACCAGGGCCGCCACCGTGAGCGAGACGCGGGCGCCGTAGAGGAGCCGAGACAGGATGTCCCGGCCGAGACTGTCGCAGCCGAGCGGAAAGGCCCACTCCCCCCCCTCCTGCCAGACGGGTGGCTGCAGCCGGCGGAACAGGTCGGCGTCAGCGGGATCGTGCGGAGCGATCAGAGGCGCAAGCAGAGCCACAAGAACGAACAGCACGATCACGACCGCCGCAGCGAGCGCCGTGCCGTTGCGCGCGAAGCGCTCGAGCCCGAGCGCGAGCGGCGAGAGGGGCCGCTCCTCCGCCACCGCCACCGTCACAGCCGAACCTTCGGGTTGAGCGCCGTATAGGCGAGATCGGCGAGGAAGTTCAGAAGCACATAGGTGACGGCGTAGAGCAGCACCGCCGCCTGAACGAGCGGGTAGTTGCGCGCGAAGATGCTCTCGACGACGAGCCGCCCGAGCCCCGGCCAGCCGAACACCGTCTCGACGATCATGTTGCCGCCCAAGAGCGATCCGGTCTCGATCGCCGCCACCGTCACCACCGGGATGAGCGCGTTCTTGAGCGCGTGCCGCCACAGCACGCGGCGGCGGGAGATGCCCTTCGCCTCGGCGAACATGATGTAGTCGCTCGTCAGGACCTCTGCCATCGAGCTGCGCACCACGCGGGCGAGCAGGGCCGCCGTCGGCAGGCCGAGCGTGACCGCTGGCAGGACGAGATGCCGCAGCGCCGCGGCGAAGGCATCGGGCCTGCCGGCGAGCAGCGTGTCGACGAGCAGGAAGCCGCTGACGCGCGGGACCTCGAGGTCGAACGGCGTCCGCCCGCCCACGGGGAACAGCCCCAGAGTGACGGAGAAGAGCAGGATCAGGAGGATGCCGAACCAGAAGCCGGGCAGCGACACGCCGAACAGCGAGGCCGCCGACAAGGCGCGGTCGAGCCAGGTGTCCCGCTTCACCGCCGCCGCGACCCCGAGCGGGATCGCGATTGCGATCGCAAGCAGCATCGCCGCAAGCGTCAGTTCGATCGTCGCCGGCAGGCGTTCGAGGATCACCTCGATGACCGGCCGGCGGTGGAAGAACGAGATGCCGAAATCGCCGACGAGCGCATTGCCGAGAAAGACGAGGAACCGCTCCGGCAAAGGCCGATCGAGGCCGAGGTCGCGTCGGAGCTGGTCTGCCTGTTCCGGTGTCGCGCGCGAATCGGCGAGCATGATCTCGACCGGGTCGCCCGGCGTCAGCGTGATCATCAGGAACACGATCACGCTGATGCCGAACAGAACGGGAAGCGTCTGCAGCAGACGCTCGACGACGCGCGACGCCGTCATCGCACGCTGTTCAGCCGACGATTCGCACCCGGTGCAGGTTGATGCGGGAGTCGGCCTGGGGCCGCCAGTTGGCGATCCGGCGGGAGACGCCGTAGATGTCCTGCGGCAGCCACAGGAAGATCCACGGCGCCTGCTCGCTCACGATCCGCTGCGCCTCGCGGTACATCCGCGCGCGCTCGGCGCTGTCGGTCTCGGTTTCGGCCGCATCGAGCAGCCGGTCAACCTCCGGATTGGAGAAGCCCGCCGAATTGCCGCGCCCGCCGGTGCGCAGCGTCGGCACCATGATGTCGGAGGGGTCGAGCGCGCCGTTGCCCCAGGAGGTGAGGAACATGTCGCGCTCGCGTCGTCGCTCCGGGTTCTGCCACATCGGCGTCAACACCGCGCCTTCCCAGACCTGGGCGCGCACCCTGAGCCCGGTGCGGGAAAGGAGAGCGGCGATCGCTTCGGCGATCTCGCGCAGCGCCGCCACCGTGTCGATCACCATCTCCGTACCCTCCGCCACACCGGCTTCCGCGAGCAGGGCGCGGGCGCGCGCGAGGTCATGCTTGTATTCGGGCAGATCGGGGTTGAAGGCGAAGGCGTCGGGGCTCATCACGCCGCGAAGCGGTGTCGCGGTGTTGCTGAGGATGCGGCTGATGATCGCGTCCTTGTCGAGGGCGTGGTTGAGCGCCCGGCGCACCCGAACGTCGGTGAAGGGCGGCTTGGCGTTGTTCATCGCCACGAAGAAGGTGCGCGTGCCGTTCACCTTCATCACCTGGGCGTTGCGGGAGGCGTCGACCTGTCGCATGGCCGAGGCCGGGAGTTCGGCGATGATGTCCACCTCCCCCGCGAGCAGGGCGGCGACGCGCGCCGCGTTCTCCGGGATCACGCGGAAGATCGCCCGGTCGACCTGCGCCGGGCCGGCGGGCGGGATCTCGGGGCTGCCGCCATAGTAGTCAGCGAAGCGTTCGAGGATCACCGCCTCGCCCCGCCGCCATTCCGCAAGCCGGAACGGGCCGCAGCCGTCGGGGCGGCTCTGCATCCCCTCCTGGCCCACCCGCTCGACATGGCGCCGGTTCACCACCTCCTGGAAGGGCAGCATGGCGGGCAGGATCGGCCAGGGCGCGCGCAGGATCATCCGCACGGTGTGTTCGTCCACCACAACCGTGTCCTCGAGCGGGCCGAGCAGCCCCTGGCGCGGGCTCGTCTGCCCGCCCATCGCGTTCGGCTTCGACAGCCGGTCGAAGGTGAACTTGACGTCCTCGGCCGTGAGCGGATCGCCCGAGTGGAAGCGGATCCCCTGTCGGATCCGGAACTCGTAGGTGCGCGCATCCACCTGCCGCCACGACTCGGCGATCTCGTTGCGGATCCGCATCTCCGCGTCGCGCGTCAGAAGCCCGTCGTGGATGTTGCGGATCACGTTCTGCGTTTCGCGGTTGCGGTGGTTGGCGGGGTCGAGCGTGAGCACATCCGTCGCCACCCCGACGCGCACTTCGCGCGGGCGAGGTTGGGCGAACGCGGCGGGCGAGGTTCCGGCTGCTGCTGCGGCGGCCCCGATCCCTGACAGAAGTGCGGTGCGTCGTGTGATCATCTTCATCCTCTCCCTTCCGGCCCTAATCGGGCCGCCAGTGCTGCCCGGGCGCATGGCGCGGCGGCCGCGCAGCGGGATTGCCACCCTTCGACCACGCCAGCGCACGCAAGCATTGTGCCATGCCTTGAACCGTCTGCCGCAGGGGCGGTTTGCGCCCCTGCCGCGACGGCCGAGCGCCCGGCCGGTGCGATTCGGCGTGAGAATGGCGCGGGCAGCGTGGAACCCACGCAGGCGCGACGCAGCGGGCTTAAGCCGGGACGGGCGGCCCCGCACGCGGTCGGGACGCGAAGCGGCCTGGAACCGGGAGAGCGCTGCCTCCGGCCGATGGACGGAGACGTGCTTGCGTCGGTGCGGGATGCGTGGCCTCGAGAGGGGAGCCCATGGCGGGCTCGCGCACGACGACGGCCGATGCGCCTGCCGCCTCAGGCCGGGCGCTGCCGCACCACCTCCGCCGCGACCCGGGCGCTGCCCCCGGCCCTGATGGGAGCGCTTGCACTGCCGTCCCGAGCTATGCTTCGCTTCCATTCGAAACATAGCACGCAGGCCGCCACTGACGTGCCGGGAGGAGGGTCACACATTATGATTCGCCTTCCCTTGGCGTGTGTTGCTCTGGCCGCGGCGGTCATCGTGGCGAGGGCGGATGCGGCACAGCCTGCGCAGCTCGTGCCCTATCGGGTGGTGGACGGCGCGATCCCCGAACCGCTGACGGAGACGCCAGGAGACCCGGAGCGTGGCCTCGCCCTCGTTCTGAACCGCTCCAAGGGCAACTGTGTCACCTGCCACAAAATGCCCGTCAAAGCCGATTTCCAGGGTGACCTGGGGCCGCCGCTCGAGGGTGTGGCGTCGCGGTGGAGCCCGGGCGAACTTCGGCTCAGGATTGTGGACAGCAAGCAGATCAACCCCGACAGCAACATGCCGTCCTATTCCGGTCTCGAAGGGCTCAACGCGGTGCGGCGTGACTGGGTCGGCAAGACCATGCTCACCGCGCAGGAGGTGGAGGATGTCCTCGCCTTCCTGCTCACCCTGAAGTGACTGACGGGATGAACAACTGACGGAGACTTCGATGCTTCACACTGGACACCCAACACGGCGCGGCGTGCTCGGGCTCGCGGCGGCAGGGGCGGCGATCGTGCTCGCTCCGGTTCCTGCCTCCGCCACCCTCTCCGCCGCAGCCCAGGCGGCTGTTGATCGGGTGCGGAACAACCGCACGCCTCAGGAGGGGCGGATCGTCCTGCGCGCGCCGCCGATCGCCGAGAACGGCAACACCGTGCCGATCACGATCTCGGTCGAGAGCCCGATGACGGCGGCCGACCATGTGACGCGGATCCACGTCTTCGCGGACAAGAACCCGACCCCTGATGTCGCGACCTTCCACCTCACCCCGGCCTGCGGCCGCGCGCAGGTGGACACGCGAATTCGGCTCAGCCAGACGCAGGACGTGATCGTTCTTGCCGAGATGAGCGACGGGTCGCTCTACATGACGCGCGCCGAGGTGAAGGTCACCATCGGCGGCTGCGGCGGCTGAAGCGAGACTCGAGCGAGAAGGAGGATACATCATGGCCGCACCGATCGGGCAGCCGCGGGTTCGTCTTCCGGCCCAGATCAGGGCCGGCGAGGTCATCGAGATCCGGACGCTGGTCTCGCACGTGATGGAGACAGGTCAGCGCCGCGACCAATCCGGCGCGGTGATCCCGCGCGACATCATCCGCCGCTTCGAGGCGAAGTTCGAGGGCCAGACCGTGTTCGCGATGGACCTTGCCCCGGCGATCTCCGCCAATCCCTACATCGCGTTCCAGTTCAAAGCAGAACGGCCGGGGCGGTTCGAGTTCACCTGGACCAACGACGCGGGCGAGTCGCGCAGCGTGACGCAGGAGCTGAAGCTCGCGTGAGGAGGGCTGCGTGATGCGTTCGGTGGCGCTGGTCGGTCTCGGGGTCGTGGCGGTCACTGCCGCAGTGGCTCTCGCCCAGGCGGAACCGCCGCCACCGCAACGCGCGATCCCCAATCCCGTGTCAGGCCGGGAATTCGCCACCCCCGAGACGCTTGCGATCCAGGACGACGACTTCCTCAACCCGGCCTTCCTCTGGGTCGAGGAGGGAGAGCAGGCCTGGAACAGCGTCGAAGGTACAGCGGGCAAGTCCTGCGCCTCCTGCCACAATGACGCCCGCGAGACGATGCGCGGCGTGCGCGCCCGCATGCCCGCCTATCACCCGCGCCTTGGGCGAGTCGTGACCCTCGAGCAGCAGGTGAACATCTGCCGCACCGAGCGGATGGGCGCTCCGGCCCTGCCGATTGACAGCCGGCCCTTAAACGCGATCACCACCTTCATCGCGCTGCAGTCGCGCGGCATGCCAGTGAACGTGGACATCTCCGGCCCGGCCCGACCGTTCTTCGACAAGGGCGAGGCGTTCTACAACACGCGGCGCGGCCAGCTCGACATGCGCTGCGGCTCCTGCCACGAGGACAACTACGGCCGCTACCTTCGCGCCGATCTCCTCAGCCAGGGCATGTCCAACGGCTTCCCGACCTACCGCCTCAAGGAGCAGCGTGTGATCAGCCCGCAGTTTCGGCTGAAGGGCTGCGTCAATGACGTGCGCGGCGAGGCCCCGCCGATGGGAGGCGAGGAGTTCACAACCTCGAATTCTACCTGGCATGGCGCGCCCAAGGCCTGCCGGTGGAAAGCCCCTCGGTTCGCCGCTGACGCGGCACAGGAGGGCAGCATGATCACCCGACGCGACCTGCTGGCCGCGACAGCGGCGCTCGCTGCTCTTCCCGCTCGCGCGCAACAGGCGCCGACCCAGGCCGATCTGTTGCGCTTCGAGCCGCTCGGGCAGGTGACGCTCCTGCACGTCGCCGATCTGCATGCGCAGCTCGCGCCGATGTTTTTCCGCGAGCCGGAGACGAATCTCGGCGTCGGTGACGCCCGTGGCGTGCTGCCGCATCTCACGGGGGACGCCTTCCTCCGCGCGTTCGACGTGCCGGCCGGGTCGGCGCTCGCGCATGCGCTCGTGCACACGGACTTCGCGGCGCTTGCCCGTCGCTTCGGCCCGATGGGCGGGGTGGACCGGATCGCGACGGTTGTGAAGGCGATCCGCGCAGAACGTCCCGGGCGCACGCTTCTGCTCGACGGCGGCGACACCTGGCAGGGCTCCTGGACCAGCCTGCAGACTCGCGGCGCCGACATGGTGGAGGTGCAAAAAGCGCTCGGCGTCGACGCCATGGTCGGGCATTGGGAGTTCACCCATGGCGCCGAGCGGGTGAAGGAGCTGGTCGACACCCTCGGCGTTCCGTTCCTTGGCAGCAACATCCAGGACACGGAGTGGAACGAAGACGTCTTCCCCCACACCGCGACCTTCGAGCGCGGGGGGGTGAAGATCGCCGTGATCGGCCAAGCCTTCCCCTACACGCCGATCGCCAATCCGCGCTGGATGTTCCCTGAGTGGTCCTTCGGCATCAAGGAGGAGAAGGTCGCCGAGCGCGTCGAGGCGGCGCGCGCGGCGGGGGCCGAGCTCGTCGTGCTGCTCTCCCACAACGGCTTTGATGTCGACCGCAAGCTCGCCGGCCGGGTGCCAGGGATCGACGTGATCCTGACGGCGCACACGCACGACGCGATGCCACGGCCGCTCAAGGTCGGCGACACGCTTCTCGTCGCCACCGGCGCCTGCGGGAAGTTCGTCTCCCGCCTCGATCTCGAGATCAGCGGCGGCCGGGTCGCGGGCTTCCGCTACGCCCTTATTCCCGTCTTCAGCAACGCGATCTCGCCCGACCCGGAGGTGGCGGCCCTGGTTGGGCGCCTGCGCGCTCCTTTCGCGGCCGATCTTGCGCGCGTTGTCGGCCGCACCGAGAGCCTCCTGTTCCGACGCGGCAACACCGCCGGTACCTGGGACGACGTGATCTGCGATGCCCTGCTCGCCGAACGGGATGCCGAGATCGCGCTCTCGCCCGGTTTCCGCTGGGGAACCTCGATCCTTCCCGGCTCGGAGATCACCGCCGAGGACGTCTGGGCGCAGACCGCCATCACCTACCCAAACGCCTACCGCATCACGATGCGCGGCGAGATGATCAAGACGATCCTCGAGGACGTCGCCGACAACCTGTTCAACCCGGACCCCTACTACCAGCAGGGCGGCGACATGGTTCGGACAGGCGGGCTCACCTTCGCGCTCGACGTCTCCGCACCCTCCGGCCGGCGCGTCTCCGACCTGCGGCTGAGACGCACCGGCCAGCCGATCGAGCCTGGGCGCGACTACGTCGTGGCCGGCTGGGCCTCGATCAACGAGGGCACGGAGGGGCCGCCGATCTGGGAGATCGTGTTCCGCCACCTTGCCCGCGGGCCGATCCGGGTGGAACCGCGGAACGACATTCGGCTCGCCGGCCTGTGAGCGGGAGATGGAGGTTGGCTACGCGGCGGCGTTAATCGGCGGCACGTTGTCCTTCCTCTCGCCCTGCGTCCTGCCGCTCATCATTCCCTATCTCGGCTTTCTCGGTGGCGTGACACTTCGCGCCACGCCGGCAGGGGCGGTCGCCGAGGTATCGCACCGCGGCCGGGTGCTGGCGGCGTCGGCCTTCTTCGTCCTCGGCTTCGCGACCGTGTTCACCGCTCTCGGCGCCACGGCCTCGGCGGTGTCGCAGCTCCTGCAGGATCATCTCGAGACGGCGGCGATCATCGCGGGCGCGGTGCTGATCGCCTTCGGGCTGCATGTCGCGGGCGTGCTGCGCCTCTCCTTCCTGCACTACGAGAAGCGGTTCCACACCCGCGAGCGACCCGTCTCGCCCTTCGGCGCTTACCTCGTCGGCCTCGCCTTCGCCTTCGGCTGGACGCCCTGTGTCGGGCCGGTGCTCGCCGGCATTCTGACGATCGCCGCCTCGCGCGGCAGCGCGCTCGAGGGCGGTTCGCTTCTGTTCGTGTACGCGATGGGAATCGGCGTGCCCTTCCTGCTCGCCGCCGCCTTCGTCACACCGTTCCTGCGGTTCGTGCAACGGTTCCGGAGACATTTCCGGGCCGTCGAGATCGCCTCCGGAGCCCTGCTCGTCGCCACCGGTGTGCTCGTGATGACCGGCAGTTTCCAGGCGATCGGCATCTGGATGCTCGAGCGCTGGCCGGAGCTCGGCCGCTTCGGATGAGGCGCCTAGCCGCGAATCCGGCGTTGCCGCCAGGCGCGGAACTCTGTTCCGTCGGCGTAGCCGCGCTCGTGCACGAAGCGGAACAGGTCGAGGAACTCGGGCTTCGGCATCAGCCCGTGCATGCGCGCGACCTCGATCTCGCGGCCGGGGCGGGGCGGCGCCTGTTCCGGGAAGAACACGATCGTCGGGGTGTAGGTGACGCGCCAGCGCCGTGCGAGCGCGCGTTCCTCCATCTTCTGCCCGTCGAAATCCGTCACCTCACGCGACCCGTGCAGGTCGAGCTGGACCATTCGGAAACGGGGGCGGATGAACCCCTCGATCTCCGGCTGGGCGAGGTGGTCGGTGTGCATCTCGCGGCAGTAGGGGCAGCCCCGCTTGTCGAACACGACGGCGAAACGCTGCCCGGCGGCGGTCGCTTCCGCCAGGTCCTCGCGCAGGTCGAGGAAGCCTTCGTGGAACCAGTCCTGCGTGAAGCCGGTCTCGGTCGGCACGGGTGCCGCGGTTGCGGCAGCGGGCGAGAGAGCGAGCGCGGCGAGGAGCGAACGACGCGGCAGGGTCGGCATGTGCGTGGCCTCTGGTTCACTCACGCATCATCTGCGTCTTCCGCAAGGTCGCGTCAATGCGCCTGAGGCCTTTGCTCGATTCCGCCACGATTTTCCTCTCGAGCGCCCTTGGCCTCACGGTCGAGATCATCGCTGGGCGGCTGCTCGCCCCCTATGTGGGCATGTCCGTCTACTCCTGGACGGCAGTGATCGCCGTCGTGCTCGGAGGCTTCTCGATCGGCCATTGGTGGGGCGGGCGGCTCGCGGGGCCTGACTGCGACCGCCGCCGCGGCCATCTCCGCCTCGCCGCCCTGCTCGGCGGGTGTGCAGTGACCGCCCTGCTCGCCGTACCGGTGTTGCGCCTCGTCGCACCTGTCCTGGACGCACCAGGGGTGAGCCCGCTTCTCGCCATGATGGGCTTCGCGGTTGCCGGGTTTCTCGCGCCCTCGCTCTTCGTCGGCGCGGTCTCGCCGATCGTGACCAAGCTCGCGGTGGAGGAGGCTGCGCCGGGGCAGATGGGGCGCGTTCTCGGCCGCCTCTTCGCGCTCTCGGCGCTCGGTGCCATCGGCGGCACGCTCGCCGCCGGGTTCCTGCTGCTTGCCTGGATCGGCTCTTCGAGCGCGATGCTCGCCTGTGCGGGGCTCTACGGGCTGCTTGCCGCCGCCAATCTCGCCCCGGCCTCGGGCGTGCGGCCTGCCGCGGCGGCAGCCGCGCTCGCCCTCGTCGCCTCGGCGGCTGCGTCGCTCCTGCCCGTCCATGCACGCGCCTGCGATGCCGAGAGCGCCTATGCCTGCCTGCGCGTGGTCGATGTGTCGACGCTCGTTGGGCAGCCGGCGCGGCTGCTCGTGCTCGATCACCTTGCCCATGGGGTGAATGTGCGCGACGACCCGCTCCTGCTCGTGCAGCCTTATCTGCATCTCGCCGATGAGCTGATGCGCCGGCGCGGCCTTGGCGCGGCGCCGCGTGCCTTCTTCGCCGGCGGCGGAGCCTTCACCCTGCCGCGCGCCTGGGCGGCCGAGTTTCCCGAGGCGCAGCTTGTGGTCGCCGAGATCGACCCGACCGTTGTCGAGTTGGCCCGCGAGGCGTTCTGGCTTGTCGAGAGCCGGGCGCTCACGGTGCTGGCGCGTGATGCGCGCCCGGCCCTGCAGGCTCTGCCGTCGGAACCCTCGTTCGACCTCATCTTCGCCGATGCCTTCCAGGACCTGGCGATGCCCGTCCATCTCGCGACGCGGGAATGGCACCAGGCGGTGCGCGCACGCCTCGCGCCCAGCGGGGCCTATCTCGTGAACGTGATGGAGGACCGGCGCGACCCACGCTTCCTGCTCGCGCTCGTGCGCACCCTCGCGCTCGACTTCCCGCATGTGGAGGTGTGGGTTGAGGCGGCGGAACAGCCACCCGGGCGGCGCATCACCTATCTCGTTCTTGCCTCGGATCGGCCGACGGAGGTTGCGCGGATCACTGCCACACGCGGGCCGGAGCGCGTCTGGGCGAGGCTGCCCTCCGGCTTTGTGATGGCGCGCGCCGAAGCCGCGCGCGTGCCGGTTCTGACCGACGACTTTGCGCCGGTGGACCGATTGATGTCACACCTCATCCTCTCCCCAGAGGCAAGCGGACGATGACGAGACGCGATGCCCTGCTTATGGCGCTCCTGCTTCCCACCAAAGCCGTGGCGCAGCGGCGCGAGACGCCGCTCGCCGAACCGACGCCGATGCTGGACCGCCCGAGGCGGATCATCATCTCCCTGGCCGAGGGCGACCCTGCCCGGGCGAACGCGGTGTTCAGCAACATCATCAACATCCAGGCCTTCTACGGCCAGGATTTCGTCGAGATCATGCTGGTCGCCTACGGCCCCGGCGTGCGGCATCTCATCGCTGCCGAGAGCCAAGTGGCGGAGCGCGTGGAATCGTTGCAGGCCTACGACATTGCCTTCGTCGCCTGCGGTGCCACGCTTGACTCGCTCGGGCTCGGACCGGAGGCGCTCCTCCCCGGTGTCGCGGTGGTTCAGAACGGCCTGCCGGAGATCGTCGAGCGGACGCTGATGGGCTGGGTCCATCTGCGTCCCTGAGGCCCTCACATCGAGAGCCGGTCCTCGACGGCGGCGATGCCTGCGCGGGCGCAGGCGTCGTCCTCGGTGCCCCCCGGCGCGCCCGAGACGCCGACCCCGCCAACGATCAGCCCGCCAGCCTCCACAGGCACCCCGCCGCCCAGGAACACGAACCCCAAGAGGTGGCGTATGCCGCTGCTCGGCTGCCCCGGCTGCGTCAGCGCGGCGAGCTCTTCGGTCGCGGTGCGGAAGGACACGGCGGCACGCACCTTGCCGATCGCGCTCTCCGGCGTGTGCGGGCCGGCGAGCGAATCGCGAAGCAGCACCTGCGGCACGCCGAAGCGATCCACCACCGCCACTGCCACCTGGAAGCCACGCGCGCGACAGGCCTCGAGCGCCGAACGCGCGAGATCGAGCGCGAGCGCGGGAGACATGATCCGCAGCGGGATGAAATCCTCAGCACGCGGCGCCCCGGGCGCGAGCGTGGTGGCGACGAGCGCGGCGATCGCGATCCGTGCAGTGTTCATGGCCCTCCCTTCGTGCGTTCCTCCGGCAGCCTAGCGAGTAGCGCCTCCGCCTGCTGCCAGAATGACCAGTCGCCCTGATACCCGATGATGCGGCCGATCTCGCGCCCCCCGTCCACCAGCACGAAGGTCGGCGTGAAGCGCCAGTTCTTGAGGAAGGCGAGATCGTCCGGAAGCCCCTGCGCGATGTCGACGCGTCGGAGCGGCGCCCGCCGGCCGAGATCGGAGCGGTTCCACGATGCCTCCCCGACCTCGCGCAGCCAGCGGCGGCACCAGGGGCAGTCATGCCGCTCGAGCAGCACGAGCCGCGCGTCGGCGGCGCTCGCCTTTCCAGGCAGAGCGAGGATCGCGGCGGCAAGAGCGAGAACCTTGCGCCGTGCGGGCGAGGTTCGGCTCCATCGCTGACGCTGCGGTCGACTCACCGCGTTTCGCCCGCCTGAGAGACCCCTTTACGCAGTCTTCCGCAGCCTACTACTCTTCGGTTCGTCGAAGGGAGGCACTGCGGAAATCGCGGGCTAAAGGGGAGGAAAGATGCGTTCTTGCACCATCGCGATGGTTTTGTTGCTGGCCGGGAGTCCAGCGATCGCAGAGACGGCCGATGGCGCGCTGCTTGCCGGCGCGTGCCAGGGCTGCCACGGCGTGAGCGGCGAGGGGGGACACGGGATCCCGAGCATCCGTCAGATGCATGACCGGCAGCAGTTTGTGGCGTTGATGCGCGCGTTCCGGGCGAACGAGCGGCCGAACACCGTGATGGGCCGGATCTCCCGCGGCTACACCGACGCCGAGATCGCAGCGCTCGCGGCGCATTTCGCAAAGCCCCAGTGAGAGGAGGAAGGGAGATGCCCATCTCGCGTCGCCGCCTCATCGCCGCCGCTCCGCTCGCCGCCGGGCTGGCCGTCGCGCCGTCCGTCGTGCGCGCCCAGGCTCCCGGCCGCGTCGTCATCATCGGCGGCGGCTTCGGCGGGGCTTCGGCCGCACGTTTCGCGCGCGACCGCTTCCCGCACCTCGACGTGACGCTGATCGAACAAAGCCGAAGCTTCACCACCTGCCCCTACGGCAACCTGGTGCTCGCCGGGCGGCGGGACATCGGCAGCATCACCTTCGGCTACGAGCGCCTCGCCGCGCGCGGCGTCCGCCTCGTTCACCAGCGCGCCGTGGCGATCGATCCGCAGCGCAAGCAGGTTCGCCTCGCCGATGGCGTGGACGTTCCCTATGACCGGCTGGTGGTCTCCCCCGGAATCGACCTGCGCTGGGGCGCGATCGAGGGCTACGACGAGGCGGCCTCGGCGCGCATGCCGCATTGCTGGGTGCCCGGGCTACAGCCGGTGACCGCTCTGGCGGAGCAGCTCCGTGCCATGCCCCAGGGCGGCACCTTCGTGATGGCGATCCCCGACAACCCGTTCCGGTGCCCGCCCGGGCCCTATGAGCGGATCAGTATGGTCGCCGAGTATCTCAAGCGGCACAACCCGCGCGCCAAGATCATCGCGCTCGACGCCAAGAACGGCTTCTCCAAGCAGCCTTTGTTCCAGGACGCCTGGGCGGAGCTCTACCCCGGCATGATCGAGTGGCGCGGCGCTTCCAATGACGGGCGCGTCATGGCGGTCAATCCGGCGACGATGGAATGCGTCACCGAGTTCGGCGACCGCGTGAAGGGCGACGTGGTGAACGTCATCCCGCCGCAGATGGCTGCGCGGATCGCCCGCGATGCCGGGCTTGCGGCCCAGTCCGGCTGGTGCCCAATCAAGCCCGCGACCTTCGAGAGCGCGCAAGTGCCGGACATTTGGGTGCTCGGGGATGCCTCGATCGCCGCGCCGATGCCGAAATCAGGCTTCGCCGCGAACACCCAAGCGAAGCACGCCATCGCCTGCATCGCTGCGTCGCTCGCCGGTCAGGCACCGCCGCCGGCGGTGTATTTCAACACCTGCTACAGCCATGTCGGCGAGGACTACGGCATCTCCATCGTCGGCGTGTACCGCGGCGGCACGCAGCTGACCGAGGTCGAGGGCTCGGGCGGGATCAGCCCGCGCAACAGCGCGCTTGAGGGCGAGCGCCGCGCCGAGCACCGTCGGCTCGAGGCGCTCTACGCCGACGGCTGGTATGACGCCATCACCGGCGAAATGTTCGGCTGACCGAGGGGTGACCATGACGAACACACCCACCATCGGGTCGACATCTCGGCGAGGGCTTTTGCGTGCCGTGGCCGGGGCAGGCGCGGCCGCAGGGCTTCCGGGCGCCGCCGCGCATGCATCGGGAAATGCCGAGAACCAGCCGCCGAACCTGCCGGAATGGAGCCGCACACTCGGCCCCGGCGTGATCGAGGAACCCTATGGCAGCCGTTCCCGACACGAAACGGCGGTGCGCCGCTACGTTCCCTGGCTCACGCCCGATCGAATCTCGTCGGTGTCCTTCACACCACTTGCCGAGATGCACGGCATCATCACGCCTTCGGGGCTGCATTTTGAGCGGCATCATGGCGGCGTGCCGGACATCGACCCCGCGGACTACCGTTTGATGATCCACGGCATGGTCGAGCGCCCGCTGATCTTCACGCTTGAGGATCTGCGACGCCTGCCCTCCGTGTCGCGGATCCATTTCATCGAATGCCCGGCCAACGGCGGCATGGAGTGGCGCGGAGCGCAGATGTCGGGCGTTCAGTACACCCACGGCATGCTCTCCTGCTCGGAATGGACCGGCGTGCTGCTGCGCGTTCTGCTCGCACAAACGGGCCTTCGCCCTGGCGCCTCATGGCTTCTCTGCGAAGGGTCGGATGCGTCGCATCTCGCCCGCTCGGTTCCGCTCGCCAAGGCGCTCGACGACGCGATCGTCGCCTACGGACAGAACGGCGAGGCGGTGCGGCCGCAGCAGGGCTACCCGGTTCGGCTCGTCCTGCCCGGCTACGAAGGGAACATGTGGGTGAAGTGGCTTCGCCGCATTGAGGTGGGTGACCGGCCCTGGTTCACGCGCTGGGAGACCCGCACCTACACCGACCTGATGCCGAACGGCCTCTCGCGGCAGTTCACCTTCGTGAACGAGGTCAACAGCGTCATCACCTACCCTTGCCCGGAGAAGCCCCTGCGCGGCAAGCCCGGCTTCGTCGAGATCAGCGGGCTCGCCTGGTCTGGCGCTGGCCGGATCGTGCGTGTGGACGTCTCCGTCGACGGCGGCGACACCTGGCGGACCGCCGAGCTGCAGGAGCCGGTGCTAACGAAGGCGCTCACGCGCTTCCGAATCCCTTGGGAATGGCGCGAGGGGCAGGTGGCGTATTTGCAATCGCGCGCGATCGACGAGACGGGGCGCGTGCAGCCCACCATTGCCGCGCTTCGGAAGGTGCGCGGCGTCGAGAGCATCTATCACAAGAACAGCATCCACACCTGGCTGGTCGAACGCGACGGGACGGTGGTGAATGTCCAGATCGATGCGTAAGGGTGCGCTGGCGGGTCTGCCGCTGCTCGCGCTTGCTGGCTTTGCGGTCGCCCAGCAGGCGCCGGCGCCGCGTGACGTGAGCGCCCTCTATCGCCCGTTCGAGGCGCCGCCGGGCGAGCGCACGCGCGGCGACGTGCCCTGGCCTGCGCCGGGCAACGTCTCGCTTCCGGAACCGATTCCGGGCATCGGCCGCCCCGCCACCAGCGCGGAGATCGCCGGCTGGGACATCGCGATCCGCCCTGATGGGGCCAACCTGCCTTCCGGCCGCGGCACGGTGCAGGAAGGCGAGGAGCTCTACCTCCAGCACTGCGCCTCCTGCCACGGCGACTTCGGCGAAGGGATCGACCGCTGGCCCGCACTGATGGGCGGACGCGGCAGCCTCACGACCGATACCCCGCGTCGCACCGTCGGATCGTTCTGGCAGCACGCGCCGATGGTGTTCGACTACATCCGACGCGCGATGCCCTATACGGCACCGCAGAGCCTCACGAACGACGAGTACTACGCGCTTACGGCCTATGTTCTGTACCTGAACGAGCTGATCGCCGAGGATGCGGTGATGGACCGTGAAAGCCTGCCGCGCGTCGAGATGCCGAATCGTGACGGGTTCGTGCTCGAGGAGCGGCCGGACACGGAGAATGTCGCCTGCATGCAGAACTGCCGGCAGGGTCGTCCAGTGACCGTGACCATGGACAGCCGCCAGTTCGTCCAGCCCGGCTCGGGGAGTGGCACGTCGGAACCGTAATGGCATTTGGCGCAGCCAGTACCGGGCAGAAGGGGGGAGAAGGAAACGATAAGGAAACGGGTTGGACGGAGGGGCATGACGGTCGCCGCGGCCGCAGCGGTCGCCGTTCCCGCAGGAGCGAGCGGTCAAGGGGCGCCGACGGCGAAGATCGTCTACCAACCTGAACCGGCCGGGTGGAGAGGAGTTCTCCCACTATCGGCAGATGCTGACCAACGTCTCGAACCATCTCACCGTTCTCACGCCAGGACGGTTCGACCTGCGCATCGTGATGCATGGGCCTGGGGTGAACCTGCTTCGCTTCGGCGCGCGAAACGATCCGCAGATCGCCGCCACGATCGACGAGCTGAAGCTCGCTGGCGTGCGCTTCGAGATCTGCCGAATCACGCTGACGCGCGGCAACATTCCGCTCTCGCAGCTCTATGACGCAAGCGAGGAGGATATCGTCCCAAGCGGCGTTGGGCGGCTCGGCGAGCTGCAGATGCAGGGATACGCCTACATAAAGATCTAGGGCGAAGGAGGCCGACCGGAGGCGAGCGCCGCATGCTGGCAAATCGACGCGGCGGGCTCCAAGCATTTTCCTGCCGCGGACCCCGCCAGACTGGGTAGGCTACGATCCCGATCGGGCGTCTGAACCGCGAGATCAAGCGTCGTACCGAGGTCGTCGGTATCTCTCCCAACGAGGCCACCTTCGTGCGGCCCGTTGGTGGCAAGCTTCTCGAGCAGTGCGACGCGTGGGCCACCAAGCGCTCACGCGACATAACCCCTGAGGCCATCAGCACCGTGAGTGAAGCTGCCGCCGCCAGGCTTCTCAGCCGTGCCGGGCTGGGCTGGCGGCCCAGCTCCCCGACGATCATCGCGCCCTGAACCACAAGATCGGGCACGACCAAGGCGTTCTACGCCCGGGCCGCTTGGACAGAGACCGCGCGCAGGACGGGGACGCACACGCCGCCGCCGCCGAACGGCAAACCGTCTGGGGTTCCCAAGTCATGGGGCTGCAGGACGAGGCAGACTGCGGATCAGCCCGCGGTTCGCCGCCTAAGCGCCCGGCCCTTGCCTCCGACCCGTTGGCCCGCGGTCAGGAGGGTGCAGCGGCGCGGGCACCGAAGCGACAGCGGCTGTCTGGAGGAGCGGGGGACGCCTCCTCTCGCGCCATCAGCACCCGTCGCGCAGCGCGCGCCCCCTCCGTCGCGTTGCCTCGCCGCGGCGTCATGCTCCCTCTCGGGCTTCAGAGTGGCGAAGCGGGCCTCGACACGCGGCGGATGACGGTGCAGAGAGGTCACTGTGTTCGCATGGGATCTCGACAGCCGCACAGAGAGGAATGCCGCGCGCGACGCGCTTGCCGTCGGCCTTCGCGGTGGCCTCGCCTGGATGGTGGAGCGCACGATCGCCGAAGGCAGGGCAGGCTTCGGCATGCGTGCATCAAGCCGCGCTTGCGAATTGACGGTCACCTTCGCCCGCGATGAGCCGCGAAGGGCCACGGAGGACGACAGGAGAGGGAGAGAACAGGATGACCATCCACTTCGTCGTGCATGACGAGCACGACTCGGTCGGGGTCGTGGTGGTGGAAGGGGTGAAGGCCGGCCAGGAACTGACCGGCTGGATCATGGATCAGGACCGGATGATCACCTTCTCCGCCAAGAACGACATCCCGATCGGCCACAAGCTCGCCATCCGCGACATCGCCGCCGGAGACACCATCATCAAGTACGGCGTCGACATCGGCCGCGCCATCGCGCCCATCGCCGCCGGCGAGCATCTGCACGTCCACAACGTCAAGACCAAGCGCTGGTGAGGAGGGCGCGACGATGGGCATGGACCTCGGCAATCTGACCTTCGAGGGGTATCGGCGCGAGAACGGGCGGATGGGGGTGCGAAACCACGTCATCATCCTCCCGGTCGACGACCTCTCCAACGCCGCCTGCGAGGCGGTGGCGCGCAACATCCAGGGGGCGATGGCGATCCCCCATGCCTATGGCCGGCTCCAGTTCGGGGCCGATCTCGATCTTCACTTCCGCACGCTTATCGGGGTCGGCTCGAACCCGAATGTCGCGGGCGTGGTTGTGATCGGCATCGAGCCCGGCTGGACAGGGCGGGTCGTCGACGGCATCGCGAAGTCCGGCAAGCCGGTCGAGGGCTTCTGGATCGAACAGCACGGCGACATCGCGACCATCGCCAACGCCTCCCGTGCCGCCTATCGCCTGGTCAAGCACGCCTCGACGCTTCGGCGCACGACGGCGCCCTTGCGCGAGCTCTGGGTCTCGACCAAGTGCGGCGAGAGCGACACGACCTCGGGCCTCGCCTCCTGCCCGACCGTCGGCAACGCCTTCGACAAGCTCTGGGAAAACGGCAATACGCTCGTGTTCGGCGAGACCTCGGAGCTGACGGGGGGCGAACATCTCGTCAAGGCGCGCTGCCGCACGCCCGAGATCGCCGCCCGGTTCCAGGCGATGTTCGACCGCTACCAGGCCGTGATCGAAGCGCACAAGACCTCGGACCTGTCCGAGAGCCAGCCGACCAAGGGCAACATCGAGGGCGGGCTCACCACCATCGAGGAGAAGGCGCTCGGCAACATCCAGAAGATCGGCAGGAAGTGCCTCGTCGACGGCGTGCTCGACAAGGCCGAGACGCCTTCCCACCCGGGCCTGTGGTTCATGGACAGCTCCTCGGCTGCCGCCGAGATGGTCACGCTCTGCGCCGCCGCGGGCTATGCCGTGCACACCTTCCCCACCGGCCAGGGGAACGTGATCGGCAACCCGATCCTGCCCGTGATCAAGATCACGGCCAATCCGCGCACGATGCGCACGATGCCGGAACATATCGATCTCGATGTCACCGGCATCCTGCAGAAGCAGATGACGATCGACGAGGCAGGCGAGAAGCTGCTCGACTGCATCCTCCGCACCGCCAATGGCGAGCTGACGGCGGCCGAGATCCTCGGCCACCGCGAGTTCTCGCTCACAAGGCTCTACGAGAGCGCGTGAAGGCCCCGGGGGCGTGGCTCCGGGGTCGCGCCGCGCCCCCTCGCTCGCGGACAGCGCGCCTCTCGCTGATGCCTTCGACGTTCGGCAAGGATCTTGTTGCACGGTTTGCGGCTGCGCGGCCGCTCTTCCCCGGCCTCGCCTTCAGCGCCGTCATCGCCATGGCGGCTGCCTTCGTCGCCGCGGCGCATGGCGGCCCCGTCATGCTGTTCGCGCTTCTGTTAGGCATGGCGTTCAACCACCTCGCCGCGGAGCGCGGGCTCGCGCTAGGCCTCGCCTTCGCCTCCCGCTCCGTGCTCAGGCTCGGTGTCGCCCTTCTCGGCGCCAGGATCACGGCGTCGCAGATCGTCGCGCTCGGTCCGGGCACGCTCGCGGGCGTCGCTGCCGCTGTTCTGCTCACCATCGGGTTCGGCATCCTCGTCGCCCGCGTCTTCGGCCTCGGGGCGCGATTCGGCACGCTGACTGCAGGAGCGGTCGCGATCTGCGGCGCCTCGGCGGCGGCGGCAATCGCCGCGGTTCTTCCCCGACGCCCAGGGCATGAGCGCGACACGGCCTTCACCATCCTCGGCGTCACCACGCTCTCGACCGTGGCGATGGTCGCCTATCCGCTGCTCGCGCGGGGCCTCGGGCTCGACGACACGGAAGCGGGCGTGTTCCTCGGCGCGACGATCCATGACGTCGCCCAGGTCGTCGGCGCCGGCTTCAGCATCTCCGCGGAAGCCGGCAAGGCAGCGACCATCGTCAAGCTCCTGCGCGTCGCGATGCTCGTGCCGGTCGTTCTCGCGATTGCGCTCGTGGTGCGGCGGAGTGCACCCGGAGATGCGAGCGAGGGCCAGGCACGCCCGCCCCTTCTGCCAGGGTTCCTGGTCGGCTTCCTCGCCATTGTCGGGCTCAACAGCCTCGGCCTCGTTCCCCCCCCGGTCCAGGACGCACTCGGCGACGCGTCGCGATGGTGCATCGTCACCTCGATCGCGGCGCTCGGGGTGAAGACGTCGCTGAAGTCGCTCGCCGAGGTTGGCCGACGCGCCGTGCTCCTGATGGTCGCCGAGACAGGCTTCATCGGCGCGGCCGGCCTCCTGCTCGTGCACGTGTCCTGAAACGGCACGCCCGGTTCGCGCACGGCAGGCAGGCCGCGCCGCGCCGCCGCCGTCAGCGCAGCGGTTCGAGCACCGAGACGTAGTTCGCGACCGCCACCCCGCCCATGTTGAACACGGCCCCGAGCGACGCCCCCGGCACCTGCATCGCCCCCGCCATCCCGGTGAGCTGCATGGCGGCAAGCGCGTGCATCGACACGCCCGTCGCCCCGATCGGGTGTCCCTTGGCCTTGAGCCCTCCGGAGGGGTTCACCGGCAGCCGGCCGTCCATGCGCGTCCAGCCCTCAAGCGCCGCGACCGCCCCTTTGCCCTCGGGCGTCAGCCCCATCGCCTCGTATTCGAGCAGCTCGGCGATCGTGAAGCAGTCATGCGTCTCGACGAAGTCTAGGTCCTCGAGCGTGATGCCGGCCGAGGCATAGGCTTCCGACCAAGCCCGCGCGGCGCCCTCGAACACGATCGGGTTGCGACGGGAAAGTGGCAGGAACTCGTTGACATGCACCGCAGCGCGGAAGCGCACGGCCTTCGCGAGCGTCCGCGCCACGTCCTCGGCGGCGAGAACCACCGCCGCCGCACCGTCGGAGACGAGCGAGCAGTCTGTGCGTCGCAAGGGCGGCGCGACATAGGGGTTCTTCTCGTGCACGCTGCGGCAGAACTCGAAGCCGAGGTCCTTGCGGATCTGGGCGTAGGGGTTGTTGACGCCGTGCGCGTGGTTCTTCGCCGCGATCATCGCGAGCGCGTCCGACTGGTCACCGTGGCGCTGGAAATAGGCCTGCGCGATCTTCGCGAACACGCCGGCGAAGCCGCCCGCGACGCAGCCCTCTTCGGCGCGGTAGCTCGCCGCGAGCAGCGCCTCGCCGATCTTCTCGGGCGGTGTGGCGGTCATCTTCTCGACGCCGACCACGAGCACGATGCGCGCACGCCCCGCGGCGATCATGTCGCGGCCGGCATGGATTGCGGCAGAGCCGGTCGCGCACGCGTTCTCGACTCGCACTGCCGGGCGGAACCGCCACTCGGGAACGGCGTTGAAGGCGAGCGAGGCCGGGAAGTCCTGCGCCGAGAACCCGTTGTTAAAGAGGCCGATCGCGAGCGCATCGACCTCCTCGACCGCAAGCCCTGCGTCCTCGACGGCCGCGCGCGCCACCCGGGCGATCAGGCTCTCGATGTCGGGGTCCTCGAGCTTGCCGAAGGGGGTATGCGCCCAGCCGACGATGCAGGCGGCCATCGTCACCTCCTCAGACGGGTCTGTCGCCTTTCTCCACCTTCAGGGTGCGATTGTCCACGCCGGGAAGCATCCGCGCCGGGTCGCGCGTGACGATCACGTCGAGAACCGTCGGCGTGTCGGTGTTGGCGAGGCCCTCGCGCAGCGCCGCCTCGATCGTGTCTGGGTCCTCGACGCGAATGCCATGGCAGCCCATCGCCCGCGCGACCGCGGCATAGTCCAGTTCGACCAGCTCGCTTGATTGGTAGTTGCCCGGGCCGTAGACGGCGTGCTGCAGCGCCTTCACGTATCCGGAGGCGGCGTTGTTGAAGACGCAGAGGACGATCGGCGTGCCGAGGCGTCGCGCGGTCTCGAGGTCGCCGATCGTCATGTTGAACCCGCCATCGCCCGTGAGCCCGACGACGCGCCGCCCCGGTGCGCCGAGCTGGGCGCCGATGCTGCCCGATGCGCCATAGCCGATCGAGGCGAAGCCGCGGTCGGCGACGAAGTGGCGGCCCGGGCGCATCGTGTCGAACAGAAGCGCGCCCCAATGTGCGGCGAAGCCGCCATCGGCGACCAGGATCGCGTCCTCCGGCATCACTGCGTTGAGCGCGTCCATCAGCCGCCCGACATTGATCGGCCGCTCGCGGCTCTTGAGCCGATCCGCAGCACCGTCGCGCCAGGAGGCCATCCTCGGCGCGACTGACGACCACCATGAATGCCGCCGCGACCGGCGATCAGTCCCTGGGCCGAGAGCGGCAGAGAGATCCTCAAGCGCAAGCCTCGCATCGGCGGCGAGAGCGACCGTCGTGCGCGTCGTCCGGCCGATCTCGTCCGGCACGATGTCGATGTGGATCACCGTCTTGTCGGGCGGGATCAGCGTGAAGCGTCGTGTCGCGATCTCGCCGAGCTTACAGCCGACGACGAGCAGGAGATCGGCCTCCGCGACGAGCTCGTTCGCGATCCGGCTGTAGCGTCCGAACACGCCGGCCGAAAGCGGGTGCGTGCAGGCGATCGCGCCCTTGCCGGACATGGTGTGCGCGACCGGGATGCCCTCGCTTTCGGCAAGCGCCTGCAGCGCCTCGTGCGCGCCGCTGATATGGATGCCTCCCCCCGCGAGGACGAGCGGCCGCTCGGCGCGGGCGAGCAGGGTGGCGGCGCGCGCGAGCTCCGCGCCGTCCGGGCGGAAACGTCGTGCCTGCACCGAAAGTGTTCCGGGGTCGATCCAGAATGCTCCAGCCTCGAACTCGTGCTCCCCGTGGGCCACGTCCTCCGGGACGTCGAGCACAACCGGCCCCGGGCGCCCCGTGGTCGCGACCGTAAAGGCGCGCCGGACATGTTCAGGGATTCGGGCGATGCTCTCGATCCGGATCACCTCCTTCGCCACGGGGCGCAGCACCTCGAGCTGGCGCGCCTCCTGCGTCATGTTCTTCCACGAATGTTCCCGGTTCGTGTCGCCGGTGATGGCAATCAGCGGGATGCCGGCATTGAGGCTCTCGGCAAGCCCGGTCGCGAGATTGGTCGCGCCTGGGCCGAGCGTTCCGTCGCAGAGCCCGGGGCGGTTCGTCACGCGCGCATAGGCGTCGGCGGCGAAGGCGCCGCTGCGCTCGTCGTTGATCAGGCAGTGGCGGAGATTGAGGACGCGGCAGGCCTCGTAGAACGGCAGGAGCTGGAACCCGCCCATGCCGAAGATCGGGCCCGCACCCGCAAGCCTCAGCATTTCCGCAAGCGCCCGGCCGCCCGACATTCGGGTGGCGTTCGTGACTGGTGCCGTCATCCAGAGATCTCCCTTGCACGTGCAGCGACGAGGCGGGCGACGAGCTCCCGCGCCGTTTGGCCGACGGCACCGCCAAGCCGCGCCGCGACAGCGTTCACGGCCGAGACGATCCCGTCGTGATACGTGCTCGCGGCATCGCCGATCTCGGCGCTTGCGGCCGAGACGGTGGCCGCGGCGATGCCGCGCGCGGCGAGCGGCGCAAGCCTGCCCAAGCCTGCCTCGTCAATGCCGATGCCGGCGTCGTTGTAGAGGGCGGCGAACACCGCCACCTTAACCGCCGTCTCCGGCCGCCCGCCGAGCAGCGCGCCATGCGAGCCGGTGACGATCACCTGGCCCAAATCCTCAGGCCGGACGAGGGCGTTGCTGTCGAGCGCGAGCACGCGCACGCCCTTTGTGCCTGCCTCCGCGATCTCGCGCCGTGAGTCCGCAAGCGCGGGCGGGGGAGGCGAGGGCGGAAGCGCGGCAGCGGCAAACCGCGCGAGCGCCTCCGCCACCGCCATGCCGGCATCGATGCCGAGCGCGCGGCCGCGCGCGTTCACGGTGGAGAGCACGCCGCGGCGGAGACAGTCCTTCCCGTCGGCGATCCGTGCGGACCAGACATCGACCGCTGCAGCGGGAACGCCCAAGTCGTCAAGAAGCGCGAGCCCCGCTACGCCCGCTCCGTTGCGGCCTATTCCCGCGTCGGAGAGGATCACGGCAGAGACGCCGCATCGCGCCGCGAGCGCCGCAGCGTAGCGGCCGCCATGCGACGGTGCGAGCACGACGCGCCCGCGTGCCGAGTCGTCGAGTTCCGTCACGCTGTCGCGCACGATCACGCGCTCGGCGTCGCTCACACCCCTCTCTGTTCCCTGCCGTGGCCGACTTGATTCAGGAACCACGCGCGGCCATGGTGCGCAAGTGCGGCCGCCGCCGCGTGAAGGGGGGAAATGCATGACCGCGTCTCGCGGCAATCTTGACCACGCTCTCAGCCTGCTGCGCACCATGCGGCGAATCCGCGCCTTCGAGGAGGCGGCGCTTGCCGGCCACAAGGCGGGGGAGATCCCGGGCCCTTTGCACGTCTCGATCGGCCAGGAGGCCGTCGCGGCCGGCGTCTGCGCGGCACTTCGGCGAGATGACCGGATCACCTCGAACCACCGCGGCCACGGGCATGCGATCGCCAAAGGCGCTGCCCCAGGGCCAATGATGCGCGAGCTCTATGGGCGCGCGGGCGGCTTCTGCGGCGGCAAAGGCGGCTCGATGCACATCGCCGATTTCTCGGTCGGGATGCTGGGGGCGAATGGCGTGGTCGCTGGCGGCATCCCGATCGCCGTCGGTGCTGCGCAGGGCTTGAGGCTGCTGGGGTCGGACGCGATCGTCGCCTGCTTCTTCGGCGATGGCGCGGTCAATCGCGGCCCCTTCCTCGAGGGGCTGAACTGGGCAGCGCTCTGGCGCCTGCCGGTGCTGTTCGTCTGCGAGGACAACGCCGTCGCCGCCTTCACGCGCGCTGACGCCGTGACAGCAGGCGCGGGTGCGGTGGCGCGCGCGGAGGCGATCGGCGTGCCGGCCGCGTCGGTTGACGGCAACGACGCGCTTGCGGTGCTTGACCTTGCCGAGGCGATGGTCGCTTCAATCCGGCGCGGCGAGGGGCCGCGTCTGTTGCATGCGCGAACCTTTCGCCTGCTCGGCCACACCTCGACCGACCCTGCCGCGTGGCGGGATGCGGCGGAGGTGGAAGCGGCGCGCGCGCGTGAGCCGATCGCCCGCCTCGAGGCCTGGCTTGCGGCCAATGGTGTCGACCGCGGCGTGCTCGAGGCGATCGCTGCGGACGCCGAGGCCGAGATGGCGAGGGCGCGCGCCGAGGCGCTCGCCGCGCCCTGGCCGGCGCCCGCTTCGGCATTCGCGGATGTGCAGGACGTCGGCGCGGTTCCGGTCCCCGCATGAGCACGGCGACGATGATCGAAGCGCTCCGCCGCGCGGCGGAGCAGGAGATGCGGCGTGACCCGCGCGTGTGGGTGCTCGGCGAGGACGTCGCCCGCGGCGGGCTATTCGGACAGTATCGCGGCTTCCTCGAGGCGTTCGGGCCCGACCGCGTGGTCTCGACCCCGATTTCGGAAAGCACGATCATGGGTGCGGGGCTCGGCGCCGCACTCGTCGGCACGCGGCCGATCATCGAGATGCGCATCTTCGACTTCGTGATGTGCGCGATGGACGAGCTCGTGAACCAGATCGCCAAGGTGCGCTACATGTTCGGCGGCCAGGGGCGCGCCTCCGTGGTCGTGCGCATGCCGCACGGCATATGGCGCAACTCGGCCGCCCAGCACAGCCAGATGCTCGAGGCATGGTTTGCGCACCTGCCGGGCGTTGTCGTCGTCGCGCCCTCGACGCCCGCGGATGCCGCCGGGCTGCTTGTCGCCTCGATCCGAAGCGACGATCCGGTCCTGTTCTTCGACCCGAAGGACCTGTTCGGCGAGACCGGCGAGGTACCTGACGAGATCGAGCCGCTTCCCTTCGCCATGGCGCGGCGCGTGCGTTCGGGCGATGCGGCGACGGTGGTGACGTGGTCGGCCGCCGCGCGCGACGTGGCGCGCGCGACAGAGTCGCTCGCACGAGAGGGGATCGAGACGGATGTGCTCGATCTCCGCAGCATCTGGCCCTGGGACGAGGAGGCGGTCGTCGCTTCCGTTGCGAGAACAAGACGTCTTGTCGTCGTGCACGAGGCGGTCGAGCCGGCCGGGTTCGGGGCCGAAGTGGTCGCCCGCGTGGTCGAGCGGCTCGGCCCCGGCGGGCTGCGTGCCGTGCGCCGGCTTGGGGCGCCGCGCGTTCCCGTGCCCTTCTCCCCGCCGCTCGAGACGGCGATCCGGGTGACGGAGCAGAAGATCGTCGCCGCGATCCGCGACGTCGTGGCAGCCTGACGCGGGCGGCCCATACGGGCGCGTGGGCCCCGCCCATCGCGGCCGTCAAGCAGATCCGGTGACGATCCCCCCCCGGCGTCCTTTGCTGTCGCGAGGCCGGAGAAGGAGGGAAGGGCGCCTTGCATCGCCGCTTCGGTGCTTATATGAGTTTCAGGAAGTTCTGAAATGCCAGAAGGGTCGGAACACCGTGAACCTCCCGCCGCTGATCCAGGCCTTCGTGCTGCATTTCGGCGAGATGGGCAGCCGCTGGGGCATCAACCGCACGGTGGGGCAGATCTATGCCCTGCTCTTCGTCTCTCCCGAACCGTTGAACGCCGACCAGATCGTCGAGGCGCTCGGGATCTCGCGCTCTAACGTCTCGATGGGCCTGCGCGAGCTCCAGGCCTGGAACCTCGTTCTGCTCAGGCATGTCCCGGGCGACCGGCGGGATCACTTCACGACGCCGGACGACGTCTGGCAGATCCTCCGCGTTCTCGCCGAGGAGCGGAAGAAACGGGAGGTCGACCCGACCCTCTCGGTGCTGCGCGAGCTTCTGATGCAGAAGCCGTCGACGGCGGCGGAGCGTCACGCCCAGGCGCGCATGGCCGAGATGCACCAGCTGATCGAGCAGCTCACCACCTGGTACGAGGATGTGCGCCGGCTCGAGACCGAGCGCCTCGCCCAGCTTCTCGCCCTCGGCTCTCGGGTGGTGAAGTTCCTCGAGGCGAAGGACAAGGTTGTGGCGCTCGCGCGGCCGCGCCGCGCGGCGCAGAAGGAGGATGCCTGATGGACGCGACCCTGCTTGCGCGGATCCAGTTCGCCGCCAACGTCTCGTTCCACATCCTGTTCCCGACGATCACCATCGCGCTGGGCTGGGTGCTTCTGTTCTTCAAGCTCCGGTTCAACGCCACCGGAGACGAGAAGTGGATGGGCGCCTACCGGTTCTGGGTGAAGGTGTTCGCCCTCTCCTTCGCGCTCGGCGTCGTCTCCGGTATCACCATGAGCTTCCAGTTCGGCACCAACTGGCCGGGCTTCATGGAGCGCGTGGGCAACATCGCGGGGCCCTTGCTCGCCTACGAAGTGCTGACGGCGTTCTTCCTTGAGGCGACCTTCCTCGGCATCATGTTGTTCGGGTTCCGTCGCGTGCCCGGCTGGCTTCACACCGGGGCAACCGTCTTCGTCGCCGTCGGCACGACGCTCAGCGCGTTCTGGATCCTCGTGCTGAACTCCTGGATGCACACGCCCGCAGGCTTTGAGCTGCGCGATGGTGTCGCGCATGCGACCGACTGGTGGGCGATCATCTTCTCGCCGTCGATGCCCTATCGGCTTGCCCACATGCTGATTGCTTCGGCGCTGACCGTCGCCTTCCTGATGGCAGGCCTCTCCGCTTGGCGCTGGCTCCGCGGCGATCGCGGCGCCGATGTCGCGGCCGCACTGCGCACGGCCGTGGTGATGGCAGCGGTATTTGCTCCGACTCAGCTCCTTGTGGGAGACCTGCATGGGCTCAACACGCTCGAGCACCAGCCCGCGAAGGTGGCGGCGATGGAGGGCAACTGGACCACCGGCTCGCACGTGCCGCTGCTCCTCTTCGCGATCCCCGACGAGGCCGCCCGGACCAACCATTTCGAGATCGGCATCCCCTCCGGCGCCTCTCTGATCCTCACGCATAGGATCGACGGCGTGGTACCGGGGCTTGATGACTTCATCGGCAAGCACCCTCCTGTCGCGCCGGTGTTCTACGCCTTCCGCGTCATGGTCGGCATCGGGCTTCTGATGATCGCGATGGGGCTTGCGGGCGCCTGGCATCTCTGGCGGCGCGGGTCGCTGCCGCGGCCGCTCCTGATCGGGTTCGTGGCCATGACGTTTTCCGGCTGGGTGGCGACTCTCGCCGGTTGGTACGTCACCGAGATCGGCCGCCAGCCCTGGCTCGTCACGGGCGTGCTGACCACGGCGGAGGCGGTCGGCCCGATCGCTGCAGGAACGGTGCTCTCCACACTTCTGATGTATCTCGCCCTCTATGTCGTGCTGCTCGCGGCCTATGTCGCGACGCTGTTCCGGCTCGCGCGCAAGGCTGGCGCGCCGCCCGCGGCGCAGGGTGGCGGGGAAGCGCTTGCGCTCGCCCGCGCCGTGCCCGCCGCCAAAGCGTGAGGCTGCGATGACCCCGTTCCTTCCGCCCGATCTCCTGCCGGTCGTGTTCGCCGCGCTGATGGCGGCGTCCGTCCTCGCCTATGTGGTGCTTGACGGGTTCGACCTCGGCGTCGGCGTGCTCCTTCCCCAGGCGGCGAACGAAGCCGAGCGTGACCGGATGGTGGCCTCGATCGGACCGTTCTGGGATGCGAACGAGACCTGGCTCGTGCTCGGCGTTGGCCTCCTCCTCGTCGCCTTCCCGATCGCGCATGGCCAGATCCTCACCGCCCTTTACCTACCTGTGGCGCTGATGCTGCTCGGGCTCACGCTGCGCGGCGTGGCGTTCGAGTTCCGCGCCAAGGCGGCCACTGCCGAGCACAAGCGGCGGTGGGACCATGCCTTCTTCGGCGGCTCTCTGCTTGCGGCCCTCACCCAGGGCTGGATGCTCGGCCGCTACGTGCTCGGCTTCGACGAGGGCGCCGTCGCTCTCGCCTTCGCCGCCCTCTCTGCCATTGGCGTGGCGGTTGCTTACAGCTTCATCGGCGCCGCGTGGCTGATCTGGCGCTGCGAGGGGGCGCTGCAGCGTCGCGCCGTGGCCTGGGCGCGGCGGTCGCTCTGGGGTGTGGCGCTCGGGATCGTCGCGGTCTCGGTCGCAACGCCGGTTGCGAGCGAGCGGATCTTCCACCGCTGGTTCGATTTCCCGAACATCCTCCTGCTCGCGCCGTTGCCGGCTGCGACGCTCGCTCTTGTGGCCGGCCTCGCGGCGCTCCTGCGTCACATGCCGCTGCCAGGGGATGCGCTTCGGCGCCTGCCATTCTGGGGCGCGGTGGGGCTGTTCTGCCTTGCCTTCGCGGGCCTCGCCTGGAGCTTTTTCCCGTATGTGGTGCCCGAACGGCTCACGCTCTGGCAAGCCGCAGCCGCGCCGGAGAGCCTCTCGATCATTCTCGCCGGCGCGCTCGTGGTGATGCCGATCATCGCCGCCTATACCGTGCTCGCGTGGCGCGTCTTCGGCGGCAAGGCGATGGACCTGCGCTACGACTGAGTGAGCAGTGCCTCGGCTGCGTCGGCGAGCACGGCGCAGCCGCGGACGATGTCCTCCTCCTTCGTGTCCTCGGTCCAGTGGTGGCTGATGCCCCCGATCGAGGGAACGAACAGCATCCCCGCCGGCATGCGCAGGGCGAGCACCTGGGCGTCATGCCCGGCCCCAGACGGCATGCGCTGCCACCGCCCCGGCGCATGCGCCTCCGCTGCCCGCGCAAGAGCGTCCTGGAAGCGCGCGTCCATCACCTTCGGGATGGTCTTCGAGGCGACTTCGATGGTCACGCGGCAGGGTCCCGCGGCATCCGCCTCGGCGACGAGGCGGCGGAGATGCGCCTCGAGCCGGTCGAGCACAGCCGGGTCGGCGTCGCGGAACTGAACGTTCATCTCCGCCGCACCGGGGATTATCGAGGGGGCGTTCGGGTCGAGCGACATGCGCCCGATGGTCCAGACGGAGCGCTCGGCGATGACGTCGGGGAACGTGTCGTCGATCCGGTTCGCGAGACGGGTCATCGCCACCCGCGCGTCCTTGCGGATGGCCATTCGTGTGGTGCCCGCGTGGTTCTGCTCGCCGATGAAACGGATCCGGAAGTTCCAGATCGCGACGATGGAGGTGACGACGCCGAGAACGAGCCCCTTCGCCTCGAGCTCGTCACCCTGCTCGATGTGCGCCTCAAGATAGCCGAGGTAGCGAGAGGGATCGTCGAGTGTCACGCGCGGAACGCCCGAGAGGCCGGCGCGTTCGAGGCCTGAGCGCATGCTCTCTCCGGTGGTGCGGTTTATGGCGCGGTCGATCTCCTCCTCCGTCACCTCTCCGATGAAGGAGCGTGAGCCCAGGAAGCTGCCGTAGTGACCCTCCTCGTCCACCCAGGCGGCGACGTCGATCGGGAGTTGCGGCAGGGCGCGGGCCACCTCGAGGCCGAAGATCACGCCCATGGCGCCGTCAAGCCAGCCCGCCTCGTTCTGGCTCTCGAGGTGGCTGCCGATGAGGAGCCGTCGCCCCGGGTTGCGGGTGAAGCCGAACACCGAGGCGATGCCGTCGATCCGCGGCTCGAGCCCGGCCTCGGCAAGCCGGCCGGCGAGCCAGCGGCGGCTTGCGATGTCCTCGGGCGAAAGTGTCGGGCGATGCACGCCGGTGCGGAAGCGGCCGAAGCCGCGCAGCGTGTGAAGGTCCTCGAGAAGCCGACCTGCGTCGATCCGTGCCATTCATCTCTCCCTGCCGATCCGGCGGCGATGCTGCACCGAGAGAGGCGAAGAGGCGAGGGGGCTCAGGCGGCGGCGGTTCGCGGGCCGGCGACGGGCTCGTAGACGCCGCGCTCTCCGGCAACGGCTGCGAACCGGTCGGTGATGCCGAGCACGGTCTCCGCACCGCCAAGATAGAGCACGCCGTCGGGGGGCATCTGCGCGGCGATCGCCGCAAGCACCCTGGCCTTGGTCGGCTGGTCGAAATAGATCAGAACGTTGCGGCAGAACACGATGTCGAACCGCCCGAGCGGTCGGAGATCGCCGAGCAGGTTGAACTCGCGCCAGGTGACCATCGCGCGGATTGCCTCGCACAGGCGCCAGGACGCGCCCTCCTGCCGGAAGTACTTGACGAGCATCTGGATCGGCAGGCCGCGCTGCACCTCGAACTGCGAGTAGAGACCCTCGCGCGCACGGGCCAGCACGTCGCGCGAGAGGTCGGTGCCGATGATTTCGACGCGCCGGTCGCCGAGCCAGGGCCTCGCCTCGTCGACGATCATCGCGAGCGAATAGGCCTCCTGGCCGGTCGAGCAGGCGGCCGACCAGATCCGGATCGGCTGGCCCGGGGGCCGTGCCGCGTGTAGCCGCTTCAGCGCCGTCGTCTTGACGTGGTCGAAGGGCTTTCCGTCCCGGAAGAAGAAGGTTTCGTTGGTGGTCATCAGCTCGACCACCTCGCGCGCCAGCGCCTCTCCGGTTGGGGAGGAGATCCTGGCGACGAGGGCGCCGAGATCGGCGATCTTCTCCCGCTTCATCAGGGCGCCAAGCCGCGTCTCGACGAGGTAGAGCTTGTCGGGGCCGAGCACGAGCCCGGAGCGCGCGTGCAGAAAGGCGGCGAGGGCGGAGAAGGCGGCCTGGCTCATGCGTGCGCTCCGGACCCGAAGGACGAGGTGACGGCAGAAGCGATCGAGGCGAGCGGCAGAACGGCGGAGGCGAGGCCCGCGCGGGTGACCGCCCCGGGCATGCCCCAGACGACCGAGGTGGCCTCGTCCTGGGCGATCACCCGTCCGCCTGCTGCGACGACGGCTTCCGCCCCCTTCATCCCGTCCTGGCCCATGCCGGTCAGCATCACGACGAGAACGCGCCCGGCGTAGGCCGCCGCCGCACTCCGCAGCATCGGGTCGACCGCGGGGCGGCAGAAATTCTCGGGCGGCGCCTTGGAGAGGCGGATCCGCACGACGCCCCCGTCCTGCACCACGGTCAGGTGCGTGTCGCCGGGGGCGAGATAGGCCCGGCCGGGCAGGGGTGTTTCGCCGTCTTTGGCTTCGGCGCAGGGCGGGCCGCCGAGGCGGTCGAGATGGTCGGCGAGCACGGCGGTGAAGGTGGCGGGCATGTGCTGGGTCACGAGCAGCGGCACGGGAACGGACCGGCCGAGCCCGGAGAACAGGGTGAACAGGGCCTGCGGGCCGCCGGTCGAGGCGCCGATCGCCACCACCGCCGGGCGGAACACGCCACTCTGGGGGCGGAGCGTCGGGGGCGGCGGCGCCGGCCGCGGGGCGATCCGACGCAGGCGTCGCCGCTGCTGCCCCAACCCCTTGACCTTGGCGACGATCTCGTCGCGGAACGAGGCCTCGGAGGCGATCACCGCGGTCGTGGTCGGCTTCGGCACATAGTCGGCCGCGCCGAGGCGCAAGGCGCGCAGGGCGATGTCGGCGCCGCGCGTCGTGAGCGTGCTCGCCATCACGACCTTGAGCTCCGGGTCGACCCGGAGCAGCTCGGGAAGGGCGGCGAGCCCGTCCATCACCGGCATCTCGATGTCGAGCACGCAGACATCGGGCCGAGTCGCGCGCACGGCCGCGATCGCGTCGCGACCATTGGCGGCGCGCGCGACCACGGCGATTTCCGAGTCGCTCTCGAGCATGCGCGTGATGAGGCCGCGGATCACGGCGCTGTCGTCGCACACGAGCACGCGGACGCGCGGGTCGTCGGCGGCAGCCTCGGCCGCCGCCGGGGCCGGGGCCTGGACGGGCGTCACAATAGGCCCGCCTGGGCGAACTTCGAGGCGATGATCTCGGCGTCGAAGGGCTTCATGATGTATTCCCTCGCGCCGGCCTCGATCGCCTCGAGAATGAAGCTCATCTCGGTTTCGGTGGTGCAGAACACCACCGTCGCGGCCGTGTCGCCGAACTCGGCCTTTAGCGCGCGCAGAAACTCGATGCCGTTCATCACCGGCATGTTCCAGTCAAGCAGGATGGCCTTCGGCATGCGGCGCCGGCATGCGGCGAGCGCCTCGGCCCCGTCCTGCGCCTCCTCCACGGCGAAGCCCTGCGCCTCGAGGATGCCGCGGGCGATCCGACGAACGAGACGGCTGTCGTCAACCACGAGGCAGACGCCGCGCCCGCCTTCGGCGACCGCGCCGGACCCTACGCCGGCGCCAAGGCTTGCCCCAGCTTGCTCAGACATCGCGGCTGCTCCATCCAGGTCGTGCCGAGCGAGCATGCACGGGCGATTGCGTATCCTTGGTTAAGGCTGCAGAACTCGGTCATGCAGCAGGGGCAACTCACGCCGGAGGCGTTCCTCGCCTGGCTCGAGGGCGTTGGCATACGCCACGAGACCATCCGCCACCCCCCTGTTTTCACCGTTGCCGAGAGCAAGCGTGAGCGGATCCACGAGCGCCTCCCCGGGGCACATGTGAAGAACCTGTTTCTCAAGGATCGCGACGGGCGGTTCTGGCTCGCCACCCTGCTCGAGCACCGCCGCGTGCCGATCGGGGCGCTCGCACGGTCGCTCGGCCTGCCGCGGATGAGCTTTGGCTCGCCCGAGGAGCTCGGGGCCCTCCTCGGCGTCACGCCCGGGGCGGTGACGCCGTTCGCCCTGGTGAACGACCGCGGCCATCGTGTGGGGTTCATCCTCGACCGGGAGCTCTGGGAGGCGCAGGGGCGGATCACCGCTCACCCGCTCACGAACACCGCGACGACGTCGGTGTCGGCCGAGGATTTCCGCCGGTTCCTCGCGCTCACGGGGCACCAGCCACGCATCGCCGACGTTGCCGCACTGAAGGCCGACGCGGGCTGAGAGCGGTGCCGTTCGGGGCGGGGCGGCCGCCGCGGGCTTGTTCGCGCCCCGCGCATGCGCATGTTATGGGCAGGTCTGGCACGCCCAGTGCGCTGGGCGGCTGGCACATGAGAGAAGGCAGATGGACATCATCTTCGACCCGCCGAAACCGACAGGCGGCACCAGCAAGGCCGAGGCAAACGGCACGCCAGCGGCAGGGCAGGCCGACCCGGTCAAGGACGTCACGGAGGCGAGCTTCCTCGCCGACGTGATCCAGGCGAGCCAGCAGGTTCCGGTGATCGTCGACTTCTGGGCGACATGGTGCGGGCCCTGCAAGCAGCTCACCCCCATTCTCGAGAGGGTGGTTCGGTCCGCGGGGGGGCGGGTGCGTCTCGCCAAGATCGACATCGACAAGAACCCGCGCCTGATCGCGATGCTCGCCCAGCAGGGGCTTCGCGTGCAGTCGGTGCCGACGGTTGTGGCCGTGATCCAGGGGCAGCTCGTGCCGCTGTTCCAGGGCGCTCTGCCGGAGAGCCAGGTGCGCCAGGTGATCGAGCAGGTGGTGCAGATGGCGGGGGGGACCATGCCGTCGGAGGACCTGCTCGCAGCGGCGAAGGCGGCCGCCGGGGAGGGGCAGCACGAGGAGGCGATCGAACTGTTGCGCGCCCTGCTCGCCGAGGAACCAGACAATGCCGAAGCGATCGGGCTGATGGGCCGCTCGCTCATCGCTCTGGGGCGGGAGAGCGAGGCGGGGGCGCTGGTCGCGAACCTTCCCGCCAATGTCGAGAGCCACGCCGAGATCCAGGGGGTGAAGGCCGCCCTCGAGGTGGCCGCGAGAGGGCGCGAGGCCCAGGCGAAGCTTGCCGAACTCCAGGCGCGGCTTGCCGCCAACGCCGACGATCATGCCGCGCGGTTCGACTATGCGGTGGCCCTGAACGCGCTCGGGCGGCGCGAGGAGGCGGCAGAGCAACTCTTGCAGATCATCCGCAAGCAGCGCGGCTGGAACGACGATGCCGCGCGGCTTCAGCTTCTCAAGTTCTTCGAGGCCTGGGGCCTGAACGACGAGGTGACGGTGGCGGCACGCCGCCGGCTGTCGGCGCTCCTGTTCAGCTGACGGCACGCGCGATGAAAGCCCGGCCATGAGCGGCAACGCCTGGGCCCCGAAACCGGCGGACCTTCCGGCCGAGATCGCCGTCTTTCCGCTCACCGGCGCCCTGCTTCTGCCGCTCGGCCGCCTGCCACTCAACATCTTCGAGCCGCGCTACCTCGCGATGACGGAGGACAGTCTCTGCCAGGGGCGGATGTTCGGTATGATTCAGCCGAACGCCGGCGAGCCGGGCGGGGCGCATGGCCCGAGCCTCTACCGCGTCGGTTGCCTCGGGCGGATCTCCTCCTTCAGCGAGACCGATGACGGGCGCCTCCTGATCACGCTTACCGGCGTGGCGCGCTTTTCGGTCGCCGAGGAGCTGCCGATGCGGCGCGGCTATCGCCGCGTGCGCGCAGACTACGCCGCCTATCTCGGAGATCTCGAGGCAACCCCGAGGCTCGTTCTCGACCGGGCCCGCCTCGAGGAGTCGTTGCGCGCCTACTTCCGCGCCAACCGGATCGAGGCCAATTGGGACGCAGTTCGGGAGACGCCGGATGCGATGCTCGTGACGACGCTTGCCATGGTCTGCCCGTTCGAGCCGCGCGAGAAGCAGGCCCTGCTCGAGGCGCCGACGCTTCAGGACCGTGCCGACATGCTGCTCGCGCTCGTCGAGATCGGCGCCCATGGCGCGCCGGAGCCGGAGGGAGGGACGCGATTGTCATGACCGCCGAGATACCCGAGCCGCCGCCGGTCGACCCGAGGCTGCTCGAGATCCTTGTCTGCCCGGTCACCAAGGGGCCGCTCCGGTACGATCGTGCCCGCGGCGAACTGATCAGCGACCAGGCCGGTCTCGCCTACCCGATCCGCGACGGGATCCCGATCATGCTCGCCGATGAGGCGCGGCGGCTGGACGATCCCGCGCCGACGCGCTGAAGGAAAAGCCGATGCCCGTGCCGACCGAGCTGCGCCTCAAGCGCGCCGAGAAGGTGCTCGTGGTCACCTTCGACGACGGGGTGAGCTACACGCTTCCGGCCGAGTATCTGCGGGTTGAGAGCCCCTCGGCAGAGGTCCAGGGTCATGCACCCGACCAGAAGGTTCTCGTCTGGGGAAGGCGCCATGTCGGCATCCTCAGCGTCGAGCCGGTCGGGAACTACGCGGTGCGGATCGTCTTCGACGACCTGCATGACACGGGCATCTATTCGTGGGACTACCTCCGCACGCTCGGCGCGGAGTACGAGACGCGCTGGGCGCGCTATCTCGACGAGCTCGCCGCGCGCAGCCTCTCCCGCGAGCCGCGTGCGCCGCCCTCGGGCCGAAGCGGCTGAAACGCCGACGGGCAGGGGAGGCACCATGGTCCTTCTCCGCTCGCTTCTGTTCAACCTCTGCTTCTTCGCTTTCACGGCAGCGGGTGGGGTGCTGCTCTCGCCCGCTCTTGTCCTCCGCCGTGAGGTCTCGCTCGCTCTCGTCCGCTGGTGGGCGCGACAGGTGCTGCGTCTGCTCCGCGTCCTCGCCGGGATCGAGGTCCGGGTGACTGGGGCCGAGCACCTTCCGGCCGAGGGGCCGGCCCTGATCGCGGCGAAGCACCAGTCCGCCTTCGACACGATCATCTGGCTCGCGCTTCTGCCGCGGCCGGCCTATGTGTTGAAGAGGGAGCTGCTCGCCATTCCCTTCTACGGCTGGTTCACCGCCCGGTCCGGGCAGATCGGGGTCGATCGCGGCGCCGGGGCGGCGGCGATCCGCACGCTCCTGCGCGGTGCCGAGGCGGCTTGGGCTGACCGTCGGCAGGTGGTGATCTTCCCGCAAGGAACGCGCGTGGCGGCACGTCCCGGCACGGCGGAGACCCACCCGTATCAGCCGGGCGTCGTGGCCCTCTACATGCGCGGGAAGCTGCCCGTGATCCCGGTCGCGACAGACTCGGGGCGCTTCTGGCCGCGGCGCTCGTTCCTGAAATATCCAGGCACGATCACCATCGCCGTGCTCGAGCCCATTCCGCCGGGCCTCCCGCGCCCTCTGTTCGAGGCCACGCTCACGGGGGTGATCGAGGCGGCGAGTGATGCGCTGCTCTCCACCCCTGTGGATAAACCTGTGGGAAGCGGCGCTGCCCGAGCTCCACCATCACACGAACATGCTCGCTGAAGTGGTTCTGGAGCCGCGTTTCTTGCGGGGAAATCCGCCAGTGTCCGTGCCCTTTCAACGCTGCCCGTGGACGATGGGGGCCGCGCGGGCAGGCTGTGGATGATCTCTCGATGCTGCGTCGCCTTGCCCTGATCGTCGGCGGAGTTGCCCTCGGTGCGGCCGCGGTCCATGCCGCGATCTGGTGGGCTGCGACCGGGCGGCTCATCGACGAGGCGGAGGCGGTGATCGCGGCGGAGCGATCCGCCGGACATTCGGTGAGCCACGCGCCGCTGCGGCGCAGCGGCTACCCGCTCGCCGCACGCGTGACCATGCCGGATTTGCGCTACGCAGGCCGCCTCCTGCTGCCCGGGGGGGCGGCTCTGCCCGTCGTGTGGCGGGCACGGGAGGCGACACTCGTTCTCATGCCTCAAGCGCCCCGAAGCCTCGGCATAGACATTGCCTGCCCCTGCGAGGGGGGTGCGGGCGGCGCGCCGCCGCTGCCGATCGATGCCGTGGCGTTGCGCGCCGAGGTCCCGCTCACTCGCGACGACGCTGGCCCCACGCTGCTTGGCCGCGGCATCGTGCTCTACACTCCGGAGGGGACCTTCACGGTCGAAGAGTTCCGGGCCCGTGTGCCCGGCCGCGGTGTGGCATCGGTGTCCGCCGAGGCGCTCGGGATCGAGCTGCCGCCGCCTGATCGGCAGTGGCCGCTCGGCCAGCGCGTCGCTCAGGCCGCTGTCCAGGTCACGCTCAGGGGAGTCCTGCCTGCCGGACCGACGCCCGCGCGTGCTCTCGCCACCTGGCGCGACCAGGGCGGCGCGCTGGCGTTCGAACATGTCTCGCTCGCCTGGGGGCCGCTCTCCGTGCGCGGTGCGGCGACGCTCCGGCTCGACGAGGCGCTTCAGCCGGGCGGAACCGCCACGGCGACCATTTCCGGGTTCGGGCCGGCGCTCGACCAGCTGGTCGCGTCGGGCGCGATCGCGCGTGGGCCGGCGGCCTTGGCACGGCTTGCGCTCACCGCTGCGTCCCGGCCGGGCGCTGGGGGGGATCGTGTGGTTGACCTCGCGCTTGCGATCGAGGACCGGACGCTCTCGGTGGCGCGGATTCCGCTCGCTCGTCTGCCGCCGATCGCTTGGCCTGACTGAAGGCGCCGGCACAGCGGGGCCGCTCGCGCAGCCTCTCGTTCCCTCTCGACCGGCCGCGCCGCGCTCGCGGATCAGCGGCTCGGCTGAGCCCGGAGGGTGCGCTCAAGCAGCGTTCCCCATGCCTGGTCGAACGGGTGCAGGGCAGGAAGGGCTGGCCGCCTCGCCTCGGCGTACCAGCGGAACAATCCGCCCAAGAGGTTGGCTACGCTGACCGGGCCCAAGGCCGAGAGGGCCGGGCCCACGCGCTCGGCAAGGCGTGCGCTGCGCAAGCCCACGGAACAGGCGAAGACGATGACCCGTCCGGCACAGCCCGCGCCATGGAGGGCGACGAACCGCTCAGTCTTGATCGCGGGATCAAGCCGTATGGCACCCGGAAGATGACCGACACGGAACTCCGCTTCGGTGCGGACGTCGAACAGAACTGTGCCGGCCGAGGCAAGCAGCGCCTCGAGCTCCTGAGGCGTCACGTGCGGCACCGGGTGGAGGCGGCGGATCGCCTGCTCGACATGGGCGAGCGTCACCGCGGGATCGCGCGGGTCGGGCAGCCCGGCACAGTGCTCAGGCAGGAAGCGCATCGGCGACTTCCCCGTCACGCTCCGCGCGGCGAACGGCGCCGCCGGCGAGAAGGTGCAGCACCACTCCGCCCGCCGAGGCAGCATCGTCCGGGTCGTGCGTGACCATCAGCACCGGCAGGCCGAGGCGTCCGGCGCGTTCGAACACGAAGCGGCGCATGCGCTCGCGAAGTGCGACGTCGAGCCGGCCGAACGGCTCATCGAGAAGCAGAGCGCGGGGCTCGGCGAGCAGGGTGCGCATGAGCGCGACGCGCGCCCTCTGACCGCCCGAGAGTGTGGCCGGGTCGCGCTCGGCATAGCCCTCGAGCTCGGCGTCCGCGAGTGCGGCGGAAATCCGCGCCCGTCTCTCTTCGCCACGCACCGAGGGTGGCAGGCCGAAGGCGAGGTTGCCGGCAACGGAGAGGTGCGGGAAGAGGAGATCGTCCTGGAACAAGATCCCGATACGCCGCCTGTGTGCCGGGAGGGGCGTGACGTCGATGCCATCGACACGCACGGTGCCTTCGGCGTGAAAGGCAGCGTCGAGCGTTCCCGAGACCCAGGCAAGCAGGCTCGACTTTCCCGAGCCGGAAGGACCCATCAGCGTCACGATCTCGCCTCTGGGCACGGCGAGGTCGAGCGGGCCGACGAGCACCCGCTCGCCGAGCACGATCCGCGCCCCGGTGATCTCGAGCCCGCTCATGCCACCGCGAGCCCGCGCCGGTTGCGCCAGACGAGCGGCGGAGCGGCGGTCGCCGCCGCATAGGCGACGAGCGGCAGGAGCGCCTGCATCAGGGCATAGGCGCCGACGATCCGCCTGTCCGACCCGCCGGCGAGGGTCACCGCTTCGGTGGTGAGGGTCGTGATCCGGCCGGCTCCGGCGAAGAGGGTGGGCAGATACTGGCCGATGCTAACGGCGAAGCCGATCGCCGCGGCGGTGAGGATGGGGCGGAGCATCAGCGGCAGTTTCACGCCGAGGAAGACCCGCCACGGCCCGGCGCCGAGGGCCGCGGCGGTGCGCGCAAGCCGCGGGTCCATCGCCCGCCAGGGATCGGCAAGCGCGAGGAACACGTAAGGAAGGACGAACAGGAGGTGCGCCCACACCACGGCGCCGAGCGTGCCGTCGATCCCGGCACGCACGAACAGAACCTGCAGGCCGAACAGGAAGGCGAGCTGCGGCAACAGAAGCGGCGTGTAGAGGAGCCACAGGGCGCGCGCCCCGGGCGAAAGCCCGAACCGCGCCTCTGCCTCGAGGCAGAGAAGCGCGAGCGCCACCGCGGCGAGGGTCGCAAGCGCCGCGATCGCGACGGTCGCCCGAAGCGGGGCGGCGAGCGCGTCTGCCTGGGCCCGCCAGGTCTCGAGCGTGAGGCCGCCCGGCAGTGCATCGGGGAAACGCCAAGGGCCGGCGAGGGACCAGAGCGCGAGCACGCCGAGCGAGGCAAGCGACAGCGCGATGACGACGCCGAGCGCGCCGGTTGCGAGGAATGAGGCTGATCGTCCGGCACCCCCGCGCCTGCCTGACTCGACCCAGCGCCTGCCGATCCGCCCCACGAAGAGCTCCGCCGCGTGCCAGACGGCGATCGAGGCGACGACCACACAGCCGAGGAGAAGAGCCGCGGCTGAGGCCGGAAACCAGAGCGAGAGGTCTCGGTCGGAGAACCAGCGGATGGCGAGCACGGCAAGTGTCGGCGGCGTGCCGGGCCCGAGCACCATCGCGACGTCGACGACCGACAGGCTGAAGGCGAGCACCGCATAGACCGGCAGCCTGATCTGCGCATAGACGAGCGGGAACACGACCTTCAGCCAGCCGGTGACCGGCCCGTAGCCGAGCGTGCGTGCAGCCCGCATCAGGGCCTGAGCGCGCACCTGGTTCAGCGCCGCAAGGGCAGCGAGCAGGAGATAGGGCACCTCCTTGAGAACGAGCCCGGCGATGAGCGCGATGCCGGAGCGGTCATTCACCGTCGCGATGTCCGGTGGCCTCGTCCAGCCGGTCGCCCAGGGAGAGAGAAGGCGCGCGAGCAGCCCCGATGGTGCTACGAGGAAGGCGAAGCCGATCGCGACCGCCGCATGCGGTGTCGCGAGCATCGGTGCAATCACGCTCTGGGCGCGTCGGAACAGCGGCCGATCGTGGCAGGCGGCGCAGAACGCCACGACGAGCCCGAGCGAGAGCAGTGTGGCCGCGAAGCCGGTCGTGACCGTGAGCCGAAGCGATGTGGCGAAGCCCGGCGCGTCGAGGAGCGTACGCCAGGGCGCGAGCGAGAGCTGCTCTCCGCCGAGGGCGGGAAGAAGGCCGAAGGCGGGAAGCGCCGTGCCCGCAAGTCCTGCGAGGATCGGGCCGAGGAACAGGGCGAGCGTGACGAGCGGCGCGGCGCGAAGCGGGCCGCCCCGCTGCCGTGCTCCCCGCGTCACCGCGCGACGCGCCGTTCCCACTCCGCGACGATCCGGGTCATCCACGAGGGGTGCGGCTCCGGCAGCGGGCGGCCGAGTTCGGAATCAGCGAGGGTCGCGATCCCGCGCGGGAGGAGCTCAAACCGTGCCCGCTCCTCCGGGGGCAGACGGTGGATCGCAAGCACCGAGACGCTACCGAGCACGCGCGGGTCCTGCGCATGCGCCTGCGCCTCCGCGCTCAGGAGGAAGTTGGCGACCACCATCGCGCCCTCCTTGTGGGCGGCGTTGAAGGGGATCGCGACGAAGCTCGCATTGCCGATGGTGCCGCGCTCGAGCACGAAGGTGCGCACGGAAGGGGGGAGTTGCCCGTTGGCGATCGCGGTCGAGGCCTCGGACGGGTTGAAGGAGATCATGATGTCGATCTCGCCGTCGTTCATCAGCGCGCGCTGCGCCGGCCCGTTGTCGGGGAACTGCCGTCCGCTGCGCCACAGATGCGGGCGGAGCGCGTCGTACCACGCCCAGAGCGGCGCAGTTGCCGCGGCGAAGGCCGTGTCGGTGGCAGGTGCGAGCAGCACGGAGGGATCGGGCGCGAGCTCATAGAGAGCCTGTTTGAGGAAGGTGGCGCCGAGGAAGTTTCGCGCGGTCGGGTGCGTGAGCCGGCCCGGATTGGCGCGTGCCCAGGCGAGCATCGCCGGGATCGAGCGCGGCGGGTCGCGCACCGTCGCGCTGTTGTAGACGAAGACGATCTGCGCCATGCGCCACGGCGCGGCGAGGCCTTCGACCGGCACGGTGAAGTCGGTCACCGTTGCGGGCTTGCCCTCGGTGTCGATGAAGCGCGCGTTGGGCAGACGGTGGACGAAGGGGCCGAACAGCAGCCCCGCTTCCTTCATCGCGAGGAAGTTCGGCCCGTTGATCCAGACGAGATCGACCGAGCCGCCCTGCTCGCGGCCGGCCGACTTCTCCGCGACCACGCGCGCCACCGCCTCGGCCGTGTCGCGCAGGCGCACATGCTGGATCCGCACCCCGTATCGTTCTGAGACACGATCGTTCGCCCAGGCGATGAACCCGTTCGTCCGGTCATCCCCGCCCCAGGCGTTCCAGAACACGGTCTGCCCACGCGCGGCGGCGACGACGTCGGGCCACGGGGTGGCAAGCAGCGGGTGCCCGGGTGTCTGCGCGACCGCCGCGGCGGGTGCGGCGAGCGTGGCCGAGAGAAACGCGCGCCTGCCGAGCCGCTTCATGCCACCGCTACCCTCCGCTCGCGCCGACGCACAGCGGCGGCGGCCTCGATCCGAGGCTTCAGAACCTCCTCGTGGAAACGGTCGCAGCCGATGCAGAGATTGGCATAAGGGCGTCCCTTCGGATCGGTGGTGCGCGATTTCTCGAGGAAGGTCTCGACCGACCAGCCGTAGCTGAGCCCCATGCGCTGCGGCTGCCCGGCATTCAGCGCCTCGTAGACCGGGTCGCCCGCAAGGCTGTCGAGGATCTCGATCAGCCCTTCCTCGGTAAGGTTGCCGATGGGAAGCTTCGTCTTGAGGCAGCAGGGATAGACCGACCCGTCGGGCTCGATGCTCACCTCCGAGCCGGAATAGCCGTGGTTGAGGAAATTCATCGCGCCTGACCAGCGGGCGCAGAAATTGTCGGCGAGCGTGGCGGTGGAGAGGCCGTTCTGCCAGCCGCGGCCGCGCGGCCAGATCTTGCCGATCCACGCGTCGGGCGAGGCGCCGAAGAACGAATAGAGGGGCCCGGGTTCATCGAGCCAGTTCCGGTGCGTGGTCGCGACCCCGCTGCGGCGCAGGCCCGCCGCCTCGAACAGCGCGCTGAGCGAGGCGATGAACGCCTGCTGCTTCGCCTCGCCTTCGAGGCCGACGTGGTAGTCGTCGATCGAGGCGACCGAGATCATCCACACGCCGCGGCGGAGGAGGTCATCGATCATGGCGGGGGTGAGGAGATCGCCGGTGGTCTGGACGATGATCTTCACCCCGCCCCGGTCACGATACTTCGCCGCGAGCTCCTCGATCACGGGATAGGTGACGCGCTCGCGCACCGGGTCCATCAGGCACTCGCCGCCCGAGAGGATGATCCGACCCGTCTTCCGCGGCAGCGTGCCGTCAGGCCTTGGGTCGTTGAGGTCGAGATAGGTCATCTCCGGGGGGAGATTGGCGATGACCTTCGGCGCGTTTCGCTCGGCTTCCGCGACCACCGCCTCGAGAGCGCCGCGCACATAGGGCCGGAAACGATCCTCGTAGCAATGACGGCATTTCCGATGGCAGGCCCAGGCCAAGACCCAGTAGATCGACTCCACGTTACCTCCATACGGCATCGCGGGGCGTTGAGTCGCACGAGTTGGCCCGGCGGTTCCAGCACTTTTGCCCCATGTCCGGCCGGCCTGCCTCGGCGCAATGGACACACCCGCGACCGCAGCGGCCGAACGCGCCTCCCTCGCCGCCGTGCCGGCGCGGCGCGTGCCGTGTGACCGCGAGGCGGTGAGTCGCCCGAGTGACGGGCGGAGCGAACAGCGCGTGCTGGCTTCCTCAGGAGGATGTTGTGTGCCTCGGGCGCCGAGACGCGCGAATCGCGGCGCGGTCCAGGCGGCCCGGAGTGCACGCCGAGGCCGCGCCTCGCGCCGCTCGCCCCGCCCGTAGGACCGGCGAGGGGGGCCAGACCTCTGCCGCTGATGGTGGCGTGCGCCGCGGCTGCCGCGAGCCCTTCCGCAGAGCCTATCGCACCCCCGCATAAGCGCGATCGAGCCGCGGCAGAAACGCGGTCGCAAGCCCGAGCAGCGGCAGAAAGGAGACGAGGCGATAGACGGTGCCGATGCTCGTCGCGTCCGCGAGCACGCCGAGAGCGGCGGCGGCGATGCCGCCAAGACCGAAGGAGAAGCCGAAGAACATGCCTGAGACGAAGCCGACGCGGCCGGGCAGCAGGTCCTGTGCATAGACGAGGATGGCGGAGAAGGCCGACGAAGTGATGATGCCGATCACCACCGCGAGCACGCCGGTCCAGAACAGGGTGGCGTAGGGAAGCGCGAGCGTGAAGGGAAGCGCGCCGAGGATGGAGAACCAGATCACCGGGGCCCGGCCGACCCGGTCCCCGACCCAGCCGCCGAGCACCAGCCCGGCCGCGAGCCCTGCCATGTGCGCGAACAGGAAAAGCTGCGCCGTCTGCACCGACACGCCGAAGGTCTCGATCAGGTAGAAGGTGAAGTAGCTCGTCAGCGCCGCCGAATAGAAATTCTTCGAGAAGATCAGCACCACGAGCACGGCGAGGCCGACCAGCACCGTGCGACGGCCGGCGCGCGCGGGCAGCGCGGCCCCTGCTCGGCCAGGCGCGCGCCACGCCTGCGCATACCAGCTGCCGACACCGGCGAGGATGAGTGCGGCGAAGAGCGCGAGCAGCGAGAACCAGATCACCCCACGCTGCCCGACCGGCACGACGACGAAGGCGGCGAGCAGCGGCCCGAGCGCCTGCCCCGTATTGCCCCCCATCTGAAACACCGACTGTGCGAGCCCGTAGCGTCCACCGGCCGCCGCGCGCGCCACGCGCGATGCTTCCGGGTGGAACACCGCCGACCCGCAGCCGACCAGCATCGCCGCGAACACGAGAAGCGGGTAGGCATCTGCCGTCGAGAGAAGGACGAGGCCCGCAAGCGTGGCGACCATGCCCCCTGTCATCGAGTAGGGGAGCGGCGTGCGGTCCGTGTAGAGGCCAACGGCGGGTTGCAGGAGCGAGGCCGTGCACTGGAAGGCGAGGGTGAGCAGCCCGATCTCGGCGAAGTCGAGCGCATAGGCGTCCTTGAGGATCGGGTAGAGCGCCGGCAGCAGCGACTGCATCGTGTCGTTCAGGAGGTGGCAGAAGCTGAGCGACAGGATGATCGGCAGGCTCGCGGCAGGCTTCGGGGGCGGTGCCGCGGCGGCAGGCGTAGAGGAGGACACGTCCATCAGGCTAGAGCAGACCGCGCACGCCGGGAACCGGCCGTGCGGGCAGAGCTGCCCCCATGGCGAAGGCGGACACGGGGGGAGCGTGGCGCGATGCGCGCGCGATCTCTGGTCGGGCGTGCTGAAGGCGAACCGCCTTCCGTTGCTCGCGACGCGTCGAGCGGTCGGACCGGCCGCGCCGCGCGCTCGTATGGCGTGCCTGCGCCCTGCCGACGCCTCGCGAAACGCGAAGGGCCGCCCCTTGCCGGGGCGGCCCTCGTCAGCAGACCAGGGAACGGCTCAAGCCGAGCGGAGGTTTGTCGCAGCCGGCTTGCCGCGCTCCATCGAGACCTCGAAGCTGACCCTCTGGCCCTCGTTCAGGCCCGAGAGACCGGCGGCCTGAACGGCGGTGATGTGCACGAACACATCCTTGCCGCCCTGGTCGGGCACGATGAAACCGTAGCCCTTGGTCGGGTTGAACCACTTGACGATTCCGGTGGCCATCTCTGGCGCTCCTTCGCTTGACGTGACGCCGCGCGACCGCCGCACGGCGGGAGACAACCGGGTGTTCGGGGAGTGAGCCTCAGGCGCCCGGTAGCCTCGTGGTCCGGAGAGCCGATCGGTCAGTCGAGCCAAACGCGATTGCGCCACCAACACGCGCAGGGTTTCGCCCGCCGGTCAACCACAATCGCACGGCATCGCGGCCGCCAAGCGGCGGGCGGGGGCGTGACGATGAGCACGGCGGGGCGGCAGAAACGAAAAGGGGGCCATCCGCGGATGGCCCCCGATCGGTTCCGCCACGGCCGCGTGGCCGGGGCGCTGCCGGTCAGATGGCGCGCAGCATCGCGGCCGCTGCCTTGCCGCGCTCCATCGAGACCTCGAAGCCCACCTTCTGGCCCTCGCTGAGGCCCGGGAGGCCTGCCGCCTGGACGGCGGTGATGTGCACGAACACATCCCTCCCGCCCTGGTCGGGGACGATGAAGCCGAAGCCCTTCTGGGCGTTGAACCATTTCACGGTGCCTGTGGCCATGTGGCCCTCCTTTGGAACAGCACGTCACGTCGGGCGAACATCGCCTGACGTCGGAACAACCGGGATTTTCGGAAGCGAAGGTCGAGGAGCCCGGTGTGAGCCGGAGTTCCGCCAAGGCCGAACGCGCGAAACGCACGATTGCATTGCCATGTGCGCAGGTCGCAGCGGACGGGTCAAGCACAATCGGCCGCTTGCCGACCAGCCATGCGAAAAGGGGGCGCCCCATCGGAGCGCCCCCTCGACCTGATCCGGCAGGCGATGGCCCGGTCGCCCGGGCCATCCTGGGGCGATCAGAAGTCCATGTCGCCCATGCCGGCGCCAGCGCCACCGGCCGGCGGGGTCTTCTTCTCCGGACGCTCGGCGACCATCGCCTCGGTGGTGATGAGCAGCGAGGCGACCGACGCGGCATCCTGAAGTGCCGTGCGCACGACCTTGGTCGGGTCGATGATGCCGGCCTTCACGAGGTCCTTGAACTCGCCGGTCTGGGCGTCGAAGCCGAAGTTGTAGTCGTCGTTGTCGAGCACCTTGCCGAGGATGACCGCACCGTCCTCACCAGCATTGGCGCTGATCTGGCGCAGCGGCGCCGTGATCGCCTTGCGGACGATCTCGATGCCGTAGCGCTGGTCATCGTTGTCGACCTTGACCTTGGACAGGATCTGGCTCGCGCGGGCAAGCGCGGTGCCACCACCCGGAACGATGCCCTCCTCGACCGCCGCACGGGTCGCATGCAGGGCGTCGTCCACCCGGTCCTTGCGCTCCTTCACCTCAACCTCGGTCGAGCCGCCCACACGGATCACGGCCACGCCGCCCGCGAGCTTGGCAAGCCGCTCCTGCAGCTTCTCGCGGTCGTAGTCGGAGGTGGTCTCCTCGATCTGCGCCTTGATCTGGTTGCAGCGGCCCTGGATGTCGGCCTTCTTGCCGGCACCCTCGACGATCAGCGTGCTCTCCTTCTCGATCACGACCTTCTTGGCCTTGCCGAGCATGTTGAGCGTGACGTTCTCGAGCTTGATGCCAAGATCCTCGCTGATCACCTGGCCGCCGGTGAGGATCGCGATGTCCTCGAGCATGGCCTTGCGGCGGTCACCGAAGCCAGGCGCCTTCACGGCCGCGACCTTGAGCCCGCCGCGCAGCTTGTTCACCACGAGGGTGGCGAGCGCCTCGCCCTCGACATCCTCGGCAATGATCAGGAGCGGCTTGCCGCTCTGCACCACCGCCTCGAGCAGCGGCAGCATCGGCTGCAGGCCCGAGAGCTTCTTCTCGTGGATGAGGATGTAGGGGTTCTCGAGCTCGGCGATCATCTTCTCCGCGTTCGTGACGAAATACGGAGAGACGTAGCCGCGATCGAACTCCATGCCCTCGACAACGTCGAGCTCAGTCTGGATGCCCTTCGCCTCCTCGACCGTGATCACGCCCTCGTTGCCGACCTTCTGCATCGCCTTGGCGATCATCTCGCCGATTTCGCGCTCACCGTTGGCCGAAATCGTGCCGACAGCGGCGACTTCGTCAGAGGTCGAGATCTTCTTCGAGCGCTTCTTGAGGTCCTCGACGACCACGGCCACGGCCTTGTCGATGCCGCGCTTGAGGTCCATCGGGTTCATGCCGGCAGCGACCGCCTTCGCGCCCTCGCGCACGATCGCCTGGGCGAGAACGGTGGCCGTCGTCGTGCCGTCACCGGCGACGTCGTTGGTCTTCGAGGCCACCTCGCGCACCATCTGCGCGCCCATGTTCTCGAACTTGTCGGCGAGCTCGATCTCCTTCGCGACCGTCACGCCGTCCTTCGTGATACGGGGCGCGCCGAAGCTCTTGTCGAGCACAACGTTGCGGCCCTTGGGCCCCAGCGTCACCTTCACAGCGTCAGCGAGGATGTCGACGCCGCGGAGCATCCGCGTGCGCGCATCCGCGCCGAACTTCACGTCTTTTGCGGGCATGTCTTCTCGTCCTTGTTCCTGATTGGGGTTTCGACGTCAGAGGAGCATCCGGCGAGAGATCAGGCGGCCTTCTTCTTCGCGGCCGAGACCTCGATGACCCCCATGATGTCGCTCTCCTTCATGATCAACAGCTCTTCGCCGTCGATCTTCACCTCGGTGCCGGACCACTTACCGAACAGAACGCGGTCACCCACCTTCACGTCGAGGGCCACGATCTCGCCCTTCTCGTTGCGGGCGCCGGGGCCCACCGCCACCACCTCGCCCTCCATGGGCTTCTCCTTGGCGGTGTCGGGGATGATGATGCCGCCTGCCGTCTTCTCCTCGGCGGTCACGCGGCGCACCACCACACGGTCGTGCAGGGGACGAAACTTCATCGGGAGCTCTCCTGGCGTTTGATCAAGGACATCCCCGTGCGCGCGCACCGGCAACTGACCGTTGCTAGCACTCGCGCCCGAGGAGTGCTAACGATCTAGGCCTAGCCCCGCGCCAAGTCAAGGGTGGCAGCACTCCGGGCGATCTGCTGCCAAGACCCTGATAACGCGACGTTTTTTCTTTCCGTGCCACGCTTCTTGCTGGCATCCTTCCCGATCCAGGGAATGGGGCGCCAGCACACAAAGGTATGGAGGAACAACCTGATATGACCGTCTCGCTCTCTCGCCAGCTCCAGGGATACAGGCTGACGACCGCGAAGATCCTCTACCACCTTCCCGACCATCCGAGCCTTCTGCAGACCTTCGTCTGGCAGAACTTCGACCTCGCCCCCCGGTTCCCGGAACTGAACCGCTTTCTGGCCTTCTGGCAGCGCGAGATCGAGGGAAAGCTGCACTCGGTGAGCGTCGCCTCCGCCGAGCTGATCAGCCCGGTGGAGCTCCGCTTCGCCCAAGGCGTGTTCTCGCTGCACTGACCGCGCGCTAGGGCGCGTCGTTGAGACCGGCCGCCGCCGCCGCCTCGCGCGCCTGCCGTCCGCGTCGGAGGAGCCAGAGCCCGAGCGCGGCGGAGCCTGCGAACAGGGCGAGCCCGAGCGCGAGCTGGACCGCGCCATCCACACGCACGCCCTTGCCGAGCAGCGCGAACACCACTGTCTGCGGGACGTAGCCGATCGCCGACCCAAAGAGAAACGGGCCGAGCGGCACCCCCGACAGCCCGGCGAGGAGGTTGAGGGCAAGGTTGTTGCCCACCGGCAGGAGCCTCAGCGTGAGCGTGGCGGTGAACGGGTTCGCGGCGATGAAGCGGTCGAGCCTCGCGAGACGCCCCGAAAAGGCCCGCTCGATTCGCCGCCTGGCCCACTCCCGCCCGACGGCGCGCGCCCACAGGAAGGAGCCAGCACACCCGATCACCATGGCCGCAAGCCCGAGCAGCGACCCCATCAGAGCGCCGAAGGCCGTCCCGCCCGCGAAGGCGACCGCCTGACGCGGCACCCCGACCATGCAGGCCGCCGCGCCGAGGACCACGAAGACGAGCTCGCCGGGGATGCCGAGTCGGGCCGTCGCTCGGCCGAGGAAGCCCGGGTCGAGCACGCCCCACTCGCGCAACGCGCGCAACAGCACGCCGGCTGCGATCAAGCCGCCGAGCAGCAGGATCGGCTTGCCAAGCCGGGCGAGGCGCACCCGTCAGGCCCCTTCGTCGCGGCCGGGAAGGCGGATCGCAACCGGCCGCTTCCAGCGCCGCTGCAGCCACATGACGCCGAAGAGGTCGGCCACGCCGACGGCGAGCCGGTCGAGCGTGCCGTAGTTAGAGCGACCTCGAAGCCTCGGGCGGTGGTTCACCGGCACGCTCACCACCCTCCCGCCGGCGCGCAGGAACAGCGCCGGCAGATAGCGGTGCATGTGGTCGAAACGCGGCAGCTCGAGGAAGTCCTCACGTCGGAACAGTTTCAGCCCGCAGCCGGTGTCGGGGGTCGCGTCGCCGAGCAGCGCCGCTCGGACCCGGTTCGCGATCCGGCTTGTCAGCCGCTTCACCGCTCCGTCCATGCGGTGGACGCGATGGCCGGCCACGAGCACGGGGCCTTCTGCGGCCTCCGCCTCGGCGAGCGCGCGGCGGAACAGGGCGGGGATGTCCGCCGGGTCGTTCTGCCCGTCACCGTCGAGTGTGGCGATCCACGTTCCCCGCGCGGCCTTCACGCCGGAGATGATCGCCGCGCTCTGGCCGAAGGAGCGCGGGTGGCGAATCCGCACGAGCCCGCCCATGCGCGCGGCCTCGGCGAGCCGGTCGGCCGTGTCATCGGTCGAGCCGTCGTCGACATAGACGATCTCGACCCCGCCGAGCGGAGCCGTGGCGGCGCGGATCTCCGCGATCAGGGGGAGGATGTTGGGCCCCTCGTTCCGCACCGGCACCACCACGGAGAGAAGCGGCCGCGCGGTGTCTTCCGGCGCGGGTGCCGGCGCCTCGGTCTCGGGCGCGTGGCTCTTCATGCTGGCGTGCTGTGCGGCTCCGGAGCGTGTCGCTCGGTCGGGGCTGACCGGATGCGGGGACTGCTTGATTTCGCCCCCTCGCGCGCCATACCAGAGGGGCAGGGGGGCGGCAAGCGAGGCGCCGCCCCGAAGCTCGCAAGCGCGAGGACCGATCCCGACAATGCCCTTCGACACCACCTGGCCGCCGCTTGACGCCGACACTGCCGAGCGGGAGCGGGCCGGTGATGCCGCCGTCGCCGCATGGCTCCTCGTCGTCGCCGGCATGATCGTGGTGATGGTCGCGCTTGGAGGCGCGACGCGGCTGACCGGCTCTGGCCTCTCGATTATGGAATGGCGGCCGCTCACGGGGTGGCTGCCGCCGCTGTCGGAGGCGGAGTGGAACCGCCTGTTCGCTCTCTACCGCACGATTCCGCAATATCTCGAGGTCAATCGCGGGATGGACCTCGCCGGCTTCAAGGAGATCTTCTGGCTCGAGTATCTGCATCGGCTGTGGGGCAAGCTGATCGGCGTCGTCTTCGCCGGCGGCGCACTCGCGCTCGCGCTTGCGGGGCGGCTTCGCCGGAGCCTCTGGCCTCGGCTCGCGCTCCTGTTCGGCCTCGGCGCGCTGCAGGGCCTGCTCGGCTGGTTCATGGTCGCCTCCGGCTTCTTTCCCCATCGCACTGCGGTCAGCCCCTACCGGCTGACGATGCATCTCGGCCTCGCCTTCCTCATCTTCGCCGCCGTGCTTTGGACGGCGCTCGACCTGTTGCCGAGCCAGCGATCCGGCCGCGTGGCGCCACGGCCCCTGCGGGCGAGTGTTCATGTCGCCGGGGCGCTCGCGGTGGTGACGATGATTGCCGGCGGGTTCGTGGCCGGCACGCGGGCAGGGTTCACCTACAACACCTTCCCCCTGATGGACGGGGCCCTGGTGCCGGCGGGCTATGGCGATCTGAGCCCCTGGATCCTCAACTGGTTCGAGAACCTCGCCGCCGTCCAGTTCAACCATCGCCTGCTCGCGACGGCGACGCTTGCCGCCGCCCTTGCGGCCGCAGCGTTCGCTTGGCGCGCCGGGCCGCCGTGGTGCGCGCCCGTGCTTGTCTTCTCGGGTTTGGTCGTCGCGCAGTACCTGCTCGGTATCGCCACCCTCCTGCTCGTCGTGCCGGTCACGCTCGGCACGCTGCATCAGACGGTCGCGGTGCTGCTCGTCGGGGCGTTCGTCGTCTGCGCCCACCGCTTGCGCCCGGCTGTAGCATGATCACCGCGTGATGGAAGGCGGCGAGGGAGATACAACCGCCTCCTTGCAGGCCGAGGTCGAGGTCCTCAGGATCGCCTGCGCGATGCTTGAAGATCGCGAGCGGCGACTGCGCGACTTCGCCTATGCATCGGGCGACTGGTTCTGGGAACAGGACGCGTCGCTGCGCTTCACCTGGCTCTCGCAGCGTGACGTTCCTCCTGGGGGAGATGTGCTCGCGCCGAGGCTCGATGACCCGATGCTCGGCCGAACGCGCGAGGAGAACGCCATCCGCGAGCCCGGTGACGAGGCGATGTGGGCACGCCATGCGGAAGACCTCGCCGCGCGCCGGCCGTTCCGTGACCTCACCTACCGCTCCAGGCGCGGCGCCAACAAACCCCTCTGGGTGCGGATCAGCGGCGTGCCGGTGTTCGGACCGGATGGCACGTTCCAGGGCTATCGCGGTATCGGCCGCGACGTCACTGCCGAAATGGAGGCGACGCTTGCGGCGCGGCGACAGACCGCTCTGCTTCGCGATACGCTCGACCGTCTTCCCGTCGGCATCGTCCTCTATGACGCCGAGCGCAGGTTGATCTGGGCGAACGCCACCTATGGACGCATGGCTGGCGTCAACCCTCAGATCCTCCGGCCCGGGCGGACGCTCGAGGAGATCGTGCGCGACTTCGCCAAAGCCGGCGCCTACGGCCCAGGTGACCCGGAGGCCGAGGTCGCGGCCGTGCTCGCGATCGACCGGACGCGCCCGTTCCGGCGCACGCGCCGGATGCCCGACGGGCGGAGCATCGACGTGCGCTACGAGCCGATGCCGGATGGCGGCCACGTGATCTGTGCCCTCGATGTCACGCCGCTGATCCAGGCGGAGGCGGAGGCACGCGCCCGCGCGCTTGAGCTCGACATGGTGCTCTCCCGGCTGCGCAGCGGCGTGTGCGTCTTTGGGGGAGATCGCAGCGTCCGGCTCTGCAACAGCCGCTACACGGAGCTCCTCGGCCTTCCCGTGGACTCAGTCCGCCCAGGCACGACTTTGGCGGCGGTCCTGCAGCTGCTGCGCGACCGCGGCGAGTTCGCCTCGCTCGACGCCGACCGCTACGTCACCGAAGTGCTCGCGCGCGACCGTTCGCGGCCGAACCACCTACGCCGGGTGAGGCCGAACGGTGCAGTGCTCGACATCGTCTCCGACCCGCTTCCCGACGGCGGGTTTATGATCACCGTGACCGACATCACCGCGCTGGCCCGCGCCGAGGACGAGGCGCGCGCGCGGGCCGCGATGCTCGATGCCATCCTCGACAACCTGCCCCACGGCGTTGCCGTCTATGATCGGTCCCGGTCGGTGACGATGTTCAACCGCGCCTATGCCGAGATCATGCGCGGCGCGCCGATCGCGATCGGCGATACGCTCGAGGCGGTGATCCGACGCCGCGCCGCCGCCGGGGAGTACGGGCCGGGCGACGTCGACGCCGTGATCGCGCGCGAGCTCGGGCGCGACCTCTCGGTGCCGCAGCGCCGCCGGCGGGTTCGCCCGAACGGCACTGCGGTCGATGTCCGCACGGCACCGCTGCCGGACGGCGGCCATGTCTCGGTGGTGACCGACATCACGCCGGTGGTCGAGGCAGAGGCGGAGGCGATGCGCCGGGCGGCGATGCTCGATACCATGCTTGAGCACATCCGCCACGGCATCTGCATGTTCGACCGCGACCGCCGTGTCGTGATCGCGAACCGGATGGCCGCTCAGCTTCTGCAGCACCCGCCTGGCTTCCTCGTTCCGGGCCGGACGCACGAGGAGATGATCGGCGCGCTTTTGGCCCGCGGCGAGCTCGGCGAGGGCGAGGCGGCGGAGCAGCGGGCGCGCGCGTTGCTGACCCAGGATCGCTCCATCGCCTCGATCTATCGGCGCACGCGCAACGACGGCCGGGTCCTCGAGGTCAGGTCCGACCCCACCCCGGACGGCGGCTTTGTCATCACCTACACCGACGTGACCGACCAGACCGCCGCCGAAGAGAGCCTGCGCGCCGCGAAGGAGCAGGCGGAGGCCGCGAGCCGCGCCAAAAGCCAGTTCCTCGCCACGATGAGCCACGAGTTGCGCACGCCGCTCAACGCGATCATCGGCTTCTCCGAAGCGTTGATGCGAGACCCGGGAAGGCATGGGTCTGCGAAGATCGCCGAGTATGCCTCATCCATCAACGAGGCCGGCCGCCACCTGCTCGCGCTCATCAACGACATCCTCGATGTCGCCCGCATTGAGGCGGGCAGGATCGACCTCGCCGAGGACCGCGTCGACATCGGGCGGCTCGCCGAGAGCTGCCGGCGCCTGATGGAGCCGACGGCACGCACCATGGGCGTGACACTCACCCTTGCCGTTCCGCCCGACCTCCCGCCGGTGCGGGGGGATGAGCGTCGGCTTCGCCAGGTGCTGCTGAACCTCGTCTCCAACGCCGTGAAGTTCTCGGGCTCGGCCGGCAGCGTCAGGGTCTCCGCCCGAGTCGAGGAGGATGGCCGGCTCGTCGTGGCGGTCTCCGACAACGGCGTGGGCATCGAACGCTCGGAGCTCGAGCGGGTGTTCCAGCCCTTCACGCAGCTCGACAGCTCGCTGTCGCGCCGTTTCCAGGGAAGCGGGCTCGGCCTCTATCTCTCGCGTGCTCTGGTCACTGCCCATGGCGGCACCCTTCATCTCGAAAGCCCTGGGCGGGGGCAGGGCACGACGGCGGTGATGACGCTTCCCGCAGGCCGCGTCCTCAGGCCCGTTGCCGCACCCTCCCTGACCGCGACCCGTTCACCGAGGAGCAGCCTTCCATGAGCCATCTCGAAACGACCGATAGGCTGTTCTTCGGCCGTGAGGAGAGCCGGATCGACCGCGAGAGTGCGGCGCAAATCACCGCGGATGCTCTCGCCGGCATGGACGACGGCGAGCTCTTCCTCGAATACCGCGAGACCGAGGCGCTCGCGCTTGAGGACGGTCGGATACGCTCGGCGAGCTTCGATTCGGCACTCGGCTTCGGGCTGCGCGCCGTCTCGGGCGAGGCGGTCGGATACGCCCATGCGGGCGAGATCAGCGAGGCGGCGCTCCGCCGGGCGGCGGAGACGGTGCGGGGCGTGCGCACAGGACGCGGCGGGACAATGGACATCGCGCCGCGTAGCACCAATGCCCGACTCTACGTCCCGGACAACCCGGTTGCCGGCGTGGATTTCGCGGCCAAGACGGCTCTGCTCGGCGAGATCGACGCCTATGCCCGGGCCCACGACCCGCGCGTGGCGCAGGTGATCGCGACGCTCGCGGGCGAATGGCAGGCGGTGCAGATCCTGCGCGCCGACGGCGTGCGGGTGGCTGACCTGCGCCCGCTCGTGCGGCTCAACGTGACCGTGGTGGTTGCCTCGGGAGGTCGGCGCGAGAGCGGTACCTACGGCACGGGCGGACGGTATGGCTATGCCCCTCTTCTCGACCCGGCGATTTGGAAGCGTGCGGTGGACGAGGCGCTGCGCCAGGCGCTGGTCAATCTCGAGGCCGTCGCTGCCCCGGCGGGAGAGATGGAGGTGGTGCTCGGCCCGGGCTGGCCGGGGATCCTCCTGCACGAGGCGGTCGGGCATGGGCTCGAGGGGGACTTCAACCGCAAAGGGATCTCCGCCTTCGCGGGCCTCGTCGGCCAAAGGGTGGCAGCGCCCGGTGTGACGGTGGTCGATGACGGCACGCTGCCCGATCGCCGCGGCAGCCTCACCGTCGATGACGAAGGCACGCCTTCCGGCCGAACAGTGATGATCGAGGACGGGATCCTGCGCGCCTTCATCCAGGACCGGCAGAACGCCCGGCTGATGGGTGTTTCGCCGACCGGCAACGGCCGCAGGCAGTCCTTCGCGCATGCGCCGATGCCCCGCATGACCAACACGATTATGCTTGGCGGGGATCATGCTCCGGAGGAGATCATCGCCTCCGTCGGCCGCGGCCTCTACGCCGTCAATTTCGGCGGCGGCCAGGTGGACATCACCTCCGGCAAGTTCGTGTTCTCCGCCGCGGAGGCCTATCTCATCGAGAATGGGCGGATCGGCCCCCCCGTGAAGGGAGCGACACTGATCGGCAACGGGCCTGACGCGCTGACCAAGGTGACGATGATCGGCAATGATCCGGCGCTCGACCCGGGGATCGGCACCTGCGGCAAGAACGGCCAGGGCGTGCCGGTCGGCGTCGGCCAGCCGACGCTGAAGCTGCGCGGCCTGACGGTCGGCGGCACGGCGGTGCGCTGAAGCGGGTCTCGAACGTCGCTCCTGCGGCAGCGATTCGCACTGTCGCGAGGCGCATCAGCGCGCACGTCCAAGGTGGCCATAACTCGCGACGATGGTGCCGCCGTCGTGCCCCGCCCGATGGGCGGCGCGACATGCGATCCGTCACCGGATCGAACCGGAACCGGCCTGGGTCTTGGGCCCGCCGGCCAAACCTTGCGTCGCCGTCGTCGTGCCGAGGCGACCTGCCCGCTCCGCTACAGCGCGCCCTCGACGAAGAGGCGGGAGACGTCACCACTCCAGACGGTCTCGTAGCACTCGAGCCAGCGGTCGGCGAGCGTCCGACCTGTTGAGGCGATCTCCTCGAGCGGCGCGAGATACACCTCCTCGCCCTTGTCGCGCGCGACGAGGCCGCGTCGGGCGATCGCCACCACCTCCTGCGCAAGCCTCTGCACGGTGCCGTCACACCACGGCGCCGCGAGCCCGAGCCGGGGAACCTCGCGGTGCAGCGCCTGGAAGTCGCCGCAAGGATGGTCGGTGATCAGGGCGAGCGCCTCTGCCTGTGCCGCGCGGTCGTAGAGCAGGCCGGTCCAGAGCGCAGGCAAAGCCATGAGCATCTCAGGCGGGCCCGAATCCGCCCCGCGCATCTCGAGATAGCGCTTGAGGCGAACCTCGGTGAAGACGGTGGTGATGTGGTCGGCGAAATCGCCCATCGTCGGCCGCTCGCCCGGAAGGCCCGGCAGCCGCCCGGCGAGGAAGTCGCGGAAGGATTGTCCCGCGACGTCGATGTAGCGGCCGTCGCGCACCACGAAGTACATCGGCACGTCGAGCAGATACTCGACCCATCGCTCGAAGCCGAACCCTGGCTCGAACACGAAGCTCGGGATGCCGCAACGATCCGGATCGGTATCGGTCCAGACATTCGCGCGGAAGCTTCGGAACCCGTTCGGCCGGCCCTCAGCGAAGGGCGAGTTGGCGAAGAGCGCGATTGCGACCGGCTGCAGCGCGAGCGAAATACGGAATTTCTCGACCATGTCCGCCTCGCTCTCGAAGTCGAGGTTCACCTGAACGGTCGATGTGCGCAGCATCATGTCGAGGCCGAGCGCGCCCCGCTTCGGCATGTAGCGCCGCATGATCGCGTAGCGGCTTTTCGGCATCCACGGCATGTCCTCGCGCCGCGCAAGCGGGTGGAAGCCGTGCGGCAGGAAGCCGAGCCCGAGCCGCTCGCCAACCGCGCGCGCCACAGCGAGATGCTCGTCGAGCTCTGCCTTCGTCTCGTGCAAATCAGCCATCGGCGCGCCGGAGAGTTCGAGCTGGCCGCCCGGCTCGAGCGACACGTTGGCGCGCCCGCGCCTGAGCCCGATGACGTTGCCGTTGTCCAGCACCGGCTCCCAGCCCGTCTCGGCGATGCCCTCGAGCAGCGCGCGGATGCCGTCCTCGCCCTCATAGGCAGGGGGCGAAAGGTCGGAGCGCCGGAACGGGATCTTCTCGTGCTCGGTCCCGATCCGCCACGCCGAGCGCGGCTTCGCTCCGCCCGCGATGTGCTCGACCATCTGCCGCAACGAGGTGATGGGTGTGGCGTCGGCTTCGGAAGGTCCCGACATGCTGGTGCTCGTCTTGTCTCGTGTGCGGGCGCAGGAAGGTGGCCTGAACCGGGCCGGGGTTGGCTCAGCGGAGGTGGTGATCGCGCGGCCCGCCCGCCACCCAGTCCCCTGCAAGCGCCTGGAGGATGGCGAGTGTTGCCACGGCGGCCGTCTCTGCCCGGAGGATGCGGGGCCCGAGCGAGGCGACGCGACAGAAGGGGAGATCGCGCACGCCGTCAAGTTCGCGCGGAGCGAACCCGCCCTCGGGGCCGACCAGCACGGCCCACGGCCCGGCCGCGGCGGTGCGCAGAACCGTCCCGACCGGCGGAGCGAGGCCGGATTCGTCCGCGACGAGCAGGAGGCGGTGCGGGTCCCACCCGGCGAGAACGGTGGCGAGACGAGCCGGCTCGGCGATCGCGGGAACGTCGAGGCGCCGGCACTGCTCCGCCGCCTCGGTCGCGATCGCGCGAAGCCGCGGCGCATTGGTGCGTGTGACGGCACTGCGTTCGGCCGTCACCGGGAGGATCCGCGTGACGCCGAGCTCCGTCGCCTTCTCGACCATCCATTCGAGGGTTTCGCGCCGAAGCACAGGCGCAAGCAGCCACAGATCGGGCGCCGGCTCCTGTGGTCGGGTTCTCTCCTCGAGCGCGAGCGTCGCTCCCCTGCCGAGTGTCGTGATGCGCGCGCGCCACTCGCCGTCGCGGCCGTTGAAGACGAACACCAAGTCGCCTGCTGCGCGTCGCATCACGGCGGCGAGATAGTGCGTCTGCTCCGGGGCAAGGCGGATCGTCGCGCCCTCGGCGAGCGGGTCGGGAACGAAGAGGCGGATCGGGCTCACGCGGTTGCGTCCACGAGCGAAGCCGCCAGACTATAGCGGCGATGCCGACCGCACATCCCGCCCCCGAGGCGACCGACCAAGGCGCCGCCGCCTCGGACATCCGTCCGCACGGCCTCGTCGCACTGCTTCCCTCCGCGTGGCGGCCCTACGCTCTGCTCGTTCGGCTTGATCGGCCGATCGGCACGTGGCTCCTGTTCCTGCCCGGGCTTTGGGGGCTCGCTCTCGGCGGCGCGCCGTGGCCCGACCCCTGGCTCGTCGTCCTGTTCGGCGTCGGCGCGGTGGTGATGCGCGGCGCTGGCTGCATCGTCAACGATCTGTGGGACCGTGACATCGACCGGCGCGTGGCGCGCACCGCCGGCCGCCCGCTCGCCGCAGGCGTGCTGTCGGTGCGCGAGGCGCTCGCCTTCCTGTTCGCTCTCCTGTGCCTCGGGCTCGCCATTCTTCTTCAGCTCACGCCGGCGGCGATCCTTCTCGGCGTCGCCTCGCTCGTGCCGATCGCGATCTACCCGGCGATGAAGCGCATCACCTGGTGGCCCCAGGCCGTCCTCGGCCTCACCTTCAACTGGGGGGTGCCGATGGGACATGCGGCGGCGACGGGTGAGGTCTCCGCTGCGGCCCTGGTTCTCTACGCCGCCGCCGTGTTCTGGACGCTCGGCTACGACACGATCTACGCGCATCAGGACCGCGAGGACGACGCTCTGGTCGGCGTGCGTTCGACCGCGCGCCTGTTCGGGGAGGCCACCCGACCTTTCCTCGCCGCCTGCTATGCCGCGACGGTCGCGCTCGCGGCAGTGGCTGGCATGATGGCGGGACTGTCGGCGCCCTACTTCGTGGGGCTTGCTGTCGCAGCCGCGATGCTCGCGTGGCAGGTCGCCCGACTTGCAATCGATGATGCCCCACTCTGCGGCCGGCTGTTCCGGGCCAATCGCAATGTCGGCCTCGTCATCGCCGCTGCCATCATCGCCGGCCGGGTCGCGTGACGGAGGACGAGGCCCGGGCGTTCATCCGCGCGCAGACACGTCCCGCATGCCCACCGCTCGCGCCTGAGCTGACGCTGCACCTTGCGACGGCCGTCACGCCGCTTTGGGAGGCGACAGAGGAGATGCTCGCTCAAGCTCGGCTCGAGCCTCCGTATTGGGCCTTCGCCTGGCCGGGCGGGCAGGCGCTTGCCCGGTACGTCCTCGATCATCCGGAGCTGGTGCGCAAGCGGGCGGTGCTCGACTTCGCCGCTGGGTCAGGCCTTGCCGCGATCGCCGCCGCGCGCGCCGGAGCTCGGCATGTCGTGGCGGCCGAGCTCGACCCGCTGGCCGCGGTGGCGGCTCGGCTCAACGCGGCCCTGAATCACGTCTTCGTCGAAACGGTCACCGGCGATCTTTGCGCAGAGCCGCCGGCGGGCTGGGACGTGATCCTCGCCGGAGATGTCTGTTACGATGCACGGATGACCGCGCGCGTGGTGCCCTGGCTCCGCAGCGCCGCTGCCCGCCCGGGCACGCTCGTGCTGCTGGCCGACCCGGGCCGCGCCTACCTGCCGCGCGAGGGGCTCGAACCGCTTGCCGCCTTCGACGTTCCGGTGACGCGCGAGCTCGAGGACCGCGAGGTGCGCAGGGCGGTCGTCTACCGGCTCATGCCGCCCTGAAGGACGGCATGGCGCCGAGGGTTGGCGTGGCGGCTGTGCGCGAACGAGACCATGGGCTGGTCCTGGCCAGCCTGAGTGCTGGCCGGGATCAGCGGCACATGAGAAGCGTCAGCATCGCATGCTCGAGCACATGCCGCGTCACGCCGCCGAGGATGAGCTGGCGCAGGCGCGAATGGCTGTAGGCGCCCATCACCTGGAGGTCGGCGCCGAACTCGGCAGAGGATGCGAGCAGCCCTGCGCCGACCGAGCCGTTCAGCGGCTTGAATTGGGCGCTTTCCGCCTTGATGCCGTGCCAGGCGAGATACTCGATCAGGCCGGCCGCATCGGGCCCGCGCCGCTGGTATTCGTCGGCGTGGAGCACCCGCACGGCTTCGGCGCGCTCGAGCCACGGCAGGGCGGCGGCGACGGCGGCGGCGCTCTCCGCGGTGCCGTTCCACGCGACCGTGATGCGCGTTCCGAGCGTGGCAGGAGCCGTCTTCGGCGTCACCATCACCGGCCTGCCGCTGTCGAACAGCACGGCATGCAGCGCATCGGACGTCGAGACATCGTCTCCGGCCTCTGGATGGGCGATCACCACTAGGTCGGCGAGGCGGGCCTGCTGGGCGATGACGTCCTCCTCGCGGCCGACCACGGTTCCGAAGCTCGCGGTCATTCGCCCCGCCGAGAAGGCGGCGGCCGGGTCGGAGACCGCGGGAATGCCATGCTCGGCGATGTAGCGCGCGAACATCTCCTGGACGCTTTTGGCGCGTTCGGCGCTCTCGCGCTCGGTCGCGGCCATCATCTCCTCGATCATCGCGCCCGAAAGCCCCTCGCCGGCAAGCGGTGCGACATCACGCGGGTCGATCCGAACATGCAGGCCGTGCACATGCGCCTGCCAGATCCGCGCCGCCATGAAAGCGGTGGCGAGGGCCGCCTCGCCAGCGGCGGTTCCGATCACCGGAACCAGGAGCTTTCGGTATGCCATCAGAGCCCCCTGTTCGTTGCGCTTCGTGTCGGCCGACGAACCTATCACGCCCGAATCGCCGCATTCACCACGGCCTCCGCACGCTCTGCAAGCTCTTGCGAGGCGGCATCGAGCCGCGCCCAGGAGATTGGCCCTGGGTCGCGTGCGGCGAAGGCGCGGACGACGGCCGGGTCGGCGTCGGAGGCGTCGCCCCTGCGTGCGGCAAGCCGCGCCTCGAGCACCTCGAGCGGCGCCTCGAGCCACAGCCCCGCGAAGGGAACGCCGGCATGTCGGGCAACCTGTTCGATCTCGTGTCGTTCCGACTCCTTCAGGAACACGGCATCCAGCACCGCCGCGTGGCCGGCTGCGAGAGCCTCCGACGCGAGCGAGGCAAGCGCGTCATAGACTGCCGCCGCGGCGTCAGTGGTGTAGGCCGAGGCGGGAAGCCGCTCCTCCGGTGCAATGCCGGCAAGCCGCTTGCGATGCTCGTCGCTGCGCAGAACGAGCGCGCCCGGGGCGGGGCCGAGGCCGGGCGCGAGGCTGCGGGCGAGCGTGGTCTTGCCCGTTCCCTGCAGGCCGCCGATAGCGACGAGCACCGCGGGCGATGGCCGCAGATAGGCCAGGGCGGCGCGGAGAAACGCCTCGGCCTCGGCGCGTTCGCCCATCCGTGCGGTGACATGGGCGCGCACCATCGCCCGTGCTGAAAGGTAGAGCGGCAGGCCACCGACCAGGGCTGCGTCGCCGGTGCGCGCGACATAGCGGCCGAGCACGCGGTTCGATGCCGGCCGGCCTGCGCGTCGGTCGAGGTCCATCAGCAGGAAGGCGAGATCGTAGCCCGTGTCGATGGTTGCGAGGGCCTCGTCGAACTCGAGCGCATCGAACGGAACCGGGCGGCCCTGCCAGAGGCAGAGATTGCCGAGGTGCAGGTCGCCATGGCAGCGCCGAACGAAGCCGGACGCTGCGCGCTTCGCAAGATGGCTGCCGAGCCGGGCGAGGGTCGCTCCCGCTTGCCGCTCCCACGACGTGACCGACGCGGGGTCGAGGCCTGCGTCCCGGGCGGCAAGCGCGTTGCCCGCGACCACCCGCGCCATCGCACAGCCGAGATCCCAGTCGGAAACGGGAGGAAGCGAGGCGTGGAAGGCGGCGATCGAGTCGGCCAGGGAGTCGAGCAGGGCAGGGCCGAGCCCGCCGCGAGCCGCCACCCGGTCGAGGAAGTCGTCCTCCGGGATACGCGCCATGCGCACCACCCAGTCGAGCACCTCGCCCTCGCCGCCGAGCGCGAGCGTGCCGTCGGCGCGGCGGACCACCGCCACGACATCGCGGTAGAGGCCGGGTGCCGCAGGAGCGTTGAGCGCGACCTCCCGACGACAGAAGACTTCGCGCGCGGCGAGGGTCGAGAAGTCGAGGAAGGAGAGGCGGACCGGCTTCTTCAGCTTCCAGACCGTGTCTCGCCCGAGGAACACGCGGCTGATGTGCGTCTCGATGGGCGGGCCGCCTGCGAGTGCGGCGAGGAAGGCGACGACCTCCTTCTGGCCATCGCCGTGGCCGCTCACGGATAGAGCATCTCCGTCCGCCATGGCGCGTCCGGTCCTTCGCGCGAGAACAGGAGCCGTTCGTGCAGGCGGAAGGGCATGTCGCGCCAGAACTCGATCCGCACCGGCACGAGCCGGAAGCCGGACCAGAAGGGCGGGCGTGGGATCTCGCCAACCGCGAACTTGAGCCCGAACTCGGCCACGCGCTTCTCGAGCGCGAGCCTGCTCTCGAGAGGGCGTGACTGCTTCGACGCCCAGGCGCCGATCCGAGATCCACGCGGGCGGGACGCGAAATAGGCGTCCGCCTCCTCTGCGGAGACGGGCTGCACCCTGCCCTCGATGCGCACCGAGCGCGTCAGCGTCTTCCAGTGGAAGCAGAGGGCGGCGTAGGGGTTCGCGGAGAGCTCGGCTCCCTTGCGGCTCTCAAGGTTCGTGTAGAAGACGAAGCCGCGCGCATCGACGCCCTTGAGAAGGACCATGCGCGCCGATGGCCGCCCGTCCGGCGTCGCGGTGGCGAGGCACATCGCGTTCGGATCGTTCGGCTCCGAGGCGGCGGCTTCCGCCATCCAGGCCTCGAAGCGGGCGATCGGGTCGTCAGTCGTCACGGTGTCGGGCATCGCCTGTCCTTGGTCCTGTTGCGCCGCACTTTGGCCCGGCGCGCGCCCCTGTCCAGAGCTCATCGGCTCGACCGCTTCGGCGGAAGCCTCTTGCCCGCCGCGCCCGAGGGTGCCACCAAGGCGGCCGCCATGAGACAGGACGTTGAGGCATGAACGAGGTCCGGGCAGCGGAAAGGGCGGCGGTGCCGACCGGCACTCTCATGCGTGGGCGCCGCGGCCTGGTAATGGGGGTTGCGAACGACCGCTCGATCGCCTGGGGGATCGCGTCGGCCTGCGCGGCCCAGGGAGCGACTCTTGCCTTCACCTACCAGGGCGAAGCGCTGCAGAAGCGGGTCGCGCCACTTGCGGCCTCCGTCGGGTCGGATCTCGTCCTGCCGTGCGACGTGACCGACGAGGCCTCGATGGACGCGACCTTCGCCGCGGTCGCCGAGAAATGGGGCAGGCTGGACTTCCTGGTCCATGCCATCGCCTGGTCGGACAAGGACCAGCTGAAGGGACGCTACATCGACACGACGCGGGACAACTTCCTGCGCTCGCTCGACATCTCCTGTTACAGTTTTACGGCATTGGCGCAGCGGGCGGTTCCTCTGATGGGCCCGGGCGGCGCTCTTCTCACCCTGACGTATCTTGGCGCCGAGCGGGTGACGCCGCACTATAACGTCATGGGCGTGGCAAAGGCGGCGCTTGAAGCGTCCGTTCGCTATCTCGCCGCCGACCTCGGCGGCCTTGGGATCCGCGTCAACGCCATCTCCGCCGGCCCGATCAAGACGCTCGCTGCCTCCGGGATCGGCGATTTCCGCTACATCCTGAAGTGGAACCAGTACAACTCGCCGCTGAAGCGCAACGTGACGATCGAGGATGTGGGCGGGGCAGGGGTCTATCTCCTGTCCGACCTCGCCTCGGGCGTCACTGGCGAGGTGCACCATGTCGATTGCGGCTACCACATCGTCGGCATGAAGGCGGTGGACGCGCCTGACATCTCGACGGTGTGAGCGACTTGGCCGGATCATCTTTCGGCACCCTTTTCCGCTTCACGTCCTTCGGCGAGAGCCACGGGCCGGCGATCGGCTGCGTGGTCGATGGGGTTCCGCCCCGCATTCCGCTGACCGAGGCCGACATCCAGCCCTGGCTCGACCGACGCCGCCCGGGCCAATCGCGGTTCACCACCCAACGGCGGGAACCGGACGCGGTGCGGATCCTCTCCGGCACCTTCGAGGGGATGACGACCGGGCACCCGGTGATGCTTCTGATCGAGAACGTCGACCAGCGCTCGAAGGACTATGGCGAGATCAAGGACCGGTTCCGTCCGGGCCACGCCGACCTGACTTACCACCTCAAATACGGCATCCGCGACTGGCGGGGCGGTGGCCGCTCGTCGGCGCGCGAGACGGCCGTCCGCGTTGCCGCGGGCGCGATCGCGCGCAAGATCCTCGGCGACGGAATCCGTATCCGTGGCGCTCTCGTGCAGCTGGGGCCGCACCGGATCGACCGAGCGAGATGGGACTGGGGCGCGGTGGAGGAAAACCCGTTCTTCTGCCCCGACCGGACAGCCGCGGCGCTCTGGGAGGAGTTTCTCGCCGAGGTGCGCAAGCGCGGCTCCTCCACCGGCGCCGTCATCGAGGTCGTGGCGGAGGGCGTGCCGCCGGGGCTTGGTGAGCCGGTCTATGCCAAGCTCGACGCCGAGCTCGCCGCGGCGATGATGGGCATCAACGCGGTCAAGGGCGTGGAGATCGGCGAGGGCTTTGCCGCCGCCGCTCTGTCGGGCGAGGAGAATGCCGACGAGATGCGAATCGACCAGGGAGGGCAGGTGCGGTTCCTTGCCAACCACGCGGGCGGAATCCTCGGCGGCATCTCGACCGGGCAGCCCATCGTCGTGCGCTTCGCGGTCAAGCCGACCTCGTCGATCCTCACGCCGTTGCGCAGCGTCGACAGCCACGGCCGCGACGTCGAGGTCGTCACGCGCGGCCGCCATGATCCGTGCGTCGGCATTCGTGCGGTGCCGGTCGGGGAGGCGATGATGGCCTGCGTGCTCGCCGATCATCTCCTGCGCCGACGGGCGCTCACGCCTGACGCCCCCGATCTGCCGATCCTGCCGCGACCTTGACCCGGCTCACGTGGCTTTGATTGTGCGGCGCAGCGTCGCCCTGCACATCATCAGGCTTGGGGAAGTGCTTAGCGCCCGTTTGACGTTGACGCCAAAGGGGTGGAGCTCATGCCCAGTTCAGCCATGAAGAGACGAGAGACAGCGAACGCGGCGGCGCGTCTTGTCGCGCTTGTCGGCAAGCGGCGCTGGAACGCGCGCATCGAGGAGGTGCGTGCTCGCGCTGCGGCGCAGCGGATCGCGGGTCGTGTCGTCGCCGAACGCCACGCTCTCGAGCTCGCCGTCGATCGCCTGGCCGCCGCGACGGCAACGCCGCGGACCCGCGCGGAAGCCGCCATCCTCTCCCTCGCCTCGGCGCTCGTTTCGCTCGCCGAGCGGCTGCCGCCTTCTGGCCAGGAGCGTCTCGCTACGGCGCTGGCTGCCGCCACCGAGGGGGAGGGAACGCTTGTGCCGCTGTTCCACCTCGTCCGTGTCGCCGCGCTCAACCGTGCCCGCGGCTTCACGGTCCGCTTCAGCGGCCTAGAGGAGGGCTCGATGCATGATCTCGTCATCGAGCGTGACGGGGCCGAAGCCGAGATCGTTGCCGCGGTTGTCTCGGCCGATGAGGGACGCTGGGTTCACAAGGGCGACTGGTTCGCGCTTGTCGATCGCCTCAACCCGGATCTCGAGCGTTGGCTCGCGGCCCACCCCGGGCGCTACCTTCTAAAGCTGACCCTTCCCGAAGGTCTCTCCGGCCCCGAAGGGCAGAGCCTCGTGCAGGAGCGGATCAACGCCCTGCTTGCTGAGGATCGGCGGAGCGACCACTCCGAGGCGGCCATCCTCAGGCTCGACCCCCTCCTGCTCGCTCAGAACGAAGCGAACCAGGCGGCTTTGATGCAGCGGCTTAGGGCGCAGTTCGGCCCCGAAGCCCATTTCGCGGTGATGGGGGGGGAGCGGTCGGTCTTCGTCATGGCCGCGCGGGCCGGGCGCGAGAATGAGGTCGCGGCTGTGCTTCGCCGCAGGCTCGCCGAACTTCCTGCGCGGCTCTCCGGGGGGCGCCCGGGCATCCTCGCCGTATTCATCGAGGATACGGATCGGACCGAGTGGCGCGGCTTGCGCGAGCGTCTCGAGATCGAGGGAGCGACGCGGAACTTTCTCACCGCCCCTGAGGCACGCCCCGTAATCGCCGTTACCTGCGCGAGCCGGTTCGAGCTCCTCGACATGCCGGAACCCGATGCGGCGCCGGGAGGCGAGCTCCGCTTCCGCAACCCCGCGCATCCGAAGGCGAAAGACGCCGCGCTTGCTCCGGCGGTGACCAACGCGGCCTAGCAGCCTGTCGGATTCCCGGGGTGCCTGGAATGGGGGCCTCTGCGGTGCATGACGCAGTTCATTCCGTTCAGCCGCGACCAGGCCTTCTTGTTGCCGCCGGATGCCAGGGACTGGCTTCCGGCCGATGATGTGGCGCATTTCGTGGTGGCGGCGGTGGAGCGGGTGCCGCTTGGCGCCTTCGCGGTGCGTCCGATCCCCGGCGGCAAGCCGCAGAGTATCATCCGCGCCTGCTGCTGGCGCTGCTGATCTACGCCTACGCCAACGGCATCTTCTCCTCGTGCCGGATCGAGCGGGCGACCTATCGCGACCTCGGCGTGCGCTACGTGGCGGCGAACCTGCACCCCGACCACGACACCATCGCTGCCTTCCGTCGCGCCAACCGCGCTGCCTTCGAGGCGGCCTTCCTGCAGGTGTTGCTGCTGGCCCGCGAGAGCGGCCTGCTTCGCCTCGGCACGGTGGCGATCGACGGCACCAAGATCGACGCCAACGCCTCCAAGATCCGCTCGGTGCGCTACGACCGGGCGAAGGACCTGCGCGCCAGGCTCGCCGCCGACATCGCCGAGCTGACCGCCCGCGCCGAAGCGGCCGATGCCGAGGATCAGCCCGACCCGCAGGCGCTGCCCGCCGAGATCGCAAGGCGCGAGGCGCTGAAGGCCAAGCTGGATGCCGCCTGCGCCCGGCTGGAGGAGCAGGCCCGCGCCGAGGCCGAGGCGAAGCAGGCCGCCGACGACGCCAAGACCGGCCGGCGCGGCCGTCCGCCCAAGCCGCCAGAGGACGACCCGCCGCTGACGCGGCAATCCAACCTCACCGATCCCGACAGCGCGCTGATGCGCCGCTCCGACGCGCATGAATACCGCCAGGCCTACAACGCCCGAGGCCCAGGTCTGCGCCGAGGGGTCGCAGTTGATCCTCGCCACCAACCTCACTGCCTGCCCCTCCGATGCGCCGAGCTTCGCCGCGACCATCCTCGGCATGAAGGACGGCCTCGGCCTGCCGACGACCGTCATCGCTGATGCCGGCTTCGCCTCCGCCGAGGCTGTTGCCGCCCTGGAGGCAAAGGGGATCGAGCCGCTGGTCGCCATCGGCCGCACCCAGCCGCACCGGCCCTACGACGTCCGCCCCCCGCCCGATCCGAAGCCGCCGCGCCGTATCAGCGAACCCTGGCGTCTGAAGATGCAGGCCAAGCTGGAGACCGAAGATGCCAAAGCCCGCTACGCCCGCCACACGCAGACCGTCGAACCCGTCTTCGGCATCATCAAGGCCGCCATCGGTTTCACCCGCTTCCGCCTCCGCAGCATCGCCAACGCCGCCGCCGAGTGGACCCTGATCGCTCTCGCCTACACCTCTGCCGCAGGCTCCATCGCCTGCAGCAGCCATGACCTCCCCACCCGACACACCAAAACATACGCCGCAGACCCAAACCCGACAGGCTGCTAGTGGTTTGATCGAGGTTGATGATTCCTTTGTTGGCCCAGACGTGGGAGTCTGGGCGGATGAGGGAAGGCGTTGAGGTCCGGCTCCGGCCGGGCGACCGGGAGCGGCTTGAAGGCGTGGTCTGCGACCGCAAGAGCCCGCGGCACCACGTCTGGCGGGCTCGGATCGTGCTGATGACCGCGGACGGCGCGGGCACGATGGCGATCCGCGCGGCGACCGGCAAAGGCAAACCCACGATCTGGCGCTGGCAGGCGCGCTCCATGCACGACGGTGCCGAGGGCTTGTTCCGCGACGCCCCGCGAGGCCGCGCCTTCGCTTCCACCTCGCCTGAGCAGATCGCCGCGGTGGTCGAACGCACGCTGCACGGCGACCCGCCAGCGGCGACGCACTGGACGTTGCGCTCGATGGGGAAAAGGCGAGCGGCCTGGCGCCGTCCACCATCCACCGCATCTGGCGCGAGCACGGCCTGAAGCCGCACCGGGTGGAGACCTTCAAGCTCTCCAACGACCCGAAGTTCGTCGAGAAGGTCCGCGGGCTGCAGGCAACGCCCGAAGGGCGGGACATCGTCGGCCTCTACGTCAACCCGCCCGAGCACGCCCTGGTGCTGTCGGTGGACGAGAAGAGCCAGATCCAGGCGCTCGACCGCACCCAGCCGGGACTGCCGATGAAGCGTGGCCGGGGTGCCACCATGACGCACGACTACAAGCGGCACGGCACGACAACGCTGTTCGCCGCGCTCGACGTGACGGCGGGCACGGTGATCAGCCAGCGCATGCTCCGCCACCGCGCGGCCGAGTTCATCCGCTTCCTGCGGCTGATCGACAAGCAGACCCCCGCCGAACTCGACCTGCACCTGATCCTCGACAACTACGCCGCCCACAAGACTGAGGCGGTGAAGCGCTGGTTGGCCCGGCATCCCCGCTTCCACCTCCACTTCACGCCGACCTCGGCCTCCTGGATCAACGCCGTCGAGGGCTTGTTCGCCACGCTGACAAAGCGTCGCCTGAACCGCGGCGTCTTCCGCTCCGTCATCGAGCTGAACCAGGCCATCCACGCCTATCTCAATGCCCACAACGCCGACCCGAAGCCCTTCCGCCGGACCGCGCCCGCCAACACCATCATCGGCACGCACCAGCGCGGGAAACCTTCGCTGGAATCACTCCACTAGCCAGCGCCTCTTCATCAAAGCGACGGAAATCGGTCGCGATCTTCCGATCAGGTTTTGCGACCCTGGCACGGAGCGCTGGCCCATGGACGACCACCCGGACGCCGCTCGTCTCGCGAAAGCCGAAGCCGAGCTCGACCGCCTCCTGAACGACCCGGATGCGGCATTCGACCCGCGCCGGGTCTGGTCGCTCCTCGCCGAGCTCACGGCCCGGGATGCGTCGCCTCACTGCCCGGACGTTATGCCTCCTTCCGCGCCGCGATCAGGAATTCCCGGTTCCCTTCCGGCCCCGTGATCGGGCTTTCCGTCGTGCCGAGCACGGTCCAGCCCGGGCGTTCGGCGAACCACGCCGTGATGCGCGCGACCACGGCACGATGCTGCGCCGGCGACCGCACCACCCCACCCTTGCCGACCGCTCCCGGCCCGACCTCGAACTGAGGCTTGATCAGCGCCACCGCCCACGCACCCGGTGTGCAGAGAGCGAGCGGTGCGGGCAGGATCACGGCAAGGCCGATGAAGGAGGCGTCGCACAGAAGGGCCTCGATCGGGTCGGGCACCTGATCCGCGGTCAGGAAGCGCGCGTTCGTCTTCTCGTGCACCACCACGCGCGGGTCCTGCCGGAGCTTCCAGGCGAGCTGCCCCTGCCCGACATCGACCGCATGAACCTTCGCCGCGCCATGGGCGAGCAAGACGTCGGTGAAGCCGCCTGTGCTCGCGCCGATGTCGAGGCAGACGCGCCCCTTCGGCGACAGGCCGAAATGCGCGAGCGCATGCGCGAGCTTGATCCCGCCGCGGCTGACCCACGGGTGTGCCTCGCCGCGGATCTCGAGGGCGATGTCCTCCGGTAGCAGCGTTCCGGGCTTGTCGAGACGCCGCTCGCCCGAGAACACCTTGCCCGCGAGCACAAGAGCCTGCGCCTTGGCGCGGCTCTCGGCGAGGCCACGGTCGAGCAGCAGTTGATCGAGGCGACGCTTCACGCACCCGCCCGCATGCGTTGGTCCGGCTCCGGCCGCGTGGCCAAGCCCAACCTGCCGAGGCTCGCGCCGGCATTCGATGGAGCAAGGGACGGTCGCACCAGCGCCCGGCCCCGGCCCGGTGCGGCCTCTCTTATCCCTGGCTCAGCACGAGGTGCACCGCCATCGCGGCAGAATCCCTCGCTCTGCGGGACGGCCGCCGACAGCCACAGCATTAGGGCCTCAGGCGCGATGCGGCACGAAGTGCTGCCCCTGGGCACGGGCAGGCGCTCAGGCGCGCGAGGGCAGGGCCTCGTTCGCCGCGTCCACCCCGAGGGCGCCGAGCGCGGCCGCGACGATGTGCCTCGCCGTCAGCCCGGCCTGGTCATACTGCTTCTCGGGCTTATCGTGGTCGATGAAGCGGTCGGGCAGAACCATCGGGCGCACCTTCACTCCGCCGTCGAGCAGGCCGGCATGGGCGAGGTCGTGCAGGACGAAGCTGCCGAAGCCGCCGATCGAGCCTTCCTCGATCGTGATCAGCACGGCGTGGTTGCGCGCGAGATTGCGTACGAGGTCGGTATCGAGCGGCTTGGCGAAGCGTGCATCGGCAACCGTGGTGGAAAGCCCGCGCGCGGCCAAAGCCTCCGCAGCGCGCAAAGCCTCGCCAAGCCGCGTGCCGTAGGAGAGGATCGCGACCGTCGAGCCCTCGCGCAGCACGCGTCCGCGGCCGATCGGCAGCACCTCGCCGCGCTCGGGCCTGGCGATGCCCGTGCCTTCGCCGCGTGGATAGCGGAACGCGATCGGCCCCGAGTCGTACGCCGCCGCGGTCGCGACCATGTGGGCGAGCTCCGCCTCGTCGGCCGCCGCCATCAGCACCATGTTCGGCAGGCAGCCGAGATAGGCGATGTCGAAGCTGCCCGCGTGCGTCGCCCCGTCCGCGCCGACGAGCCCGGCGCGGTCCATCGCGAAGCGGACCGGCAGGTTCTGGATGGCGACATCGTGCACCACCTGGTCGTACGCGCGCTGGAGGAAGGTGGAATAGATCGCGACGAAGGGTTTGTAGCCCTCGGTGGCCATGCCGGCGGCGAAGGTGACGGCATGTTGTTCGGCGATGCCGACATCGAAGCAACGCTCAGGGAAGCGCTTCTTGAAGAGATCAAGCCCCGTGCCTGAGGGCATGGCGGCGGTGATCGCGACAATCTTTGGGTCGCGCTCGGCTTCCGCGATCAGGCTCTCGGCGAAAACCTTCGTGTAAGTAGGCGGCCCGGGGGGCGCCTTCGCCTGTTCGCCGGTGATGACGTTGAACTTCGTCACGCCGTGATACTTGTCCGCGGAGGCCTCGGCCGGAGCGTACCCCTTGCCCTTCTTGGTCACGACATGCAGAAGCCACGGCGCCTCGCGTTCGGAATCCCGAAGGTGGCGCAGCACCGGCAGGAGATGGTCGAGATTGTGGCCGTCGATCGGGCCAACATAGTAGAAGCCAAGCTCCTCGAACAGCGTGCCGCCGGTGAGAAGGCCGCGTGCGTATTCCTCGGCAAGCCGCGCGGCGCGCTCCATCGGCGCCGGCAGGCGCTTGGCCACCTGGGCCGCCATCTGCCTCAGGTTCACATAGGGGCGAGACGACAGGAGCCGCGAGAGGTAGGCGCTCATCGCCCCGACCGGAGGGGCGATCGACATGTCGTTGTCGTTGAGGATGACGATCAGCTTCGACTTCATCGCGCCGGCATTGTTCATGGCCTCATAGGCCATGCCGGCGCTCATCGCGCCGTCGCCGATCACGCAGATCACGTGGTTCCGCCGCCCCTCGAGGTCGCGCGCCACCGCCATGCCGAGGCCGGCCGAGATCGAGGTCGAGGAGTGGGCGGCACCGAAGGGGTCGTAGATGCTTTCCGACCGCCGTGTGAAGCCCGAGAGCCCACCCCCCTGGCGCAGGGTGCGGATCCTGTCGCGCCGGCCGGTCAGGATCTTGTGCGGATAGGCCTGATGGCCGACGTCCCAGATCAGCCGGTCCTCCGGCGTGTCGAACACGGCATGAAGGGCAACTGTGAGCTCGACCACACCGAGCGAGGCGCCGAGATGCCCCCCCGTGATCGAGACGGCCTCGATCGTCTCCTGGCGCAGCTCGTCGGCGAGCTGGGCGAGCTGGGCGGAGGAGAAGTTGCGCAGATCGGCCGGGGTGCGGACGCGGTCCAGGAGCGGCTTCGGGGCAGACTGGTATGTCATGGCAGCCTGACGCTCATCTGTCATGTTTGGTTTACAGTGCCCCAACTACGTCCGCCTTGTCACGACAAACCCGACGAGGTCCCTCAGCGTATCGGCTGGGGGACCGAACGGGTCGAGATGGCCGACGGCCTGCTCGGCCAGCATCCGCGCTTGCGCCCGAGCCCGTTCGAGGCCGAGCAGGGAAACAAGGGTCGCCTTGCCGGCCGCGGCGTCCTTCTTCGGTGTCTTGCCGATCTCCTCGAGCGTTCCGAGCTCATCCAAGATGTCGTCGGCGATTTGGAAGGCAAGGCCAAGGTCACGGCCGTAGCCCGCGAGCGCGTGCCGCAACGGCGCCGGCGCCTTGCCGAGGATCGCTCCTGCCTCGCAGCACCAGGTCATCAGCCGGGCCGTCTTGAGCATCTGCAGCCGCGTCACCTCGGCTTCGGTCAGCTTGTGCGCCTCGGCGAGCAGATCGATCATCTGGCCCCCCGCCATGCCGCGCGCCCCTGCCGCCTGGCCGAGCGAGGCGACGAGCTCGCAGCGCACCGCCGGGTCGGGGTGGGTATCCGGTTCGGCCAGGACTTCGAAGGCACGTGCCTGGAGCGCGTCGCCGGCCAGGATCGCGGTGGCCTCGTCGAAGGCCTTGTGGCAGGAGGGCTTGCCGCGGCGAAGGTCATCATTGTCCATCGCCGGCAGGTCATCATGCACGAGGCTGTAGGCGTGCAGCATCTCGACCGACGCGGCGACGCGGTCGGCCGCGCGCGGGGCGACATGGAAGAGCGCCGCCGACTGTATCACCAGGAAGGCGCGAAGCCGCTTGCCCCCGCCGAGGCAGGCATAGCGCATCGCCTCGTAAAGACGGCTCTGCGCATCGTCTCCGCTCGGCAGGAGCCGGTCGAGCGCCGCCTCCGCCCGCTCGGCGGCGGCGGCGAGCGCCGGGCCGAGCCGGCCGTCCACCACCATCAGCGCCATCAGCCCTCACCCGTGTCGAACGGGGTGGTGCCCAGCGCGTCGCCGCCGCGAGCGACGATCGCCTGCACCTTCGCCTCGGCCTCGGCGAGCTTGTCCTCACAGTGCTTGCGCAGGGCCGCCCCGCGCTCGTAGGCCGCGATCGCGTCCTCGAGCCTGCCCTGGCCGCCCTCGAGCTGCTTGACGATGCTCTCGAGTTCGGCGAGGGCCTCCTCGAACGACAGCTTCGCCACGTCTGACGCCTCTTCCCTGGGAGAACGGGAACGCCGTGCCTCGGCCATGCGGAAACTCCTGCACCGAAAGTGCGCACTCTAGGGAAAGGGGAGGTGCGCGCCAATGCTGCACGCTTGCAGGGGCGGGGCCGGGCGCGCGATCCTCCGCCTGGAACACCTGAGAGGACGCTGCAATTCCCCGAACGGCTCCCGTCGCACTCGCCGCTGTCTGCATCGCCCTTCCCGCGGCTCTCCTCGCACAGGCCCCGCCCTACACGCCTGGGGCCCACAACATCGCATTTCCTGCCGAGTTCGAGCGCGACTTCATCCGCTATGCTGTGGTCGACAAGCCGGAGCGGAGGATCGTGCGGTTCCTCTACGTCAACGCGGAGGCGTTGGCGGCGGCACGCCCCGGCGAGCCGCTTCCCTACGGCACTGTGCTCGTGATGGCGGACCGACGTGCGCGGCTCGACGCCGACGGCAACCCTCTGCTCGATCGCGACGGGCGCATGATCGCCGAGCCGGAGGTGATCGCCATATCGGTGCAGCGCAAGGAACGCGGCTGGGGCGAGGGCTATCCGCCTGCGCGGCGGAACGGCGAGTGGGAATACGCCTCCTTCGCGGCCGATGGGAAACGGAGGGAGGTGCGCCTCGACGGCTGCTTTTCATGCCACCTCCAGGCCCGGTCGGCACAGGACTACACCTTCGTGCTCTGGGACTACGTGCAGGCACGGGGCCAGTAGAACCGGCCACCGCCGACACCATTTCCTCGCCTGACCGAGAGGAGGAGCGATGACCACCTACGCGGTGCAGGAGAGACGTGCGCTGTTCATTCCCCGGAAGCGCGCACCGGTCGCGGAGCGCGCCAATTTCCGGCTCGCCTCGGAGTTCGAGCCGTCCGGAGATCAGCCGGCGGCGATCGCCGCCCTCGTGGAGGGCATCGAGGCGGGCGAACGCGACCAGGTACTGCTCGGTGTGACCGGGTCGGGCAAGACGTTCACTATGGCGCATGTGATCGCGAGGACCGGGCGGCCCGCGCTGATCCTGGCGCCGAACAAGACGCTCGCTGCCCAGCTCTACGGCGAGATGAAGAGCTTCTTCCCGGACAACGCCGTCGAATACTTCGTCTCCTACTACGACTACTACCAGCCGGAAGCCTACGTCCCTCGGACCGACACCTACATTGAGAAGGACGCGCAGATCAACGAGCAGATCGACCGGATGCGCCACGCCGCGACGCGCGCCCTGCTCGAGCGTCCGGACGTGATCATTGTCGCCTCGGTCTCCTGCATCTACGGCATCGGCTCGGTAGAGACCTATTCGCAGATGGTCGTGAAGCTCTCAGTCGGTGACACGGTCGATCGGGAGAGGCTTCTCAAGGCGCTCGTCGAGTTGCAGTACCGCCGCAGCGACCTCGCGTTCACGCGCGGCAGCTTTCGCGTTCGCGGCGACGGTGTCGAGATCTTCCCCGCCCACTACGAGGACCGTGCGTGGCGTATCTCGCTGTTCGGCGACGAGGTGGAGAACATCGTCGAGTTCGACCCGCTGACGGGCGAGCGGTGCGCCGCCCTCGAAAGCATCACCGTCTACGCCAACAGCCACTACGTAACGCCGCGCCCAACGCTGCAGCAGGCGCTCGCCGGCATCCGCGCCGAGCTCAAGGAGCGTCTTGCGGAGCTTCGCTCCCAGGGGAAGCTGCTCGAGGCGGAGCGGCTCGAGCAGCGAACACAGTTTGACCTCGAAATGATGGAGACGACAGGCTCGTGCCGCGGCATCGAGAACTATAGCCGCTACCTCTCCGGCCGCAACCCGGGCGAGCCGCCCCCCACCTTGTTCGAATACCTCCCCTCGAACGCGATCCTGTTCGTCGACGAGAGCCATGTCACGGTGCCGCAGGTCGGCGGGATGTTCCGCGGGGACTTCAACCGAAAGCAGATCCTCGCGGAATTCGGCTTCCGCCTTCCTTCCTGCACCGACAACCGGCCGCTCAAGTTCGAGGAGTGGGACGCGATGCGTCCGCAGACCGTGTTCGTCTCCGCCACGCCTGGGCCGTGGGAGCTCGAGCGCACGGGGGGGGTGTTCGTTGAGCAGGTGATCCGCCCCACCGGCCTTGTCGATCCCGTCACCATCGTCCGCCCGGTCGAAAGCCAAGTGGACGATCTTCTCGCCGAGATTCGCGAGGTCACCGCGCGGGGGATGCGCACCCTTGTCACGGTGCTGACCAAGAAGATGGCGGAGCACCTCGCCGAGTACCTCGGGGATGCCGGCATCCGCGTACGCTATCTCCATTCTGATATCGACACGCTCGAGCGGATCGAGATCATCCGTGATCTGCGCCTCGGCACTTTCGACGTGCTTGTCGGCATCAACCTCCTACGCGAGGGGCTCGACATTCCCGAATGCGGTCTCGTCGCCATCCTCGATGCCGACCGCGAGGGCTTCCTTCGCTCGACCACCGCGCTCATCCAGACGATCGGGCGGGCAGCGCGGAACGTCGATGGCCGCGTGATCCTCTACGCCGATGTCATGACCGACAGCCTCAAGCGTGCGCTCGAGGAGACGGAGCGCCGACGCGCCAAGCAGATCGCTTGGAACGAGGCGCACGGGATCACCCCTGCCTCGGTGAAGAAGCAGATCGCCGACATCGTCTCCTCTGTGTTCGAGCAGGATTATGTGACGGTCGCGCCCGTCGAAGGCGCCGGCCCAGCGGAACTCGTCGGCAAGGACCTGCGCAAGACGATCGCCACTCTCGAGAAGGAGATGCGCGAGGCAGCGGCGAACCTCGAGTTCGAGACGGCTGCGCGCCTTCGCGACGAGATTCGCCGGCTCGAGGCACAGGAGCTCGGCCTCGATGGTCCTGCTTTGCCGAAGCGGTCCGCAGAGGCGTGGAAACCGAAGCCGATGGGCCCGGGCGGCGGGGGCTACGACCCAGCGAAGCGCAGAGGCGGCGGTCGCCGGCGCTGACGGCGGGCGTCGCGCGTCGCGTCCGGCCGGCGGCGAGGCGGCCGGCCCGCGCCGGCTGTGCGATGCTGAGGCGATCGGCCCGCCCGGGCTACCGCAGCGCGTGATTGACCCTTGGGCTGCTCCGACCTATCCCTCAGTCGAACCAGGGGAGGGGACGCCATGCAGGCACCGCGCCGAACCGTTCTCGCATCCGGCCTCGCCGCGGCGGCCGCGCTCGCCGCGCCCGCTGTGCTGCGTGCCCAGCCGGCGAAGATGCGGCTTTCGCACCAGTATCCGCCCGCCCATCACATCGCACGCGTGCTCGCCGCCTTCGCGGCGGACGTGAACGCCAAGCAGGCCGGCGTCGAGGTCGAGGTATTCCCCGCCGAGCAGCTCGCCCGGATCGCCGAGAACTTCCCGGGTGTGGCCAGAGGCGCCTTCGAGGCAGCGGTTGCGACCAACTTCACCTGGGGCAACACGATCCCGGAGATGAGCGCGCCGACCATCCCGTTCCTGTTCACTGAGCTAGAGCGGATCCGCAAGTTCCCCGGCTCTGACGCCGCGCGTTTCCTGGACGAGGCGACCGCACGCCGGGCCGTCCGCTCAGTCGGCTGGCTGTTCACGACGCGGATGTCGATCTTCACCTCCGGTCGGAAGCCGATCATCACGCTGGCCGACTTCCAGGGCTTGAAGATCCGCGGCATCAATCCGCTCATCGACACGGGCCTGCGCGCGGTCGGCGCCGCGCCTGCGGCGACGCCGGCGCCGGAGGTGGTCGGCGCCCTCCAATCAGGCGTGCTCGATGCGGGGCTGACCGACGTCTCGGCTGCGGTGTCGCGCCGCTTCTACGAGGTGCAGCGCTATGGCACGGTGACACCGTTTTTCGGCGTGTTCACGCAAGTCTATGTCAATCCGCGTTTCTGGGATCAACTTGCGCCTTCTGCCCGCGCCGCACTCGAGGCAAGCCTCCGAAAGGCCGAAACCGAAGCGATCGCGGCAACCGAGGCTACGGCCGCCGCGGCCGTTGGCGAACTTCGCGGCAAGGGGATGATCATCCACGAGCAGACAGCGGAAGAGCAGGCTGCTTGGAAGGCGGCCATGCAGCCTCCCGTGATCGAGGCGTTCCGCCGCGCCGCCCCAGAGGGCGGCCCGCGCATCCTCGCCTTGCTCGAGGCTCTGTCGGCCTGACGGGGCACGCGCACGGGCGACGACTGTGCGCGTGTTTCAGATCAGCGAGATCGCGATCACCGTTCTGAGCCGGCTTGCCGCCGCGCTTGGCGCCCTCTGCGGTCTCGTCTGCTTCCTGCTCGTCTGCGTATCGGTCGCCTGGCGCTACTTCCTTGGTGCGCCGCAGCCCTGGATCGATCATGTGGCCGCTTGGCTCGTCGTCGCGCTCGTGATGTTGGCTGCGGCCGAGACGCAGCGGCGCCGCGAACACATTGGCGTTGAGGTCGTGACGGGCCGCCTCCGCGGTGTCGCGCGCAGGGCAGCGCATATCCTCGGCACCGCCTCGGTTGCCGCGGTTGCTGCCATCCTGCTCCATGAGGGACTCGAGACGGTTGCGTTCAGCCGAATGATCGGGATCGCGACCAACATCGAAGCGGTGCCGCTGTGGTGGGTGCAGCTCTTGATCCCGCTCGGGGCTGGGTTGTTGCTTGCCGTTGCGATCGTCCAGCTCGTGCAGCTGTTCGCCGGCATCGAGGCGAAGGGAGCGGCCCCCGGCGACGCGCAGTCTTTGCCCGGGCGCGAGTGAACGTCCCGTCGCCATGACGTTCTTCGCGACACTGGCGGGGCTGCTTGTGCTGCTCTACCTGGGCGTGCCGATGTTCGCGGCCATGACGCTGCTCTCGCTTGGCGTGCTGTGGGGGACCGAGGGCACGATCGCGACCCTTGGCGAGTTCGTGTTCGGCAAGCTCGACAGCTACCTGCTCGTCGCGGTGCCGCTGTTCATGCTGATGGCCGAGTTCATGGTCCGCGGGCGCGTGGTGGACGACCTCTTCCATACTGCCCACACGCTCCTGCGCCACATCCGTGGCGGTATTGGTGTCGCGACCGTCGCGGCCTGCACCGTGTTTGCCGCGATCTCCGGGTCTTCGGTCGCAACGGCTCTGACGATCGGCAAGGTCGCGATTCCGCAGATGCTTCGCTACGGCTACTCGAGGCGGGGTGCCTTCGGCGTGGTCGCTGGCGGCGGCACGCTCGGCATCCTCATCCCGCCTTCGGCCCCGATGGTGCTCTACGCCTATGTCACCGAGGCCTCGGTGGGGGCGCTGTTCGCCGCAGGCGTGCTGCCTGGGCTGATGATGGCGGCGATGTTCGCCCTCTGGTGCGTGGTGACCGAAGGCCGGCCCGTAGCCGTCGAGGGGGATGACGCGGGGCGGCCGCTCACGCGCGCACCGGCGAGAGAGATGTGGGCGGCGCTCAAGCGCAGCATCTGGGCGCTGACGCTGCCCCCCTTCGTGCTGGGCGGGATCTATTTCGGCATCTTCACCCCCACCGAAGCGGCCGGCACCGGAGCGCTTTGGGCGCTCGTCATCGCCGCCCTCGTCTATCGCCGCATGACCCTGCGCGCGCTCTGGGAGAGCCTCTCGGAGGCGACCCGCACCACCGCGATGCTGTTCATGATCATCGTCGGCGCGTCGCTCTACGGCTACATGCTGACGAAGCTTCGCGCTCCGCAGGAGCTGACGCAGCTTGTAGTCGAGCTCGGGCTTGGCCGCGCTGGGTTCCTGCTCGCTATGGCGGTGCTTCTCTTCTTGCTCGGCCTGATCCTCGAGAGCTTCTCGATCATCCTGCTGACCACTCCCGCGATCCTGCCGGTGCTTGATGCGCTTGCGATCGACAAGGTGTGGTACGGCGTGCTGCTCACGCTCAACCTCGAGCTCGCCCTGATCTCGCCACCGGTGGCGCTGAACCTCGTGGTGATCAAGGCAATCACCGGTGCGCCGCTTTCAGAGGTGAATCTTGCCGCGATTCCCTACATGGCGATGCTTGCGGCAGGCATCGTGCTCATCATCGCCGTCCCCGAGATCGCGCTCTGGCTGCCGCGCGTCGCTGGCTACTGAGGCTCAGCCCTTCAGGCCCGGAAGATGGCCAGGCCTGCCGAACAGGTGGCCCTGGCCGTGCGTGGCACCGAGTTCGCTGAGCATCGCGGCCTCCGCCTCGGTCTCCACCTGCGCGGCGATCACCTGTGCGCCTGAGGCACGGCAGAGCTGGACGATCTGGCCGAGGAGGGCGCGGTCGCGACCGCCCTGGGCCGCCCCTCTGACGAAATGGCCGTCGATCTTGACGTAGTCGACACGAAAGCGGCGCAAGTGCCGAATACCGGAGGCGCCTGCTCCGAAGTCATCGAGGCACACCGCGTAACCGCGCTGGTGCAGTGCATCGATGAGCGCAGCGGCTGCATCCGCGTCCTCGATGTCAGCGGTTTCAGTGATCTCGATCAGCAAGCGACCGGGCGCGACGGAAGCGGAGTCGAGCAGGTCGAGGCAGCGCTGGGCGAAACCTCGGTCGGACAATGAAAGCGCCGAGATGTTGACGGCGATCCGGACGGAAGCGCAGGCGGTCAACGCCTCGAGAGCGGTGGCGAGCACGGCGGCGTCGAGTGTTTGGGCGAGACCCGTCGCTTCGGCAAGCGTGGTAAAGGCCTGCGGGTCAGGACGTGTTCCGTCGGCCCCTGGGAGCGGGCGAAGCAGCGCCTCGAAATACGCAACCTTTCGGTCCTCCAGCCTGACCACCGGCTGGAACACAAGCTGGAATCGTCGGCGCGCGATCGTCGCCTCGATCTCGGCTGCCTCACCTACGAGGGTCTCAATGAAGCGCCTGAAGCCCACCGTGCCCTGATCGCCGAGCGCCTTGGCGAGCACGCTTCTCCCGCCTGCTGCGAAGCGGCTGACCATGAGCCGCAGGGCGCGCACGGCCTGGGCCGCATCACCGTCCCCGATCTCGAGAGGGATGTCGGTCGCCGTGACGTGCAGCGCGGCGGAGGCCGGCGTTCGGTCGCGTGCGAGCTGTTCGATCGCGCGCTCCAGTGCGACCGTGTCAAGCCCGCCCGAGTGGATGAGGCCCCATCTCCCCCCACCGAACTCGGCGGCAGTGCCGCCCTCTGCCGCGTGGCCGATCGCTGTGCCGATTCCGTCGAGGAGCTCCTCTCGGGCACCGTGTCCGATCATCGCTGTTGCTTCCGCTAGGCCGTCGACCTCGACCAGGGCGAGGTGTGCCGCGGCTCCACCGCAAGACTGCTCGCGCAGCCTTGGCTCGGCGATGCGAAGGAACGCGTCCCGGTCCCTGAGCACGGCGGAGAGTGCCGGAGGCGGCGCAGGGAGCTGGCCGAAGGTCAAACAGAAGCGCTCGCCGCTGCGGGCAGCGAGGCCAGCGAGAGCGAAAGGGGTGCGCGGCGGATCGGCGAGTCGCACCCAGATCGGGGCGAGCCGGCCACGCTCGCTGAGATGGGCGAGGGCGGTCTCGAGCGCGGCATGGTCCTCCGCCGCGACAAGGCGCGACAGCGGCTGGCCGAGGTAGGCATCGCCAGGGCGGCCGAGGCGTGACTGAAAGGCACCGGCAGCGAAGGTGACACGCTGGTCGAGATCGATCTCGACGAGCAGGTCGGAGGCGGCAAAGGCGAACGCCAGCAGCCGCTCGCGCAAGCTGACGTTGGCGAGCCGGATATCCGTATCACTCCGGCCGTGCTCTGGCGTTCCCGTCACTTTCCCCGGTCCATCGTCGCCTGCCGAGCATGGCCCAAGCCGGTCAAAGCAGGGTTAACAGAAGGTGTCAGTCGGATGAGAGACTTTGACCCATCGACCCTGGGATGAAGCTGTTGCGGGCGTTGCAAGGCTATGGTGCGACGGTCGAGCGTTGCGCGAGAAGCGGAGGAGGGGGCATGGCCAGAGGCGATATGGAGCGGATCCTTGGAGCGCTGATCGGGGGCGCCGCCTCGGGAGGCCTGCGGCCGTCGCGGCGGAGGCGGCGCGTGCCTCCGCCCCTGATCGATGTCCGTGTTGGCGGAACGCGAAGCGCGACACGCACGCTCGCGAGCCTGGCCGCTGCGGTGCTCGGTTCCGTTCTCAGCGGCGCCGGAAGCGGGTCGATGCCCCCGCAGCCGTCCAGGCAGGGACGCGACGCGCCGCTGGACACGGTCCAGCGCATTCCGCCTCCGCCGGCACCGCCCGGAAAAGCGCCGCAGAACCCCTGGGCGGCACCTGCGCCGCCTCGCGGGACGATATCGCGCCCCGCCCCGGAGCCGAGGGAGGCGGAGGACGCGGAGGCCCTGCTGATCCTCCGGGCCATGATCTCCTGTGCACGGGCCGATGGGTCGCTTGATGCTGACGAACGTGCGGCGATCGCAACCCAGCTCGACCAAGCCGGCCTTGACCAACAAGCGCGCGACCTCGTTCTCGCGGAGTTCGCAAGGCCGGCAGCGGTGGCCGAGATCGCCCGCGAGGTGGGTGACCCCGTGCTCGCCGCCCAGGTATATGCCGCAGCCTATCTGGCCGCCGGAGAACTCGGCCCCGCCGAGCGCGCCTGGCTCGATGCCTTCGCCACGGCCACACGGCTCGACCCGAACGCCGTGCGGTCCATCGAGGAGCGGCTCTCGGAGGGGTGATTGTTCGGAAGTAGCGTTCTCCTCCGGCGGCGGCCCACGACGCCCAATACGCGCGCGCCTTGACGATTTGATCGTCGTGCCTGCGAGTGCCTCTGGCCGCCAGCGGCTAGCAGAGGTAGGAGAGAGCGCGTGGCGGGGAGGAAACGGGGCATGGAGCTGACCGAGCGTGAAGCGGCGCTGAAGTCACGAGCGAGAGCGTTCGCTGAAGCCGTGGTCGCGCCACGGGCCGCCGAGATCGACCGCACTGAATCGTATCCTTGGGATCTTGTCGCGGCCCTGCGCGAGGCCGGTTTCCTCGGCATGACGATCCCCGAGGCGCTCGGTGGCCGCGCGGCCAGCTATTTTGATGCGGTTCTCGTGATCGAAGAGATGGCGCGGCACTGCGCCGTTGCCGGGCGGATCTGCGTCGAGGCGAACATGGGCGCGCTCGGCGCTGTGATGGCCTATGGCACCGAGGATCAGAAGCGGCTTGCCGCCGACCTCGTGCTCGGCGAGGGCGACAAGCCGGCGATCTGCATCACCGAGCCAGAGGCCGGGTCGGCCGCAACAGAGATGAGGACGCGGGCCGAGCGCCGCCAGGGTGGATGGGTGATCAATGGCCGCAAGCACTGGATCACCGGCGGCGGCGTCTCGAAGCTGCACCTCATCTTCGCCCGAGCCGTCGAGAACGGGGTGGAGCAGGGGATCGGTGGGTTCATCGCGGTGCGCCGTGGCGAAGGCGATCCGCCCGGCCTTGTGATCGGCCCGCGCCAGCACGCGATGGGGGTACGCGGCATTCCCGAGACCGTGGTCGAGCTCCGCGACCTGTTCATTCCTGACACAATGGTCCTGCCTAGTCCGGGTGGCTTCCGTCGCGGCTTCGGCGCGCTGATGGATGCCTACAACGCTCAAAGGGTTGGGGCGGCGACCGTCGCCCTTGGCATCGCCGCCGGAGCACTCGATCACGCGATCGCCTACGCCCGCAGGCGCGAGCAGTTCGGCCGGCCAATTGCTGAGTTTCAAGGCATCCAGTGGATGCTTGCCGACATGGCGGTGGCGGTGGATGCCGCTCGGGCGATGGTGCACCGCGCCGCACGGTCACGCGGTCCGAATGGCTTTCCCGATCCTGTGCTCGCGGCAAAGGCGAAGATCCTCGCCGCCGAGACGGCCGTAAAGGTAACCAACGATGCGCTCCAGATCTGGGGGAGCGCGGGTTATGCACGCGACAACCCGATGGAGCGCATGGTTCGGGATGCGCGGATGTTCACCATCGCCGGCGGCACGGCGCAGATCCTGCGCAATCTCGTCGCTTCAGATTTGCTTGGCATGAAGCTGCCGCAGACCCGGGATGGCTGGCTACGCGTCGCCGAGCGACGTGCTGCGGCCGAGTAGGAACCCTCAAAGCACGAGCGCTGCCGCCCCGTCGCGGCGCCAAGAAGCGGCAGCTCGGCGATCGGCATACCATCGATGCTCGTGACGCCGATGTCCAACGGTTCGGCATCGCGCTCTGCTTCGATCTGTGTTGTCCGACCTCACCGTCCGGGTGCTGCAGGAGCGGCTATCTCATCCGCCTACGCGACGGGGGCTCAACCACCGGGGCCAACCGTGCGTTCCAGACACCGCGGCATTCGACTGCGAACAAGGCAACACGCCGGACATCGGCCCTGGCACCGGGGATCGGTGAAGGCCTGACCTCTGTGGCTGGTCGCCCCGTTCACCCCGTTCTGGCTGAGTTTGCCAAAATCCTTCCTGCACGTTGGCCTTGGACAAAAGGGGCCGTTAAATCTTCCTCCATCCACACCAGCGATATAGGCGCAATGGAGGCCTTGGCGGGATGAAGGCTGCGCTTGCTGGTGTGGTCAACTGGTTCGGCGCATCGACAACCGAGGCGCGCGCGACCGGCTCCGCACGCCCGAAGCCGGGCGAGCGACCCCGTACAGTGCCCATGGTTGCGGAAAGCGAGCCTGAGCCGAGGCCCGATCCGCCACGTGCTTGGACCCCACGTCGGATCCAACTTGCCGCGACGCTGTGGGGCGAGGGCTTCGTCTCGCCGGGCGGCGAGGAGGAGGCGCTTCGGTTGAGCAAGCCGCTCGGCCTGCAGGAGAGCCACAGCCTGCTCAATATTGGCGCGGGGATGGGCGGCGCAGCGCGTGCCATCACGACTGCGTGGGGCACCTGGGTCAGCGGTTATGAGGAGAACGCCGACCTTGCCGCCGCTGGCGAGGCGCTCTCGAAGAAGGCCAAGCTGGAGAAGAAGGCTGAGATTAGACACTACGATCCGGCCGCACCGCAGTTCCGTCCCAACTTCTTCCATCATGCCCTCGTGCAGGAAGCTCTCTGGACCGTGGAGGACAAGCCTCGGCTGCTCGCCGCGGTGGCAGCGGCGCTCAAGCCAAACGGGCAGCTCGTGATGACCGATCTCACGCTCGGTGAGGTTCCCCTCGATCCCAACGACGAGACCGCGAGGGCCTGGGAGCGGCTCGATCGGGGGCCCGCCTGTCTCGTCCACCCGCAAGCCGAGACCGTGCTCATGGCTCGGCTCGGCTTCGACGTGCGGATCGCCGAGGACATCAGCCCCCGACACGTGCAGCAGGCAGTTGCGGCATGGCGCGGCATGTTGGAGATCCTCCTCGCTCAGCCTCCGACGCGTGCTCAGGCGCTTTCCATCCTCCAGGAGGCTGAGCTGTGGCTCAGGCGTCTCTCCTTGATCCGGTCCGGGAAGCTGAAGGTTATGCGGTGGCACGCCATCCGGCGCTGACGCCGGCTCCAAGACGCTTGGCGGTTGACAGGCCCAGGGGCTTTCCCTATTCGCCAGCGCTCGTTTGGCCCTACAGGTGCATCATGCGCATCCGGAACTCGCTCAAGTCTGCGAAGACGCGGGACAAGAACAACCGTCTCGTGCGTCGGCGGGGCCGTCTTTACGTGATCAACAAGAAGAACCCGCGGATGAAGGCCCGCCAGGGCTGACGGTCTCGCGTCGGGAGGCGCGGCCAGTTGACGCCTCTCTCTTTGCCGGCTCGCCGCCTCACGTTTAGGCCGGCGCAGCTGAGGAGAGCGGCATCACGCACTTGCGTATGTCCTGCCAAACCGTCACTTCTCGGTCATGAGGACGGGAAAGGGACTGCGCCAATGCTAGCGATGCCTGCACCGAGGGCCGAGATCCTCGCGCGCCGTGCTGAGGTCATCTCCGCTCTCGCGGAACGCGTCGGCCCAGGCAACGTGATCGCGGAACCACTGCGCCTGAAGGCCTACGAGACGGACGCGTTCACCGCTTACCGCCGGGTACCGCTCGCGGTGGTTCTGCCGGAGACGACGGCCCAGCTCGCTGCTGCGCTCAGATACTGCAACGAGCAGGGCATCCGCGTGGTGCCGCGCGCAGCCGGCACCTCGCTTTCCGGAGGAGCGCTGCCGCTGGAGGACGCGGTGGTGATCGGTGTCGCGCGCATGAACCGTATCCTTGAGGTTGACCTTGCCGATCGTTTCGCGCGCGTTCAGGCGGGAGTGACCAACATCGCCATCACCCGCGCCGTCGAGGGAGAGGGGTTCTTCTACGCGCCCGATCCCTCGAGCCAGCTCGCCTGCATGATCGCGGGCAACGTCGCGATGAACTCCGGTGGCGCCCATTGCCTTAAGTATGGTGTAACGGCGAACAACCTGCTCGGCCTCACCATGGTCACGGTCGAAGGGGAGGTGATGGAGGTCGGCGGCGCCCATCTTGACTGCGCCGGATACGACTGGCTTGGGCTTATCACCGGGTCCGAGGGCCAGCTCGGCATCGTCACGGAGGTGACGGTGCGTATCCTACGGGCCGCCGAGGGGGCGCGCGCGATGCTCGTGGGCTTTGGCGCGACGGATGTTGCCGCAGCGGCCGTGGCCGACATCATCGCGTCTGGCATCATCCCAGTGGCGCTCGAGTTCATGGACCGTGCCTGCATCCATGCGTGCGAGGCCTTCGCCCAGGCGGGCTATCCCCTCGATGCCGACGCGCTTCTGATCATCGAGGTCGAGGGTTCGGAGCAGGAGCAGGAGGTTCTGCTGGGAAAGCTCGCCGCGATCTGCGAACGGCACGCGCCGACGACGATGCGGATCGCGAAGACCGCAGAGGAGAGCGCAGCGATCTGGAAGGGGCGCAAGGGCGCGTTCGGCGCGATCGGCCGGATTAGCCCTGACTATCTCTGCATGGACGGAACGATCCCTCCAGCCAGGCTGCCTGAGGCAATGCGGGCCATCAAAACCCTCTCGGAACGGTATCGGCTCGAGGTCGCAAACGTCTTCCACGCGGGCGACGGCAACCTGCACCCGTTGATCATGTTCGACGCGAACGACGCCGATAGCTTCGCGCGTGCGGAGGCGCTCGGCGCCGACATCCTGAAGCTATGTGTCGAGCTCGGAGGATGCCTGACCGGCGAACATGGTGTTGGCGTCGAGAAGCGCGACCTGATGACGGTTCAATTCCGCGCCGTGGATCTCGATCAACAGAGGCGCATCAAGAGCGCCTTCGACCCCGGCTGGATCCTGAACCCGCACAAGGTGTTCCCCCTGGTGAGCGCCTGAGCCAATGCCACCGGGTGGGGCCGCTTCAGCGCTCGAGGCGCCGGCAGACGAGGCGGCGCTGGTGGCCCGGATCGCGGCGGCCCATGCAGCAGGGGAACCTCTCGCGATCTGGGGCAATCGGACCAAAGCGAGCCTCGGCCGGCCCGTCCAGACTGCGGCCGCCATTTCCACCCGTGCGCTCTCCGGCATCACGCTCTACAGCCCATCCGAACTCGTGATCGCCGCGCGCGCCGGTACCCCGGTGGCCGAGCTCGAGGCTGCGCTCTCTGCGGAGGGGCAGCATCTTGTCGCCGAGCCGCCCGATCTCTCGGCCCTATGTGGTCCCGAGGATGGGCCTCCTGACGGCCCTCCGACGATCGGTGGCGTCGTCGCCTGCAACCTCTCGGGACCACGCCGGATCGCGCTCGGCGCCATGCGCGACCACGTACTCGGCGTGCGTGCCGTCAATGGAGCCGGGGAGGTGATCACCTCTGGCGGGCGGGTGCTGAAGAACGTTACCGGACTCGACCTCTGCAAGCTTCTGTCGGGGAGCCGGGGGACCCTCGCGGTTCTGACGGAGGTGACGCTTAAGGTCCTGCCAGCGCCGGAAGCAACGGCCACTCTCGTGCTGCGCGGTCTGACGGCCGAGGAGGGTGTGGTGGCCCTGGCCGCTGGGCTCGGTTCTCCCTTTGGCGTTACCGGCGCTGCCTTCCTTCCCGACGAGGCGGCCGAAGCCGCACCAGCGCTCGGCCCAGGCGGCTCAGCGACCATTCTGAGGCTTGAGGAGTTCGCCGAGTTCATCCCCTACCGAGCGGAGCGGCTTTCGGCCCTGCTCGCGACTCACGGCGTGGTGCGGTGCCTTGATGATGCGACGTCCCGGGTTCTGTGGCGGTCGGTACGTGACGCTGCCCCGCTGTGCGTGAGCGCCGCCGAGGGGGTGTGGCGCCTCTCCGTGCGGCCCTCATCGGGGCCAAGGATTCTCGCGAGCCTCAAGAGCTGGGGGCTGCGCTGCCTTCTCGACTGGGGTGGGGGCCTTGTCTGGGCTACCGGGCCGGCGACGGAGTCGTCGCACATCGCGGTCTCGGCTGCTGCAGCTGCCGCGGGCGGCGCGTTTTGGACGGTGCGCGCACCCCCCTCCCTCCGTGCCGCTCTGCCCGTGGTACCGCCCGAGAGTCCAAGCGTCGCTGCATTAACACGGCGCGTCAAGGCGGCGTTCGACCCCAAAGGAATTCTCAGTCCCGGCCGCATCTTTGCCGGGATATGATCGGGACATCATGGGCCCGCGTGACGCGCCCGCGGCGATGAGGGGGGTTCTGTGACGATCCTGTTCTTTCTTCTGCTTTTGCCAGTCCTCGCGCTCGGCTTCACCGGGCTGACGCTCATGTTCCTCGACGTGCTGCATCTCGGCTCCCGCTCGCGCGCGGAGTGGGCACGCGATGCGCTTGCATTCTTCTTCGGCTTCCTCGCGCTCGCCGGTCTTGTGTGGGACATCGCCTCAGGTGAGCTGTTCCGCACCGAGAGCTTCACCATGTTCCTCGGCATCTACGGTATGAACTTCGTCCTCCTCGGGATCGCTTTCGTGCTGCTTGCGCTCCCGCACACCGGCGCGAAGCGACAGGAGTGAACCTGCGGCACCGATGCAAACCAGCTTCACAACGGAACAACTGCGCGACGCCGACACGGCTGAGGCGAACCGCATCCTCAGGACCTGCGTTCATTGCGGGTTGTGCACCGCCACTTGCCCCACGTTCCTCCTGCTCGGGGACGAGCTCGACAGCCCGCGCGGCCGCATTTACCTGATAAAGGATATGCTGGAGAACAACCGCCCAGCCACAGCCGAGGTGGTTCAGCATATCGACCGCTGCCTCTCCTGCCTTTCTTGCATGACGACGTGCCCGTCAAGCGTGCACTACATGCACCTTATCGACCACGCCCGCCGACATGTGGAGGAGACGTTCGAGCGGCCGGTCCCCGAGAGGCTGGTCCGCTCACTGCTCGCTACTGTGCTGCCGCGCGTCTGGATGTTCAGGCTCGCAGTGCTGGTTGCCTCGATCGTGAAGCCGGTTGGCCGGTTCCTTCCAGGAAGGGGTCCGTTCGCGCAACGTCTCCGCGCGATGCTTGCGCTCGCTCCTTCACGCGTGCCATCGCCGAGTGCGGTCGAGCGTCCGGGCGTGCATCCTGCAGCCGGGCGGCGCCGCTTCCGCATGGCACTGCTCGCAGGCTGCGCCCAGCAGGTGCTCGCTCCAGAAATCAATGAGGCGACGATCCGCTTGCTTACCCGCCTTGGTGTCGAGGTGGTCGTTCCGAAGGGGGCTGGTTGCTGTGGTGCACTCGTGCACCATATGAGGCGGCATGAGGCGGCGATTGCTGCCGCCAAGCGCAATGTTGCCGCTTGGTGGGCCGAGGTCGAGGGGGAGGGCCTTGATGCAATCGTGATCAACGCCTCCGGCTGTGGCACCACGGTCAAAAATTACGGCTACATGCTTCGCGAGGAGCCGGGGTGGGCGGAGAAAGCAACGAAGATTTCGGCGCTTGCGAAGGACATCACGGAGGTGCTCGAGATGGTCGGCTACGCGCCGACACGGGCTGCACCCCCCCTTCGGGTCACCTACCACGCGGCATGCTCGATGCAGCACGGGCAGAGGCTCACCGCGCTGCCAAAAGCGCTGCTAAAACGTGCTGGCTTCGCCGTAGCCGATCCGCCGGAGGGGCATATCTGCTGCGGTAGCGCCGGCACCTACAACCTGCTCCAACCGGAAATCGCCGCACAGCTGCGCGAGCGTAAGCTCGCCAACATTGCGGCCACCCGCCCGGACGTGGTGGTGACGGGGAACATCGGCTGCATAAGCCAGCTATCGGGCGGGCCTGTGCCAGTAATCCATTCCGTGTTGCTGCTCGATTGGATGTCGGGTGGCCCGGTTCCTGCGGCGCTATGCGCTCACCCTGCAGTGGGCAAGGCGGCGCTTGTGGAGCACCCCGCTTCGGGGTGATGCTTACGGTATGGCGATCCTCCGCCGCGGACTACTCCTCTGCTTGCTCAGTGCGCCTGTGCTGGCCCAGGCCCCGGCCCCAGCGCAGCGTCAGCGTCTGACGCTTGAGCAGATGTTCGAGGCGCTACGGCACGCGCCCGACGACGCCTCGGCACGCGCCGTTGAGGCTCAGATCTGGCAGGTGTGGATACAGGGCGGTTCGCCCGCGGTTCAGCTGCTCATGCGGCGAGGAATTCGCCACCTCGAGAGCAGGTCGCTCGAGGATGCGATCGAGGATTTCAACGCCGTCATCGCGCTGGCTCCGGAGCTGCCGGAGGGTTGGAACAAAAGGGCTACGGCCTATTATCTTGCGGGCGATTATCAGAACGCGCTTCGGGACATTCGCGAAACGCTGGCGAGAGAGCCAAGGCATTTCGGTGCCCTCGTCGGCCTCTCGCACATTCTCGAGGCCGATGGAGATCCTCGGGGGGCGTTGCGTGCCTATGAACAAGCGCTGGCAATCCACCCACGCCTTGCCGGGCACGAGCAACGGTTGAAGGATCTTCGCAGGAAGGCGCTCGGTGAGGAAAGTTGAGCCGAGATGGCCGTTGCGCGTAGTGGCCACGAGGCCTGCGAGGGCATCTTTGATCGCCCGCATCTCGACTAAGCAATCGTCTCTGCAAGAATCAGGCTGCAGCGCGAATTCTAGGCTCAGGACCCATTAGGCTCTGGACTCATAACCACCAAGTGACGGTTGCGGCGAGGTAGACGGCGCTGAGGAAGACGTCTGCGCGTCGGTCGTATCGCGTGGCGATGCGTCGGAAATCCTTGAGGCGGCAGAAGACGCGCTCGATCAGGTTTCGCTTGCGCCAGACGCTCCGGTCGAAGGGGTGGTGCTGTTTGCGGGTGGGGTTGTTCGGGATCACCGGCAGGATGCCGCGGGCGAGGAGGAAGCTGCGGATGCCGTTGCTGTCATAGGCAGCGTCGGCGATGCAGAGCTTCGCTGACGGCCAGGGAGCAAGCAGCGCCAGTGCCACTGGCGCATCGCCGTGCTGGCCGGCGGTCAGTTCGAAACCGATCGGGCGGCCAAGATGATCGGTCAGCGCGTGGATCTTGGTAGTCCGCCCGCCCCGCGGCGGGCCCCATCGCGGCTTGCCGCGATGGGTTCCCCGACCGCCCGATGGCTTGCGCGCGCTCCCCCCCTTTTCCACCCCCGGCGCTGCGATGGGCCTTCACATGGCTGCTGTCGAGCAAAAGCTCGGCCGGCGGGCCGCCAGCCCTGGCGAGCGCGCGGAACACGCGCTGCCACACGCCCTTGGCTCTCCAGCGCACGAAACGGTTGTACAGCGTCTTGCGCGGGCCGTAGACAGCCGGCGCATCGACCCAACGCCCGCCAGAGCGCAGCACATGGACGATGCCGCTGATCACACGCCGGTCATCCACCCGAGGCTTGCCGCGTGTGTCCGAAGGCAGCAGCGGCGCAAGTCGCTGCATCTGCGCCTCGCTCAGAGAGACACAGATCACTCATCCCGGTTCCCCTCCATCGCCGCCAAGGGAACCACCCCGAATCACACCAGCCCGCGTCGCTCAAAGAACTTTATGAACACATTATGGGTCCTGAGCCTAGAGCCGACGGCGCGGGCGCTCGCGCTGATGGACCGGCTCGGCCCGGCGCTCGAGGCGCTCGCCGAAGCCCTCGCACCGGCGGTGCCGTTCGACCCGGCGATCGATCGTCGCGACTTCCGGATCGCCTTTCAGGACGACATCGCGATCGCGCTCCTGCCGCGGCTTATGCCTGTGCTCGGGGCGGAGGCGCCGCGCTGCACGCTGACGGTCCGGCGTACGGATTGGAAGACCGCGCCCGGGCAGCTCGAAAGGGCGGAGGTCTCGATCGTCCTCGGATACCTCGCGGAGGACCTCCCGGCCAACGCCAGGCGGCGGGTCGTCGTGAACGGCCATTTCGTGGTTCTGCGGGCGGACGGCGCCCCCGAGCCGATCTCGCTCGACGAGTATTGCCGGCGTCATCACGTGCTGGTGACGCCGGCGGGCGATCTTCGGGGACGGGCAGACATGGCGCTCGAGGCCCTTGGCCGGAAGCGCCGCGTCGTGCCCAACCTGACCGATTGCACGCTTCTTCCCTCGGTGCTCGCCGGGACGGAGCTGATCGCGACCGTTCCGGATTTCGTGGCCGAGACGCTCGCCGCGCAGGGAGGACTGAGGATCGACCCCACACCCTTCGACCCCCTGCCGGCCGTGATCAGCATGGCCTGGCGCGGAACGACCGACGGCGACCCTGCAGAACGTTGGCTGCGCGGGCGGATCGTCTCGTTGCTGAAGCGGAGCTAGGTCCGGTACAGACCGGTTGCGCGGCCGCGCGCGCTGTAGCGTCGTTCGCGGATCGCTCGAGCTATCCGTGCAGCGCCTGACCGATCGTGCGGGTCAGAAGCTCACGCGGCTCTCCTCGGCGACGGTGACGGGAAAGGTCGGCAGGAGCGGCAGGAGCGGCTGGAACGTGTAGCGAGCGATCACGCGAAAGGTCATCAGCCGGTTCACGTCCACCATCCCGCACCCCTCGCAGGCGATGGCGAGGCCTTCACCGAGGAAGGGGGAGCGCGCCCGTGCGAGCGACTGGGCTTCGGTGGCGGTCTTGCCCATCGATGCCGCCCGCACCGCCTCCGCCGCGGCCTGCTGCACCGAGATGAGCGTGAAGGCGTAGCGAGAGAAATCGATGATCGCGAAGACGAGGGCGAGGAAGACGGGCATCACGACCGCGAACTCGAGGGCGGCCGCCCCCGCGCTGCAACGGGGCAGTCCGTGGGCGCGTCGCGTCCTCGGCGGTCTAGCGCACACGTGCCACCGCATCGCCACGCAGAGTTGAGGGAAGAACGAAACCGCCGAGGCCGACGATCGCGGAGAACGGACGCGTCACGGTGACCGCGATATAGGTGCCTGACGGCGCTCCGGCACACGGCGTCCCCTCGCAGGAAACGACGGCCGTTCCGCCCCCGGGGCAGGCGCAAAACGGCGCGGAGGCGGTCACGGTCGTCCCGGTGCCCGAGCCGCCGAGCGCGGCCCTCGCGGCGGCGGTGATGCCCGCCTGGTCGGTGGGGAAGCTCATCGCGAACTGCGCCCCCGCACGGGCCGCGTTTTCGAGCCGGATCGCCTGGTGCATCGCGGCTCCGATGTCGGCGAGGCCGGCAAGCAGAAGCACCATAACAGGCGCGATGAAGGCGAACTCGACCGCTGAGGCGCCGCGCCGGCAGCGGAACAACGCGCGCCGCGACGGGCCCGGGAGCCTCACGGGCCGTGTGCTCATTCGACCAGCCTCACGACACGGATCTGCGGAAGATCGTTTCGCGGGTCGAGCCCGAGCGCCCCGCAGCCATCGACAGCGATGGTCTGGGTCGTCGTCCCGACGAGCTCGATCGATTCCGCAATGAAGGCCTTGCAGGTCGAGTTCACGCCGCCGAAATTGCCGTTGATCCTGAGGTCGGCCGAGGGGAAGTAAAACAGGCCCTGGGTTGTGATGCCTGCGCCGCCATTCAGCGTCACGTCGTTGCCGGAAGCCGCCCGCGGGTCCTGGTACATCAGGATGCCCCGGTAGATGCCGGACCCGCCGATGAGGTTGATGGTCGCCCCGCCGTTGATCCTCGGCCCGCCGACCATCCTTGGGTTGCCGGTGAACACGAAGGTCACGCCCTGCCCCGGCGAGCAGGACGGGCAGGAAATGTTGGCCTGCGCGTTGACCTCGAGATTGCCGTTCTGGATCACGTAGACTCCGGGCGTCATCGTCACTGTGCCTGCGAGCCTCACCCGGCCGCAGTAGCGGCCGGGTGACATGGTCGCGCGGGCGTTGGAGCCGACGGTGTAGTTCGTCTGAGTGCAGGTACCTGTCGGTTCCGGCAGCGGAATGCCCGTTCCCGGCACATCCGGCGCGAACGGGTCGGGGATCGGGGGCTGGAACGACGCGGCGGGGCGTTGGAGGGTGACGTTTTCCTCGCAGCCGATCTCGATCGTGCCGACAGCGCTCATGGTGTAGGCGTTCACGGAGGCGGTGCCGAACTGGCGGATCGAAGTGTTCGAGGCAAGGCTGCAATTCGGCGCATTCACGGTCGCCGTGCCGCCGGCTTCGAGGTCACTCTCCTGTGTGAGCGCGCCGCCCGCCCGGCCGAGGGCGAGCACGCAGGCCGTGCCGGAGTCGATCGTGAGCGCGGTGGCGACGGCACGTGCACGCACCGTCGCTCTCCGGTCGAGGAACAGGGACGCGAGCTGCAGCGGCAGCTCGCGTTCCACGATCACCTCGACCGCGCGCGTGTTGCCGGCGTTCAGCCCCGAGAGCGGCGGGCGGTTCACGATCACGCGGGTGCCGCCGGCGCCGTCGCTGAACCCGTTGCGTGCGCTCGTCTCGCGCGCGGCCGCGACTGCGTCCCGCCCGAACGCGACGGCAATTGCACCCGCTTGGGCGGCCGTATCCGCGGCCGTCTGCGCCTCACGTCGGGCGAGGTACCAGGCACCTCCCTCTGTCGCGAGGCCGGCGAAGCCGATCAGAGCGGTCGCCATCACTCCGAAGGCGATCGCGGCCGTCATGTTGACCATTGGCGAACAACTTCGGGACACGTTCGGCACGGTTCGTGATGCGCTCCAACAGGGCACGGAGCAGTAGTCAACCGCGGATGGGGTTCGGGCGTGACGGCAGATCAGTCACACTGAAGAGCCCGCTTCGTCGTGCGGGGCCGCCCAAGGGCGGCCTCGTGTTGTTTACGGTCCGCAAACACGCTCTCCCGCATCCTGAGAGCAGTGCCCTATGGCCACGCTGCTCGCGCTTGCGATCATCCTCTGCCTCATCGCCGCGGCCTGGCGTGATCTCGCGGTGCGGCGTATCCCGAACGGCCTCGCCGCCGTAGTCGCTGTCGCCGGAGCCGCGCTTCGCACGCTCGAGGGGCCGGCAGCGTTCGCCGCGACCGCCGCAACGTCGGCGCTTCTCTTCGCCGCCCTTTTCCTCCTGTTCGCCCGCGGCTGGCTCGGCGGGGGCGATGTCAAGCTCGCCACCCCCGTCGCACTCGGCCTTCCGCCGGAGGCCGTCTGGCCGTTCATCGTCCTCACGGCGCTCGCCGGCGGCGTTCTCTCGGCAGTCTACCTTCTCGCGATCCGTGCGAGGCCGCGGCAGCCCTCACCGCAAGGCCGAGGCCGCTCCGTGCTTCGGCGCGTTCTGGCTGCTGAGTGTTGGCGGGTCAGGCGTCGCGGGCCTTTACCGTATGGTATCGCATTGTGTGCGAGTGGTGTGCTGCTGATCGCAAACGGCCAGCTGCAGGGTTGACCGACGGCCATTTGCATCGTCCTGATCGGTCTGATCGTCCTCTCCGCGACGGCGCTTGCGATCATCGGCGCGCGAATGATCTTTCCTCCCCGCACCGTTGTCACCGTCGTCGAGCCGTCCGCTCCGACCGCTGCACCGGCCGCCACGACGGTCAGGGTGCTCGTGGCCGCCCGTCCTCTCCCGGCCGGAACGCTTCTCCGCGGCGAGGACATCGCGGTTCGCGAGCTTGCGGAGGCCGACGCGGCCGAGGGATTGATCCGTGACAGCGCCGAGACGCGCACGGAACTCGGGGGCGCTCTGGTCCGCCGCTTCCTCGACAAGGGTGAACCGCTCGTGCTCGGCGACGTTCTTCGGCCGCGCGACCGCGGCTTCCTCGCCGCCGTGCTGATGCCGAACCGGAGGGCGATCACGGTCGGCGTCGATGCTGTCACGGGCGCGGCGGGCCTGATCTGGCCTGGAGACCGCGTGGATCTCTTGCTGACGCAGACGCTCGATGAGCGCGTGGCGGTGCTGTCGCGACGTGTCGTCGGCGAAACGGTGCTGCACGATGTCCGGGTCATCGCGGTCGACCAGCAGCTGACCCAGGGCGCGGCGGGTGCGAGCGCGAGCCCTGACGGCAGGGTCGCCCGCACCGTCACGCTCGAGGTTACCCCGGAGGAGGCGGAGCGTGTGGCGGTCGCCGCGCAGCTCGGCCGGCTGTCGCTGACGATCCGCTCCATGGCCATCGAGACGGCCGATCCGCCCCCGGCGCGTCGTTCGGTGTTCGGAGGCGACGTCTCACCCGCCTTGGCACAGACGGATCCGGCAGATCGGCCCGTCGGCGCGAGGCTTCGGATCATCCAGGGTGACGACCGCCAGGACATCGTCTTCCCATGACGCGCGCCGCGCTCCGTCGCCTCTGTTTCCCGTTGGCGCTCGCGGTGGCGGTGCTCGCCGCCGGCCTCTGCCTTCCTGTCGCGGCGGAGGCGCAGACCCGGCAAGCCGTCTCGGTCGAGCTCGGCGGCGGACAGCTCGTGACCCTGCCGCGCGCCGCATCCACCGTTTTCGCCGCCGATCCGCGCGTGGCCCGCGTTCAGGCGGCCTCTCCCACCACGCTGTTCATCTCCGGCGTCGGGCGCGGGCGAACCGTGGTGGTCGCGACCGCGGCGGATGGCAGCGAGATCGCAACCTACGAGGTGACCGTCGGCGGTCCCGCCGGCGCGGCGGCAGCAGCGGCCGCTGGTGGTAGCCCGCGCGCAGCTGCGGCAACCGCCGCGGCCATCGAGGCGGCAATCCGAGCGGCCATCCCGCGCGCCTCCGTCTCGGCACGTCGCGTCCCCGGCGGCATCGTGCTCGCGGGCGAGGTGCCGACACCGGCGGACGCTCAGCTCGCCCTTGGGATCGCGCGCAACGGCTTGGGCGAGAACGAGCGCGTGTTCGACCAGCTGCGTACGCAGAGCGTGATGCAGGTGAATCTGCGCGTGCGCGTCGCCGAGGTCTCACGCGTCGTCACGCGCGAACTCGGCTTCAACTGGCAGGTGCTCGGGAGTTCCGGAAACTTCGCCTTCGGGCTGGTCACGGGAGGGCTTGCCGGTAGCGAGATCGGCCGGCCGATCAGCGGCACCGTCAACGGCCTTCTCGGCGCCGGCTACAGCGGCGGCTCCTGGGACGTCAATCTGCTGATCGATGCGCTTGCGCAGGATCAGCTGATCTCGATCCTCGCCGAGCCGAACCTCGTGGCCCAAAGCGGCGAGACCGCCTCGTTCCTCGCAGGCGGCGAGTTCCCCGTTCCGGTCGCGTCACAGAATGACCGGGTGACGGTCGAGTTCAAGCAGTTCGGCGTCTCGCTCGCCTTCGTTCCCACCGTACTCGACAATGGCCGGATAAGCCTCCGCGTCCGCCCCGAGGTCAGCGAGCTGACGAATGACGGCGCGATCAGGCTGCCGCTTGCGGGTGGCGTCGTCGAGATCCCGGCGCTCCGCGTCCGCCGCGCCGAGACGACGGTCGAGCTCGGCAGCGGGCAGTCCTTCGCGATCGCGGGGCTGCTTCAGGACGGCTCGCGCATGACCGGCGCTGGTCTGCCCTATCTCAGCGAGCTTCCCGTGATCGGCGCCCTGTTCCGCTCTGACCGGTTCCGACGTAACGAGACCGAGCTCGTCATCATCATCATCACGCCCTATCTCGTCCAGCCCGTCTCCGACCCGCGTGCGCTGCGGCTGCCGACAGACGGGTTCAAGCCGGCGAACGACATCGAGCGGATCCTGCTCAACCGGCAGCGGGCACGCACGGCGCCGCCGCCGCGCGTTCCCGGCCAGGCCGGATTCATTCTGGAGTGAGCGTCATGCGGCGATGGCGGAGCGGTCCTCTCTTGGCGGTGCTGCTGGTCGCCGGCTGCGCCGGTCTCTCGGATCCGTTCGAACGCCCTGGCACCTGGACGGTGCGGGGGGTGAACGAGTCGAACCTCAGGGCGATGATCGTGAACCCGGCCGATCTCGAGCGCGGCGAGGGCGACCCGCGCGGCCGGTCGCGTCAGGCTGCGGGCGCGATCGAACGGCTCGAGGACGACGCGGTGAAGCCTCTTCCGGAGGTGCGCACCTCGCCGGCTTTCGGGCGCGGCGCGTCGGGGGGCGGCGGTGCACAGAACTGAAAGCGCAGCCGCGGCGGAGGAGAACGAGGCATCGGCCGGGCGGCCAGCCTCGCCCAACCGCCCCTTCGCCGTTGCCTACACGGCCGATTCGGCATCGGAGGCCGCGCTCCGCGCCGGCCTGTCCGAAGTCCCGAGCGGTATCGTGTTCCGTCGCGGCACGATCCAGGCGGCAATCCGCGACCTTTCGCGCAGCCCCACGCCGCAGGTGTTGATCGTCGACGTCTCCGGGGCGAGCGATCCCCTCGTCGCGCTCGATGATCTCGCCAATGTCTGCGAGCCGGATGTGAAGGTTCTTGTCACCGGCGATCGCACCGATGTGGGCTTCTACCGGGAGATCACCCGCAGCCTCGGCGTCGTCGAATATCTCTCCAAGCCGCTGACGCGCGACGGCGTCGCCCGGCTCTTCCTTCCCGTGCTCAAGGGACGGCTTCCCGCAGGCGGCCAGCAGCCGGGCGGCCGCGTCATCACCGTCACGGCCGCCCATGGCGGAGCGGGTGCGACGACGGTTGCGACCAACCTCGCGATCCTGCTCGCGGAGATCTCGCGCGGCTATGTCGCGCTCGTCGATCTCAATCTCCAGGATGGCGCTGCCGCCCTTGCCCTCGGCGTTGCCCCAGGTGCGGGTCTGCGCGTCGCGCTCGAGGATCCCGCGCGTGTGGACGCGCTGTTCCTCGACCGCACGGCGGTGACAGTCAACGAGCGGCTTCGGCTGCTTGCGGCGGACGAGGCGCTCGAGGAAGCGCCCGAGCCGACGCTCGAGGGGGTCGCGCGGCTGATGACCCTGTTGCGGCGTCGGTTCAATTACGTGGTCCTCGACATGCCCAACCCCGCCGGGCCGGCGCTGCGGTCGATCTACGCTCTCGCGCAAACCAGGCTGCTCGTGGTGACGCCCGATCTTCTGTCGCTGCGCGGTGCGAAGCGATTCCGCGGCATGCTGGCTGCGACGGCCGGCGACGACCGCGCGATCCCGCTGCTCAACCATGCCGGAATGCCAGGCGCGCTGACGCCGGCGCTCATCGAGCAGGGGCTCGGCGAGAAGCCTGCGCTCTCGCTGCCACATCTGCCGAAGCCGCTGCTCGCTGCCGCCAATCTCGGTGTGGCGGCGGTGACGCGCAGCAAGGCCTTCCGCTTGGCCATGCTGGAGGTCACGCGGGAGGTGTCGGGGCAGCGCCTCGGGAAAGAGGGGTGGCTTGCGCGCCTGATGCGCCGATGAGCGGGTTCGGTCGCCGCTGCCCAGCATCTGGCTCCTCGGCCGTGCCCCTGCCGGCGGTGGACGGGGTAGCTCCGCAGGCCGAAGCGCCCGTCGCGAAGCCTCCGCGCGAGGCGCAGGGCCGCGATGTGGCGACGATGCGGCTGTGGTCGCTCGTGCTCGAGCAGGTCGATCCTGCGGTCGCTGCGGAGATGCCTGTCGCCGAGTTGCGCGACCAGCTCGAGCGGCTCATCCACCAACTCGCCGACACGCATCGGATCGAGCTCACGGCGCGGGAGCAGGCCGCGCTCGCCCGCGACATCGCCGACGACATGGTGGGCCTTGGTCCGCTCGAGCCGCTGCTTGCGGACGAGAGTGTCACCGACATCATGGTCAACGGCCACGACAACATCTACGTGGAGCGGGCGGGGCGTCTCGAGCGCGTCACCGTCCGCTTCCGCGACGCCGCGCATGCCACCGCGGTGGCCCAGAAGATCGCCGCCGCCGTCGGACGCCGGGTCGACGAATCAAGCCCGATGGTCGATGCGCGCCTCGCCGACGGAAGCCGCGTCAACATCATCCTGCCGCCGCTTGCGCTCGACGGACCCTGCATCTCGATCCGCAAGTTCGCGCGCCGGCGGATCGACTTCGCGCGGATGGTGGAGCTCGGATCGCTCAACGCGCCGCTCGCGCGCCTGCTCGAGATCGCGGCGCGGTGCCGGCTGAACATCCTGATCTCGGGTGGCACCGGCTCTGGCAAGACGACGCTTCTGAACGCCATGAGCCGGATGATCGACCACGGTGAGCGGATCGTCACGATCGAGGACGCGGCTGAGCTGCAGCTGCAGCAGCCGCATGTCGTCCGGCTCGAGACCAGGCCGCCCAACCTCGAGGGCCGCGGCGAGATCACGCAGCGCGATCTCGTCCGCAACGCGCTTCGCATGCGCCCCGATCGGATCATCCTCGGCGAGGTGCGCGGCGCCGAGGCCTTCGACATGCTGCAGGCGATGAACACGGGCCATGACGGCTCGCTCGGCACGCTGCACGCGAACACCACCCGCGATGCGCTGACCCGCCTCGAGAACATGGTTCAGATGGGCAATCTCGGCCTGCCTGTGAAGGCGATCCGCACTCAGATCGCCTCCGCCCTCGACCTGATCGTCCAGGTCGAGCGGATGCGCGACGGCGTGCGTCGGGTGGTTCAGCTGAGCGAGGTCAGGGGCCTCGAGGGGGACGTGATCACGATGAACGATCTCGTCACCTTCGAGTTCGACGGCGAGGACGCGCGCGGCCGGATCCAGGGCGTCTGGCGCGCCGCAAGCATCAAGCCGGGCTTCTCCGAAAGGCTTGCCTATTTCGGGCTCGAGCATGCGTGGTCGCAGGCGGTGGCCGCCTTCGGCGGAGGGTGAACATGCTCGGGCTGAGCCCTGCCGCCCTCGCACTCCTCCTGCTCTCCCTCGTGATCGTCCTATCGCTCGCGCTTCTGATCATCGACGGGCGGCAGCGACGGATGGAGCGACGGCTCGCCGATGCGGCGCGCGCCGCACGCGGCGAGCCCCAGCAGCCGAAGCCTCAGCGCAGCATCCGGCTCGCCGAACGCCCGGGCGGCGGGCGGCTTGCCTGGCTCACGCGCTTGATCGCGCTCGATCTCGGCCGGCCGCAGGAGCATCCGGCGCCGTGGCCGATCGTGATCCTTGGTGCGCTGGCTGGGGGCGCACTCGCGTCCGTCTTTTTCGGCGTCCTGTTCGGTCCTGCCGCCGCCCTGCCGCTCGGCATCGCCGCGGCGGTGCTGCTTGCGCGCGCCGCGTTCTTGCGCGGAACCTCCCGCTATCGCGACCAGCTGTTCGTGCAGCTTCCGGATGCGCTCGGGATGGTGGTGCGGGCGCTCAAGGCCGGCATTCCGGTCAACGAGGCGATCCGGACGATCGCACGCGAGAGCCCCGAGCCGACGCGGCGGGAGTTCGCCCAGGTCGCCGCGGAGCAGGCGATCGGCGTTCCTCTCGAGACGAGCCTGCTCGGCCTCTATCAGCGCACGAGCTTGCGCGAATACGGGTTCTTCGCGGTGACGATCGCGCTGCAGCAGCAGACCGGCGGCAGCCTGACCGAGACGCTCGACAATCTCGCCAACGTGGTGCGCAAGCGCGTGCAGATCGCGGCGCGCGGCCGTGCACTTGCTGGCCAAGCGCGCGCCTCGGCGACGATCCTCACCGCCATTCCCTTCGTCGCGCTCGCCGCGCTTGCGGTGCTGAACCCGCGCTACATCGCCTTCTACGTCACCCACGAGAAGGGTCCGTTCATCGCCGCGCTGGCGCTGGCGCTGCTCGGCACCGGCATCCTGGTGATGCAGCTGATGATCCGCAGGAGCCTCGCGCTTCGATGACCCGGCTTGCGGAGCTTGCCGACCCGATCGTCATCAGGGCGGTTCTCACGCTTGGCCTCGCCGTGGTCGTTCTCGTCGTGGCCGCTGCCTGGCTGTCCGCGAGGCATGGCATCGAGCGCAGGCTCTCGGGGAGGATCGCCGCCCTCGGCGCGGTGGGATCGGCCACGGCTGCGCGTCGAACCCGCCGCCCTGATGCGATCGCGGTGCTGCGGGCAATCGGGGAGGCGCTCGGGCGCACGGCGCTGATCTCGCCGCGCGACCGGCGCGAGCTTGAACGCTCGGTCGCCGCCGCCGGGCTGAAGCCTGGCTCGGTCGTTCCGGTAGTGATCGGCCTTAAGCTCGTGCTGCTGGTCGCGGTGCCGACGGCGCTGTGGAGCGTCACCGTCCTGCGCGGCATTGCTGGCGTGCAGCAGATCGCGATCGTTGCGGTCGGGGTGATGGTCGGGCTTCTCGGGCCGAACTGGGTGCTCGGCTGGATGCATGCCCGCCACATCAGGCAGATCCGCACCGGTCTGCCCGACACGCTTGACCTGATGGTGATCTGTGCCGAGGCGGGGCTCGGGCTCGAGAGCATGGTGGAGCGCGTGGCGAGCGAGATGGCGCCCTCGAATGGCCCGATCGCGGCCGAGTTCGCCCTGCTCTCGAGCGAGCTTCGCCTTCTGTCGGACCGCCGCCAGGCGCTTCTCAACCTCGGCCAGCGCACGGACGTGGACGGTCTGCGCAGGCTTGCGACGACGCTTGCGCAGACCATCCAGTACGGCACGCCGCTCGGCCAGGCGCTTCGGACGCTCGCCTCCGAGATGCGGCAGGAGCGCCTGACGGCGTTCGAGGAGCGCGCGGCGAAGCTGCCCGCCCTGCTCGTCCTGCCGCTGACGCTGTTCATCCTGCCCTGCCTCGTGCTGCTGCTCGCCGGCCCGTCCTTCGTGCAGCTCTTCGGGTCGTTCAAGTCGTGAGGAGGCACCCGATGCGAAGCCTGATCCTCTGCCTCGCCGCCCTGCTGCTCGCCCCAGGCTGCAGCCTGCTCGGCGGCCGAGGCGGCGAAGGCCCGACCACCGCGAACCGCCTCCGCCTTGCCGCGGTCGCCGAGGCGAACAACAACCGCGAGGTCGCGCTCACGATCTACCGAAACGCCGCGGCCGCTGACCCGGACAATCCCGAGGTCGTCGAGCGATATGCGCGCGCGCTCGCCGACCAGGGGGCCGCCGTCGAGGCGCTGCGCGTCGTCGAGGAGGCGCTCGGGCGCAAGCCGGGCGAGCGCCGGCTCGTGCTCGCGCTCGGCAGGACCTATCTGCGTCTCGGCGACACGGCGAACGCCAAGGCGACGTTCGAGCGGCAGCTGGCCCGAACCCCGCGCGACCCGGATGCGCTGAACGGCCTCGGCGTCGCCGCTGACCTCGAAGGAGACCACGCGGCGGCGCAGCGATGGTATCGCGAAGCGCTCGCTGCCGCACCGAAGCATGTCGGGGTGCGGAACAATCTCGCGCTCTCGCTCGCCCTCTCCGGCGCCACAGAGGAGGCGCGGCAGCTCCTGCGCACGCTTCGCGCCGAAGGGAACGTGACGGTTCGTGTACGCCACAATCTCGGGCTTGTCTCCGCGATCGCCGGCGACACGGCGACGGCAAGACAGTTGTACGCGCCTGAGCTCACCAGCGATGAGCTCGACACGATCATCCGCGTCGCTGCGTCGCTCAGGGAGGGGCGGTGATGGGTGCGCTTCGGCGCTGCTCCGCCGACCGCCGCCGCGCATCGCCGGCAGGCAGGGCGGTTCAAGTGCGAGGATGAGGCGGATGCGCGCCGAAGGGGCGACAAGGCGATGCGGTCCGACCACGACAATGTGAGCGGGTTCCTTCCCGAGGAGACGACCGGGGCGCCGCCGAGGCACGCGGGCCGCACCGACCGGCTGTGGCTGCTCGCCTTCGCCAACGATTCGCGGTCGGACCAGATCCTGCGGGAGGTGCTTCTCGCCGCGGGCCCCGATCGTGCCGAGGTGCGCCGCGGCGACGTGGCGGCCGCCACACGGCTGCTCGCCCATGCCCCAACGCCATCGATCCTGATTGTCGACATCGCCGGGGTGGAGGCGCCGCTCGTTGCGCTCGACGATCTCGCCCGTGTCTGCGAGCCCGATGTGAAGGTGCTCGTGATCGGCGACCGTGACGAGGTGGATTTCTACCGTGACCTGACGCGGACGCTCGGCGTGACGGAGTATCTAGCAAAGCCGCTCACCCGCGAGCTGGTCGCCTCCTATTTCCTGCCGCATGTGACCGAAGAGAGGCGAGCCGCGCCGGCGCAGCGCGGCGGGCGGCTGGTGATGGTCACCGGCGCCCGCGGCGGCGTCGGAGCGTCGACGATCGCGGCCAACCTCGCGGTCCACCTCGCTTCCGAGGGCAGGCGGCATGTCGCGTTGCTCGATCTCGATCTCCATCGCGGGTCGATCGCTCTCCTGCTCGGCAGCCAGCCCTCGGCCGGGCTGCGGCTTGCACTCGAGACACCTGAGGTGATCGACCACCTCTTCCTCGACCGGATCTCCGCGCCGGTCGGCGACCGGCTTCGGATTTTTGCCTCCAAGGAGCCGATCGATTCGCCGCTCGCACCGCGGCCGGCTGCCGTCGGGAAGCTGCTTGAGCTGTTGCGAGAGCGGTTCAACCATGTCGTCGTCGATGTGCCTGCGGCGTGCACGCCCATGCTCCAGGCGGTTCTCGGCCAGACGCATCAGCGGGTGTTCGTGACCGCGCCGGACCTTCCGAATGTTCGTGACCTCTTGCGCCTGCACGCGGTCGCGCCTGCGCCGGTGCAGACGGGGCGCCCGCTCGTCGTCGTCAACCAGTGCGGCAGGCCAGGCGCTCTCTCGGCCGAGGCGCTGAAGCGGGCTCTCGGCTTCGCGCCCGACATCGCCGTGCCGCACCTGCCGCGCCAAGTCACGGCGGCGGCGACCCTCGGTGTGCCGGTGCTCTCCCGCTCACGACCGTTCCGGGAGGCCATCAGGGCGCTCGCCGAGGAGATCGTGCCGGGGCGACCCGCTCCGCCCGCGCGCGGGCTGATCGCTCGGCTGTTGCGACGCTGACGGCAATCGGGCCGCCGCCGGCACCGTGGCTGCAGGGGCCTCGCCTTCCGCCGGGCCGCGTGCGAGTGGTTCCTTCCGAACGGTCTCGCGCTCATGACGAAGCGCAACCGAACGCCGCCGAGGCGACGATCCAGGCCAGACGGCCGCGGCGAGCAGCGAATCCAGTCGGAAGATCGGCTGCCGCGGCCGGGTCGTCAGGGGGCGGTGGTCGCCTCGTGCGGCTGCCAGTGGCGCAGCACAGCGGCCCGCGCCTTCTGGAACGTCGTGTTCTCGCGGATCAGCGTGGGCTGGCCGCTGCGTGCCCAGCGAAGCGCGAACTCGCGCAGTTCCTCGTCGGCGAGCGTCGTCGCGACGAGATCATTGTAGAGGGCGGTCAGCACCTCTGGCGGCGCCTCCTCGTCCTCTCCGCCGGTGACCTGGGAGGCGACGGCGCGCGCAAACGCGATCGCGTCCAGGATCGCGGCCGCCTCCTCCTGCGAGTAGTCGTGCAGGTCGCGGCAGGGAGGGGCAGGGACCACCCGAGCCTCCATCAGCGCCTCGACCTGGTCGTCGGTCGCAGACCCCGGCTTGCCGATCCGCGGCATCTGCGGCCAGGGCGGTTCGGCTGTTGCGCCCTCGGCGTCAGGCGGCGGCGCCAGGGCCGACAGACCGCTACGGCGCCCGAACCAGCGCCAGGGCATCGCGAGGAGCGCAGCGAGGGAGGCGAGCCAAACAACGAGGCTCCCGAGCCAGCGCACCAGGGTCATCGCGTCTTATTCCCCGTCGGTCGCGGACCCTCGGCCGTCGCGTCCAGGCCGCGTCAGCACCAGCAACGAACAGGGCCACGGCGATGGCCATAGCCCGGTTGCGAATTCCTGTGGCTGCTTCGGAGCGGCCATCGCGCCGTGCCGCGACGCGGAGCGGGGCGTCAGAAGCCCTCGCGCTCGAGCCGCTTGCGCTCCAGCTTGCGTGCCCGTCGGATCGCCTCGGCGCGCTCGCGGGCGCGGCGTTCGGACGGCTTCTCGTAGTGCCGGCGCAACTTCATCTCGCGGAAGATTCCCTCCCGCTGCATCTTCTTCTTGAGCGCCTTCAGCGCCTGATCGACATTGTTGTCGCGAACCAGAACCTGCACGTGCCGGTAACCCTCCATCAGCTTGCGCTTCCCTGCCCGGGATGGGCTCGTTCCGTGGGCGCATGAACGGAAACGCGCCTCAGGAGGCCCAAGGCGCGGTTCTCGGTAAATAGCACAGCCCGCCTGCCTGGGCAAAGAGGGCTGTTGTGCGGCGCGGGCACCCTCCATATCAGAGGCGCGCGATTGCGCCGCGCGGGGGAGACGACGCAGGGACACGCGATGGCCATCCTGAAGATCGCCCGCATGGGCAACCCGATTCTCCTGCAGACCGCCGAGCCGGTGCCGGACCCGACAGCGCCGGAGATACGCCGACTCGTCGCCGACATGGTGGAGACGCTGCTCGACGCCGATGCGGCGGGGCTCGCCGCCCCCCAGGTGCATGTTCCGCTTCGGCTCTTCGTCTTTCGCGTCCGTCCGGAACGTGTCACGGCGCTTGCCGAGGATACGCCCACAGGGCCCGGTGTCGTCGCCCTGATCAACCCGGTGGTCGAACCCGCAGGCGAACGGATCGTGGTCGAGTGGGAGGGGTGCCTCTCGATCCCGGGGCTCAGGGGGGCAGTTCCGCGGCTCGAGCGCATTCGCTACCGCGGCGTGACACCCTCAGGCGAGCCGGTTGACGCCACCGTGTCCGGCTTCCACGCCCGCGTCGTTCAGCACGAGATGGACCATCTCGACGGCATCCTCTACCCGATGCGGATGGAGGACTTCGCCCTGTTCGGCTTCATCGAGGAACTGACGCGCGCCGCGGCCGCTTCCGTGCACGCCCCGCGCGAGGGAGGACGCGATGGCTGAGATCGAGCGCAGCCTCGAGCGTGACCAGGCGGTGCTCGCCACCCTGCCGCACGTGCCGCTCGATGGCTGGACGCGGCGGGCGCTGCGCGCCGGCTTGCGCGACTGCGGCCTCGACCCCCGCGACCTCGACTTGCTCTTTCCCCAGGGTCCTGTCGAGGCGATCGAGGTCTGGTGCGACCTCGCCGACCGGCGGATGGCCGAGGCGCTCGCCGCGGAGGACCTCGCGGCGATGAAGATCCGCGCCCGCGTCGCCCGCGCGGTGATGCTTCGGCTCGGCGCTGTGCGCGGGCACAAGGAGGCGGTCAGCCGCGCGGTGGCGCTGCTCACCCTGCCGCAGAATGCTCCGGCAGCGGCGCGCACCGCCTTCCGCACCGTGGACACGATCTGGCGCGCGATCGGCGACCGATCCTCCGACTTCTCCTGGTACACCAAGCGCGCCTCGCTCGGCGCCATCTACGGCGCCACACTGCTCTACTGGCTGAACGATGACAGCGAGGATGACGCGCGCACGGCCGCCTTCCTCGATCGCCGCATCGAGGCGCTGATGCTGATCCCGAAGGTTCAGGGGCGGCTGCGCGCGCTCGGCGAACGCCTGCCCGACCCGTTCGCGCTCCTGCGCCGCCTCCGGCCCGCCGGGTGAGCGGTGCCGCGCGTCGCCATACGCCACCGGACGGAGTATCGCTACGCCGCTCCGGTGAGCTTCGGTGACCACAGGCTGATGACGCGGCCGCGCGACAGCCATGATCTGAGGCTCATCGAGGCGACGCTCTCCTTCAGCCCGCACGCGACCTTGCGCTGGAAGCACGACGTGTTCGGCAACTCGGTGGCTGTGGCGTCCTTCGCCGAGGCGGCGGACACGCTCCTGATCGAGAGCCGGATCGTGCTCGACCACTTCCCCCGAGAGCCGGCCGACCTCGCCGCCATGGTCGAGCCCTATGCGGAAACGATCCCCTTCGCCTATGCGCCCGAGGAGGTGCCTGATCTCGGCCGCATGGCCGAGCGCCACTTCCCCGACCCTGACCACGCCGTCGATCTCTGGGCGAAGAAGTTCCTCTCGACCGAGGGCCCGACGCGGACGGCCGATCTGCTCGTCGCGATGACGCACGCGATCAAGAGCGACTTCACCTACGAGGCGCGCGACGAGGAGGGAACCCGGCCGCCGACCGAGACGCTCGCGCTCAGCCGCGGCGCCTGCCGCGACTTCGCTCTCCTGATGATGGAGGCGTGCCGGTCGCTCGGCCTCGCCGCGCGGTTCGTCTCAGGCTACCTCTACGATGCCGCGCTCGCCGAGAGCGACACGCCTGTGGTCGGCGGCGGGGCGACGCATGCCTGGGTGGATGTGTACGTCCCGGGAGCCGGCTGGGTGGAGTTCGACCCGACCAACGGCCTGATCGGCGGGCGAAACCTCGTGCGCGTGGCGGTGGCGCGTCAACCCGCGCAGGCGATCCCGATCAGCGGCTCCTTCATCGGCCGGCCGGATGACTTCCTCGGCCTCTCGGTAGAGGTGACGGTCGAGGTGGGGCAGGGCGGAGCGACGCCGCCGCCCGCGCCGGAGCCGGCGGCGGTCGAGACAGCCTGAGCGATCAGCCGGTTTCGAGCGGCGCGAAGGCTTGCGCGATCACGTCGTCGTCGGGCAGCCCGCCGCGCGGGAAAAGGCGGGTGACGTGGCCCATCTTCCGGCCCGGCCTCGCTTCCGCCTTGCCGTAATGGTGGGGGATCAGCCCTGGCGTCGCGAGCAGCGCCGGCAGGGCCTCGATCTCGTCCCCGATCAGGTTCTTCATCAGCGCATCGCTGTGGCGGGAGGGGTCGCCGAGCGGCAGGCCGGCCACCGCGCGGATCTGCTGTTCGAACTGGCTCACCGCGCAGGCCTCGATCGTCCAGTGGCCGGAGTTGTGCGGCCGTGGCGCGATCTCGTTGGCGAGCACGCGGCCCGAGCGGGTGACGAAGAACTCGACGCATAGCAGGCCCACGAGCCCGATCGCCTCGGCCACGCGCCGCGCTGCCGCCTGCGCCGCCTCGGCCACGGTCGCGGGCACACGCGCCGGAGCGATGGTGAGGTCGAGGATGTGGTTTCGGTGGCGGTTCTCCACCGTGTCGTAGGCGGCGATCCGGCCGTCACGGTCACGCGCGACCACGACACTGATCTCGCAGGCGAAATCGACGAACGCCTCGGCGATCAGCGGGCGGAAGCCTCCGTCCGCCCCAGCGAGCCGGGCAAGGGCGGGGCCGAGCGCGTCGGGGCTGCGAAGTGTGGCCTGACCCTTGCCGTCATAGCCGAGCCGTGTGGTCTTCAGCACGCAAGGCAAGCCGACCTTGGCGACGGCCGCCTCCGCCTGCCCGGGCGAGGCCACCGGAGCCCAGGCGCCGACGGCGACGCCTGCGCCTTCGAGGAAGGTCTTCTCGGCGATCCTGTCCTGGCAGATCCGCAGAACCGCGGGGGAGGGGGCAACGGGAACCCGCGCGGCCATCCGCTCGAGCGCCTCCCCTGGCACGTTCTCGAACTCGACCGTCACGACATCGACCGCGCCCGCGAAGCGCTCGAGCGCATCCTTGTCCGACCAATCCGCCACGGTGGCGCCGGCAGAGACCTGGGCGGCCGGGCTGTCCGGCTCTGGCGTGAAGATGTGGACGCGGAAGCCGAGCCGGGCGGCTGCGATCGCCGCCATGCGGCCGAGCTGGCCTCCGCCCATGATGCCGATGGTCGCCCCCGGCGAGAGGGGGCGGGTGAGCGCGTGCATCGCCCTCAGCCGTCCTCGACCGTCTCGGGAACCGCGGCGGTCTGCGCCGCGCGGAAGGCGGCGAGCCGCTCGGCGAGAGCCGGGTCGGAGAGGGCGAGGATCGACGCGGCCAGCAAGGCGGCGTTGATCGCCCCCGCCCGGCCGATCGCAAGCGTGCCGACGGGCACGCCGCCGGGCATCTGCACAATCGAAAGAAGGCTGTCCAAACCCTTGAGAGTGTGGGATTCGACCGGAACGCCAAGAACCGGAAGGGTGGTCATCGACGCGGCCATGCCGGGCAGGTGCGCCGCCCCACCCGCGCCGGCGATGATCACCTTGAGCCCTCTGGCCGCCGCACCGGAGGCATAGGCATAAAGACGATCGGGTGTGCGATGCGCGGAGACGACACGCGCCTCGTGCGGCACCGACAGCCGCGTCAGCGTCTCGGCCGCCTCGCGCAGCGTTGGCCAGTCCGAGCGGCTTCCCATGATGATCCCGACGACCGGGCGCTCCGTCATGGCGCAAGCGTCACGCGATGATGTTCGGGATCAGCCGATCCTCGATCCAGGCGATCTCGTCCTTCAGCTTGAGCTTGCGCTTCTTCAGCCGCGCGAGGTGGATCTGGTCGGCCATCGCGTCCTGGGAGAGGCGCGCGATCACCGTGTCGAGGTCGCGATGCTCCGACCGGAGCGTGTTCAGCCGCGCGATCAGCGCGTCACGGTCCTCGTCCATCATGGCCGGGGCGGTTCGGTCCTCTGCATCGGCGCGTCCATAGCACGGCGTTGCCGTGGCGTAACGCGTGACCCTGTACCTATGCTCGCGGCTCTGGAAAAGAGGGACGACTCGGGTGGAGGGCATGCAGCACGCGGGCATGAGGCGGATCGGGGTGATGACGACGGGCGGCGACTGCGCGGGGCTGAACGCGGCCATACGCGCCGTGGTGCGTCGTGCGGTCGGGCATCACGGCCTCGAGGTGATCGGGATCCACCAGGGGACGATGGGGCTTCTCGAGGATCCGCCCCGGGCCGAGCCGCTGACCCTCGCGATGGCGGATGCGGGGCTGTTGCGCGCCGGCGGCACCATCCTCGGCAGCGTCAACCGGGGCACCCCCTTCTCCTTTCCCCTGCCCGACGGCGGGGTGACGGACCTTTCGGCGAAGATCCACGCCGGGGTGGCGAAGCTCGGGCTCGATGCGATCATCGGCATCGGCGGCGACGGCTCGATGCGGATCATGCACCGGCTGATGCAGACGGGGCATTTCCCTTTCGTCGGCATCCCCAAGACGATCGACAACGACCTCGGCGCCACGGAATACGCGATCGGCCACCACACCGCCGTCGAGGTGGCGATGGAGGCGCTCGATCGGCTTCAGCCGACAGCGGCGAGCCACAACCGAATCATGGTGCTCGAGGTGATGGGGCGCGATGCCGGCCACATCGCCCTCGCCGCCGGGATCGCTGGCGGGGCCGACGTGATCCTCATCCCCGAGATCCCCTGGCGCATGGCCCCTGTCGCCGCCGCGATCCGGGCGCTGCGGGAGCGGGGTCGGAACTTCGCCCTCGTGGTGGTGGCGGAGGCGGTGCGCACGGCAGAAGGGGAGACCGTTTTCGCCGGGCCCTCTGCGCCCGGGGCGATGCCGCGGCTCGGCGGCGTGGGGGCGCGGATCGCCAACGCTCTCGAGAAGGCGACCGGGGCAGAGGCGCGGGTGACCGTTCTCGGCCATGTGCAGCGGGGCGGCTCGCCCGGGGCGCTCGACCGGATCGTCGCCTCCTCGATGGGGGTGCACGCGGTCGACCTTGCCGTCGCGGGCCGGTTCGGCCGGATCGTCGTCTGGGCGGAGGGGCGGGTCGGCGATGCCCCGGTCGACCAGGCGGCCGGTGCGGCACGGCCGGTCGATCCTGAGGGCGACATGGTCAGGGTGGCGCGGGGCTTGGGGATCTGCCTGGGCGACCGCTGAGCCGTGCAGCCACTTTCGGGCGGTTGTCTGAAGACAAGATGACCACCCGAAAAGATTGTGATGGCAGCCGCACCCCCGCGGCGGCTAGCATGGTTGGCACGGAAGGAGGCGCCGCGAGCGGCGCTTCGCCGGGCAGCGGCCATCATCCACACTGGGGAGGTCTGCATGAGCCTTCAGAGCCGGCTTGTCACGCTAAGTGAGCGCCACGCGGCGCTCGAGCTGCGCATCGCCGAGGAGGGAGGGCGCCCGCGCCCGAACGAGACGGCGCTCGCCGCCCTCAAGCGCGAGAAGCTTCGCCTGAAGGAGGAGATGGAGCGATTGAAGCGGACCCGCCCCGCCTCCTGACGCGCGGACCCACGCTCTGGCCCGGCTCCGCGTGAGCCGCTCCGGCCGAGGGCAGGGGCGTTGCCTGTTGGCCGGCCGTCAGGCGGCGGAGGTGCCGGTGTCTGCCGGAGCCTGCGCCACCGGCCTGCCTTCCCGCTCCGCTCGCTCGATCGCTGCCTGGATCTCACGGTTCAGGTCGGTCTGGCTGCACAGACCGAGGATCACCGGGTCGCGCGGCTTGATGTTGGCGCTGTTCCAGTGGGTCTTGTCACGCACCTTGGCGATCGTCTCCTTGGTGGTGCCGAGCAGCCGGCTGATCTGCTGGTCCGACAGCATCGGGCAGTTCCGCAACAGCCAGGCGATCGCATCCGGCCGGTCGTTGCGCTTCGAGACGGGCGTGTAGCGTGCGCCCTTTCCCTTGGGCTTGGGCAGAACCACCGCGCTCTCGGCGAGCCGCAACCGGGCCGTCGGATCGGCCTCGCAGCGGGCGATCTCCTCGCGCGTGAGCTGGCCCGAGGCGATCGGGTCGAGGCCGACAATGCCGACCGCCACTTCGCCATCGGCGATCGCCTGGATCTCGAGCGGGTGCATGCCGACGAAGTCCGCGATCTGCTCGAAGGAGAGCGCGGTCTTCTCGATCAGCCACACGGCGGTGGCCTTGGGCATCAGGGGCAGCGTCATTCTCGGGACCTCTCGTGCCTCGCTTCGGGTCCGCGCGTCAGGCGCTCCCGGGAGCGGTCTCGCGGGCACCATAGGCCGCGCGGGCTTCCGGTCAACGGCGTTTCATGCACCGATATGGGGTGAGATTCGGTGCGCCGCCAGGGCAGGGCCAGGAGGAGGAGCATGCCGGGCGAGGAGGAGGAGACCCCCCGAAAGAGACCGCGGTTCGACCCGCTCCCGCTCGAGGGGATGAGCCGCGAGGAGATGGAGGCCTACATCGCCGCGCTCGAGGTCGAGATCGCGCGCGTGAAGGCGACCATCGCCGCCCGCGAGAGCCATCGCGGAGCGGCCGAGGCCCTGTTCCGAAAGACCGCAGGTCTTGACTAAGGGAACAAAAACAAAACTCTGATCTTGCATAATCTTTTGACGGAGGCCTCCCGCGTCGGAGGCCGCGCCGTACGGCCGGGGAGGCAGGCTTGGACGCGCCACATCCGCTCATCACGACCATCGGCCTCGGCCTGCTCTACGCGCTTGTGTGCGGCACGCTGGCCGCACTGGCTCGGCTGCCGCCGATCGTCGGCTACCTGCTCGCGGGCATCCTGCTCGGGCCGCACACACCAGGCGTCGTGGGTGACCCTCGGACGGCGCAGGAGCTTGCCGAGCTCGGCGTGATCCTCCTGATGTTCGGTGTCGGCCTGCATTTCTCCCCGGCTGAGCTCCTTTCGGTTCGGCGCGTCGCGCTGCCCGGAGCGGTCACGCAGATGGCGGTTGCCACCGCGCTTGGGGCCTTGCTCGCACGGCAGTGGGACTATTCCTGGGTCGAGGCGCTGCTGTTCGGCGTCTCGCTGTCGGTCGCCTCGACGGTGGTTCTGCTCCGCGCTCTCGCCGAGCGGGATGCGACCGGCACCCCCGCCGGGAGGATCGCCGTCGGATGGCTCGTGGTCGAGGATCTCGCCGTCCTCCTCGTGCTCGTGATGCTGCCCGCGCTTGCGGGGCTGTTCGGCGGCGCCACGTCCGGGCTCGCTGCGCGGATGCCGGGGGAGAACCCGCTCGTCACCGTCGCCATCGCCTTCGGAAAGGTGGTGCTGTTCATCGCACTTGCCGTGCCGCTCGGGCGTCGCGTCATCCCGTGGGCGCTCGTGATGATCGCGCATCTGCGCTCGCGCGAGTTGTTCACCCTGGCCACGCTCGCCTTCTCGATCGGCATCGCCTTCGCTGCGGCGAAGATCTTCGGCGTGTCCTTCGCTCTCGGCGCCTTCTTCGCCGGCATGGTGATGCACGGCTCCGGGATGGCCGCGCGCGCGGCAGAGCAGAGCCTTCCCTTCCGCGATGCCTTTGCGGTGCTGTTCTTCGTCTCGGTCGGCATGCTGTTCGACCCGGCGGTGCTCGTCCACCGGCCGGGAGCAGTGCTGGCGACCCTTGCCGTGGTCGTGCTCGGCAAGGCCCTCGCCGCGGCAACGATCATGCTGATCCTCCGCCAGGGCTTCGCCGCGACCGCGACCGTCACGGCCGCGCTCGCGCAGATCGGCGAGTTCAGCCTGGTGCTCGCCGAGCAGGGGATCGGGCTTGGGCTTCTGCCGGCCGAGGCGCGCGACCCGATCCTCGCCACTGTCGTCGGGTCGATCGCGCTCAACCCCGGCGTGTTCTGGCTCTCGCGGCGGGCGATCGGGGCGTGGGAGACGAGGACTGGGGCAAGCGAAAAGGCCGGGTCAGCGGCCTGACCCGGCCCGCATCACACCCGCTCGGAGACGCCGCGATCAGGCGGCCTTCGAGGCGGTCGTCTCGATGACCTTCGGGCTGCCGGTGCTGATCGGGATCTGCCGCGGCTTCAGGCTCTCGGGCACAACCCGCTTGAGAGCGATGTGCAGAAGCCCGTTCTCGAGGGTCGCCCCGTCAACCACGATATGATCGGCGAGCTCGAAGCGCCGCTCGAACGCCCGCCGCGCGATGCCGCGATGCAGATACTGCCGCGGCGTCTCGTCCTTCGGCGCCCGGCCGGAGATAACGAGGGCGGACTGCTTCTGCGTGATCTCGAGATCGGACTCCGAGAAGCCTGCGACCGCCATCGTCAGGCGATAGTCGTCGTCGGACAGCTTCTCGATGTTGTAGGGCGGGTAGGACGTCGCCTCGGCGGACGCGAGCGTTGCATCCATCAGGCGCGACAGGCGGTCGAAGCCGATCGTCGAACGGAAAAGGGGAGAGAAGTCGAAGGTGGTCATTGGTCGGTCCTCCTGGTTCCAGCAAGGTCCGTCGGTCGGCGCAGTGCCGAGGGTCGGCCAAAGCCCGACCACGGGTGTCGCCGGCCCCGAAGGCACCGGCGACACCTTCGATTTGGGATCGCGGCAAGGCTGCTTCAAGAGGGGCAGGGCGAGGCCGAACCCCGCACCGTGCCCCAGGGCACAGCATCTCGCCGACGCCCGCGCCTCGCGAGCCGGGCCGAACGCGCGGCGCGACGTCCCTGATCGACGGCGAGGGGCGCAAGGCCTCCTCCGTCGCGGGACGGGGCCGAGGCCTACTTCTTCTTCTTGGCCGGGGCGGCGCCCTTCGCCGGAGCCGCGGCGGCCTTTGGCGCCGTGCCCTTGTTGATCGAGGCGGCCGGCTTGATGTTCATCTTCGACATGTCGACGGCGAAGCGCTTGGAGAACTTCGCCACTTGCCCTGCGGTGTCCACCACCATGCGCTGCTGGCCGGTCCAGGCCGGATGGGACTTCGGGTCGATGTCGAGCCGAAGCGTGTCGCCCGGCTTGCCGTAGCACGAGCGTGTGGTGAAGCTCGTGCCGTCCGTCATGATGACGGTGATCTCGTGGTAGTCGGGGTGGATGCCCTGCTTCATGGCGACCTTCCAGGCGCTTTGCCGCGCCGATGCCGACCGGCGCGCGAGCTCGGCGTGGTAGCGGAACTCGCCGTCGGGCGCAACGGGCGTCACTGCCGCGCCGGCAGCGTGGTCAGCACCACCCCGCCGAGCACGAGCGCCGAGCCGATGGCGAAGGCAAGCCCGACGCCATCGCCGAACATGAGCGAGGAGGCGGCAACACCCACGAGCGGCTGGAAATACTGCGCCCCCGCCGCGACACGCGCCGGCACCGTGCGCAGGAGCCGAAGCCAGAGCCACAGCCCGCCCGCGCTCACGAGCACGCCGAGATAGAGAATGACCGCGATCCCGACCGGCCCCGGCCAGCGCGGCGCGGCCGCAAGCTCCCAGGCAGCGGGAGGAACGAGAAGCACCGCCCCGGCCAGCGAGCTCCAGGCCGAGACGACGGCCGGCCCGTGCGCCGCCGCGACCTCCGCCATCAGCACATAGGACAGCGCGACGGCGACGGCGGAGACGAGCATGAGCGCCTCCCCGGCGAGGCCGCTGCGTTCCGGCCCCGGCCCGCCGCCCGCCACCAGCGCCACACTGACGATCGCAAGAACGAGGCCGAGGAGGTGCACCGCGCGGATTCGCTGCCGCAGGCGCAGCACCGCGAAGACGACCACGAGCAGCGGGATCAGCGCCGAGATGATGGTGGCGACCGAGGCGGAGGCGCGTTCGACGCCGAGCGCCTGCGCCACCTGGCCCGCCCTGATGCCGAGGGCACCGAGCGTCGCCATGTGGAGGAGGGCGCGCGGCGGCGGCAGGCGCCGGCCGACCAGCACGGGCGCGAAGCATGGCACAGCGGCGGCGTAGCGGAGCGCCGTCAGCGTAAGCGGCCCGGTCTCGGCGAGGCCGAGCTTGGTCAGGGGGATCGACAGCCCCCAGATGACGACGAGGAGGATCAGCCGCCGATGGCGCGGAGCGGCACCCCCGTGCCATGGCCGGTGGCCTCTGCGCCCGGGTCAGGCATCGTTGAGGAGAAGGCGTCGGCCCGGGGGAGGAGCGCCGCCCCGCCGCGCCGCTCACACGAGGTTCGCCCGCTCGTATTGCACCGGCCAGTCGATCTCCGCCCCCAGAGCCTTCGCCGCGCGAAGCGGCCAGGCAGGGTCAGCGAGCATCGCGCGCCCGATCAGGACGATGTCGGCTCGGCCGTTCGCCAGGATCTCTGCGGCGTGGTCGGGACATGAGATCAACCCCACCGCTCCGGTCGCGATCCCGGCGGCACGAACCGCCTCCGAATAGGGAACCTGGTAGCCGGGATGGGCGGAGGGAGGGCGCGCGTCCGGCGTGATTCCGCCCGAGGAGCAATCGACGAGGTCGACATCGCCGCGTGCGGCGAGCCAGCGCGCGATCGTCACCGTGTCGTCGATCGTGAGGCCGCCCGAAAGATGGTCGACGCAGGAGAGGCGGACGAACAGCGGAAGCTCTTCCGGCCACTCGGCGCGCACCGCATCGATCACCTCCATCAAGAGGCGCGCGCGCGCCCGGAGGTGGCCGCCGTAGGAGTCCGAGCGGGTGTTGGCGACCGGGGAAAGGAAGGAGTGGATCAGGTAGCCGTGCGCGCCGTGGATTTCGAGGAGACGGAACCCGGCGTCGCGCGCCCGGCGCGCCGCCCTGCCGAAGGCCTCGACGGCGGCGGCGACTCCGCCCGGGTCGAGCGGAACGGGCGGCGTGTGGCCAGGCGCGAAGGGCTCGTCCGTCGGCCCTACCGGAACCCAGCCCTCCGGCGCTTCCGGCGGGATCGGCTTCGTTCCCTCCCATGGCCGGGTCACGGACGCCTTGCGCCCGGCATGGGCGAGCTGGATCCCCGGGACCGCGCCCATCCGAGCGATCATTGCGGCAAGGCGGGCGAGCGCCTCCGTGTGCGCGTCCGACCAGATGCCGAGGCAGCCGGGCGTGATCCGCGCGTGCGGCGCGACATGGGTCGCCTCCGTGATGACGATGCCCGCCCCGCCTGCCGCGCGCGCGCCGAGATGCTGCAGGTGCCAGTCGTTCGGCAGGCCGTCCTCGGCGGAGTACTGGCACATCGGCGAGAGCGCGATCCGGTTCCGCGCGGTGACGGACCGGAAGCTGATCGGCTGGAACAGAAGCGGGCGCTTGTCGCGCACGAGCACGCGTCGGTCGGTCTCTCGCATCGGGGCCTCGGCGGGTGAGGGGAAGGCGAGCGTCGCGGCTCAGGCGCTGCGGCGCAAGCGGGGCGGGGTGGTCGCCGAGACCGCGTGCGGTCAGAGGGAGGTGGGCCGAACCTCGCCGCGCTCGATCAGGAACGCGCTGTCGACCATCGGCTTGAGCAGATCGGGGTTGCTCTCGCTGATCAGCACGGCAAGCCCAGGCTCCGCCTCGCGCAGCCTCAGAAGCGCCTCGCCGTAGCGTTTCGCGAGCGCTGGGGCGAGGCCCTGGAACGGTTCGTCAAGCAGGACGAGTTTGGTGCCGACCATCAGCGCGCGCCCGAGCGCGACCATCTTGCCCTGCCCGCCGGAGAGGCCGCCGGCGCGCCGGACGGCGAGATCCCTCAGCTCGGGAAGGATGGCGTAAGCCTTCTCGAGCCGGCGCGCGATCTCGGCCTCAGGCAGCTTCAGCACCTCGGCGGGAAGGCGCAGGTTCTGCTCCACGGTGAAGGTCGGGAACAGCCTCCGCTCCTCCGGCGCATAGCCGATGCCGAGGGCGGTGCGCTTGTGCGCGGGCACCTCGGCGAGGTTGGTGTCGGCGAAGCCGATCCGTCCGGCGGTGAGCGGAACGAGGCCCATGATCGCGCGTAAGGTGGTGGTCTTGCCCGCGCCGTTTCGGCCGACGAGGGCGACGCGCGCGCCCGCGTCGATCCTGAGCGAAACCCCGCGCAGCACCCGCGTGCCGGCGATCGCGACGTCGACACCGTCAAGCGCGAGCATCGCCGCCCCCAGGGCCCGTGGCGTGCTTCACCTCGACGCCGATCACCTCGCGCAGCACCGCCGCATCGTTCAGCACCTGCGCCGGCGGGCCGGAGGCGAGGATCCGCCCCTGGCTCCACACCGCTACGCGGTCGGCATAGCGCTCGACCACCTCCATGTCGTGCTCGACGAACACGGCGGTCACACCGCGGGCGCGCAGGGCGGCGACCAGCGTGTCCATGATGGCGAACTTCTCCGCGCTTGCGACTCCCGACGTCGGCTCGTCCATCAGGAGAACGCGCGGTTCCAGCGCCATCGCCATCGCGATGTCGGTGAGCTTGCGCGCCCCCTCGTTGAGTTCAGTGGCCCGCGCGGTGGCGACGTCGCGCAGCCCGAACCGGTCAAGGATCGCCATCGCCGCTGCCGTGGTCGGCCCATCGAGCAGCGGGCGGAAGCCATGCCAGAAGCCCCGATGCGCGGCGACCTTGAGGGCCACGTTCTCGATCACGGTGTGTTCGGTGAAGAGCTGCGGGATCTGGAAGCTGCGGGCGATTCCGCGCCGAACGATCTCCCGCGGCGCAAGCCCGGTGATCGTCGCCCCGTCAAAGGTGATGGTTCCGGCCTGCGGGTGCAGATAGCCGGTCGTCATGTTGATGAAGGTCGTCTTGCCTGCGCCGTTCGGCCCGATGATGGCGACGATCTCGCCCTCGGCGATGTCGAGGTCGATTCCGTCGGCCGCCTTGACGCCGCCAAAGGCGATCTTGAGCCCGCGCGCCGACAGAAGCGGCGCGCTCATGGCCGCGCGCCCCGGCGTGACACGAGATCCTCGTAGAGCCCCCAGAGACCGCGCGAGGCGAACAGGATGATGCCGAGCAGCACGGCACCGAGGATCATCTGCCACGCATCGGGGAAGGCGGCGGAGGCATAGACGCGCACGAGCTCGAACACGATCGCGCCCAGGAACGGCCCGAGCACGGAACCACCGCCGCCAAGGATGGCGATGAAGACGAGCTCACCCGAATGCGTCCAGTAGGCGAGCAGCGGCGTCACATGCAGGGTGGTCACGGCGATGATGCCGCCGGCGAGGCCGGCGAGCGCTGCCGAGGCGACGTAGGCGATGAGCAGAACGCGCCGCGCCGAGATCCCGGCGAACTCGAGCCGTGTTTCGCGCGTCTTGATCGCGGGCAGGGCCTGGCCGAGCGGCGAGGCGAGGAAGACGCGGGCGAGCGCGCCGAGGCCGAGCGACAGCGCGAGAACGAGCGCGAGCATCACCCACTCGTAGGGCACGCGGTCGAGCAGAATGCCCGCAAAGCTCGGCCGATCGACGCGGATGCCGTCTGTGCCGTGGGTGTAGGTGTAGAGCTTCTCGAGCAGGGAGTAGAACACCATGCTGAAGGCGAGGTTCAGCATGCCGAAGAAGATGTCGCGGTAGCGGGCGACGAACAGACCGACGAGGAACCCCACCGCGGTCGCGGAAGCGACGGCGAGGGGCAGCAGAACGAGAAGCTCACCGATGCCGGGTCGTGCGAAGGCAACCGTATAGGCGCCGACGGCCACATAGAGCGCATGCCCGAAGCTCACCTGGCCCGCGCGGAGCAGGAGCAGGATGCCGAGCACCGCGAGCCCCTTCGCGAGCGCGATGGTGAAGACGAACTTCAGCCACGGCGCCGCGGCCGCAAGCCCGACAACAAGCGCGACGCCGGCAGCGGCGGGAAGGGCGAGGCGAGGTTCCATCTAGACGCGCCGCAGCTCGGGCGAGCCGAAGATTCCGTAGGGGCGGACGAGCAGCACCACCACCATGATGATGTAGGGGATCACCACCTCGAACTCGGGCGCGAAATAGACGGCGACCGACCGCCCGAGCCCGATCAGGAGCGCGGTGAGCGCCGCCCCCTCGATCTGGCCGAGCCCGGCGGTCGCCACCACCGCGAAGGAGAGCACGATCATGTTCACGCCGATGCCTGGAACGAGGCTCGTCGTCGGCGAGGCGAGAGCGCCGCCGAGGGCGGCGAGCATCGTACCGAAGGTGAACGTGAGGAGATACACACGCTGCGCATCGATCCCCATCGCGGTGGCCGCCTCGCGGTCATGCGTGACCGCGACGATGACGCGGCCCGTCAGTGTTCTTCTGAGGAACCACATGAGCCCGATGAGGGTGACTGCGGCTACGCCGGGAAGCAGGAACAGCTGATAGCGCGTATATACGATGTCGCCGACCTCGACGGGCCCGAGTGCCTTCACCGCCGCGTCCTGGAAGATCGGCTGCACGCCCCAGATCAGCTTCTGCACGTCCTCGAGGACCATGAAGAGGGCGAAGGTCACAAGCAGCTGGAGCACGTGGTCCTTCACATAGATCCGGCTGAGCAACAGCTTCTCGACGACCGGCCCGAGCGCGCCGCCAACGAGCACCGCGGCAAGGAGCAACACAGGGAGCGCGAGCGCCGGCGCCGCGGCCGTGGCGGCGGCAGCGGTGCCGAGGGTGGCCGCGACATAGGCGCCGATCGCGAAGAACGATCCGTGCGCGATGTTGAGCACGCGCAGCACGCCGAACACGAGCGTCAAGCCGACCGCCACCATGAAGACGAGGGCGGCGTAGGCGAGCCCGTCCAGGATCGCGAGCAGGAGAAGCAGCGTCATGCATCGACCGGGGAGGCAGCGAAGCCTCCCCGGCCCTCACCATCGGGGATCGCGGAGCCCCTCACGCGCGCCAGGCGATCGGCGCCGGCGCACGCCGAACGGCAGCGGGTGTGAGAAGCCGAACCCATTCGACTCCCTTCGTCCCGGTCGGGTTCATCACGAGCTCGGGCGGATAGAGGATCATCTGGTCGAGCACGGGGAAGGGATAGGAATCGACGTGGCGGGTGACGCCGACGAGCATCGGCTCGAGACCCTGGCCGTCGTCACGGATCTTCATCGTTCCGGTCAAGTGCCTGAATTCGAGCCCGCGCATCGTGTCCATCAGTTGTTCGCGCGAGGGCCAGCGCCCGCCATTCGCCGCGATCGCCTTCTCGTAGCCCGCCTTGAGCCCGTAGAGCGCCTGCGCCATGTGGAAGGTCGGGTAGATCGGGTAGAGGTTGAAGCGCCGGCGGTAGGCCTCGGTAAAGTTTTTAAGGAGCTCGGTGTCGCGGGCGGTGGGGTGCAGGAACCAGTGGTCGCCGCGGGCACCGACGATCACCCCGGGCGGCAGCGTCTTGCCCACACGTTCGAGCGAGCTCTCGGCGAGCGGCAGAACGAAGGTGGATCGCTCGAACAGCCGCCGCTCAGCCGCCTGGCGGATGAAGGTGTCGAGCTCGCCGCCCCAGGAAGTGGAGAAGATCACGTCCGGGCGGAGCGCCTGCAGCCGCGTGATTTCGGTCGAGAAGTCGGTAGCGCCGAAGCGGGGGAAGAGCTCGGCGACGACGCGAACGCCGGGCTTGATCGCGTCCATCGCTCCTTTCCAGATCGCCCAGGAGTCACGGCCCCAGGCATAGTCCTGGTTCACAACGGCGAGGGTGCTGAACTCGGGGCGAGCGCGCAGCAGGTAGAGCAGCGGGGCGACGATCTCGGGCACCGCATTCGCCTGGGTGCGCACGGCGTAACGGAAACTGTTCTCCTCGAAGATCCGCTGGGTGCCGCAGTCCCAAAGGATCGTCGGCAGGCGGAGCTGTTCCGCAAGCGGAGCCACCGCAAGGCAGGAGCCCGAGGAGATCGAGGCGAGCATCACATCAACGCCCTCGTTCTGGGCGAGGCGCCGGCATTCGCCGAGCAGGAAGTCCACGCCCGGGGCCTCGTCGATCACCACCGAGCGGATCGGCACGCCGCCGATTCCACCGGAGGCGTTCAGCTGCTCGATCAGGAGGTCGGCCGCATTGCGGCCTGGCACGCCGAACACGGAGGATGGGCCGGAGAGGAAGGTGGAGATGCCGAGGCGAAGTTCCGACGGCCGCTGCTGCGCGATGGCGTTGCGCGGCAGGATCGTCGGCGCGGCAAGGGTTGCGGCGGCGGCCGACAGAGCGGCGCGGCGTGTGAGGCGCATCTTGGCTTCTCCCGTTCGGCGTTGTGGTTGCGAAAGAGGTAGCCCGAAGCGGGCCGCGCGCCAAGGTCTTGCCGCGATGGTCGGGGCGGGGCTAGCTTCCGCCGCTCCAACGCGGGGGAGGAAACGATGCGTCTTCAGGGGAAGGTCGCCGTCGTGACGGGGGCGGCGTCAGGGTTCGGCGAGGGGATCGCGCGCGCCTATGTCGCGGAGGGTGCGCGCGTCGTCGTCGCCGACATCAACGAGGAGGGGGCACGGCGTGTTGCCGACTCGCTCGGCGCGGCAGCGGTCGCGATCGGCGGCGATGTCTCGAAGGGTCCCGACTGCGCCGCGATCGTCGACCGTGCCGTGAGTGCTTTCGGCGGGCTCGACATCGTCGTCAACAACGCCGGAACGACGCACCGGAACAAGCCGCTGCTCGAGGTCACCGAGGCCGAGTTCGACCGCGTCTATGCGGTGAATGTGAAGAGCATCTACTGGATGACGCAGGCCGCGGTGCCGGTGCTGCGCCAGCAGGGGCGCGGCGGGTCGATCATCAACATCGGCTCGACCGCTGGCATACGCCCGCGACCGGGGCTCACCTGGTACAACGGCTCCAAGGGGGCGGTGAACACGATCACCCTCTCGATGGCGCAGGAGCTCGCACGCGACAACATCCGCGTGAACTCGATCTGCCCGGTGATCGGCGCCACGGCCCTGCTCGAGGAGTTCATGGGCATGCCGGACACGCCGGAGAACCGCGCCCGGTTCCTCGCCACCATCCCGCTTGGGCGGATGAGCACGCCCGCCGACGTCGCGAACGCCGCCGTTTGGCTTGCCGATCCGGCCTCCTCCTTCATCACCGGGATCCTCCTGCCGGTGGACGGCGGCCGGACGGCCTGAACGGCGCTCACCTGGGGAAGCTGCGGCGCAGCAGCGCCTTTTCCGCCTCGAGCACCAGGAACACCACCGCGCCGAGGGCGGCCGTCATCGCGAGCGGTGCGGGACCGAGGCCCTCGGTCGAGAACAGGGCCTGCAGAGGCGGTGCCCAGACGAATAGCGCCTGCGAGGCGAACACGCCCGCGAGCGACACCCACACCGCCTTCGTGCCGAAGGCACGCTTCAGGGTAAGCGACGGTGCGCGCAGGAAGCGGACGGAGAAGAGATACCACGTCTCCATCGCGACGAGAGCGCAGACGGCGGTGGTGCGCGCCGCCTCAAGCGAGGCACCGGCCGAGAGCATCACGTGAAACGCGAAGGTGATTCCGGAAACGAACAGAACCGACACGAGCACGATCCGCCAGACGAGGAAGCGGTCGAGCAAACTCTCGTCGCGCGGCCGTGGCGGGCGTGCCATCACGTCTGGCTCCTCCGGCTCGAAGGCGAGGCTCATCGCGAGGATGGCGGAGGAGACCATGTTCACCCAGAGGATCTGCAGCGGCGTGATCGGCATGGTCACGCCGGCGAGGATGGCGGCAAGCACCGCAAGACACTCCCCGCCATTGACCGGCAACAGGAACAGGATCGCCTTGCGGAGATTGTCATAGATGTGCCGGCCTTCGCGCACGGCGGCGGCGATGGTGGCGAAATTGTCGTCGGCGAGCACCATCTCGGCTGCCTGGCGCGCCGCCTCGGTTCCCCCTCTTCCCATCGCCACGCCGATGTCGGCGCGCTTGAGCGCGACCGCGTCGTTCACCCCATCCCCCGTCATCGCCACGATATGGCCCCGCGCCTGCAGCGCCTCAACGAGCTCGAGCTTGCCAAGGGGAGAGACGCGCGCGAACACGTCGCAGCGCTCGGCGAGGGCGGGCCGGTCGCTCTCGGCGGCTGCCTCGAAGGCCTTGCCCTCGATCACCACAGGCGCCTCAGCGATGCCGACGGCGCGCGCGATCGCCGCCGCCGTTTCGGCGTGGTCGCCGGTGATCATCTTGACGCGTATCCCGGCCGCGCGACAGTCGGCGACGGCGGCAGCCGCCTCCGGTCGCGGCGGGTCGATCAGGCCGCAGAGCCCGAGGAACGTCATGTCCTGCGCCACGTCCTCGGCGTCGAGCGCGGCGGTGCGATGCGGGAGCGCGCGTTCGGCGAAGGCGATCACGCGCATGCCCTCGGCGGCGAGTGCCGCGACCGCCGCTCGCGCGTCCTCCGTCGCATCGACGCAGCGCGGCAGCACGACTTCCGGGGCGCCCTTCAGCACCGCAAGCGCCGTTCCCTCCGAATCATGGTGCAGGGTGGCCATGAACCGGTGCGCCGGGTCGAACGGGATCACGTCGCGCCGCGGCCAGGCCTCGCGCGCACCCTCCGCTCCGGCCTTGAAGCCGAAGGCGAGCAGCGCCCCCTCCATCGGGTCGCCGGCAACGGTCCAGCCCTCCGCGCCTTCCTCGAGAGCGGCATCGTTGCAGAGAACGGCGGCGCGGGCGAGCCGTGCGACGCGATCGGACAGGGCGAAGGTGACATCCTCGCCCGCTGCCGTCTCGATCGCCCCGCGCGGCGCATAGCCCTCTCCCGTCACGGTGTAGAGGCCATCGGGCGTGGCGAGAGCGCGCACGGTCATCGCGTTGGCCGTCAGCGTGCCGGTCTTGTCGGTGCAGATGACGTCGACGCTGCCCAGGGCCTCCACGGCGGGAAGCCGGCGGACGATCGCATTGCGCGCGGCCATGCGTTGCACGCCGATCGCAAGCGTCACGGTGAGGATGGCCGCCAATCCCTCGGGGATGGCAGCGACGAACAGAGCGACGGCGGCGAGGGCCATCTCCGCCACCGGAATGCCGACGACCCACACCCCCCAGGCGAAAGCCGCGAGCCCGACCGCCAGCATCACCACGGTCAGCTGTTTCGCGAACTCGCCCATGCGGCGGACGAGCGGCGTCGTCGGCGCCGCGGTTTCGCGCATCGCGCGCCCGATCCGCCCGACCTCGGTGTCGTCCCCGGTCGCGACCACGAGGCCGAGGCCTGCGCCCGCGGCGACGATCGTTCCGGCGAAGGCGAGCGAGGCGCGATCGGCGAGCGCGGCCTCGGCCGCGACGGGTTCAGTGTGCTTGGCCGACGGCACGGCCTCGCCGGTCAGCGCCGCCTCCTCGATGGTCAGAGCGCGCGCCTCGATCAGCCTCAGGTCCGCCGGCACACGGTCACCCGGCTCGAGCACCACGATGTCGCCGGGAACGATCTGCTCTGCCGGCACGGTGCGCCGGCGCCCCGCCCGAAGCACGGTCGCCGCCGGCGCGAGCATGCCCGAGATCGCGGCGAGCGCCCGCTCCGCCCTGCCCTCCTGGATGAAGCCGATCACGGCGTTGGCGACCACGACGAGCAGGATCACGGCCGCGTCCTTGAGGTCGCCCACGATGGTGGCGATCAGGGCGGCCGCGATCAGCACAAGGATCAGGAGGTTGGCGAACTGCGCCGCGAAGCGCGCGAGCGCGGTGCGCTGCGGCGCGCGGGTCAACGCGTTCGGGCCGAACCGGGCAAGACGCGCTTCCGCCTCCGCCGCCTCGAGCCCCGATCGCGTCGCCTGCAGGGCAGACAACGCCTCGGCCACGGTCAGTGCGTGCCACGCTGGGCGTGGCCCAGCGTCTCCCGGTCCCGACATCGGCTTCTCCTTCGCGCCCGACCGTGCTGCGGGCAGGTGGGCTCCGCCTTGCGGTCGATCAAACGATGCGGCGGCGGGACGTGACAAGCGCGCCCGGCCGCTTCATCATCGCGAGCGCGTGAAGCACAACGGATGGGGAGCGACGGGGATGGAGCTCGGAGCGGTGTTCCGGCGGGGCGTTCTGGCGGCTGCGGTCGGAACCGTGGCGTTGGCGCAAGGAGCGGCGGCGCAGACCTGGGAGATGGTCGCGGGCGCGCTCGGGGGCGGCTGGTACACGATGGCCACAGGCATGGCCGCCATCATCCAGGAGAACAATCCAGGCTTGACGATCCGCGTGGTGCCTGGCGGGGGCCTGGGCAATCCCACCCGGGTTCAGAACGGGGTGAGCCAGATCGGCTTCGGTCTCGACTTCCTCGTCTCCACGGCGGTGAAAGGCGGCGAGCCCTATCGCATGCCGCATGACCGGATCGCCCATATCGGCGTCGGCTACTCCCCGACCGAGCACCATATGCTCCGCCGAACCGATGGCGGGCCAACCGACATGAAGGCGATCCTGACCATGCCGGGCTTGCGCATCGGCGCGCCGCAGGGAACCTCCTCCGACACGCTGACGCTGATCTACATCCTCCGCCATCTCGGCACGAGCTTCGACCAGATCCGCGCCAATGGCGGGCGCGTGGTTCAGGGCAGCTACACCGATCTCGCCGCGGCCTATGCCGACGGACAGGTCGACTATCTCTATGTCGCGCTCGCCCGGCCCGCGGCCATGGTGAACGAGATCCAGCGCGGCCGACGCCCGGCGACGCTCGTTTCCTTCCCGCAGGACATCCGGGACCATCTCTCGAAGGAGTACGGATTCAGCCAGGGAACGATCCCGGCGGGCACCTATCCCGCGCCGATGCAGACGGGGGAGGTGCCGGTGACGACGATGGACACGGTGCTCGTGGTGTCGACGACGCTTCCCGAGGAGGCGGTGTACCGGATGGTCAGCACCATCATCCGGAACAAGGACAAGCTTCCGGCGATCCATCCCTCGATGGCGGCGTTCAACCCGGCCGTCGCGTGCAAGTATCCGGGCGCGCCCCTGCACCCTGGCGCGCGACGTGCGTTCGCCGAAGCGGGCTGCACGATGTGAGTTCCGGCGGGCGCGGCGCCCCCGCCCGCCCGACGTGAGCGCCCACCCTGATGCGTGATCTCGCCGGGGCGGCGCGCCGGGTCGTGCTCGGTTATGCCGTTCTTGTCTCCTTCGCGCATCTCTGGCTCGGAGGCACGTCCGCCCTCGAGCTCGCCGCGCGCAGCTTCGGCCTCGGCGGGGCGGTGCGCGCCTTCCTGGGCGTTCCTGATCCGCTCGAGCTGCGCGGCTTCCATCTCGCGGCGCTCATGCCGCTCGCCTTCCTGCTCTATCCCGCGCGGCCGGGCCGCAGCCCCGCACGACGGCCAAGCTTCCCCGACTGGGCGCTCGCGACCGCGTCCGTGCTGCCCTCGCTCTACATCCTGATCAACGCCCAAGGCATCAACGCGCGGATGGAGTTCATCGATCCGCTTACGGATCTGCAGTTCTGGCTCGGCGCTCTCGCCATCGTGCTTCTGCTCGAGGCGATACGCCGCGCCGTCGCGCCGGTGCTCGCGGGGATCGTGCTTGCCTCGCTCGCCTACATGTATCTCGGGCGTTGGCTTCCGGGCGTGCTGAACACGCGGCCGTTCGACATCCAGGCGATCGTCGAGACGACCTACATCGTGCCGATCGTGGGCGGGATCTACGGGCCGCTCACCGGCATCGTCGCCTCGACGATCGCGATGTTCATCCTGTTCGGCGCCTTCGTTCAGGGCTCCGGCACGGGGCGCCTGTTCTCGAATTTCGGCGCCGCCGTGGCGGGGCGTTACGCCGGCGGGCCGGCCAAGGTCGCCGTCATCACTTCAGGCCTGTTCGGCACGATGAGTGGCTCGACCGTGTCGAACGTCGTCACCACGGGTGCGATCACAATCCCGATGATGCGGAGGCTCGGCTATGCTCCGGCTGTCGCGGGCGGGATCGAGGCTGCGGCGAGCACAGGGGGGGCGCTGATGCCGCCGGTGATGGGGGCGGCCGCCTTCGTGATGAGCGAGATCACGCAGATCCCTTACGGCGATATCATCCTCGCCGCGTTGATCGGTGCGGTCCTTTATTATTTCGCGATCTTCGTCTCGGTGCATTTCGAGGCCAAGCGCCTCGGCCTCGCGGCGATGGCGCCGCACGAGATCCCCTCCTGGCGCGAGGTCGCGGCGGATGGTCATCTCGTGCTGCCGATCGCGGTGCTCGTGTGGCTCTTGATGGAGCGCTGGTCCGGCAACTTCGCCGCCTTTGGAGCGATCGTCACCTCCATTGCCTGTGCGGCATTGAAGCGGCGCACGCGCATGGGCGTGCGCGCACTGATCGAGGCGCTGACCTCGGCCGCCGGAACCATGGCCGTGCTCGCCGTCGCGGTCGCCGGCGCGGGCGTGATCACGTCGGCGCTGACCGTGACTGGCCTCGTCGTCGCCTTCGGCGGCATCGTGAAGGGGCTCGCGGGGGGAAGCCTCGCGCTTCTCTGCGTGCTGCTGATGGTCACGGCGCTCGTGCTCGGCATGGGCGTGCCGACGACGCCGGCCTACATCATCACCGCAGCGCTCGGCAGCCCGATCCTGCGCGAGTTCGGCGTCGACCTGCTCTCGGCCCACCTCTTCATGTTCTATTTCGCCGTGCTCGCCGACGCCACCCCGCCGGTCGCGGTCGCCTCCTATGCCGCGGCGGCGATCGCCGGCGCGAACCCGATCGTGACGGGGCTGCACGCGCTACGCTTCGCTCTCGCCGGCTTCGCGGTCGGCTATGCCTTCGTGTATGACCCTGGCGTGATGCTGCGTGGCGGGTTGGGCGGAATCATCGAGGAGACGCTTGCGCTCGCCTGTGCACTGACTCTGATCGGCGCCGGCTTCTCCCGCCATCTGCGCACCCATCTCTCCCGCCCCGCGGCGCTCCTCTCGATCGCAGTCGGCTGCCTTGTGGCGTTCGGCCACATGCTTCCCGATGCGGCAAGGCTCGCGCTCGCGGCAGGAGCGCTTGCGGTCATGTCCCTCCTGCCGCGGCTATTTGCGCCGAGGGGGCGATGACGGACAGGATCGCGCGGCTGCGCATCACCCGCATCGACAGCCCGATCGCGATGCGCCGCGCGCACGGGTCGGGCACGATCGCGGGCACGGTCGGCCGGGTGATCCTGCGCATCGAGACGGAAGACGGGGTGCTGGGCCTCGGCGAGGCAGCGCCCTGGGCGCCCTTCGGCAACACCGCCGACACCACGGCAGCGGCGCTCGATGGCCCGCTGCGCGCGGCGCTGATGGGGGCGGATCCGTCGCAAATCATCGGTCTCGCCGCGGCGATGGACCATGCGCTCGCCGGCCACCCGGAGGCGAAGGCCGCCGCCGAGATGGCGCTGTGGGACATCGCCGGCAAGCGCGCCGGGCTGCCACTGCACGCTCTTTTGGGCGGCGCGGTGCGGGAGACGATTCCGCTCTCGTTCTCGATCGCCGATCCCGATTTCGACGCCGATCTCGACCGCGCCCGCGCGCTCGCGGCGGACGGTGTGCGGCTGTTCAAGGTCAAAACCGGCTTCGCGGGGGCGGCCGAGGATATCCGCCGCCTCGAGCTTCTCCGTGCTGCCGTGCCGGAGGCGGAGCTGCGGGCCGACTACAACCAGGGCCTCGCCCCGCACGAGGCGATGCGGATCTGCCGCGCGCTCGACGGAATGGGCCTCGGATTCATCGAGCAGCCCGTGCCGCGCGGGCAGGAGGCCACGCTCGCCGCTCTCGCCGCCGCGCTCGACACGCCCGTGATGGTGGATGAGAGCGTCTATTCCGCGAACGAGATGCTCGCCTGCGCACGCTTGGGCTGGGCCGACTGCGTCTCGATCAAGCTCGCCAAGTCAGGCGGTATCCTCGCTGCGCGGGCGGCGGACGCGGTCGCTGCGGCGGCGGGGCTGCCGACCTATGGCGGCACGCTATGGGAGGGCGGAATCGCGCTCGCCGCAGCGGCGCACCTGATCGCGGCGAGCCCGAACATGTCGCTCGGCTGCGAATTCTACATGCCGCGGCACGTTCTCGTGCACGACGTCACCGCCGAGCCGTTCCCGAGTGCGGCCGGGGTCGTGCACGTGCCCAAGGGCCCCGGCCTCGGGGTCACGCTCGACGAAAACGCGCTCCGCGCCGCCACGATCGCGGAACGGGGCTAGCAGCGTGCGGCCTGTCGCGCCGCGACGGTGCGGAGGATGCAGTCGCCGTAGCGGTCGTTGAACGCCGGCTCGGCACCGGCACCGTGGCCGTAGAGTCCCGCTGGCCGATCGATCACGAGAACAGGGCCCTCGCGGTTTCCGAGCGCCATCCGAAGCATCGCGGCGCTTCGCGCCGGCCAGGGCAGGAGAGGATCGCCCGCGAACATCGCCACCACCACCGCCGCCTCGGTGTCGCGCACGCGCTCGAGCAAGGCCGGGAAGTCGAGCCGGCCCACCTGACCTGGCGGAGGCTGATAGAGGCCGGCGCCGGCGATCGCGATCGCGCCGTCGAGAAGCCGAGGCGTATCGAGCGCTGCGAGCGCCGCCCACCCGCCAGCCGACTGCCCCGCCGCGACCACCCGAGCATAGCCGGCCTCGCGCAGGAGCTGCGCCGCGGTGCGGAGGCTCGCATCGGCAAAGGAGAGAACCGGGTCGTAGTTCACGTCGTGCGCGGGGTCGCGCACCAGAACCCACACATCCCAGCCGGCATTGTTGAAGCGCTGCACGAACGGAAGCGGCGTCGGCAGCCTCTCGGCCGCACCGTCGCGGCGCATGTCGGAGCCGCGGCCGTGGGTCCAGAGGATCGCCCCGACGGCATCGCGGCCGTGGCGGAGGAAGCCCGGGGCCTGGGTGAGCAGCCAGCCTTCTCCGGCGATGGCGATTGGGCTCGGCTCCACGGGGGCGGGGCCGTCCCACACCACGTGCTGGTCGCGGGCATAGAGCCGGCATGGCCTGCCTCCGTTTGCCCGGAGGCACTGGGCAAGCGCCCGTTGTTCCGCTTCCGTGCTGTCGCGTGCGTTGGCGGCCCAGGCGAGGCCTCCCTCCGAGCCGAGCGCGAAGGCGCGCGGGGCGGGGTAGGTGAGGAAGCGGGCATAGCTGCGTCGCCCCGCCTCGGTCAGCCCTGGCACGCGCTCGATCTCGAGCACGGTTCGCGCCGAGACGCTGTCGGTGACCGTCAGACGCGGAACCGGCGGGAGCGGGGGCCCCTGCACCACCGTCTCCTGCGAGGGCAGGGCGCAGGCCGAAAGCGTGAACGCGAGCAGGACCGGGAACCGCACGCCTGCGGCGGATCTGTCAGGGCCCGGTCCCGCCGGGCGGTCGCCCGTCGCCGCATGAGACGCGCTCGACGCAGGCTCAGCCACGCTGGAGCCTCCCGCGATCGCCTGGACGCGGCCGGCCGGGCGCGACGCGCCTCTCCTTATCCTCCTTCCGGATCATCAGCGCATTGAAACGCCGTTCCGGCCTTGGCACGACCACGAGGCCCTTGCGCGCCGCCGGGGCGAGCACCACGCGGCAGCGGCTCGCTAAACGCCGCCCAGTGCCGCGACATCCGACCACGCCTCCGCACGGCCGACGCTGCGCCGAACAACCGATCCGGGCCACGCGAGGAGCGGCTGCATGTGCGTGGGCTGCGCCCACGCCTCAATGTGTCGAGGCGGGCGCGTGCGGCGTGGTGAACACCGCGCTCGCGAACGCCTCCTCCCAGGTGCCCTGGGTGCTCGCCCGCGAGTATTCCGTGGCGCGGTTCTCGAAGAAGTTGGTGTGCTCGACGGCGCCGAGGATCTCGTCCAGCCACGGGAGCGGGTTCTTGCCGATGTGGTAGATCGGGGCAAGACCGAGCTGCTGCAGCCGTCGGTCGGCGATAAAGCGGATGTAGCGCTTGACCTCTTCGGCCGTCAGGCCCTGCACGCCGCCGAGTTCGAAGGCGAGGTCGATGAAGGCGTCCTCATGGTGAACGATGGTGGTGCAGATCGTGCCGATCTCGCGCTTGAGCTGTTCGGTCCAGATCTCCGGGTTCTCCTGCACAAAGGTCCTGAACAGGCGGATCACGGAGAGGCAGTGCAGGGTCTCGTCGCGCACGCTCCAGGAGACGATCTGCCCCATCCCTTTCATTTTGTTGAAGCGAGGGAAGTTCATCAGGATCGCGAACGAGGCGAAGAGTTGCAGGCCTTCGGTGAAGGCACCGAAGGCTGCAAGCGTCTTGGCGATCTCCGGCTTGCTGTCCACCGTAAACGACTGCATGTAGTCGTACTTATCCTTCATCTCCTTGTAGCGAAGGAAGGCTTGGTATTCGATCTCGGGCATGCCGATAGTATCGAGCAGGTGCGAATAGGCGGCGATGTGGATCGTCTCGATATTGCTGAAGGCCGACAGCATCATGAGCACTTCCGTCGGCTTAAACACCTGGGCGTAGTGCTTCATGTAACAATTGTTCACTTCCACATCGGCCTGAGTAAAGAAGCGGAAGATCTGTGTAAGCAGGTTGCGTTCCGCAGGTGTGAGGTTCCTCTGCCAATCCTTCACATCGTCGGCGAGCGGCACCTCCTCCGGCAACCAGTGAATGCGCTGCTGGGTCAGCCAGGCGTCATAGGCCCATGGGTAGCGGAAGGGCTTGTAGACGGGGTTGGCCGTCAGCAGGTCGAAGCGCGCAGGAGGGGTATCGGGTTGAACGGCGTCCGGCATGGATTTTTCTCGCTCTGCTGGGAGGAATGGGTGGGTTGAGGTCCGCGTCGGCTGCGTGCGCTGTGTTGCAAGTCTCCGAAGATGGGCGTCCCGTACGGGAGGTCAGTGGCAGCTAGGCACCGTTCACGACGGCGTCGAGACTGCGTCATGACCCCGCATGGAGGTGCCCTTTGGGTGGCGGTTCACTGGCAGGCAAGGCATTCCTCGTAGTCGGTCACCTTCGCCCGCGGCATCGCGGCCATCGGCGGCGGCGCTGCCTCGTTCGCCGGCGGCGCAACGATCAAGGGCTGCGCCACGACCCTCTCGCTGATTGCATCGGCGCGCTGGATCGACAGGCTGCGGCAGTAGTAGAGGCTCTTCACGCCGCGTTTCCAGGCCATCATGTGGATCTGATGCAGGTCGCGCTTGTGCACGTTCGCCGGCAGGAACAGATTCAACGACTGTGCTTGGCAGATGAAGGGTGTGCGGTCGCTCGCGTGTTCCACCACCCAGCGCTGGTCGAGCTCGAACGCAGTCTTGAACACGGCCTTCTCGTGCTCGTTCAGGAAGTCGAGGTGCTGCACGGAGCCGTTGTTGACAGTGATCGAGGTCCACACATCCTCCGTGTCCTTGCCGTACGCCGCCAGAACCGCCTTCAGGCAAGGATTGCGGACGATGAACGAGCCCGACAGCGTCTTGTGGTTGTAGACATTCGCCGCGATCGGCTCGATGCCTGGCGACACGCCGCCGCAGATGATGCTGATAGAGGCTGTCGGCGCGATCGCAAGCTTGTGTGAGAAGCGCTCCATGATCCCGTATTCGGCCGCATCCGGGCACGGGCCGCGTTCCCGGGCAAGCTTCGCCGAGGCAGCGTCAGCCTGCTGCTTGATGTGGCGGAACATCCGCACGTTCCAGACCTTCGCGATGACGCTCTCGAACGGCACCTGTTGCGCCTGGAGGAAGGAATGGAAGCCCATCACCCCAAGCCCGACGGAGCGTTCGCGCATCGCGCTGTATTTGGCCCGCGCCATCGTGTCGGGGGCCGTGTCGATGAAGGACTGCAGCACGTTGTCGAGGAAGCGCATCACATCCTCGATGAAGGTGGGATGGTCCTTCCACTCGAACCAGGTCGCGAGATTGAGCGAGGAGAGGCAGCACACCGCCGTCCGCTCCTTCCCGTGATGGTCGACCCCGGTGGGCAGTGTGATCTCGGAGCAGAGATTCGAGGTCTTCACCTGCAGACCGGCGAGCTTGTGATGCTCGGGGCGGGCGCGGTTCACATGATCGGAAAAGATGATGTAGGGCTCTCCGGTCTCGATCCGCGCCGTCAGGATGCGGATCCAGAGGCTGCGTGCGGACAGCTTCTTCGTGACCGAGCCGTCCTTCGGGCTGACCAGAGCCCACTCCTGATCCTCCTCGACCGCGCGCATGAAAGTGTCGGGGATGAGGATGCCGTGGTGCAGGTTCAGCGCCTTGCGGTTCGGGTCGCCGCCGGTGGGGCGGCGGATCTCGATGAACTCCTCGATCTCGGGATGGCTGACCGGCAGGTACACTGCGGCCGAGCCGCGGCGCAGCGAACCTTGGCTGATCGCAAGCGTCAGGCTGTCCATCACCCGGATGAACGGGACGACGCCTGAGGTTTTCCCGTTGCTGCCGACCTTCTCGCCGATGCCGCGTAGGTTGCCCCAATAGGAGCCGATGCCGCCGCCCTTCGCCGCAAGCCAGACATTTTCATTCCACAGCGAAACGATTCCTTCCAGGCTGTCTGCGGCCTCGTTGAGAAAGCACGAGATCGGCAGACCACGCGTCGTGCCGCCATTGGAGAGGATGGGGGTCGCCGGCATGAACCAAAGCCGGGAGATGTAGTCGTAAATGCGCTGAGCGTGTGCTCGATCGTCGCCATAGGCAGAGGCGACGCGGGCGAACAAGTCCTGGTAGGATTCACCGGGAAGCAGATAGCGGTCCTCCAGCGTCGCCTTGCCGAAATCAGTCAGCAGCGAATCGCGCGAAGGATCGGTGTGAACCTGGCCATGCCCCTTGAGCTGGATCGAATCGAACACGTCTCTCGCCCCTCACTCCCTGCTCGCTGCCGCGACGCAGCTGGCTGTCCTCGCGATCGTTCCCTTCCGGCCGCGCCGACCTGTCAGCCTTGGAACCAGTAGACCTGTGATCTAGCGTGGCTGCCTGAGGAACGCAAGCTTGGATACCATATATAGACCTCTTTGCCCGTTTCCGCCACAGGATCTGGTGGGCCAGGCGAGAAAAGGCGCGTCCTCCGCGACCGCGTTCGCCGCCGCCCTACCCCCTTCGCCGCGGGAGGGGAAAGCGTTGCGTTGTGGGCTGTTCCCGGCACCTGCGATCTGCTCTTTGGGGGGGCGTGCGGCAAACGGAGGGCTCAGACGGTGAAAGTCGGCGTGATCGGGCTCGGCGCGATGGGGTTGGGCGCCGCGCTCAATCTTCTCAAGGCAGACCACGAGGTGATCGGGGTTGAGCCACGCGCGGCCGGGCGCGACGCCTTCGCGACTGAAGGCGGGGCGGCCGTCGCCTCGGTGGCGGAGCTCCCGGGCGAGCTCGAGGCGGTGGTGGTGTTCGTGGTGAACGCGGCGCAAGCCGAGGCCGTGCTGTTCGGCGAGGGAGGCATCGCGCCGCGTCTGCCGCGCGGGGCTGTGGTGCTGCTCTGCACGACCGTCTCTCCCGCCGCCGCGAAAGCGATCGCGCGTTGGCTCGAGGAGTATGGCGTGCTGATGCTCGACAGCCCCGTCTCCGGCGGCGCCAACGGAGCGATGGCGGGCACGCTGACGGTAATCGCTTCCGGGACGGAGGCCGCCTTCGCTGCGGCCAAGCCGGTGCTCGATGCGATCGCGAAACGGATCTGCAACCTCGGTCCCGAGCCGGGCGCCGGCTCAACCGTCAAGATGGTGAACCAGCTCCTTGCCGGCATCCATCTCGCGGCGATGGGAGAGGCCTTCGCCCTCGGCGTTCGCGCGGGCGCCGACCCGAAAGTCCTGTTCGACGTGATCAGCGAGAGCGCCGGAGCCTCCTGGATGTTCCTCGACCGCGGCCCGAGGCTGCTTGCGGGCGACGATGCGCCGAGAAGTGCCATCAACATCTTCGTCAAGGACCTCGGAATCGTGCTCGACGAGGCGCGCGCGCTCACCTTCCCGCTTCCGCTTGCGGCGGCGGCGCACCAGATCTTTCTTGCGGTCGCCGCTGGTGGGGCAGGGGATCGTGACGATGCCTTCACGATCCGGTTCTGGGAGCGGCTTGCGGGCATTCCGCTTCCCGGCGCGAGGAAGGAGGGCTGAGGATGACCCGGCGCTACAGCATCGCCGCCATCCCGGGCGATGGCATCGGCAAGGAGGTGGTGCCCGCTTGCCTCGCCGTGCTGCAGGCGGCCGCAGCGCGTGCCGGCGGCTTCGCCCTCGAGGTGACCGAGTACCCTTGGGGGTCGGACTTCTATCGTTCCACAGGCCGGATGATGCCCGACGACGGCCTTGCGACGCTGCGCGCCCACGATGCGATCCTGTTCGGCGCTGTGGGCGACCCGGGGTTGCCGGACGATCTTACCCTCTGGGGGCTCAGGCTCGCCATCGCCCAAGGGTTCGACCAGTACGCCAATGTCCGGCCCGTCCGCCTGTTTCCCGGTGTTGCGAGCCCGCTCGCCGGCGTCGATGCCGCGGCGCTCGACTGGGTGATCGTCCGCGAGAACAGCGAGGGAGAGTATGCGGGCCATGGCGGGCGCGCCCATCGCGGCCTGCCCGAGGAGGTGGCGACCGAGACGGCGATCTTCACGCGGAGAGGCGTGGAGCGGATCATGCGCTTCGCGTTCCGGCTTGCCGCGAGCCGGCCGCGCAAGCACCTCATCATCGTGACGAAATCCAACGCCCAACGGCACGGCATGGTGCTGTGGGACGAGATCGCGGCGGAGGTGGCGCGCGACTTCCCTGAAGTGCGCACCGAACGCGTGCTCGTCGATGCGATGGCGGCACGGATGGTCCTCAAGCCCCGGTCGATCGACACGGTGGTGGCGACCAATCTGCACGCCGACATCCTTTCCGATCTCGCCGCCGCGCTCGCGGGCGGCCTCGGCCTCGCCCCGACCGCGAACCTCAACCCCGAATGCCGTGCGCCCTCGATGTTCGAGCCGATCCATGGTTCGGCTTTCGACATCGCGGGCAAGGGGATCGCCAACCCGATCGGCACGTTCTGGTCGGGGGCGATGATGCTCGACCATCTCGGCGAGGGGGCGGCGGCGGCGCTGATCACGGAGGCGATCGCCCGCGTCACGGCTGCGGGCCTCTTGACGCCCGATCTCGGCGGCACCGCGACCACGCACGCGGTGACGGAGGCGGTGATCGCGGCGATCGAGGGGCGGAACGCCTGAGAGAATACTCGGCAACGCCTCGGCCGCCGCCGTTCGGCTTAAGAGTATTGCGCCTCCCCTGGGCACGGGCCTCAAGCCCGCTGCGCTGCGGCTCTCGAAACCCGCGCTGTTCGGCTTGCGGACGCGCGTTCCCGAACGCGCGTCCGGGCCGTCCTACCTGAAATCCCGGCTGCCGGGGAGGAACCGCTTCGGGTCGAACCGCGCCTGGTCGCGCGGGTGGCCGCGCGGCTGGCTGCGCGCCTCGCGCTGCGGCGCCTTCACCTCGTCGGCGCGGGCGAGCGCGCGGTCCCACACCCTACCTTCGGCGCCCCGCGCATGCAGCGTCGCGAGCAGGTCCGAGCGGTCCTCGACCCGCTTGGCGCGGAGGTGGATGATGGGAGCGGCGCCATAGTCCTGACGCTCGACGATTCCGTCGGCGAGCATCAGGCGCGCGCCGACGATCGCGGCGCGGAACCGCGCGAGCACCGGCGGCATGACGACGAGATTCGCCTGGCCGTGCTCGTCCTCGAGGGTGACGAACACCACGCCCTTGGCGCTGCCTGGCCGTTGTCGGACGAGAACGAGCCCGGCAAGACGCACCCGCGCCCCCGGCCGTGCGGCGGCGAGCGCGCGCGTGTCCGCGCAGCCGAGCGCCGCGAGATCCCGCCGCAGCAGCGTAAGCGGGTGCGCCTTGAGCGACAGCGCGAGCGCGGCATAGTCGCCCACCACCTCCTCGCCGAGCGTGGCGAGCGCGAGCGCAGGTGCTGCTTCGGCGAAGAGATCGCCGTCGGCGGCGGCAAACAGCGGCGGCGGTTCCCCGATCGCCTGCGCCTGCCACAGCGCCGCGCGGCGCGACAGGCCGAGCGAGGCGAAGGCATCCGCCTCGGCGAGACGTTCGAGCGGCGCGCGGCCGAGCCCGGCGCGCCGGGCGACCTCCTCGAGGCTCTCGAAAGGCCGCCCGTTTCCAGCAGCGCGCGCCGCTGCGAGCGTTCGCGCGTCATGCTCGGCGAGCCCCTTGACCATGCGCAGGCCGAGGCGAAGCGCCACCCCGCCCGCACTGTCGCCGCAGGGCTCGAGCGTGCAGTCCCAGAGGCTCGCGTTGACGTCCACCCCGCGCACGATGACGCCGTGGTTCTGGGCATCGCGCACGATCTGCGCCGGCGCGTAGAACCCCATCGGCTGGCTGTTGAGAAGCGCGCAGGCGAAGGCGGCCGGGTAGTGGCACTTGATCCAGGCCGAGACGTAGACGAGCAGGGCGAAGGAGGCGGCGTGGCTCTCGGGGAAGCCATAGGTGCCGAAGCCCTCGATCTGGCGGAAGCAGCGCTCGGCGAAGTCGCGGTCGTAGCCGCGCTCGACCATGCCCGCGATCATCTTGTCGCGGAACTCGCCGATGATGCCAACCTTGCGGAACGTCGCCATCGCCCGGCGCAGCCGATCGGCCTCCTCGGCAGAGAAGCCGGCGGCGACGATCGCGATCTTCATCGCCTGCTCCTGGAACAGCGGCACGCCGAGCGTGCGCCCGAGCACCGCCTCGAGAGCGGCGGAGGGGTAGCTCACCGGCTCCTCGCCGTTCCGCCGGCGCAGATAGGGGTGGACCATGTCGCCCTGGATCGGCCCCGGTCGGACGATCGCGACCTGGATCACGAGGTCGTAGAAGGTGGCGGGCTTGAGCCGCGGCAGCATCGCCATCTGCGCCCGGCTCTCCACCTGGAACACGCCCAAGGAGTCGGCGCGCGAGAGCATGGCATAGACCGCCTTGTCCTCGGGCGGAACGGTCGCGAGGTCGTATCGTTTCCCGTGATGCGCGGCGATCAGGTCGAAGGCCTTGCGCACGCAGCTGAGCATGCCGAGAGCGAGCACATCCACCTTCAGCATGCCGAGGCGTTCGAGGTCGTCCTTGTCCCACTCGATGGTGGTGCGCCCCTCCATCGCGGCATTGGCGACGGGGCAGAGCTCGATCAGCGGGCCGCGCGTGATGACGAACCCGCCGACATGCTGCGAGAGGTGGCGCGGGAAGCCCGTGAGCTCCTCGGCAAGGGCGAGCGTCAGGGCAAGGCGCGGGTCGGCCACGTCGAGGCCGAGCGCGGCGGCCTGCTCGGCGAGCGAGGACTCGCGTCCCGGCCCCCAGGTCGCGTCGGCGATCCGCCCGGTGATGTCCTCAGACAGCCCCATGGCGCGTCCGACCTCGCGGATCGCGAGGCGCTGGCGCCAGTGGATGACGGTGGCGGCGAGCCCGGCACGGTGGCGGCCATAGCGGTCGTAGATCCACTGGATCACCTCCTCGCGACGCTCGTGCTCGAAATCGACGTCGATGTCGGGGGGTTCGTCGCGTGCGGCCGAGACGAAGCGCTCGAACAGGAGGTCGTGCTTCGAGGGGTCGACGGCGGTGATTCCGAGAACGTAGCAGACGGCCGAGTTGGCGGCCGAGCCGCGGCCCTGGCAGAGGATCCCCCGGCTGCGGGCGAAGCGGACGATCTCGTGCACGGTGAGGAAATAGGGGGCGTAGTTGAGCTGGTCGATGAGCGCGAGCTCGTGCTCGAGGCGGGCGCGCACCTCGGCCGGCACGCCCCCCGGCCAGCGCTCGGCCGCACCCGCCCAGGTGCGCTCGACGAGGGTCTGCTGCGCCGTCATCCCCGGGGTGACGATCTCGTCGGGGTATTCGTAGCGCAGCTCGTCGAGCGAGAAGCGGCAGACCTCGGCGACCTCAAGGGTGCGGGCGAGCGCGTCGGGGTGGCGCGCGAACAGGGCGGCCATCGCCGCTGGGGACTTGAGATGACGCTCGGCATTCGCCTCCGCCGCGAGCCCGAGCGTCTCGACGGTGCAGCGCAGCCTTATGGCGGTGAGCACATCGGCGAGCGGGCGGCGTGCGGGGCTGTGGTAGCGCACGTCGCCGAGCGCGACGAGCGGGGTGCCGAGGGAGGCGGCGAGATCGGCGAGCGTATCGAGGCGGCGCTGGTCGTCGCCCGCCTGGCGGACGGCGGCGCCGAGCAGAAGCGGCAAGGCGGTGACGCGGGCGAGCGCATCGCGGTCGGCGGCAAGACGCGCGGCGAAGGCGGCATCGGGCGTCTCGGGCGGCAGGGCGACGAGCACCTGCCCCTCGGCATGGGCGAGCAGGTCGTCGCGCCCGATCCGGCACTGGCCCTTCGGCGCGGCACGCTTGCCGCGCGAGAGCAGGCGCGAGAGCCTGCCCCAGGCGGCGCGGTCCGCCGGGTAGCAGAGGAAGGCCGTGCCATCGGCGAGCCGAAGCGTCGCCCCCGGAATGAACCGCAGCCCTTGCGCCTTCGCCGCGAGGTGGCCGCGCACGAGCCCGGCGACGCTGTTGACGTCGGTGATCGCAAGCGCGGCGAGGCCGAGCGCCTTGGCCGCGAGCACGAGCTCGTCCGGGTGCGAGGCGCCCTCGAGAAAGGAGAAGTTCGAGAGCGCCTGCAGCGCGGCGTAAGCGGCCTCGCTCACGCAAACCACCCGTGGAGGAACCAGGCGGGAGCGCCTTCGCCCCGCTCGGCGAACACCCAGAGGCGCCGGCCGTCCTCCGTCTCGACGCGCCAGTAGTCGCGCGCGCCCGGCTGCTTCCCCGGCTTCCACCAGGCGGGCAGGAGGCGCTCCGGCCCCTCCGCGGCGACGACGCGCCGGGCGCCGAGCCGAATGGGCGGGCCTTCGGGAAGGAGCGACACGGCAGCGACGGGGCGCGGCCGGCGGGCGAGCCTGACCGGGCGCGGCTTCGCGGCCCAGCCTTGCGGCGCCGGGCGTGGCGTCGAGGCGGGGTCCGCCACGCACACGGCCTGCTCCGGCCAGTGGCTCGGGAAGGGGTCGAGACGACGCACAGCGCGCGGACCGAGCCGCTCGCGCAGCCGATCGAGCAGCCGGCCGAGCTCCTCCCGGCGCGACGCTGCCTCCGCCGCGCTGCCCGCGAACCCGCCTTGCCTTGCGCCGAGCGGCTCGACCACCTCGGCGGCGAGCACGAGCTGCTCGATTCCGAAGCCGGGGTCGATCCGCTCGATCCGCGCCGCGAGCAGGCGGGCGAGATGCGCAGGATCGCGGCTTGGCGTGCTGGTGCCGACGCCGATCCGCTGCACCGTCGCATCCGTGCGGTGGCAGGAGAGGGTGAGACGCCGCGCCCCGAGCCCTGCCTTGGCGAGATCGCCGCAGAGCTCGGCCATCAGCGCCGAGAGCCCCGCGCCGATCGCCTCCGCCGTCAGGATGGGTTCGGGGCAGTCGAGCACCGCGCGTGCGGGCGGGGTGGGGCGGAGCGGCGTGATCGGGGCATCGGCGCGGCCGAGTGCCTGGTCGAGCAGCCCGAGCAGGGCGGGGCCGAGGCGTCGGGCGAGGGGGCCGCGCGGCTGGCGGGCAAGGTCACCCACCGTGCGCAGGCCGAGACGCGCCGCTGCCGCCAGAGTCTCCGCGCCGGGCCTGAGGGCGGCGACCGGCAGCGTCTGCAGGACTGCGGCCTGTTCCGCGGCGGTGGTGACGATCGTCCCGTCCTCTCCGCCCCGGGCAAGCGCAGCGGCGCCGAGCGCGGTTGTGGCGATCGCGCCGCGCACCGCGAAACCGGCCGTGCGCAGCCGCGCCGTGAGCCAGGTGAGCAGCCCCGCCTCGCCTCCCTTGAGATGGGCGCAGCCGGTGATGTCGAGCGCGATCCCGTCCGGCGGGGACGGAGCGGCGAGGGGGGTAACGCAGAGGCACCAGGCGGCAAGGGAGGCAAGCAGGGCCGAATCGGCCGCCGGGTCGGCCGGCAGGCAGAGAAGCCCAGGCGTGGCGGCGAGCGCATCGGCAAGCGGCGTTCCGGGCACGACCGGAACGCCCGCTGCGGCAGCGGTGACGAGGCGCCGGGGTCCCTCCTGCGCCCAGAGGATCAGGGAGGCGCGAGCGAGCGCCGGGTCGCGCCGGATCAGCCTGTCGGTGGCAAGGCGGGGGAACCACAGGGCGAGATGGCGGCGGCCCTCAGCCATGGCGCGCTGCACCAGTCTTCTCTTCCACGATCAATGTCCTGCGATCGTTGTCCCAGGTGACATCCCAGCTCCCTGGGCGCCCGCCGCGCGCGAGGAGGAGATCGAGCCGCCAGCGCGATGCGCCGAGCCGGTGCGGCGCCCCGCCCGCTCCCGCCAGGGAGGAGACGCGCCAGCGCGTGCGCGCCGCTGTGGGCGCCCGCCCCGCCGCGGAGGACCGCGCCTCGTCGGGGCGAAGCACGAGGCCAAGCGTGCCGCCCGCCTCGGCCGCGAGCTGGAGCCTGCGGGCGACGGTGAGGTCAAGACGCGGCAGCACCGCGGCGACGGCGGCGAGAGCGGGCGAGCGCAGCGCCTGCTCTGCCGCCCAGAGGGCATCGTCTCCCGATGCGTCGATCAGGAGGAGATCGGCCGGGGCAAGGCCGAGCGCGGCAAGCCCAGGCGGCCAGGGAAGGTCATCCGCCTGCGGCGGCGCGATCCAGGCCGCGAGGCCTCCGGCACGGCCGAGCAGATACCCGCAGAAAGCCGTGCAAGAACCTGGTTCTGAAAGAATAACTTCATGCACCGCGCCGCGCGCTAGGCCGCCACCTGGAAGCACCTCGTCGATTCCCTGCGCCAGGCCGACACGCGCCGCACGCGGCGCCGCCTGATGCCGCGCGAGCACCTCGCGCAGGGCCGCAAGCAGGGCGGCACGATCGTCCGGAGGCTGCGTCATCCCGCCTTTCCCTCTCCCCTGGCCCGCCTCTTGCCCTGTCGCTCCAGCCTGCCGTTTGTTCACTATTTGTTCTTTCCGCGCCGACCGCAAGCGTTCCGCCGCGGGTCAAGTGACCGGCATCACAGCAACCGCTGGCATCGATGGGCTATCCATCATACGATCACGAACGAACGCGTGAGGAGGCGGGCAACCATGTCCGTTGGACCGACCGAGGCATCGTTCGCGCCGCTCGCGCGGGCCGTCACGCAGGCCCTGGCGAAGCCTCCCGCTGCCGCTCGGGCATCCCAGGCAGAGAGCCTTCCCGTTGCCGCCCTTGCCGTCGCCCGCGCCGCCCCTCTGCCCCCGCCGCCATCCCCCGCCAATGACCGCCCGCACGCTTCCCCGATCGCCGTCGTGGGCATGCGCGAATCCCGCGCGCTCGCTGCCGTCGCCGCCGACATCGCCGCCCGGCTTGCCGAGGTCGCCCCTGCCGCGTCGGAGACGCTGCGCACCCGCCTGCGCGAGGTGATCGAGATCGGCTCGGCGCGGGACACGGGAGGACCACTCGCCGCCCTCTACGCCGCCGCGCGGCGCGATCCCTCTCTGCCGCTCGCCCGCCTCCTGGCGCCGGGGCCGCTCGCCCCGGACCTGCAGGACCCGCGCCGCTTCGCCGCCGTGCTGGCCGAGGTCGTCGAGCAGCTGCGCGGCCTCGACGAGCGCTTCGCCGCGCGTGACTTCGCCCTCACCGGCACCGCCGCGCCCGCGGCGGCGACCGCCGCCGGACGCCTCGATCTCACCGTCTGATCGCCCGCCCCCTCTGGCGATCCCGCCGCCCGGGCGGCAGGGTCCGCCGCGTGCAGGGCGAGACCTACCTCCCGATGCTCGATCCGCCGCTCGGCGAGCGCCTCGCGGCCGCGGGCCGCCGCGTCGCCATCCCTGTAGGCACGGTCCTGTTCCGCCCCGGCGAGGCCTGCGATCGCTGGCTTCTCGTCCTCTCGGGCAGCGTGCGCGTCACCCGTACCGACCGGGCCGGGCGGACGCTCCTGCTCTATCGCGTCGGCCCCGGCGAGACCTGCATCCTCACGACCACCGGCCTGATCGAGGGGGTCGCCTACGATGCCGAGGCGGTGGCCGAGACGGCGGTCGAGGCGCTGGCGGTGCCGGGCGAGGCTTTCCTCCGCCTGCTCGCCGAGGAGCCGCGGTTCCGACGCTTCGCCTTCGCCGCCTCTGCGCGCCGGATCGCATCGCTGATGGCGCTCGTCGAGGAGCTCGCCTTCGACGAGCTCGGCGCCCGGCTCGCGCGCCGGCTGCTCGCCCTCGCCGGCACCGACGGGGTCGTCTCCGCGACGCATGAGCGGCTCGCCGAGGACCTCGCCACCGCACGCGAGGTGGTCAGCCGCCGGCTCAAGGCGTTCAAGCGTTCAGGCTTCGTCCGCCTCGCCCGTGGCCGGATCGCGGTGACCGACCGCGCCGGCCTCGCCGCGGCCGCGGCCGGGGCCTCGGCCGAGGAGGGAGCCGACGCTTCGTGATCCAGATCACGGAACCGCAGGGCGGCTTGGCCGAGAATGCCGCCCGTGGCCGCGCCATCGCGGCCTGAGGATGGAGGGACCGATGACGAAGAACATGGGCACGCTCGACCGTGGCCTGCGCGTCGCCGTGGGCGGGCTTCTCGTCGCGCTCGCGGCGACCGGAACGGTCGGCGTCTGGGGCTGGATCGGCGTCGTGCCGCTGGCGACGGCAGCGATCGGCTGGTGCCCGGCCTACACGCTCCTCGGAATCCGCACCTGCCCCGCTCCGTAGGCGGCCTCCACGCCCCCGCCGCGGCCAGGGGCTGACGGCTGCAGCTTCGGGCAGGTCGCGTCCCGTCCGGGACGGCGTCAGGGATCGCGCCTGGGCCAGTGCCCCTTCACCTCCCCGCCCGTGTCTCGGGCGGCGACGGCGCGGCGGTGACCTCGAGGCTGGAGAGCGGAGAGGGAGATCGCCGGTCGTCGCGTCCCTGCCGCCGTCAACGCGGCCGCAGGGGGCAGACGTTAACCGCGACTTTGCCTTGCCCGGGCAAGACTCGCGCGTGGCGCAGGCACGTCCGCCGGCATGGATCACGGGGTGCGGCAGGCAATCGAACGCGGGGAGGGGGTCTTGGCGGTCGCCGTCTCCCTCCCGCAGGCTGCGCGTCTCGCCCCGGTGCGCGAGGCGCTCCTCCGCCTCGTCCGTCGCACGATGCCCGAGGCGCGGGTAACCGAGACGGCAGAGGGGCTGATCGTGTGGGACCGTGGCGAGGTCGAGCCTCCCGCCGCCGCCCGTCTCGCCGCGCGTCTTGTCGAACTCCTGCCCGAGGCGCCGCACGCGGTGCGGCGCGTGCGCCTTCCCGAGGGCGCTGGGGCGCTCGCCGCCGCGCTCGGCCACCGGACAGGATCGACCCTGGCGGCCAAACTGCCCCCCGATCCGGACAACGCGGTTCTGCACGCTCTCTGGCGCAGGCTGTCCGGCCTGACACCGGCGTCATGGGTCAGGCGCAGCCCGATCGTCGCGCTTCGCCGTGGCGCGAGGGCAAGGCGTGTCGCGCATCGGCTCGAGATCGACGCCGAGGCGGCGGCACGGTCGCTCCCCGTCGCTTCGCCCCTGCCTGCCTTCGCCCTGAAGGCGCTCGAGCCGCTCCTGCTCGAGGCCGCACCGGGCCTCGTCGGCACCACGCCGGTGGAGGGAAGGCTTCTGCTTCCGCTCACCCCGGAGGCGGCTCTCAGCGGCGCCTATGACCGGCTCGAGCAGGCGATCGGGCGGGAGCGGCTGGCGCGGATCGTGCCCGCGATCGCGCTCGCCGACGCCATCGCCTCACCCTCCGCCATGGCCTCGGCGCGGGTTCGTCTCGCCGCCGATGGTCAGCGCCTTCTGCTCGGCTGCGACGCCGCCGCGTGCCTTGAGCTGCTCGCTCTCCTCGCCGAGCCGCGCGACCTGCTTGCCGTGCCCGCCGCGGCGGCGCGGGAGGCCGGGGGCGAGGCGGTGCGCGCCCTTGGGCCGCAGCGGCTCCTGCTCCGCTCCTGCCGCACGGAGGCCGACATCGCCTTCGGCCTCGGCCTCGGGATCGGCCTGTTCGAGGGGCCGGTCGTCTCGGCCCTGCTCGCCGGGCAGAGGCGGGGATGCTGATCGAGCCGAGCTTCGGCCCGGTGGTCCGGCACCGGATGCTTCCGGACGAGGCGGCCCGCCTCTTCGCCGCAGTGGCGGAGAACGGCGCCCGCCGGCGTGTCCTGCTTCTGCGGCCGTCGCGGCTTCCTGGCTGGCCCGACTGCGCGGCAGAGGTGGCGCGGCTTCGCGCCGCGGTCGAGAAGGTGATCGCGCTTCCAGGGGTCGTCTGGAACGAGCTTCCGGATGGCGACCATCTCGCGATCTGGCGCCGCGGCGGCGAGGCGGAGGTCGCCGCGGTCGAGGCGGCGACGGCTCTGACCCCCGGCGTCGCCGCGGTGTTCGATGTCCCGGCCGATCTCGCGCCGCTTCAGCTCGCGCTCGCCGCCATCGCCGCCGAGCACGGACACGCTGCCCCCGTCGTCGCGAGTGGACCACCCGCGGAGCCGGCGACGCTTGCCGATCTCGCCTCGGTCGAGCGCGTGATCGGCCAGGTGGAGCTCGTCGAGCGTCTGACCGCGCGCGCCGTCTGGCGGTTCGACCCGGCAGAGCGCAAGGCGCTGGCGTTCCGGCGCCTCTGGCTCGACCTCGAGGCGCTGTTCGGAACGCTCGTTCCTGGCAGGACGCTTCTGCCGCAACCCGCCTTACGCGAGCGCCTGGTGCGGCTTGCGAGCCGGCGCCTGATCGCCCAGCTCCGCTCGAGGCCCGAGCTTGTCGGCGACGGCGCGGTCGCTCTGCCGATGGATGCCGCGACCGTGCTCTCGCCCGACTTCGCCCGCCTCGACGCCGCGCTTCCGGCGAGGCTCAGGGGGAGGATCCTGCTCGACATCCCGCTGCCGCAGGCGGTCGCCTCGCCCTCGCTTTTCGCCGCGGCGGCGCGGGTCGCGGCGGCGGCGGAGATGCCCGTCTGCCTCTCCGGGGTTCGCGCGGGGCTCCTCGCCGGGCTCGCCGCGCTCGCCGCGCCGGCGACCTGGATCGTGACGAGCGAGCCCGACGCGCTTGCCGAGGCGCTCTGCGACGATCGCGTTCCCGAGCCGCTGCGGTCGCGCCTGATCGCCGCGGAGGTCGCCGATCCGGCGACGCTCGGGAGCCTCCGCGCCGCCGGGATCATCATGGTCTCCGGGCCTGCGGCCGACGCGGCGTGACGGCGCCGACCGCGGCGCGGCGGCAGCGGCAAGCTGCCGTCGGCGCGATCCTGACGCGGATGTAACGTTGATAGGCCGCGACGGCTGGCGCTTGATGTCGTCCGGCGCCGCAACGGGAGTGCTGCCAATGCCGATGCCCGCTTGCCGTCCCTGCGCGGTGTCGCGGGGTCTCGCCGCGCTCCTCTTCGCGCTCGCCGCCTGCGGTACGACGCCGTCCACCGACGCGGTGCGCCGCTTCTCCGACACGCTTCAGACCGTGTCGGCCGAGACGCGAACCGGCTTCGCCGTGGTCGAGGAGGTCGAGCGCCGCGCCATGCGCGAGGACGCGGCGCTGCGCTACGTGCAGACCGGGCGCCCGACGGCGGAACAGCCGCCGGTCTTCACGGCGGCGGCGGCGACGGCGCTCGCCCCGGCCCTCGAGGCGCTCGAGCGGTATGCCGCGGAGCTCACCGCGCTCACGGGGGGCGGGCAGGCGGCGCGGCTCGGCGCGTCAGCCGCGCGTGTCGGCTCGGAGGTGGCCGAGGCGGTCGGGCGTGCGGGCTTCCCGTGTGTCGCCCGAGGTGGTGCAGCGCGGTGCGGCGGCGCTCAACGAACTCGGCGGGCTCGTCGCCGAGGAGATCGTCCGCCTGTCCCTGCCCGCCGTGATCGACCGGGCGCAGCCGAACATAGAGGCGATCGCCGAGCTGATGACGGCTGTGGTCGGACGCCCCGCGCGCGGCGCCGAGCCGGGCCAGGGCCTGCGCGGCGTGCTCGACGAGCGCCGCCGCCTGCTCGCCGCCACGCGCAGAACCTTGCTCGCCGAGATGGGGCGCAGCGGCACGCCGGCCGACAGCTACGCCTTCTACATGCGGGTGATGGAGGCCGAGCGTCTCGAGCCCTCCGACGCGGCCTTCGCCGCGCTCGAGGCGGCGATCGGCGAGATGGTTCGGGCGCATGCGGCGTTGCGCAGTCCTGACACCGCCCGAGGCGCGGTGGCCGGCTTCGAGAACGCGGCGCGCCGGCTGCAGGCGGCCTGGAGAGAGATCCGCCCGCTCCTGCGCTGACCCGGAGGAAGGACGATGGCGAAGAGAGCAAGGCCGGAGCGCGCGCCGCAGCAGCCGGCGGATGCGGAGACGGCGCTGAAGACGCTGACGGCGGCGCGGGAGGCGCTCGAGGAGGCGTTCGACACCGCCGTCGAGGTCGAGGACATGCGGCAGATCCAGCGCGCGTTGATGGCTGTCTCGAACGAGATCGTCGCGCTGCTGCAGGCCGGCATCATCGTCAAGGCGTTGGCCTACAGGCCGCAGACCACCGCGATCCTCGGTGCGCGCGCCGACATCAAGGCGATCGCCGATCGGATCGGGCGCATCACCACGATCATCGACAAGGCGGCGAGGATCGCCGACGCGCTCGGCCAGGCGCTGAAGATCCTGCCGAAGCTCGTCTAGCCGAGGCTCAGCCCGGGGCCGGGAACCGCGCGCGCCAGTGCCGGGCGATGTCGACGCGTCGGCAGAACCACACGCCCTCTCTCGCCTGGACGTGGTCGAGGAAGCGCGCGAGGCCCGCGAAGCGCCCGGGGCGGCCGACAAGCCGGCAGTGCAGGCCCACGCTCATCATCTTCGGAGCGCCGGCCACGCCTTCGGCATAGAGCACGTCGAAGGCGTCGATCAGATAGCGCGAGAACTCCTCGCCGGTGCTGAACCCTTGCGGGTTGCCGAAGCGCATGTCGTTGTTGTCGAGCGTGTAGGGGACGATGAGCTCCCACCGCCCCGGCGCGATCTCCTCCCAATAGGGCAGGTCGTCGGCATAGCTGTCGGCGAGGTAGAGGAACCCGCCCGCCTCCGACACGAGCCGCTTGGTGTTGGCGCTGAGCCGGCCGGTGTACCAGCCGAGCGGGCGCGAGCCGGTGACGACCTCGTGCAGCCTGATCGCCTCCGCGATCTGCCGCCGCTCCTCCGCCTCCGGCATGTCGCGGTGGTCGATCCACCTCAGCGCGTGGCAGGCGACCTCCCAGCCGGCGGCGACCATCGCCCGCGCGGCCTCCGGGTTGCGGGCGAGCGCCATTGTCACGGCATAGACGGTGATCGGAATGTTCCGTTGCGTGAACAGACGATGCAGGCGCCAGAAGCCCGCGCGGGAGCCGTATTCGTACTGGCTCTCGACCGAGATGTTGCGCATCCCAAGCCAGGGCGCGGTGCCGACGACCTCGGTTAGGTACGACTCCGACGCCGCGTCGCCGTGGAGAATCGAGTTCTCGCCTCCCTCCTCGTAGTTCAGCACGATCTGCAGCGCGAGCTTCGCCCCGCCCGGCCAAGCCGGGTCGGGTGGGGAAGCCGCATAGCCGATCATGTCGCGCGGGTAGCGGCCGAGGCGCGGATCGTAGGGGTTGGCGTTCGTCATATCGGCTCCGGGATGAACAGGCGGCTCGGGCAGACGAGTTCGTCCTGCGCGGCGACGAGCGCCATCTCCTCGCGGCCGGACGCGATCGTCTCGCGCAGGATGCCATGGAGCGAGGAGACGGAGCGGGCGAGACACTCGGCGAGCGGCCGTCCCGCGAGGGTGTGGGCGAGGAAGAGGGCGGTGAGCACGTCGCCCGTGCCGCGGCCCGTGATCGACAGTTTCGGCGTGCGGAGGCGCCAAGCCTCGCCTGGGCGGAAGGCGGCGACGTCGACGGCGTCCGCCGGCGTGTCCTCGACCACGAGGCTCGTGACGAGCAGCCGCTTCGGCCCGCGCGCCATCAGCGCCGCGGCGGCCTCCTTCGCGTCCGCAAGCGTGCGGCTCTCGTGCCCGCTCAGGAGATCGAGCTCGAAATGGTTCGGCGTGAGGATATCGGCCGCCGGAACGCAGGCATCGCGGAAGAACTCGGCGATCCCGGGGCGGACGAACACGCCGCGCCCGACATCGCCGATCACCGGGTCGCAGGCCCACAGAGCCGCCGGGTTCGCCGCCTTGAGCCGCGCGTGCGCGCCGAGCACCGCCTCGCCGATCGCCGCATCGCCGAGATAGCCGGTCAGAAGCGCTGCCGTGCCGGCGAGCACGCCGCGGCGCGCCACGCCTTCCATTACCTCGGCCACCAGCCCCGCGTCGAACACACGGCCGCCCCAGTCGCCGTAGCCGGTGTGGTTCGAGAACAGCACGGTGTGGATCGCGATCACCTCGATCCCGAGACGCTGCAGCGGGAACAGGGCGGCGGCGTTGCCGGCATGGCCGTGTGCCACCCAGGACTGGATCGAGAGGATGCGCATCGCGCCTCTCAGCCGTTTGCGAGCGCAAGCAGCGCCTCGGCGAGCACGCGGGCGCCCTTCGCGCAGGCGTCGGGCCCGGCGTACTCGGACGGGTGGTGCGAGACGCCGCCGCGGCAGGGGATAAAGAGCATCCCCGTAGGACACAGCGGCACGAGGAACTGCGCGTCGTGGAATGCGCCCGAGGGAAGCCTGAGCGAAGTCAGCCCCTGCGCCTCGGCAGCCGCCGCGACCACTCCCGGAACGCGCTCCCCGAACTCGACCGGCAGGGCGCGGAAGCGTTCCTCGACCGTCGCCGTGCAGCTGGTCATCGACGCCTGCACCACGCCTGCGATCGCATCGCCTCGGGCAAGCAGCACCTCCTTGTCCGGGTGGCGGAAGTCGATCGTGAACTCCGCCTTGCGCGCCACGCTGTTCGAGGTGCCCGGCTCCACCCGGATCGAGCCGACGGTGAAGCGGAGCACATCCGCCGGGTCGTGCATCAGCGTGTTCAGCGCGCCGATCGCACGGAGCATGTCCTGCACCGAATCGCGTCTGAGGCGCAAAGGCGTGGTGCCGGCATGGTCCGTCCGCCCCTCGACGGAGACGGTGAACCAGCGCGAGCCCTGGATTCCCGTGACGACGCCGATCTCCTTCCCCTCCGCCTCGAGCCGTGGGCCCTGCTCGATATGCGCCTCGAGATAGGCGTGCGGGGTGTAGCCGAGCGGCCTCCGGGGCAGGTCCGCTTCGGCAGCGAGCTGTTCCGCCAGCGCATCAGCGTAGCGGATGCCGTCGCGGTCGACGAGATCGTCGAACGCGCTCATCGGCTTGAAGCCCGTGAAGCTCATCGAGCCAGTGCAGCCCGGTGCGAAGCGGCCCCCTTCCTCGTTGGTCCAGGCCACGACCTCGATCGCGCGCCTCGGCCGCACCCCTGCCGCGGCGATCGCCTCGATCGCCTCGAGCCCGGCGAGGACGCCGTAGATGCCGTCGAACCGCCCGCCCTGCGGCTGGGTGTCCATGTGGCTTCCGGTCAGGACAGGGGCGAGAGACGGGTCCTCCCCCTCGAGGCGGAGGAACAGGTTCGCCGCCGGATCGACCGACACGGCGGCACCCGCGCGCCGCGCCCAAGAGATCAGGAGCCGGCGCGCCTCGCGATCGAGCGGGGTCAGGCAGGGGCGATTGACGCCATGGTGCCCGCCATCGCCGATGAAGCCGCCGATCTCGGCCATCTCCATCAGCCGCTGCCACAGCCGCGCCTCGCTGACCGCCGCGACCGCCGCCGCCACGCCACCCGCCATCCTTCTCTCCCCTGCCTAAGCGGCGCGATCTGGGCAAGGGCGGGACGATCCGTCAACGCGCGACTTGCGCGTGGCGCGTGGGCGTCGGAGTCTGCCGCCATGGCGGAGAAGCGACCGGGCCTGACCACGCACGTGCTCGACACCGCCCGCGGCGTGCCCGCCGCCGGGATGTCGGTCGAGCTCTGGGTCATCCCAAGTGGGGGGGAGCCCGCTCGGGTGGCGGCCACGGTGCTCAACGCCGACGGGCGCGCGCCCGAGCCGCTTCTCCGGGAAGAGACGTTCGTTCCGGGCACTTACGAGCTGCGTTTCTTCGTCGGCGACTACTTCCGCCGGCTGGGCTTGGGCGCGGACCCGCCCTTCCTCGACGTCGTTCCCGTGCGCGTCACGCTCGCGGCGGGGCAGGGGCACTACCACGTGCCGCTGCTCGCAAGCCCCTGGAGCTACGCGACCTATCGGGGCTCCTGAGCCGGCTCAGCCCTCGTCCTCGAGCGCCTTGCGCAGGGCGGCCTGGGCATCGGCGAGGCCGCGCGGGGTCGGCGCTCCGATCGCCTTCTGCAGCGTCTCGAGCGGCGCTTCGGCGAGCGCGGCGAAGGCGGCATGGTCGGCGAGATTGAGGGCGCGCAGCCGCTCGCGCAGGAGCTTGCCACTGATGCCTGAGCGCGTCCCGGCCGCGTGCTTCACCGCACGCTCGATCAGCTCCTCGACCGGAAGCGCGGCGGAGACAACGAGCGACACGGCCGAGCCTGGCGGAACCTCCGTCCCCGGCCGCGGAACCTGGGCGAGCACGAGGCCTGGCCTGCCGGCCCGCTTCAGCGAGACCTCGCCGACCTCGAGCCCGGCCGCCTTCAAGAGGCGCTCCGCCTCCTCGCGGGTCTGCCCCACGAGGTCGGGTACCGCGACCGAGGGCGGCGGCGCGACCGCGACGACGAGCGATACGCGCGCCCCCGGCTCGACGCGCACGCCGGACGGCGGATCCTGCGCGAGCACGCGCCCCTCTTCGGCCTCGCGCGTCTCGCGCCGGCTCACCGGCCCCTGGGTGAGCCCGGCTGCCTCGATCAGAGCCGTCGCCTCATCGAGCGTTTTGCCGCGCAGGTCGGGAACGGTCGGGCGGACGGGGATCGCGACCACGAGATCGACCGCGACATCGGGCGCGACCTCGTCTTGGGGATCAGGCGACTGGCCGATCACCGTCCCGGGCGGGTATCGGCTTTCCTGCTCGCTCCGACGCCCCGGCTTGAGGCCCGCGCGCGCGAGCGCGGCTTCGGCCGCCGCGAGGGGGAGGCCGAGCAGGCTCGGAACCGGAACGAGCCCGGGGAGGGCGGCGGCCTGCTCGCTTGCGCCGCGCAGGGTGAACCGGATCTCGGTGAGCTGGGCGGGGTCGAACCGCTCCTCCGGTGACGGCAGAACGAGCCGCAGCCCGCCCGACTCGTCGAGCGCGACAAGCGACTTGAGCCCCACCTGCATCTCGCTCACAGCATAGGCGACCTTGTCACCGGGGCGCGGCTCGAGCCCCGCCTGGAGCGCGACGATGGCCTTGCGGAACCCCTCGCTCACCTGCTCCGGGCGGGCCTGCAGCCGCCCCGCCTCGAGCGCCGAGACGCGCCGCGACAGCGTCAGCCGCTCCGCCTCGAGCTCGGCGAGGCGTCGCTTCAGGGCGGCCTCCAGTGCGGTCTCGCCGGAGCGCGCATCGCCCGCGGCGCCGAGCCTGCGCTCGATCACGTCAAGCCGCTTGGCGAAGGCCTCAAGCGCCTGCTCGATCCGTGCAAGGCGCTCCTCGAGCTTCTGGTCCTCCGGCATGCGCCGGCATCCTCTCCTGAGCCGCCCGACGCCTCAGCCCTCGGGGCGCGGCGGGGGCGGGATCGAGACGATCCTCACCTTCACCGTGCTCGTTCCCTGCACATCGAGCGCGAGCGTGTTCTGCACCTTGGCATTGTAGGGCGCGGCGAGCACGGACAGCTTGCTGATCCGCGGCCGGCCGGACTGGTCGGTGACGGTCTCGCGCTTCAGCGCAAGCGACATCTTTAGCTCGAGCGTGACCTCGGGCATGTGATACCACGTCGCCTGCAGCCCGTATTCGCTCAGCACCGGGTCGTTGTCGATCAGCGTCTGGGTGGCAATGGAATTGAGGTCCATCGCCTGCTGCGCCTGCGCCACGCCCTCGCCGAGCCGCGCGAGCACCTCGCCGAGCGGGCGGACGAGAACCTCGTCGACCTCCTGCGGCATCGCCGTGCCTCAGCCGCGTGCGGGCCGGATCAGGGGCCGCCGCCCGGTGCCGGCTCCTGGACGGTGATCTTCGGCACCATGCGCTGCGGCGGCGGCACCGGCGTCAGCGTGGTGCGCAAGAGGCTCGAGCCCTCCACCTTGTAGTTGAACTTCGAGGTGTAGGTCGCGTTCATCGTCGCCGCGTAGGCGACGGTGGTGGTGTTCTCGACCGACGCCTTCGCCGAGCCCGCGAGCAGCTTGAGCAGCCCACCCGATTCGAAGCTGCCCTTGAACTTGGTCGTGTTCTCGTACGAGAACTTCTGCCCGAAACTCACCGAGGCGCCACGCTCGACGGCCATGGTGATGGCCATCTTCACCTCGATCACGGTCTCGCTGAAGGCATAGAAGGTCGGGTTGATGCCGTAGACGAGGAGCGGCATCTCCTGATCGTTGTAGAGCACCTCGGTGTTGGTGACGTTGCCGTCGGCGTTGACCGTCTCCTTGATGGCGACGACGACCGTCCCGGGCGGAATGGTGGTGTTGGCAAGCGCCTGGGCGGTGCGCATCGAGTTGAGGTCGAGCGCCATCTGCGCCTCGGCGATGCCGAGGCCGAGCTTCGCGATCATCTCGGGGAACGGAACGTCGAGCAGGGCCTGCCCCACGCCGCGTGCAAGGTTGGCCATCGTCCGTCTCCTTCCTCTCCGTCGTCGGCTCTGTCGTTGTCAGGCGTTCATCTGCGTGCCGTCGACGCTCACCCGGATCCGCCGGATCGGCCGTGGCGTGATCTGGACGCCGCCGCAATGCGTGACGTCCGGATGGGCGGCGATCTCGTCCTTGGCGTCATCGCTCAGCTCGACGACGAGCGCAGGCTTCGGAAGCACAAGCAGAACCAGCCCGCCGGCCGCCTTCACCCGCGCCGCAAGGCGGGCACGGGCGGGCAGATCACGCGCAACCAGGAGGTAGTGCTGACTCGACATCCTTCACTCCCCCGGAGCGAACGCCAGCGGAACGCTACGCGCAAGCATCGAGTGAAGTCAACCGTCGCGTGTTGCGGTGGTCCGGAACCGTATTGTTCCGTGAGCGGCCGCCTCGCGGATCCCATGGCGCAGGGTCGGCAGGCGCGTCGCCCCATCTTGCCACGCTTTGCCGCGTCTTCCGGGCCCTCTTCGAGTGGCATCGGCGTTGCCGAACAGGCCTGTCGGAGTCGGGCTCGGGTCGCGTTGCCGCCTCCTGCCGCCGTGACCCGAGGGCACGCGGGCTTCACCGATCCGTCACGGGGCGGGCGGCGAGCCCTCCGGTGAGGGGCCCGGGCTGCGGCGGGTGGGCTTGCAATCCCGGGCCGATGGCGGCAGATAGGGAAAGGTCCCGGAACGCATGGCGCGGCAGCCGGCGGGTGAGGCATACCCGCTTCTGCCGCGCCTGTTCCATAGCGGCGCCCCATCTCGTGCGCCGGTCGGCAGCTACGGAGGCAGATGTGCCGCGTTCAGTCCCGCTCTCGAAGATCCGCAATATCGGCATCACCGCGCATATCGACGCGGGCAAGACGACGACGACCGAACGGATCCTCTACTACACAGGCCGGTCTCACAAGATTGGCGAGGTCCACGAGGGCAACACCACGACCGACTACATGGAGCAGGAGCGGGAGCGGGGGATCACCATCACCTCTGCCGCCGTCACCACCCAGTGGAAGGGCCATCAGATCAACATCATCGACACGCCCGGGCACATCGATTTCAACATCGAGGTGAACCGCTCGCTGCGCGTGCTCGATGGGGCGATCTTCATCATCGAGGGTGTGGCCGGGGTGCAGCCGCAGTCCGAGACGAACTGGCGGCTGGCTGACCGTTACAACGTCCCGCGCATCATCTTCATCAACAAGATGGATCGGACGGGGGCGGACTTCTTCAAGGCGGTGAAGTCGCTCGTCGACAAGCTCGGCATCACCCCGCTCGAGCTGCAGTTGCCGATCGGCGCCGAGGACCAGTTCGTCGGTGTGGTCGACCTCGTCGAGATGAAGGCGGTGGTGTGGGATGGCTCGGAGCTCGGTGCGAGCTTCCGCGACGCGCCGATCCCCGATCACCTCCTCGAGCAGGCCAAGGAATACCGCCAGAAGCTGCTCGACACAGCGCTCTCGGTCGATGACGCGGCGATGGAGGAGTATTTCGAGAAAGGCGACGTCTCGGTCGAGACCCTCAAGCGCTGCCTGAAGAAGGGGACGATCAGCGGTGCGTTCCGCCCGGTCCTCTGTGGAACAGCGTTCAAGAACAAGGGCGTGCAGCCGCTTCTTGACGCGGTGATCGACTATCTCCCGGCCCCGAACGAGGTGCCTGGGATCCGCACCGTGGTCGAGGAGGGCCAGGCGGGCGAGGGGCGCGAGATCGAGATCTCCGACGACGCCAAGTTCACTGGCCTCGCCTTCAAGATCCTCAACGACAAATACGGCACGCTTACCTTCGTGCGGGTCTATTCCGGCATGCTCCGCTCAGGCGACCAGGTGCTGAACACCACCAAGGGCCACAAGGAGCGCATCGGGCGAATGTTCCAGATGCACGCCGATAAGCGCGAGGAGATCAAGGAGGTCTATGCCGGCGACATCGCTGCCTTTATCGGGCTCAAGGACACGCAGACCGGCGACACGCTCTGCGACCCGTCCGAGCCGGTGGTGCTTGAGCGCATGGCCTTCCCCGTGCCGGTGATCGACATCTCGGTCGAGCCCAAGACGAAGGACAGCATCGAGAAGATGACGCTCGGGCTGCAGAAGCTCGCGGCCGAGGACCCGTCGCTGCGGCTCAAGACCGACCAGGAGACCGGCCAGACCATCCTCTCCGGCATGGGCGAGCTGCATCTCGAGATCATCATCGACCGGCTGAAGCGCGAGTTCGGCGTGGAGGCGAACATCGGCGCCCCGCAGGTGGCCTATCGTGAGACCATCACTAAGACCCACACCGAGACCTACACCCACAAGAAGCAGACTGGCGGCTCGGGCCAGTACGCCGAGGTGACGATCGTGTTCGAGCCGCTCGAGCGGAACAGCGGCATCGTGTTCGAGAACGCGATTGTCGGCGGGGCGGTGCCGAAGGAGTATATCCCGGCGGTGGAGAAGGGCATCCGCGTCCAGGCCGAGACCGGCGTGCTCGCCGGCTTCCCCACCGTCGACTTCAAGTTCACGCTGGTCGACGGCAAGTATCATGACGTCGACTCCTCGGCGATGGCGTTCGAGATCGCGGCCAAGGCCTGCTTCCGCGAGGGCATGAAGAAGGCTGGGCCGGTGATCCTCGAGCCGATCATGGATGTCGAGGTGACCACTCCGCCCGACCATGTCGGCGACGTGGTGGGTGACCTCAACCGTCGCCGCGGCATGATCCAGAGCCAGGACGTCGTCGGCACCTCGGTGATCGTCCGCGCGCACGTGCCGCTGTCGGAGATGTTCGGCTACATCTCCGATCTGCGGTCGATGTCGAAGGGCCGGGCCTCGTTCACGATGCAGTTCCACCACTACGACCCGGTGCCGCGGAACATCGCCGAGCAGATCATGGCCAAGTCCGCCTGAGCCGGGCAGGCGTCGCAGTGAAAAGGGGGCGCGGAGGAGTCCGCGCCCCTTTGGTTTTCAGCCGAAGAGAAGCGTGACCCAGGCCGCCGAGAGCATCACGACAACGCCGAGGGTCAGGCCGCGGCGAAGCCACAGATAGCGTGACCCGAGGCGGCCGGCGCGCGCGGCCGTCTCCTCCGCCATCCAGGTCGCGGCGAAGCCCAAGACGAGAATGCCGAACCCAATCCAGTTCGGCGACAGAAGCGCCGCCCAGCCTGCGAGCGCGGGCAGCACGCCGAGGGTGAGACGGGTGCGGGCGGTGGCGTCATCCTCAGCCTCTGCCAGCGCCAGCCCCCAGTGCACCGCGCCGAGAAAGGCGAGGATTACCGCGCCGTAGGCCGCGAGGGCGTCCTCGGCGAGACCGGCGAACGGACCGCCTCCGAGCACAAGCGCGGTACAGGCGATGAATGGGATCAGCCCGGCCAAGCCGAGCCAGAGGGCGGGCGAGGGAAGGCGGTCCCCCGGCACCTCGGGCCTCGGCTCCGCGCTCATGCCGCGACACGCTCCGCCACCGCTTCGAAGCGGCCGCGGAAGTAGAGCAGCGGCCTCCCCTCGGCGCGCCAGTCGAGCGCCGCGACACGGCCGATCAGGATCGAATGGTCACCGCCGTCGGCGACACGCTCCGCCCGGCAGGAAAGCCGCGCGAGGCAGCCCGGAAACACGGGCAGACCGTCCTCGCCGTCGGACCAGGACAGCCCCGCCCAGGGGTCCGACAGGAGCGCCTCCTGACTGCGTCGGGCGAAGCGTCGCGCGAGCTCCTCCTGGCCATCGGCGAGCACATGCACGGACCACGCAGGAGCTGCCTCGAACCGCGCCAGCGCGCTGCCGCGCCGGTCGAGGCAGAACAGCACGAGCGGCGGGTCGAGCGAGACGGAGGTGAAGCTGTTGACCGTCACCGCCGCCGGGCGACCGGCAGGGTCGCGCGTCGCCACCACGCACACGCCCGTGGCGAAGGCGCCGAGGGCGGCGCGGAACGCGGAAGCGGAAACCACCATGTGGCGGCACATGGCCCCGCCCGCCGGGAGCCGCAACCCCGCGACGCCGCTCAGGGCGATCGCTGCCGCCGAGGCCGCGCAGTACCGGGGCGCGACCACCTCCCGCCGCGGGTGGCGGACCAGCGAGGCCCTCTGCCGCGGTTGAACACCAACGCGTCAGGTCACATCTCCGATGCATGCAGGAGGACCGCCCGACGACCCATCCGGTCGAGATCATCCCGCCCGAGCGGAGCGGAGCCGGGCCGGGCCAGTCGTTCGGCGGCGGGGAGCTGAAGCCTCTTCCCCCGATCCTGCGCGCGATCATCATGGTCGCGGCGATCGCGGCGGGCTTCGGGCTTCTGGCGCTGCTCGTGATGTTCGCCGCCACGGTCGCGCTGATCGCCATTCCCGCCGCACTTCTCGCCGGCGGCGCGGCATGGCTCGGCCTCCGGTGGCGCGCCTGGCGCGGCGGGCGGTAGGCTCGCCCCCTTGCCTCTTGCCCTTGCGTGAGATCAATGATCGCGTGATCGCTGCCGCGACACTGGCGGGCGAGGAGGACGTGATCGATGCCGAAGAAGACCGAGGTGCTCGTTCTCGTGGCCGATGCCGCACGCGGTGAGCTTCTGCGCCGCGGCCGGGGCGCGCGGCCGTTCGAGACCGTCGCCACCTTCTCCAATCCCGATGCACGGTTGCCCAACCGGAAGCTCGGCGAGGCAAGGCCGGGCCGCACGCATGAGAGCGTGGGCCCGCGCCGGAGCGCGATCGAGCCGCGCAGCACGCCGCGCAGCCATGCGCTCGTCGCCTTCGCCAACGCCCTCGCCGCAGCGCTCGACGGCAGCGTCAAGGAGGAGCCGGGCACGCGGCTCGTCCTCGCCGCACCGCCTCGGCTTCTCAGGATGATCGAGGCGCGGCTGCCGAAGAAATCCGCAGCGGCGATCACACGCACGGTGCCGAAGGACCTGACGCGCCTGCCGAGACTCGCGCTTCAGGAGCGTCTCGCCGAGATCATCGCCACCCCCGCCTGACGGAGCGGGCCGGGACCGGCACGTCGAGCGGACCCGGTCGCTCCCGCTCTCGGCGCCTGCCTCGAACAGCTTCAGGCAGCGCGCGCGAGACGCGACGCCTTGGCGAGAGCGGCGAAGGAGGCGCGCCGTGCAGCCGGGTCATGGCAGGGGGTGAGCACGGCCACCTCGTCGGCGCCGCAGGCGCGCGCGAAGGCGGCAAGACGCGCGAGCACGTCCGGCCCCGTGCCGATGAAGGACTCGGCCTCGAGCCGCTCGACCGCCGCGCGCTCCTCCGCCGGAAGCGCCGCGATCTCGGCCGCCGCGCGCTCCGGCCGCGGCAGGGGGGCGTAGAGGCCCCGGTCGCGCCAGACGCGCCAGATCAGCCGCGAGGCGGCGTGGTAGCGGGCTTCGTCCTGCGTCGCTGCGGCGAGCGCGAACACCGCGACGGCGGCGCGCGGGGCGGCGGACCAGGCCGAGGGCCGAAACCGCTCGCGATAGAGTCCGATCGCCTCCGCTGCCCCGGCGTCGGTGATGAACTGGGCGAAGGCGTAGGCGAGGCCGAAATGCGCTGCCACCTGCGCTCCGTAGAGCGACGAGCCAAGGATCCAGACCTCGGGCCGCGTCGGGCCTCTGGGGTTCGCGACGATGCGTGCCCAGGGGTGGTCGGCGGGCAGGCCGTCGCCGAGGAAGCCCATCAGTTCCGCGACCCTGTGCGGGAAGCGTTCCGCCTCCTCGCGGGCGTTCGGGTTCAGGGCGAAGGCCGTCCTGCCGTCCGTGCCTGGCGCGCGGCCGAGGCCGAGATCGATCCTGCCGGGAGCGATCGCCTCGAGGCAGCGCGCCACCTCGGCGACCTTCAGCGGCGCGTAGTGCGGCAGCATGATGCCGGCCGAGCCGATTCGAATCCGGCTCGTTCTCGCGGCGATCGCCGCCATCACGATCTCGGGCGCCGCCCCGGCATGAGCGCCGCTGTTGTGATGCTCGGCGAGCCAGTACCGGCCATAGCCCATCGCCTCCGCCGCCTCGGCGAGAGCGATCGTCTCGCGGATCGCCTCGGCCGGGCTGCGGCCCTCGGCGATCGACGACTGGTCGAGGATGGCGAGCGGGATCATGGCGCGGTGCGGGGCAGGAGCCTTGGTGATCAAGCCTACACGGGAACGCGCCCGAAGATGAGCGAGAGCGCCCCGTAGAGCAGAGCGCCGACGGCGGCGCCGACCAGCGTGCCGTTCAGCCGGATGAGCTGGAGCTCGCGACCCACCTTGAGCTCGATCCGCTCGATCAGGTCCTCGTCTGACCAGGAGCGGACCTTCTCGGCAACGAACGCCTCGATTCGCGACTGAGCCGCCGGCGCGATGGCCGCGATGGACTCCTCGATCAGCCGGTTCAGCCCGGCACGCGAGGCCTCGCTCTCGGCGAGGCTTCGGCCCAGATTGCCGAGCAGGCCGGCAAGTGCAGTGACGATCCGCCCGTCCTCGCGCTCGGCGTCGAACCGCGCGAGCTGCGCAAGCCTCAGCACCGCGTCCTCGGCCCACAGCGCCACGGCGGGGTGGGAGAGGGCGCGGCCGAGCGCCGCGCCGAGCTCCGCCGCGCGCTCCGGCTCCTTCTCGAGACGCTCGATCTCGTGGCTGATCCAGGCATCGAAGGCGGCGCGCAGGTCGCTGTCGCCCGGCTCGATTCTGGCAAGCTCGGCGTTGAGGGTGGCGAGCACCTTGCGCGCGATCCAGGCGCCGGCGACCCAGCGTACCATCGCCCCACCCTGTTCGGCGACGCGCGCCTCGATCGCTGCCTTGAGCTTCTCCTCGTTCGCCGCAAGCGTCGCCTTCAGCCGCGCGAGCGCTTCGGAGAACACGTCCTGGTGGTGGGCGCCGTCGAGGAAGGCGCGCAGCAGGCGTGCCACGACCGGGCCGGCCTCGGGGCCGGAGACGAGACGGGGAAGGAGGCGTCGCAGCACCTCGCGCGCGCGGCCGTCGGCGAGCGCCTCGAGGAGCTTCGCCACGAACGGGGCAAGCGCGATCGCGGTGCGCCGCGCCGCCTCCGGGTCGGACAGGAACCGGCCGACGGCCGCGCCGACATCGACCCCCTCGACGGCGCGGCGGATGCTGTCGGGGGTGAAGAACTGGCGCGCGACGAACCGGCCCATGCCGCCCGCAAGACGCTGCTTCTGCCGCGGCAGGAGCCCTCCGATCCGCGTCCAGCGGCCGAAGGGGTGGCGGAACAGGGCGTTGACAGCGAACCAGTCGGCCACCGCGCCGACGAAGCCTGCCTTCGCCGCCGCATGCGCGAGATCGATCGCGAAGGGCCGCGGGTCGGGCAGGGCGTAGAGGCCGATCGTCGCGGCAAGGGTGCCGGCCATGGCGAGCCCGGCATAGACCCGCCAGCGGATCAAGGTGCGGCGATCGGCGGCGCGCTCCTGCTCCCGCAGGGGGTCGAAGGACTCGTCGGGTGATGTCACGGGAACGGACCCTAGGGCAGCGGCCGGGCCCTGGGAACCGTGGCTGCGGCGTGCGGCGTGCAGCTTGCGGGAGCGAAGGGAGAACGTTATAGGATAACAGGGATGCGTCGCCCCCTTCCTCTCTCGCTCGCCGCCGGAGCGCCCGAGCGCCTCGCCGCCGCCGCCCTGCTGTCGGGCCTCCTCTGGCTCGCCGTCGCCTGGGCGATGGCATGAGATGCGCGCCGTCGCCGATCACGCTCGCGAACGTCACGGTCGCCTATGACCGTCAGCCGGCCGTGCATCATGTCAGCGGCACGTTCCGGCCGGGCAGCCTCACCGCCATCGTCGGCCCGAACGGTGCGGGCAAGACCACGCTCGTGAAGGCCATCACGGGGGCTGCGCGCGTGGACGAGGGCCGGATCGACCGCGGTGGGCTCGCGCCCTCCGACATCGCCTACCTGCCGCAGCAGGCGGTGCTCGACCGCTCCTTTCCGATATCCTGCCTCGATGTGGTGCTGATGGGGCATTGGCGACGCGTCGGCTTGTTCCGGCGCATCGGCCCCACCCTGCTGCGCGAGGCGGAGGAGGCGCTCGAGGCCGTCGGGCTCGGCGGTTTCGGTGATCGCCCGATCGCGACCGTCTCGGCCGGGCAGTTCCAGCGCCTCCTGTTCGCGCGGATCCTGCTCGAGGACTGTCCGGTGGTGGTGCTCGATGAGCCCTTCACCGCGATCGATGCGAAGACGACGGCCGATCTGCTCGGCGTCGTCTCCCGCTGGCATGGCGAGGGGCGGACGGTGATCGCGGTATTGCACGACCATGATCTGGTGCGCGCGCATTTCCCCAACACGCTCCTGGTCGCGCGCGAGGCGATCGCCTGGGGAAGCACGCCGGAGGTTCTGACCGCAAGCAACGCGCTGCGCGCGCGGCAGATGGCCGAGGCCTGGGCGGAGAGTGCGGCCGTCTGCGCCCGCGCCGCATGAAAGCGGAGGCGGCGTGCTGTTCGAGCCGCTGATCTCCCCTTTTATCGAGTTCGCCTTCATGCGTCGGGCGCTCGTCGGCTGCCTCGCGCTTTCGCTCGCCGCGCCGCCGCTCGGGGTGTTCCTCGTTCTGCGCCGCCTCTCGCTGATCGGCGACGCGCTCGGGCATGCGATCCTGCCCGGTGTCGCGCTCGGCGCCACTTTGGGTGGGTTGTCTCTCGCGGCGATGAGCGCAGGCGGGCTCGTCGCCGGCCTCGCGATCGTGCTTCTCGCCGGGCTTGCCGCCCGGGGCACGGGGCTGCGCGAGGATGCCTCCCTCGCGGGCTTCTATCTCGTCGCGCTCGCCTTGGGCGTCGTGATCGTCTCGGCGGGCAGCCCCGGCGTCGACCTGATGGACCTGTTGTTCGGCGCGGTGCTCGGGGTCGATGACGGGGCGCTCCTCTTCATCGCCTCGGTCGCCACCCTCACGCTCGTCTCGCTCGCTCTGATGTGGCGCCCGCTCGTGGTCGAGACCTTCGACCCTGGCTTCCTCCGCCACGCCGGCGGCGGCGGCGTTGCCTGGCACCTTATGTTCCTCGCGCTCGTGGTGCTGACCCTTGTGGCCGCCTTCCATGCGCTCGGCACGCTGATGGCGGTCGGGCTGATGATGCTGCCTGCGACTGGGGCGCGGTTCTGGTCGGCCACAGTGGGGGGGCAGGTGGTCGCGGCCGTCATGATGGCGATGGTCGCCTCCGTTCTCGGCCTCGTCGTCTCCTTCCATGCGGACGTGCCTTCGGGGCCGGCGATCGTGCTCGCGGCCGGGGCTCTCTGGGTGGCGGGGCTTCTCGCCGGGCCGCGCGGATCGCTGCTGCGGCAGCGGATCAGTCGGCCGCATCTCGCTGGATGATGGAGGATCGGATGTTTCGACGCAGAACCCTTCTGGCCTCGACCCTCGCCGCCGCAGCGCTTGCCGCTCCGCGGGCGGCCTGCGCGCTCGACCCCCGCCTGGCCGTCGCCTCCTTCTCGATCCTCGCCGATTTCCTGCGCGAGATCGGCGGGTCGATCCTCGAGGTGGACAGCATCGTCGGCCCGGAGATGGACGCGCACGGCTTTCAGCCGGCGCCGACGGACGCCCAGAAGCTCGCGCGCGCGCGCTTCGTCGTCATCAACGGTCTCGGCTTCGAGGGCTGGATGCCGCGGCTCATCCGCGCCTCCGGCTTCCGCGGCCGCGAGATCGTCGCAAGCCGCGGCATCGCCACGCTCAAGGCGAAGGACCACGGGCACAGCCACGGCCACGGCCACGGCCACGGGCACGGCCACGGCCACAGCCACAGCCATGGCGAGCACGACCCGCATATCTGGCAGGACCCGCGCCGCGCCCAGGCGATGGTGCGGAACATCGCCGAAGGCCTTGCGGCGGCGGACCAGGAGGCGGCCGAGGCCTATCGGACGGGCGCGGCGCGTTATGTGGCGCAGCTTCAGGAGCTCGACGCTTGGGTGGAGGCGCAGTTCGCCGCGATCCCGCGCGCGCGCCGGCGTGTCGTCACGAGCCACGATGCCTTCGCCTACTATGGCGCCCGCTACGGCATCGATTTCCTGAGCCCGCAGGGCATCAGCACGAGCGCCGAACCCTCGGCGCAACAGATTGCGCGGCTCGTGCAGCAGATCCGGCGCGAGCGCATCGGGGCGATCTTCATCGAGGCGGGAGCGAGCCCCCGCGTTCTTGAGCAGGTGGCGGCGGAAAGCGGTGCGCGCATCGGCGGCAAGCTCTACGCCGACGCGCTCAGCCGGCCGGACGGCCCCGCGCCGACCTACATCGCGCTGATACGCCACAACACGCGCGCGATCGTCGAGGCGCTCGCGGGCTGACGCCTCAGCGCACCGCGAGCGCCACCACGACCCCGGCGACAGCGATCGCCGCGAGCACCGCCCCGGGAACCGCGCCGCGCCTGCCGCCGAAGGCGATCGCATAGCCTGCCTTGACCACGTTGTTGGCGGCGCAGGCGAGCAGGATCGCCCCCACCGCGCCGGGCCGCGGCGTGGTCGCAAGCCCAATCGTGAAGGCATCGAGATCACCGAGGCCCACGATCGCGGCGAGGGCGTAGAGCCCCGCCGTGCCGAACCGGGTGCCCAAGAGCGTCATCGCCGCCGCGATCGCCATGAAGAGCAGCGCGAAGGCGAGCGCGGCCGGAACGCGCAGCGGGTTGCCGGACGGCACGGGAGGCCGCGCAGCCGAACCGGGGCCGCTCAGAAGCAGCACCCCCGTCGCTGCTGCGGTCGCCGCAGCGAAGCCCCCGAGCCAGGGCAGGAGGTCGAGCGCGAGCGAGGCGTTGAACACCGCCGCCACCATCAGCACACGGACGAACATCACCGCCGTGGCGGCCACGATCGCCGCTTCCGTCCCTGGCTGGCGCGCCTCCGCCGCGCGCAGGTCGCGCGCGAGCGCCACCGTCACCGCCGTCGAGGACCAGAACCCGCCCAGGATCGCGCCGATCAGCGTGCCATGGCCCGCCGAGACGTAGCGTTGCAGGAGATAGGTGCCCCAGGAGATCCCCGACATCGCGACGACCGCGAGCCACACCTCGAAGGGAGTGACCGGAAGCCAGGCGGCGATCGGCTCGCGCGGCAGGACGGGGAGGATCACCCCCGCAAGCACCACAAATCGCGCGGCGGTGGTGATCTCCTCCCCGGGCACCTTCGCTGCAAGAGCATGCAGCGAGGTTCTCGCCCGGATCAGAAGCACCGTCGCCATGGTGAGGCCGAGCGGAACCCAGGGCGGCAGGGACACCGACGCCGGCCCGATCGCCGCGGCGACGATGGCGCAGGCGGGCACCATCAGCCCGCCGCGAAGCATCGGCTGCCCCCCGCCCTGGACGGCGAGCCACGTGCGCCAGTAGACGAGGCCGGCAGCAGCGACGAAGAGCAGGAGCACGAGGAAGGCAAGGCCGTGGCGCGGCTCGACGAGCCACAGCACCGCTCCCGCCAGAGAGAATGTGGGGAAGGTGCGGATGCCGCCCGGCCGGCGCACATTGTCCTGGCCGTAGTGTTCCTCGAAGGCGAGGCCGAGGAAGAACCCGAGTCCGAGCGCGAGCGCGAGGCCGACGGGCGGCGAAGGGGCGCCTTCCATGCCCTCAGCCTAGCATCCGTGGGGCACTCGGCGTCAGGCGACAAAGCCGTTGCGGCTCGAGAGCGGGAATGCGGTCTTCCGCCGCTCCGGTTCGGAGTGCCGTCGCCGTGGCTGGGGACAGGTGGCGCAGGGGGCTGCTTCCGACCCTGCGCTACTTGCCCCCATCCTTGTCGCGCCAGATCACCGTCATCCGGTCGAGCACGCCGAGGAACAGCGCCGAGAAGATGAACACGACATGGATCACCACCTTCCAGTAGATCTCGTCATTGGAGAAGTTCGCGGCGTTCATGAAAATCCGCAGGAGGTGGATCGAGCTGATCGCGACGATCGCCGAGGCCACCTTGATCTTGAGGCTGCCGGGGTCGAGCCTGCCGATCCAGGCGATCTTCTGCGTCTCGGCCCCACCGTCGAGCTTGGCGACGAAGTTGTCGTAAGAAGAGAGCATCACCATCACGACGAGGCCGGCGACCAGCGCCTTGTCGATCAGCTGCAGCATCGCAAGCAGGATCTCGTTCTCGTCCCCGAACGGGAACTTGGCCGCGAGAGACGCGATCTTGATCAGGAACTGGCCGGCGAAGATCACGAGCGCCGCGGCAAGCCCGACATAGAACAGCACGAGCACGTAGCGGCTTGTGAGGATCGTCCGCTCGATCAGCTTCTGCAACGTCTCCATCTCGTCACTCCAAGGCAGGCGTCGAAGCCCGGGCTCTCAGGCGGCGACGGGCAGGCCGAAGGCGGCGAGATCGCGCGCGAGCGCCTCTGGCCCGGTGTAGTGGACGGCAACGAGACCCGCCTCCGCCGCGCCGGCGACGTTCCGTGCGCTGTCGTCGATGAACAGGGTGCGGGAGGGGGTCAGCCCGAACCGGCTGATCGTGTGCGCGTAGATCGCCGCCTCAGGCTTCACGAGGCCGATCCGCCCGGAGACGACGATGCCGCGGAACAGGCCGAGGAAGGGGAAGCGCTCCTCGGCGATCGGGAAGGTCTCGGCGGACCAGTTGGTGAGGGCATAAAGCGGAACGCCCGCCGCATGCAGGCGCTCGAGGAGGGCGACCGTCTCCGCGATGGACCCTGCGAGCATCTCGTGCCAGCGGCCGCGATAGGCGGCGATCAGCTCCGCCATGTCGGGGTGCCGGGCCGAGAGCTCGGCGATCGCCTCCGCCCAGGGGCGGCCGCGGTCCTGCTCGAGGTTCCAGGCGGGGGCGCACACCTCGGCGAGGAACCGCTCCATCTCGGCCTCGTCGTCGAACAGCTTGCGGTAGAGGTGGCGCGGGTTCCAGTCGATCAGCACGCCGCCGAGATCGAAGATCACGGCGTCGATGGCGCGTCTCATTCGGGGCTCCTCAATGAGGGCCGAGAGAGAAAGGCGGGTGCCGTGATCCGTCAAGCCGGGCCGAGGGCGGCGACCGCCGAGCGTATCCGCGCCGCGATCGTGGCGGCGTCGGCGCCTTCCGCCACCAGCGTGTCGGCCGAGATCGGCCTGCCGAAGACCACGCGCACGGGGTGCGGCCGCGGCCAGCGCGCGGTGCGCGGCATCGCCTCAAAGGTGCCGATGATCCGCGCGGGCACCACGGTCGCACCGGTTGTCCGCACGAGCTCGCCGATGCCGGGAAGGAAGGTCTGCAGGCTTCCGTCCGGGCTGCGCCAGCTTTCGGGGAACCAGATGAGCGCCTCGCCGCGCGCGAGCGACTCGCGGGCATAAGCGAGCGTCGCCGCGGGCGCCCGCTCATCCACCGGGAAGATCCGCGCCGCGCGGCAGAGGAAGCGCCCCGCGGCGGTGGAGAAAAGCCGCGCCCGATCACCCGACCAGCGCGACCGCCACAGCACGCGGCGCGGCAGCGCGGCGGCGACCACCGGCGGGTCGAGATCAGAGAGGTGGTTGACGGCGATGATCACCTTCCCCTCGGGGATGTTCTCCCGGCCTTCGGCACGCAGCCGGAACGCCACGGCCATCACCAGCCGGTTCGCGGCATCGAGCAGGTGCGCCGCGAGGCGGTGCCAGGCCCCAGGCGGGTCGAGCCAGGAGAGGTCCGGCGTGGCCTGGACGGCGGGCTTCGCCGCCGCCGGCCGGTCGATCGCAAGACGCAACAGATCCCCCACCGTCGCGGCGGAGGCGAGCTCCTCCTCGCCGAGCGCGATTCCGAGCCGCGCCTCGATCTCCATCGCGAGCGCCAGCATGCCAAGGCTGTCGAGGCCGAGATCGAGCTGCGGCGATTGCGCAGGCGAGACGACCTTGCCCGGGAAGCGCTCCTGAAGCAGCGCCCAGAGCGCATCGGCCGGCGGGGTCGCGATCAGCCTCCGCTCCTCCTCGGTGAGCTCGGCGGGGGCGCGGCCGGCGCGCGCCTCTTCGTAGAGCCGCGGCAGGAGGAAGCGCTGGATCTTGCCAAGCCGCGTGCGCGGCAGCTTCTGCCGCGTGATCGCGTAGCCTGCCGGCCGCTGCCAGCTCGGCAGGCGCTGCGCCACGGTGGCAAGCGCCACGCGCACGGCGTCCTCGATCCGCGGCGTGCCAGAGGCGGCGATCGACGCCTCGTCGGGCACGACAAGCGCCACAAGCGAACCGTCCCGCTCGAGCAGCGCGATCTCGGCGATCGCCTTCTCCTCGAGGAACACCTTCTCGAGCTCCTCGGGGAAGATGTTCTTGCCGCCGCCGAGAACGATCATCTCCTTCGCCCGGCCGACGATGTGGACGTAGCCGTCCGCGTCGATGAAGCCGAGATCGCCGGTGCGGAACCAGCCATCTTCGGTGAAGGCGGCGGCGTTCGCCTCCGGGTTGTCGATGTAGCCAGAGAACACTGACGGCCCGCGCGCCTGGAGCTCGCCCACCCCCTGGTCGTCCGGCTCGGCGACGCGGAGCTCGATGCCCGCGATGGGAAAGCCCTCCGAGCCGATTCGCGCCCGATCCTTGTGGTTGTTGGTGAGGATCGAGGCGGTCTCGGCGAGCCCCCAGCCCGAGAGAACCTGCCAGCCCAGGGCCTCGAGCGGCCAGATCGTCTCCGCATCGAACGCCGCCCCGCCCGAGGCCATGAGCCAGAGATCGGGAGCGAGGCTGCGGTGGATCGAGCGAAAGAGGCGCTTGCCAAGGCGAAGACCGAAGCGCCGTCGCAGCGTGAGCGAGAGCGCGAACAAGGCGCGGAAGGCGAGGCGCTTCGGCCAGGGCTGCGCCGCGACCCGCCCCATCAGCCCGGCGAGCAGGGCGGCATAGAGCCTCGGCACCGCAACCATCACCGTGCAGCGCCCCGCCTTCAGCGCGGCGACAAGAAGCGGGCCAGTCACGCCTTCCGGCAAAACGACCGTCGCGCCGATCGCAAGCGGGGTGAGCACCCCGACGGTCAACGGATAGACATGGTGCAGCGGGAGCGGCAGGAGTGCGCGGTCACGCTCGGTGACGATGCCCTGGGCGGCAAGCGCGCGCACGTTGTGCAGGATGTTGGCGTGGGTGAGCGCGAAGGCCTTGGGCGTGCCGGTGGTTCCGCTCGTGGTGACGACCATCGTCGGATCGTCCGGCGCGATCGGCGGCAGCGGTGCCGTGCTGCCCGACGCCCAGTCGCGCCAGTGCGGCCAGCCCTCCGCTCGCGCGAGGGTGGCGATCGCGAGCATCCCGTCGACGGCCGCAAGACGCGGCGCGAAGCTCGGATCGGCGAAGGCGGTCCGCGCCTTGGAGGCGGGCACGAGCAGGGCGAGCTCCTGGTCGGAGGCCGTCTCGTCGAAGGCGACCGTCACGGCCCCGAGCGCGCCGAGGGCGAGCCGAACCGTGATCCAGTCGGGCCCCGGCGTGCCGAACAGGATCACACGGTCACCGGGCCGGAGGCCGCGCGCGGCGAGGGCTTCGGCGAAGCCGAGCGCGTCGCTGCCGAGGGCGGCATAGGTGAGTGTCTTCGCCTCGCCGCCGCGGACGGCGATCAGGGCTGGGTGGTCGCCGCGCGCGGCGAGCGAGGCGACGAGGTCACGGGTCGTCTCGAGGCGGGATGTGTCCGGCATGCGCGGAGCATAGGCCGCGACAACACGCGAAGGCGAACCCCTGGCGCCCGACGCGCTACACTGCGGACCGACTCGTGATCAGGGAGGGCCGGGCGATGGCGCGAGGGCTTGCGGATACGACCTGTTTACGATCGCAGTTGCGCTCAAGTGCGCCGGTGGCCGAGGTCGCGCGGCGGTGGCCGTTCGTCCCTGTGTCGGGAACGCGGCGCGCCCGCGCCAGGCGCGGCACGAGCTAGCGGCCGCCGGGATGTCGCCCTTCGTCGAGATCGCGGTCGTCCTCGCCCTTGCCGCCGCCGTCGGCCTTGCCGGCGTGCTCGCGCGGCAGCCGCTGATCGTCTCCTTCATCGCCGTCGGCATCCTCGCCGGCCCCTCCGGCTTCGGCCTCGTTCAGGCGGACCTTGTCGTCGAGACGCTCGCACGGCTTGGCATCGCGGTGCTGCTGTTCCTCGTCGGGCTCAAGCTCGATGTCGGGCTGATACGCCGGTTCGGCCGTGTCGCCGCCGCCACCGGGCTCGGGCAGGTCGCTTTCACCTCGGCCGGCGGCTTCGTGATTTGCCTCGCCCTCGGCCTCGATGCGGTGGAGAGCGCCTATGTCGCGGTTGCTCTCACCTTCTCCTCGACGATTATCATCGTGAAGCTCTTGTCGGACAAGCGTGAGATCGACGCCCTGCACGGGCGGATCGCGCTCGGTTTCCTGATCGTGCAGGACCTCTGCGTGGTCGCTGCAATGATTGCGCTTTCCGCCTTCGCCGCCGCCGGCGAGGGCGGTGTCGTGGCGCTCGCTGTCACCACCGCGGCCGGAGTCGCGCTCGTCGCCGCCGCGGGTCTGTTCATGCGCTATGCGGCGGAGCCGCTGCTCTCCCGGATCGCGCGCGAGCCCGAGCTGCTCGTCATCACTGCGATCGCCTGGGCGTCGCTCTGGGCGGCGGCCGCGGACCTCGTGGGGCTGTCGAAGGAGCTCGGCGGGCTGATCGCGGGCGTGAGCCTCGGCTCGACCTCGGTGCGCGAGGCGGTGGCCGCGCGTCTTGCGCCCTTGCGTGACTTCCTGCTGCTCTTCTTCTTCCTCGAGCTCGGCGCGCTGTTCGACTTCTCCGCCGTTGCTGGCCGGCTCGGCGAGGCGGCGGTGCTGTCGCTCTTCGTGCTCGTCGGCAACCCGCTGATCGTGATGGCGATCATGGGGGTGATGGGCTACCGGCGGCGCACCGGCTTCCTCGCCGGGCTCACCGTCGCGCAGATCAGCGAGTTCTCGCTTGTGTTCGTGGCGCTCGGGCGCGAGCTCGGCCATATCGGCGCCGAGGCGGTGGGGCTCACCACGCTGGTGGGCATCGTCACCATCGGCCTCTCCACCTACACGATCGTCAACTCGGCCACGCTCTACCGCTGGCTCGGCCCCTGGCTCGGCCTCTTCGAGCGCCGTCACCCCTTCGGCGAGGACCAGGTGCCCGACGCAGCGGAAGCCCGGCCGTGTGAGGTGATCCTCTTCGGCCTCGGCCGTTACGGCACCGCGATCGCGGAAGGCCTCGCCGCGCGCGGCATCGGCTTCCTCGGAGTGGACTTTGACCCGGAGGCGGTGCGCGCCTTCCGGCGCCGCGGCTGGCCAGCGGTCTATGGCGATGCCGCCGACCCGGGCTTCGTCTCCGCTCTGCCGCTCGGAACGGCCAAGTGGATCGTCGCGGCGATGCCGCACGTGGCGCTGGTGCTCGGCCATGCCGGGACGCGCGAGGCCCTGATCGCCGCCTTGCGCGAGGCAGGGTTCACCGGCCGCGTGGCGCTGACGGCCACGACCGCCGGGGAGGAGCAGGCGCTGCGCGCGCTCGGCGCCGACCTCGTTCTCAACCCCTTTGCCGATGCCGCGAAGGAGGCGGTCGATCGGCTCGCAACCGCCCTCGCCGCCGGCCCCACCCCTGCGGCCGCCACCGTTCCGCCATAGCGTGGCTTGCGCCGAGCCACTAAGCGTGGCCACCCTGAGCGCGCCATGAAGATCCTCGTCACCGGCGGCATGGGGTTCATCGGCTCGGCAGTGATCCGCCGCCTGATCCGCACCACCGGCGCGACGGTGGTCAATGTCGACTGCCTGACCTACGCCGCGAGCCCGGAGGCGATCGAGGAGGCGGCGACGAACCCGCGCCACGTGCACGTCAACGCCGACATCGCCGACGCCGCGGCGATGCGCGCGGTCTTCGCCGCGCACGACCCCGATGCGGTGATGCACCTCGCCGCCGAGAGCCATGTCGACCGCTCAATCGACGGTCCCGCCGCCTTCGTGCGCACCAACGTCACCGGCACGCTCAGCCTGCTCGAGGCGGCTCTTGCGCATTGGCGGCGGCTGCCCAAGGAGCGCGCCGACGCTTTCCGCTTCCACCATGTCAGCACCGACGAGGTGTTCGGCCATCTCGAACCGGGCGACCCGCCCTTCACCGCCGCCACGCCATACGCACCGCGCAGCCCCTATGCGGCCTCGAAGGCCGCTTCCGACCATCTCGTGCGCGCTTTCCACGCGACCTATGGGTTACCGGCCTTCGTGACCAACACCTGCAACAACTATGGGCCGTGGCAGTTCCCGGAGAAGCTCATTCCGCTTACGATCGCCAATGCGATCGAGGGCAGGAGGCTGCCGGTCTACGGCCGGGGCGAGAATATCCGCGACTGGATCCATGTCGATGACCACGCCGCCGGCCTCGTCGCCGCTCTGTTCCGCGCGCGGCCGGGCGAGACCTATCTCCTCGGCGCGCATGCCGAGCGTCGCAACATCGACGTGGTGCGCGCCATCTGCGCGATCCTCGACCGGCTGATGCCCCACCCTGCGGGCCCGCGCGAGCGTCTGATCGAGTTCGTCGCCGACCGCCCTGGCCACGACTTCCGCTACGCGATCGACGCCGCCCCGGCGATGGCGTCGCTCGGCTGGCGGCCGGTGCACTCCTTCGAGAGCGGGCTCGAGTCGACCGTGCGTTGGTATGTCGACCATGCCGGCTGGTGGAAGGCGATCCGCGCCCGCCGCTATGCCGGGGAGCGGCTCGGCACCGCCGCCTGAGGGGAAGGGGATGAAGGGGATCCTGCTCGCCGGCGGGTCCGGCACGCGGCTTCATCCGATGACGCTCGCGGCCTCGAAGCAGCTGCTGCCAGTCTACGACAAGCCGATGGTGTACTACCCGCTCTCGACGCTGATGCTTGCGGGCATACGCGACATCCTCGTCATCACCACGCCGGCCGACCAGGAGAGCTTCGTCCGGCTGCTTGGCGACGGCTCACGCCTCGGCATCTCGATCTCCTATGCCGTGCAGCCGAAGCCGGAAGGGATCGCCCAGGCCTTCTTGATCGGTCGGCGTTTCCTCGCAGGCTCGCCCTGCACCCTCGCGCTCGGCGACAACCTCGTGCACGGCGAGGGGATGGGCGGGCTGCTCGCCCAGGCCGCGCGGCGCGAGCGCGGAGCGACCGTCTTCGCCTACCAGGTGCGTGACCCCGAGCGCTACGGCGTGGTGTGGTTCGACCACGAGGGCAGGGCCACCGACCTGCGCGAGAAGCCCGCGAACCCGACGAGCAACTGGGCGGTGATCGGCCTCTATGTCTATGATGGAGAGGTGTGCGACATCGCCGCCTCGATCGCGCCGTCGCCGCGCGGCGAGCTCGAGATCACCGACGTCAACCGCATCTACCTCTCCCGGAACGAACTTGCCGTGGAACGGCTGGGCCGAGGCTACGCCTGGCTCGACGCGGGAACGCCCGCTTCGCTTCTCGCCGCCGCCACCTTCGTGCACACGCTCCAGGAGCGCCAGGGGCTGATGATCGGCTGCCCCGAGGAAGTCGCGTTCCGCATGGGCTTCATCAACGCCGAGGTACTCGCCCGGGAGGCGGCGTCTCTGGGCAGCACGGAGCTCGGCGCCTATCTCGCGCGGATCGCGCGCGAGGGATGAAGGAGCTTCGGGGCCTCCGCGCCGTCGTTACGGGCGGGGCGGGTTTCCTCGGCGCGACGCTGTGCGCGGCACTCGCTGCCCGCGGCGCGAAAGTTGTCGCGATCGATGCGATGCTTCCAGGGACGGGCGCGAACCGGGCCAATCTCGACGGCGTCGACGCCACGCTGGTCGAGGCCGATCTGCGCACGGCCGAGCTCGCGCCCCTGCTCGCCGGTGCGGACGCGATCTTCCACCTCGCCGCGCACACCTCGCACATGGGAAGCCAGGCAGACCCGCGGCACGACCTCGCCGAGAATGCGGATGCGACGCTCAGGCTCATTCTCGCCGCGCGCGCGGCAGCCCCCAAGGCGCGCGTCGTGTACGCCTCCACACGCCAGCTCTACGGCCGGCCGCGTACGCTGCCCGTCGCGGAGCACCACCCCGTCGATCCGCCGGATGCGAACGCGGTGAGCAAATGGGCTGCGGAGCAGTATTGGCTTCTCGAGACCAAGGTGCACGGCCGCCCCGTGGTGTCGTTGCGGCTCACCAACTGCTATGGCCCGAGGCTGAGGATCGCTGACGCGCGGCAGACCTTCCTCGGCCTCTGGATACGGCGCGTGCTCGAGGGCGAGGCGTTCGAGGTGTGGGGGGGAGAGCAGAGGCGCGATCTCGCCTATGGCGAGGACGTGGCGGAAGCTTTCATCGCCGCGCTTGACGCCCCGCCGGGAGTCTACAACGTCGGCGGCAGCCCGGACGTGTCGTTGCGCGACCTCGCCGACCTTCTCGTGCGCGCCAATGACGGGGCGGGGGCGTTCCGCGTTGTCCCGTTCCCGCCCGAGCGTGCGAAGATCGACATCGGCTCCTATATCGCCGACGATCGCGCCTTCCGCTCCGCCACCGGCTGGGCGCCCGCCGTGTCGCTGGAGGACGGGCTCAGGCGGACGCTTGCCTGGTTCCGACCGCGCCTTGCCCGCTATGTCCGACCCGAGGAGGGATCGACATGAACGCCTCCCTGCCGCCCGTGCTTGTCCCACAGGCCGACCCGGGCGCTTCCTATCGCGCCCAGAAGGCCGAGATCGACGCCGCGATCGCCCGTGCGCTTGCCTCCGGCTGGTACATCCTGGGCCGCGAATGCGCCGCCTTCGAGACGGAGTTCGCCGCCTGGCAGGGGGCGAAGCGTGCCGTCGGCGTGGCCAATGGCACCGATGCGCTCGCCCTGATCCTGCGCGGCCTTGGAATCGGGCCGGGAGACTCGGTGGTGACCGTGAGCCACACGGCGGTTGCGACCGTCGCCGCGATCGAGATGGTGGGTGCGGTGCCGATCCTGGTCGACATCGAGCCCGACACCTACACGATGGACCCGGCCGAGCTCGAGGCCGTGCTCGCCGCACCGCCGCCGGGGGTTCCGCCGATCCGCGCCGTCGTCCCCGTGCATCTCTACGGTCAGCCGGCGGCGATCGAGGCGATCGTCGCGCTCGCCAACCGCCATGGCGTGGCGGTTGTCGAGGACTGCTCGCAGAGCCACGGCGCGCGGGTGGGCGAGCGGACGTGCGGGACGCTCGGGCGGGCGGCCGCCTTCAGCCTGTATCCGACGAAGAACCTGGGCGCGCTCGGCGATGGCGGCGTGCTCACAACCGACGACGAGGCGCTGGCCGAGCGGATCGCCGCGCTTCGCCAGTATGGCTGGCGCCAGCGCTACATCTCCGACCTCCCGGGCGTGAACTCGCGGCTCGACGAGGTCCAGGCCGCGGCGCTTCGGGTGAAGCTCGCCGCGCTCGATGCTGCGAACGCCCGGCGCCAGGCGATCGCCGCCGCCTATGACGCGGCGGTGGCGGGAAGCGCCCTCGCGCCGCCCGCGAGGCGCCCGGGCACGACACACGTGTTCCACCAATACGTGCTGCGCTGCGGCGACAGGGCACGGGTGCAGGCGTTCCTTCGCGCACGCGGAATAGCCACCAACATTCACTACCCCGTTCCGGTGCATCTCCAGCCGGCCTATCGGGGGCGCGTCGCTCTCGGGCCCTCAGCCTGCCGCGAGACCGAGGCCGTGGCAGCCTCTGTGCTCTCCCTGCCGATGTTTCCGGAACTGACCGACGCCCAGGTCGAGGCCGTCTGCGACGCGCTCCGGGCGCTTTCGGGCTGAGGCGTCCGGGCAGTCGGTTTCGCTGGCGAAGCGGGCCTTCGCAGGTGCACACTCGCGCCGATGCCAGAGGCTCCAGGACCGGACCCGCTTTCGGACGCGGCCGCTGCCGCGATCGCCGAGCTTTCCGAAACCGTCGCCCGCCTGCTTGAGGCGGCGGCGACCGACCCTTTCTCCGACCCGGTCTCCTCGGCGGCGCTTGCGATCTCCCGAAGAATCGATGACGGAACGCTCGACCTCGGGACGCTGACGGCGATCCTCCGCCGGCTCGGCGCGGCAGCGTTCCGCTCCCGTGCCGAACGTCTTGCGGGCTATGTCGGTCCGCCGGGAGAGCCGGCCTTCGCCGCGCTTGCGCAGCGTCTCGTCCGCCCCGACCCGAACGACAGCCCGATTCCCTTCGCTGCTTTCCGCGCTCTCGTCGAACACCCGCGCTACGCCGCCGTGTTCACCGCCCACCCGACCTTCGCGATGCCGGCCGAGACGGCTGCCCTGCTCGCGACCTCGGCGGAAGAGAGGCGCGCGATCGACCCGCTCGCCCTGCGGCCCGGGCAGATCACGCTCGCCGAGGAGTTCGAGGCGGCAGCGGCGGCCATGGGCCATGCGCGGGATGCGCTCGACCGGCTCGCCGAGGCGCTGTTCGCAGCGGCGCGCACCGTCTGGCGCGACCGCTGGAGCACGCTCACCCCCGCTCCCGTGCTGGTCGCGAGCTGGGTCGGCTACGACACGGATGGGCGAACCGACATCGGCTTCGCCGACACAATCCGCTACCGGCTGAGGATAAAGGCGCTGTGCAGCTTAAGCGTCTGCGGAAGGCGGCGGGAGAGGGGCCGCTGGGCGCGCGTGTGGGGGCGGCCCTTGCCGCCGTCGAGGCGCAGATCGCGGCCTGCCCCGAAGGCACCTCGCCGGAACCGGAGGCGGTGCGGCGCTTTGCGCACGCGCTGATCGACCATGCGGGCGAGGCGCTCACGAGCCCCGAGCCGCTGCTGCCGCTGTTCGCCGAGGCGATCGCCGGCGCTCCAGACGAAGCGACGAGGATGCGGCTTGCGGTGGCGCGTGCGGGGCTCGTGTCGCACGGGCTTGCGCTTGCGCACACGCATGTTCGCCTGAATGCCACGCAGGTGCACAACGCGCTTCGACACCGCCTTGGCTTCGACGGCGGTCCGGAGGATCGTGCCCGGCGTCGCGGCCTCCTTGCCGCGATCAACGCCGCCCTCGACACGGTCGAGCCCGTGCCGGTAAATTTCGGCGCTCTTCTGACCGAGAGCGCCTCGGCCGCGCGGCTGATGATGACGGTCGCGCAGATCGTCAAGCACATCGACCGGTCACAGCCGATCCGGTTCCTGATCGCCGAGACGGAGACAGGCTACACGCTCCTTGCCGCCCTGTGGCTCGCGCGTCGCAACGGCGTCGAGCGCCAGGTCGAGATCAGCCCGCTCTTCGAGACCGCGGAGGGGCTCGAGCGCGGCGCGCGCGTGCTCGAGGAGGCGCTGCGCAGCCCCCACTGGCGCGACTATCTGCGCGCGACGGGGCGGCTTGCGATCCAGTTCGGCTATTCCGATTCCGGCCGGTTCGTCGGCCAGCTCGCCGCGAGCTACTGGATCGAGCGGCTTCGGCTCAAGCTCGCCGAGACCCTTCGCCGCTACGACCTCTCGGGCATCGATCTGATCCTGTTCAACACCCATGGCGAGAGCATCGGCCGCGGCGGCCACCCAACGAGCCTCGCCGACCGGCTCGAGTATCTCGCCCCGGCGGCTTCGCGGGCGCAATTCGCCGCCGCCGGGCTCGCGGTGCGCGAGGAGAGCAGCTTCCAAGGCTCGGACGGGTATCTCCTCTTCGGCACGCCGGCGCTCGCCGCCGCGACGGTGGCGCGGATCGCCGAGCACGCCTTCGCGCCCGAACCGGCCGAGGCGTCATCCGACCCCGTCTATTCGGAGGCGGACTGGGCGGCCGAGTTCTTTGGCACGATCCGGCTCGAGATGGAGGCCCTGGTCGAGGACCCGGGTTATACCGCCCTTCTCGGCGCCTTCGGCCCGAGCCTGCTCGACCCAACGGGGTCGCGCCCGGCGGCGCGGCAGCGCGACGGGCTCGGGGGGCCGGAGGTGATCACCCATCCGCGCGAGCTGCGCGCCATCCCGAACAACGCGATCCTGCACCAGCTCGGGTGGCTTGCGAACACGCTGCACGGCCTCGGCCGGGCCGCATCGCGCAGTCCCGAGACCTTCGCCGAGCTTCGGGCACGCTCGCCACGCTTCGGCCGGGCAATGGCGATGGCAGAAGCCGCGCGGCGTGCGGGCTCGCTCGACATCCTGCGCGCCTATGTGGCCACCCTCGACCCCGGAACCTGGCTCGACCGTGCGGGTCGGACGCGGCGGCCGGGCCGCCCGGCTGCGCTGATCGCGGTCGCGGAAGCGCTCGAGGGCCTCGGCCTCTCCGAGCCGGTTCGGCGCCTGTTCCGCCGGCTGCAGCGCGATTCGCTCGCTCTCGAGGCGGCTTGGCCCGGCGAGCGGCCGCCGGAGCGGCTTGTTCTGTTGCACGCGATCCGGCTCGCGCTGATCCATCGCATCTGGCTTCTTGCGACGCGGATCCCCGATTTCTCGCCGCGCCACGGGATCACGCGCGGCGCGCTGATCGCCCGGATCCTGCGCCTCGACGTTCCGGCGGCGGTCGCGCTGCTTGAGCAGGTGTTCCCGCGCAATCCCGATGCCGTACTCGCGCTCGAGTTCGCCGAGCCGCCCGGGCCGGCGGAGGCCGCGAGCTACGAGCAGGAGCACGCCGAGGTGTTCGCCCCGATGCGTGCGCTGTTCGCTCTCGTGCGCGAGGCCTCCTCCGCGATCACCCAGGAGGTTGGTGCGCACGGGTAACCGAGCGGGCCGGCGGCGCGGTGATCGCACCGGCCGGCCACGCGTCGGTAGAGCGTCTCAGGCCGCCCCTCCTCCCGAGTGCCTGATTGGGAAGCGGCGGCAATGACCGGCGAAGGGGAGGGGGCGACGCGTGCGGCCGCCCCCGCGAGAGCAGGCTGAGCGTCAGGCCTTGCGGCGCCGACGTGCCACCGAAGCGAGGCCGAGCAGGCCCATGCCGAGCAGCCCGAGGGCCGCGGGCTCAGGAACCGGCGTCTCTCCATTGCCCCCACTCGCGCCGTCGTAGAACGCCAAATGAGAGAGGCCATAGGGCCTCTTGGTGCGCGGGTTGATCGGCGTGGTCTAGCTGCCGGTGTTGCCGCTGGAGGCGAACAGGTTGAACCCTGACCTACCCTTCGCGACGAACGCCGTGATCATCGGGTCGCCCGGGCCGGGGGTGTAGGTCCAGCTGCCGATGCCCGTACCATCGGGATCAAACGTGAATGCGAATTCACTGCCGTCGATCGTTGGAAAACACCAGGAGTTATGACGATCTCCTGAAATACGAAATCGAACTTGATGATCAACGGGGTCGGGGCCAGCACCTGATTGCCTGCCGGATCGGTGAAGGAGGCAACGCAGTTCGGTGGGGTCCCAAATAGGCCTGCGCAGTCGTTGCCCTCGAAGGTTCCGAGCAAGGTTGAGGCTTTGGTCTCCGTGGGCGACAGCGCCCCGCACGCCAGGACTCCGGCGACAGTGGCGCCCAGCCAAGCCTTCTTCATCATGTCCGCTCTCCGTTCGAGCTAAAACTCACACCAGTTTGTTACATAGGCAGCCTAAGAAGGCATGATCCTTCGCATAGCCGAGTGTTTGCAAACTCTGTGCTATTGCGTGATACCAAGTACGTCCGGCATGCGCCCGCCTGCCAAGGCAGCCAAGTGTAAAGGTTTCCGACACGGTCTTCGCGCCCGGGGCCGTCCACCGGCTCAAAAAGTGGACCAGTGCCGAAGTCATCCGTAAAATTTTCGGGCACGTCGATTTCTGGCGCATGTCACGCCGTCGCGAGCAGCAGCACCCCGGCGACGATCAGGAGAAGCCCCGCCACTTGCTGCAGCCCGACCGGCTCGGCCCAGACCAGCCAGCCCACCACCGCCACAACCACGTATTGCGAGGCGGCCGAGGGGAACGCCACCGACACCGGAATGCCGCGCAGGGCGAAGAGATAGAGGAAGGCCCCGCCGCCATAGAGCGCGAGCCCCGCGAGCGTGGTTGGGCGGAAGACCTGCTCGAGCACGCTTCCGGGCGCCGCCGCCCCGGCCTTGAGCAGGAGCTGCCCGAGCACGCCGACGACGAGCGCTCCGATCAGCGCCGCCCAGTACGGGGTGAGGCTCACGGCGTGACGGTCACGCCGCGCCGCCGCCGGGAATGCGCACGTGCGCGCCGCCACGGGCGACCTCGCGCACGATTCCCTGCGGCCGGCGGTTCCCGGTCATGAAGGTTCGGCCGAGATACTCGCCCAGGATACCGAGGATCACGAACTGAACGCCGGAGACGAGCAGGATCACCACCATCGTGCTCGCCCAGCCCTGCGGCTGCTCGCCCGAGACGGCATGCCAGATCACGTAGAGGGCGCCGAGCGCACCGAGAGCCGCCATCGCCACACCCGCGAACACGGCAAGCCGCAGCGGCAGCAGCGAGAAGTTCACCGCGAGGTTGAGCCAGAGCCGAACCAGCCGCCTCAGCGTGTAGTTGCTTCGCCCCGCCGCGCGCGGCAGGTGCTCCACCTCGAGCGAGCCGATCCGCTGCGTCACCTGCATGATCAGCCCATCGACGTACGGGAAGGGGCCTTCGTAGCGCGTCACCCCGTCGACCACGAGCCGGCTCATGCAGCGAAACGAGGAGAGGTAGAGCCCGCGCGGCTTGTCGAGCAAAAGGTCGGCCACGCGGTTGGCGAAGCGGCTGCCAAGGTTCCGCCAGGCCTCGTGCTGCTTCTCGGCATAGCGCGTGTAGACGACATCATAGCCGCCGTCGCGCGCGTGCAGGAACAGGCGCACGACCTCCTCAGGCGGGTTCTGCAGATCGTCGTCCATGGTGATAACGAACCGGCCGCGGGCGTGGCGAAGCCCGGTCATCACCGCGTTGTGCTCTCCATAGTTCCGCGCGTGCTCGACATAGGTGAGCGGCACGGTGGCCGTCTCGAGCAGGCGCCGGCAGACGGTGCCGCTGTCGTCGGGGCTGCCGTCATTGACGAGCACGATCTCGAGCCCGCCCGGAACCTCAAGCGCCGACAGAGCCTCGACGAGCAGCCCGATCGTCGCCGCACCGTTGTAGACCGGCACGACGATCGAGAGAGCAGGAGCGGCATCCGGCTCCCGGCCGCGCCGCTCGCCGAAGGGCGTGTCCATCGTCCTCACCCCCTCAGGGTTTCACGGCCACGGCGAGCAGGGAACCACCCAGCGGGAATCTGACGCCGAGCGCGATCAGCCCCCGTTCGGCGGCCGCGATCGTGCGGAACATCGCCTCGATCGGTGGCGGGAACAGAGCGACATCGCTTCGGCCCTGTGGCGAGGCCGCGCCGCCGCCCCCGCGGGAGAGCAGCCTCCGCTGCACCACCATCAGCGGAAAGAGCAGGCTGTTCCAGTGCAGGAGCTCCGCCACACGGAAGCCGGCCGCCTCGAGCCGGGCGCGGAGGAGGGGGCGGCTGTAGCGTTCGCGCGTGTGCACGCGCCGGTCATGCGCCGAAAAGAGCCACTGGTGCGCCGGCATGTTCAGCACAAGCACGCCCCCGGGCGCCAGCACGCGGCGGAACTCGGCGAGAGCGCGGCGCTCATCTACAGCCCGGTGGCACAGCACGTCGAGCGACACGACGGCGCCGAGACTTTTCTGGGCGAACGGGAGGTCGTTCACTGTGGCGAGCAGGAGCCGCGCCTCGGGCACCTTGGCTCGGGCGCGTCGGATCGCCTCCGTCGCGATGTCGAACCCGGCGAGCGGCCGGGCAGGAAGCGCCCCCTCCGCCATCGCACGCGCGATTCGGCGCAACAGCCCGCCCGTGCCGCAGCCGGCGTCGAGGAGCGGCAGGCCCGGGGGGAAGGGCGTACGGGCGAGCGCGCGGAGCACAAGCGCGTGCAGGGCGCGATACCACCACATCCGATCCTCGGCCGCGTCCATCAGCGCGTATTCCTCGGCTTCCATCCCTCCCTCCGGCGCCGCGATCGGGGGGCTTCTGGCGCAGGATTGGGCCGGATTGGTGGCGGCGTCCCATCTCACGGCTCTCGCCTCGCCGCGCGCCCTGCTCTACGACGCGGGGAGGCAACGGCGAGGAGGAACGGCGATGGACGGCGCGGCGCTCGACGCCTGGGTCGGACGGACGGAGACGGCGGAGGACGTGGTGGATGGCGCCCGCATGGCGGCGCTCGCGGCCACCCTCGACCGACCGCTCGACGCCTGCGCGCCGGATGGCGCTCTCCCGCCCCTCTGGCACTGGACCCACTTCCAGGTCTGGGTGCCCGCCTCCGGTCTCGGGCCCGACGGGCACCCGCGCCGCGGCGGCTTCCTGCCCCCCGTGCACGACCTGCCGCGCCGGATGTTCGCGGGCGGCCGCCTCGCCTTCCCCGGCCAGCTCTTCCCGGGAGAGCGCATCCTGCGCCGGAGCACGATCGCGAAGGTCGCGGAGAAACAGGGCTCAACGGGGCGGCTCGTCTTCGTCACCGTCCGGCACGAGATCACGGGGCCAAGGGGGCGTGCGATCGAGGAGGAGCACGACATCGTCTATCGCGGGCTCGCGGGGCCAGCGGTGAAGGACGCGCCGCCGCCCCCGCCGCCGCGGCAGGGAATCACCCGCACCGTCACGCCCGACCCGGTGCTTCTGTTCCGCTACTCGGCGCTCACGGCCAACGGACATCGGATCCACTATGACCGGCGCTATGCGACGGAGGTCGAGGGCTACCCGGGCCTCATCGTGCACGGGCCGCTCCAGGCGACGCTGCTTGCGGGCCTCGCCGCGGAGGCCGCCCCGGGGCTGAGGCTCAGGCGCTTTTCCTTCCGGTCGGTGCGGCCGCTGTTCGACCTCGCCCCCTTCACCCTGCATGCTGCGGCGGAAGCGGAGGGGCGGGTCGTGCTCGAGACGCGCGATGACCGGGGCCACCCCTGCATGATCGCGGAGGCTGAGCTGGCCTGATCGCGCTGCCTGGGTTGACCGGCGCGCGCTCGCGGCCCTTGAATGCTGGGAAGGCGCGGCCGCGAAGACGGCCGCCATGGAGAGGGAGGACGCTCGGATGAGGACCGGGATCAGACATGCGGCGCTCGCCGCAGCCATAGCGGCACTGCCGCTCGCCACGGCCGAGGCGCAGACGCTTCGGTTCATGACCGGCCCGCAGGGCGGCGTCTGGGTGCCGCTCGGGGGAGCGCTCAAGAACATCTGGGAGCAGAACATCCCCGGCATCGCGATCCAGACCCTGCCCGGCGCAGGGGTCGCCAACGTGCGCGGCATCGACGAGGGCCGTGCCGAGCTCGCCTTCGGCAACTCGATCACGACCGTCGATGGCCTCAACGGCGCCGAGCCCTTCCCGCGCAAGGTCACCAAGGTCTGCAATCTCGGCAACCTCTACCCGCAATATTTCCAGGTCGTCACGCTCGCCGACGCGAACATCCGCCGGATCGAGGACCTTCGCGGCAAGTCGATCGCCGTCCAGCCGCGCGGCAACACGGCGGAGGTGATCACACGCCACATCCTCCAGGCTGCGGGGATGAGCTACAGCGACGTGCGCGTCAATTTCCAGGCGAGCTACACCGATGCGGTCGGGCTGATGAAGGACGGCCATGCCGTGGCCTTCACCCTCGGCACCACGATCCCCGCCTCCTCGGTGATGGACCTCGCCTCGGCACGGGCGATCCGCTTCGTCGACCTCACGCCCTATGCCGAGGCGATGAAGCGCATCAACGCCGGCTACAACCTCGGGCCGATCCCGGCCAACACCTACCCGCAGCAGACCGAGCCCGTGCCGAAGATCGTCTACTCCGCGCACCTGATGGCGGCCTGCGACCAGCCGGAGGAGCGGATCTACCGCATGGTCGAGCTCCTGTTCGCGAACCTCTCGGTTCTGACGCCGATCAACCGCGCGCTCGAGCGGCTGACGCCCGACGCCGCCGCGCAGGACATCGGCGTGCCGATGCACCCGGGCGCGGCCCGCTTCTACCGCGAGCGCGCGCGCAGCTGAGGCACGACCCGGCGGCGCGGCCGGCATGACCTATATCCGCGGCGTTGGGTGGCTTGCGGGCGTCATCGCCGCGGCGATGGCGCTGTTCCACATGTGGGCGATCGCCGTCTCGCCGCCCGAGGCGGTGATCTTCCGCGGCACGCACCTCCTCTTCGCGATGGTGCTCGTGTTCCTCACCATTCCGCTGCGGAGGGGGCGAGGCGGCACCAACCCTGGGCTTGAGGATTGGCTTCTCCTCGCTCTTTCCGCGGCCCCGGTGCTCTACCTGTTCGCGACCTACGACGAGCTCGTCAACCGGATCGCGATGATCGACGACCCCACACCGATGCAACAGGTGATGGGATGGCTCTGCGTGGCCACCGTGCTCGAGGCGACGCGCCGGTCGATCGGCTGGGCGCTGCCCGCGACCGCGCTCGCCTTCCTCGCCTATGCGCTGTTCTTCACGAGCGTCACACCGCTCGTCATCATCGACCAGCTCTACCTCACGACCGACGGCATCTTCGGCTCGACGCTCGGTGTGTCGGCAGGCTTCGTCGTCATCTTCGTGCTGTTTGGCTCGTTCATGGAACGGTCGGGCACCGGAAAGCTGTTCATGGACTTCGCGCTCGCGCTCACCGGCCGCTCCGCGGGGGGCCCTGGCAAGGTGGCGGTTCTGTCCTCGAGCCTGTTCGGCACCGTCTCCGGCTCCGCGGTCGCGAACGTGATGGTCACGGGCCAGGTGACGATCCCCCTGATGCTGCGCACCGGCTTCCGCCCGCCCTTCGCCGCGGGTGTGGAGGCCGTCGCCTCGACGGGGGGGCAGATCATGCCGCCAATCATGGGGGCTGCCGCCTTCGTGATGGCCGAGTACATGGGGGTGGCGTATCTGCAGGTGGTGCAGTGGGCGGCGCTGCCCGCGCTTCTCTACTACGCCGCCACTTTCGCCGCGGTGCATTTCGAGGCGCGGCGCACGCGGCTTGCCGGGCTCGCCGACGCCGAGGTGCCGCGGCTCGGGCCAACGCTTGCCGCCAACGGGCATCTGGTCATCCCGATCCTCCTCATCCTCGGCGGGCTGTTCGGCGGCTACTCCGCGCCTCTCTCGGCTCTGGTCGGCACGCTCGCCTGCTTCCCCGTTGCGCTGTTGCGCCGCTCCTCGCGGGGCAACGTCACCCCCGCCGCGGTGTGGGAGGCGCTGCTCGACGGGGCGAAGGGGGCCCTCGGTGTGGCGATGGCCTGCGCCTGTGCGGGCGTCGTGATCGGCATCATCGCGCTCACAGGGCTTGGCATCATCTTCACCCAGGTGGTCGTCAACATCGCCAACAACAGCCTCCTGTTCGCGCTGCTGATGACGATGGTCGCGGGCATCATCCTCGGCATGGGCATGCCGACGACGCCTGCCTACATCGTGATGGTCTCGCTGCTCGTGCCGGCTCTGATCAAGCTCGGCGTCGTGGCTCCGGCGGCGCACATGTTCGCCTTCTACTTCGCGATCCTGTCGGCGATCACCCCGCCCGTGGCGCTTGCCGTGTTCGCCGCGGCCGGCCTTGCGAAGAGCGAACTGTGGAGTTCCGGCTGGGCGGCGGTGAAGATCGGTGCGGCCGGGTTCATCGTGCCGTTCATGTTTGTCTACGAGCCAGCGCTTCTCATGATCGGGGGCTGGCAGCAGGTTCTGCACGCAAGTCTCACTGCGGGCTGCGGCTGCCTGCTGCTCGCCGCTGGCCTGCACGGCTACCTGTTCGGGCCGGCGAACGGGTGGCAGCGCGCGGCGCTCGTCGGCGCGGCGGTGACGCTGATTCAGCCCGGTCTTCTGACAGACGTGATCGGCGCGGCGCTCGCCGCCGCCGTGATCGTGGCGCAGGTCGCGACGCGGCGCAGGGCAGCCGCGATCGGCGGCGGGTGACCGGGCCGCGCCGCCCGCCCGCGCTCACTTCCTGAGCAGCGACGTCTCCGGTAGGGTTGAGGTGATCCGCAACCCGACGAGCCACCGCACGTGAGCCCCGCGAGTCCCCTCAGTCGCCGATCCACCACCCTCGGCCTCGTCGCGGCGTTGCCGTTCGCTGCCTGTTCGGGCCTGGGCGCGCCAGAGGCGCGGGCACAGTCAGCGCGCAGGATGGGCGAGCCGCGACCGGTAACGCCGCGCGGGCCGCTCGGCGCCGACGAGCAGGCAGTGATCGCCCTGTTCGAGCGCGCGCGCGCTTCCGTGGTGTACATCTCAACCACCGAACGGGTGATCAATCCCTGGACGCGCAACGTCTTCCAGGTGCCGCGCGGCACCGGGTCCGGCTTCATCTGGGATGAGCGCGGCCATGTCGTGACGAATGCGCACGTCATCGCCGGGGCTGCCTCGGCCAAGGTCAGGCTCGCCGACGGCAGGGCGTTCGACGCCGTCCTCGTCGGGGCAAGCCCCGCCCACGACCTTGCCGTGCTGCGGATCAGTGTCAGCAGCGATCCGCCGAGGCCGCTGCCGCTCGGCACGAGCCATGACCTCCGCGTCGGCCAGAGCGTGTTCGCGATCGGCAACCCCTTCGGCCTCGACTGGACGCTGACGACAGGCATCGTCTCGGCGCTCGACCGCGAGCTCCCCGCGGAGGGAGGCGGCATCATCGAGCGGCTGATCCAGACCGATGCCGCGATTAACCCGGGCAACTCGGGCGGCCCGCTCCTCGACTCCGCCGGGCGGCTGATCGGCGTGAACACCGCCATCTACAGCCCCTCGGGCGGCTCCGCCGGAATCGGCTTCGCCGTGCCGGTCGACACCGTCAATCGCGTGGTGCCGCGCCTGATCGCCCAAGGCCGCTACATACGCCCCGTCCTTGGCATACGGGTGGAGGAGCAGCTGAACGCCGCGCTTGCCGCGCGCTTCGGGGTCGAGGGTGTGTACGTGCTCGAGGTCGAACGCGGCTCGCCCGCGGATCGCGCGGGGATACGCCCCGCACGGGTGCAGCGTGACGGCTCGGTCACGCCGGGCGATGTCATCGTCTCGATCTCCGGCCGGCCGCTCAAGCGCGTGGCCGAGCTGCTTGCGGGGCTTGATCAGCACCTGCCGGGGGAGACCGTGCCGGTCGTCCTGCTCCGTGACGGCAGGCGGATCGAGCTTTCCGTCACCCTCGGCGCCGGGCAGTAGGCGGGGCGCTTTCGCTACGAGGACGCGACCGCTTCCGTGCCGGGCCGGCGTCGGACGATCAGCGCATCGAGAGCAGCCACGCCCTCTCCCTCGCCCTTGACGAGAAGCGGGTTCGCCTCTGCCTCCGTGACCTCGGGAAGAGCGGCCAGTCGCGAGAGGGCGGCCACCGCTCGGGCGAGCGCGTCGAGGTCCCCCGCCCCCCTGCCGCGAACGCCGCGGACATGCGCGATCGGTGCGGCGGCGACCATCTCCCGTGCGTCGTCCAGATCAAGCGGGGCGGTGCGGACGACGGGCGGCGGCATCAGCTCGGCAAGCACGCCTCCTGCGCCGAGCACCACCACCGGCCCCCCTTGCGGATCGCGGCGGAAGCCCAGGAGAACCTCGCCGATACCGCGCTGCATCGGCGCCACCAGAAGCCCTTTGAGCGGAACGTTCCGAAGCCGTGCCACCATCGCCCGCGCCGCCGCGCGCAAAGCCCCGCGATCGGGGATGTCGAGCACCACGGCTCCGGCCTCGGTCTTGTGCGGCAGGGCGGGGGAGACGGCCTTCAGCGCGACGGGATAGTCGAGCGCCCAGGGGATGCCCGAGAGGCGGTCGAGATCGGTGACGAGATGCGCGGGCGCGACCGGCACGCCGAGGGCGGCGAGCACGGCCCGGGCCTCGGCCTCGTCGAGCACCGGGCCGGACGCACCGGCAAGCGCCCGTTCGGCCGAGGAGACGTCGCCCGCGTCGGCGGGCGCGGCCGGGGCGCGCCAGGCGAGGCGGGCGCGCAGCGCATCCGCCGCCGCCTCCGGCGTGCGGAAACACGCAAGGCCGGCGGCGGCGAGCCCCTTCGCTGTCTCAGGGGCGTCGGGCGCGAGGAACACCGCAAGCGGTTTCTTGAGCGCGCCGGCGGCGGAGGTGACGCCCGCCACCGAGCTCTCGGGGCGAAACTGCGCAGAGGAGCCGATCACGGCAAGCACCGCATCGGTCCGCTCGTCCTTATCCATCGCCGCGAGCGCCGAGGCGATCCGATCCGGGTTCGTTCCGGCGAGCGTCATGTCACGAACCTCGGACGCGATCCCGGCAAGGCCGAGCCGGTCGACCACAAGCGCCGCTCCGCCGCCCGTGGTGGTCAGAACCGAGACGGCACGGCGAGGCGCCGCGAAAGGCCGTGCGCGCGCGAAGAGCGGTGCCGCCTCGATCAGACCCTCGAAGGTGTCGAGCCGGGCGATCCCTGAAGCCGCGAGCAGGGCATCGACCGCCGCGTCCGCCCCGGCGACCGCGCCGGTGTGGCTCAGCGCCATCGCGGCACCCGCGGCGGAACGTCCGAGCTTGTAGGCAAGCACCGCCTTGCCCGCAGCGTGCGCCGCCGCTGCCGCGTCACGCAGCGCCTCCGCGTCGCGGATCGTCTCGAGGAACAAAAGGATCACGTCCGTGCCCTCCTCCTCGGCGAGCAGGCGGAGCAGGTCGGCCACGCCGAGATCGGCCTCGTTGCCGGTCGCCGCGAGAAGCGAATAGCCGAGGCTGCGCGCGGCCCCGCGCGAGAGGATCGCGCCGATCAGCGAGCCCGAGTGCGAGAGCACGGCGGTACGCCCGGCAGGCAGGGGCGGGTCCATGGCGAGCACAGCGTTGACGGAGAGCGCGATCCCTTCCGTCACGTTGACGAGGCCGATGGCGTTGGGGCCGAGCAGCCTCACCCCGCCCGCTCGGGCGGTGGCGAGAAGCTGCGCCTGACGCGCCGCGCCGTCGGGGCCGGCTTCGGCGAAGCCGTTGGCGAGCACGGTCGCGACCGGAACGCGCTTCGCCGCGCAGGCCTCGACCGCTTCGATGGCACGGTCGGCGCCGGTGAGGATGAAGGCGTGGTCGATCGGCCCCGGGATCGCCTCGAGCGAGGGATAGGCAGGCTCGCCGAGCACCTCGGTGGCGTTCGGGTTCACGGGGTAGAGGGTGCCGCGGAAGCCGTGGCGTCGGAGATGGATCTGCGCCCGGGCCGTGAGCTTCGCCGGGTCGGCCGAGGCGCCGACGAGGGCGATGCGCTGCGGCCGGAACAGCGCGTCGCGGAGCGCGGTCACTGGGGAGAGGGTGGCCGCTGGGGGAAGCTTCTGCCGAACACGCCCTCGGCGATCCGGTTCCGCATCATCTCGAGCGAGCCGCCGGCGATCATCCAGCCGCGCACCTTGCGGAAGCAGTATTCGACGAGCACGTCCTCGGAGTAGCCAGTGGCCCCCATCACCTGCATCGCCTCGTTCACGGCAAGCCAGCCCGCCTGGTTGCAGGCATATTTCGCGATCGCGACCTCCTGCGGGTCGGGCAGGCCACGCCCGGCATTGGCGGCGGCGCGCCAGAGCAGGAGCTGCGCGCCGTCGAGCGCCACGCGCAGTTCGGCGAACTTCCACGCGATCCCCTGGAACTCCATCAGCCGGCGGCCGAACTGAACGCGCGTCTCGGCATGCTCCTTGGCGAGGCGGAACGCGCACTCGCCCACCGCGCGGGACCGCGCGGCATTGCCCACGCGCTCGACATTGAAGCCGGCGATCTGGCGGCGGAACCCGCCCTCCTTGAGCAGCACGTGCGAGGGCGGAATGAAGACGTTGTCGAAATGAAGCGGCCGCCAGGTCTCGCCGTTGAGGAAGCGGCGCTTCTCGCCGAGGGTGAACCCCTCCATGCCGCGCTCGAGGATGACGCTGCCGATCCCTTCCGTTCCCGGGCCGAAGCGGCAATAGACGAGGAAGAGCGAGGCATCGTCGCTGTTCGAGGTGAACACCTTGCCGCCGGTGAGGCGATAGCCGTTGCCGTCCGGCCGGCAGGTCGAGCGGAGATCGGTCAGGGCCGAGCCTGCCTCGGGTTCGGTCATGCCGACGGCGCAGATCGCCTTGCCCGCGAGAAGCGGCGCGAACCAGCGCTCCTTCTGCTCTCGCGTGGCATATTCCGCGAGCGTGCGGAACGCGCCGAAATTTCCCGCCTGGAGCACATCGGCGCTGCGCGGGCACACCTCGGCGATGGCTTCCGCCGCGAGCACGGCGTCCATCAGCGTCCCGCCCTGGCCGCCCTCCTCCTCTGGCAGCATGATCCCGAACAGGCCGTTCTCGGCCATCAGCCGGGCGACGTCCCACGGAAACCCTTCGTCATGCGCGCGCGCGACCGCGCCGGCAGCGAGGTGGTCGGCGGCGAAGCGGCGGACGCTCTCTCGGAACGCGCGCTGTTCCTCGGTCAGCCGGAAGTCCATGCCTCAGACCGGGTCCCAGGAGAACACGTCCGCCGAGCGGTCGAGCGGGTAGAACGAGGCCCGCATCGCCGGGATGGCGTGATGGGCGATCGTCTCCGCCGTCCAGCCGCCGTCGCGGTGCACAGACCGGAGCGGCCGGCTCTGGCCCATCAGGAAGATCTCGTTGTTGCGCACGGCGAAGATCTGGCCGGTGACGTCCTTGGCGAGGTCGGAGGCGAGGAAGACCGCCATCGGCGCGATCTTGTCCGGCGTCATCTCGCGCAGCTTCGCCACGCGCGCCTGCTGCTCCGGCGTGTCGGTCGGGATCGAGCCGATCATCCTGCTCCAGGCGAAGGGCGAGATGCAGTTCGAGCGCACGCCGAACCGAGCCATGTCGAGCGCGATCGACTTCGAGAGAGCGGTGATGCCGAGCTTGGCAGCGGCGTAGTTCGCCTGGCCGAGATTGCCGATCAGGCCGGAGGTCGAGGTCATGTGGATGAAGACGCCCGAGCCCTGTTCGCGGAACAGGGGGGCGGCTGCGCGCGAGACGAAGAAACTGCCGTTGAGGTGCACGGCGATCACCGAGAGCCAGTCCTCCGGGCTCATCTTGTGGAAGATCACGTCGCGCAGGATGCCGGCGTTGTTGACGACGATGTCGATCCTGCTGAAGCGATCGAGTGCGGTGCGCACGATCGCCTGCGCGCTCTCCCACTCTGCCACGGAGTGGGTGTCGAGTGCGGCTTCGCCGCCTGCCTGTTCGATGATCTGGACCGTCTGGCGTCCGGGTGTCTCGTCGCCCCCTGTTCCCGTGACGGTCGCGCCGATGTCGTTCACGACCACCTTCGCCCCGGCCTTCGCCATGGCGACGGCGATCTCGCGCCCGATGCCGCCGCCTGCACCCGTCACCACCGCCACCTTGCCCGCGAGCAGCATGCGCCTCCTCCCCCTTGCCTCTCGATCCGGGCAGGGTTCTAGAGGCTCCGCGCCGGGCGCGCTAGGCGATGACGAAGCGCGCGGTGCTGCCGCGCAGCCCCGGCGTGACCTCGAGGCGGGCGGGAATTCGCGCCTTCAGTTCCGCGACATGGCTGATCACGCCGACGAGCCGGTTTCCGGCCTCGAGCCCTGCGAGCACCTCCATCGCCATCTCGAGCGCCTCCTCGTCGAGGCTGCCGAAGCCCTCGTCGATCAGGAGCGTGTCGATCCGCCGCGCCCCGGCATGCGCCTGGACGGTCTCGGAGAGCCCGAGCGCAAGGGCAAGAGCGGCGCAGAAGCCCTCGCCGCCCGAGAGGGTTCCGGCGGCGCGCGCCTGCCCCGTCCACGCGTCGAACACCTCGATGTCGAGGCCGATCGCGGCGTTGGCGCGCTCCGGCTCCTCGCGTCGCAACAGGCGGAACCGGCCAGATAGCATCCGCGCGAGATGCTGGTTCGCAGCGGCCAGCACCTCGTCGAGCAGGCTTGCGAGCACGAACCCCTCGAAGGAGAGCCTGAGGCGGTTCGTCCCGGCCGTGAGCTCGGCGAGCCCGGCGATCCGCCCGTGCACCTCACGCGCCGACGCGACACGCCGCTCGGCGTCGCGCAGGCGATCGAGCAGGCTCTTTGCCGTCTCCGCCGTCTTCCGTGCCTCTCCGGCCGACCGGTGCGCCGCCTGCTCCGCCTCGCGGCAGCGCGCCGTCTCCGCCTCGAGCGCGTCGAGGTCAGGCGCGCTCCTGCCCGCGGCGGCCGCGTACGCCGTCTCCGCGGCCTGGCGCGCGGCGGCCAGGCGTTCGCCGAAGTCGGTGACCTCGCGCTCGAGGGCCTCGATCTCCTCGGTCGTTCGTCGCGCGTCGCGCCAGGCGTCGAGGTCGGCGAAGCCCGCGCTGCGGCAGGCCGCGAGGAAGGCTTGTCCGGCCGCCTGCGCCTCCGCGGCCGCGCTGTTCCGACGCGCTATGGCTTCGGCGAGGTCGCTCCGCGCACGCTCGATCGCCTCGGTCGCGCCGCCGCCGCGCGCGCCTTGGCGAGAGCGAGGGTGGCGCGACGGTCGGCAAGCGTGGCGGCGAGCGCCCGCGACGACCAACGCGCCGCCACCGCCACCTCGGCCCTGCGGGCGGCGGACTCGCGCCTGGCCGCCGCCGCTTCGGCCTGCCGTCTTGCTTCGGCGAGGGCGGCTTCCGCCTGCTCGGCCTCCTCCGCGGCCAAGGCGAGCTTCTCCGCCTCGGCGAGGAGGGAGGCAAGCCGCGTCGCTTCCGCCCGTGCCGCCTGTTCCTGCATCTCCCGCAACGCCGCGTCGGCGAGCGCGCGCTCAGCCGCACGCAACCTCGCCTCCGCCTCAGCGAGACGTCGTTCCTGCTCGCGTGCCGCCGCGTCCGCCGGGCCGGCGATCCTCTCAAGCACCTTCAGTGCTTCGGCGCGGGCAGAGAGGGTTTCGGCCCGGCGCGCCACGGCCAGTTCCTGGCGCTGGGCCTCGATCTCGGGCAGGCGTGTCTCGAGCGTCGCGAGCTCGAGGCGCGCGGCGTCCGCTTCGGCGATCAGCCTCGCGTCCCTCGCGCGCGGCGGCAAGGCGCCGCTCCGCCTCCTGCGCAGCCTGCGCCGCCTCGAGCGCCGCGCGCTCCGCCGCGTCAGCCGCGCGCTCGGCCGAAGCGGCACGCTCCTCCGCTTCGGCGACGGTCTCGGCTCCGGCTTCCGACATCAGGGCCGACCGCGTTGCCTCCGCCGCCTTCACCTCCTCCCGGGCGTCGCGCTCCAGCGCGGCGAGCGCCTCCTCGACCCGGCGGTAAAACGCGGTGCGGAAGAGGGTGGCGAGGATGTCCTTGCGCGCCCCGCGCTTGGCGACCAGGAGTTCGCGGAAGCGCCCCTGCGGAAGCATCACCACCTGGCGGAACTCGGCGGCGGTGTAACCGAGAAGCTCGGTGAGCGCCTCGCGCACCGGCGTTACCTTCTCGGCGAGGACGGAGAGGCTTTCATCTGAGCCGCGACGCCACAGGGTCACCTCCGGCGTGCGCGCGACCGGCCTGCCGCCTCGGCCGGGCAGGCTCTGGGCGGGGAAGCGACGGATCCCGAACGCCTCCGCACCGAGAGAGAAGTCGAACTCGACCTCCGTCGGCCTCGTCGGCGCGGCATGGTGGCTCCTGTGGTCGGACGCGTCGCGCTCGTCGCCGCTGCTCTCCCCGAACAGAGCGAAACAGATCGCATCCAGCCGCGTCGTCTTGCCCGACCCGGTCGGGCCGTGGATCAGGAACAGCCGGTGGTCGCCGAGTTCGGCGAAGTCGATCTCCTGTTCGCCGGCATAGGCGCCGAAGGCGGCGAGGCGGAGGCGTTCGGGGCGCATGGCTCAGGCCTCGGCGCGTTCGGCGGCCGCGATCGCCTTGGCCGCAAGGCGCTTCTCCTCGGCATCGAGGGGCGGCGCGCCGACGCTGGCGCGGAAGGCCTCGAGCAGGGAGAGCGGGTCGGCCGCTGACCGGCGCGTGTGGCAGCGATTCCGGGGGCGTCGGAGGGGGCTTCGAACCGGAGGTCGAGCACCGAGGCGAAACGCTCGTCGAGCATGGCCTTGGCGCCGTAGGGGCGGTCGGTCAGCGTCACCTGAAGCCAGTCGTCGCGCCCGGGACCATCCGCTGCCGCCAACACCTCGGCGAGTGTGCCGCGCAGGCAGCGCAAGGCCCGGCGCGGCGTGATCACGATCTCCTCCGCCGTAGCCCCGCCCTCCGCCGCGAGCTCGACGAGGCTGAGCGACTTCGCCTGTGCCGCCTCGGAGAAGGAATACGCGAGCGGAGAGCCGGAAGAGGCGACCCGCCCCCCGTCGATCGCCTGCCGCCGGTGCAGATGCCCGAGCGCGACATAGTCGAACCCGGCGAAATGTGCGGCCGACACGGCCCCCGTTCCGCCGACCTGAAGCAGCCGCTCGCTCTCGCTCGTGACCCCGCCCTGGACAAAGGCATGGGCGACGAGAACCGAGCGCGCGCCAGGGGGGACGAGCGCCCGGAGCCTCTGCGCTGTGGCGGCGAAGGCGGCGTCGTGGTCGCCGAGGCTGCTCGCGCCCCCGAGGAGTTCCGAAACGAGCGCCGGCGAGCCGTAGCCGGCGGCGACCACCGTCACCTCGCCATGCCGGTCGGCGAAGCGGAAGGCCTCGCCGAGAGCGCTCTGGCTGATGAAGAGCCCCGCCCGCGTAGGAGGCCGGAGGCGAAGCCCAGGCGGCGAGGATCGTCATGGTTGCCGGGGATGATCACCCTTGGCACCCGGAGCCCGAGCACGACCTGGGCGAGGATGTCATCGAGGAGTTCGACCGCATCGGCCGGGGGGACGGAACGGTCGTAGACATCGCCGGCAACCACGACGAGATCGGGCCGCGTGTCACGCACCGCCTCGAGGAAGGGCCCGTGCAGGACCCACGCCTGCTCCTCGAGCAGGGGGCGGCCGCAGAGCGTGCGGCCGAGAGGCCAATCGGCCGTATGCAGGATGCGCATCACGTATCCTCAAATGCTTGCACGATTCGGCTCGGATGATGCGGCCCCTCTCCCCGTGTCGCAAGCGTCGGCCACATCAACGACTGACGCAACGGGGCTCGGTGGTTCCGTGGCCGAGGCGGCGCCGCGCACTTGGCGGTGACGCCGGGGCGGCAGGTCCGGGTTGACCACGGCCGCCTTGACAGGGGCGTGACGAAGGCACAGTTGAAAGTGGACAAAACCGGTCCGAATTGCATCGGGGGCGCTCAGGGACCGCGGGAAGGCGGAAGCGGCGATACGGAGCTGGACCTAAGGATGTTCAGGCTGTCGAAGATGTCGGACTACGCGGTCGTCGTGCTCTCCGAGCTCGGGCGCGAGGGGGCAGAGGCGAAGCGCAGCGCGGCCGACCTTGCCGCCGCCACCGGCATCGCCGAGCCGACGGTCGCAAAGGTCCTGAAACTGCTCGGGGCGGCAGGGCTCGTGACCAGCCAGCGCGGTGCCCAGGGCGGCTATCGGATCGCCCGGCCGCTCGCGCGCACGGCGATCGCCGACGTGATCATTGCCGTCGAGGGGCCGATCGCGCTCACCGCCTGCGTCGATGGCGCCACTGGGGCCTGCGAGGCGGAGTCGTGCTGTCCAGTGCGCGGCCGGTGGGACCCGGTGAACAGCGCGATCCGCCGCGCACTGTCCGAAATCACGCTTGCCGACATGCAGTGCCCCGCCTGGGTGCCGGGCTCGGTGGCGCGTCCGCAGGCGCTCGCCGTCGGGGACTAGATCGGGAACAGGGACGCAGGAAACAGCGATGCCAGCGGTTGCCGAAACCATAGACACCGTTCGTGACGTCACCGAGGGCTCCTACAAGTGGGGCTTCGAGACGGAGGTCGAGCAGGACATCATCCCCAAAGGCCTCGACGAGGACGTCATCCGCCTCATCAGCGCCAAGAAGAACGAGCCCGAGTGGCTGCTCGAATGGCGGCTGAAGGCCTTCCGGGCCTGGCAGGGGATGGACGAGCCGCGCTGGGCGGCGGTGTCGCACCCGCCGATCGACTTCCAGGGCCTCTCCTACTACGCCGCCCCAAAGCAGGCGAAGGCGCCCAAGTCCCTCGACGAGGTCGACCCGGAGCTCCTGCGCACCTACGAGAAGCTCGGCATCCCGCTCAAGGAGCAGGAGCGGCTCGCGGGGGTCGCGGTCGATGCCGTGTTCGACAGCGTCTCCGTTGCCACCACCTTCAAGGACAAGCTCGCCGAGGTCGGGGTGATCTTCTGCTCCTTCTCGGAAGCCGTGCGCGAGCACCCCGAGCTCGTGCGGCGCTATCTCGGCTCGGTCGTGCCGGCGAGCGACAATTTCTACGCCGCGCTCAACAGCGCGGTGTTCTCGGACGGCTCCTTCGTCTACATCCCGCGCGGCGTGCGCTGCCCGATGGAGCTCTCGACCTATTTCCGGATCAACGCGCGCAACACCGGCCAGTTCGAGCGCACGCTGATCATCGCCGAGGCAGGGAGTTACGTCTCCTATCTCGAGGGCTGCACCGCGCCGATGCGGGATGAGAACCAGCTTCATGCCGCGGTGGTCGAGCTCGTCGCGCTCGAGGAGGCGACGATCAAGTATTCGACCGTCCAGAACTGGTACCCCGGCGACGCCGAAGGCCGCGGCGGGATCTACAACTTCGTCACCAAGCGCGGCGCCTGCCGCGGGGCGAAGAGCAAGATTTCCTGGACGCAGGTGGAGACCGGCAGCGCCATCACCTGGAAATACCCATCCTGCATCCTGCAGGGAGAGGGGTCGGTCGGCGAGTTCTATTCGGTTGCGATCACCAACAACCGCCAGCAGGCCGACACCGGAACGAAGATGATCCATCTCGGCAAGGACACGCGCTCGACCATCGTTTCGAAGGGCATCAGCGCCGGCGAGGGACAGAACACCTATCGCGGCCTCGTGCGCATCATGCCGAAGGCGGATCGTGCCCGGAACTTCACCCAGTGCGACAGCCTCCTGATCGGCGACCGCTGCGGCGCGCACACGGTTCCCTACATCGAGAGCCGCAACCCCACCGCCAAGGTCGAGCACGAGGCGACGACGAGCCGCATCGCCGAGGACCAGCTCTTCTACTGCCGGCAGCGCGGGCTCTCCGAGGAGGATGCGGTCGGGCTGATCGTCAATGGCTTCTGCCGCGAGGTGCTTGCGGAACTGCCGATGGAGTTCGCGGTCGAGGCGCAGAAGCTGCTCGCGATCAGCCTCGAGGGAAGCGTTGGCTGAGGACGACAGGGACATGGACGCGATGCTGACGATCGAGGGGCTGACCGCGACGGTCGATGACAAGCCCGTGCTGAAGGGGATCGATCTTGCGGTTCCGGCGGGCGAGGTGCATGCCATCATGGGCCCGAACGGCTCGGGCAAGTCCACACTCGGCTACGTGCTGGCCGGTCGCGAGGGCTACGAGGTGACGGGGGGACGCGTGACCTTCCGGGGCCAGGACCTTCTCGCGATGGAGCCCGAGGACCGCGCGGCGGCGGGCCTCTTCCTCGCGTTCCAGTATCCGGTCGAGCTTCCGGGCGTCGGCAACGCGAACTTCCTGCGCCAGGCGCTGAACGCAATCCGGCGCAAGCGCGGCGAGGCGGAGCTCGACGCGATGCAGTTCCTCAAGCTCGTGCGGGCGAAGATGAAGGCGCTCGGCATGACGGAGGAGATGCTGAAGCGGTTCGTCAATGTCGGCTTCTCGGGCGGGGAGAAGAAGCGCAACGAGATCCTGCAGATGAGCGTGCTCGAGCCCGCCTTCTGCGTCCTCGACGAAACGGACAGCGGGCTTGACATCGACGCGCTGAAGATTGTAGCCGATGGGGTGAACGCGCTTCGCTCGCCCGAGCGCGGCATGCTCGTGATCACCCATTATCAGCGGCTTCTCACCTATATCGTGCCCGACCGCGTGCACGTGCTCGTCGGGGGGCGGATCGTCCGCTCCGGCGGGCCGGAGCTCGCGCTCGAGCTTGAGGAGAAGGGGTATGGCGAGCTCCAAGAGGCTGCCTGACGTGACGAGCCCCGCGAAGGACACGCCGGCAGCGCCCGCACCGCTCCTGCATCCTGCCGCGGCGGCCTATCTCGCGCGCCACGACGGGCTCGCGGAGCATCTCCCCGGCCATCGCCATCCTTGGGTGTCGGCACTGCGCCGACGGGCGGCGGAGGTGTTCGCGCGTCAGGGCTTCCCGACGCGCCGCGACGAGGCCTGGCGCTACACCGAGCTTCGCGCACTGACCGAGACGCGCTTCGATGAGCCGCTTCTGGCCGTGGATCGCCCGGTGCTTCTGCCCGACGGGATCGCCGATGCCGCGGCACCGCGGCTCGTGTTCCTCGACGGCCGGTTCCGGCCGGATCTCTCCGACCTCGACTCGCTTCCAGAAGGCGTTCGCGTCGAGAGCCTCGGCGCGCTGCTCGAAGCGGGCGAGGAGGATGTGCGCGACCGCTTCGGCGCGCTTGCTCGGGCAGAGACCTCCGCCTTTGTCGCGCTCAACGCCATGCTTGCGGAGGACGGAGCGGTGATCACCGTCACCGCCCCGCCCGAGGCGGCGGCGCGTCTGCATCTCGTCTCCGTCGGCTCGGCCTCGGGCGATCGGCCGGTCGCCTTCCACCCGCGACACCTGATCCGCCTCGCCGAAGGTGCGCGCCTCGCCCTGTTCGACAGCGCGGTGGGCGAGGGCACCACGCCCTATCTCAACAACACGGTGGCCGAGATCGCGCTCGCGCCCGGTGCTCGGCTCACCCATGTCCGGCTCCAGGCCGAGGCCGGCCGGTCGTTCCATGTCTCGACCGTGTTCGCGGAGGTGGGCGAGCGCGGGGAGTATGAAAGTTTCGTTCTCGCAACAGGAGCGCGGCTCGCGCGCAACGAGGTGCACGCTACGCTTGCTGGGCCGAAGGCTGCGGCGCACCTCAACGGCGCTCAGCTCGGCGACGGCGAGCGCCACGTCGACACCACGACCGTGATCACCCATGCCGCTCCGGACTGCGCGAGCCGGCAGACCTTCAAGTCGGTGCTCGCGGGCCGGTCGCGCGCGGTGTTCCAGGGCAAGATCCACGTCCACCGTGCGGCGCAGAAGACCGACGGCTACCAGATGAACCAGGCCCTGCTCCTCAGCCCTTCGGCCGAGATCGACGCCAAGCCGCAGCTCGAGATCTACGCCGATGACGTGAAGTGCAGCCACGGCGCGACGGTCGGCGAGCTCGACGCCGACCAGCTCTTCTATCTCCGGAGCCGCGGCCTGCCGCTTCGGGAGGCGCGCGCGATCCTCATCGAAGCCTTCCTCGCCGATGCGCTCGAGGCGGTCGAGGACGAGGCCTTCCGAAGCGCTCTCGGGCAGGCCACGGCCGGGTGGTGGGCGCGGGCGCACACGGAGGCGGGAGCGTGAGCGACGCCCGCGCGCTCGAGCGCCCCGCCGGTCTCGACGTCGCGGCGATCCGACGCGACTTCCCGATCCTTTCCGAGACGGTGCGCGGCAAGCCGCTCGTCTTCCTCGACAGCGCCGCCTCGGCGCAGAAGCCGCGCGCGGTGATCGAGGCGATGGTCCAAGCGATGGAGCACCGCTATGCGAACGTCCATCGCGGCCTGCACTGGATGAGCGAGCGGACGACGGAGGCCTACGAGGGGGCGCGCGACGCTGCCGCCGCCTTCCTCAATGCCCCTGATCGCGACGAGATCGTGTTCGTCCGCAACACCACCGAGGGGATCAACCTCGTCGCGCACAGCTATGGCCGTGCCTTTCTCAAGCCCGGCGACGCGGTGGTGATCAGCGCGATGGAGCACCACAGCAACATCGTGCCGTGGCAGATGCTGCGCGACGCGCACGGTGTCGAGCTGCGCGTCGCGCCCGTGACGGAGTCGGGCGAGCTCGACCTCGAGGGCTTCGAGGCTCGGCTCGCCGATGGGCGCGTGAAGCTCGTGTCGATCACGCACATGTCGAACGTTCTCGGCACCTACACGCCGGCGGAACGGATCGTCGCGCTCGCGCACGCCGCAGGTGCTGCGGTGCTGCTCGACGGCAGCCAGGCGGCGGTGCACCGGAAGGTGGACGTCCAGGCCTTGGGGTGCGACTTCTACGTGTTCACCGGGCACAAGCTCTACGGCCCCACAGGCATCGGTGTGCTCTGGGCGCGGCGCGAGCTTCTCGAGGCGATGCCGCCCTTCCTCGGCGGCGGCGACATGATCTCCTCCGTTTCCTTCGAGCGCAGCACCTGGGCGAAGGTGCCGCACAAGTTCGAGGCCGGAACGCCCGCGATCCTCGAGGCGATCGGGCTGAAGGCGGCGATCGAATGGACGACAGCGCTTGGGTGGGACGCGATCTCGGCCCATGAACAGGCGCTGACCGACCATGCGCTCGCGCGCCTTGCAGCGATCGAGGGCGTGTCGATCCTCGGCCGGGCGCAGGACCGTGGCGGCGTGGTGAGCTTCACGCTAGAGGGTGTGCACGCGCACGACGTGGCCACCCTCCTCGACCGGCAGGGAATTGCCGTGCGCGCCGGCCAGCACTGCGCCGAGCCGCTGATGCAACGCTTCGGTCTCGACAGCACCGTGCGCGCTTCCTTCGCCGCCTACACGACGCGCGCCGAGATCGACTTCCTCGCCGAGCAGCTTGCGCGCGTGCGGTCCTTCTTCGGGGCGAGAGGATGACGGTGTCGGCCGCCTTCGAGGAGCTTCGCGACCTCTACCAGGAGGTGATCCTCGACCACGGCCGCCATCCGCGGAACCACCGTCGCCTCGCCGATGCCGATCGGTCTGCCAAGGGCGACAATCCGATGTGCGGTGACCGTGTGGAGGTGTTCCTCCGGCTCGCACCGGATGGACGCATCGCCGAGGCGACCTTCGAGGGGCGGGGCTGCGCGATCAGCCAGGCTTCGGCGAGCCTGATGACCGAGCTCGTGCCGGGGCGAACGGCGGAGGAGGCGCGGGCGATCGGGCGCGCGCTTCGCACCCTCGCACGAACCGGGGTCTGCCCCGACTGCGAGGGGGTCGTCGCCGAGGCGATGGAGCGGCTCGCCCCGTTCGCCGGGGTCTCCGAATACCCCTCGCGGGTCAAGTGTGCGACTCTTGCGTGGCATGCGCTCGATGCCGCGCTTTCAGGTGAGGGAAGGGCGACGACGGAATGAGCGGCCAAGCGGACGCACCGAGAGTGCATTCGGCCTGGACGCCGGAGGGGGAGGTCGAGCCCGCTCCGCGCGTGTCGGAGGAGGCGGTGATCGCGGCCTGCGCGACCGTCTATGACCCCGAGATCCCCGTGAACATCTACGAGCTCGGGCTGATCTACGCGATCGAGATCGAGGATGACGGCCGCGTGCGGATCGAGATGACCCTCACCGCCCCCGGCTGCCCCTCTGCCCAGGAACTGCCCGATCAGGTACGCGGCGCCGTGCTCGCCGTGCCCGGTGTCACCGCCTGCGATGTCGCGGTGGTGTGGGACCCTCCCTGGACGCCGGAGCGGATGAGCGACGAGGCCCGGCTTGCCGTGAACATGTTCTGACCGCCGTGCCCGTGCTAGAGTTGCGCCCATGGAGACGCTCGCCGAACCGAAGACACCCCGCACCCTGCCGCCGCTTCTGACCCTGACGGAGCGTGCGGCAGAGCGTTTGCGCGCCCTCTACGCCGAGCCGAACGCGAAGCGCTACCTGCGAATCGGGGTGCGCACGCGCGGCTGCTCCGGCCTCTCCTACGACATGAGCTATGTTGACGAACCAGGGCCGAACGACGAGGTGGTGACGGACAAGGGCCTGACGATCCTGGTCGATCGCCGGGCGAGCCTGTTCCTGATCGGCACCGTGATGGACCATGTCTCGGAGAAGCTCTCCTCCGGCTTCACGTTCATCAATCCGAACGAGAAGGGCCGCTGCGGCTGCGGCGAGAGCTTCCACGTCTGACACCGCTGCCGCTCGATGCGCCTTCCCGCACGCTATGGTCCGGTGCTCTTTGGCTTCCTTCTGTCTGGGCTGATGAGCCTCGTCGTCTCGGGCATTGCCACGCTCAAAGCGCTGGGGCCGGTGCGGGAGATGCCGGGCGCCTGGATAGGGGCCTGGGCGATCGCCTGGACGATCGCCTTCCCCACCGTGCTGGTGGTCGCGCCGCTCGTGCGCCGGATCGTCGCCGCCGTCACCGAGCCCGCCGGCCGCTGAGGCTGCGCCGGTCGCCCCTGGAGAGAACCGATGGCTGAGAGGCTTCCCGACGCCGCGCTCGACACCCTGTTCCGCACCGCCCGGACGGCCAATGGCTGGACCGGCGAGCCGGTTCCGCCGGAAACCCTCGTCGCCCTCTACGACCTCGTGAAGTGGGGGCCGACCTCCGCCAACATGCAACCCTTGCGCGTCAAGTTCCTCGTCACCACCGCCGCCAAGGAGCGGCTCAGGCCGCATCTTTCGCCCGGCAATGTCGAGAAGACGATGGCCGCGCCCGTGGTCGCCGTGCTCGGGCAGGACCTCGCCTTCTACGAGCATCTGCCGCGGCTCTTCCCGCACAACCCCTCCGCCCGGAGCTGGTTCGAAGGCAAGCCGGAGCTCATCCGCGAGAGCGCGCTGCGCAACGCCTCGCTCCAGGGAGGCTATTTCATCCTCGCCGCACGCGCGCTCGGGCTCGATGCAGGGCCGATGTCGGGGTTCGACTCGGAGGGGGTCGATCGCGAATTCTGGCAGGGCACCTCGGTCAAGACGAACTTCCTCTGCAACCTCGGCCACGCCGATCCGTCGAAGACCTTCCCGCGCTCGCCGCGCTTCGATTTCACCGAGGTCTGCGAGCTCCTCTGAGCGGTCGCCCGGCCGGCACCCGGCACCAGCAGGACATTCGCACTTTGGAATATGCTGGACGCGGCGCCGCATTGGTTGCAAGCCAATAGAGGGGCCAGACGAGGGATGCCGATGGATACCCTCTCCGCGATCGACATGTCCGCGCTCGACCAGCGCGCCGAGGCGGCTGCGCTGCTCTTGAAGTCGCTCGCCAATCCGGTGCGTCTGAAGATGCTCTGCGCGATGATCGAGGGCGAGCAGTCGGTCGGCGCGATCGCGCGCCGCGTCGGCGTCCGCGAGACGGTGGTGAGCCAGCACCTGATGCGGCTGCGCGCGGAAGGCATCGTCTCCTACCGCCGGCAGGGGACGACGGTGTTTTACCGCCTGGTCGCCGGGCCGGCGCAGCGCGTGCTGGTCACGCTGCACGACGTTTTCTGCAAGCCCTGAGCCGGTCGCAGAACGCGGCGCGCCCGTCTCGCGAGCGTCGGGCGCCGCGCCACGACGCAGGGGGATGGTGACCGGTTCGGGCTGAGGCCGCGGGGCGAGCACGGGTCGCGCCGGGGCCAGGGAAAACGGGCGCCTTTGGCTCGTCCTCTACGGCCTGTCGCCGAACAGTTCGGGCGCCGCTTCGACCTGCTCGGGCGTATCGAAATCCCGGATCGCCGAGTCGTCCTCCACCGGCACCTCGTGCACAGCCTCCGCGTGCGCGCCGATCAGGTGCCGCGCCCCGACATCGCCGGTGATCGCCCGCATCTCTGCGAAGAAGCGCCTGTCCCAGAGCACCGGGTTGCCGTGCCGGCCGCCAAAGGTGGGAACCACGATGGCACGGCCCTCGTCGGGGTCGTAGGCGGCGATCAGCCGCCCGATCAGGTCGGAGCCGACGAGGGGCATGTCGCCGAGGCAGACGAGAGCGGCATCCGCCTCCTCGCCGAGCGCGTCGAGCCCGGTGCGAAGGGAGCTCGAAAGCCCTTGCGCATGCTCGGTGTTGTGCGCGAAGCGCACCGCGCGCCCGGCGAGCGCCGCCCGCACCTCCTCCGACGCATGCCCGGTGACGACGACTACGGGCCGGGCGGGGCTCGCGAGCACCGCGTCCACGACCCGCGCCACCATCGGCACGCCGGAACGGTCAGGGATCAGGAGCTTGTTGCGCGGGCCCATGCGGCTCGATCGGCCGGCCGCGAGCACGATCGCGCCGATTCGCCGCCGCTGCCGGCGCGGCTCGGCCTCGGCCGCCTGGGCGCGCGGCAGAGGGCGCGTCTCGATCTCCTTGAGCAGGCCGCCCGCCCCCATCGCCATGATCTCCTCGCGGCCGACAGGGAGATCGGCCATAAGACGCTGCAGCACCCAGTCGAACCCGTTGAGCTTGGGGCTGCGCGCGCAGCCGGGAAGAACGACCGCCGGGATGTCGCCGATCCGGCCCAGGCAGAGCAGGTTGCCGGGGTCGACCGGCATGCCGAAATGCTCGATCCGCCCGCCCGCGGCGACGATCCCGGCCGGGCAGACGTCGCGCCGGTCGACCACCGCCGAGGCACCGGAGACGAGCAGGATCCGCGCGCCTTCCGACGCGAGCGCGCGCAAGCCCGCTGCGACCTCCGCCTCCGTGTGGCCGACCCGCCGCGGCGGCAGGAGCGTCGCGCCGAGCGCGGAGACGCGTGCGCGCGTCACCGCCTCCGTGCCGTCGAGGATGCTCTCCTTCATGCCAGGAAGCCGCGTGAGAACGAGGCCGACGGGGCGCGGCATAAAGGGATGGAGCGACAGAAGCGGCCCGCCCTCGCGCGCGCTCGCCACAGCCCGGTCCACGGCTGTGGCCGGTGCGGCGAAAGGGATGATCTTGATTGTCGCGAGCATCTCCCCCGCCGCCACCTGGGCGAAGGGCGGAAGGGTGGCGACCGTCACGGCCTCGTCGATGCGGTTGAGGCGATCGAGCCGCGCGACATCGACGGCGAGCACGCCGGCCGTCTCGGCGATCAGGTTCACCCGCCCCGTCGCCGCGCGCGTGGCCCGCACATGCGGGGTCGCGAACGCCTCGGCGATCCGCGTCGCCGCCTCGTCTTCGCCAAGATCGCCCGGCTCGAGACGCGCGGCCACCACCTCGGCGATCCCGGCGGCGGCAAGGGCCGTGAGATCGTCGGGCCCGAGCGCGCGGCCCTTCTTCAGCGTGCGGTCCCCCGCCTTCAGCGTGTGGGCGAGGATGGCGCCGCCCGCCTCGGCGAGGGGGAACCGCCCGAAGATCAAGCCGCCATACCCTGTTGCGGAGACGAGACGATCTCCGCCCCGCGCCGGACGGCGACGATCTCGGCGAGGATCGAGAGCGCGATCTCCGGCGCCGTCACCGCCCCGATGGGAAGCCCGACGGGGCCGCGGATCCGTGCGAGCGCCTCCGGCCCATGTCCGAGCGCCGCGAGACGCTGAAGCCGCGCCGCATGCGTGCGGCGGCTGCCGAGCGCGCCGATGTAGCCGGCCTCCGACCTCAGCGCGCGGTCGAGTGCGGGGTCGTCGAGCTTCGGATCATGGGTAAGGGTGACGACGGCGGTGCGCCGATCGGGGCCGAGCGCGTCCAGAGCTTCGTCCGGCCAGGCATCCGAGATCGTAACCCCAGGGAAACGTTCTGCCGTGGCGAAGGCGCGCCGCGGGTCGATCACCGTCACGGCGAAGCCGAGCGGCAGAGCCATCGGCACCAGCGCCTGGGCGATGTGGACCGCCCCGACCACGACGAGACGCCGGGGAGGGGCATGGACGTGCAGGAACCAGCGCTGGCCGTCGTGCTCGACGGTCCGGCTCTCGTCCTCGGCAAGGGCGGCGAGGGCGGCGGCGGCGAGCGGCTCCGGCAGGGCGGCGCCGTGGGTGCCGTCCTCCGTCACAAGCGCCTGGGTGCCGTCGGCCAGCCGCGTGGCGAGCACGACCGGCCGCTTCGCCGCCCGTGCGGCGGTCAGCGCCGCGAGCAGGGTCGGCGTCATCCGAGCCTCTCGACGAACACCGACACCTTTCCGCCGCAGGCGAGGCCCACCTCCCAGGCCCGCTCGTTGGTGACACCGAACGACAACAGCTGCGGCGTGCCGGTCTCGATCACCGCGCGTGCGGCCTCGGCCACCGCCCCCTCGATGCAGCCGCCCGAGACGGAGCCCGCGATCCGCCCGGTTTCGCTCACCGCCATCTGGCTCCCGGGCGGGCGCGGGGAGGAGCCCCAGGTCTCCACCACGGTCGCCACCGCCACGCGCTCGCCCGCCTCGCGCCAGGACGAGGCGAGGCCGAGGATGTCCTCGGCATCCGTGAGCGTGCTCATGCCGCCTTCCTCCATCGTCTCTGCGACGCCGGGCCGGAGAGGGCGTGCACCAGCGCCTGCAGGCTCTCGATATTGTGCACCGGGCGGAAATCGTCCACGTGCGGCAGGATCGCGCGGATCCCGGCCGCCTTCGGCTCGAACCCCTCCCAGCGCAGGAGCGGGTTGAGCCAGATCAGGCGCCGGCAGGACTTGCTGAGCCGCTCGGCCTCCTCGGCAAGGCCTTTGCCGCCCTCGCGATCGAGCCCGTCGGTGATCAGAAGAACCGTCGCTCCCTGGCCTAGAACGCGCCGGCCCCACTCTCGGTTGAACGTGTGCAGCGTCTCGCCGATCCGCGTTCCACCCGACCAGTCGGGGACGATGTTGGCGACCATCTGGAACGCCACCTCGGGGTCGCGGTGGCGCAGCGCGCGCGTCACGTTCGTCAGCCGTGTGCCGAACAGGAACACGTGCACGCGTGCGCGGTCGTTCGCGACCGCATGCAGGAAGGCGAGCAGGACCGCGGCATAGCGCGCCATCGAACCCGAGATGTCGGCGAGCACGACGAGCGGCGGCGTGCGCGTCCGCCGCCGCTTGCGGGCGATCTCGACGAGATCGCCGCCCTCGCGCAGCGACTGGCGCAGCGTCGCTCTGAGGTCGGCGCGGGGCCCGAGCGGGTCGGGGCGGAAGCGTCGGGTGGGGAGCTCGTCGAAGGGGAGTCTCAGGCGCGCGATGGCGGCGCGCGCGGCCCGAACCTCCTCCTCGCTCATCGCCTCGAAATCCATCTTGCGCAGCCGTTCCTCGGCCGAGACGAGCAGCGCCGCCTCGAGGTGCTCGCGCTCCGGCTCTTGCTTGGGCGGCTCCCGCCGCTCGCGCGGCGCCATCGCCTCCGCCGCGCGGCGGCTGCCTGCCTTGGGCTTCTGCGGCTCGGCCTGCCGCCGTGCGCCGTCGAGCGCAGCCATCACGCTCTCGGCGATCGCGCGCTCAGGGTTGCGCCAGAACAGGGCGAAGGCGGCGTCGAACACCTCGTGCTGCTCGCGACGCGTGGCCATGACCGCGCGCAACGCCGCGTGCACCTCCGCTTTCGCGGTGAGGTCGATGTGGCAGAGAGCGGCCTGGGCATCGATCACCTGGCCTGGCCCCACGGGGATGCCGGCGCGGCGCAGCATGCGCGCGAACTGCATCACGTTCGCCGCGAGGCACCCTCCGCCCTGCGGCGGAGGGAGCATCAGGCCGAGGCCTTCGCGTCCGCGACGAGCGAGGCCACCTGCTCGCCGCGGATGCGCGCGATATCGTCCTGGTACTTGAGCAGCACGCCGAGCGTCTCCTCCACCCGCGCGGGGTCGAGCTCGGTCGCATCCAGATGGGAGAGCGCGCTGCACCAGTCGATCGTCTCGGCGACCCCGGGCATCTTGAAAAGGTCCATCTTCCGCAGACGCTGCACGAAGGCGACCACTTGGTGCGACAGCCGCTCCCCGGCCTGCGGCGCCTTGAGGCGGAGGATCGCCCGCTCGCGCTCGGCGGAGGGGAAGTCGACCCAGTGGTAGAGGCAGCGGCGTCGCAGAGCGTCGTGGATCTCGCGGGTTCGGTTCGAGGTCAGGATCACGACGGGCGGCGTCTCCGCCCGGATGGTGCCGAGTTCGGGGATCGTCACCTGGAAGTCGGCCAGAAGCTCGAGCAGGAAGGCCTCAAACGGCTCGTCGGCCCGGTCGAGCTCGTCGATCAGGAGCACGGCCGGGCCCCCCTCGGGGCTGATCGCCTGCAAAAGCGGCCGCTCGATCAGGAAGCGCCGGTCGAAGATGCCCTTCGCAAGCGCCTCCTTGTCGCGCGCCCCAGCAGCCTCGAAGAGCCGTATCTCGAGGAGCTGGCGGGGATAGTTCCAGTCATAGAGAGCCGAGGCGAGATCGAGCCCGTCGTAGCACTGAAGCCGAACCAGCCGCCGCCCGAGCGTCGCGGCGAGCACCTTGGCGATTTCGGTCTTTCCAACCCCCGCCTCGCCCTCGAGAAGGAGCGGCCGGTTCATCGCAAGCGCGAGGTGGACGGCGGTAGCGAGCGCCCGGTCGGCGACATAGTCGCCGCGGGCAAGGAGCGCGATCGTCTCGTCGACGCTCGCGGGCAGGGAGGGCTGAGGGGTCACAGCATCCATCGCGTGAGCCTAGACGGCCGGGGCGGCGCCGTCATCCGAGGGCGTGCCCCAACCACAAGAATAGACCCGTGAGCAGCACGAGGCAGGCGACCCAGGCGGGAAGCGGCAGGCCTCTCACAGCACCATCAGGAGCACGATCACGATCCAGACCGCGAGACCGCCCCAGAACACGGTCGGCAGGCCGGCGATTTCGGCAGGCGGCGGGAAGCGCGGGAGAGCGCCCAAGCCCGGCTTGGCCGCGGCCGCCGCGACCGGGGGCGGGGGTGTGGCGCCGACATCGGCAGCGACCCGGGCAGCGAAACGGTCGAAGAACTGATCGGCCATGGAGCGGGCGGTGCTGTCGATCAGCCTCGCACCGAGCTGCGCCATCTTGCCCCCGACCTGGGCCTTCACCGCATAGGTCATCAGCGTCGCCCCGGGGCCGTCCTCGACAAGCTTCACTGTCGCTCCCCCCTTGGCGAAGCCGGCCACGCCGCCCTGCCCCTCGCCGGTGATCGTGTAGCCGTTCGGCGGGTCGAGATCGGAGAGCTGCACGCGCCCGGAGAAGCGCGCGTTCATCGGGCCGATGCGCACAGCCACGCGGGCGGAGAGTTCGGTGTCGCTGATCCGCTCGATGTGCTCGCAGCCCGGGATCGATGCCTTCAGCACCTCGGGGTCGTTCAGGGCCCGCCAGACGGTCTCGCGCGGCGCAGGGATACGGCGCTCGCCGGTCATCTCCATCGTGTCGCGTCCATGTCCAACAGGGGGAAGACCCCGGGCTGCACTCGGGCGCGGACCTAGCCTGCGGGAGTGCGTTGCGCAAGACCGAGGAGGCGGATTTGCCGCTCCCCGCGCCCGGCAGTATAGGCTTGCGCGTCCTGAACGCTCGGTCCCCTCCGGTCGCAGCATGATGTCGAAGCCAGCCCTGTTCCTCGCCGCGGTCGCCGCGGGAGCCCTCCTTGCCGCGCCGGCCGAGGCAGCGGCCGAAGGCGGCTTCGACGGGCGGACGCTGTCGCTCTGGTGGGCGCTGCCTTTCGCCGGGGTGCTTCTCTCGATCGCGATCGTGCCGCTTGTCTCGGCGCACTTCTGGCACCGCTTCTACGCCCTTGTGATGCTCGGGTGGTCGCTCGCACTCGTGGTGCCGGCGGCGTTTCGCTTCGGCGTCGAACCGGTGCTCGACTCGCTCCTGCACACGGCCCTGCTCGAATACGTCCCGTTCCTGCTCCTCCTGTTCGCTCTCTTCACGGTCGCGGGCGGCGTGCACATCGCCGGCACGCTGCGCGGCACGCCCGGCACCAAAACCGCCATCCTCGCCCTCGGCACGGCGATCGCGAGTCTCACCGGAACCACAGGGGCGAGCATGCTGCTCGTGCGCCCGATCCTGTGCGCCAACCGCGAGCGCAAGCATCGGACGCACACGATGATCTTTTTCATCTCTCTCGTGTCGAACATCGGCGGCTGCCTCACCACGCTCGGAGACCCGCCGCTTTTCTTGGGCTTCCTCAAGGGTGTGAGCTTCTTCTGGCCGACCGAGCGTCTGCTCGCGCCGCTGATGCTCGCCTCTGCCTTGCTCCTGCTCGTCTATCACCAGATGGACGTGCGCTCTTTCCGCCGCGAGTCGGACGAGCTCAGGGAGGGGGGGCGGGCCGGTCGAGCCGCTGCGAATCCAGGGTGGGGTGAACATCCCGCTTCTGATGCTCGTGGTGCTCGTGGTGCTGATGGAGGGGGTGTGGCACCCGGGCGCGGTGATGTTCCTCAAGCAGGAGCTTTCGATCGAGGTGCTGTTTGGGGACGCGCTCCTGCTCGCCATCGCCGCCTATTCGATCTGGGCCACACCGCCGATGGTGCGCAACGCCAACGGCTTCACCTGGGGCGCGATGATCGAGGTGGCGAAGGTGTTCGCCGCGATCTTCGTCACCATCACACCGGCGATCGCGATCCTGCGGGCGGGCAGGGAAGGGGCGGCGGCCCCCCTGATCGCGCTTGTGTCGCGCGAGGACGGCGCGCCGATCCCGGCGATGTATTTCTGGATGACCGGGCTCCTCTCCTCCTTCCTCGACAATGCGCCGACCTACCTGATCTTTTTCAATCTCGCCGGCGGTGACGCGGAGGTGCTGATGGGGCCAGGGGCGCAGGTGCTGGGTGCGATCTCGGCGGGTGCCGTCTTCATGGGCGCGAACTCCTACATCGGCAGCGCGCCGAACTTCGTGGTGCGTGCGATTGCCGAGGAACAGGGCGTGCCGATGCCCTCCTTCTTCGGCTACTGCGCCTGGGCGGCGGTGATCCTGCTGCCCCTCTTCGCCCTGATGACCGTGATATTCTTCCGCGGCTGACCGCGAGGGAGAACCCGATGCCCTATCTCGACCAGGCCGACCTCCCTTCCGTTCCCGCCGGGGAACGCTTCCGCGCGCTGCTCGCCCGGCCCGGGATCCTCGAGCTTCCGGGCGCGCACAACGCGCTCGCGGGGCTGCTTGCGAAGCGTGCCGGGTTCGAGGCGCTCTATCTTTCCGGGGCGGCGATGACCGCCTCGATGGGCCTCCCCGATCTCGGCATCATCACGGTCGACGAGGTGTGCTTCTTCATCCGCACCATCGCGCGCGCCACTGCGCTCCCGATCCTCGTCGACGGCGACACGGGCCATGGCGGGGTTCTCAACGCAATGCACATGGTGCGCGCCTTCGAGGAGGCGGGGGCTGCGGCGGTGCATATCGAGGATCAGGACCTGCCGAAGAAGTGCGGCCACCTCAACGACAAGAGGCTCGTCGAGCCGGCAGAGATGGCGGCCAAGGTCGCAGCGGCCAAGCGTGCGGCGCGCCACCTCGTCGTGATCGCGCGCACCGACGCCGCCGGCGTGGAGGGGATCGAGGCGGCGGTCGCGCGCGCGAAGCTCTACCTCGAGGCAGGGGCGGACGCGATCTTTCCGGAGGCGCTGACATCGCGCGAGATGTTCGAGCGCTTCGCACGCGAGCTTCCCGGCGTGCCGCTGCTTGCGAACATGACCGAGTTCGGCCGCACGCCCTATTTCACCGCCGCGGAGTTCGCCGCCATGGGCTATCGGATGGTGATCTGGCCCGTTTCCTCCCTCCGCGTGGCGGCGAAAGCCATGGCCGGGCTCTATGCCGCGATCCGTCGCGACGGCGGCACGATGCACCAGCTTGACGCGATGCAGACACGCGCCGAACTCTACGAGACAATCGGGCTTTCGGCCTACGAGGCGCTCGACCGCTCGATCGTCGCGACCGTTCTGCCGCCCGAGCTGCGGGCCGACACGCCGGCGGAACGGGCGGCGGAGTAGCACGCCTGCCGTGCCGCCGCCGCGCCTTGTCGTGAGCGACATCTACCGTGGGTCGAGCTACGGGCCGAAACATCCGCTCGCCATCCCGCGCGTTCCGGCGATGCTCGACCTCTGCGCCGCGCTTGGCTGGCTGCCCCCGGGGCAGCTTCTCGAGAGCCCGCGTGCAACGGCCGCCGAGCTCGCACGCTTCCATGACCCCGCCTACATCGCTGCGCTCGCGCGCGCCGAGGCAGAACAGTCGGTGGATGCGGAGACGCGCGCGCGTTTCGGGATCGGAGCGAACGGCAATCCGGTCTTTCGCGAGGTGTTCCGCCGCCCCGCCACCGCCGCGGGCGGAACGCTGCTCGCCGCGCGGCTGACGACGGCGGAAGGAGGCATCGTCTACAACCCAGGTGGGGGAACGCATCACGGCAAGCCGTCCCGCGCCGCCGGCTTCTGTTTCGTCAACGACCCGGTGCTCGGCCTCCTTGCTTGGCGTGACGCGGGCCTCGCGCCGCTCCTCTATGTCGACATCGACGCCCATCATGGCGACGGGGTCGAGGAGGCCTTTGCCGACGACCCGGCGGTGTTCACCCTCTCGGTGCACGAGGCCGGCCGCTGGCCTGGCACAGGCGCGGTGGAGGAGACGCGCAGCGGCGGGGCGATGAATATTCCCGTGCCGGCGGGGTTCAACGACAGCGAACTCCGCTTCGTGCTCGAGGAGGCAATCCTTCCCGTGGTCGCCGCTCTTCGCCCGGCCGCGATCATGCTCCAGGGAGGGGCGGATGCTCTCGCCGAGGACCCGCTCGCGTCGCTTGCGCTCTCGAACGCGGCGCACTGGTCGGTCGTCGCTGCGCTCGCGCACGCCGCACCGCGCTTTGTTCTGCTCGGCGGCGGCGGCTACAACCCCTGGTCGGTCGCACGCTGCTGGGCCGGCGCCTGGGCGACGCTGAACGGCTGGGAGATCCCCGACCGGCTGCCGCCTGCGGCCGAGGCGGTGCTGCGCGGGCTCTCGCTCGACCGCGCTTCTGGCCGCAACCCGCCCGAACACTGGTTCACCACGCTGCGCGACGCGCCGCGCGAGGCCCCGGTTCGCGAGGAGGTGAGGGCGGTGGTTGCGCGCGCCATGGCCCTGTTCCGTCCCGCCGTGGTATCGGCCGTCGCATGAGGCACACGCTCACACGTCGGTTTCTCGTCGCACTTCTCGGCGCTTCCGTCGCACCTGCGCGCGCGCAGAACGCGCCGCAGTCGGAACTGCCGAAGGAGCGTCTTGTCATCGTGACGCGCGATGGCGCGCGGCATGCGTTCCTGGTCGAGATGGCGGTCACGCCGGAGCAGCAGATGATCGGGCTGATGTGGCGCCCCTCGGTGCCGCCCGATGGAGGGATGCTGTTCGACTGGGGCAGCCCGCGCGAGTCCCAGATGTGGATGCGCAACACCCTCGTCTCGCTCGACATGATCTTCATCGCCGCCGACGGGCGTATCCACCGCATCGCCGAACGGACCGTTCCCCACTCGCTTGCGACCATCAGCTCGAACGGGCCGGTGCGCGCGACCCTCGAGGTCGCGGCAGGAACGGCGGAGCGGCTCGGCATACGCGTGGGCGACCGGGTTCTGCACCCGATCTTCGGCACGGCGCCGTAGCGTTTGCAGCTGCGCAAGCGATCCGCCTAGGCCGAGGCGACTGGCTGCAGCACCTTCCCTCTCAGCGGGCGACGCGGGGCAACCGATCCGCGCCTGCATGACAGAACAAAGCACGTCTTCGGAGGCAGCTTTAGCCGCGATCTCAGACCCGCATGCCCCGGCTCAGCGTGCGCTGCACCGCGTCGCGCCAGCGGGCGTAGCGACGCTCGCGCTCGGCCTCGCTCATGCGCGGGGCGAAGCGGCGGTCGAGCGACCAGCTGCGCGCGAAGGCGTCCTGATCGCCGAACAGGCCGGCGCTGAGGCCGGCGAAGAAGGCGGCGCCGAGAGCGGTCGTCTCCTGAACCCGCGGGCGATCGACGGGTGCGCCGAGGATGTCGGCAAGGAACTGCATCGTCCAGTCGCTCGCCGTCATGCCGCCATCGACACGAAGAACGGTGTCCGCGCCCGCGCCCCAATCAGCCCGCATGGCCTCGATCAGGTCGCGCGTCTGCAGCGCGACACTCTCGAGCGCGGCGCGCGCGAGCTCAGCCCGCGTGGTGCCGCGCGTGAGACCGAAGATGGCCCCGCGCGCCTCGGCGTCCCAGTAAGGCGCGCCGAGGCCGACGAAGGCGGGAACCAGCGTCACCTCCTGCGCCGGGTCGGCTGCTTCGGCGAGCGCGCCGGCTTCGGCCGCATGCGCGATCACCCCGAGCCCGTCGCGCAGCCACTGCACGGCAGCGCCGGCGATGAAGATCGCGCCTTCGAGGGCGTAAGTGCGCCGGCCACCGAGCTGCGTAGCGATGGTCGTGATCAGCCGGTTCGAGGACGCAACGGGCACGTCGCCTGTGTGCATGAGCGCAAAGCAGCCCGTGCCATAGGTCGATTTCACCATTCCCGGGGAGAAGCAGGCCTGACCGGCGAGCGCGGCCTGCTGGTCTCCGGCGATGCCGCGGATCGCGATCGCCGCGCCAAAGCAGCGCGGTTCGGTGACGCCGAACAGCCCGGCCGTGTCGCGCACCTCGGGAAGGATCGCCTCCGGAATCCGGAACAGCCTCAGCATCTCCGGGCTCCACGTGCCGGTGCGAAGATCAAGAAGAAGCGTGCGCGACGCGTTGGTCGCATCCGTCGCGTGCACCGCACCGCTGGTGAGGCGCCAGAGCAGGAAACTGTCGATCGTCCCGAAGGCGAGACGACCCGCCTCGGCCTGTGCCCGGGCGCCGGGGATCCTATCGAGCAGCCAGGCGATCTTCGTCGCCGAGAAGTAGGGGTCGAGCAGAAGCCCCGTCGTGGCGGACACGAGCGGCTCGGCGCCGTCGGCGCGGAGCCGCGCGCAGGCCTCCGCCGTGCGCCTGTCCTGCCAGACGATTGCGTTGTGGATCGGCCGGCCGGTCGCGCGGTCCCACAGCACGGTGGTTTCGCGCTGGTTTGTGATGCCGATCGCGGCGATGTCGGCTGCCTCGAGCCCGGCGTTCCGGATCGCCGCCCGCGCGGTCTTAAGCACCGTGCGCCAGATCTCCTCCGCGTCGTGCTCGACCCAGCCCGGGTGCGGATAGGATTGCGGGAACTCGGCCTGGGCGAGGCCGAGCACCCGGGCGGAGGGGTCGAACACGAGCGCGCGCGAGGACGTCGTGCCCTGGTCGATCGCGAGCAGATGCGCCGCCCGGCTCATGCCGCGACCGCCTCCGCCATGGCGCGGTCGACCGCGTCGCGCTCGGCCGCGGAAAGCCTCAGCCCGAGCTTGGTGCGGCGCCAGAGGACGTCCTCGCCGGTGCGGGCCCACTCGTTTCGGGAAAGGAAGCGAAGCTCGGCCTCCGTGAGCCCCGCGCCGAAGGAGCGCCCGAGATCGGCGAGCGCGCCCGCTCCGTCGAGGAGCCGCTCCGCCTCGGTTCCGTAGGCGCGGACGAGGCGCCGGGCGAGGGAGTGCGGCATCCACGGGTGCCGCACCGACACCTCCGCGACCAGAGCCTCGAAGCCGGTCACCGGAAAATCGCCGCCTGGCAGCGGTTCCCGGCCGGTCCAGCCGCGCGGCTTGCCCCGGCGGGCAGGCAGGTCTGCCGCAAGCGCCTCGAGTGCGGCGTCCGCGAGCCGGCGATAGGTGGTGATCTTGCCGCCGAAGATGCTGAGAAGAGCAGGTTGTCCTTCAGGGGCATCGCGCACCAGCACGTAGTCGCGCGTCGCCTCCTGGGCAGCGGAGGCGCCATCGTCGTAGAGCGGGCGAACGCCGGAATAGCTCCACACCACGTCGTCGGGTGTGATTGGCCTCCGGAACCACGCGCTCACCGCCGCGCAGAGATAGGCGATCTCCTCGTCGGTCGCTCTCACCGTCGCAGGGTCGCCATGCCAGTCGCGGTCGGTCGTGCCGATCAGCGTGAAGTCTTCCTCGTAGGGAATGGCGAAGACGATGCGTCGGTCCGTGTTCTGCAGGATGTAGCAGCAGTCGTGATCGTAGAGGCGGGGCACCACGATGTGGCTTCCCTGGACGAGGCGGACGCGCGCGGGCGCATGCGCGTGCACCACGCCTGCGAGCACGTCCGCGACCCAGGGGCCGGCGGCGTTGACAAGCACGCGGGCGCGGATGCGACGCCTGCGCCGCCCGTCGGCATCGGCCAGGGAGAGCGTCCACGCCCCCTTCTCCCGCCGCGCGTCGAGGCAGCGCGTGCGCGTCTCGATCACCGCTCCGTGCGCCGCGGCGTCGCGCGCGTTGAGGACGACGAGCCGGTTGTCCTCCACCCAGCAGTCCGAATAGGCGAAGCCGCGGCGTAGGCCGGGGGTGAGCGGTGCTCCCGCCGGGTCGGAGCGCAGGTCGAGCGTGACCGTGCCCGGAAGCAACGTTCTGCCACCAAGATGATCGTAGAGAAAAAGGCCGAGCCGCAAGAGCCAGGCCGGACGCAGCCCCGGCCGGTGCGGCAGCACGAAGCGAAGCGGCCAGATGATGTGCGGGGCAATCCGCCACAGCACCTCTCGCTCGGCGAGCGCCTCGCGCACGAGACGGAAGGCCCAGTGCTCGAGATAGCGTAGGCCCCCGTGGATCAGCTTGGTCGAGGCCGAGGAGGTGGCGCCGCCGAGATCGCCCTGCTCGACGAGGTGGACCGAGAGCCCGCGCCCGGCCGCATCGCGCGCGATCCCGGCGCCGTTGATCCCGCCGCCGATGATCGCGAGATCGACCATCTCGCCCGTGCCGTCCGCCGTGCGCGTCGTCATCATCAGGCGACGCTACGGTGCACGTCGCGCTCCCGTCCAGGGGTACGCCGGATGGACCGGCGCTCGGGTCGGTGCCACAGTGACGTCATGCCCGATGACATCTCCCGCGCCGTCCTGCCGCCGCTGTCGGCGACGATCGAACGTACCGATGCGCCGCCGATCCCCGCCGCCCGCTCCTGGGCGGCAAGCTACCAGGGAGAGGCAGGCCCCGCGATCGACCTCACCCAGGCGGTTCCCGGCTATCCCCCGCATCCTGAGCTGCTCGCCCGGCTTGCCGCTGCCGCGGGCGACGGGACGTATGCTGGCTACGGGCCGATCCTCGGCGAGCCGGCCCTGCGCGAGGCACTCGCTGCCGACATCGCCGCACGCTACCGCGCGCCCGTGGGGGCGGAGGATGTGGCGATCACCGCTGGCTGCAACCTCGCCTTCGCGATGGTGATGGAGGCGATCACCGCCCCCGGCGAGGCGGTGCTGCTTCCCGCGCCCTGGTATTTCAACCACCGGATGGCGCTCACCTTGCGCGGTGTTGCCGCCGTGCCGCTGCCCTGCCGCGCCGGGGACAGGTTCGTTCCCGATGTGCAGCGGGCAGAGGCGGCGCTCACCCCTGACGTGCGGGCGATCGTTCTCGTCACCCCCAACAATCCCACGGGTGCGGTCTATCCGCCGGAGACGATCGCTGCCTTCGCGGCGCTCGCCCGCCGCCGCGGCCTCTTTCTTGTTCTCGACGAGACCTATCGCGACTTCCTCGCACAGGACGACGCGCCGCACGACCTCTTCGCCGACCCGTCCTGGCGTCAGGGTGTGGTTCACCTCTATTCCTTCGCGAAAGCCTATTGCGTTGCGGGACACCGCGTCGGCGCGGTGGTGGCGGGGCCGGCCCTGCTCGCCCGGCTGATCAAGGCGGCGGACACGCTTCAGATCTGCCCGCCACGTTCGCCGCAGGTGGCACTCGCCTGGGGGGTCGCGGGGCTGCGCGCCTGGCGGGAGGCGAACCGAACGCTGATGGCACGGCGTGCGGCCGCGTTTCGCGCCGCGATGGCCGGCGCCCCGGCCTGGCGCATCGACGCGCTCGGCGGCTACTTCGCCTATCTCCGAATCCCCGACGGGCTTCCCGATGCCGTGGCGGTGGCGGAACGGCTTGCCGTCGCGCAGGGCCTGCTCGTTCTGCCCGGTCCGTTCTTCGGCCCTGGCCAGGAGCGGCACCTCAGGCTTGCCTTCGCCAATGCCGACGAGGCGAGGATCGCCGCCGTGCCGGCGCGGCTTGCCGCACTCGCCTGAGCGTCCCTCGCGCGAGGCGCGCGGTCGCGCGGCGTGGCGGCTCGGTGTTGTGGCCGAGCGGAGGTGCGAGCAAGCCCTCGCGCGCGCAGGCTTCACCCTGCTCGGCCGCCGTGTCCGCACGCCTGCGGGCGAGATCGACCTCGTGGCGCGGCGCGGCGACCTCACCGTCATCGTCGAGGTGAAGGCGAGGCCGAGCGTCGAGGAGGCCGCCTTCGCGATCCCGCCGCGCCAGCGGCGCAGGCTCGCCGCCGCCGCCGAGGCGCTGATGGCCTCCGAACCGTCCTGGTTCGGCGGGCCGGTCCGGTTCGACGCGATGCTGGTCGGCGCCGACGGGTCGCTCGTCTGGCTCGAGGACGCGTTCCGGCCCGGGGAGTGACGCGGGCTCAGGCCGTCTCGCGGACCCCCCGCGCGCGCCAGCTCAGCGCCTCGGCGACGTGCAACCGGGTCACACGGTCGCAGTCGGCGAGATCGGCGAGCGTGCGGGCCACACGGAGGGTGCGTGCGAAGCCGCGGGTCGAGAGCCTCAGACGCTCTGCTGCCTGTTCGGCGAAGGCGAGCGCGTCCGGCTCGGCCGCGATCGTCGAGCGCAGGACGGCGCCGTCGGCTTCGGCATTGCAGCTGGGACCGGCCTCGCCATAGCGGGCACGCTGGCGGGCGCGGGCGGCGGCGACGCGGGCGGCGACCTTGGCGGTCGACTCGCTAGGCCGCACCCGGGTGAGCTCCTGGGGGGGGATCGGCTGCACCTCGACGAACAGGTCGATCCGGTCAAGCAACGGGCCGGACAGCCGCCCCTGGTACTCCTCGCCGCAGCGCGGCGCCTTGCCGCACTCGCGTGCCGGGTCGCCGAGATGGCCGCAGCGGCAGGGGTTCATCGCGGCGACAAGCTGGAACCGGGCCGGGTAGGTGATGTGGGCCGCGGCGCGGGCGATGGTGGCGCGGCCGGTCTCGAGCGGCTGGCGCAGCGCCTCGAGCGTCTGGCGCGGAAACTCCGGCAGCTCGTCGAGGAACAGGACGCCGCGGTGCGCGAGGCTGATCTCGCCCGGCCTCGCACGCTGGCCGCCGCCGATCAGCGCCGGCTGCGAGGCGGAGTGGTGCGGCTCCCGATAGGGCGGGCGGCGCAGGAGCCTCCCCCCCGAGAGGAGACCGGCAACCGAGTGCACCATCGAGACCTCGAGCGACTCGGCTGGGGTGAGGTCAGGCAGGAGGCCGGGCAGGCGTGCGGCGAGCATCGACTTGCCGGCGCCAGGGGGGCCGATCAGAAGGAGATTATGGCCCCCCGCGGCAGCGACCTCGAGGGCCCGCTTGGCCGTCTCCTGCCCCTTGACGTCGATCAGGTCCGGTCCGCCAGCGACGGGCGGGAGCTCGGGCGGCTCTGGCGGGTCGAGCACCTGGTCGCCCTTGAAATGGTTGATCAGCTGCAGGAGCGATCCGGCGGCAAGCAGGCGCGCATCGCCCGCCCAGGCCGCCTCCGCCCCTTGTGCTGCGGGGCAGATCAGACCGAGCCCGCGCGACACGGCCCCGATCGCCGCCGGCAGCACGCCGGCCACGGGGGCGATCCTGCCGTCGAGGCCGAGCTCGCCGAGCGCGGCATATTCGGCCGCATCCTCGCGCGGGATCACCTCCATCGCGGCGAGCAGGGCGAGAGCGATCGGCAGGTCGAAATGGCTTCCCTCCTTGAGAAGGTCGGCGGGCGCGAGATTGACGAGGATTCGCTTCGGCGGCAGCGAGAGGCCGAGCGCTGTGAGCGCCGCCCGCACGCGCTCGCGGCTCTCGGCCACCGCCTTGTCGGGGAGGCCAACGATCGCGAAGGCGGGCAGCCCGGGCGCGATCTGAACCTGGATCTCGACGGGAACGGTGTCGATCCCCTGGAAGGCGAAGCTCTGGACGGCGGCGAGCACGGCGCTCAGGGTGCTTCCGATCCAGGCACGATGCCCTTCGGCAACGACACGATGTGGTCGTAGATCGCGCCGGCGGTGGTGATATACACCGTGCCGCGGTGGCCGGCGATGTGGGCAAGTGCCCGCCGCAGATGCCGCAGCCGGTGCGGCTGGCCGACGATGTAGGGGTGCAGCGCAATCCCCATCACCAAGGGCTGGCGCTGCGACTGGCTTAGCATCTCGTCGAAACTGTCGACGATGATGTCGGCGAACTGCGCCGCGCCATCCTTGCGCGCCACGATCGATGGGATGTCGTTTGCCTCCTGCGGGTAGGGGATGGAGAGCAGCTTCCCGTTCCGGGTTCGCATCCAGATCGGCTGATCGTCCATGCACCAGTTGAGGGTGTAGCGGTAGCCGGCTTCGGCGAGCAGGTCGGGCGTGGCGTGGCTCTCGGCGATCCACGGCGAGAGCCAGCCGCGCGGGGGCGCCCCTTCCGCCGCCGCGATGGTCGCCGTCGCCTCGGCGATCAGCGCGCGCTCCTCGGCCTCGGAGAGAACCGACTGGCGTTCGCTGTTTGTGCGGCCGTGGCCGACGATCTCGTCGCCGCGGGAGCGTATCCGCGCCATGAGCGACGGCGCATAGGCGTACATGGCGCTGTTGACGAGCATCGAGGCGGGCAGGCGCAGATCGTCGAGCAGCTCGATCAGCCGCCAGGCGCCGACCCGGTTGCCCCAGTCGCGCCAGGCGAAGTTCAGCACGTCCGGCTGCGGGCCGCCCGGCGCGAGCTCGGCGCCGAGGCCCTCGCCGAAGGCGAAATGCTCGAGGTTGATGCCGAGATAGACGGCAAGCCGGGCGCCTCCGGGCCAGGCATAGTCCGCCCGCTCGGTGATCCCGCTGTAGTCGTAGCGGCCATGGCTCCGGAGCATGCGTCTCCCTCCGCGTTCCGGTCCTCCCGAGTAGCAGGAGGGCGGCTGCCCTGCCAGCGGTGCAGTCGCGGCCGGGGGGCGTCAGGCGCCGAAGGCGGAGCTCGCGGGGGCGGAGGCGGCGCCAAGCGCGATCGCCCTCTGCCAGGCGGCGAGCCAGGCCGGAACGGCGACCGCCGGCATCGGCCGGCCGACCATCCAGCCCTGGGCGAGGTCGGCGCCGAGGTCGCGTGCCATCTGCCAGGTGGCTGGGGTCTCGATTCCTTCGGCAACGATCAGTAGGCCGAGCCGGTGCGCCATGCGCACCACCGCGCCGAGGGCACCGCGCGCCGCACGATCGTCTCGGGCGGCAAGCACGAGCGAGCGGTCGAGCTTCATCTCGGAGAAGGGCAGGGAGACGAGGCCCGCTTGGGCGGCGTTGAGGCTGAAATCGTCGATCGAGACGCCGAAGCGCTGGTCGCGCAGCCTGAGCGCCGCGGCGCGGACGGCGCCAAGATCGTGCGCGATCTGGCTCTCGGTGAGCTCGATCGTCAGAGCCTCCGCCGGCAGGCCGGCAGAGGCGACGGCCTCGGCGAGGCGGTCGGCCGTCGCGGGGTGAAGCAGGACGTCGAGCGGGAGGTTGAAGGCCATGCGCAACCGCACCCCCCGCCGATGCAGGGCCGCGAGGTCCTCGACCGCCGACCGCATCACCCGATCCGCGAGCGTGGCCCCGAGTCCCGCACCTTCCGCGAGCGGGACGAATTCGGCCGCGCCGAGCAGTCCGCGCACGGGGTGCTCCCAGCGCGCGAGCGCCTCGAGCGCGAGCGGCTCGGCATCGGCGAGCCGAACCTGCGGCTGGTAGCGGGTGACGATGTTGCGCGCCACGATCGCCGAAGTGAGCGCCTCGGCCGTGAGCGCGTCCGCCGGGACGCTGGGTGCCGCCTCGCGGAGTCCGGCGAGGGACGCAGCGAGCTCCGCCACGCCCGAGTCAACCGAAACCACTGCTGCGGTGAGGCCGAGATGATGCGCCACACCGAGGGCGCGGCGCCCCTTTAGGGGATCGAGGCGAAGCAGGAGCGGCACGTCGAGGTCCGGATCGGCCATCGTCCGCAGAAGCGGCACGAAGCTTCCGCCGATCCCGCCCGTGTCGGCGAGCACGAAGCGCGGCGGCGCGGAGGCGCGGAGGAGGCGCACGAGCGCCACCGAATCGGAGGGAACGATCACCACCTCGCCGCAGCCGGCCTCCGTGGCCGCGGCGGCGAGCAGCCCGGCCGCTGCGCCACGCGCGATCACAAGAGCGGATGCCCCGCGCGTGCCGGCGCTGTCCGCCTTGGCCTGCCGGTCTTCGGCCGGCTCTGCTGTGTCGGGCATCGGTCCTCTGCTAGCGTTGGCCAAGTGATAGGCGCTGCCGCGAGGCGTGTAAAGAAATGCAAGACATGTCCCGAATCATTCATCGCGACCTCCGCGCGCCGCCTCCGGTAGCGGTTCGTGCCAAAGGCCTCTGGATCGAGGACGATCAAGGCAGACGCTACGCGGATGCCTGCGGCGGAGCGGCCGTGTCCTGCCTCGGGCATGCGCATCCGGCCCTGGTCGCGGCGGTTCGCGACCAGGTGGGCCGTCTCGATTATGTACACACAGGCTTCTTTTCGAACCGGCCGGCCGAGGAACTCGCGCGGGTGATGCTCACCGATGCGCCGGCCGGGCTCTCGCACATCTATTTCGTCAGCGGCGGCTCGGAGGCAATCGAGGCGTCGCTCAAGATCGCGCGGCAATACTTCGTCGAGCGCGGCGAGCCGGGGCGAACCCGGTTCATCGCGCGCCGCCAGTCCTACCACGGCAACACGCTCGGGGCGCTCTCCGTCGGCGGCAACATGGCCCGCCGCGCGCTCTACGACCCGATCCTCATCCCCGCCTCTCTGGTCGAGCCGTGCTTCGCCTACCGCTTCAAGCGGGAGGACGAGACGGAGGAGGAGTATGGCGCGCGCGCCGCAGCAAGCCTCGAGGCGGAGATCCTGCGACACCCTCCGGGAACGGTGGCCGCCTTCCTCGCCGAGACGGTGGTGGGCGCGACCGCCGGGTCGGTGCCGCCGGTGCCGGGCTATTTCCGCCGGATCCGCGAGATCTGCGACCGGCACGGCGTGCTGCTGATCCTCGACGAGGTGATGTCAGGGATGGGACGCTGCGGCACGCTGCACGCCTGCACGGCAGAGGGGATCGTCCCCGACATTCTCGTCGTCGCCAAGGGCCTCGGCGCCGGTGTGCAGCCCATCGGGGCGATGCTCGTCTCTGAGGCGATCGTCGACGCGATCCGCGACGGCTCTGGCGCCTTCCAGCATGGCCACACCTATCTCTCTCACCCGGTCGCCTGCGCGGCCGCGCTTGCGGTGCAGCGCGAACTGCGCGAGGGGGGCCTGCTCGAGAGGGTCGCGCCGATGGGCGCGGTGCTGGCCGATCTGCTGACGGAACGGTTCGGCAACCATCCGCATGTCGGCGACATCCGCGGGCGCGGACTCTTCTGGTCGATCGAGCTCGTGGCCGACCGTGCGACGCGTGAGCCGTTCGATCCGGCGCGGAAGCTCCATGCGCGGGTGCGCGAGGCGGCGATGGCGCGCGGCCTGCTCGTCTATCCGATGGGCGGCACGATCGACGGCCGCCGCGGCGACCATGTCACGCTCGCGCCCCCGTTCACCGTGACGGAGGAGGAGCTCGCAATGATCGTCGAGCGCCTCGGCGACGCGGTCGAGGCGGCGCTCGAGGCGTGAGCGAGCCGCCCGCTCTCTCGCGCGAAGAGATGCTCGCCTTCCTTGCACGGGAATTCCCGAATGCCGGGTTCGGCGACGGCAGGCTCCGCCTCGAGGACTATGCGCGCGGCGCCTGCCGCGTGGTGATGCCGCTCGACGAGCGCACGATCCGGCCGGGGCCTTCGGTATCGGGCCCTGCCATCATGGGGCTTGGCGACGTCTCCGCCTGGGTGGCGCTCCTCTCCGTCATCGGGCCGGTGCCGCTTGCCGTCACCGCCACGCTGAACGTCACCTTCCTTCGCCCTGCCGGGCTCTCCGATCTCGCCTCCGCCTGCATCGTGCTGCGCGCCGGCCGGCGGCTCGCGACCATGCTCGCCGAGGTGTCGCGGCTCGGCGACGGCCAGGCGGTGGCGCACCTGACCATCACCTACGCGATCCCGGACGGGGCGCGGGCCTGAGCCGTCACGGCGACGGGCGCCAGATGTCCGCTTCCCAGGACTGCATCGCCCAGACGAGATCGACGTGGAGAGGGGATAGGCGCACGTAGCCCGCCGCCTCGATGTCTCGCGCGAGCACAAGGCCGCCATTGTTCCGGTTGACGATCGCAAGGTCGACGGCGCGCGCCCGAAGCGCCTCGGCGAGCCGTTCCCGAAGCGCGTCTCGCTCCGCCGGCGCGAGCATGTACTCGCTGTGTCCGGTTTCGACCGGGGTATGGCCCGCGAGAGCGGCAAGCGCGGCGAACTCGGTCGTCACGAGCGGCGCGGAGGCCCTCGCGAGCGCCTCTGCCGCGACCGCGAAACGGCCCTCGGCCGCGGCAAAGCGGTCGGGGTCGAGCACGAACCAGTGCGCGTTCAAAACCACCGCGACCGGCAGGGCAAGCACGAGCGCGCGCCTCGGGGCCTCCGCCTCGCCGATCGCGGCCGCGACGGCGATGGCGAGCGGCGGCGTCAGCAGGTGGAAGAAGTAGGTCATGTGCGCCCCGCCATGCCCGCCGAGGGAGACGAGCAGGACACCAAGGCCGCAGAGGGCGGCGAAGCCCCAGAACCGGGCCTCGCCGCTCCAGCGCCACGGCGGCAGCCGCCAGAGAGCCGAGGCGAGCCCGGGGATCAGCGGCAGGCTGAAGAGCAACCAGTCCCACCCTTGGCGCAGGAGGTGGCCGAGGTCGTAGCTTGTGGCGCCGAGATTCGCGGAGAGAACGAGCGCGCCCCAGCCCGGCATCAGCGACGCAAGCAGGAACGCCCAGAGCGCGATGGCAACGGCCGCGGCGACGCCCAGCGCGACGCCACGACGCAACGAGACGAACAGCGCCACATAGGCGGCGACGATCACCACCCCGCCGACGAAGTAGATCTTGGCGGCGAAGCCGCCGAGGGAGAGCGCGAGCGCGGCCGCGAAGCGTCGCGGCGAGGAGGGGGCGGGGGCGGCGATGACGAGCCCACCCAGCATCAGCGCAAGCCCAACCCCGTCGGGCCGAACCGTCGGGCCAACCCAGTAGAGCCACCCGGCAAGCGACAAAAGCGCTGCGAGGAGGGCAGGCAGCCGCGCCGCGCCCGCCCGGCGCGCGCCCCGCCACACGAGGCCTGCGGCGACCAGGAGAGCGAGACCGTTGACGAGGCGGTGCGTTCCGAGGCCGGGCCCGAGCACGAGTGCGAAGGGCGTGACCGCGAGCGGATAGAGGATGCCGTAGAGATTGCCGCCCGAAAGGCCGGCCGTGAGCGGATCGGCCGAGGCATAGGGGTTTCGCCCGTCGAGCAGGGCGAGGGTGGTCAGCACGAGCGCTCCCTCGCGCATCTCCTGCGGCGCAGGCGACAGGATCATCCGCGCCCAGAGAAGCCCGAGCCACCCGATGGCGCCGAGGAAGATCGCGATCGCGGCACCGTCGAGCGCATGGAGGATCGGCCATGTTCCGGCCGGCGCCGGCCGCGCGCGCGCTTCGGCGGGCCCCTCTGCCTGCCGGCTGCCGCCTAAGCTCATGCGCGGCTCTGGCGATCCATAAGGCGCGCCTCGACCGCTCTCGCCGTCACGCCACAGAGGCACGGATCGACTTGTGGTGGAAGCGGAAAGCGAGGCACCGCGCCGTCGGCGGCGTCAGGCCGGCGCCTTCGCCTCCTCCACCCCGCCCTTCCGGAGCCGCTTCTCACCAAGAAACAGAAGGATGGGCGCGGCGATGAAGATCGAGCTCGAGGTGCCGACGACGATCCCGAACAGCATCACCCAGGCGAAGGCGGCGACCGGCCCGGTCGCGATCAGGGCGAGCGGAAGGCAGGCGAGGAAGGTGGTGAGGGAGGTGCCGATGGTGCGGTTCAGCGTCTCGTTGATCGAGAGGTCGATCACCTCGCGCAGAGGCATCGTCTTGTACTTGCGGAGGTTCTCGCGCATCCGGTCGTACACGACGACCTTATCGTTCACGCTATAGCCGATGATGGTGAGGATCGCCGCGACGGTCGCGAGGTCGAACTCGATCCGCGTCAGCGCGAGGAAGCCGATCGCCTTGGTGACGTCGAGGATCAGGGTCACCACCGCACCCACGCCATATTCCCACTCGAAGCGGAACCAGATGTAGAGAAGCATCGCGAGCAGGGCGACGCCGAGCGCGGTCATTCCGGCTGTGAACAGCTCGGCGGAGACGCGCGCACCAACCGCCTCGATTCGGACGATCCTCGCCCCTGGCACGGCCTGCTCGAGCCAGCTGCGCACTGCAGCTACGGCGCGCTGCTGCGCGCCCTCGTCCGGCTGACGCTCGAGCCGGATCAGCACCTCGTTCGGGCTGCCGAACTGTTGCAGCGCCACCGAGCCCAGATTGAGCCCCTCGAGGCCCGAGCGGAGCTGGGCGAAATTGGCGGGCTCGGGCGTGCGCAGCTCCATCACGATACCGCCCCGGAAGTCGAGCCCGTAGTTCAGGCCGGGGGTGAAGAACAGCACGACGGAGGCGATCGAGAGGAACGCCGACATCGCGAGGCCAAGCATCCGGCCCCGCATGAAGGGGATGGTGGTTCCGTCGCGGACGAGGCGGAGCGGCATGGGCGTTCTCCTCCCGCTCAGACCGGCAGAGCCGCTGGGCGGCGCGCGCGATACCACGTCACCATCATGTAGCGGACGAAAACGAAGGCAGAGAACATCGAGACCAGGATCCCGACGGTGATGGTGACGGCGAAACCGCGCACCGGGCCGGAGCCAAAGGCGTAAAGCATCGCCATCGCGAGCACGGTGGTGAGATTGCTGTCGAGGATGGTGGTGAAGGCGCGCCGGAACCCCGCCTCCATGGCGTTGAGCGGCGTGCGCCCCCGCCGCACCTCCTCGCGGATGCGCTCGTTGATCAGGATGTTCGCATCCACCGCCATGCCGAGGGTGAGCAGGATCCCGGCGATACCGGGCAGGGTGAGCGTTGCCTCCATCAGCGACAGGGCGCCGAGCAAGAGCACGAGATTGACCACCAGCGCGATGTTCGCGAACAGCCCGAACAGCCCGTAGAACAGCACCATAAACACGATCACGAGGACGAAGCCGATCGCGAGCGCGATCGTTCCGACACGGATCGCATCCGCGCCGAGATCGGGGCCGACGGTGCGCTCCTCGATCACGGTCAGCGGCGCGGGCAGCGCGCCCGCCCGCAGCAGCACGGCGAGGTCGTTCGCCGATCGTGCATTGAAATTGCCTGAGATCTGACCGCGCCCGCCGAGGATCGGCTCGCGGATCACGGGCGCGGTGATCACTCGGTCGTCGAGCACAATGGCGAAGGGGCGGCCGACATTTGCGCGGGTGATCTCGGCGAAGCGTCGCGTGCCGATGCTGTCGAAGCTGAAGTTCACCACCCACTCGCCGGTCTGCGGGTTCTGGCCGGCGCGCGCATCGGTCAGGTTGGCGCCGTCCACCTCGACGCGGCGCCGCACGGCGTAGCGCTGCTCCCCTCCTTGCGGCCCCTCGCCGCGCAGGAACATCACCCCGGGCGGCGGGGACGGCGCGTCGAGATTGGCGGTCTCGTCGAGCAGGTGGAAGGTCATTCGCGCCGTCTTGCCGATCAGCTGCTTGATCCGCTCCGGGTCCTGCACGCCCGGAAGCTGGACGAGGATGCGGTTCGCTCCCTGGCGCGCGATGATCGGGTCAACGACGCCGCTCTCGTCGATCCGGCGCCGGACGATCTCCATCGACTGCTCGACTGCCTGGGTCGCCTTCTCGCGCAACAGCGGCTCGGAGAGCGAGATCGTGATCGTGCCGTCCGGCGCCGCCTGCACTTCGAGGTCGGGCTGCGATGTCCCCATGCCGGTGACGATCGGGTTCGCGAGCTCGCGCAGCAGCCGGACCGCCTCTTGTGCCCGCGCTGGGTCGTTCAGACGAAGCGTCACGGTTCGGTCACGTACGGAGAGGCCCGTGTAGTTGATGTTGGCGCCACGAAGCCTCGAGCGGACGCTGTCCTGGATGTTGTCGAGACGCTCCCGGACCACGGCGTCCATGTCGACCTCGAGCAGCAGATAGCTGCCGCCCCTGAGGTCGAGGCCGAGCTGGAACTGGCGCCAGGGAAGGGCCTCGCCGAGCGAGCCGAGGCTTGTGCGCGGCACGAAGGAGGGCACGCAGAGCAGGGTTGCGAGCGCGATCGTGGCCCAGATGGCGATCACCTTCCAGCGGGCGAAGTACATCATGGTGGCTGAGGTGTCTCCGTCTGCCGGCGAGCCGGGGCGTGCCGCGCCCGGATTCCCGGGGCCTCGAACGGCGGCGGAGAATGTCGGGAGCCGCCGGGCTTGGCAACCGCGCGCGGGGTCAACAGAGCGCGGGCCGGCTCAGCGCGGGGCGACGACCCGGGCCCCGCGAAGCGTGTTGTTGAGGTAGAACTCGTCGCGGGGGAAGAGGTCGGTGTTGATCTCGTCCAGGTCGCCGCGCGGCGTCTCAGGGCCCCACACCCGCACCTCCTCGGCGAACAGGGCCGGGAATTCGGCCGGGTCGACTCCCCCCGCGCGCCGCGCCCATTCGACAAAGGCGGGCTCCTGGAGACGCGCGAGCAGCCCCTCGCGGTCGAACGGGATCGGCCGATCCGAGCCGATCACGATCGAGATGGGGAGAAGCATCAGCACGTGCGGGAAGGCCTTCAGGAAGCTGCGCGCCACCCGCTCGGTCGGCGCCCACTGGACGAAGAGGCCCCCCGGCTTGAGGCTCTCGCGCACAAGCGAGAGGAACTCCACCGAGTAGAGCATGCCTGAGTGCGAGGTCTGCGGCAGGATGGCATCTGCCTCGATCACGTCGTAGCGGGCGCCGGAGGCGAAGATCTCGCGCCGCCCGTCACCCACCGCGAGGGTGAAGCGCGGGTCGGTCACGAGCGCCGCGAGCGCGCTCGCTGGCCGTGTCGCGGCGTAGTCGCGGATCACCTCATAGACGGGCGCGATCAGCTCGACGGCGCGGATGTGTCGGGTTGCCGGGTTCCAGCCGGCGGCGAAGGGCGTGCCGCCTGAGCCGGACCCGATCACGAGCACATCCTCCGGGTTCGGGTGCAAGGCGGGCCCGATGGCACCGAGGAAGTAGTGGTGCGGCCAGAACGGCACCTGGCTCTGGGTGTGGCCCGTGATGAACATCGGCCCCGCGTCGCCCTTGAGCCGCAGCACGACCACGCCCGAGCGGTCCTCCGCCACGATCGCCGTCTGGTCGGCCTTGACGCCGTGGATCCGGCTCCACCAGGCGACATTGCCCGGGAAGAGGGCAATCGCCGCCGCAAGGCAGAGGGCGAGCGCCCGCCCGGCTGTATCGCGCACGCCGCTACGGGCGGCGAGGACGAGCCACAGGAGGAGCATCGCCAGCGCGAGCAGCCCCACCGCCCGCGCCGTTCCCGCCGTTCCGAAGAGGTGCAGAAGCACGAGCCCGCAGACCAGGCTTCCGGCCGCGTTGCCGGCGATGTTGCCGACCTGGACGAGCCCGACCCGGAACCCGACCGAGGCAAGGTCACGCTGCACCGCCTTCTGCACCACGGGAAAGCTCATCCCCAGCAGGAAGGCGGGAGGCCCGATCAGAGCCACCGCGAGTGCGGCGATCACCGCGATCTCGGCAGGGCCGTGACGGAACGTCTCCATGCCGACGAGCGCCTCGAACCAGGGGAAACCGTAGAGGGCGCGGAAGCCAAGCAGCGTGGCAAGCGCATAGAGGGCGGCCCAGGCCTGGAGATGAAAGAAGGCCACCCGCGTGTCGGCGACACGCTTCACCCACGCCGAGCCGGCGACGACGCCGAGACCGTCCGTCACCAGGAACACGCCGAGGATGAGCGAGAAGGAATAGGCGTTCGCCTGGCCGGCGATTCCGAGCACGCGCACCCAGAGGATCTCGAGCGCGATGATGAAAAAGCCGGAGAGGAAGACGAGTGTGGTCCAGGCCGGGAGTCCGAGGCTGCCCGGTTCCTTCGCGCCGATAGCAGCGGCGCGACCCGGTGCGGCGGGTGCCTGACGCGGCAGGCCGCGGAGCACCGCGACGGTCAGAAGTGCCGCCACGGCATTCAGCGCCGCGCCCACGTGGAGCGAGCGCTCGAAACCGAGGGTGCCGACGAGCCAGAAGCCGCCGACCAGGGTGCCCGCGGCCGCACCGAGGGTGTTGACGCCATAGAGCCAGCCGATCCGCCCCGCCGCCTGGTCAAGCCGGGCCACGACGGCGCGGGCGAGGAGCGGCAGCGACAGGCCCATCAGAAGCGTCGGCGCGAGCAGGCCCGCGAAGCAGACGGCGAAGATCTGCCAGCCGGCGGTCATGAGCGGCCCGAGCTCCTCCACCACCACGCCGTAGAGGAAGGGCTTCGAGAGCAGGGCGAAGACGGCGATGCCGCCCTCGCAGGCGATGAAGGCCCAGGCCGCTCGGTGTGGCGACAGCCGGTCGGCGATGACGCCGGCGAGCAGCGACCCGAGCCCGAGCCCGGCGAGGAAGGCGCCGACGACGAGCGCCGCAGTCACGGCATCGGACCCGGCGAAAAGGCCGAGCATGCGCTGCCAGATCACTTGGTAGAGCAGTGCGGCGAAGCCTGACGCGAAGAAGCCGATCGAGATCAGGCCGAACACGGGCGTGCGGCCGGTCGCCCGGGCCTCGCCCCGAACCTCGACAACACCGTGCATCGATGCCCCTGCCATCCCCCCGAAAGCGCGCTTCGCGGAGCGCCCAGGTCCTGTCAACTCCCCTTTTCCGCGGCAGCCGCGTGATTGGCCCTTGGATCGCCCGCCAAGGTGTCGGAATGAAGGCGCGCTTCGGGCCTTCGTCCGAAGCGCCGGCAGGGGAGAGCGATGGCACGGGTGAGGGTCGCGGTGATCGGGGCGGGCCATTTCGGCCGGTTCCACGCGCAGAAGGTGGCGGCCGCGGCAGGGGCCGTTCTCGTCGGCATCCATGACCGGCATCCGGAGCGTGCGGCTGCCGTTGCCGCCGAGCTCGGCGCCCCCGCCCTTGCCTCGGCCTCTGACGCGATCGAGGCGTCGGAGGCGGTGATCGTCGCCACCTCCACCCCGTCGCACCATGAGATTGCCGCCGCGGCGTTCGACGCGGGCCGGCATGTGCTCGTCGAGAAGCCGATGACGGCGACTCTTGCCGAGGCCGATGACCTGATCGCGCGCGCGGCGAGGGCGGGGCGCGTGCTCCAGGTCGGGCATCTCGAGCGGTTCTCGGCGGCGCGCGGGGCGCTCGCGCGCCACGTCTCGCGCCCCCTCGTGATGGAATGCGTCCGGGTCTCGCCGTTCCGGCCGAGGGGGCTCGATGTGTCGGTCGTACTCGACCTGATGATCCACGACATCGACCTCGTGCTTATGCTCGCTCAGGCCGCCCCCGTCTCGGTGGAGGCGACCGGCGCGACCGTGATGTCGGATCGGATCGATGTCGCGCTGGCGCGCCTTGCCTTCGCCGACGGCCGGGCCGCCTCCCTCAGCGCGAGCCGGATCGCTCCCGGCACGACGCGCACGCTCCGCGTCGCGGGGGTGGACGGCACGCTCGAGGCAGACCTTGTCGCCCGCACGCTGAGGCGTTTCCAGGTCGCGGACGGGTCGGTCTCTGAGGAGAGCTGGACGGAGGCCGACAGCCTCGCCGCGCAGCTCGAGGGGTTCCTCGCGGCGGTGCGTGGCGAGGCGCCGCCGCGTGTCGACGGCAGGGCGGGCCGGGCGGCGCTTGCCATCGCGCTCGAGATCGAGGCGCGGATCGCCGAGGCGCAGGCCTCAGCACGCGCCGCCGGGCTGCTCGAGACGCTCTAGGATCGCCTCTGCCGCCGCCTCCGAGGGCGCGCGGCCACCCGGGGCGGCGAGGGCGGCGCGCACCTCCGCACAGGCCCGGCGCTGCGCCGCCGCTGCGGCGTGATCGGTCAGAAGCGTGGTGACCGCCGCGGCGAGTGCCTCCGGCGTGGCGTTCTCCTGCAAGAGTTCCGGCACCGCCGGCTCGGTGGCGAGCAGGTTGACGAGCGAGGCGTGACGCACCCTGACGAGCCGACGCACGATCGCAACCGTCAGCCTGTTGCCGCGCCAGGCCACCACCTGCGGCACGCCGGCGAGCGCGACCTCGAGCGAGGAGGTGCCCGATTTCACGAGCGCCGCGGCGGCGGCGGCGAGCGCATCGCGCTTGCCCTGGTCGTCATCGACCACCGGGACGCCCGGCCATGCTCGGGCGATCCGCTCTTTGTGGCGGGGAAGGGAGAGAGCGACGGGAACGAGGCCGGGGACGCGGGTGCGAAGCCGCTCGAGCGCGGCGCCGAAGAGCGGCAGGTGCCGCGCGAGCTCGCCCTGTCGGCTTCCGGGCATGACGGCGAGAACTCTCGCCCCCTCGGCGAGGCCGTGCCGTCTCCGGAACGACTCCCCGTCCCCGGGCACCGCGCCCTCGAGGACAGGGTGGCCGACGAACCGCGCCTCGATCCCCGCGCTCGCGAAGAACGCGGGCTCGAAGGGCAGAAGGCAAAGGAGACGGTCGACCCGCGCGGCGATCTTCCGCACCCGGCCCGGACGCCAGGCCCAGACCTGCGGCGCGACGTAGTGGACCACGCGCACGCCCTTCCGCCGCACGCGCCCGGCGAGGCGAAGGGCGAAGGACGGCGCATCGATCGTGACGAGAACGTCGGGGCGTTTGGCGAGGATGTCGGCCTCCGCTTCGCCAAGGCGCCTGATCAGCCGCGGCAGGGAGGGCAGAACCTCGGCAAGCCCCATCAGCGCGAGCTCCTCCATCGGGAAGAGGGAGGCGAGCCCCTGCTCGGCCATCCGCGGCCCGCCGATCCCGGCGAAGCGCACACCCGGCCGACGCGCCGCGAGCGACGCCATCAGCCGCCCGCCGAGCACATCGCCGGAGGCCTCTCCCGCGACGAGGTAGATCAGCGTCATGCGGCGAGCAGGGCGCGTACCGCGGCCTCGAGCGCATCCGCCACCGCGAAGAGCTCGGCGAGCTCGACATGTTCGTCCGCGCCGCCCATACCGTGCGGGGTAGGCCCGAACACGGCGGTGGGGATGCCGAACAGGCGGAACAGCCGCGCATCGGAGCCGCCCACCCTAAGGTTGAGAACGGGGCGGCGGCCGAGCACCGCTTCCGCCGCACACGCGAGGGCCTCGAACAGGGGATGGTCGGGTGGTGTGACGGTCGGCTCCCAGGCGACATCGACGCTGAGCGTCACCCTGGGCAGGTCGGCGATCGCTGATCGTGCGGCGGCGATGACCGCCTCGGTCGTCGTCCCCGGCGGCAGACGGATATCGAGCCCTGCCTCGGCCCGCTCCGGCACGAGGTTGGTGCTCGTTCCGGCAGCGACCCGGCCGAGATTGACGGTAAGCCGCGAGAGCGTCTCCGCCTCGCCCTGACCCCCGAAGCGCTCGCTCACGTCCCGGGCGGCCGCGATCGCCCGCGCGACCTCTGCGGGCAGCGCGACCGGCAGATCGCGCAGCGCGAGGAGACGACGAACCGCCTCGACCACCAACTCTGCAGCGTTGACGCCCCGATGCACATGCGCGCCGTGCGCGGCGCGCCCCTCCGCCTGCAGCGTCAGCCACACCATGCCCTTCTCGCCGAAGCGGATCACGGCAGGGCTGCCGGCATCGACGACGATGCAGGCGTCGCCCCGCAGGGCGGGAACGGTCTCGAGCAGGAACAACGTGCCGTCGCGCCCCATGCTCTCCTCGTCGCCGGCGAGCGCGAGCACCACCTCGCCCGGCCAGTCGCGACGCCCAGCAAGCGCGGAGAGGACGGCGATCGCGGCGGCGATCCCGCCCTTCATGTCGGCAGAGCCGCGGCCGAACAGCCTGCCGTCGCGCGCCTCGGGCGCATAGGGAGGGCTCTCCCAGCGCGCCTCGTCCCCGGCCGGATAGGTGTCGAGATGGCCGGAGAGGACGATCCGCCGGCCCGGCCGTCCGCCGCGCAGCACCGCAACGAGGTTGTGCACGGGCTCGCGACGCACATGGCGCGTCACCTCCACGTCCGGGATCGCCGCGAGGATCCGCGCCGCTTCGTCGGCGACGGCACGGGTGTCGGAGGGCGGCGTCTCGGAGGGGATCGCGATCAGCGCCTTCGCCGTCTCGAGGATCAGGTCGTGATCGGTCATGCCGCCCGGGTCGGCCGCACGACGACGGGGCAGGGAGGGACCTCCTCCGGCCAGTCGGCATGGTTCAGCACCGCGCCGTCGCGCCGCACCGCATCGACCGACGCGGGGTCGAGCGTGGCGACGACGAGGCCGGGCGCGTTCTCGCCCCCCTCGGCGATGATCCCGTCATCGGGGAAGAAGCGGTCAGCGGGGCCGTAGATCCCGGCCCGCCCATGGTTCGAATCGAGGCTCTCGCACCACGGTGCTGTGCCGACGGTGGGCGCGACCGCGACCAGGCACTGGTTCTCGATCGCCCTCGCCCGCGCCGAGACGGTGACGCGCGTCGCGCCTGCCGCCGTGTCGGTCGCGGCAGGGGCGAGGATGAGCCACGCACCGGCCCGCGCCTGGGCGCGCACGAGCGGAGGGAATTCCACGTCGTAACAGACGGCGATCCCGAGCCTTCCCCACGGGGTCTCGAACACACGGGGCGGCGCGCCCGGGGCGAGCCCCCAGGCTTCGCGCTCGAACCGTGTGGGCCGGTTCTTGTCCTGCCAACCCGCGAGGCCCTCAGGCGCGACGAGGGGGCAGGCGTTGACGATGCCCAGCTCGGTTCGCAGCAACACCGTTCCGCCGGCGATCCAAAGCCGGTGTCGGGCGGCGGCACGCTCGAGCGACGCCACGAGCCGAGATGCTGCGTCTGCCGCGCGGTCGCGCTCGGCGGCCGCGCCGCCGCCGCCGGGGAAGGCCTCGGCGCAGAGAGCGTATTCGGGAAGTACGAGAAGCTCCGCCCCGGCCGCGCGCGCCTCCTCACACCACCGCTCGAGCCAGTGGGCGACCGGCTCGGCGCGAACGGGCCAGGCGAGGGTGGCGAGGCGTAGCGGACGGGTCACGGCAGCGGCGCGTCGCCGAGCGGGCGGATCCAGAAGGAGAGCTCGTGCAGGCTCTCCTCCGTGCCGCCGATCTCGCGCCACGCGAGGTGGCAGACGAGGTTCGGGTAGGGCACGTAGCCGCGCCGGCGCCAGAACCCATCAAGCGGCCGGTAGTCCGCAGGCCGAAGCGGGTCGTCATCCGGCCGCCGCACCGCGCAGAAACAGGTGTAGGCAATGCCGGGGAAGCTCGCGGCATGGGCCTCGCGCGCGTCGAAGAAGGCATGGCCGAGGCCGCGCCCGCGATAGGCCGGAAGCAGCACGCTCTCGCCAAAATAGAAGAATCGGGACGGATCGAGCCCATGGTCCTCGAACGGGGAACGGATCGCATCCGTCTCGACCGCGAGCGGCAGGCAGGTCGCAGCACCCACCACCGCCTCGCCGTCGCGCACCAGAACGATGGCCCCGCCATCGCGCGTGTAGCGGGCGAGGTAGCTCGCCTCGTAGGCGGCATCGCCGTCGTAGAGATAGGGATACTCGCGGAACACGGCGATCCTCAGCCGCGCGAGCTCCTTCAGATGCGGCAGAAGAGCGGGCCCGGTGAGGGTGTCGATTCGGAGCGTGGTGCCGTCCATGCCGCATGCTTACGAGGTGCGGTGGGGAACGGCAACGAAGCGCTTCGCGCGCCCGCGCGCCGTCACCCACCGGCGGCGAACGCCGCCTCGTTCGACGCCGCCTTCTGGAACGCCGCGATCCCCTCCTCGATCACCGACCTCGGGAGGTCGCGCACGATGAAGACGAGCCGCGAGCGCCGGTCATCCGTCCCGTCCGGGCGCTTCGGCCACGCGGGCAGACGGGCAGGGGGGTGGAACAGGTGCTGCACGCCGTGGATCGCGACCGGACGCTCCTGCCCGACGAGGTCGAGGATGCCCTTGACGCGGAGAAGGCTCTCCCCGCGCGTCACGATCAGCATCTCGAGCCAGGTGGCGAGCGCCGACCACTCGAGCGGCGTCTCGAAGGTCAGGCAGAAGGCGCTGATGCGCGAGTCGTGGCGGTTGACGTCGCGCGGGGTATCGCGCGCGCCGTGGCCATCGTGATGATGCTCGTGGCCGTGGCCGTGGTCGTGGTCGTGATGATGGTGGTGGTCTCCGCCATAGGCCTCGGCGTTCAGCCAGGCGGCGACGTCGGGGATCTTGCGGGAGGGGTCGAACAGGCCGGCGTTGAGGAGGTCGCGGGGCTCGACCGCACCCATCGTTGCCGTGATCTGGCGCGCGCCGGGATTGAGCGCGGCGAGCCGGCGCTCAAGCCGCGCGACCCGCTCGGGGCCTGCAAGATCGGCCTTGGTGATGACGATGCGGTCGGCCACGGCCGCCTGCTTCACGCTTTCGGCTTGGGAATCGAGCGTCGCCTCGCCGACAACCGCGTCCACCGTCGTGACGATCCCGTCGAGCCGGTAGCGGGACGCGATCCCGGGCTCGGCCATCAGCGTGTGCAGGATCGGGGCCGGGTCAGCGAGGCCGGTCGTCTCGATCACGACGCGATCGAACGCGATCTCGCCCGCCTCGGCCCGCTCCGCAAGGCGCCCGAGCGCCTCGACGAGATCGCCGCGCACGGTGCAGCAGAGGCAGCCCGAGGAGAGAAGCACGAGGTCGCCATCGACCCGCTCGACCAGGAGATGGTCCAGCCCCACCTCGCCGAACTCGTTGATCAGCACCGCTGTGCGGGCGAGCTCGGGGCGTCGGACCAGGGCGTTGAGCAGCGTGGTCTTGCCGCTGCCGAGGAAGCCCGTGAGCACGGTGACCGGGATCGGAAGCGTCATCGCGCGCCCCCGTAGAGCGCTTCCGGGTCGGCGAGGGGGGCGGCAATCTCGGTCACCGCTCCGTCGCGGATGGCGGTGAAGAAGCACGACCGCCGGCCGGTGTGGCAGGCGACACCGGTCTGCTCGACGAGGGCGAGCAGCGAATCCCGATCGCAATCGAGCCTGAGCTCGACCAGGCGCTGCACCTGCCCCGAGGTCTCGCCCTTGCGCCACAGCGTGCCGCGGCTTCGCGAGAAGTAGCAGACGCGCCCGGTGGCGAGAGTCTCCTCCACCGCCGCTCGGTTCATCCAGGCGAGCATCAGCACCTCGCCGGTTGCGGCGTCCTGGGCGATGATGGGCACGAGTCCGGCGCGGTCGAACCGGACGGCGTCGAGGAAGGCCTCGCGCGCTCGCTCGTGCGGTGGGGTGTAGCTGGTCACGCAGGCTCCTTCGCAGCCTTAGGAAATGATTATAATATGACACGATGACCAGCGGAACAATGACGGAAGGCTCCGAGACCGGGATTGAGGCGGCGCTCGCGCGGGCGGAGCGGCACTGCGCCGCCCGCGGGGCGCGGCTGACCAACCTTCGACGCCAAGTGCTCGCGCTGATCCTCCAAAGCCCCGTTCCGATCGGCGCCTATGCACTGCTCGACAAGCTGAAGCCGAGCCATGCCGGGGCCGCCCCGCCCACCGTCTATCGCGCTCTCGAGTTCCTTCTCAAGCATCGCCTGGTGCACCGGATCGAGCGGCTCAACGCCTTCATCGGCTGCCGTGTCGGCTGCACGGAGGCCAGCGCAGCGCAGGGGCACGAGGAGCACGGGCATGCCCATGCGGCGCAGTTCCTGATCTGCCGCCGCTGCGGCCGCGTCGAGGAGATCGAGGACGAGGCGGTCGGCCGCGCGCTCGCTGCCGCTGCGCGCTGCGCGGGATTTGCGCCCGAGCATGCGACGGTCGAGATCGAGGGCACCTGCTCCTCCTGCCGCGCAGGCTGAGAGCGCGCCCGCCACGGCGCACGCCGCGTGTCGAGGCCGTTGCGCGAGCGGCCGGCCGCGCCGAAGGCTGTGGACGATGCCGCGCCGACGAGCGGCGAAGGGGCGGCAGCCGACGGGGGCCGCCCGCCAGCCTTCCTCGCCTCACCCTCTGTGGTGGCGCAGGACGGACAACCCCGCCTCGAGGTCAGCGATCAGGTCGGCCGTGTCCTCGAGCCCGATGTGCAGCCGCACCGCTGGCCCGCCGAGGTCGCCCGAGGTCGCGGTGCGGGTGATGAACCCCGTGGTGGGGAGGGCGAGGCTCTCATAGCCGCCCCAGGAGGCGCCGATCCCGAACAGGGTCAGGCTGTCGACGAAGGCCCAAGTGTCCTCGACGCTGAACTCGGGGCGGAACACCACGCCGAACAAAGAGCACGCTCCCGTGAAGTCGCGCTTCCAGAGCTCATGCCCGGGCGCTCCCGGGAGGGCAGGGTAGAGGACCTTAAGCACTTCCGGCCGGGACGCGAGCCAGGACGCGACCTCGAGCGCGGTCGCCGCCTGCCGCGCAAGCCGAACCGGCATGGTGCGCACGCCGCGCAGCGCGAGCCAGCAATCATCCGGCGAGGCGTACTGCCCGAGCTGCAGCGCGGCGGAGCGAAGCGTCCGCCAATCCTCCTCGGTGTTGACCGTGATCGCGCCGAGCAGCACGTCGGAGTGCCCCACAACGTACTTGGTGAGCGCCTGGATCGAGACATCGACGCCGTGGCGGAACGGCTGGAAGTGGTGGATGCCCCAGGTGTTGTCCATCAGCACCTTTGCCCCGCGCGCATGGGCGGCGCGAGCGATCGCGGGGATGTCCTGAACCTCGAAGGTGTGGCTGCCCGGGCTTTCGGTGTAGACCACCCGCGTGTTGGGGCGGATCAAGGCCGCGATCCCGGCCTCATCGATGCAGGGGTCGTAGTAGGTCGTCTCGATGCCGAGACGGGCGAGCATCCCGTCAGCGAAGCTTCGCGCAGGGCCGTAGACGCTGTCGGGCATCAGGAGGTGATCGCCCGCCTTGAGGAAGGCGAGGAGCGGCACCGTGACGGCGGCAAGCCCGGTCGAGACGATCTGGCACCGCCGCCCGCCCTCGATCTCGCAGATGACGTCCTCGAGCGCGTGGTGGTTCGGGCCGCCCTGGGTGCCATAGGTCAGCGCCTGGTCGAACCGCTTCGCGGCCGCCGCGCGGCGATCGGCGCAGGTGGGGTAGAGGACGGTCGAGCCGCGCACGACGGGCGGGTTGACGAAGCCGTGCACGCGCGTGCCGGCGCGGCCCGCATGGCTCATGCGGGTGAAGAAGCCGTGCGGCGTGCCGTGTCCCTTGCGTGCGCTGTCGTCAGGCATCGGATCGTGTCTCCACAGGCGTGTCGGTGCGCCCGCCCCACTCGGTCCATGACCCGTCATAGACGGCGACATCGGGAAGCCCGACCAGATGGGCGGCGAAGGCGATTGCGCAGGCGGTGACGCCGGAGCCGCAGGAGGCGATCACGGGGTGCGTGCCATCCGCCCCGGCAGCGGCGAGAAGGGCGCGCAGCTCCTCGGCTGGGCGGAACGTCGCGTCATCGTTCAGAAGTGCGAGATGGGGCAGGTTGCTCGCCCCCGGGATGTGGCCCGAGCGGAGGCCGGGCCGAGGCTCCGGCGCGGTGCCGTGGAAACGTCCCGCCGGCCGCGCGTCGACGAGCCGGGCTGTGTGCGTGGTAACGGCGCCGAGCACCGCGCGCCAGTCGGCCACGAGCCAGGGGCGGAAGGCGGGGGCGAACACGGCAGGCGGCGGTGAGGCGGGTTCCCCGCTCTCCGTCGGCCGCCCTTCGGCGATCCATTTCGGCAGGCCGCCATCGAGCACCGCGGCCGCGTCGTGCCCGAAAACGCGCATCATCCACCAGCCGCGCGCCGCCGAGGCCATGCCCTTCTGGTCGTAGAACACGACCTGGTGCGCGTTCGAGATGCCCAAGGCTTCCATCGCTGCGGCGAAGGTCGTGGGGTCGGGCAGCATGTGGGGAAGGTCGGTCGAGCGGTCAGCCACCTCGTCGATGTCGAGGTAGCGCGCGCCCGGGATCCGCCGGGCGCGGTACTCGGCCTTGCCGTCCTTCGGCTCGTTCGGCAGGTATTTGGTGATGTCGACCACCACGAGCCCCGGCTCGCCCAAGCGCTCGGCGAGCCAGGCGGTGGTGACGAGCGCGTCAGGATTCGCGTAGCCCTCAGCCATGTCCCTCAGCCCTCCAGAGCGAGCGCGATTCGTCGGTTCTGACGCCCCTTGTTCTCGATCTTCACCACCGTGACGCGCCCCACCTCCCGGGTCGAGCCGACATGGGTGCCGCCGCAGGGCTGGAGGTCGATCGGGGTTGCCTCGGGCCCGATCCGCACGAGCCGCACCCGCCCGGTGCCGCGCGGCGGCTTGACCGAGAGCGTGCGCACTAGCCCAGGGTTCGCGTCGAGCTCCTCCTCGGTGATCCAAAGCGTGCCGACCGGGTGATCCTCGGCGACGAGAGAGGCGAGCGCCGCGTTGAGCCGCTCCTTATCCGGCGGCTCGGGGAGGTCGAAATCAAGCCTGCCCTTGCCGTCGCCGATCGACCCGCCGGTCACCGCCGTCCCGGGGAGAAGGCTGCAGAGGAGATGCAGCGCCGTGTGCATGCGCATCAGCCGGTAGCGTCGCTCCCAGTCGATCTCCGCCCTGACCTCTGCACCGATCTCCGGCAGGGGTGTTCCGGGGGCGACACGGTGGAGGATCGTTCCGCCCTCTCCCTTCACCGTATCGATCACCGCGACCGCCGACCCGTCGGGCATCAGGAGCCGGCCCGTGTCCCCGGGCTGCCCGCCGCCTTGGGCGTAGAACACGGTGCGGTCGAGAACGATCCCCTCCGGCCCGGCCGACAGCACGCTGGCGGTGCAGCTCCGCAGCGTGGCGTCGTCGCGAAACAGCGGCTCCGTCTTCACCGGCCTTCCCCTTGCCGCATGTCACGCGGCCCAGGCGCGTCTCAGCCGCTCGCGATTGGCCTGAAGCCAAAAGAGAGCGAGCGCGGTGGAAATGTTGACGATCCGCCCCTCCGCGATCATCGCGAAGGCCGACTCGGCCGGCACGGCGAAGACCCTTATGTCCTCGTGCTCGTGGGCAAGCCCGGCATGGCCCGCCTCGCCGGGAGGGGCGTCCACCCTGCCCGCGAACACGGTGATCGTCTCGTCGGCCACACCCGGGCTCAACAGGAATCGGCCCGCCCGCTCGAGAGCGGTGACGGAAAGCCCCGTCTCCTCGAGCGTCTCGCGAACCGCCACCGCTTCGTCCGGCTCATCCCCGTCGGCGAGGCCGGCCGCGACCTCGACGAGCCACGGCTCGAGCCCGGCGGCGAGCGCGGGCAGGCGGAACTGTTCGATGAGCACCACGGTGTCGCGAACCGGGTCATAGGGCACGACTGCGACGGCGCGGCCGCGGCGCAACAGCTCCCAGCGCGCCGGGCCGCGCAGCTCGCCGCGGAAGCCGCGGAAGGAGAAGGACACGCGCTGAAGCGCATTGCGCCCATGCCAGAGGGTTTCGACCTCGTGGATCGTGACGCGCGGATCGGAGGGGAGGGAGAGCTCTGCCATGCGGGCGCGCACCGTAGCCGCTCGGCCCTGGCAGGGCCAGGGGGCGCGGGGATAGCATCCGGGGAGGAGAACGCCCCACCCGGTGACCGATCCCACGCCCACGCGGCAGACGGAGGCCCGAGACTCGACCGCCCGGCGCCGCGCCCGCGCCATCGCCTCCATCATTGGCGCGACCGCCATGTTCGCGTGCGCGGCGATGCTCGTGAAGCTCGTCTCATCCACCCTTCCCACAGCGGAGATCGTGCTCGCGCGCTGCGCCATCTCGCTTGCGGCCCTCACCCCCCTGCTCGCCCGCGAGGGGGGCCTGCGCGCGCTTCGGACGCGCGAGCCGTTCTGGCACGCGGTGCGCACGTTCTCGGGCTTCGGCGGCATGATCACCGCCTTCTACGGCTACGCAACCCTGCCGCTCGCTGAGGTCACGGCGCTCGGCTTCACCATGCCGATGTTCCTCACCATGCTCTCGATCCCGATCCTGGGCGAGAAGGTCGGAATCAGGCGTGCGAGCGCGATCGTGGTCGGCTTCCTCGGCGTGCTTCTGATCCTTCGCCCGTTCTCGAACGCCATCCCGCTTCTTCCAGCGCTCGTCGTCGTGTTCGGCGCGGTGTGCTGGGCAATGGCGATGATCGCGATCCGCAGGATGGGGGAGCTCGGGGAAAGCAATGTGGCGATCGTCGCCTGGTTCTCGATCGGCGGCACGGTGCTTGCCGGGGTGCTCACGATCCCGGTCTGGGTCACGCCGACGCTCGCCGAGACGGCGGCTCTCATCGGCGTGGGGCTCGCGAGCACGGTGGCGCAGCTTCTGATGACGGATGCCTATCGCCGTGGCGAGCCGACGATCGTCGCGCCGTTCGAATACACGAGCATCCTCTGGACGACGTTGATCGGCATCACGCTGTTCGGGGAGACGCCATCGCCCACGATGGCGGCGGGCGTGCTCGTGCTCGTCGCCTCCGGCCTCTACATCCTGCATCGGGAGGTGATACGCCGTCGCGAGGCGGGCGGGGCCGGGCGCTGAGGCGCCTGGGAAGCCGAGGACGGAGCACGAGCGACCCGAGAGCGAGCGGCGTCTACGGCGGGCGCTTTGGGGTGGACTCCCGACCGCCCGGCTCGAGCCGATGCGAGGCGGGACGGGTCATCGGACCCCCCGGTTCTGCCCAGGCGAAGGGGCGAACCGGGGATCCGACCCGCGGCAGTAGCCTCTCGCCGCGCCTCGGCAGCGTCGCACCTCAAGATTTCGGAAACATGAACACAGCGTGATGAGTGCGTGTCCGACACGCGCCGAGGCGTCGCCCCGAAGCCTCAGCGCCGCCTCAGGCTCAGGATATAGGCGATCAGGTCCTCGGTCTCCTCGCGCGTGAGGCTTAGGTCGGGCATGCGGTCATGCGGCGTGCGGAGGAACACGGTGAGCGACGTCACCGTCGTCGAGGCACGGTCCGCAACCGATTGCAGCGTCGGCGCTCCGTCGGTGGCACGCCCCGCTCCCGGCCCGACGGCGTGGCAGGAGGTGCACCAGCGCTCGGCGATCGCCCCCCGGACGCCAGGTCGCCGGTCGCAACCTGGGCGTTAGCGGCGAGGGAAAGGGAGAGGGCAGCCACTAGGGTCAACACGCGCATCGCACACTCCTTCGCAAGCGCCCCGGAGCGTCGCTGACGCCGCGCGCGCGTGCCTTGACGGCGATCAAACCGACTTCAGAGCCCCCATCGCCCGAAGCCGGCGACGATGCTCGTCACGAGCCCCAGCACGAGATTGGCGGTGATCAGGAGCCGCACGCGATTGGCCGCAGCCGTCGCCGCTTCCGCCTCGCCACGCCCCATCGCGGCGCGGAAGCGGGCATAGGGCCCGAACCAGATGGCGAGGAACACCCCCGCCATGATCATGCCGGTGAGGTTCATCACATGGACATGCACGCCGGCGTCACGGAAGCCGCCATACCAGCCGAACAGCAACGCCCAGCCGCTCGCGACCACGATCGGCATCGCATGCCAGACGATCAGGAAGAAGCGGCGGAACACCTCGGCATGAAGTGCTAAGCGCTGTGGCGGTGCGAGCACAGCGAGCGCTGGGCGGAGGACGAGGATCGCGAACGCCATGCCGCCGACCCAGAGGATCGCGCCGACGAGGTGAAGCACGAACAGCAAGGTCGGCACGGTCGCGCTCATCATTCCCTCCCGAGCCAAGGGGCGAGAGCCGAGACGAGCCCGCGCACCTCCTCTGCCGCGAGGCTCCGCGGCGCGCTCTCGGTCACACCAAGTCCGGCCGCCATCGCCATCGCGTAGGCCGAGCGGTTGCCGAGCGAGGCGGGAAGCGCCTCCACCCCGGCGCGGGCGAGCTCGGCCTTGGTCGCCTCGAGCAGCCGGCCACGCGCGGGCGCGCGATTGAGAACGACCTTGGCCTCGCGCCGCTCTGCCCTGGCGAGGTCGAGCGTCGGGCCGGTCGCCCAGAGGTCGAGCGGCGAGGGCTGCATCGGCACGAGCACGAGGTCGGCCGCGCGCAAGGCGAGCCGCGCCTCGGTCTCGGCATGCGGCGGGCTGTCGATCAGAACCACCTCGTGGTCGCGCCTGAGCCGCTCGATCTCGGCGGCGAGCTTCCAGCCGGAGGTGTCGGCGAAGGTGACGCCGGCTGCGGCCGCCCGTGCCTCAGTATTGCGGCGCGCATGCCAGCGCGCGAGCGACCTCTGCGGGTCGATGTCGAGCAGGGCGACGCGCCGGTCGGCCGCAAGCGCGGCTGCAAGCTGGGCCGCGAGCGTGGTCTTGCCCGCTCCGCCCTTCTGCTGCGCCACCGTGAGCACGATCGCCGCCATCCGGCGAAGGCTAGCGGAGCGACTCGCGCGGCTCCAACCACCGGAAGCGGCCGGGCGCGTAGGGAGCGGGGTCGAGCGGCGGCGCCGCGCCCGTCATCAGCGCCGCGATCAGACGCCCGCTGCCCGCGCCCATGGTCCAGCCGAGCGGCCCGTGGCCGGTGTCGAGCCAGAGGTTGCGCACCCGCGTCGGCCCGATCAGCGGCCGCCCGTCCGGGCTCATCGGGCGCAGCCCCGTCCAGTGCTCGGCACGGGCATAGTCCCCGCCCTCGGGGAACAGGCGCCGCAGCGCGCCAAGGGTGGCGGCGGCACGCACAGGCGAGGGCGTCTTGTCCCAGCCTGCAAGCTCGAGGGTTCCGGCGGCGCGGAGCCGCTCGCCGAAGCGGGCGACGTAGATCTTCGCATGCTCGTCCACCACCGCGAGCCTCGGCGCGCCGTTGCGCCCGGCGATCGGGACGGTGGCGGAATAGCCCTTGCCGGGATAGACGGGAAGCGCAAGCCCGGCTGTGGCGGCGAGCTGGACCGACCACGGGCCTGCCGCAAGCACCACCTGATCGGCAGCGATCGTCTCGCCGGTCTCGAGCACGACACCTGTCGCCGCCCCGCGGGCGACCGCGAGCCGCGCCACCCGCGTGCCATAGCGGAAGGTCACGCCCAATGCCGCGGCAGCATGGGCGAGCCCGGCGGTGAAGCGATGTGCGTCGCCGGTCTCTCCCTCCTTCGCGAAAAGAGCTCCGGCATAGCGGCTTGCCGCTTCGGCGAGCGCGGGTTCGGCGGAGGCGATGCCGGAGCGGTCGAGCAGCTCCGCCGCGAAGCCAGCCTCGCTGAGCCGTCGCGCCTTCGCCTCGGCGGCGGCCATCTCCGCGGGCGTGGTGAGCAGGGTGAGCGTGCCGGCGGTCGAGTTCTGGTCGTCGATGGCAAGCCTCGCCCGCAGCCGTGCGGTTTCCGCCGCCGAGAAGCGGCAGAGCTCCCCGATCGCCGCGGCGTTCGCCGCGAAAGCGCGAGGCGTGCAGTTGGCGAGGAAACGCACGCCCCAGCGCCACAGGGCGGGATCCCAACGGAAGGGGCGAAGCAGGAGTGGCGCGTCCTCTCGCCCAATCCAGCGCAGAAGCTTGCCCGGCACGTCCGGCGCCGCCCAGGGGCCAGAGGCGACGGAGATGTGCCCCCCGTTGGCGAACGAGGTCTCGAGGCCGGGCCCGTCACGCGCCTCGACCACGGTCACCTCCACCCCCGCCTCGCGCAGGAACCAGGCGGCGGAGACGCCGACGATCCCTGCGCCGAGGACGAGGGCGTGCACCGTTCAGTTGGTCGCGAAGGGGTTGGCGAAGGCGGGAGGTCGCGTGTGCCGGGGCGGGAAGGCCGCGGCGAGATAGTCGACGATCAGCTTCCGCTCCTCCGGCTCGAGCGGGTTCATATTCTGCTTCTCGACCATCCAGTCGATCAGCTCGTCCCATTGCTGACGGGTAAAGCCGGAGCGGCGGATCAGCGCCGTGGAGTGGCATGCCGTGCAGGCATAGAAGGTCTCGTCACGGCCATGTCCGTCGGGAAGCACCGAGGGCTCCTCGGGCTCGGCAGCGAGCGCGGCGGGAGGGGCGGGGGCTCCCCCGACCAGGAGCCCCCCGAGCAGAAGGACAGCGAACCTCCGCATGCCGGCTCAGCCCACGAGGATCGCCACACGGCTGATCGGGTTCGCCCCGTAGCCCTGCGGGTTCCAGTTCCCGGCGACATGCGGCTGCATCTTCCCGTCGCTGTCGGTGGCGCGATACCAGATCTCGAAGTAGCCGTCCGAGGGCAGCGTTACCGAGCCCTCCCAACGCTGCCAGGCATACTTGTTCGCCGGCGCGCCGAGCCGCATCTCCTGCCACGTCGAGCCATAGTCGATGCTGACATGCATCGCTCGCACCGTTTTCTCACCGGCCCAGGCCGCGCCGCGCAAAGCGATGGTCCGGGTGCCGGACGGCAGGCGCGTGCCGTTGGCGACGTTGGTGAGAATGCTGCGCACCGGCATCGAGGTCATGTCGACGAAGCTCGACCCGTCATTCTGCGAACCCGGAACGATCGGCACCACCGGTACGCGATAGCTCGTCCCGCCCATGCCCTGGCCGGTATGCGGCTTGTCGAGGATCTGGATCCGCGTCAGCCACTTCTGGCTCAGCGAGCCGGGCCAGCCGGGGACGATCAGCCGCACCGGAGCGCCGTTGATGTGCGGGATCGGCCCGCCATTGACCACGAAGGCGATCAGCGTGTGCTCCTCGAGCGCCTTCTCGATCGGCATGCCACGGCTGATCGCCGCCCGGTCGGTTGCGCCGGAGAGATGCGGGTCGGCGCCGTAGTGGCCGGTGAACTTGCCCGACGGCTTTAGGCCTGCGGCAGCGAGAACGTCCTTCAGCCGAACCCCGGTCCAAGCGGCGTTGCAGATCGCCCCGTTGCCCCACTGGTTGCCACGGGTCTGCGGCACGAAGAAGCTGCGACCATTGCCGCCGCACTCCATCTGCAGCTGGAAGGTCACGTTCTGGAAGCGGGAGCGGAGCTCTCCCACCGTGAGCTCGAGCGGCGTGTTGACCTCGCCGTCGATCCGCACCTTCCAGGCGTCGGGGTTGGCGGCCGGCTCAGGGATCTGGCCGTTGTTGCGGATGAAGATCCGGTTGTTCGGCGTCACCGGGTCATCGAGCAGTGTCTCGGGCGCCTCGAGCACGAGCGGCCGGTCGCCGAGATTGATCATCGGGTCCTTGCCCTCGAAGGTGACGAGGCGCGGCCCTTGGGCCGTTCCCTGGGCCAGCGCGGCAGGGATGAGCCCGCGCGGCATGCGGTCGGCGAACGGGATGGCCGCGCCGACGGCTGCCCCCATCGCCGCAAGCGAGGCTCCCTTCAGCGCGCCGCGGCGGTTGAAGACGATCGCATCGGCGCGCTCGGGGTCGTCGGCGTAGAGTTCGACGAGGCTCCGCTCGCGCTTTCCGAAACGCATCATGGCATCCTCCCCTTGTAGGTGTCCCGGTCCGTGGCACCGTGCCGACCGGCACGTGCTCCGGGCGCAGTGAACCATCTGTGGTGCGAAGATAGCATAGCAATGGGGTCAGGCGAACTCGCCCTTCTCACACCTGCCGAGATGGCGTCGGCCGACCGTGAGGCGATCGCGCTCGGGATTGCGGGGAGGACGTTGATGCGCAATGCCGGACAGGCGGTGGCGCGGGCGATCCTCGCACGGTTCCGCCCCTGCCGTGTCACCGTGCTCGCAGGCCCGGGAAACAACGGCGGCGACGGGTTTGTGGTGGCGTCATTCCTCTCGGAGAGGGGGTGGCCCGTGCGGGTCGCCCTGTTCGGCGGACGGTCGGCGCTCACGGGGGATGCCGCCTGGGCTGCCGCCCGCTGGCGCGGGCCGGTCGAGCCGCTGTCGCCCGGCTCGCTGGAGGGCGCTGGCCTCGTGGTCGATGCCGTGTTCGGCGCGGGGCTCGCGCGCCCGGTCGAAGGGGGCGTGGCGGAGACGCTCGCCGCCGCCTCGGCTCTGCCGGTGGTTGCGGTCGATCTGCCCTCCGGCGTGTCGGGGCTGACGGGGGAGGTGCTCGGGGTGGCGCCGAAGGCGGTGCTGACCGTCACCTTCTTCCGCCTCAAGCCCGGCCATCTGCTTCTGCCTGGGCGCTCCTTCTGCGGCGAGACGGTGGTGGCCGAGATCGGCATTCCTGCCTCGGTACTCGATCACGTCGTGCCGCGGGCGTTCCGAAACGCCCCCGCGCTCTGGCAGGCCTCGCTGCCGCGCCGCTCCCTCACGGACACCAAGTACACCCGCGGTTGTCTGACCATCGTCGGCGGCACGGCGATGACAGGCGCGGCGCGTCTCGCCGCCGCAGCCGCACGGCGCCTCGGCGCCGGTCTGGTCACGATCGCCGCCGGCGATTCCGCCTCGGCTGCCGCCTATCGCGCGGGTGATCCCGGCGTGATCGTCTCCGAAAGCGCGATCGAGACGTTGCTTGCGGATCAGCGACGCAACGCCTGGCTCGTCGGCCCCGGCCTCGGCCAGGGCGAGCGGACGGAGCGGGCTCTTGCCCTCCTGCTGGCCTCGGGGCGGCCTGTGGTGGTGGACGCCGACGCCCTCACCGCCTGCGCTGGGGCCCCCGAGCGGCTTCGCGGCGCCGCACTGCTGACGCCCCATGCGGGGGAGTTCGCCCGCGTGTTCGGGCCGATCGGCAACGACAAGCCCGCGGCGGCGCGGCGGGCTGCAGCCGAGACCGGTGCGGTCGTTCTGCTTAAGGGGGCGGACACGGTGATCGCCGCCCCCGATGGCCGAGTGGTGATCGACGCGGGCGCTCCGCCCGATCTCGCGACCGCCGGAACGGGCGATGTGCTGGCCGGCGCCGCAGCGGGGCTGATGGCGCAAGGGATGGACGCCTTCAGCGCCGCCGCCGCCGCGGCCTGGGCGCTCGGGGCGGCGGCGCGATGCGCAGCCCCCGGGCTGATCGCCGAGGACCTTCCGCCGCTCCTGCCGCGCGCGCTCGCTGCGCTATAGTGGCGATCATGGGAGCGTGGATGGAGACGGCAGCGCGCGCAGGTCTGTTCGACCGCGCGCTCAGGCGCCTGCTCGAGGCGTGGCGCGATGTCGCGGGCGGATCGGGCGATGGTGACATCGCCGCGCAGATGCGCGACTGCCTCGAGGCAAAGGGCGGCGAGGTCTCCGCCCGCGCCCGCTCTGCCCGGCTCGCCCAGGCCTATCTCGCTTCGGATTCGGCTGGAAAGGAGGCGTTCCTGCGCACCCTCGCTTCCTTCGACAGTGATCCGAAGGCGGTCGAGGCGGCGGTCGCGGCGCTTCAGTCGGCCGGGGACGACGCGGCGGCGGCGGCGCGGGCGCGGATGGAACTCCGCCGTGCCCTCGAGGCGCCGCGGACGCGGCTCGTGACCCAGTTCACCTCCCTTCCCGAGGGGGTGCGGTTCGTGGTCGAGCTGCGCGCCGCCCTGTTGCAGCTCGCGAAGAAAGACCCTGCGCTCGCCGCCCTCGAGGCAGACATACGCGCCCTGCTCGCCGCCTGGTTCGATGTCGGGTTCCTCGAACTCCGTCGGATCGATTGGCACAGCCCGGCAAGCCTGCTCGAGAAGCTCGTCGGGTACGAGGCCGTGCACGAGATTCGCTCCTGGCGCGACCTCAAGAACCGGCTCGACAGCGACCGGCGCTGCTACGCCTTCTTCCACCCAAGGATGCCCGATGAGCCGCTGATCTTCGTCGAGGTGGCGCTTGTGAAGGGGCTTGCAGGGGATGTTCGCGCCCTGCTCGACGAAAACGCGCCGCTGCAGGACCCGCGCGCGGCCGACACGGCGATTTTCTATTCCATCTCGAACTGCCAGCAGGGCCTCTCCGGCATCAGCTTCGGCAATTTCCTGATCAAGCGCGTCGTCAACGAGCTTTCAGCGGAATTCAGCAATATCAAGACCTTCGCGACACTTTCTCCGATCCCAGGCTTCCGGCGCTGGCTCGACGCCAGGGGGGGTGACGACACGCTGCTCACGCCCGAGGAGAAGGCCTCACTCGCCGCCGCGCTCGGGGCGGCGGCAGACAGCGGGGCGAACCCGCTCGCGGTGCTGCTCGCCCGGAAGGGGTGGCATCGCGACGCCGCGCTTGCCGAAGCCGCACGCCCGGTGCTGCTTCGCCTCTGCGCCCGCTACCTGCTCGCGGAGAACGCCGAGGCGCGGCCCGGCCGGCCCCCGCGGGCGCTCGACCCGGTCGCGCATTTCCACCTCACCAATGGCGCGCAGGCGGAGCGTCTCAACTGGCTCGCCGACCGCTCCGAGAAGGGGATCAGGGAGAGCGCGGGGCTGATGGTGAACTATCTCTATGACCGCGGCGCGATCGAGGCCAACCACGAGGCCTATGTCGGCCAGGGCAAGCGGGCCGCCTCGACGGCGCTGAAGCGTCTCGCGCGCGGCTGGATCTAGCGGGGAGAGGAAATGGCACCCGAGGGGATGGCGGCTCAGTCGGCCGCAGGCTCGGCCGACGAGGCGGGCCGGATCGCGCTTCTGCGCACGCTCGAGCAGAGGGTGCTTTGGCTCGCCTGCTGGACGATCCACCACGCCAACCACATCAGGCCGTCGCGCGACGGGCTGAAGGTCGGCGGGCATCAGGCTTCTTGCGCCTCGGTCGCGACACTGATGACCGCCCTCTACCTTGACATCCTCCGCCCGGAGGACCGGGTGGCGGTCAAGCCCCATGCGGGGCCGGTCTTCCACGCGATCCAGTATCTGCTCGGGCGGACGACACGCGAGAAGCTCGAGCGCTTCCGCGCCTTCGGCGGCACCCAGCCCTATCCGAGCCGCACACGCGACGGGCTCGACGTCGACTTCTCCACAGGCTCCGTCGGCCTTGGTGTGGCCATCACCAACTTCGCCGCGCTCGTGCAGGACTATGTCCGGCTGAAGGGCCTCGCGCCCAAGGGATCGCGGCCGGGGCGCATGGTCGCCGTGGTCGGCGATGCCGAGCTCGATGAGGGGAACATCTACGAGGCCCTGCTCGAGAGCTGGAAGCACGACATCCAGGACGTCTGGTGGATCATCGACTACAACCGCCAGAGCCTCGACTCGATTGTCCCCGACCGGCTCTTCCACCGCATCGAGGGCCTGTTCCGCGACATGCGGTGGGACGTCGTGACGGTTAAGTACGGCACGCGCCTCGAGGCCGCCTTCGCTCGGCCGGGCGGTGCCGCGCTCAGGGCCTGGATCGACGACTGCCCGAACTCGGTTTACTCGGCGCTCACCTTCCAGGGCGGTGCGGCCTGGCGCGAGGCGCTTCTCGCCGATCTCGGCCGCGATGCCGGGCTGCGCGCGATCATCGACCCGCTCCCCGACGACGAGCTTGCGGCGCTGATGACCAATCTCGGCGGCCATGACATGGAGACGGTGCTCGCCGCCCTGCGCCGCGCCGCCGCCGCGCCGCGGCCGACCGCCTTCATCGCCTACACGATCAAGGGCATGGGCCTGCCGCTTGCCGGCCACAAAGACAACCACGCCGGGCTGATGACGGTCGAGCAGATGGAGCGGTTCCGCGCCGCCCTCGGGATCTCGCCCGGAAAGGAGTGGGAACCGTTCGCCGGGCTCGACGCGGCGACGGCAGCCGAGCTGAAGCGGTTCCTTGCGACCGTTCCCTTCGCCGGCGCGCTCGCGGGCGACGGCGAACGCCGCGGGCGGCGCCGGGTGGCGCCGCCGGTTCCGATTCCCGACACCCTGCCGGAGCCCCGACGCGCACCGGGCCGGAAAATGTCGACCCAGGAGGCCTTCGGCCAGATCCTTTCCGAGATCGGCCGCGGCCAGGGCGAGCTCGCGCCGCTCGCCTCGCGGATCCTCACGACGAGCCCTGACGTGACGGTCTCGACGAGCCTCGGCCCATGGGTGAACCGCCGCGGCGTGTTTAGCCGCCATCGCCGAAACGACGCGTTCCGTGACCAGAAGGTGGCCTCGGCCCAGAAATGGGTGATGACGCCAGAGGGGCAGCATGTCGAGCTCGGCATCGCCGAGCAGAACCTGTTCCTGCTTCTCGCCGCCGCTGGCCTTTCCCACGAACTCAACGGGGTGCGGCTCCTTCCTGTGGGGACGGTCTATGACACCTTCGTCCAGCGCGGGCTCGATGCGCTGTTCTACGGGTGCTACCAGGATGCGCGGTTCCTGCTCGTCTCAACCCCCTCAGGCATCACGCTTGCGCCCGAGGGGGGGCAGCACCAGTCGATCTACACGCCGCTGATCGGCATCGGCCAGGACCGGCTCGCCTTCTATGAGCCGGCGCATGTGGACGAGCTCTGCCACCTGTTGGCGCATGCCTTCCGCCACATCCAGGCGGAGGATGGCTGCTCGGTGTGGCTTCGGCTCTCCACACGCCCGCTGGCCCAGCCCGACCGCCTGCTCGGCGAGGCTGAGAAGGCGGCGATCGTCGCCGGCGGCTATTGGCGCGTTCCGCCGGCGCCGGGCGCACGCCTTGCAATCGCCTACGAGGGACCGGTGGCCGAGGAGGCAGAGGCCGCGCACGCCGCTCTCGCCGAAGAGGTGCCGGGGGTGGGCCTGCTCGCCATCACCTCGCCGGACCGTCTGCACGCGGATTGGCTCGCCGCCGCCCGGGCCCGCCGCGAGGGCCGCGCGGCGACCGCCCATGTCGAGGCGCTGCTCGGCGCACTCGCTCCCGATGCCGGGATCGTCACGGTGGTCGACGGCCACCCCGCCACCCTTGCCTGGCTCGGCGCGGTGCGCGGCCAGCGAATCCAGGCGCTCGGCGTCGACCGGTTCGGCCAGACCGGCGACATCCCCGACCTCTACCGTGCCTACGGGCTCGACACCGACGCCATCCTCGATGCGGCGGCGGCGGCGCTGATCGGCTGACGGCGCGCAGGTTGCGCGGCGACGCGTTCGGCGGTACATGCCGCGGCTCTCGGGCGGTTCGGCCGCGCCGGCGGAAGGCGGTTGGGGAGAAGCCGCGCCGAGCCTGCCGCGGGCGTGGCGGAACTGGCAGACGCGCCGGATTTAGGTTCCGGTGACGCAAGTCGTGGGGGTTCAAATCCCTCCGCCCGCACCACGGCCAAGCGCCCGCCGCCGACGCGGCGTGGCCAAGCGAAAGACGATGACGATGCAGGTCACCGAGAAGTCAGCCGAAGGATTGAAGCGCGCCTATGCGGTGGTGCTGCCGGCCGCAACGATCGCCGCCAAGCGCGATGCCAGGCTCGCCGAGATCGGGCGCGGGCTGCGCCTGCCCGGCTTCCGCCCCGGCAAGGTGCCGCCAGCGATCGTCAAACAGCGCTTCGGCAGCGCGATCATGGGCGAGGTGCTCGAGAAGAGCCTCGACGAAGCCACCCGCGCGGTGGTGACCGAGCGGGGCCTGAAGCCCGCGTTGCAGCCGAAGGTCGAGATCGTCAACTGGTCCGACGGGGCGGACCTCGAGTTCACCCTCGACATCGAGGTCCTGCCCGAGATCACGCCCCCCGACCTCAAGTCGATCGCGGTCGAGAAACTGGTCGCGACCCCGACCGAGAGCGAGGTCGAGCAGAGGCTCGCCGAGATAGCCAAGCGCCATCGCAACTCCGAGCCGGTCGAGGAGCAGCGCCCCGCGGTTGCCGGCGATCTGCTCGTCGTCGATTTCGTCGGCCGGATCGACGGCAAGCCGTTCCGCGGCGGCTCCGCCACCGACATGGAGGTCGAGGTCGGCGGCCCAGGCTTCGTCCCGGGCTTCACCGAGGGGCTCATCGGCCTCGCGGTCGGCGAGACGAAGGACATCGAGGTGTCGTTTCCGGCAGGCTACGTGGCGAGCGACCTCGCGGGCAAGACGGCGACCTTCACGGTCACCGCCAAGGCGCTGCGGCGGGCGCTGCCCGCCGAACCGTCCGAAGAGCTTGCGAAGAAGCACGGGTTCGAGACGCTTGCGGCGATGCGGGAGGCGATTCGCGGCGCGATCCAGCGCGAGTACGACCAGATGAGCCGGCTCAGGCTGAAGCGCGCCGTGCTTGACCAGCTCGCCGAGCGGGCGACCTTCCCAGTGCCGGACGGCATGGTGGAGGGGGAGTTCCAGGCGATCTGGCAGCGCGTCGAGCAGGACCTGAAGGACGGGCGCTTGGACGAGGCCGACCAGGGCAAGGACGAGGCGACGCTCAAATCGGAATACCGGGCGATCGCGGAACGCCGGGTGCGGCTTGGGCTGCTGCTTGCCGAAATCGGCCGGGCCAACAATCTCTCGGTGAGCGAAGACGAGCTCAAGCGGGCGGTGATCGCCGAGGCCCAGCGCTATCCGGGCCAGGAGCGTAAGGTCATCGAGTACTACCAGCAGAACCCGCAGGCCATCGAACGGTTCCGCGCCCCGATCTTCGAGGAGAAGGCGATCGACTTCGTCCTCGAGCTCGCGCAGGTGACCGAGCGGTCGGTGACGCCCGAGGAGCTTGCCAAGGATCCGGACTAGGGCCGAGACCAGCCTGACGAGACCCCGCCCCAAGAGGAAGGAGCCCCGACAACCGATGCCCGAGCGCAGCCCGTTCGAGATCTACGCCAACACGCTCGTGCCGATGGTGATCGAGCAGACGGCGCGCGGCGAGAGGGCTTTCGACATCTATTCCCGCCTCCTCAAGGAGCGGATCATCTTCCTCACCGGGCCGGTGCATGATGCGGTGGCGAGCCTGATCTGCGCCCAGCTCCTGTTCCTTGAGAGCGAGAACCCGAACAAGGACGTCGCCTTCTACATCAACAGCCCGGGCGGGGTGGTGACCTCCGGCCTCGCGATCTACGACACGATGCAATACATCCGCTCGCCGGTGAGCACGGTGTGCATTGGCCAGGCGGCCTCGATGGGAAGCCTGCTGCTTGCGGCCGGCGCGGCCGGCAAGCGCTACTGCCTGCCGAACAGCCGGGTGATGGTGCACCAGCCTTCGGGCGGGGCCCAGGGCCAGGCCACCGACATCGAGATCCAGGCGCGCGAGATCCTTGCCGTGCGGGCGCGGCTGAACCAGATCTATGCCCGGCACACGGGCCAGCCGCTCGAGCGGATCGAGCAGACGCTCGAACGCGACCGGTTCATGTCGGCCGAGGAGGCGAAGGAGTTCGGGATCGTCGACCACGTGGTCGAGAACCGGCCCCCGCCGGACGCCGAGAAGAAATAGGCGGAACACGAGGAGCGGGGCATCGGCTGACCACGGGCGTGCGGCGGCCGGCCGGGCGTCGGCCAGGGCGGCATGGCGCGGCGTCGGACGAACGGCCATCGCTTGTGCCACCGGGCACCCGGGCGTATCCTCATCTCTTCGGAAGCCGCACCGGACTCGGAGCAGGCATGAGCAAGTCTGGCGACTCGAAGAACACACTCTACTGCTCGTTCTGCGGCAAGTCGCAGCACGAGGTTCGCAAGTTGATCGCGGGCCCGACCGTGTTCATCTGCGACGAGTGCGTCGAGCTCTGCATGGACATCATTCGCGAGGAGCATAAGACGCACCTCGTGAAGACGCGCGACGGCATCCCAACACCGCGCGAGATCTGCAAGGTTCTGGATGACTACGTGATCGGGCAGGATCACGCGAAGCGTGTGCTCTCGGTAGCGGTTCACAACCATTACAAGCGCCTGGCGCACGCCCAGAAGAACAACGACGTCGAGATCGCCAAGTCGAACATCCTGCTTATCGGCCCGACGGGCTCGGGGAAGACGCTGCTCGCCCAGACGCTTGCCCGGATCCTCGACGTGCCGTTCACGATGGCGGATGCGACGACGCTCACCGAGGCCGGTTATGTGGGCGAGGACGTCGAGAACATCATCCTGAAGCTCCTGCAGGCGGCCGACTACAACGTCGAGCGGGCGCAGCGCGGCATCGTCTACATCGACGAGGTCGACAAGATCAGCCGCAAGTCGGACAACCCCTCGATCACCCGCGACGTCTCCGGCGAGGGCGTGCAGCAGGCTCTGCTCAAGATCATGGAGGGGACGATCGCCTCGGTGCCGCCCCAGGGCGGTCGCAAGCACCCACAGCAGGAGTTCCTGCAGGTCGACACCACCAACATCCTGTTCATCTGCGGCGGCGCCTTCGCCGGGCTCGAGAAGATCATCGCCGCACGCGGCAAGGGCACGGCGATCGGCTTCGGCGCCGATGTGCGCAGCCCCGACGACCGGCGCACCGGCCAGATCCTGCGCGAGGTCGAGCCGGAGGACCTCCTGAAGTTCGGCTTGATCCCAGAGTTCATCGGCCGGCTTCCAGTGGTGGCCACGCTCGAGGACCTCGACGAGAACGCTCTCGTCGACATCCTCACCAAGCCCAAGAACGCTCTCGTCAAGCAGTATGCCCGCCTGTTCGAGATGGAGGGGGTGAAGCTCACCTTCACGGAGGATGCGCTGCGCACGGTCGCGCAGCGGGCGATCAGCCGCAAGACCGGGGCGCGCGGCCTGCGGTCGATCATGGAGGGGATCCTGCTCAACACCATGTTCGACCTCCCCAGCCTCGATGGAGTGGACGAGACGGTGATCAACCGCGAGGTGGCCGAGGGCCGGTCAGCGCCGCTGTTCATCTACGGCGAGCGTCGCGGCGAGGGCGCGAGCGCGTAATCCGCCCCCGCCGCCTGGCGGGGCTCGTGATGCATCGGGGTTGATCGGGGTGCCGGCAGCCTCATGTATCCTGACGTGACATGGGGTCTTTGGGCCAGGGCATGGTGCATGGTCCGAGGGCTGCCGAACCAGGAAGCACGCAAGAATGAGCGACGAGCAAGGTCAGCGGCACGGCGGTGGTGAGGGCAAGGCGCTTCAGGCGCCGGTGCCTGCCGACGTTCTGCCGGTTCTTCCCCTGCGGGACATCGTGGTGTTCCCGCACATGATCGTTCCGCTGTTCGTCGGGCGCGAGAAGTCGGTTCGCGCCCTCGAGGCGGTGATGAAGGACGACAAGCAGATCCTCCTGGTGGCGCAGAAGAACGCCGCCCAGGACGATCCCGGCGTGGACGACATCTATCACGTCGGCACGGTCTCGACCGTCCTGCAGCTTCTGAAGCTGCCCGACGGCACGGTGAAGGTTCTGGTCGAGGGCGGCCGGCGGGCGCGGATCGTCGGCTTCAAGGAGACGGAGGCGTTCTTCGAGGGCTTCGTCGAGCCGATCCAGGACCAGCCGGGTGACGAGCGCGAGGTGGAGGCGCTTGCGCGCACCGTGGTCAACCAGTTCGAGCAGTATATCAAGCTCAACAAGAAGATCCCGCCCGAGGTGCTCGTCTCGATCAACCAGATCGAGGACCCCTCGAAGCTCGCCGACACCGTCGCCTCCCATCTCGCGCTGAAGATCCCGGAGAAGCAGGACCTGCTTGAGACCGCCTCCGTGGCCGACCGCCTTGAGAAGGTGTTCGGCCACATGGAGAGCGAGATCGGCGTGCTGCAGGTCGAGAAGCGCATCCGCAACCGCGTGAAGCGCCAGATGGAGAAGACTCAGCGCGAGTACTATCTCAACGAGCAGCTGAAGGCGATCCAGAAGGAGCTCGGCGAGGGCGAGGACGGCAAGGACGAGGCCGCCGAGATCGAGGAGAAGATCCGGCGCACCAAGCTGTCGAAGGAGGCGCGGGAGAAGGCGCTCGCCGAACTGAAGAAGCTGCGCACCATGTCGCCGATGAGCGCCGAGGCGACGGTGGTGCGCAACTATCTCGACTGGATGCTCTCCATCCCCTGGAAGAAGAAGACCAAGATCAAGGCCGACCTCGCGGAGGCGGAGCGGATCCTCGAGGCTGACCATTACGGTCTCGAGAAGGTGAAGGAGCGCATCCTCGAGTATCTCGCCGTGCAGGTGCGGAGCCCGAAAATCCGCGGGCCGATCCTCTGCCTCGTCGGTCCGCCCGGTGTGGGCAAGACCTCGCTCGGCAAGTCGATCGCCAAGGCGACGGGCCGCAACTTCGTGCGCATGTCCTTGGGCGGCGTGCGCGACGAGGCCGAGATCCGCGGCCACCGCCGCACCTATATCGGCTCGATGCCCGGCAAGATCATCCAGGGCATGAAGAAGGCGAAGAGCTCGAACCCGCTCTTCCTGCTCGACGAGATCGACAAACTCGGCGCCGACTGGCGTGGCGACCCGTCCTCGGCCCTGCTCGAGGTGCTCGACCCGGAGCAGAACGCCACCTTCAACGACCACTATCTCGAGGTGGACTACGACCTCTCGGACGTGATGTTCGTCACGACCGCGAACTCGCTTCGGATGCCGCAGCCGCTGCTCGACCGGATGGAGATCATCCGCATCCCCGGTTACACGGAGGACGAGAAGGTCGAGATCGCCAAGCGCCACCTCGTGCCGAAAGTGTCGGAGGCGAACGGGCTCAAGGAGAAGGAGTGGTCGATCTCCGATGACGCGATTCGCGACCTGATCCGCTACTACACCCGCGAGGCGGGGGTGCGGAATCTGGAGCGCGAGATCGCGGGCCTCGCCCGCAAGGCGGTGCGCGAGATCGTTCAGAAGAAGGTGCAGAAGGTCGCGATCACGCGGAAGAACCTCGAGAAGTTTGCGGGTGTTCGGCGCTTCCGCTTCGGCGAGGCGGAGCTCGAGGACATGGTCGGCGTCGTCACTGGCCTCGCCTGGACCGAGGTGGGCGGTGAGCTTCTCTCGATCGAGGCGGTGCTGATGCCCGGCAAGGGCAATGTCAAGCACACCGGCAAGCTCGGCGACGTGATGCAGGAGAGCGTGCAGGCGGCGATGAGCTATGTGCGCTCGCGCGCTCTCTCCTTCGGCATCAAGCCGACACTGTTCGAGAAGCGCGACATTCACGTGCACGTTCCCGAAGGCGCCACACCGAAGGACGGCCCCTCCGCCGGCGTGGCGATGGCGACCGCGATCGTCTCGGCTCTTACCGGCATTCCGGTGCGTCGCGAGATCGCGATGACGGGAGAGATCACGCTGCGCGGCCGCGTGCTGCCGATCGGTGGCCTCAAGGAGAAGCTGCTCGCGGCCCTGCGCGGCGGGCTGACCACCGTTCTCATCCCGAAGGAGAACGAGAAGGACCTCGCCGAGATCCCCGACACGGTGAAGAAGGGACTGAGGATCGTCCCGGTCTCCTCGATGGACGAGGTGATGCGCGAGGCGCTGACCCGTATGCCCGAGCCGATCGCGTGGGAGGAGCCGCCAGAGCCGCCCCTGACGGCCGGTGCCGCCGCAGGCGAGGCGCGACTCGCCCACTGAGGCTGCTGGGACTCGGCCGCGTCCCGAGCGGACAGGGCGCGGCCGGGAGCCGCGGGGTGCATCCTCTCGCGAGTCGCTCTCGCCGGGGATCAGCGGGAGCAGGCGTTCCGCCTGCGCAAGGCCCGAAAACGGCCGATTCGCTAGGAAAAAGCGGCGTCGACGCATTGACGCGGGAGAATCGCGCTGCCTAGAGTGCAGCCGTGCGTTGCAGCCAGGTTGCGGATGTCCGCGGCCTGGAGGTGCGCAATCCCTTCCGCTCCAGTCACGTCGAAGAGGGCAAGCCCGTGAACAAGAACGACCTGGTCGCCGTTGTCGCCGACAAGACCGACCTGCCCAAGGCCAAGACGGCCGAGGTGATCGATGCCGTGTTGGACGCGATCACGGCCGCCCTGAAGAAGAAGGACGGCGAAGTTCGCCTCGTTGGCTTCGGCACCTTCTCCAAGTCGAAGCGCAAGGCAGGAATCGGCCGCAACCCGCGCACCGGCGAGCAGATCAAGATCGCCTCCTCGGTGTCGGTTCGCTTCAAGGCTGGCAAGGCACTAAAGGACGCCGTCAACTGAGCCGTGCTCGAGCAGCGTGGCGGCAGGCCGGCGGCGGTGACGCTTCCGGCCTTTCGCATTTGCCCAAACCCACGCTCGCGGCGTATCACCGCCCCGGGCGATTAGCTCAGCGGCAGAGCGCCTCGCTTACACCGAGGATGTCGGCGGTTCGAGTCCGTCATCGCCCACCATCGTTTTTCGCGCGCCTTGACACCCCCATCCCGCCTGCCTAAGAGCGGCGTACGCGCGCGGGTGTAGCTCAGTCGGTTAGAGCGCCGGCCTGTCACGCCGGAGGTCGCGGGTTCGAGCCCCGTCACTCGCGCCATTCCCCCCTCCCTCACGAGAGCACGTGCCGAGCGCCCGTCCGCTGGGCCAAAGGCGGGCGCGCCGAGGCCCGGGCAAACCGGGTACGCAGGCCCGGCACGGGTGGAAACGTGCCGCGTTCCCGTCTAATGTCGCAGCGCAGCAAGACCCGGGGGAGGGACCCACCGGGCCGACGGAGCACTGCGCGGCCATGCCGTCTATCCTGGCGGAATATTTCCCGATCCTCGTCTTCATCGGCATCGCCGCCGCGATCGCGGTGGCGATGGTCGGCGCCTCGCTGATCCTCGCCCGCCAGGCGCCGGACCCGATGAAGCTCTCGGCCTATGAATGCGGCTTCGAGCCGTTCGACGATGCGCGCCGGAAGTTCGATGTGCGCTTCTACCTCGTCGCCATCCTCTTCATCATCTTCGACCTCGAGGTCGCCTTCCTGTTCCCCTGGGCGGTCACCTTGGGCGAGATCGGCTGGTTCGGCTTCGCCTCGATGATGATCTTCCTTGGCATGCTGACGATCGGCTTCATCTATGAGTGGAGAAAGGGTGCGCTCGAGTGGGAGTGAGCGCACGCGTGGAGAAGCCGCGATGACCGCCCAGACCGACGTGACCATCGCCTGGAACCGCGAGGCGATCAGCCCGGGGCCCCAGCAGGAGGCACTCCTGCGCGACGTCACGGGGCAGATCGCCGAGAAGGGATTCGTCGTCGCCCAGCTCGACCGGCTGGTGACGTGGGCGCGCACAGGCAGCCTCTGGCCGATGACCTTCGGCCTCGCCTGCTGCGCCGTCGAGATGATCCATGCCTACATGAGCCGCTACGACCTCGACCGGTTCGGCATCATCCCGCGCGCGAGCCCACGGCAATCGGACGTGATGATCGTCGCCGGCACCTTGACCAACAAAATGGCGCCCGCTCTGCGCAAGGTGTACGACCAGATGCCCGAGCCGCGCTGGGTGATTTCGATGGGAAGCTGCGCCAATGGCGGCGGCTACTACCACTATTCCTACTCGGTGGTGCGCGGCTGCGACCGGATCGTTCCCGTCGACATCTACGTCCCCGGCTGCCCGCCGACGGCCGAGGCGCTCGTCTACGGCATCATGCAGCTGCAGAAGAAGATACGCCGCACCGGAACGGTGCTGCGCCGCTGAGAGATCGGACGCGTGACTGAGACCATCACCCAGGCGCTCGCCGCTCTCGGCGCGGCGGTGGCGGAGGCGGTGCCGCAGGCGGTGCGGGCACATCGCGTCGCGCTCGGCGAACTCGAGATCGTCGCACGCGCCGACACGCTGCCCTCCCTCATGGCGGTGCTGCGCGACGACCCGCAGTTCGGTTTCACCCAGCTGATGGACCTCTGCGGGGTGGACTGGCCGGAGCGGGCCGAGCGCTTCGATGTCGTCTACAACCTGCTCGCCCCGGCGACGAACCGGCGCGTGCGCGTGATCGTTCCTGTGGCCGAGGGCGCGGCGGTTCCGTCGGTCGTCTCTCTCTGGCCGGCAGCCGGCTGGTACGAGCGCGAGGCGTGGGACCTCTTCGGCATTCCCTTCGCCGGCAACCCCGATCTGCGGCGCATCCTCACCGACTACGGCTTCGAGGGGCACCCGCTGCGGAAGGACTTCCCGCTGACCGGCCATGTCGAGCTCCGCTACGACGAGGAGCAGAAGCGTGTGGTCTACGAGCCGGTGAAGCTGACGCAGGAGTTCCGCAACTTCGATTTCCTTTCGCCCTGGGAAGGCATGACCACGCTTCCCGGCGACGAGAAGGCAAGGAGGGGGTGAGCGCGATGGCGGAGACGACGGCGGCCGCCCAAACCGGCACCCCAGAGCGGCGCACCCACACGATGAATTTCGGGCCGCAGCATCCGGCAGCACACGGCGTGCTTCGCCTCGTGCTCGAGCTCGACGGCGAGGTGGTCGAACGTGCCGATCCGCATATCGGCCTTTTGCACCGCGGCACCGAGAAGCTGATCGAGTACAAGACCTATATCCAGGCGGTGCCCTATTTCGACCGGCTCGACTATGTCTCGCCGATGGCGCAGGAGCATGCCTTCGCCCTTGCCACCGAAAAGCTGCTGGGAATCGAGGTGCCGCCGCGCGCCCGGTACATCCGCGTCCTGTTCGCCGAGATCAGCCGGATTCTCAACCACCTGCTCAACGTTACCACCTACGCGATCGATGTCGGGGCCATCACGCCCGCGCTCTGGGGCTTCGAGGAGCGCGAGAAGCTGATGGAGTTCCACGAGGCCGTTTCCGGCGCGCGGCTGCATGCGAACTACTTCCGCCCAGGCGGTGTCGCGAAGGACATGCCGGCGGGTCTTGCCGACCGGATCGCCGAGTGGGCCGAGGCCTTCCCGAAGTTCATCGACGATCTCGAGACCCTGCTCACCGAGAACCGGATCTGGAAGCAGCGGACGGTCGATATCGGCATCATGTCGCTCAAGGACGCGCTCGCCTGGGGCTGGTCAGGCCCCTGCCTGCGCGCCTCCGGAGCGGCGTGGGACCTGCGCAAGAGCCAGCCCTACGACGTCTATGGCGAGCTTGAGTTCGACATCCCCGTCGGCCGCAACGGCGACTGCTACGACCGCTACCTCGTGCGCGTCGCCGAGATGCGGGAAAGCCTGAAGATCATCCGCCAGTGCCTCGCCCGCATGCCCGACGGCCCGGTCAAGACCCAGGACCACAAGATCACGCCGCCCTCACGCGCGGAGATGAAGCGGTCGATGGAGGCGCTGATCCACCACTTCAAGCTCTACACGGAGGGGTTCCACGTCCCGGCGGGGTCGACCTACACGGTGGTCGAGGCACCCAAAGGGGAGTTCGGCGTCTATCTGATCGCCGACGGAACGAACAAGCCCTACCGCTGCAAGATCCGCGCGCCGGGCTTCGCCCACCTGCAGGCAATGGACCATCTCGCCAAGGGCCATATGCTGGCCGATGCGGTGGCGATCATCGGCAGCCTCGACATCGTGTTCGGGGAGATCGACCGGTGACCGACCGTTCCACGCCCGCGCAGGCCTATCACGGCGGCCCCGCGACCTTCGCCTTCTCGGAGGCCTATCGCAAGGCCGCCGAGAAGCAGATCGCGAAGTACCCCCCCGGCAAGCAGGCCTCCGCCGTGAAGGCGCTGCTTGATCTCGCGATGCGGCAGATGGAGGAGGAGACCGGCGCGCGCTGGCTTCCGCGCGCGGCGATGGACCATGTCGCCGCCGTCCTCGGCATGCCGCCGATCCGCGTCTACGAGGTCGCCTCCTTCTACTCGATGTTCAAGACGCGGCCCGTCGGGCGGTATCACCTTCAGGTCTGCACCACCACGCCCTGCTGGCTGCGCGGGTCGGACGCCGTGCTCGCCGCCTGCCGGCGCGCCGCAGGCGGCGTGCCAGACGGGACCGTCAGCGCGGACGGGATGTTCTCGGTCGAGGAGGTGGAGTGCCTCGGCGCCTGCGTGAACGCGCCGATCCTGTGGGTCGGCGACCACTACTACGAGGACCTGGATGGTCCGGCAACAGAACGGATCCTCGAGGCGCTCCGCCGCGGCGAGGTTCCGCCGCCCGGGTCGGCGATCGGCCGGCAGGGCTCAGCGCCCGAAGGAGTGCGCACCACGCTTCTGGACGTTCCGCCTCCCTTGCCTTACCGGCCCGAGGGGGCGGCGCCGGAACCAGCGGAAGGAGGCTGAGGGGATGCTCTCCGATCGCGACCGGATCTTCACCAACCTCTACGGGCTTGAGGACTGGCGGCTTGCCGGCGCCCGCGCGCGCGGCGAGTGGGACGGAACGAAGGCCCTGATCGCCAAGGGCAGGGATTGGATCGTCGAGGAGGTGAAACTCTCGGGCCTGCGCGGTCGCGGCGGCGCGGGCTTCCCCACCGGCCTCAAATGGTCGTTCATGCCGAAATCCTCGCCCGACGGCCGTCCGTCCTACCTCGTGGTCAACGCCGACGAGAGCGAGCCCGGCACCTGCAAGGACCGCGACATCCTCCGACATGAGCCGCACAAGCTGATCGAGGGCTGCCTGCTCGCCGGTGTCGGCATCGGCGCGCATGTGGGCTACATCTACATCCGCGGCGAGTTCCACGCGGAATACAAGCGGCTCCAGGCGGCGATCGACGAGGCCTACGCAGCGGGGCTGATCGGGAAGAACGCCTGCGGCTCTGGCTTCGACTTCGACCTCTACGTCACGCGCGGGGCGGGCGCCTATATCTGCGGCGAGGAGACGGCCCTGCTCGAGAGCCTCGAGGGTAAGAAGGGCATGCCGCGGCTGAAGCCCCCCTTTCCTGCAGCCGTCGGCCTCTATGGCTGCCCGACCACGGTCAACAACGTCGAGAGCATCGCTGTGGTGCCGACCATCCTGCGTCGCGGCGCTTCCTGGTTCGCCTCCCTCGGCCGGCCGAAGAACACGGGCACGAAGATCTTCTGCATCTCCGGCCACGTGAACCGCCCCTGCAACGTCGAGGAGGAGCTCGGCATCCCGCTCAAGGAACTGATCGAGCGCCATGCGGGCGGGGTGCGCGGCGGCTGGGACAACCTGCTCGCCGTCATCCCCGGCGGCTCCTCGGTGCCGCTTCTGCCGAAGCACATCTGCGACACGGTGCTGATGGATTTCGACTCCTTGCGCGAGGTGCGTTCTGGCCTTGGCACGGCCGGCGTGATCGTGATGGACCGCTCGACCGACGTGATCGCCGCGATCGCGCGCCTCTCGCGCTTCTACAAGCACGAGAGCTGCGGCCAGTGCACGCCCTGCCGCGAGGGAACGGGCTGGATGTGGCGGGTGATGGAACGGATGGTCCAAGGCCGCGCCGAGCCGGAGGAGATCGACGTGCTCGAACAGGTGACGCGGCAGGTCGAGGGCCACACGATCTGCGCCCTCGGTGACGCCGCCGCTTGGCCGATCCAGGGGCTGATACGCCACTTCCGCCCGCTGATGGAGGAGCGGATCGCTGCCTACAAGGCGGGGCTGCGCGCGGCCTCGATGCCGATGGCGGCGGAGTAGGGGGATGCGATCAGCCGGCCGGAGACACATTGGACGCGCGCGCGGCCACGTGGTCTGCGTCCGTCTCGGTCGAGCGGCGGGGTGGCGACGCGCGCCGCGTCCGCGGTGCCTGCGCGTCCTGCGCCGAGGCCCAAGCAGCCTGGGCCTCGTCCCTGCCGCGGCAGCGTCCGCGCGAACGGGAGGCGCTCATGGGAGAGTTGTCGCTTCTTCATTGGCTGACCGTCGCCGTGTTCATTGCGATCTTCATCGGCCTCGTCGTGCTGGTCACGCGCAGATGAGCGCAGGCAGCGCGCGAACGCGGAGCCTTGGCGGTTTCGCACGGAGGCCGACGGTGCGGAGGGGTGCGGAGGTGCCACGCCACAGAGGCGCGCGCTCCGCACCCAACGCCGCCCTGTTGGGGTAGTGACGTCGAGGTGGACCGATGCCCAAGCTGACGATCGACGGGATCGAGGTCGAGGTGCCGCCGGGCATCACGGTGCTTCAGGCCTGCGAGGTCGCAGGCAAGGAGATCCCGCGCTTCTGCTACCACGAGCGGCTCTCGATCGCGGGCAATTGCCGCATGTGCCTCGTCGAGCTTGAAAAGGCGCCGAAGCCGATCGCCTCCTGCGCCTACCCGGTCGCCGACAACATGGTGATCCACACCGACACGCCGATGGTGCGCGCCGCGCGCCGGGGCGTGATGGAGTTCCTGCTGATCAACCACCCGCTCGACTGCCCGATCTGCGACCAGGGGGGCGAGTGCGACCTGCAGGACCAGGCGATGGCCTACGGCTTCGACCGCTCGCGCTACAACGAGCCCAAGCGCGCGGTGAAGGACAAGGAGCTCGGGCCTCTGATCAAGACGGTGATGACGCGCTGCATCCACTGCACGCGCTGCGTCCGCTTCGCAACCGAAATCGCTGGCGTGCCGGAGCTCGGCGCCACCGGGCGCGGCGAGCAGATGGAGATCGGCACCTACATCGAGCGCACGCTGACCTCGGAGCTCTCGGGCAACATGATCGATCTCTGCCCGGTCGGCGCGCTCACCTCCAAGCCCTATGCCTTCGTCGCGCGCCCGTGGGAGCTCACCCGCACCGACGGGATCGATGTCACCGATGCCGTCGGCTCGAACATCCGCATCGACAGCCGCGGGCCGCAGGTGCTGCGGATCCTGCCGCGGCTGAACGAGGAGGTGAACGAGGAGTGGATCAGCGATAAGGCCCGTTTCAGCAACGATGGCCTGACGCGGCGCAGGCTCGATCGGCCTTGGGTGCGCGAGGGGGGCCGGCTTCGCGCCGCACGCTGGGAGGAGGCCTTCGCGGCGATCGCCGCGCGCGCGAAAGGGCTTCCGGGTGAGCGCATCGCCGCGCTCGCCGGTGATCTCGTCGAGCTCGAGAGCCTCGCGGCCTTGGCCGACCTGATGGACGCGCTCGGGTCGGGCAATCTCGACTGCCGTCAGGACGGGGCGCGGATCGACGCTACGCGTCGCGACTTCTACCTGTTCAACAGCACGATCGCGGGCATCGAGCGGGCCGATGCGGCGCTGATCATCGGGTCGAACCCGCGCCGCGAGGCGGCCGTGCTGAACGCGCGGCTGCGCAAGCGCTGGCTCGCGGGCGGGTTCCCGATCGGCCTCATCGGCGAGCCGGCGGAGCTCACCTATGGCTATCAGCATCTCGGCGAGGGGCCGGGAGCGCTCGCCGCGCTGCTCGACGGCTCGAGCCCCTTCGCGAAGGTGCTGCGCGAGGCGAAGCGGCCGATGGTGATCATCGGCCAGGGCGCGCTCGCCCGTCCCGACGGTGCGGCCGTGCTCGCCGCCGCCTGGACGATCGCGCGCGACATCGGCGCCCTGCAGCCCGACTGGCACGGGTTCAACATGCTGCACATGGCGGCGGCACGCGTCGGCGCGCTCGACATCGGCTTTCTGCCGCGCAAGAGCGGGCTCGACCGCGACGGGATCCTGAGCGCCGCCGAGGCGGGAGAGATCGACGTCGTGTGGCTGCTCGGAGCCGACGAGCTCCCGATGGAGCGGCTTGGCTCTGCGTTTGTGGTGTACCAGGGGCACCATGGCGATCGAGGAGCGAAACGGGCCGACGTGATCCTCCCCGGTGCCGCCTATGTCGAGAAGGAAGGCACCTGGGTGAACACGGAGGGTCGCGTGCAGAGGGGGTATCGCGCCGTGTTCCCGCCAGGCGAGGCGCGCGAGGACTGGGCGATCCTGCGTGCCGCCTCGGCCGCGCTGGGCTGCCCGCTTCCCTATGACGATCTGGCCGGCGTTCAGGCGCGAGTTGCCGAACTCGGCAAGGGCAGGCTCGACGCGCCACTCGGGCAGGGCTGCCCTGACCTCACCGGCCCGTCGGGTGACCCGCACGCTCTGGGGACGGCACCCTTCGTTTCGCCGGTTACCGATTTCTACCGAACCGATCCGATCGGCCGCGCCTCTCCCACCATGGCCGCCTGCGCTGCCTCCGTCGCGTCCCGCGCCGGGGCGGGGGCGGAGCGCGTGGCGGCGGAGTAGCGGCGCATGCAGTCCTTCTTCTCAACCCCGTTCGGCACGCTCGTGTTCACGGTCGGCGCGATCCTCCTGATCATGGTGCCGGTGCTGGTCGGCGTCGCCTATCTCACCTATGCCGAGCGCAAGGTTCTTGCGGCGATGCAGCTGCGGAAGGGGCCGAACGTCGTCGGCCCTTTCGGGCTGTTCCAGCCCTTCGCCGATGCGATCAAGCTGATGATGAAGGAGACGGTGATCCCCACCGGGGCGAACCGGCTCCTGTTCCTGATGGCGCCGATGCTCACCTTCGCGCTCGCGCTGATCGCGTGGGCGGTGATCCCGTTCGGGGACGGGCTCGTGCTCGCCGACATCAATGTCGGAATCCTCTATTTATTCGCGATCTCCTCGCTCGGTGTGTACGGGATCATCATCGCCGGCTGGGCGTCGAACTCGAAATACGCCTTCCTCGGCGCGCTTCGGTCGGCGGCGCAGATGGTGAGCTACGAGGTCTCGATCGGCTTCGTGATCATCACCGTCCTGCTCTGCGCGGGCTCGCTGAACCTCTCCGAGGTGGTCCGCGCCCAGGAGGGGCTGTGGTTCGCGATCCCTCTGTTTCCGATGTTCATCGTGTTCTTAATCTCGGCGCTCGCGGAAACGAACCGCGCGCCGTTCGACCTTCCGGAAGGGGAGAGCGAGATCGTCGCCGGGTTCTTCGTCGAATACAGCTCGATGAGCTTCGCGCTGTTCTTCCTCGGCGAGTACGCGAACATGATCCTGATGAGCGGGATGACGACCATCCTGTTCCTCGGCGGCTGGCTTCCGCCGGTCGCGGCGGCGCCGTTCACCTGGGTCCCCGGGCCCGTCTGGTTCGCGCTGAAGATCTCCCTCTGCCTGTTCGTGTTCCTTTGGGTGCGTGCGACCTTCCCGCGCTACCGCTACGACCAGCTGATGCGGCTCGGCTGGAAGGTGTTCCTGCCGCTGTCGCTCTTCTGGGTCGTGCTCACGGCGGGGGTGCTGATGGCCTTCGGCTGGCTCCCGGGCAGAGCATGAGCGGCGCGCGCGAGCGGCGGTTGCGGCGCAGCGCGCGCGGGTCTAGGAACCGGCGCGTGAGCGCAGGGAGCGTCAGATGGGCATGATCGACCGCACGCTGCGCAGCCTGCTCCTGTCCGAGCTCGTGTCGGGCATGGCGCTGACGCTGCGCTACTTCTTCAAGCCCAAGGTGACCATCAACTACCCCTACGAGAAGGGGCCGATCAGCCCGCGCTTCAAGGGCGAGCACGCGCTCCGGCGTTACCCCAACGGGGAGGAACGCTGCATCGCCTGCAAGCTGTGCGAGGCGGTCTGCCCCGCTCAGGCCATCACCATCGAGGCCGAGCCTCGCGAGGACGGCTCGCGCCGCACCACACGCTACGACATCGACATGACGAAGTGCATCTACTGCGGCCTCTGCGAGGAGGCCTGCCCGGTGGATGCGATCGTCGAGGGGCCGAACTTCGAGTTCGCCACCGAGACGCGCGAGGAGCTGATCTACACCAAGGAGCGTCTGCTTGCGAATGGCGAGCGCTGGGAGGCGGAGATCGCCGCCCGGCTTGCCGCCGACGCGCCCTATCGGTGACGGCCCGGTCGTGATCGCGACGCTCGCCTTCTACGCCTTCTCGGCCGTTCTGGTCGCGGCGTCCGCGATGGTCGTGTTCGCGCGCAACCCGGTGCACGCGGTTCTGTTCCTGATCCTCGCCTTCTTCAATGCGGCGGGGCTGTTCCTGCTCGCCGGCGCCGAGTTCCTCGCGATGATCCTTGTGATCGTCTATGTCGGCGCGGTCGCGGTGCTGTTCCTGTTCGTCGTGATGATGCTGGACATCGACTTCGCGCGCATGCGCGAGGGGGTCGTGCGCTACCTTCCGGTCGGCGGCGCGATCGGCGCCGTGCTGCTCGCCGAGCTCCTGATCGTCGGTCTTGCGTGGTCGGTCTCTCCGGCGGCGCCGCGCCTGCTCGCCGCGCCTGTGCCGGCCGACGTGACGAACACGGAAGCGATCGGCCGCGTTCTCTACACCGACTACGTCTACCTCTTTCAGGCCGCGGGCCTCGTTCTCCTCGTCGCGATGATCGGCGCGATCGTGCTCACGCTGCGCGACCGCCCGGGCACGCGTCGGCAGATCATTGCGCGTCAGCTCGACCGTTCGCCGCGCCAGACGCTCGCTCTCGTGCGTCTTTCGCCGGGGCAGGGGATGGTGGTTCCGCCGCCGCCGGCAGGGAGCGACGAGGAAGCGGGCAGGGAGCCCGAGCCGGCTGGCGGCCAGGAACGGGGGCCGTCATCCGGTCACGGCGGACGGCACAGCTGATGCTCGCCGTCGGTGTCGGGCACTATCTCGCGGTCGCCGCGATCCTGTTTGCGCTGGGCATCTTCGGCATCTTCCTAAACCGGAAGAACGTGATCGTCATCCTGATGTCGATCGAGCTGATGCTGCTTGCCGTCAACATCAACCTCGTCGCCTTCAGCGCGCACCTCGGCGACCTCGCGGGTCAGATCTTCGTGATGTTCATCCTCACCGTCGCCGCGGCCGAGGCAGCGATCGGGCTTGCCATCGTCGTCGTCTACTTCCGCAATCGCGGCTCGATCGAGGTCGACGACATCAGCATGATGAAGGGGTAAGCGTGCCTTGATCGAAACGGGCGCCGTCTTCCTGCCGCTCGTCGGTGCGATCGTCGCGGGGTTCTTCGGCCGGGCCTTGGGCGACCGTGGCGCGGCGCTCGTCACCTGCGGAACGATGGCGTTGGCCGCCGCCTGCGGGCTGATGCTGTTCTTCGACGTCGCCTATGCCGGCAACGCCCGCACCGTCACGCTCGCGGCCTGGGTGGACAGCGGCAGTTTCGAGGCGAACTGGGCGCTGCGCTACGACACGCTGTCGGCCGTCATGGTCGGGATGGTGACGCTCATCTCGACCCTGATTCACGTCTACTCCGTCGGCTACATGAGCCATGACCGCACGGTGCCGCGGTTCATGGCGTATCTCTCGCTGTTCACCTTCGCGATGCTGATGCTGGTGACGGCCGACAACCTCCTGCAGCTGTTCTTCGGCTGGGAAGGGGTGGGGCTCTGCTCTTACCTCCTGATCGGCTACTGGTACGAGCGCGAGAGCGCGAACCGGGCGGCGATGAAGGCCTTCATCGTCAACCGCGTGGGCGATGTAGGCTTCGCGCTCGGCATCGCCGGCGTGTTCGTGCTGACCGACAGCATCGCGTTTGATGCGATCTTCGCGGCGCTTGGTGCGCACGAGGCGACGATGGTGCGCCTGTTCGGCGGAGAGGTTCGCGCCGTCGAGCTGTGCGCGGTGCTTCTGTTCATCGGCGCGATGGGGAAGTCGGCGCAGCTCTTCCTGCACACCTGGCTGCCCGACGCCATGGAGGGCCCGACCCCCGTGTCGGCGCTCATCCACGCCGCGACGATGGTCACGGCCGGTGTGTTCCTGGTCACCCGCATGTCGCCGCTGTTCGAGATGGCGCCGGTGGCGCTCGGCATCGTCACCGTGATCGGCGCCTCGACCGCCCTGTTCGCCGCGACCATCGGCTGCGTGCAGAACGACATCAAGCGCATCATCGCTTACTCGACGTGCAGCCAGCTCGGCTACATGTTCTTCGCCGCCGGCGTCTCCGCCTATCCGGCGGCGATCTTCCACCTCTTCACGCACGCCTTCTTCAAAGCGCTCCTGTTCCTTGGCGCCGGCAGCGTGATCCACGCGATGAGCGACGAGCAGGACATCCGCCGCATGGGCGGCATCTGGCGGAAGGTTCCCGCCACCTATGCGATGATGTGGATCGGCAATCTCGCGCTTGCGGGCGTGCCGTTCTTCGCCGGGTTCTACTCGAAGGACATGGTTCTGGAGGCGGCGTGGGGGGCGCAGTCTGCCGTCGGCGCCTTCGCCTTCGTCTCTGGCCTCGCCGCTGCGTTCCTTACCGCCTTCTACTCTTGGCGGCTCCTGATCCTGACGTTCCATGGCGAGCCGAGGGCCGAGGAGCACGTGATGGAGCACGTGCACGAGAGCCCGCTCGTCATGCTCGCGCCCCTCGTGGTGCTCGCGATCGGCGCGATGTTCGCGGGGATGGTGTTCTACGAGCCGTTCGTCGGGCACAACTGGCAGGAGTTCTGGCGCGGGGCGATCGTCGTCGCGCCCGGCAACGACGCGATCGAGAACGCCCATCACGCGCCGCTGTGGGTGAAGCTCGCGCCCGTCCTCATGGGGGGGTCGGGGATCGCGCTCGCCTATCTCCTCTACATGATCCGGCCCGAGCTGCCGGGGCGTCTCGCCGCGCGGTTCCAGGGCCTTTACCGCTTCCTTCTCAACAAGTGGTACTTCGACGAGCTCTATGACCGGCTGTTCGTGCGCCCCGCGATGGCGCTCGGCGACGCGTTGTGGAAGGGCGGCGATCTCGGCGTGATCGATCGTTTCGGCCCTGACGGCGTTGCCGCCACCGCGCATGCGGCGGCACTCCGGATCGTCCGGCTGCAGACCGGGCTTGTCTATCACTACGCCTTCGCGATGCTGATCGGCATCGTCGTGATCGTGACGCTGGTCGCGACCGGGCGGCTATGACAAGGCGCTTGGAATGAACGCCGCCGGCTTCCCGCTCTTGAGCCTCATCACCTTCCTGCCGCTGCTCGGTGCGGCGATCATCGCGACCGTGCAGGGAGACGAGCGCACGGTGGCGCAGAACGCGCGCTGGACCGCTCTCTGGACCTCGGCGATCGTCTTTGCTCTGTCGCTGATCCTTTGGTTCCGCTTCGACACCGACAGCGCCGCCTTCCAGTTCGTCGAGCGCGCGCCGTGGCTCGAGGGTCTCGGCATCGGCTACCACATGGGGGTTGATGGGCTGTCGGTGCTGTTCGTCCTGCTCTCGACGCTTCTGACCCCGCTCTGCGTCGTCGCCTCCTGGCAGTCGGTCGAGACGCGGGTGCGCGAGTACATGATCGCCTTTCTCGTGCTCGAGACGATGATGGTCGGCATGTTCTGCGCGCTCGACATCGTCATCTTTTACGTGTTCTTCGAGGGCGTGCTGATCCCGATGTTCCTGATCATCGGGGTTTGGGGCGGGGCGCGGCGAACCTACGCGGCGTTCAAATTCTTCCTCTACACGCTGCTCGGTTCGGTTCTGATGCTGCTCGCGCTGATCTGGATCTATCTCGATGCGGGCACGACCGACATCCCCGCACTTCTGCAGCACCGGATCGCGCCGGCTGCGCAGATGTGGCTGTTCCTCGCCTTCTTCGCCTCCTTCGCGGTGAAGGTGCCGATGTGGCCGCTGCACACCTGGTTGCCTGACGCGCATGTCGAGGCACCGACGGCAGGGTCGGTGATCCTCGCGGGCGTGCTCCTGAAGATGGGGGGCTATGGGTTCCTGCGCTTCTCGATCCCGATGTTCCCCGACGCGACCGTCACGCTCGCCCCGCTCGTCTTTGCGCTCTCGGTGGTCGCGGTCGTCTACACCTCTCTCGTCGCGCTCGCGCAGACCGACATCAAGAAGCTGATCGCCTATTCCTCCGTTGCGCATATGGGGCTTGTGACGCTCGGGCTGTTCACGCTGAACCAGCAGGGCATGGAGGGGGCGATCTTCCAGATGCTCTCGCACGGCGTGGTCTCGGCCGCTCTGTTCCTTTGCGTCGGCGTGATCTATGACCGTGTGCATACGCGGGAGATCGCCGCCTATGGCGGCCTGTCCTCGGTGATGCCGCGCTACGCGATCCTGTTCATGCTGTTTACCATGGCCTCGGTCGGGCTTCCCGGCACCTCGGGCTTCGTCGGCGAGTTCCTCGCGATCGTCGGCGCCTGGCAGGTCTCGAAGCTGCTCGCCCTTCTTGCGGCCTCCGGCATGGTGCTCGGCGCCGCCTATATGCTCTATCTCTACCGGCGTGTGTTGTTCGGCACGCTGACGAAGGACACCCTCAAGGGCTTGGCTGACCTGTCACCGCGCGAGGCCGCGGTGTTCGCGCCGCTTGCCGTGCTCACGCTCTGGATGGGCGTCTTCCCGACCTCCTTCACCGCCTTCTTCGACCAGTCGGTGGCGCAGCTGATCGCGCAGCACGCGGCGGCGATCGCGGCCACACGCCAGATGGCGGGGCTCTGACCATGGCGGCTCTGAACTGGACGATCGCGCTGCCGGAGATCGTACTCGCGTTGTGCGCGATGGCGATCCTGATGATTGGGGTGTTCCTGCGCCGCAACGCTTGGAGCACGAGCGCGATGCTCTCGCTCGCGGCGCTCCTGGTCACAGCAGTGCTCGTCCTTGCGGGGGAGGGCGGGCGCGCGACGGGGTTCTCGGGCCTCTTCGTGGTCGATGCCTTCGCCGTCTTCGCCAAAGTGCTTGTTCTGGCCGCGGCTGGGCTATCTCTCTTTCTCGCGCTCGACTGGCACCGGCGCGAGGGGCTCGCGCGCTTCGAGTATCCCGTGCTCGTTCTGTTCGCCGCGCTCGGCATGATGATGATGGTGAGCGCGAACGACCTGATGAGCCTCTATGTCGGGCTCGAGCTCGCCTCGCTCTCGCTCTACGTCACGGCCGCCTTCGCGCGCGACGACCTTCGCTCCACCGAGGCGGGGCTCAAGTATTTCACGCTTGGCGCACTCGCCTCCGGGCTCCTGCTCTACGGCGCGTCGCTCGCTTACGGCTATGCGGGGACGACGCGCTTCGACGGGATTGCCGAGGCGCTCCAGGCGGGGCCGCCGTCGATGGGGCTCATCGTCGGCCTCTCTTTCATCGCCGCGGGCCTCGCCTTCAAGGTCTCGGCCGTTCCGTTCCACATGTGGACGCCGGATGTCTACGAGGGGGCGCCCACGCCGGTGACGGCCTTGTTCTCAGTCGCGCCCAAGGCGGCGGCGATCGCCCTGTTTCTCCGGGTGATGACGGGGCCGTTCGCGCCGGCGCTCGCACAGTGGCAGCAGATCATCGTCCTGATCTCGATCGCGTCGATGCTGGTCGGCGCTTTCGCGGCGATCGCGCAGAGCAACATCAAGCGTCTGATGGCCTATTCCTCGATCGGCCATGTCGGCTATGCGCTGATCGGCCTCGCGGCCGGAGATGAGGCCGGCATCCGCGGCGTGCTCGTCTACACGGCGATCTATGTCGTGATGAATCTCGGCGCCTTCGGCTGCATCGTGGCGCTGCGTCGCGACGGGGTGGCGCGGGAACGGGTCGAGGACTTTGCCGGGCTCGCGCGGTCGGCGCCGCTCTTGGCGCTCGCGATGGCCGTGTTCATGTTCTCGATGGCGGGAATTCCGCCGCTCGCCGGGTTCTTCGGCAAGCTCTACGTGTTCGTCGCGGCGGTGAACGCCGGGCTTTGGCCGCTTGCCGTCATCGGCGTGCTCGCCTCCGTCGTCTCGGCCTTCTACTATCTGAGGATCGTCAAGGTGATGTATTTCGACGCGTCCGAGGGCGCGGTCGACCCTCGGCCGCTCGCTCTCTCCCTGGTCGTTGCCGCCACCGGCGCCGCAACGGCCCTGTTCGCCGTCCTGCCGGGGCCGCTGCTCGGCGCGGCGGCCGCTGCAGCACGCTCCCTCGTCGGCGGATGAGCCTCGCCTGCTCCGTCGCCTTTCGGATCGAGCGGCACGACACGTTGCCAAGCACGAACGACCGTGCGATCGCCGCGGCCGAGGCCGGCGAGCCCCCTGGCCTCGTCGTCCTTGCTTCACGCCAGACGGAAGGAAGGGGTCGCGCCGGGAGGCCCTGGGTCTCGCTTCCGGGAAACCTCGCCTGCTCCGTGCTTCTGCCGCCGCTGCCCGCGCTTCGCAGCGGCGCTGGGGCGTTGCTCGCCGGCCTCGCTGCCCATGCCGCGCTCGCCCCGCTCGTTCCGAAGCCGCACGCGCTTCGCCTCAAATGGCCGAACGACCTCATGGTCGGCGAGGCGAAACTCGGCGGTATCCTGGTCGAGGCCGGAACGACCGCTCTAGGCGAGCCCTGGCTCGTTGCCGGCATCGGCGCGAATCTCGCCGGCGCGCCGGAAGTCGGGCGGCCAGCGACGTCGATCGCCGCGCTGGGCGGCCAGGCCGATCCGGGGACGGTCGCCGACCACTTGGTCGCAGCGTTCGCTCGCGCGCTTGAGGCCTTCGCGGGGTCAGGCATGGCGTGGCTCATCGAGGCATGGTCTGAGCGCGCGCTTGCCAAGGGCACGCCGATGTCGGTCAAGAGCGCCCGCGGGGATCTCTGCGGGCGCTACGCCGGCCTTGACCGCGACGGAGCGCTCCTGCTTGCAACCCGAGAGGGCGTGCGCCGGATCTTGGCCGGCGAGGTGTTCGCGGAGGCCTGAGCCGCATGCTGCTCGCGATCGATGCCGGCAACACCAACGTCGTGTTCGCCGTGTGGGACGGGGAGGCATGGCGGGGCCGCTGGCGACTCGCCACTCAGGCGAGCCGCACGGCGGAGGAGTATGCCGTCTGGCTCACCCAGCTGATGGCCTGGGCCGGCATCGGCCGCGGCGACATCACGCGCGCCGCGATCGCCTGTGTGGTGCCGGCCGCACTGTATCACCTTCGGCATCTCTGCCGTGACTGGTTCGGCCAGGAGCCTCTGGTCGCGCGCGCCTCAGGCCTCGACTGGGGGTTCCCGGTGCTCGTCGACAACCCGAACGAGGTCGGGGCCGACCGGCTCGTCAATGCGCTCGCCGCGCATACGCGCTATCGCGGTCCGCTCACCGTGGTGGATTTCGGCACCGCCACCACCTTCGATGTGGTCGACCGCAGCGGCGCCTATCTCGGCGGGGTGATCGCGCCCGGCATCAACCTGTCGCTCGAGGCGCTGCATAGGGCGGCGGCGCAGTTGCCGCGGGTCGCGGTCGCGCGGCCGCAGGCGGTGATCGGGCGATCGACAGTTCCGGCGATGCAGGCGGGCATCTATTGGGGGTATGTTGGCTTGATCGAGGGGCTTGCGAAACGGATCGAGGCCGAGCTTGGCGAACCGATCAAGGTGATCGCCACAGGCGGGCTCGCGCCGCTTTTCGCCGACGCGACGGCGGCGATCGGACATCTCGACCCCGACCTGACGCTCGACGGCCTCGTTCTGCTCGCCCGCCGCAACCCTCCCGAGAGATGATGGCCGACGCTCCTCCGGGTCTCGTCTTCCTGCCGCTCGGCGGCACCGGCGAGATCGGGATGAACCTCAACCTCTACGGCTGCGACGGGCAGTGGCTCGCGGTCGATTGCGGCCTCGGTTTCGCCGAGAGCGCGCGGCCCGACCTCGACGTGATGGTGCCGGACCCGGGCTTCATCGCCGCGCGTCGCGAGCGGCTCGTGGGGCTCGTGTTGACCCACGCGCACGAGGATCATCTCGGCGCCGTCGCCTGGCTGTGGCCCGAGCTCCGCTGCGCGGTGCACGCAACCCCTTTCGCCGCCGCCGTGCTTCGCCGCAAGCTCGCCGAACGGGGCCTCGCCGGCCAGGTGCCAATCCATGAGGTGCCGCCCGGAGGGTCGCTCACCCTTGGGCCCTTCGCGCTTCGGCTCATCGCCATGGCGCACTCGACCCCCGAGGCGCAGGCGCTCGCGATTACCACGCGCCATGCCCGCGTGCTGCACACGGGCGACTGGAAGCTCGACCCCGACCCGCTGATCGGCCCGCGCACCGACGAGGCGGCCCTCGCCGCGTTCGGTGCCGAGGGCGTGGATGTGATGGTGTGTGACAGCACCAACGCGATGGTCGAGGGGCATTCCGGCTCAGAGGCCGACGTGCGACGCGCGCTTTCTGCGCTGGTTCGCGGCCTGAAGGGGCGCGTCGCCGTCACCTGCTTCTCCTCCAATATCGCGCGGATCGAGAGCATCGCGCTCGCGGCGAAGGCGGCGGGGCGGAGTGTCGCTCTCGTCGGCCGAAGCCTCCGCACCATGGCGGCTGCCGCCCGCGAGGTCGGCTATCTCTCCGGCATTCCCGCCTTCGTCGAGGAGGAAGAGGCGGGCTACCTGCCTGACGACGCGATCCTGTTCATCTGCGCCGGCAGCCAGGGCGAACCGAGGAGCGCGCTCGCGCGCATCGCCGCCGACACGCACCCGAATGTCGCGCTCGGGGAAGGGGACACCGTGATCTTCTCCTCCCGTGTCATTCCGGGGAACGAACGGGCGATCCTGATGGTTCAGGATGCGCTCGCCCGCCGCGGGGTGCGGGTGATGACGGAGGCCGACCACATGGTGCATGTCTCCGGCCATCCGGCGCGGGACGAGCTCCGCCGTCTGTATCGGCTCATCAAGCCGCGGCATGCCGTGCCGGTGCACGGCGAGTGGCGGCACATGAGCGAGCACGCCGAACTCGCCCGCGAGATGGGCGCCACGCCATGGCTGATCGAGGACGGCGACATGCTGCGCCTCGGCCCGGGCGAGCCCGAGATCGTCGGCAGCGTTCCCGCCGGGCGGCTTGCGATCGACGGCCAGCGTCTGATCCCGGTCGATGGAACGGTGCTCGCCGAGCGGCGTCGGATGCTCGAGAGCGGCGCGGTCGTCGCCTCGCTTGCGCTCGACCGGCTCGGCCGGATCGTCGGCGCGCCGGTGGTCACCGCACCTGGACTGTTCGCCGAAGGCGAGGCGGCTCCCCGCCTGCTCGTGCAGGAGCTCGACGCCGCGTTGCACGGCCTTCCGCCCGCGAGCCTGCGCGACGACGAGGCCGTGCGCGAGGCGGCGGTCGCTGCCCTTCGCAGCGCCGTGCGTCGTGCCGCCCCGGCGAAGCGGCCGCTCGTCTCTGTGCATGTTCTCAGGGTCTGACGGGGATGACCTGGTTTACCGGCCTCATTGTCTACATCCTGATCTGGTGGCTCGCGCTGTTCGCCGTGCTTCCGTTCTGGACGCGGCCGGTGGTCGATCCCGATCGCCCCGAGCATTTCCGTGGCGCGCCGGAGCGGCCGCTCCTCTTGCGCAAGGTGGTGGTGACGAGCCTTGTCGCGGCCGTGATCTGGCTCGGGGTCTGGGCCGTGATCGAGTCAGAGTGGCTGAGTTTTCGTGCGATGGAGGCCGGCTGAGGGCGCTGCCTGGAAAGCAGGCGGAATTTCGCCCAACGTTTCATCAGATCGCCCAAGGCTTCGGCAGAACGCGCTCAGAAGCCAAAGATTCTGCTGAAAACGGCGGCGATTCTGCTTGTTCGTGGGGGCACAGGCCAGCATGATCACAGGCAGGAAGAGGGCTGTCCTCTTCCTGCCGTGTGACTGGCGTTTCCTCCCTAAACTTGGGCCGTGCCGCCTGGGGCGAGCGCGGCCCTTTTTGTTAGCCGAGCGCTAACCGATCGTCCATACGTTTTTGTCATGATTATGCGCTGCACTGCAGCAAACCCGACAGAAAATTGCGTGCTGCGTCATGCCGCGGCGCTGATCGTGTCCGCGATCGTCCTCCAGTTTGTCACGGTGCCAGCCGCGGCTCAGGCGCGCCTCTCGCCCGAGGATTGCCGGGCGGTCACGCAGCACCGGCCCGACCCCTCCGTCACCTACCAGCCCGGGATGGGAGCCGCTGGTCGTCGTGTCGCCCCGGCCGATCTCTCGCCGGCCCGACCGGTGGTCCCGGCCGCGCCGGTGGTCGTGCTCGGCGTCGATCTGCAGCGTCGCTACGGCCTGCCGCCCTCGCTCGACGTCGATCTGCCGCTCGGCATCCTCACCTTCGACGGAACGCGCCTCCTTCTGAACGGCCGGCCGGTCGGGCCCGAGGACCAGGCAGCGCTTGCGGCCGCCTGCGCGGCGGCGCGGCGTCGCTGACCGCCGCGCTCTTCCGCCCGACGATCCCGGCCCCTATTGTGCGCCGCCGCCGAGAGAGGGGTGAGACCAGCGCATGCGCCTGTCCCGCTATTTCCTGCCCACGCTGAAGGAGAACCCGGCCGAGGCGCAGATCGTCTCGCACCGATTGATGCTGCGCGCGGGCCTGATCCGCCAGCAGGCGGCTGGGATCTACTCCTGGCTGCCGCTCGGCCATCGCGTCTTGACCAACATCGCGCGGATCGTGCGCGAGGAGCAGGATGCCGCCGGCTTCCACGAGATCCTGATGCCGACCATCCAGCCTGCGGAGCTGTGGAAGGAGAGCGGCCGCTACGACGACTACGGCAAGGAGATGCTCAGGTTCACCGACCGGCACGACCGCGAGCTTCTTTACGGGCCGACGAACGAGGAGATGGTCACCGACATCTTCCGCGCCTGCGTCAAGAGCTACCGTGACCTGCCGATACTGCTCTACCATATCCAGTGGAAGTTCCGTGACGAGGTTCGGCCGCGCTTCGGCGTCATGCGCGGCCGCGAGTTCCTGATGAAGGACGCCTACAGCTTCGACCTCGACGCCGCCGGCGCGAGACGCAGCTACAACCGGATGTTCGCCGCCTATCTGCGCACCTTCGCCCGGCTCGGGCTCAAGGCGATCCCGATGCGCGCCGACACCGGCCCGATCGGCGGCGACCTTAGCCACGAGTTCGTCATCCTCGCCGAGACGGGCGAAAGCCGCGTGTTCGTGCATGCCGACCTCGTCGCGCGCGACATCCTCGCCGAGGCCGTCGACTATGAAGGGGATCTGCAGCCCTTGGTCGACAGCTGGACCTCGCTCTACGCCGCCACCGACGAGAAGCATGACCCGGCCGCCTTCGCCGCGCTGCCTGAGGCGAGCCGTGTCGAAGCGCGCGGCATCGAGGTCGGGCACATCTTCTACTTCGGAACGAAATATTCCGGTCCCGATGCGATGAACGTGACGGTGCAGGGCTCCGACGGCAAGCCCGTCCACCCGGAAATGGGAAGCTACGGCATTGGCGTCTCCCGCCTCGTCGGGGCCATCATCGAAGCAAGCCACGACGAGGCAGGCATCATCTGGCCGGAGTCGGTCGCACCTTTCCGCGTGGCTTTGCTCAATCTCAAGCCTGGCGATCCGGCGGCCGACGCGCTCGCCGGCGAACTCTATGCGGCGCTGCGCGCGGCCGGCACCGAGGTGCTGATGGACGACCGCGACGAGCGCGCCGGCGTGAAGTTCGCCGACGCCGATCTGATCGGCCTGCCCTGGCAGGTGCTTGTCGGCCCGCGCGGCGCGAAGGAGGGCAGGGCGGAGCTCAAGCGCCGCAAGACCGGCGAGCGGCACGAGCTCGACAAGGCGGCGATCCTCGAACGCCTGCTCGGCTGAACGCCATGTTCGGCCCGTTCGAGCGGCTGGTCGCGTTCCGCTACCTGCGCGCGCGGAAGGCCGAGGGCTTCGTCTCGGTGACGGCGGGGTTCTCGCTCGCAGGCATCGCGCTCGGGGTCGCGACGCTGATCATCGTGATGAGCGTGATGAACGGATTCCGCGCCGAGCTCCTCGGGCGGATCCTTGGCCTAAACGGCCATCTCGGCGTCTACGGCTTCGGCCAGACGCTTCCCGACTATGAGTCGTTGGCGGAACGCATCCGCTCGCTCCCGGGCGTGCGTTCGGCCACCCCGATCGTCGAGGGCCAAGTGCTCGGCACGGGCGAGCGCGGCGGTGCCGCGGGCGTGCTCGCACGCGGCATCGCGCCCGGGGAGCTGCGCGCGCGCACGCTGATCGCCTCCAACATCATCGCAGGCTCCCTCGCCGAGTTCGGCGCAGCCGATACGATCCTCGTCGGCTCCCGCCTCGCCAACCGCCTGGGCTTGAGGGTCGGCGACAGGATCTCGCTCGTCTCGCCGCAGGGGCAGGTGACGGTGTTCGGCACCGTGCCGCGGATCGCCTCCTATCGGATCGTCGGCCTGTTCGAGGTCGGCATGTACGAGTACGACAATTCGTATGTGTTCCTGCCGCTTGCCGCGGCGCAGGCGTATTTCGGCACGGGGGACACCGCGACCCAGATCGAGGTCTTCGTCGCCGACCCTGACCGCGTGCGCGAGGTGAGCCGCGCGATCCGCTCTGCCATCACCGACCCGCCGATCCGCATCCTCGACTGGCAGCAATCGAACAGCGCCTTTTTCGCCGCCGTCGAGGTCGAGCGCAACGTGATGTTCCTGATCCTCACGCTGATCATCATCGTCGCCGCCTTCAACATCGTGTCCTCGCTCGTGATGCTCGTGAAGGACAAGGGGCGCGACATCGCCATCCTGCGCACCATGGGAGCGACGCGCGGGGCGGTGATGCGCATCTTCCTCATGTGCGGTGCCTCGATCGGCGTGCTCGGCACGAGCGTCGGTGTCGCACTCGGTCTCCTCTTTGCCGCCAATCTCGAGAGCATACGCCAGTGGCTTCAGGGTCTGACAGGGCAGGAATTGTTCCAGGCGGAGATCTACTTCCTCTCCCGCCTGCCGTCGGTGGTAGACCCTTGGGAGGTGGTGCAGGTCGCGGCGATGGGGCTTGGCCTCTCCCTGCTCGCGACCCTCTATCCTTCCTTCCGCGCCGCCCGGCTCGACCCCGTGGAGGCGTTGCGCCGTGAGTGAGCCGCTCGTGCTCGCGGGTGTGGCGCGCCGGTTCCGCACCGGCGACGGCGTGCTCGAGGTTCTGCGCGGCGCCGATCTCCGCCTTGCGGCCGGAGAGATCGTCGCCCTCGTCGCCCCTTCCGGCGCAGGCAAGTCGACGCTTCTGCATATCGCGGGCCTGCTCGAGCGTCCGGACGCCGGCGAGGTGACGGTCGCGGGCCGCGCGGCCTCGGCGATGACGGAACGGGAGCGCACCGAGGCGCGCGGGCGGAGGATCGGCTTCGTCTACCAGTTCCACCACCTGTTGCCCGAGTTCTCGGCGCTCGAGAACGTGGTCATGCCGCAGATGATCCTCGGCACGGCACGACGCGTCGCGGAGGCACGGGCACGTGCCCTGCTCGAGCAGCTCGGCCTCGGCCGGCGTCTCTCCCACCGCCCGTCGCGGCTGTCGGGGGGCGAGCAGCAGCGTGTTGCGATCGCGCGCGCTCTGGCCAACGAGCCATTGGTTCTGCTCGCCGACGAGCCGACCGGCAATCTCGACGCGGCGACCGCCGAAGTGGTGTTCGGCGAGCTTCTTGCTCTCGTGCGCGGCCATGGCGCCGCCGCCCTGGTCGCCACCCACAACCCCGAGCTTGCCGACCGGATGGACCGGACGGTGACGCTGCGCGAGGGGCGGATCATGCCGGCCTGACGCGGGCGGCCCTGACACCGCGCCCCGACTCGCGGCACACTCCCCCCATGCACGGCTTCGTCCATCTCCGCGTCCACTCCTCCTACTCGCTCTCGGAAGGGGCGATGAAGGTCGAGACGATCGCCACACTTGCGCGCGAGGCGGCGATGCCCGCGGTGGCGCTCACCGACACGGCCAACCTGTTCGGCGCGCTCGAGTTCTCCGAGGCCTGTGCGAAGCGCGGCGTGCAGCCGATCCTCGGGCTCGCGCTGCCGCTTCTGCTGCCCGGCCGCCCCTCCCGCCCAGGCCTGCCGCCCGAGCGGCCAGAGCGTATCGGCCTGCTCGCCGCGAACCAGGCGGGATTTGCCAATCTGATGCGCCTCTCCTCGCGCGCCTTCCTCGACCCGCCTGCGGGAGCGGAGCCCTTCGTTCCGGTCGAGACCCTGCTCGCACACGCGGAGGGGCTGTTCCTGCTCACGGGCGGCGGGGAGGGGCCGCTCGGCCGGCTGCTGGCGGAGGGGCAGGAGGAGGCGGCGCGCTCCCTGCTCGAACGCCTTGCGTCCGCTTTCGGCGATCGCACGCTCGTCGAGATCACCCGCCAGGGAACCGAGCGGGAGGCGGCGACGGAGGGCGGCTTCGTCGCGCTCGCGGAACGCCTCGGCCTTCCCCTCGTCGCGACCAACCCGTGCTTCTTCCCCACTCCGTCGATGGTCGAGGCGCATGACGCCCTGCTCTGCATCGCCGAGGGGCGCGTGCTTGCCGACACCGATCGCCGCCGCGCCAACCCGGAGCAGTGGTTCAAGCCGGCCGAGGCGATGCGGGCTCTCTTCGCCGACATGCCAGATGCGGCCGACAACACGCTCGCCGTCGCGCGGCGCTGCGCGGTGATGGCTGAGAAGCGCGTCAAGCCGCTGCTCCCCGTCTCCCGCAAGGTCGGCGAAGGCCGGACGGAGGCCGAGACGGTCGCGGCGATGGCGCGCGAGGGCCTCGCGTCACGGCTTGCCGCGATGCGGGCGGACGAGGCGACGCGCACGGCCTACAGCGAGCGGCTCGAGTACGAACTCGGCGTGATCGAGCGCATGGGCTTCTCGGGCTACTTCTTGATCGTCGCCGACTTCATCCAGTGGGCGAAACGGAACCGGATCGCCGTCGGCCCTGGCCGCGGCTCGGGTGCCGGGTCGGTCGCTGCCTGGGCGCTGTCCATCACCGATCTCGACCCGATCCGCTTCGGGCTCCTGTTCGAGCGCTTCCTCAACCCCGAGCGCGTCTCGATGCCGGATTTCGATATCGACTTCTGCCAGGAGCGTCGCGACGAGGTGATCGCCTATGTGCGCCGCGAGTACGGCGAGGACCGGGTGGCGCAGATCATCACCTTCGGCAAGCTGCAGGCGAGGGCGGTGGTGCGCGATGTCGGCCGTGTGCTCGGCATGCCCTATGGCCAGGTGAACCGGATCGCTGAGCTGATCCCCAACAACCCAGCCAAGCCCGTGACACTCGCCCAGGCGATCGAGGGCGAGCCGGAGCTGAGGCGGATGCGCGACGAGGACGAGACGGTGCGGCGTCTGATCGAGATCGCGCTCCAGCTCGAGGGTCTCTACCGCCACGCCTCGACGCACGCCGCCGGCGTGGTGATCGGCGACCGGCCGCTGATCGAGCTGATCCCGCTCTGTCGCGACGCGAAGTCGGACATGCTGGTGACGCAGTATTCGATGAAGCATGTCGAGCAGGCGGGCCTTGTGAAGTTTGACTTCCTCGGGCTGAAGACGCTGACGGTGCTCGAGCGTGCGGTGGCGCTGCTCAAGACCCTCGGCGTCGAGGTCGATCTCTCCGCCCTGCCGCTCGATGACAGGGCCACCTACGCGATGCTGCAGCGGGGCGACACGGGTGGGGTGTTCCAGTTCGAGAGCCAGGGCATGCGCGATGTGCTTCGCGCGATGCGCCCCGACCGGTTCGAGGACCTGATCGCCGCGGTGGCGCTCTACCGCCCTGGGCCGATGGCGAACATTCCTGCCTATTGCGCGCGCAAGCACGGCGAGCCGTGGGAGGCGCCGCACCCGGCACTCCACCCCATCCTCGCCGAGACCTACGGCATCATGGTCTACCAGGAGCAGGTGATGCAGATCGCCCAGGCGCTCGCGGGCTATTCGCTCGGCGCGGCCGATCTGCTCCGGCGCGCCATGGGCAAGAAGATACGCTCCGAGATGGAGGCGCAGCGGGCGGTCTTCTGCTCAGGCGCTGAGGCGCGCGGCATCGCTCCAGAGAAGGCGGCAGAGATCTTCGACCTGATGGTGCGTTTCGCCGACTACGGCTTCAATAAGAGCCACGCCGCGGCCTACGCCCTCGTCTCCTACCAGACGGCCTGGCTGAAGGCGAACCACCCGGTTGCCTTCCTCGCCGCCTCGATGAGCCTCGACATCGCCAACACAGACAAGCTCGCGCAGCTGAAGCAGGAGGCGGCCGCGCTCGGCATCACGCTTCTGCCGCCCGACATCAACCGTTCCGAGGCCGACTTCACCCTCGAGACGCTGCCCGACGGTCGCCTCGCCATACGCTACGCTCTCGCAGCGGTCAGGAAGGTCGGGCTCGCGGCGATGCAGGCCGTGGTCGAGGAGCGCCGCCGCGGCGGGCCGTTCCGCTCGATCGCCGATTTCGCCTCGCGGATCGATCCGCGCGTTGTCAACCGGATGCAGCTCGAGAACCTCGCCCGCGCCGGCGCCTTCGAGTCGCTTTCGTCGAACCGCGCGCGGCTCTTCGCCGGCGCCGAGGCGATCATCCGCCGCGCTCAGGCCGCCGCCGACGAGCGCGGCTCGAAGCAGATCGCCCTGTTCGGCGCGCTGCCCGAGCCGGAGCCCGAGCTGCGCCTGCCAGAGGTGCCTGATTGGCCGCTCCACGAGCGGCTCGAGCACGAGGCGGAGGCGATCGGCTTCCACCTCACGGCCCACCCACTCGATGCCTACGCGAAGGCGCTCGCCCGTCTCGGGGTGGTGCGGATCGCCGATCTCCCCGCCCGTGTCGCGACCGGCGCCGGCAGGCTCAGGATCGCCGGCGTCGTGGTCGCCACCAAGGAGCGTGACACGAGGTCAGGCAGCCGAATGTGCTGGCTCCGGCTTTCCGACCCGTCGGGCAGCACGGAGGTGACGCTGTTCTCAGAGGTGCTCGGCCGCGCCCGCCCGCTGCTCGCCGCCGGCACGCCGCTCTTCGTCACGGCCGATGCGCGTCTCGACGGCGAGGCGCTGAGGCTCACCGTGGTCGAGCTCGAGCCGCTCGAACAGGCGGCGGCGCGGTCGGGCAGCGGCATGCGGGTTCGGCTCGCGGCGGATGCCGCGCTCGAGCCGATCCGAGCCGTGCTCGCCGAACTTCCGCGCGGGCGGGGAAGGGTGATGCTTGTCGCACCGGCGGGGGATCGCGAGGTGGAGCTCGCGCTCCCCGGTTCCCACGCCATCACCCCGCAGGCGATCGCGGCGCTCGGGGCGCTGCCGGGCGTGCTTGCGGTCGAGGAGGTGTAGGCGGGCGAAGGGCGGGAGCGTGGCGCTTGCGTTCGCGGGCGGCCTCGGGCATACCGCGCGCCAAGCTCGCCGGGATGTTCCTGGCGGGCCAATCCACACGCGGGGCGCCTTTCCCGCCTCCTGCCCCCTTGGGCGAGAGGCGGGGTCCGGTCGGCCGAGCGGCCGCACGGCCCCGCGGAGGCGAAACCGGACGATCGGAAAAGGTCACACCATGGCCCTGCCACAGTTCACCCTGCGCCAGCTTCTCGAGGCGGGCGTGCATTTCGGCCACCACACGCGGCGGTGGAACCCGAAGATGGCCCCCTATCTCTACGGGGTCCGAAACCAGGTCCACATCATCGATCTGCAGCAGACGGTGCCGCTGCTTGCCCGCGCGATGCAGGCGGTGCGCGACGTCGTCGCCGGCGGCGGCCGCGTGCTCTTCGTCGGCACGAAGAAGGCGGCGGCCGAACACGTCGCGGAAGCGGCCAAGCGCTGCGGCCAGTACTACGTCAACCACCGCTGGCTGGGCGGCATGCTGACCAACTGGAAGACCATCCAGAACAGCATCAAGCGGCTGCGGGCGATCGAGGAGCAGCTCGCGCAGGACGTCACCGGGCTGACGAAGAAGGAGGTCCTGGTGCTCACCCGCGAGCGCGACAAGCTCGAGCGCGCTTTGGGCGGCATCAAGGAGATGGGCGGGCTGCCCGACATCCTGTTCATCATCGACACGAACAAGGAGAAGATCGCGGTCGACGAGGCGCGGAAGCTGAACATCCCTGTCGTCGCTGTGGTTGACAGCAACTCCGACCCGGACGGTGTGACCTACCCGATCCCGGGCAATGACGACGCGATCCGCGCCATCACGCTCTACTGCAACCTGATCGCCGGCGCGGTGCTCGACGGCATCTCGGCCGAGATGGCGGCGTCCGGCGTGGATCTCGGGGCGCAGGAGGAGGTGCCGTTAGAGGAGCTTCCCGAGGCGGAGGCCCTGCCGGAGGCGGAGCCGGCCGAGCCGCGCGCCTGAGCGCCGAACCGCACAGAGGACGGAACTTCCAGGGACGAACGACAGATGGCCGAGATCACGGCGGCGCTGGTCAAGGAGCTTCGCGAGAAGACCGGCGCGGGGATGATGGACTGCAAAAGGGCGCTGGCTGAGACCGGGGGCGATCTCGAGGCGGCGGTCGACTGGCTGCGCAAGAAGGGGCTGTCCGCCGCGGCGAAGAAGGCCGGGCGAGTGGCCGCCGAGGGGCTCGTCGGAGTCTATTCCGAGGGGGGGCGCGGCGCCATCGTCGAGGTCAATACCGAGACCGACTTCGTCGCCCGTAACGAGACCTTCCAGGCCTTCGTCGAGGCGTGCGCGAAACTCGCCCTCGAGGCCGAGGGCGATGTCGAGCGGCTCAAGGCGATGCCCTTCCCGGGCAGCGGCCGCACGGTCGGCGAGGAGCTGACGCATCTGATCGCGACGATCGGCGAGAACATGATGATCCGACGCTGCGCCACGCTCTCGGTCGAGCGGGGGGTCGTCGCGAGCTATGTGCATTCGGCGCTAAAGCCGGGCCTTGGCCGGATCGGCGTGCTCGTCGCGCTGGAGGGGGACCCGACGGAGACCATCCTCGCGCTCGGGCGCCAGGTCGGCATGCATGTCGCCGCCGCGCGGCCCGAGGCGCTCGACATCGCCTCGGTCGACCCGGCGGCGCTGGCGCGGGAGAAGGCGGTGCTCGCGGAGCAGGCGCGCGCCTCCGGCAAGCCCGAGGAAATCATCGCCAAGATGGTTGAGGGGCGGCTGCGCAAGTTCTACGAGGAGGTCGTGCTTCTCGAGCAGGTCTGGGTGCATGACGGGGATAGCCGGGTGAAGGCGGTGGTGCAGAAGGCGGGCGCGAAGCTCGCCGGCTTCATCCGCTACCAGCTCGGCGAGGGCATCGAGAAACAGGCCTCCGACTTCGCCGCCGAGGTGGCAGCGGCGGCGCGCTGACGATGTCCGACACGGCCGGCAGCCAAGGCGTGGCGGAGGGGCAGGCGCCCCAGAAACCCGCCTACCGGCGCGTGCTTCTGAAGGTGTCGGGCGAGGCGCTGATGGGGGCGGCCGAATACGGCATCTCGACCGAGGTGGTCGGGCGTATTGCCGCCGACATCGCAGCCGTCGTGGCGATGGGCGTGGAGGTCTGCCTCGTCATCGGCGGGGGCAACATCTTCCGCGGCGTCTCCGGCGCCGCCGCCGGGATGGAGCGCGCCTCGGCCGACTACATGGGCATGCTCGCCACCGTGATGAACGCGCTTGCGATGCAGAACGCGCTGGAGAAGCGCGGGGTGCAGACGCGCGTGCAGTCCGCCATCCCGATGGCCTCGATCTGCGAGCCCTACATACGCCGCCGGGCGATGCGGCACATGGAGAAGGGGCGAGTGGTGATCTTCGCCGCCGGCACCGGCAATCCCTTTTTCACCACCGACACCGCCGCGGCGCTACGCGCCGTCGAGATGGGCTGCGACGCGCTGCTCAAGGGCACCCAGGTCGACGGCGTCTATTCCGCCGATCCGCGCAAGGTGCCGGACGCAATGCGCTACGAGCGGCTGAGCTATCTCGACGTGCTCGCACGCGATCTCGCCGTGATGGATGCCTCGGCGATCAGCCTCGCGCGCGAGAACGGGCTGCCGATCGTCGTGTTCTCAATCCACGCGCCCGGTGCCTTCGCCGAGGTGATGGCCGGCCGCGGCCGCTTCACCGTGGTGGCCGACGACTGAACGGATCCTTCCGCATGCTACCGCGTGCCGGAGGCGCCGCACCGGCATGCGCGACGAGGAGACTGACCGATGGCAAAGCCTCCGCCCACACTCGACGACATCCTCTCCGACCTCCGTCGCCGCATGGAGGGAGCGCTCGAGACGCTGAAGAAGGAGTTCGCCGGCCTGCGCACCGGCAGGGCGAGCCCGGCCCTTCTCGAGCCGGTGAAGGTCGAGGTGTACGGCACGGAGATGCCGATTACCCAGCTCGGCACGATCAGCGTGCCGGAACCGCGCATGCTGACGGTCCAGGTCTGGGACCGGGGCGCCGTCGCCGCCGTCGAGAAGGCAATCCGCGAGGCGGGGCTCGGCCTTAACCCCGCCTCCGACGGCCAGCTCGTGCGCGTGCCGCTGCCTCCCCTGACTACCGAGCGTCGCAACGAGCTTGCCAAGCTCGCCGGCCGGTATGCCGAGGCCGCGCGCGTCGCCGTCCGCGGGGTACGCCGCGACGGCATGGAGACCCTGAAGAAGCTCGAGAAGGATGGGCTGATTGGTCAGGACCTTCACCGCGACTGGTCGGATGCCGTGCAGAAGCTGACCGACAGCTTCATCAAGCGGGTCGACGAGGCGCTCGCGGCGAAGGAGGCGGACATCCGGCAGCCCTGATCGGAACCGGGCCGGAACGGGCGCGCGCACGATGCAGAAGCCGCTCGAGAGCCTGCCGGAGCCGGCGGGGGTCGGGGCCACGCCCGTGCCGCGCCACGTCGCGATCATCATGGACGGGAACCGACGCTGGGCGGCGCGGCAGGGGCGCCCCGTCCTGTTCGGCCACCGCGCCGGCGCCGAAGCCGCGCGGCGGGCCGTGGACGCGGCGATCGACTTCGGCGTGCGCTGGCTTACCCTCTACGCCTTCTCGTCGGAGAACTGGCGTCGGCCGCAGGACGAGGTCGCCGGCCTGATGCGGCTGCTGCACCAGGGTCTCGAGCGGCACATGGACGAACTGATCGCCCGTGGCGTCCGGCTGCGCGTGATCGGCGACCGCGACCGGCTCGACGACACAACCCGCGCCCGGATCGAGGAGGCCGAGGCGAGATCGATCCGGAACGAGCGGATCGATGTCGTGATGGCGCTCTCCTACGGCGGGCGCGACGAGATCGCCCGCGCCGCCCGCAAACTCGCCGAGGCGGCCCAGGCCGGCCGGCTCGACCCGGCGATGATCGACGAGCGCGCCTTCGCCCGCGCCCTCTCGACGGCAGGCATGCCCGACCCTGACGTGATCGTGCGCACCTCCGGCGAGCAGCGGCTGTCGAACTTCCTGCTCTGGCAGGGAGCCTATGCCGAGCTCGTGTTCCTCGACGTGCTCTGGCCGGATTTCGACGCCTCGTGGTTCGCACGCGTGCTCGAGGCCTATGCGGGGCGGGAGCGTCGCTATGGCGCACGCCTCGGCTGAGCCCTCGGGGGGACAACAACACGAGCGCGGCCGCTGGGCCGACCTCCGGAAACGGGTGCTGTCCGCAGCGGTGCTCGGGCCGCTCGCCCTGCTTGCGATCTGGCTCGGTGCGGCGTGGTACACGCTGATGATCGCGACCGGTACGGCGATCCTCGCCTGGGAGTGGGTTCACCTCTGCGGCCTTCGCCTGCGCGCCTGGCCCGGGCCCGCGGTTCCGCTTGCCTTGTTCGCTGCCGGTCTCGCGGCCGTTGCCGGCGGGTACCTGCTCGCGCTGATGCTGCTGCCCGCGGGTGCCGCGCTCGCGGCCTGGGCAGCCGGGGCCGATCCGCGCCGCGCGCCTGGTGCGCCGACCCTGCGTCTCGGCGCGGGCGTCGTTTATATCGGCCTCGCCGGGATCGGGCTGATCTGGCTGCGCGGCGACACCGAGTTCGGGCGCGCGGCGGTTCTCTTCGTGGTGCTGATCGTCTGGGCCGCCGATATCGGCGCCTATCTGCTCGGCCGCCTGGTTGGCGGGCCGAGGCTCGCCCCTGCGATCAGCCCGAACAAGACATGGTCGGGAGCATTCGGCGGGCTCGCCGCCGCCGTCGGCGCCGGGATCGGCGTAGCGGCGGCCTTCGACCCGGAGGCGCGGCAACTCCAGGTGGCCGCGCTGGCCGCCCTGCTCGGCCTCGCCTCGATCGCGGGAGACCTCCTCGAAAGCGCGATCAAGCGGCACTTCCACGTCAAGGACAGTTCGGCTCTCATTCCAGGGCACGGCGGGCTGCTCGACCGGGTGGACGGGCTGCTCGCTGCCGTGCCGGCGGCGTGCGCGGTCGCGCTCGCCCAAGGGATGACGTCGGGAGGAGAGCGGTTCCTGTGGACATGATCGGAGCGGGCCCCCCGGACCTTGCCGCGGAAACACCTCGGCGGGTGACGGTGCTCGGCGCCACCGGCTCGATCGGGCGCGCGACCCTCGACCTGATCGCTGCCGCTCCGGAGGGCAGTTTCGACGTCCAGGCCCTGGTTGCGAACGGCAACGCGGCGGCGCTCGCCGAAGCTGCGCGTCGGGTGCGCGCCAAGCGCGCCGTGGTGGCGGACGAACGGGCCCTGCCCGAGCTCCGCGACGCGCTTGCCGGCACGGGGATCGACACGGCGGCCGGTGCAGACGCCGTCGTCGAGGCGGCCACCATGCCGGCTGACTGGACGATGGCCGGGATCGTTGGTGCCGCCGGGCTTGCCCCAACGCTGGCCGCTGTGGCGCAGGGCGGGATCGTCGCGATCGCGAACAAGGAGTGTCTCGTCTGCGCTGGTGCAGCGCTGATGGCGCGCGCTCGCGCCGCCGGCACCACGCTCCTGCCCGTCGACTCGGAGCACAATGCCATCTTCCAGGCGATCGCCTGCGGAGGGGCGAGTGGCATCGAAAGCATCGTGCTCACCGCCTCGGGCGGGCCCTTCTGGGGCTGGAGCCTCGAGGCGATGCGGGTCGCAAGCCCGGCCCAGGCGGTGGCCCACCCGGTCTGGCGCATGGGCGCGAAGATCTCGATCGATTCGGCGACGATGATGAACAAGGGCCTTGAGATCATCGAGGCGGCGCATCTCTTCGGTCTGCCTGACGACCGGATCGACGTTCTCGTCCATCGCCAGGCCCTGGTACACGGCCTCGTCTACTACGGTGACCGTTCGGTGGTTGCGACCCTCGCCCCGCCCGACATGCACACGCCGATCGCGCATACCCTCGCCTGGCCGCGCCGCATGGCGCTCCCCCTGCCGCGGCTCGACCTCGCCGCCGCCGGGGCGCTCACCTTCGAGCGGCCGGATGTGGAGCGGTTTCCCGCCCTCAGGCTCGCGCGCGCAGCGCTCCGGGCGGGGGGCACCGCTCCTGCGGTGTTGAACGCCGCCAACGAGGTGGCGGTGCGGCTTTTCCTTGACGGGCGGATCGGCTTTCTGTCCATCGCCGCCCTGATCGAGGCCGTGCTCGACCGCGTGGCCACGACGTCGGCAGAGGACCTCGACGCCGTGCTCGCTGCCGACGCCGAGGCACGCCGTGTGGCCGAGGAGGAGACGCGAAGCTTCGCCTGAGCGGCGCAGCGGGGCGGGGTGTGTGACGGGGCGGTGGGAGCGGGCCGAGCGCGGCGACCCCGCTCGTGTGATATAGGGGAGGCTTCCCGGCCCGGTCGCGGCGCGGCCGCGGGGTGGCGCGGTCCGGCAAGGAGGATCGGGTGGAGTTTCTGTCAGGCCTGTTCGATGGCGTGCTCGGAACGGTCGTGCCGTTCCTCGTCGTCCTCGGCGTTCTGATCTTCGTCCATGAGCTTGGCCACTATCTCGCGGCGCGCTCGGTCGGCGTGCATGTCGAGGTGTTCTCGATCGGCTTCGGGCGCGCGATTCTCGGCTGGACCGGACGCGACGGCACTTATTGGAAGATCGGCTGGATCCCGCTCGGCGGCTTCGTCAAGCTGCACGGCCAGGAAAGCCCCGAGGATCGTGCCGAGGCCGAGGCGGAGGCAAGGGCGAAGGGCCTGCCGCCGCCCGCCTGGCGTGAGGGACGCACCTTCGCCGAGAAGAGTGTGGGCAAGCGCGCCTGGGTGGTTGCGGCGGGGCCGCTTGCGAATTTCCTCCTCGCCGCCGTCCTTCTCGCCGGCCTCTATGCGACGGCCGGCAGGCCCAACACCGCCCCGGTGGTGACGGCCGTACAGGAGGCTTCTGCAGCGGCTCGTGCCGGGCTGGAGCCCGGTGACCGGATCGTCGCGATCGACGGCCGGTCGATCCGGCGCTTCGAGGAGGTGCAGATGACGGTCCGGCTCCGGCCGGGCCAGACGCTCACGCTCGAGGTGGACCGTGGCGGCGCCCGCCTCGTCCTCCCCGCCACGCCGGACCGCCGCGAGCTGACAGACCGGTTCGGGAACGTCCAGGTGATCGGCCTTCTCGGTGTCTCCGGGGGCGTGCCCGAATATGCACGGCTCGACCCCGCCACCGCACTTGCCGCCGGCTTCGGGGAGACCGTGCGGCTGACGGAGCAGACGCTCGTCGCGCTGTGGCAGATGATCACCGGCCGGCGGGGGACTGACGAGATCGGCGGGCCGCTGCGAATCGCCCGGCTCTCGGGCGAGGTCGCCGAAGGCGGGGTCGCGCCTCTCATCGGGCTGATGGCGCTTCTGTCGATCAACCTCGCCCTGATCAATCTCCTGCCCATCCCCGTGCTTGATGGCGGGCACCTGATGTTCTACGCGGCCGAGGCGATCCGGGGGCGCCCCTTGCCCCCGCGGGCGCAGGAGTACGGGTTCCGCGCCGGGCTTGCGCTGATCCTCGCCCTGTTCGTGCTCGCGACCTGGAACGACCTCGCGCAGCTTCGGGTGATCGACTGGGTGGCTGGACTGGTCGGGTGACACCTCCTTGCCGCGACTCTATTCTCCGCCGCCGCGGCGGCGTCCTTCCGGCGCCGCTCCTGCCACAGACACGCGCCAGGATCGACCTTTCGGGATGATGCGCCTCAGCCTCGCTCTTGCGCTCGTCGCCGCGCTGCTCTGTTCCGCTGCCGCGGCCGTGCGCGCGCAGCCGCAGCCAGCGCAAGGCGCCTTCGCCCTGCCCGCGCCGGGCGGCATCGTGCGTGAGGTGCGCGTCGAAGGAACGCAGCGGATCGAGCCGGCGACGGTCCAGTCCTACATGGTGATCCAGCCGGGCGATCGGTTCGACACCGAGAACATGGACCGCTCGATCAAGACCCTCTTCGCGACCGGCCTGTTCGCGGATGTGTGGCTGCGCCGCGAAGGCGATGCGCTGATCGTGACGGTGCGCGAGAACCCGATCGTCAACCGCGTGGCGTTCGAGGGCAACCGGGCGATCGGCGACGAGGTTCTGCGCGGCGAGATCCAGACCCGCCCGCGCTCCGTCTTCACGCGCACGCAGGCGCTCGCCGATCGCCAGCGCCTGCTCGACGTCTATGCACGCCGTGGCCGCTACGCCGCGTCGATCGAGCCCAAGGTCATCGAGCTCGACCAGAACCGGGTTGATGTCGTGTTCGAGATCGTCGAGGGGCCGAGCACGCTGATCCGCCGGATCAGCTTCGTCGGCAACAAGGCGTTCAGCGCCTCCGACCTCAAGGACGCGATCGCGAGCCGCGAGAGCGCCTGGTACCGGATCCTCTCCACGGCTGACCAGTACGACCCCGAACGCCTCGCCTTCGACCGCGAGCTTTTGCGCCGCTTCTACCTCAAGAACGGCTATGTCGATGCCGAGATCACCGGCGCGGTGGCCGAGCTCTCGCCTGACCGGACGAGCTTCTTCATCACCTTCACGATCGTCGAGGGCGAGCGCTATCGCGTCGGCTCGGTCGAGATCGACAGCCGGGTGCGCAACCTCGAGCCTGAGTCGCTACGGAGCGCCATCACCCTCCGCGGCGGCGACTGGTACGGCTCGGAGGCGGTCGAGGAGAGCGTGCGGGCGCTCGAGCTCGCGGTCCAGAACGCGGGCTACGCCTTCGTCGAGATCAGGCCGCGCTTCCAGCGCAATCGGGAGCAGCGCACGGTCGACGTCACCTTCGAGGTCGTCGAAGGGCCGCGCGTGTTCGTCGAGCGGATCGACATTGTCGGCAACCAGCGGACGATGGACAAGGTGATCCGACGCGAGTTCCGGATCGCCGAAGGCGACGCCTACAACGCCGCCCGTGTGCGCCGGTCACGCCAGCGGCTGATCGACCTCAACTACTTCTCCAAGGTCGAGGTGACCACGACGGAGGGAAGCGCGCCGGATCGCGCGATCATCACGGCGGAGGTCGAGGAGAAGGCCACCGGCGAGCTTACCCTCGGCGGCGGCTACGGCACCGACATCGGCTTCCTCGGCACGGTGGGCTTGCGCGAGCGCAATCTGGCCGGAACCGGCCTCGAGGCGCGGGCCGAAGTCACGCTCGGCCAGTTGCGCAGCGCCCTCGACCTCTCTTTGACCGACCCCTACTTCCTCGACCGTAACCTCGTCGCCGGCATCGACCTTTTTTACATCACGCGCGACAACCAGGAGATCGCCGGGTTCGACGAGCAGCGTCGTGGCGGCGCGGTGCGAATCGGTTACGCCATCAACGAGCACCTGCGGCAGTCCTGGTCCTACTCCTACATCGAGCGCGAGATCACCAACGTCAGCCCCTTGGCCTCGATCTACATCCGCGATCAGGCGGGGCGGAGCACCGTCTCGATGGTCTCGCAGATCCTCACCTACGACCGGCGTGACAGCCGGATCGACCCGACGGAGGGCTATGTCGTTCGCTTCTCGACCGAGGTCTCGGGCCTCGGCGGCAATGTCGGCTTCTTCCGCCCGCGTCTTGAAGGCATCTACTACCAGCCGCTCGCCTTCATCACAGGCAACCGACAATGGATCCTCTCGATTCGCGGGAGTGTCGGGTTTTTGTTCCAGTACGGCGAGGTGGAGCGGATCATCGACAACTTCTTCCTCGGCGGTGAGAACCTGCGCGGCTTCGAGATCGGCGGTGCGGGCCCGCGTGATCGCACAACGGGTGACGCGCTCGGGGGCAGGCGGATCTGGACCCAGAGCACGGAAATCAGATACCCGTTTCCCTTCGTTCCCGACGAGCTCGGCATCCACGGCCGGGCCTTCGTCGATATCGGCAATCTCGAGGACTCGGGGCTCACCGGCCCAGGCGTCGTCAACAGCGGCCCGCCGCGTCTCGGCGCGGGCTTTGGCGTCACCTGGCGGTCGCCCTTCGGGATCGTGAACGTCGACTTGACCCCGTTCGTGGTCAAGGAACCCTACGACAAGACGCAGATCTTCCGTTTCGGCTTCGGCACGAGGTTCTGATGAGAGGCCTTTCCATCCTTGCTGCATACGCCTCGCTTGCGGCCGCTCTCGCCCTGCCGGTGCCGCTTCTGCCCTCAGGCGCGCTCGCGCAGCAGGGCGGCCAGCAGCAATGGTTCGTGCCGGGCCAGCAGCCGCAGCAGCAGCGCCCGGCCCAGCAGCAGCGCCCCGCGGCGCAGCAGCCGCAGCAGCGCCCAGCTGCGCCGGCCCAGGGGCAGGTGGCGGGGCCGCAGGACCCGGGCGCGCCGCGCCTGCCGCCCATCCAGCGAAGCGAGCCGCCGCCGCCGGCGATCATCGGCGTGGTCGGCCTTCCGGAGGTGTTCGAGGCCTCCGTCGCTGCTCGGGGCGTGCGCCAGACGGTGCAGGAGAGGCTGGCGAGGTTGAACGAGGAGGCGCAGCGGGAGCAGGCGGCGTGGCGCGAAGCCCAGACCCAGCTCGCCAACCAGCGCACCAGCCTCACCCCTGAGCAGCTGCGCGAGCGCGAGCGCGAACTGCAGGAGCGCATCACCAACGGCCAGAGGATGCTGCGCGAGCGGAACGCGCAGATCCAGCAATCGGGCCAGCGCGCCCTTGCCGAGGTCGAGCGAGTCGCCCTCTATGTGATCGGGCAGGTCGCCGAGGCGCGCGGCCTCAACCTCGTGCTAAACCGGGGCGCCGTGGTGCTTGCGATCGACGAGCTCGACATCACCCGCGCTGTGGTCGAGCAGCTGAACCGTGCGCTCCCCTCGGTGCGGGTCGAGGGGGAGGGGGCGCCGACGCCGGCCGCCGCTCCTGCGGCCCAACAGGGGCAGGCCCAGCCGACACAGCGGCCCGCGCAGCAGCCGCAACAACAGCAACAGCCGCAGCGCCGGAACTGACTGCCGCTTCGGTGCCGTAACGCCATGCTGGGTGACCGGCGTTTCTTTTCCGGCCGCGGCCCTTTTCCGCTCGCCGCGGTGGCGCAGGCGGCGGGAGCGTCGCTGCCGCCGGGGGCGGACCCGGAGCGCCTCATCCGCCGCCCCGAACCTCTCGAGTCGGCCGGGCCTGACTGCGTGACCTTCCTCGAAAGCGCGCGCTATGCCTCCATGCTCGGGCAGAGCAGGGCCGGAGCTTGCCTCATGCGGCCCCAGGATTCCGCCAAAGCGCCCGAGGCCATGGTCGTGCTCGCCTGCGACCAGCCCATGCTCGCCTGGGCGCGGGTGCTGGCGCTGTTCTTCCCGGAAGGTTCTCCGGGGCCGGGCGGTGTCGCGCCAGGGGCAGTGGTGCACGAGGACGCGTTCCTCGCCGCCTCCGTCACCGTGTCGCCTGGGGCGGTGATCGGGCCGCGCGCGATGATCGGCGCGGGCACCGTGATCGGCCCGAACGCGGTGATCGGAGAGGGCGTGGTGATCGGCGAGGCCTGTTCCATCGGCGCCGGTGCCTCCGTCTCCCACGCCATCCTCGGCGACCGGGTCTCGATCGGGCCGGGGGCGCGGATCGGCCAGCCAGGGTTCGGCTTCGTTCCCGGGCCGCGTGGCTTCGTTCCCGTTCCGCAGCTCGGCCGCGTCCTGATCGGCGACGACGTCGACATCGGCGCGAACACGACGATCGACCGCGGCAGCGCCGGAGACACGATCATCGGCGCCGGCACGCGGATCGACAACCTCGTGCAGATCGCCCACAACTGCCGCCTCGGCCGGCTCTGTGCTCTGGCGGGGCAGGTCGGCCTCTCCGGCTCGACCATCCTCGAGGACGGGGTGATGATGGGCGGCCAGGCCGGGTCGGCCGGGCATCTGCGCGTCGGCGCCCGCGCGCGCATCGGCGCCCAGGCAGGGCTGATCGGTGACGTTCCTCCGGGCGCCGACTATCTCGGCAGCCCCGCCATGCCGATCAGGGAGTTGTGGCGTGCCGTCGCGGCGCTGAAGCGCCTCGCTGCACGGCCGGAGCGCCCGGCGGAGCGTGGCGCGCCGGGCACGGACAAGGCATAAGGGCGAAACGACGGTCGGTGCGGGACGGAGCGCGACGGGCGATGGAAGCGAGTGTGACCGGGACGGAGGCGCGGCCGGCCGGGCCGCGGCGCATCGAGGCGCTGGACATCCAGCGGATCATGCAGGCCATTCCCCACCGCTATCCCTTCCTCCTGATCGACCGTGTCGAGGACGTGGTGCCCGATGCCTCGGCGGTCGGCATCAAGAACGTCTCGATCAACGAGCAGTTCTTCCAGGGCCACTTTCCCGTCCATCCGGTGATGCCAGGCGTGCTGATCATCGAGAGCATGGCCCAGACCGCTGCCGTGCTCGTGGTGGAGACGCTCGGGCCTGATGCGGCGGGCAAGGTGGTCTATTTCATGCTCATCGAGAATGCCAAGTTCCGCCGCCCCGTCGTCCCCGGCGACCAGATGCGGATTCACGTCCGCAAGGAGCGCAACCGGGGCAATGTCTGGAAGTTCTCCGCCGAGGCGAAGGTCGATGGCCAGGTCGTTGCGGAGGCGACCTATGCCGCGATGATCATGGACCGTTGAGCATGCCCGAGATCCATCCCTCCGCGATCGTCGACCCTTCTGCGAGGCTCGGGGAGGGAGTGCGAATCGGGCCCTTCTGCATCGTCGGGCCGAACGTGACGCTTGGGGCCGGCACGACGCTCATCAGCCACGTCGTCGTCGAGGGCCACACGGAGCTTGGCGAGGGGGTGACGGTGCATCCCTTCGCGACCATCGGCCTTGCGCCACAGCATCTCGGCTATCGCGGCGAGCCGACCCGCACCGAGATCGGCCCGCGCACGGTGATCCGCGAGCACGTCACCATCCACCGCGGCACGCCGATCGGCACCGGCGTGACCAAGGTGGGGGCCGATTGCCTCCTGATGTGCGTCACCCACATCGCCCATGACTGCGCGATCGGCGACCGGGTGATCTTCGCCAACAACGCCGTGCTCGGCGGCCATGTCACGGTCGGCGACAACGCCGTGATCGGCGGCGCGGCGGCGATCCACCAATGGGTGAGGGTCGGCCGCCAGGCTATGGTCGGCGGCGCCTCCGGCGTGGAGGGGGACGTGATCCCGTTCGGGTCGGTGATCGGCAACCGGGCGCGGCTCGCAGGGCTCAACGTGATCGGGCTCAAGCGCCGCGGCTTCGACCGCGCCCAGATCCACCGCTTGCGCGCGGCGTTCAAGCTCCTGTTCCGGGACGAGCACGGCACGCTTGAGACCCGGCTCGCCGAAGCCCGGCAGCGCTTCGCGGGCGACCCGCTCGTCGAGGAGGTGCTCGCCTTCATGACCGCCGAGAGCCACCGCCCGCTCTGCCGCGCGGTTCCGCCGGACGATCTCGATCTTGGCGCCGAGGAGCCGGTCGAGTCTGCCGCCTGAGCCGCTCATGCCCGGCACGCTCGGCATCATCGCCGGCGGCGGGCCCATGCCCGCGCGTCTTGCCGCCGCCGTCGCCGCGACAGGCCGGCCCGTGTTCGTTCTCGGGCTCGAGGGCCATGTCGATCGCGCCGCGGTCGCCTCCTTCCCGCACCGCGTGGTTCGCCTCGGGGCCGCCGGCGAGGCGCTCGCCGCGTTGCGCGGCGCGGGCGTTGACGAGATCGTCCTGATCGGCCCGGTGAAGCGCCCCTCGCTACTGACGCTGATGCCGGATTCGGAAGGGGCGAAGATCCTCGCACGCATCGGCCGCGCCGCCTTCGCCGGCGACGACGGGCTTCTGGCGGCCGTGATCCGCGTTCTCGAGGAGGAAGGGTTCCGGGTGCGCGGCGTGCAGGAGGTGATGGCCGGCCTCACCGCTCCAGAGGGCGTGCTCGGCCGGGTCTCCCCGACACCGGAAGCGGAGGCTGACATACGCCGCGGTGTGGCGGTCGCGCGGGCGCTCGGCGCGGTCGATGTCGGCCAGGCCGTTGTGGTCCAGCAGGGGATCGTTCTTGCCGTCGAGGCGGCCGAGGGAACGGACGCACTGCTCGCGCGCTCGGCCTCGCTTCGCCGCGCGGGGCCGCCCGGCGTGCTTGTCAAGCTCGCCAAGCCCGGCCAGGAGGCAAGGGCCGATCTGCCCACCATCGGCGTGCGTACCGTCGAGGGAGCGGCGCGGGCAGGGCTTGCGGGGATTGCGATCGAGGCAGGGCTGACGCTCCTGCCCGAGCGCGAGGCGACGATCGCCGCGGCGGACGAGCTCGCCCTGTTCCTGGTCGCGCGGCGGTTCGGGTGAGGCCTCGGCCGAACGTTCCGGGCAAGTGCTGACCCTTGGTTCCTGCTGGCGAGCCGTGCCTCGATCATGGGCGGCCGCAACAGGAGTGTCATCCCCGACCAGGTTCCCAGACGGCAGGGGCCGCGCCAGGGTTCGCCGATAGCAGAAGACCTTGGCAGCGCCGATCTCGCCGTTGTTGGCGCAGGGATTGTCGGGCTTGCGTATGCTCTTGCGGCGGCGCGAGCAGGGTTGTCCGTCGTCGTGCTCGACCGCGAGGCGCGCGCCAACAGTGCGAGCGTGCGCAGTTTCGGTGTCGTCACGGTCACCGGTCAGGCGCCTGGGGAGACCTGGCGTCGCGCCCGCCGCTCCCGCGAGGTCTGGGCTGAGGTCGCGCCCCGCGCCGGCATCCCCATCCTGCAGCGCGGCCTCGTTCTCGCCTGCCGCCGGGAGGAGGCGCTTGCGGTAGCGGAACAGTTTGTCGCAGGACCGATGGGGGCCGGCTGCCGCCTGTTCTCGCCTCGCGAGATGGAGGACTTCGGAGTGTTCGCCCCGGGGCTCGCCGGCGGGCTCCACTCGCCGCACGAGCTCCGCGTCGAGCCGCGCGAGGCGCTGCCGCGCCTCGCCGCGTGGCTCGAGACGGAGCATGGCGTCCGGTTTCTGTGGCGGACGCATGTGCGCGAGGTTGCCCCGCCGGTGATCGAGACGAGCGGGGGCAGGCTTCGCGCCGCGCATGCGGTCGTCTGCCCCGCAAACGATTTCCTGTCGCTGTTTCCGGAGGCGATCGAGCGGCACGGGCCGGTGCGCTGCAAGCTCTCGATGCTCCGCCTGCCCGATCCGGGCTGGCTGCTGCCGGCGTCCGTGATGAGCGATCTTGGCCTCGTGCGCTACCAGGGCTATGCCGGGCTGCCGGGAGTTCCCATGCTCCGCGCCCGGCTCGAGGCGGAACAGGCGGACGCCCTCGCCGACGGCATTCACCTGATCGCGGTCCAGTCGGCGGACGGGTCGCTCGTGGTGGGCGACAGCCATCACTACGGCGACACGCCCGACCCGTTCATGGACGCGGCGGTGGAGGCGCGAATTCTCGAGGAGGCGCGCTCTGTGCTTCGCCTGCCCAGTGACGCACGGCCCGTCGAGCGCTGGATCGGCGAGTATCCATCCGCCCGCGTGCCGGCCTTCATCGCGGCACCCCTGCCAACTGTCCGGGTGGTTATGGTGACCTCCGGCACAGGGATGAGCACCGCTTTCGCGCTCGCCGAAGAGGCGCTCGCCGACCTCGTCGGCCTGCCCGCGCCGGTGCTCGCTGCCTGACCGATGCCACCGCCTCCCTATGCTGGGCCGATCCGCGCCGTCGTGCTCGACTGGGCGGGAACGGTCGTCGATCACGGCTCGCGCGCGCCGATGGCGGCCTTCGTCCGCGCCTTCGCCCGTTTCGGCGTCGAGATCACCATCGCCGATGCACGCGCGCCGATGGGATTGCCGAAGTGGGACCATATCTGGGCCGTCGGCACCGCGCCTGCCGTTGCCGCCACCTGGCGCGAGCGGCACGGGCGGGACTTCTCCCGCGCGGATGCGGATGCGATCTTCGCCGTGTTCGAGCCGATGACGGTCGCCGCGGTGCGCGATCACGCCGATCTCATCCCGGGCACCGTCGAGGCGGTGGCGGCGCTGCGGGCGAGGGGGATCCGCATCGGCAGCACCACAGGCTACACGCGGCCGATCATGGAGGTGCTCGCGCCGCTCGCTGCGGCCGCCGGCTATGTGCCGGACACGCTCGTCTGCGCCGGCGATCTCGCCGCCGGGCGGCCGACACCGCTGATGATGTATCGCTGCTTCGCCGATCTCGGCGTGTGGCCTGCCGCGGCGGTGGTGAAGGTTGATGACACCGCGCCGGGGATCGCCGAGGGGCTTGCTGCCGGGAGCTGGACCGTCGGCGTCGCTCTGACAGGGAACGCCGCGGGCCTGTCGGCCGCGGAACTTGCCGCGCTCGGGCCGCAGGAGCGCTCGGCCCTGCGCGCGCGTGCCACGGCCGAGCTCGAAGCGGCAGGCGCACACCTTGTGATCGACAGCATCGCCGATCTTCCCGCCGCGGTGGATGCGCTCTCGGCCCGGCTGCTCCGCGGCGAGCAGCCCTGAGGCTGCGAACGTCATCTTTTTGAAACGTAATCGTCACGCACCTGTCGCGATCGGTGAGAGAGAGTGGGGGGCGGCGTCCGCTCCGGGCGCCACGTCCACACCACCCCGGGGGTCAGCCATGCTTCGTCGCACGCTTCTTGCCGCCGCAACGCTCGCGCTCGTCATGCTGGCCGCCGACGCCTCCGGCCAGCGCACGCGGCTTACCGTCTACACCGCGCTTGAGAACGAGCAGCTTCCCGTGTTCAAGCAGGCGGCGGAGGCGGCGATCCCCGGGCTCGAGATCGTCTGGGTGCGCGACAGCACAGGCGTGATCACGACCCGCTTGCTCGCCGAGAAGGACAACCCGCGCGCGGATGCGATCTGGGGCCTCTCCGTCTTCAGCCTCAAGCGTCTCGAGGCGGATGACATGCTCCTTCCCTACACCCCCGCGGGCGCCGAGGCGCTGAGGCCGCAGTTCCGGTCCGACCGCTCGCCGATGACCTGGGTGGGCTTGGACGCATTCGTTTCTGCCGTGTGCTTCAACACCGTGGTGGCGCGGCAGCGCAACCTGCCCACCCCGCGCACCTGGGCCGACCTGCTGAACCCTGTCTATCGCGGGCTGATCGCGATGCCGAACCCGGCCTCCTCCGGCACCGGCCTGCTCACCGTCGCCGGCTGGCTCGGCACGCAGGGAGAGGAGCAGGCCTGGGCCTTCATGACCCGCCTGCACGAGAACATCGCCGTCTACACCCACAGCGGCTCGGCACCCTGCAACAACGCCGCGCGCGGCGAATACGCGATCGGCCTCTCCTTCGACATGCGAGCGGTGACGCTGAAGAACCAGGGAGCGCCGATCGAGATCATCGTGCCTACCGACGGTGTGGGTTTCGACCTCGAGGGGGCGGCCATTCTGCGCGGCACGCGCCAGGAGGCGATGGCGAAGAGGCTGATGGACTTCGCGGTGAGCCGCCCCGCGATGGAGCTCTACGGTCGCTACTACGCGCTGCTCGGCCTTCCGGGCGTGACGCCGTCGGTGCAGGGCTATCCGCCCGAGTTCGCCGAGCGCCTTGCCAAGGTCGATTTCGCTACTGTGGCGGCGAACCGTGACCACATCCTCGCCGAGTGGGCGCGTCGGTTCGACGCCAAGTCGGCACCGCGGAACTGAGGTGCGGCAACGACTCCGGGGCGCGTGACGCGGCCATGGACGCATCCGCGGAGGCATCGGCGAAGGCGGGCGCTTCGGTGAGCGTTTCGCGCCCTGAAGCCTCCGCCGATGACTCCTATCTCGCCATTCGGCGCCTCACGAAACGGTTCGGCACCTTCACCGCTCTCGACGACATTTCGCTCACGATCCGGCGCGGCGAGTTCGTCTGCTTCCTCGGGCCTTCGGGCTGCGGCAAGACGACGCTCCTGCGTGCCATCGCCGGGCTCGAGCCGCAGGACGAGGGAACGATCGTCCAGGACGGGCGCGACATCTCGGCGCTGCCGCCATCGCGCCGGGATTTCGGGATCGTGTTCCAGTCCTACGCCCTCTTCCCCAACATGACCGTGCTCGCCAATGTCGGCTATGGCCTCGCCGCACAGGGAAAGAGCCGGGCTTTTGTGGAGAACCGGGCGCGCGAGCTCCTGTCGCTTGTGGGTCTTGCCGACCAGTGGTGGAAGTATCCGGCGCAGCTCTCGGGAGGGCAGCAGCAGCGCGTCGCGCTCGCGCGGGCGCTTGCGATCAGCCCCGGCCTGCTTCTGCTCGACGAGCCGCTCTCCGCGCTCGATGCGCTCGTGCGTGTCCACCTCCGCGCCGAGATCAAGGCGCTGCAGCGTCGCCTCGGCATCACCACGGTGATGGTCACGCACGACCAGGAGGAAGCACTCTCGATCGCCGACAGGATCGTGGTGATGAACCGCGGCCGTATCGAGCAGGTCGGCACGCCTGATGCGGTCTACCGGCGGCCGGAGAGCCTGTTCGTCGCGGGCTTCGTCGGGCGGATGAACAGCCTGCCCGGAACGGTGGTCGACTCCTCGACGGTCGCGATCGGCGCGGTTCGGCTCGCGGCGGAGGCCGCTGCGCGCTTCCCCTCCGGAGCGGCGGTGCAGGTCTGCATCCGGCCGGAAGACGTGCAGCTTGACCGTCCGGGACTTGCGGGGACGCGCCTTGCTGCCACCGTCCGCGGCCTCGAGTATCTCGGCTCGATCACGCGAATCCCCCTCGAGGCGGCCGGCCTGCCGCTGACGGCAGAGCTGCCCGATACGGCGTTGCGTTCGCTCGCGCCCGAGCCCGGCGGGTCGCTCACGGTCGTGCTGTCGCCGGATCGGGTGCTGCTCTTCCCCCGCCCGGGCGAAGCCTGACCACGATGCTGCCTTTGGCGGGAACGCTCGAGGCACCGGTCCGGGTCCGGCCGCAGCCCTCGGCCGACGACCACCTGCTCGCCGGCATCGTGCTGCTCGCGGGGCTGTTCCTCGCACTGGCGCTTGCCGCCCCGCTCGGCGCCCTGCTGCTCAAAAGCTTCCAGGACGACCGGGGCGGCTTCGTAGGTCTTGCGAACTATCTTCGCTACTTCGAAACGCCGGCCCTGATTGGCTCGCTTTGGAACAGCCTCTGGGTCGCCGCCGTCTCGACGGCGATCGTGCTGCCGCTCGCTTTCGGCTACGCCTATGCGCTCACGCGAAGCGCGATCCCGCTCAAAGCCCTGTTCCGCGCCATCGCCCTGATCCCGATCCTCGCCCCGTCGCTTCTGCCGGCGCTTGCGCTGATCTACCTCTTCGGCAACCAGGGCATGCTCAAGCCGCTCCTGATGGGTGGGACGATCTACGGGCCCGCCGGGATCATCGTCTCGCAGGTGTTCTACTGCTTTCCCCCGGCGGTGCTGATTCTCGCGACCGCTCTCTCGGGGGTAGATGCGCGCCTGTACGAAGCGGCCGAGGCGCTGAGGGCCTCGCGGATCCGCGTGCTCCGAACCGTCACCCTGCCGGCGGCGCGCTACGGCATGGTCTCGGCCGGGTTCGTGGTGTTCACGCTCGTGATCACCGATTTCGGCATCCCGAAGGTGATCGGCGGCTCGTTCAACGTGCTTGCAACCGATGTCTACAAGCAGGTGGTCGGGCAGCAGAACTTCCAGATGGGGGCCGTGGTCGGCATGGTGCTGCTCGCCCCCGCCGTGCTCGCCTTCGCGGCCGACCAGTGGGCGCAGCGTCGGCAGACCGCCACCGTCTCGGCCCGTGCGGTGCCCTATGTGCCGAAGCCGCGGCCGGGGCGTGACCTCCCGCTGCTTATCTTCTGCACCATCCTCTCGCTTCTCATGGTGGGGCTGATCGGGGTCGCCGCCTGGGGAAGCCTGATCACCTTCTGGCCTTGGAACCTTTCGCTCACGCTTGCCAATTACGACTTCGCCCGGTTCGACAGCGCCGGCTGGGGAAGTTGGTGGACCAGCGTGCGCATGGCGGCTTGGACGGCGGCGATCGGCGCGCCGCTCGTCTTCGTTTTCGCCTACGGGATGGAACGGGCGAAGCGTCTGCCGGCGCTTGTGGGCCTCGTCCGCTTCGCGGCCACCGTTCCGCTTGCCGTGCCCGGGCTCGTGCTCGGAATCGCCTACATCCTCTTCTTCAACGCTCCCGAAAACCCGCTCGGGTTCCTCTACGGCACGCTCGCGATCCTTGTCCTCAACTCTCTCGTGCACTTCTACACGGTCGGGCATCTCGCCTCCGTAACGGCGCTGAAGCAGCTCGACCCCGAGTTCGAGAGCGTGGCCGCGAGCCTGAAGGTGCCGCTGTGGCGGACCTTCCTGGCGGTGACCCTGCCGATCTCCCTGCCCGTGCTGCTCGACGTCGCGATCTATCTCTTCGTCAACACGATGACCACGGTCTCGGCCGTGGTGTTCCTCTACGCTCCCGACATCAAGCCTGCGGCGGTCGCTCTCGTGCAGATGGACGAGGCGGGCCAGGCCTCGGCCGCGGCGGCGATGGCGATGACGATCCTTGCGACGTCGGCCGCCGTGAAGGGCCTGCATCTCGCGGCGGATCGTGCGCTCGCGCACCGAACCGAGGCGTGGCGCCGGGCCTGAGGCTCAGAACTGGCCGCGCTGGAGGCGGAACACGTCGGGGTTCAGCGGATCGGCCACGTAGGCGAGGCGGAGGCCGAAGGGGCGCGGCGCCGTCGGCGCCGCGTTCGCGGGCGGAGCGGCCGGCAGGAGCTGCAGCTGCACCATCCGCCCCTGCTCGTCGAGGCCGCGGAAGATGAGCGTTGAGCCGTCCGCGAGCAGAACCCCGCCTGCGACCGACCCTGCGCGCCACGCAAGGGCGGCGAAGTGCTTCCTCAGCGCCTCCGCCGCGTTGATCAGCGCGTCCTGCCGGACCGTCGGGTCGGCGGGAGGGCCCCAGAGGATGGTGACCTGGATCAGCCGCTTCGTCTGGTGCCCGAGCGTGTAGGACACGCGCGCCGTGCCGGTGTCGGGGATCAGGTTCGGCACCGTGACGGTCAGCACCTGCGTGCGCTCAACCGGTGTCTGTTCGGAGACGATCCGTTCCGCTGCCTGCGGAAAATCGCGCCTTATGGCGGCACGCACCTCCGCCTCCGTCATGCCGAAGCGTGCGGAGCGGAACCCCTCGACAGCTGCGGCCTCCAGGGGGGGTGACTGTGCCGGCGGTGCGGCCGGAGAAGGGGGCGCGGGCTGCGTCTGCTGCGCCGCGGCTCGCGGCTGTGCCTGTGCGTCCGCCTGCGGGCGAGCAGATTGTGCAGCGGCAACGCCGGCTACCAGCAGGGCGAGGAGGACGGGAACGGAATGGCGCATGGACGCGACGATGCCCGATGCCGCGCGTGTGCGCCACCCGGGCGCGTGACGGGGCTGACTTCCCCGAGGTAGTCTCCGCGGAGGAGGATGCGCGGGCCGATGCTGCCGATCATCCAGACCGAGAAACGGACGATGGGCCTCTCGTCCGGGCCCTTTCCGCCCGACTCGCTCATCCCCGAGCGCGTCACCGGCAGCGAATCGCTCTGCGGTCTGTTCTCCTACGACATCGATTTCCTGACCGACCAGACGGAGCTGAAACCCGCCGAGCTGCTCGGCAAGAAGCTCGGCCTCGAACTCGGCAAGGGCACGCCCGATCGGGCCTTCATCAACGGCCACGTGGTGCGGCTTTCGCTCGGGGACTATCTCGGCGGCAACTACGGCATGGCCTATCGCCGGATCTCCTGCCGGATCGTTCCGTGGTTCTGGTTCCTCGACCATACGACCGACTGCCGCGTCTTCCAGAACCGCACCGTCCAGGAGATTCTCGAGACGCTGTTCGGCGACGCCGGCTTCACCGACGACAAGTTCTTGCTCCGGGGCAGCCTCGCGCCGCGCACCTACGTGCTCCAGTACAACGAGACCGACTACGCCTTCGCCTGCCGGCTGATGGCCGAGGAGGGCCTCGTGTGGTGGGTGGCCTCGACCGCCGAGACGCATACGCCGATCATCACCAACCACAATGACGGTCTGAGGGCCTCGGGCGCCCAGCCCTTGAAGCTGCCGCCGCGCGAGGCGTCGCAGGTGCGCAACAGCTTCGACAGCCTTCGAGAGACCCACGTCTGGAAGCCCGGCAAGGTTGCGGTCAGCGACTCAGAGTTCCGAGCGATCTCGACCGATCTGACGACAGAGAAATCCTCGCTGCTCGGCCTGCCGCTCGCCGACAAGTTCGAGATCTTCGTCTGGCCCGGGCGCTTCCCCACAAAGGGAAAGGGCGACAGCCCGGCGGCCCGCAGCGACGGCGAGCCGCTCGCGACACACCTCGTCGAGGCGCTCGAGTCGGAAGCGACACGGCTCGAATCGCGACGGATTCCCACGCGCCGATGCTCGGCGTGCCGATCGAGATCCTCGACAACGCCCAAGCCTCAAGCGGAACGCCCTACCTGATCGAGCGGCTGAGCCGAACGATGGCGGATGAGATCCATCTCAATGCGCGCGCCATTCCCGTCTGTCGCACCACGGTGAGCGCCTTCCCGGCCGGCACGACCTATCGGATGCGGCCCGTTCCCGAACGGCCGAAGCTCCCGAACCTGATGCTCGGCAGGGTCGTCGGGCCGAAGGGAGAGGAGATCCATGTCGACGAGTATGGCAGGGTGAAGGTCCAGTTCCTGTGGGACCGTCTCGGCGAAGGCGACGAAAACGCCTCGTGCTGGATGCGGCTCTCCCAGGCCTGGGCCGGCAGCGGCTTCGGGATCATGGCGCTGCCGCGGATCGGCATGGAGGTGATCGTCGGCTTCCTAGACGACGACCCCGATCACCCGGTGGTGCTCGGCTGCCTGCACAACAACGAGAACAAGGTGCCCGTCGCGCTTCCCGAGAACAAGACGCAGACGGGGATCGTGACCAGGTCCTCGACGGGCGGGGGAAGCTCCGACTACAACGCGCTTCTGTTCGAGCACAAGGCAGGGTCGGAGAAGGTAACGTTCCAGGCACAGAAGGACTACGAGCGCCTTGTCAAGAACAACGAGAAGGTGACGATCAAGGCGAATCGCACGCTGCTGATCGAAGGCAAACAGAAATATGATGTCAAAGGCGACTATGACCTGACGGTGCAGCAGGGCAACCACAAGGTCGAGATCAGCAAGGGCAAGTTCGACACCAAGGTCGGCATGGGGAACATGTCGGTCAAGGTGTCGATGGGCAACCTCTCGACGAAGGTCAACCTCGGCAAGATCGACAGCGAGGCGATGCAGTCGATCGAGTTCAAGGTGGGCACCAGCTCGGTCAAGATCGACCAGATGGGCGTAACCATCAAGGGCATGATGATCAAGATCGAAGGCACCGTCATGCTCGAGGCCAAGGGCCTGATGACGAAGGTGAGCGGCGACGGGATGATGATGCTGAAGGGCGGCATCATCATGATCAATTGAGGCGTGCATGACGCCGGAGCGGCCGCCCGTGAAGCTCGCCTCCGCTGCTCCGCGGACGGTTCTGGAGCGTGCCGATCTCGCGCCGGAGGCGGCGGCTCTGGCAGGCGGCGCCTCGGATTCGGCGGCGGCGCTGCGGCGGCTGATCGAGGCCGGCATGCTGGCCGATGCCGCGCGCTTCCTCGCCCACGCCCTGCCGAAGCGCGAGGCGGTGTGGTGGGCCTGCATGTGCGCACGAGCGACCGCCCCTGAGCCGCCACCGCCCGATGCCGAGGCATTGGCCGCCGCCGAGGCGTGGGTGCGTAAGCCTGACGAGGAGCATCGTCGCGCCGCCATGGCGAAGGCCGAAGGCGCGGGCTTCCGCAGCCCCGAGGCCTGGGCCGCGGTCGCCGCCTTCTGGTCGGGCGGCAGCATGGCCCCGGCCGGCCAGCCGGTCGTTCCGCCAGCAGAGCATCTTACTGGTGTCGCGGTCGCCGGTGCGGTCTCGCTCGCTGCCGTCCGGCGCGAGCCGGAGAAGGCGGAGGCGACGCTGCGGCGCTTCCTCGACAGCGGGCTCGACATCGCCGCCGGCGGTGCGGGCCGGATCGCCCCAGCCTGAGGAGGCAGCCCCATGTTCCCCGCCGCGCGCATCACCGATATGCATCTCTGCCCGATGTCCTCCGGGCCGGTGCCGCATGTCGGTGGGCCGATCCTGCCGCCCGGAGCGCCGACGATTCTGATCATGGCCCTGCCGGCGGCGCGCGTGACCGATCTCTGCGCCTGTGTAGGGCGGCCGGACGTGATCGTGCGCGAGTCGGCCACGGTGATGATCATGAACCTCCCTGCCGCGCGGGTGCTCGATAATTGTGCGCATGGCGGAATGATCGTCATCCCCGGGGCGCCGACGGTCCTGATCGGCGGGTGAGGCGGTGACGGACCTCGTTCTCTCCATCGTCCGCTGCCTCGACGCCGCCGTGCCGGCCACACGGCGCGTGACGGGGGGCAAGCCCTCGATCGGCCGCGGTGAGGATAATGACTGGGTTCTCGTCGATCCGAACCGGCATCTCTCCAAGCGTCACTGCACCATCGCCTTCCGCTCGGGCCGCTGGATCGTGACCGACCTTTCCACCAACGGCACGTTCCTTGACCGCGCCCGAGAGCCGATCGGCCGCGGCGCCTCCGCGCCGCTGCGCGACGGCAGCCGGCTCACCCTCGGCGAGTACGAGATCGAGGTGCGGCTCGAGGAGCGCGAGGCCAGCGCCCCTGGCCTCGGTGCCGCGAACCCGTTCGACGACGATCCCTTCGCTCTCCCGAAGCCCGCACCGGCGCCGTTCGAGAACGATCCGTTCGGGCGTGACCCGTTCGCGGACGAACCACTGGCACGGCCGGTCGCGACCGACCCCTTCGCCGGTCTTGGCGGCGGCCCCGCTCCGGCCGCCCCCGTGATCCCGGCGGATTTCGACCCGCTCTCCGACATCGAGCGCGGCGACCGGCTCTCCGACCGCTCCTGAACGGCGGGAGGAAGCCGGCCGGATCATCTCCCTGCCGTCTCGGATGCCTTCGCTCCGCCGCCCGTGGTGCGGAACACGATCCCGGACGACAGGGATCTCGACCTGCCCGGGCCGTCGAGCCCGGCGCCCGAGGCGCCGCCGCCACCCGTGCCAGAACAGCGCGATCCTTTCACTGCACCGGCGGCAGGCGCTCCGCCGAGGCCGGCGGCGGCTCCGGAGGCCGTTCCGCCCTCGAGCATGATGACCGGGCACGGCCTTGCCGCCACCGTTGCGCCGCCGCGTGCGCCGACCGCGCCCTCGCCGCCCGGGGGCCAGGCCGGAACGGGTTCGGCCGGCGAGGGCGAGCGGCTGCTGGCGACGGGCCCCGGCGCAGCGGGCGTGACGGGCGGGGGCGTGGCGAGGGCGACGGGGGGCGGCGGGCTCGGCGTCGTCGCGGCCGGAAGCGTTGCCTGGGCCGTTGCCTGCGGCGCCGCCGGCTCAGGCGTGGGAGCGTCGGTGCCGCGCCCAAACAGGAGGAAGGCGGCAACGCCCGCCGCGACCACGGCGCCCGCGCCCCCCGCCACAAGGCCGAAGGGAAGCCCCTTCTTCGTGACGGGCGGCTGCGTCCCAGACCGGACGGGGACCGAAACGGCGGGGCGGTCGGACGGCGCGCTGGCAACGACGGTCACTTCGGTGTCAGCCCCGCCGAGCAGGCCAAGCAGCGGGTCGGAGGCCTCCGCCTCGTGCATCGCTTCGGCAATCGCCTCGCGGAACGCTGCCGCGGTCTGGAATCGTTCGGCGGGACGCTTCGCCATCGCCTTTCGCACCACCGCGTCGAAAACGGGCGGAACCGAGCCCGCGATCTCGGACGGCCGCGGCGGCTCGACATTCAGCACCTTGTGCATGATCGCGGTGAGGTTGCCCTCGAAGGGCTTGTCGCCGGTGAGCGACTGATAGAGCACGACGCCGGCGGAATAGAGGTCGGTGCGCGCGTCCGCCGGCTCGCCGCGGAACTGCTCGGGCGACATGAGGCGGGCGTTCCGAGCACCGTTCCCGCCTACGTCATCGTCGAACTCTCGATCCGGGCGATGCCGAAATCGGCGACCTTCACCTGCCCGCTCCCGGTGAGCATCATGTTGGCAGGCTTGATGTCGCGGTAAACCACGCCCTTCTCGTGCGCATGCCCAAGCGCGGCGAGGAGCTCGTCCATCACCCGAGCGACCTGCGGCAGCGGCAGCCGCTCGCCGGCATCGAGGCGTGTCTCCAACGATCCGCCGTCGACATGCTCCATCACGATGTAGGCGAGATCGCCCTCTTCGCCGTAGTCGTAGACCGCGACGATGTTCGGGTGCGAGAGCCTGCCCGCGGCCTGGGCCTCGCGCTTGAACCGGGCGATCTCCTCCTGCGCCTCGGCATCGTGCGCGTCGAGCGTGACGGTCTTGATCGCGACGATCCGGTCGATCACCGGGTCGCGCGCGCCACACCGTGCCCGCCGCACCCTTGCCGATGGCCGTGATGATCTCGTACTTGCCGAGACGTTCGAGGTTCATGCGCAAGCCCGTCTCCGTCGCCTCCTTGGTCCTAGACCGGTGCGGGGGCGACGCGGAAGAATGACGGGCGGCGCTCGCGGCCGGAGCTGCCTCAGAGGCTCGTCGTGCCGAGCGCCTCATGTCTACAGCGGCTGAAGGACTCCACTCGGCTCCACGCGCGAGGCGGCGAAGACAGCCGCGCGCGCCCTTCCGAAGGGGAGGGATGGGAGACATGGGGAGAAACGGATGAGAAGGTGATTCCTCGCGGCTGCGGCCGCGGTCGCGATGGCTCTTGCCGTGCCCGGGGCGGCCTCGGCGCAGCAGGAACCTATTCAGATCGGCATCCTCGTCGCCCTCGAGGGCGCGTTCGCGGAAGGCGGCAGGGACGGCATTCGCGGCATCGAGCTCGCGCTGCGGACCGTCAACAACACGATCGCGGGCCGGCGGATCGAGACCATCATCGCGCCGACTGACACCCGCCCCGACACCGCCGTGCGCCAGGCACGCAAGCTGATCGAGCAGGACCGGGTCGACTTCGTGATCGGCCCGCTCTCCGGCTCCGAGGGGATCGCGATCCGCGACTACGCCAAGACGGTTCCCGACAGGACCTTCATCAACGGCGCCTCCGGCGCGCTTGAGGCGACCTGGGTCGATCCGGCGCCGAACTTCTTCCGGTTCCACACGCACGGGCCGCAGTGGGGCGCGGGCTTGGGCGAATACGTGGTCCGCACCAAGGGCTGGCGCCGGATCTCCACCGTCGCGGCCGACTACTCGTTCGGCCACACCAACTTCATGGGCTTTGCGATCGACGTCTGCCGCAACGGCGGCGACATCGTGCGCCGCTTCTGGGTGCCGCTCGGCTCGGCCGATTTCGCTGCCGTGATCGCGCAGCTCCCCGACGACGTCGACGCCATCTATCTCGGCCTCGGCGGCACGGATGCGATCAACTTCCTCAACCAGTACGCTCAGGCCGGGTCGAAGATGAACTTCATCGGCGGCACGATCATGGCAGACCAGACCGTTCTGACCTCGCGCGGGCGCGCGCGCGAGGCGCTGATCGGCACGCCGACCTCCGGGATGAAGTCGGACGAGAACCCCGATCCGGCGTGGCAGGAGTTCGTGCAGCGCTACCGCGCCGCCTATCCGGAGGGGCAGCGCTTCCCCTCGCCGACGATCTTCGCGACCGGCTACTACCTCAGCACGCTCGCGGCGGTCGAGGCGCTGAAGAAGGGCAATGGCGATCTCTCAGGCGGGCAGAGGGCGTTCCAGCAGGCGCTTGCGACGCTCGAGCTTGACACGCCGCTCGGCAAGATCAAGCTCGACGAGACGCGCCAGGCGATGGGGCCGGTGTTCGTCAACGAGGTGACAGCGCGGCCTGACGGCACACTCGACAACCGGATGGTCAAGGGCGTGGACAACGTGTCGCAGACGCTCGGGCTGCCGGTGGAGGAGTTCCGGGCGCTCGGCCTACCCTCGCGCGACACGCCCGACTGCGCACGGCTGAGGACGCGCCGCTGACCCACGGCGGGCGCGCGGCGAGCGGGCAAGGCACATGATCTTGTCCGCCGCCGCGCGAACTCGCAACCCGAGAGCAGCGACGGGAACGGCGGAGGCAGGGTGACAAAGCTGTTCGTTCGACCGCGGCTGCCTGCCGCCGCGCCGAGGCTCGTGTGACCGCTCTCGCGCGCGCCAACCCGGTGGTCGTGCTCGTCGTCGCGATCCTCCTGGCGTTCGTGCTCTGGCTCATCTTCGCACCCTGGCCGCCGGGCGTGACGGCCGTGATGGGCCCGAAACGGGTGTTCCTGAGCGCGCTGCTCTCGGGCATCACGCTCGGCGCCCTCTACTTCCTGGTCGCAAGCGGCTTCACGCTGATCTTCGGGCTGATGCGCAACGTCAATCTCGCGCACGGCTCGCTCTATCTGCTCGGCGGCTATCTCGGCTTCGAGATCGCCGACAGGACGGGGGCGTGGCTGCTCGCCTTCCCGGTCGTGGTCGTGCTCGTTGCGCTGCTCGGCGTGGTGCTGCAGCATCTCGTGTTCCGCCGGATGGAGGGCGAGGAGCTGCGGCAGACGCTAGTCACGATCGGCCTCTCGATCGTGATCGCCGACATCCTGCTGTGGATCTGGGGCGGCAAGTCCTACCAGATCCTCACGCCCGACTTCCTCGCGGGGCCGATCGATCTGCCGCTCGTGACGGCGATTCGCTCCGACGGCACGGCCGTCTATCTCCGCTATCCGCGTGTTCGGATCTGGATCCTGATCGCCGCCATCGTGGTTGGTGTGGCGATGTGGCGTGTGATGACCCGCACGCGCATCGGCATGCTGATCCGCGCTGGGGTGGATGACCGCGATATGCTCGCCGCCTCCGGCCTGCCGATCCAGGCTATGTTCGTTCTTGTCTTCGCCTTCGGCGCGGGACTTGCTGGGATCGCGGGAATCATCGGCGGCACCTTCCAGTCGCTCGCCCCGGGCGAGGACACGCGGTTCCTGCTCGCGAGCCTCGTGGTGGTGATCGTGGGCGGGATGGGGTCGTCCCCCGGGGCGGCGCTCGGCGCCCTGATCATCGGGCTCGCCGAGCAGCTCGGCGTGGTCTACGCCCCGACCTACTCGGTCGTGTTCACCTTGCTCATCATGGCGGCGGTGCTCGCGTTCCGGCCGCAGGGCCTGCTTGGGCGGAAAGGCTGATGGCGGTGGCCGGAGAGGCGCGGACGGCTGCGAGCGAGATGCCGTTCGGCGCGCTCGGCCGCATCCCTGCCGCGATCTGGGCGGTTGCGGCGCTGCTCCTGCTGATGCCGACATTCGCCAACAATTTCGTCCTGTTCCAGGTGTTCGGCTGGACCTTCATCCTCGGCATGATTGCCCCGTCTCTGATGTCCCTCGCGGGCTATGGCGGCATGGTGAGCCTGATCCAGATGACTGTCGCGGGGCTTGCCGGCTACATGGTCGCGATCCTTGGGCCCTCGGGCACGGAGCAGGTGAGCCTCGGCCTTGCGTGGTGGATCACCGTTCCGGCTGCGATCGTCGTCGCGACCCTGTTCGGAACGCTCGTCGGCGCGCTCGCGGTGCGCACCGAGGGCATCTACACAATCATGATCACGCTCGCGATCGCGGCCGCCTTCTTCTATTTCACGCGGCAGAACTACACGATCTTTCAACGGGTACTCTGGCTTCAGCCTGGTGGTTCCACCGCGCCTGTTCGGGATCGACTGGCGCCAGCCAATCCCCTTCTACTATCTGAGCCTCGGCTGTGCCGCGCTTGCCTACGCCGCGGTGGTCTATGTCTCGCGCGCGCCGTTCGGGCTTGCGCTCCAGGGCGTGCGCGACAACGCCCGCCGCATGGCGGCGCTCGGCTACAACGTCGTCTGGCACCGGATCCTCGCCTACAGTTTCGCTGCCGTGATCGCCTCCTTCGGCGGAATCCTGCTCGTCTGGCAGAACGCCCAGATCGCACCTGGAACGGCCGGCATCCCGGCGGTCATCGACATTCTCGTGATCGCCGTGGTGGGCGGGATGCGCCACCCGATCGGCCAATTCATCGGCGCCTTCATCTATGTGCTGCTCAGTTCCTTCGCCCCCGATGTGCTGACGACCTTCGGCCTCGCTCCCGATCGCTTCAAGCTGCTCGTGGGCTTGGGCTTCCTTGCGGTCGTGTATTTCTGACCGGATGGGGTGCTCGGGCTGTGGGAAAGGGCGCGGCGAAAGATGCGCGAACGCACTGACCCGCTCACTGGGCAGCCGCGATGATCGAAGCTGGGCCGGACACCGCCGCTCGGCTCGGCTCGGTCAGCAGCGGGAACGCGCTCGATCTGCGCGGCGTGACACGGATGTTCGGCGCGCTTGCTGCGATCGCCGACGTGACGATGACGGTCCGCCCTGGCGAGCGCTGCGCCGTGCTCGGCTCGAACGGTGCGGGCAAGACGACGCTGTTCAACTGCATCACCGGGGACATCCTTCCGAACTCGGGCACAATCAGACTGTTCGGCGAGGACGTGACCCGCTTCCCCCCGCACGAGCGGATCCGGCGCGGGCTGCGCCGCACCTACCAGATCTCACTCCTGTTCGGGGGCCTCACGGTCGCCGACAATGTAGATCTCGCCTGCCGAGGGGTCTCGCGCTGGAGGTTCTCGCTGTTGCGGCCGCGCCGTGGCGACCCGCTTCTCGCGCGGACGGACGAGCTGATCGAGGCCGTGCATCTGACGCGCGCGCGCGGCCGGCTCGTCTCGGAACTCTTCTACGGACAGCAGCGCCAGCTCGAGATCGCTCTCGCGCTTGCCGGAGCTCCGCGGTTCATTCTCTTCGATGAACCTGCCGCCGGGCTGTCACCGACCGAGCGACGCGAGCTCATCGAGATCCTGACGAACCTGCCGCGTCATATCGGGTTCATCATCATCGAGCACGACATGGATGTCGCGCTGCGCGTCGCCGAGAGCGTGTCGATGATGCACAACGGCCGCGTGTTCAAGGAAGGGACGCCGGCCGAGATCGAGAACGACTCGGAGGTTCAGGCGCTCTATCTCGGAGGGGCGCATGGCTGAACGCTCCCGCGCGCCTGCCCTCGAGATCCGCGGCCTCAACGTGTTCTACGGTGCAAGCCACGCGCTTCAGGGTGTGGATCTCGTGCTCGAGGGCTGCGTTCTCGCTGTCGTTGGCCGAAACGGGATGGGCAAGACGACGCTGTGCAAGGCCATCATGGGGTTCGTTCCGGTCGCATCGGGAACGATCCGTTTTGCCGGGCAGTCGCTCGTCGGGCGCTCGACCTCCGAGATCGCTCGGCTCGGTGTGGGGCATGTTCCGCAGGGGCGGCGGCTCTGGCGGTCGCTCACCGTCGATGAGCATCTTCGCCTCGTTGTGCGCCCAGGCGGGGCGTGGACGGTCGAGCGCATCTACGCCACCTTCCCCGCCTTGCCGAGCGGCGCAACAATGGCGGGGGCCAGCTCTCGGGCGGCGAGCAGCGGATGCTCGCGATCTCGCGCGCTCTGCTTCAGAACCGACGCCTGCTCGTGATGGACGAGCCGACGGAGGGGCTCGTCCCTGTGATCGTCGAGCAGGTCGAAGCGTTGCTCGCGCGCCTCGCTGAGGAGGGAGACCTCGAGGTTCTGCTGATCGAGCAGAACATCGGCGTTGCCTGCGCGATCGCCGACCGCGTCGCGGTGATGGTGAACGGGCGGATCAACCGGATCGGGCCGGCGCGCAAACTTGCGGCGGATGTCGAGCTGCAGCAGCGCCTGCTCGGGGTTGGACGCCACGGCCACGAGGAGGACGCAGCGCCCGCGGCCGCGGACGCTGCCCCGGCGCAGGCCGAGGCCGGGCCGAAACTGGCGAAGATCTTCCTTTCCAACCCGGTTCGGCCGACGCGATGGTCGCAGCCCGTTTAGGTAGAGCAGCTCGAGCGCATGGCCCGGGTGTTGACGGCGCAATCACCCGGGCCGGGCACGACGGCGCACGCCGAGCTTCGTCCGCTCGCGAGCCCGGGAGAACGTGTGGTTCTGGTTGCCGGCACCTGCGACACCAAGGGCGAGGAACTCGGCTTCCTGCGCGACCTCCTGCGCGAGGCGAGGCTTTCGGTACGTCTGGTCGATCTCTCCACAAGCGGGCGGCATTCGGGGGCTGACGTGCCGGCGCATCTGGTCGCGGCCTTCCATCCGCGCGGCGCCTCCGCTGGGTCACGGGCGATCGCGGTGCGTCGGTTGCGGCGATGACGGAGGCGTTCGCGCGCTGGATCGTGCGCCAGGAGGGGATCGCCGGAATCATCTCCGCCGGCGGCTCGGGCGGCACGGCTCTCGTCGCGCCGGCGATGCGCGCGCTGCCCGTCGGCATTCCGAAGCTGATCGTCTCCACCGTCGCCTCGGGCGAGGTCAGCCGCTATGTCGGCCCCTCCGACATCACGATGATGCACGCAGTAGCTGACGTTCAGGGGCTCAACGCGATCACCCGCGAGGTTCTGAGCAACACCGCGCACGCGATGGCCGGCATGGTCAAGGCTCGGCTTGCTTCGCCGCGGGGGGCGGAGACGAAGCCCGCGGTCGCGCTCTCGATGTTCGGCGTCACCACGCCCTGCGTACGCCAGGTCATCGCGCAGCTAGGCGACGGCTATGACTGCCTCGTGTTCCACGCCACCGGCATCGGCGGCCAGTCGATGGAGAAGCTGATCGACAGCGGCAAGGTGATGGGCGTGATCGACATCACCACCACCGAGGTGGCCGATCTCTTGATGGGCGGGATCTTCCCCGCCACCGAAGATCGTTGCGGTTCCGTCATACGCAGGCGTATGCCGTATATCGGCTCCGTCGGCGCGCTCGACATGGTGGACTTCGGGCCGCGCGAGACGGTTCCCGAGCGCTATGCCGGCCGGCTTCTCTACCAGCACAACCCGCAGGTCACGCTGATGCGGACCACGCCGGAGGAGAACGCGCGCATGGGCCGATGGATCGGAGAGCGACTGAACGCGATGGGGGGGCCCGGTACGGTTCTTCCTCCCGGAAGGCGGTGTCTCCGCCCTCGACGCGCCGGGCCAGCCCTTCGAGGACCGGGCGGCGCGCGAGGCGCTGTTCGCATCGCTTGAAGCGACCGTCCAGCAGACTCCGTCGCGGCAGCTCATCCGCCTTCCCTACCACATCAACGCGCCCGAGTTCGCCGCTGCCCTCGTCTCGGCCTTCCGGGCGCTGCACGGCGCAGAGTCCGCTCTGCGGCGCGGCGTCCGGCAGGAGCGGCCGCGATGATCCCGCGCTCGGAGATCCTCGCCCGTCTGCGTGCGAAGGTCGCTCGCGGGGAGGCGATCATCGGCGGCGGCGCCGGCACGGGGCTGTCCGCCAAGTGCGAGGAGGCGGGCGGCATCGATCTCATCGTGAGCTACAACTCCGGCCGCTACCGCATGGCAGGTCGCGGCTCACTTGTCGGCTTGCTCGCCTATGGCGACGCCAATGCCATCGTGCTCGAGATGGCGTCTGAGGTCCTGCCGGTGGTGAAGCGCACGCCGGTGCTTGCCGGCGTGAACGGAACCGATCCGTTCCGGCGGATGGATGTGTTCCTCGACGAGGTCAAGCGCCTCGGCTTCTCGGGCGTTCAGATCTTCCCCACGGTCGGCATCATCGACGGACGTTTCCGACGCAACCTCGAGGAGACGGGCATGTCATAAGGCCTCGAGGTGGACATGATCGCCAAGGCGCATGCGCGTGACTTGCTGACGACTCCTTATGTGTTCAACGCGGGCGAGGCGGAGGCCATGGCGCGCGCAGGCGCCGACATCATCGTCTGCCATTTCGGCCTGACGACAGGGGGGACGATCGGCGCGGAGACGGCACTCACCCTCGAGTGCCCCGCGCTGCTCGATGCCTGGGGCGAGGCGGCGCTGCGCGTGAACCCGGAGGTGCTGATCCTCGCCCATGGCGGCCCCGTGGGCGAGCCTGAGGATGCCGCCTACCTGCTCGAGAAGAGCGCCCTGTGCCACGGCTTCTACGGTGCCTCGTCGATGGAGCGCCTGCCGACCGAGCGGGCCTTGACGGAACAGACGCGCGCCTTCACGCGGCTTCGCCTGCGCGGGGGACGGTGAGACGGTCGGAGGAGTACGGAGCATGATGCCATGGTGAGCGGAGCCTTCATCGGCGAGCTGATCCTCTGGATCATCGTCGCCGTCATCGTCATCGCGGTCATCTACTGGGTGATGCAGTATCTCTACCGGCGCTCGATGAAGGAGGTGGCCTTCGTCCGCACCGGCTTCCTCGGTCAGAAAGTGGTGATTGACGGCGGCGCCTTCGTTTGGCCGATCATCCACGACATCACGCCCGTGAACATGAACACGCTGCCGCTGAGGCTCGAGCGCACGCGGCAGGACGCCCTGATCAGCAAAGACCGGACGCGGATCGACATGCAGGCGGAGTTCTACGTCCGCGTCCGGCCCGACAAGGAGGCGGTGGCGACCGCCGCCTCCACGCTCGGACGCCGCACCCTCGAGCCGGAGCGGCTGCACGCCCTGCTCGCCGGCAAGTTCGAGAGCGCTCTCCGGGCCGTCGCCGCCGAGATGACGATGAGCGAGATGCACGAGCAGCGGGCGAAGTACGTCGCCCGCGTCCGTGACGTCGCGCAGGAGGATCTCGCGAAGAACGGGCTCGAGCTCGAGAGCGTGGCGATCATGGACATCGACCAGACACCGCTCGAGTACTTCAACCCGTCGAACCGCTTCGATGCCGAGGGCTTGACAGCGCTGATCCGCGACATCGAGGAGCGCCGCAAGCGTCGAAACGACATCGAACAGAGCTCGATGATCGCGATCCGCGCACGCAATCTCGAGGCCGAGCGAGAGGCGCTCGAGATCGAGCGGCAGAGCGAGGAGGCGAGGCTTGTGCAGGAGCGGGAGATCGAGTTCCGCCGGGCGCAGCAGCGCGCCGAGCTCGCCCGAGAGCGCGCCGCGCGCGAAACCGATGCCGAGCAGGCGCAGATCACCGCGCGCGAGGCGATCGAGCAGGTGCGCATCGTCCAGGAGCGGGCGATTGCCGAGGCGTGGATCGCCAAGGAGGAGGAGATCCAGCGCCGCGAGATCGTCCAGCGCAAGGCAGTCGAGGCAGAGGAGATCGCCGCGCGCGAGGCCTTGGAGAAGCCGAGGATCGCCGAGACCGCGGCGGTCAGCGAGACGCGGATCGCCGAGGACAGGCGGATCCGCGAGCTCGAGATCGAACGCACGCGGGCCATCGAGGGGGCCGAGATCGCGGCGCAGGAGGCCGTCGAGGCCGCCCGGATCGCGCGCGAGAAGGCGCTTGCGGCGGAGCGGATCGCCGCAGAGGTGATGACGCGGGAACGGGAGATTGCGCGCGACAAGGCGCTCGACGAGGCGCGCGTTGCGGCGCAGGAGGCCGTTCGCGCGCGCGAGATCTCGCGCGAGCGCGAGCTCGAGATGGCGGAGATCGCCCGCCGCAAGGCGGTCGAGGAGGCGGAGCAGGCGCGGATCGTCGCGCTTGCCGGGCGGCGCGCCGAAGCGGCCGCGGCCGAGGCCTCGGTGCGGCAGGCGCAGATCACGGCGCAGCGCGAGGTCGAGACGGCCGAGGTCGAGCGCGCGCGCGTGCCCGAGGCGGCACGGATCGAACGGAGGCGGTCGCTCGAGCAGCTCGAGATCGCCCGCATGCAGGCGCTGCGCGAGGCAGAGATCGAGAGCCGCGAGGACATCGAGCGGGCGCGCATTGCCTCCGAACGCGGGCTCGACGAGGTGCGGATCGGCCACGAGACGGAGCGCCGTTGGCTTGAGATCGAGCGCGAGCGGATCATCGAGACGGTGCAGCTCGAGAAGGCGATCGCGCTCGCGCGGAAGTCGCTCGAGGAGAGCGCGGCGAGGATCGAGGCCGACCAGGCGCGGGCGCGCGGCCGAGGCGGAGGAGCGGAGCCGAACCGTTCGCGAAACGGAGATGGCCGCACGCCGTCAGAAGATCGACCTCCTGCTCGCCGAAAAGGCGGCCGCCGAGGTCAGGATCGCGGCTGAGGCGGAGAAGGTCAGGCGCGCCGTCGAGGCGGAGGCGCAGCGGCTGATGAACGAGGCTGAGAACGAGCTGACCGACATGGCGCGCGCCTCACTCTTCCGCCGCAAGCTGCTCGAGCATGTCGAGGGGATCGTCGCCGCCTCCGTCAAGCCGCTCGAGAAGATCCGCGAGATCAAGATCATGCAGCTCGACGGGCTCAACGGAGGCGGCGAGGGCCGAAGGGGCAGCCCGACCGACGAGGTGATCACCTCGGCGCTCCGCTATCGGGTGCAGGCGCCGCTGATCGATGGGCTGCTCTCCGACATCGGCATCGAGGGCGGCAACCTCGCCAAGCAAGGCGGGCTGATCCGCGAGGCGGCTGACATGCAGAGGATCGCGAACGAGGCGCGCAAATCGAGGCCGAAGCCGGAAGGCGGCGAGGGGAAGCGCTAGGCCATGCCGCGCGTTTACGTCTCCTCGGTGATCGACGCCCCGGCCGCCAAGGTGGGGGAGCGGATCCGTGACTTCAATGCGCTTCCGCGCTGGCATCCACGGATCCGCGACAGCCGGATCGAGAACGGCGAGCCCTCGGACAGGGTGGGCTGCGGGCGCGACTTCCACCTCCAGAATGGCGACAGGATCCGCGAACGCCTGCTCGGCCTTTCCGACGACGACATGTTCTGCACCTACGCGATCCTCGAAAGCCCGATGCCGCTGACGGACTATGTCGCGACCATCCGCCTCAAGCCGATCACCGATGGCGATCGCACCTTCGCGGAATGGACGGCAGAGTTCGAGTGCGCGCCGGAGGCGGCGGCGGAGCTGCTCGCCGGGATCGGGCAGAACGTGTTCCAGGCGGGCTTCGACGCCCTGAAGCGGCAGCTGGCGGGCTGAGGCGATGCCGAGAGTGATCCGCAGCACGGTGATCGACTGGCCGGTCGAGGAGGTGTGGGCTGTGCTGCGCGACTTCAACGGGCATGATCGCTGGCACCCGATCGTCGCCGACAGCGTGATCGAGCGCGGTCAGCCCGCCGACAAGGTGGGCTGCGTGCGGTGGTTTCACCTGCGCGACGGTTCCGAATTACGGGAGCTTTTGCTGACGCTGTCTGATGCCGACATGGCCTTCTCCTACTGCCTCCTTGAGACGCCGGTGCCGCTGCTCAACTAGGTCGCGCATGTACGCCTCGCACCGGTGACGGACGGGAACCGCACCTTCTGGCACTGGGAGAGCCGGTTAGACACGCCTCGAGGACGCGAGCGTGAGCTCGCCGATCTCGTCGGCCGAGAGGTCTACGAGGCACCTTTCGCCGCATTGCGCGAGCATCTCATCACAGGGGCGGCGACATGAGCACCGTTGTCGAGACCCATCCGACGGTCGCCGAGGCCGCGCGCGCGCTCGCATCAGGCGAGGCGCTCTATCTCGGCGGCGGTACGCTCGCGATGCGTGCTGCCAATGCTGGCGAGGCGCCGCGTCGCCTTATTCGGAGCACCGACCGCGCGCTGCGCGAGATCGTCTCCTCGGGAGATGTCGTGCGCATCGGTGCTGGGGTGACAATGGCACAGATCCTCGCCAACCGAGAGCTCGCGTTCCTGCACGAGGCGGCGCACCAGGTCGGCGGGCCGCAGGTTCGGGTGATGGGCACGGTGGGCGGCAATCTGTTTGCGCACCACCCCTATGGCGACCTTGCAGTGGCGCCGCTTGCGCTCGGCGCGCGGGTGGTAATGGCGAGGTCATCCGGCGCGCGGCCGCTTGCCGATCTCTTGCGTGACCGTTCCCGCGCTGGGCTTGTTGCGCAGATCGACTGTCCGCGCCCGCGTGATCCGCGCAGCTTCGGGTTCCTGAAGGTGTCGCGCGTTCATCCGCGCGGTGCGTCGATCATCTCGGTCCCGCCCATCTTCCGCGCGAGGGCGGTCGCATCAGGGGGGCGCGTGTCGCCTATGGGGCGATGGGGGCGGCTCCGCTGCAGGCGGCTGCGGTGGAACGTGCCCTTGAGGGACAGGCGCTCGAGCCGGCGACGATCGAGCGCGCGGTTCAGGTGGCGGTGCAGGGGATCGATCCGCCGAGCTGTGCGATCGCCTCCTCCAGGTACCGGCGCGAGGTCGCCGGCATGCATCTCCGTCGTCTGCTCGAGAGCATGGGGCGGGGCTGATGCTGAGGAAGCCTGTCACCTTTACGCTAAACGGCGCGGCGCAAGCGGCGTTCACCGAGGACGGCCAGAACCTGCTCGACCTTCTGCGCCGCGGTGTCGGAGACCTCACCCCGAAGTATGGCTGCGGCCAGGGAGGCTGCAGTGCCTGCACGGTGCTGATCGACGGCGAGCCGCATCTCTCCTGCCTCGTGCTCGCAGAGACGGTTGAGGGACGGCGGATTGAGACGGCAGCGGGGCTCGCGGGGGCCAGCCTGCATTCGCTCCAGGAGGCATTCATGGACCATTTCGCCGCGCAATGTGGCTATTGCACGCCCGGCATGCTGATGGCAGCGAAGGCGCTGCTCGACCGCAACCCTCGCCCGAGCCGTGCCGAGGTGGTCGAGGCGATCTCGGGCAATCTCTGCCGCTGCACCGGCTACGAACCCATTATCGAGGCGATCCTTTCGGTCGCGGAGGGGGGAGGACGGCGATGAGCGAGTCGATGATCGAATTCCGCAAGGAGTTCTTCGCCGACGAGCGCGACGACAGGCTGAATGAGATCGGCCGCCCGACGCGGCGTCAGGACATCCTCGGCCATGTGACGGGGCGTTCGCCCTTTTACGACGATCACCTGTTCCAGGGGCTGTTGCACATGCGCTGCGCGCGCTCGCCCCATCACGCTGCGCGGATTCGGCGGATCGACACCTCGGAGGCGGAACGGAGCGCGGGCGTGGTGCGCGTGCTCACCGACCGTGACGTGCCGCCCAACCTCAACACGCTCCTCTCCCTGCTTGATTTCGGCACCGATGACGAGCCGGTGCTCGGGACCGACCGCGTGCGCTACCAGGGCGAGCCGGTGGCGGCGGTGATCGCCGAGAGCGAGGCGGCGGCGCGCGAAGCCGCGGCAAAGGTACGCGTCGAGTGGGAGGTTCTGCCGCACGTGCTCGATGTCGAGGAGGCGATCCGCCCCGGTGCTCCAGTGGTGCTCGACATCTATCCGGGCAACAAGTTCATCTATCACGGGAAGAACGACCACCAGAAGCTCCGCTACGGCGACGTGGACGCGGCGTTGAAGGGGGCCGACCTCGTGGTCGAAGGCCGCTACCAGATGTCGCCGATCGAGGTGGCGCCGATCGAGACCTGCGGCGCCATCGCCGCGCCCGAGACCAACGATCGGTTCGTCTGCTACACCTCGACGCAGGCGCTGTTCTTCTCGCTCGCGACCACCTCGAAGCTCTTGCGCGTTCCCTCGAGCCGCCGGCATTTCCTTTGCGGAACGGAGGGCAGCGGGTTCGGCGGCAAGGTGGACTCCGTCCATGAGCCGCTCGCGGTGCTCGGCGCGATGGTGACGGGGCGGCCCGTCAAGTTCTTGTGGGACCGCGAGGAGGAGATGCAGGTGGGCGGTCCGCGCGGCGCGGAGCGGTGGTACATCACCGACGGGGTGATGCGTGACGGGAGGATCGTCGCCCGCCGCTTCATCGGCTACTTCGACAGCGGTGCCGACACGCGGCTTTCTTCTTACGCGATCATCAAGGCGGTCGGGCACCTTCGGCGTCCGTACACGATCCCGAACGTCTACGCTGACGTCTATTGCGTCTTCACCAACCGAATGCCCGCGACCGCGATGCGCGGCTTCGGAATCACGGGCGTGGACTTCGCGATCGAGGCGCATATGGACAAGGTGGCGGAGGCGGTCGGGATGAACCCGATCGACCTGCGAATGCTTAACGCCTATCGCGACGGCGACATGAAGGCCCACCGGTGCGTCGCCAAGAATTGCGCGCTGATCGAGTGCTGCCAGGTGGTGCCGGAGAAGGCCGGCGTGCAGCACAGCAACAGCTCGCGCACCGCCTCGTCGCGCACCGGCGGAGGCGGGGAGCGCGGCCGGCTTGCGGCGCACACGGCGCTCGACGAGAAGGGCAAGGTCGAGGGAGTCGCGAGCGGAAGCGACGCGCGCAAGACGGCCTCTGGGCACGGACGCGCGGCCGACCGCCGCGAGCCGTCGCGCGTCGTTCCGGCGCCGCGCCGAGAGGAGCCGGTCATGCCAATGGCCGCGCTTACAGCTCCGAGCCCTGCACCGTCCCCTGCGACGCTTCCGCCGCGGCCTCCGCCGCAACCGCCAGCGGGTGCTCCGCCCGCGCCCGGCGTACCGCCGCGGTCGGGCCCGATCCGCTTCTCCTCCCTCTCCGGCTTCAGGAGGCACTGATGGCGCGTCACCGCGGCCGCGGCTTCGCCGCGGTTAACTATCCGATCGCGATGAACCTCGGCGGCGATCCATCCCAGGCGCTCGTGCACGCGAATCCCGACGGCAAGTTCACCGTCACTCTCTCCTCGATCGATCTCGGCCAGGGCATGAAGTCGGTGACGCGTCAGATTGCCGCCGAAACGCTCGGCGTCCCTGTCGAGGATATCTACGTCGACACGGCCGACAGCGACACCGGCCCGCACTGCATGGGCTCCTTCGCCTCGCGCGGCACGCACTGTGTCGGCAACGCTGTGATCCAGGCGGCACTGGAGGCGAGGGCAGTGATGCTCGAGGCGGCCGCGGAGGAGCTCGAGGTCGATCCCGCCGACCTCGTGACGGACGGCTGCGGCAACATCCATGTTCGCGGTGCTCCCTCACGCTCGATCACCACGATGGCGGCGTGCCAAGCGGCCCAGTTCCGGCAGGGGGCGGACGGTCTCGGGCAGGGGGATCTTCCTGATCCCGCTTTCGGAGGTGGACCCCGAGAGGGGCGAGATGACGCCGGTGTCATGTTTCGCACATGCGGCGATGATCGTCGAGGTGGAGGTCGACGACAAGACGGGCGAGGTCGCCGTGATCGACATGAAGTCGGCCTACGAGGTGGGGAGGGCGCTGAACCCGAAGCTTGTCGAGCAGCAGCTTCGCGGTGGCGCGTGGATGGGCATGAGCCATGCCGCCTGGGAAACGACGGAACCCTACTATCCGGATCCGTCGCACCGGCCGGTTGACTTCCTGGGCTACCTGATGCCGGGGCCGGGGGATCTCGCGCCGCACCACATCTCGATGCTGGAGCGCTCAGCGCCGGACGGGCCCTATGGCGGCAAGGGGCCGGGAGAGATGTGCGCCAAACTCGTTCTGCCCGCGGTGGTGAACGCGATCTATGACGCCGTTGGCGTTCGGATCGATGAGCTTCCGGTCACACCCGAGAAGGTGCTACGTGGCCTTCGCGCTCAAGGCGGGGCGCGGCCGCGCAAGCGCCTCTGAACGATGCCCATCCGCCGCAGCATCGCCGGGCTCAACGGACCGGATGCGGTCGCGCGCGCGATGCGCGACGCCCAGTACATCGCCGACGACGGGCTCGCGACCGCCGCCTAACTTGCCCTTGCTCTCGGCAAGCCGCTCCTGCTCGAAGGCGCGCCAGGTGTGGGGAAGACGGAAGCGGCGAAGGCGCTCGCCTCCGTGCTCGGGAGGGAGCTGATCCGGCTGCAGTGCTACGAGGGGATTGACGCGTCCGCGGCTCTTTACGAATGGAAGTTCCCGCGCCAGATGCTCGCGATTCGCCAGGCGGGCGACGCGTACGTGAACCTCTACGCTGACGAGTATCCGATCGCCCGCCCGCTTCTTCTCGCGCTTCAGGAGCCGCGGCAGAGGCTTCTCCTGTTCGACGAGATCGACAGGGCCGACCGCGAGTTCGAGGCCTTCCTGCTCGAATTCCTCTCCGACTTCACGATCTCGATTCCCGAGCGCGGGACCATCCGCGCCGCCGAGCCGCCCGTGGTGGTGCTGACCTCGAACCGGACGCGCGAGCTCCACGAGGCGTTGCGCTGGCGCTGCGTGTACCCCTGGATCGACTACACGGATCCGGCGCTCGAGACCGAGATCGTGATGATGCGGGCGTCCACAGTCGCGCGCGCGACGGCCGAGCGCGTGGTCGCCGCCGTCAATCGGCTGCGTGCCGAGCCGCTCGCGAAGCCCCCCGGCGTGGCCGAGACTGTCGAGTGGGCGGAGGCCGCCACACTTCTTGCCGCCCAAGGGACACCTTGGCCGCGCGCCTTCGCCCGCGCGATCGGCGTGGCGCTGAAGGATCAGGAGCACCTCTCCTTCCTCGCGTCACGGCTCGATGCCCTGATCACCGAGGCCGTCGCATGATGCTTCCGCGGGCGCTGGCGCCGTTTCTCGCTTTTCCTCAAGCGCTTCGCGAGGCGGGGTTCGCGGCATCGCCAATGCAGACGGAGGGGTTCATCGCCGCCGTCGGGCTGCTCGGCCCCCGCGCGCTCGGCGACGTGCGGCGCGCCGCGCACGCCCTGTTCGGCCCTGAGCCTGAGCGCCGGGCGGGGTTCGACGAGGTGTTCGACCGTGTCTTCCTTGGCCGTTTCATCGCCGCAGCGGTCTCCGGAGAGGCGGAAGATCTCCCGCCGGCCTTCGATGCTGCGGGCTTCGAGCTCCTCTCCGACGGGGGGGAGATCGAGGAAACAGGCGCGCAGGCCACGCGGGCCGAGCGGCGGTCGCGCCGGGAATTCAGTGGGGGCCGCACCGACGATACCGTGCGCCGGCTGAGGCGCACGGCGGCACGTGCTCTGCCGCGCCGCAAGGCGCGACGGCTCGAGCGAGTAGCGGCGGTATCGCCGATCCGCGCCGCACTTTCCGGCTGATGATTCGCCGCGATGGCGAACTGACCCAGCTGCCCACGCGTCGCCGACAGATGAGGCAGCGGCGCGTGCTTCTGCTCATCGATGTCTCCGGCTCGATGAAGACGCTGACGGAGGGAACACTCCGGCTGGCGCATGCTCTCGTACAGGGGGCGGAGCGTGTCGAGGCCTTCACGCTGGGCACGCGGCTTACCCAGATCACCCGCGCGCTTTCGCATCGCGAAGCGGATGCCGCCCTCGCCCGTGCCTCGGGCCTGGTGGCGGACTGGGACGACGGAACGCGTCTTGGCGAGGCGCTCGCCGTGTTCCTCTCCGTACCGCGTTTTGCCTCCTTCGCGCGCGGGGCGCTCGTGATCGTCGTCTCGGACGGGCTCGAGCGCGGCGGGCCAGAAGCCCTCGTTTCGGCGATGGCGCGGCTGCGACGGCTCGCCTGGGGCGTGCTGTGGCTGTCGCCGCTCGCCGCCGATCCGGCGTACCGGCCGGAGACGACGGCGATGCGGGCAATCCTGCCCATGCTCGATCGTCTCGGCAGCAGTGCGAGCGTGGAGGCGATTGCCGATGAGGTGCTCGGCTACGCCCGCAACAGGGGGCGCCGATGACGGTCGATGCGCATTTCCACATCTGGCGCCGTGACGACCTTCCTTGGCTGTCGGGGCCGATGCAGCCGAGGATCTTCGGCCCCTACGAGCCGAACCGGCGCGACTACCTGATCAAGGAATATCTGCTCGACATCGCGGGGCAGGGAGTCGAGGCGGCGGTCTGCATCCAGGCGAACTGGCCGGCCGGAAGGGCCGAGGAGGAGGTCGCCTGGGTCTCCTCGGAGGCGGAGCGAACGGGCTGGCCGCAGGCCATCGTCGGCTCTGGCGATTTGACGCGCGAGGGGGCACGTGACGCCGTGGCTTCGCTCGCCAGAAACCGCCGTCTGCGCGGCATACGCCAGCAGCTGAATTGGCACGAGAACCCGCTCTACCGTTTCGCCGCCCGCCCCGATCTCTGCCTCGATCCGGTGCTGCAGCGGAACGTTGCCTCTCTCGGCGAGCGCGGACTCGTGTTCGAGCTGCAGGTGTTCACGCCGCAGATGGAGGGTGCTGCCGCGCTCGCCGATGCCGCGCCTCTGACCACGCTCGTGCTGCAGCATGCGGGCATGCCTGAGGGTCTCTCTGAGGAGGGCATGGATCGCTAGCGCCGCGGCATGGCGGAGCTTGCGCGGCGGCCGAACGTGGTTGCGAAGCTCTCGGGCCTCGGCACCTTCCTGCGCCGGCTCGATCGTGACCATGTGGCTCGGATCACGGCGGAGACGGTCAAGCTGTTCGGGCCGGAGCGCTGCCTGTTCGGCTCGAACTTCCCGATCGAGAAGCTCTGGACGGACTATGCGGCGCTCATCGCCGCGCATCGTGACGCAGCGCGGCCGCTCGGTGATGGCGCGATGCGCGCGATCTTCAACGACACGGCACGCCGGGTCTACCGGCTCTGAGGGAGAGGGTGTCATGCCGCTCGAGATCAAGATCCTCGACTATGGCGACATCGAGCTCGAGTCGAGCTTCCTCGTGCTCGGTCGCGACTGCGGGCGAACGCGGCGCGTCTGCACCTACGGGTTCCTGATCCTCGGCGGGCAGTATCCGATCGTCGTCGACGCCAGGTATCGCGACAACGCGATCATGGAAACCCTTGGCATGCGCGGGCTGCAGTCGCACGAAAACATGCTCGAGCGGCAACTCGCCAAGCACGGGGTGAAGGTGGGCGACGTGCGCTACGTCGTGCATACCCACCTGCATATCGATCACGCCGGCAAGGACGATCATTTCCCAATGAACACGACGGTGGTCGACAACCGCCGGGAGATGGAGTGCTCCGTCTCCGGCCTGATGCACCCGCAATACCCGAAGCCCGACATCATGCACCTGATCGAGCGCCTGCACACGCCACAGGCGCTGCGCTTCGAGGACCTCGAGCTCTCAGGGCCGATCGAGCTGATCCCCGGCGTGGTGCTCGAGGCGGCGAACGCGCACACCGAGGGGTCGATGAATGTCCATGTCGAGACCGCCGAGGGGCGCGCGACCATCTGCGGCGACGTGATCGACGACATCCAGGAACAGATCGTCGAACCGTTCCGGCTTCATTTCGCTCAGGAGATCCAGGTCACCGGCAACCATGCGGGCTCGAAGCGCGCCGAGAAGGCGGCGGTGAAGAAGCTGCTCAGCACGTCCACCTTCCTCCTGCCGGCGCAGGATCGTCCGGCGAAGGTCGTCCAGGGGCAGATCGTCGGCCGGCTCGGGATGGAGGTGCCGGGGCCAATCACCCAGACTGTCTGTCGCCGCGACTGGTTCCCCGCGTGATCGGAGGCGAGAGGCGATGGCACGTACGGCACTCGACGCTGGATTCGAGCGGCTAATCGATCCCCATGCCCCGGTGCGGCAGATCTGCAGCGGCTTCATCTTCACCGAAGGCCCGGTTTGGTATCCGCAGGAACAGGCGCTCTACTTCTCCGACATGCCGGGAGATGTGCGGCGGCGGTGGGACCGCCACGGCGTGCGCGAAGTGATGCGGCCCTCGAACAAAGCGAACGGGCTCACTTTCGACGCCGCCCTGAACCTGCTCGCCTGCGAGCATGCGACGAGTGCGGTGGCGCGCTTTCGGCCCGACGGAAGGCAGGAGGTTCTGGCGACGCATTTCGAGGGCCGGGAGCTGAACAGGCCGAACGACCTCTGCGTGCACTCCTCGGGGGCGATCTACTTCACCGATCCGTGGTACGGCAGGATGCCACATTACGGCGTAGAACGGCCGCGGCAGCTCGGCTTCCAGGGCGTCTATCGGCTTGCCCCGAACCACATCCCCGGCGCCGAGCCGCAGCTTCTGGTCGAGCGCTATCTGTTCACGCAGCCGAACGGGCTCTGCTTCTCGCCCTGCGAGCGTCTTCCTTACGTGAACGACACGGAGCAGGCGAACATCCGTGTGTTCGAGGTGGCCGAGGACTGATCGCTCCGGAATGGACGGGTCTTCGCCTCCGGCATTCGCGAGAGCCTGAACCCGGGCGTTCCGGACGGGATGAAATGTGACGCGGAGGGCAATGTCTGGGTCACGGGCCCCGGAGGGCTATGGGTGTTCCGGCCTGACGGGAAACATATCGGCCGCGTGTCCATTCCCGAACCGGCGGCGAACCTCGCCTGGGGCGGCGAAGACTGGAGGACGCTGTTCGTGTGCGCCTCCACCTCGATCTATGCGGTCGAGACGAGGGTGGGGCCGCGCAACGAGCCGTTCATGCGCGCGGCCGACTCGGCGCGTGCGCCGCGCGCGTCCGAGTCGTTGCGTCTCGACGCGCGGCGCTGCGCTCTGATCATCCAGGACATGCAGAACGACGTGGTGATGGAGGGCGGCGCCTTCGCCTCCACAGGCTCCGCCCAGCATTGCCGCGAGCAGAACGCGATCGCCAACATCGCCCGCCTTGCGGAACGGTGCCGCGCCTTCGGCGTTCCGGTGATCCATGTCTGGTTCGTCGTCCCGCCAGGCGGCAAGGGCATGACGCTGAACGCGCCGCTGTTCGAGGGGGTGGTGGATGCCAACGCGATGGTGCGCGGCACCTGGGGCGCGGCGCCCGTACCCGGGCTCGAGCCGAGGCCGGGTGACCACGTCGTCGAGAAAAACCGCATGTCGGCCTGGGAAGGCACGATGCTCGAGACGATCCTCAAGGCGGAAGGCCGCGACGTGATCATCGAGACGGGTGCCTGGACGAACATGTCGATCGAGCACACGGCGCGCACAGGGGCCGACAAGGGCTATGTTATGGTGATCCCGGAGGATGCCTGCTCGACGATGAACGCCGATTGGCACCGTGCCTCGATCAACTATGCGATGCAGAGTGTCGCGCTTGTGACGACCACGGATGCCTCGATCGCGGCTCTGGGCTGAGCGGCTGGGCGCGATCAGCCGATCCTCGCCGTGCCGTGTGGTGGGGCAAGGCAGCGATCATGCCGAGGACGGGCGGGTAAGCGGCAGGGCCGTGGCCCCCGCCCTCACCCCGGGTCGGCAGTTCGGGAGGGGAGAGGGGAGCGCTACCGGCACGCCACGGCCTCGCCGAGCGCGCGGCAGCGCGTTTCGCCCTCCGGCACGAGCTGCGCAAGAGCCGGCACCGCCTCGGGCAGGATCAGACGCAGTTCGCCAGAAGCAAAGGGCGCCGCGGCGCGCGCCGCGTCGTCGCACACGGGCGGGGTCAGCCAGCGCGCGACATGCATGGTGCTGACCGGCAGGCCCCGCTCGGAGGCAAGAAGCAGCGCCTCATGCGCCTGCATGAAGTTCCGGGTGGAACCGGCCGGGATGCAGGGCCAGGAGGGCAGAAGCGTCAACCGCTCCGCCTCCGCCATCAGTGCGCGAAGCGCGGGCGCATCGAGCGTCCATCCGGGGCGGGCCGAGGCCCAGGCGGCAAGGTCTCGGCGGATCGGGGTCGCATCGACGATCTGGACCACGCCGACGAGGAGGGCGAGCCAGGGTCCCGCTCTGCCCGCCCCAGCGAGCAGCGCGAACGTCCCGACGAGAAGAGCATAGAGCACCGGCCAGAAGAACCGCCCCGAGGCGCGGAACTGCTCGAGGAAGGCAGGAGCGGCGCCGAGATCAAGGACGATCCGCTCGCCCACACCGACGCGGTGGCTCACTGCAAGCGCGGTGAGCCCGGCGAGCACGAGCGCAAGCCCGGCATGACGTCGGAGCGTCGTCCGAGCCGTTCCAGGCCGAAGCAGCACGACGAGCACGAGCCCCGCGACGAGCCCGGCGCCGAGCCATGCATAGCCCTCCCAGCCGCCGAACCCAGTCGCGTCGATCTCCCCGCCGATGCTGCCGCCAAGCAGCAGAGAGCGATAGGGCCAGAGCGGGGAGAGCAGATTGAGCGCGTAGTTGCCGTAGCCTCCATCCCCCACGGCGCCGAAATAGCCGAGCACCGCCATGGCGGCCGCGACGGCGAGGCCTGAGGCGATGAGCCCCGCTCCGGCCGCGACCCAGCCCCTATCTCCGCGCAGGAGCAGCGTCAGGGGCACCGCTCCAAGGACGGCAAGCGCCATCGCCGCGAGATAGGGGTGGACCAGCAGGGTCGACACCATCGTGAAGGCTGCGAAGGCCCAAAGCAGCGTCGTCTGCCTCCGCACCAGCCTGAGATAGAGGCCGAGCGCGCCCAGGATCGTGGCGTGACCGGTCAGGGCCGCATGGCCGTAGCGCGCGAGCCAGGCAGGGGTGCCAAGGGCGGCGAGGACAATGCCGAGCGCAGGCAGAAGGCGCCGTTCGCCCGTTCCCCGAAGCGCCCAGACGGCGGCCGCCGGCTGGGCAATGGTCATCAGCGCATACCAGAGGCCGATGCCGTGGAACCCAGGTGGCAGGAGGGGTCTGGCGAGCTTGAGCAGCAGAGCGAGCAGCGGGATGGCATCGGCGAAGGCGATGTTCACGCCTTCGGGAGCGTTCATGTTTCGTGCAAGAAGTGGCGGCCAGTGCCATGAGTCGGCGATGAAATACCGCTGCGCAATCGCATGCTGCGCTGCATCACCGACAAGAGCCGTGTCGCCACCGGCGGCGGGGAACAGGAAGTCGGCCGGGAAGACGAGGAGCGCCTGGCAGAGTCCGACCAGCGCGGCGGCGAGATAAGCCGAAAGGCGTGGAAAATGCTGGTCCGCTTCTCTGTGCTGGGTTGCCACCCGCGTCTGGTGCCGTTCCTGCTGTCGCGCGTCAACGCAGGCGGCATCCGCGCCGGCAGGGCGTGTTCGCTCCTCGCGCGGCGGTTGCTGCAGCGCCACAATCCCGCCCCAACCACGTCGTGAAGCCGCCCACGAGGACGGAGAGACTGCGCGCGCTGGTGATCCGAACCACTCCTGGGTGCCGCGGCGAGACCCTCGCAACGGCCGCGTGCGCCCGCAAGGCAGGGACAGCGGGTCCAGCGGGAAAAGAGGATGGTCATGTCCGGTCTTCGGGCCTACCCGTCGTTGCGGGCTCAGTTCTTCGTCGGCCGTTCGGGCGGGCAGCGCGTGGCTGCCGTGCTGCGCCCTGTGGTGAAGCGCGCGATCGATCTCGTCGGCGCTGCCTCGCTTCTTGTCCTGTTGGCGGTGCCGATGCTGGTCATCGCCGCACTCGTGCGCGCCGATGGCGGCCCGGCCCTGTTCTCACATACCCGTGTCGGGCGCGGCGGGCGGCCGTTCAACTGCCTCAAGTTCCGCACCATGGTCGTGGACAGCGAAGCGCAGCTTGCTGCGCTTATCGCCTCCGACGAGGCGGCGCGGGCCGAGTGGGCGGCCACGCGCAAGCTCAAGAACGACCCGCGGGTGACCCGGATCGGCCGCTTCCTCCGCGCGAGCTCGCTCGACGAGCTGCCGCAGCTGATCAACGTGCTGAAGGGCGAGATGAGCCTGGTCGGGCCCCGTCCGGTCCAGGCGTCCGAGCTTGCGACCTACTACGGCGCAGCGGCCGAGCATTACCAGCTCGTCCGCCCCGGCATCACCGGGCCGTGGCAGATCAGCGGCCGAAGCGAGACGAGCTATGACCGACGCGTTGCGCTCGATGTCGCCTACGCGACGCAGCCCTCGCTGCTCGAAGACCTGCGCATCCTGCTCCTGACCCCCGCGGCCGTGCTCTCTCGCCGCGGCGCCTACTGAGCGGTCATCGACGCCGCGTCTCGCCGGCTGCATCGCCTCGGCGGCGGGGCTATTGGTCCGGTCGATGACCGAAGACGTCGCCTCCCGCGCGGGCGGCAGGCGGCTGGTCGCGGGTGTGGCGTGGAACGCGCTCGGCCGCGGCCTACCTCTTCTGCTTGCCCTCGCACTCACCCCGGTGCTGGTCGGCCAGCTCGGGCTCGAACGCTGGGGCCTGTTCACGCTCGCGCTAGCGCTCGTCGGCGTGTTCGGGATGCTCGATCTTGGGGTGGGCCCGGCGCTGACGCGGGCGCTTTCGGAGCGGATCGGGTCAGGCCGGCGCGAGGGGGAGGGCGAACTCGTCGCCTCGGCTCTCGCCGCTCTTGTCGGTTCGAGCGCCCTCTTCGCGGGCCTTGCCTGGGTCGGGATCCGCCCGCTGGTCGAACGGCTTCTGAACGTGCCTCCCGGCCTCGTCGAGGAGGCTGTCGGGGCAATGCGCGTGCTCGTCGCGGCGGCGCCGCTCGTCGTTGCCAACGCCGCTCTCTGGGGCGTGCTCGCCGCGCACCAGCGTTTCCGGGTGGCGAACCTCGTCACCATCCCAGTCTCCGTCTTCTATTATCTCGGGCCGGTTCTTGTCCTGTTGGTGTGGAACTCGCTCATCGGCGCGATGCTCGCTCTCGTCGGCTGCCGGCTCGCCAACACCGTGTCCTATGCGCTTCTAGTGCGGCCCCTGTTGCCCGGCCTCTCCTGGCGCTCGGTCCGGCTCGCGCCTGTGGTGCCGCTTCTTCGCTTCGGCGGATGGATGACCTTCGCCTCCGCCGTGACCCAGGCGCTTCTCTATGCCGACCGCTTCCTGATCGGCGCGCTTCTGACGCTCGAGGCCGTCGCCTTCTACGCCACCCCGCTTGATCTCGTGATCCGGTTTTGGATCCTGCCCGTCGCGGTCGCACAGGCTCTTCTGCCCGCGCTCGCCTCGTCCTTCCGCCTCCTCCCGACCGAGACGGTGGCGCTGGTGCGCAAGGCGACGCTGCTGATCGCGGCGATCGTCCTGCCGGCGGCGGTGGTGCTCGTTGCGCTCGCGAAGCCCGGGCTTCGGCTCTGGCTCGGGGCGGAGTTCGCCGAGGGCGGGGCGGCGGTGCTGCGGATCCTCGGCGTCGGCATCCTGTTCAACTGTGTCGCCTTCGCTCCGGGAAGCCTGATCGAGGCGGTCGGCAGGCCAGACCTCACGGCGCGGTTTGCGCTCGCCCAGGCCCTCGTGTTCGTTCCGCTTTCGGCTCTGCTCCTGCTGGCGATCGGGATCGAGGGGGCTGCGATCGCCTGGAGCCTTCGCGCGGCGGCCGATTGCGCGGGCCGTGCGGTTCTGGCCGCAAGCGTCTATCCGGCGGCGTCGTCGACGCTGCGCGCGCTCGCGGCACCCGTCGGGGCGGCAGGAGCCGGCCTCGCCGCGGCGTCTTCCATGCCGTCTGTCGGCGCCGCCCTTGGGGTCGGCATGGCCTGCCTTGGGCTGTTCGCCGCGCTCGGCTGGCGTACGCTCGCGGCGGACGAGCGCGCCGCCTTTGCCGCTGCGCTGCGCTCCCCGGGAACGCTTCTGCGACGATGAGGGAGATCGTCGTCAACGGCCGATTCCTCACCCAGGCGCTCACCGGCGTGCAGCGCTATGCGATCGAGATCACCCGAGCGCTCGCCACCCTCGTGGCCGAGGGAAGGGCACCGCCGATCCGCCTTGTCGCGCCCCCTGGCACCGTGGCGCCATGGCTCGCCCCGATCCCGGTCGAGACCACGGGGTCACGCCACGGCCAGGTGTGGGAGCAGCTCGACCTGCCGCGGGCCGCGCGCGGGCGGGTTCTGGTCAGCCTTGGCAATACCGGGCCTCTTCTTGCGGGTGCGAAACAGCTCGTCGTCATCCACGACGCCGGCGCCTTCGACACGCCGGAGAGCTACTCCTTCGCCTTCCGGATGTGGTATCGGCTGCTGCAGAGTCTGCTCGCCCGGCGCAAGGCGCGGATCGTCACCGTCTCCGCCTTCTCGCGCGGGCGTATCGCCGCCGCCCTGGCTGTGCCGGAGGCCTTGATCGCCGTGACCTACGAGGGGGGCGAGCACGCGCTTCGAGAGCCGGCCGACCCTTCCATACTCTCCCGCCATGGCCTCGAGCCGCAGCGCTTCGTGCTCGCGGTCGGCACGCGGGCGGCGCACAAGAACCTCGGGGCGCTCGCAGCGGCGGCGCGGCTTCTCGCCGCGCGCGGGATCACGCTCGCCGCCGCCGGCGCGGCCGACCCAGCCGTGTTCCGCCCCGCAGGCGACGTTGCCGGCCCCGGCGCCATCGCCCTCGGCCGGGTGAGCGATGCCGAGCTTCGCGCGCTCTACGAGGCAGCGCTCTGCCTCGTCTTCCCCTCCCGCTACGAGGGCTTCGGCCTTCCGCCGCTCGAGGCGATGGCGAGCGGCTGCCCCGTCATCGCCGCGCGCGCCGGCGCGGTGCCGGAAGTGTGCGGCGACGCGGCTCTGTGGTTCGACCCGGCCATCCCCGAGAGCCTGACGGCGGCGCTCGAACGGCTGCTCGACGAGCCCGGTCTTGCCCCCGCCCTGCGTGCGGCCGGGAAGGAGCGGGCGGCGCGCTTCACCTGGCGGGCAGCCGCCGAGAGGCTGCTCGAGGCCGTGGCGGAGGTGGGCGCATGAAGGTCGCGATCGTGCACGAGTGGCTCGACACCTATGCCGGTTCCGAGCGCGTGCTCGAGCAGCTCCTGCTCGCCTGGCCCGAGGCCGATCTCTTCGCGGTCTGCGACTTCCTTCCCGAGGCGGAACGCGGCTTTCTCGGCGGGCGGAGGCCCCGCACCACCTTCATCCAGCGCCTGCCGTTCGCGCGCACCCAGTTTCGCAAATACCTATCCTTGATGCCGCTCGCGGTCGAGCAGATCGATCTTTCCGGCTACGACCTCGTTCTCTCCTCCTCGCACGCGGTCGCCAAGGGGGTTCTCACCGGGCCGGGGCAGCTGCATGTGAGCTACATCCACTCGCCGATGCGCTACGCGTGGGACCTTCAGCACCAGTATCTCCGCGAGAGCGGCAGCGAGCGGGGGCTCAAGGGAGCGATCGCTCGGTGGATGCTGCACCGGCTTCGGATCTGGGACCGTGCCTCCGCCGCCGGCGTCGACGTGCTGGTGGCGAACTCGAGCTACATCGCGGAGCGGATCCGCAAGGTGTGGCGGCGCGAGAGCGTGGTGATCCACCCCCCCGTGGCGGTGCACCGCTTCACGCTTCGACGCGACAAGCAGGACTACTACCTCGTCGCCTCGCGCATGGTTCCCTACAAGCGGGTCGAGCTTGTCACGGCGGCGTTCCGGCGCATGCCCGGCCGCAAGCTCGTCGTGATCGGCGACGGGCCGAACATGAAGGCGGTCCGCGATGCGGCCGGAGGAGCGGCCAACATCACATTCCTGGGGCGTGTCTCGCAACCGGAACTGATCGACCGGATGCAGGGCGCGCGCGCCGCGCTGCACGCCGCCGAGGAGGATTTCGGCATCGCCATCGTCGAGGCGCAGGCCTGCGGCACGCCGATGATCGCCTATGGCCGCGGCGGGGCGCTCGACATCGTGCGCGCGCCCCCGGCGAACCAGCCGACCGGAGTGTTCTTCGCCGAACAGACACCCGAGAGCATCATCGCCGCCGTCGAGCAGTTCGAGGGGCTGGCTGAGGCGATCACGCCTGAGGCCTGCCGCGCGAACGCGATGCGCTTCGGCGAGGCGGTGTTCCGCGATGCGATGAAGGCGCTTGTTGCTCGCGAGCTGGGAGCGCGATGACCGCGTTCAGCCTGATCGTCGCGACCAGGGGGCGAAGCGCCGAGCTCGGCCAGATGCTCGAGAGCGTGGTCGCCCAGGCGCCGGTCGAAGCCGAGGTGATCGTCGTCGACCAGAACGACGATGATCGTGTCGCATCCGTGATCGCCCCTTTTGCAGAACGTCTGCCGCTCATCCACATCCGTTCTGCGATCGCGAACGCCAACCACGCCCGCAATCTCGGCCTCAGCCATGCGCGCGCGCCGCTCGTTCTGTTCCCCGACGATGACTGCGTTCTTCCCGCGGGCGTGCTCGCCCGCGCCGCGAGCGCCTTCGCCGCCGACCCGGCACTCGGCGTGCTTACCGGCCCCGCAGCCTCACCCGAGGGAAGGCTCGGATCCGGGCGCTGGCGCGCCCAAAGCGGGCCGATCACGCTCGCCAATCTCTGGACCAGCGTCATCGAGTTCAATCTCTTCCTACGCCGCGAGGTCGCGCTCGCTCTGGGCGGGTTCGACGAGGCGCTGGGGCCCGGAACGCCGTTCGGCTCGGCCGAGGGCAATGATCTCGTGGCGCGGGCGATCCGGCGCGGCATCGCCGCCCGCTACGACCATGACCTCCGGATCGTGCATCCGGACAAGCGGATGACCGACGTCGCCGTCGAGCGTGCGGCCCTCTACGGCGCCGGGCTCGGCGTGGTGCTGCGCCGCCACGCTCGCGTTGGAACGATCCTGTCCTTCGTGATCCGCCCTCTGGGCGGCCTCGCGCTCGGCCTTGCGCGGGGGAACCTGCTGGCCGCGCGCTATCACGCCGAGACCCTGCGCGGCCGGTTTCGCGGGCTGATGGCGGGAGAGGTGGCGCGTCGGGCCCCGGCCCAGGCGCTCGAGGCGGTGGCATGACCCTCTCGATCGCCATCGGCATCGCCACGCGTGGCCGGCCCGCTATCCTCGCCGAGACGATCGCCGAGCTCTCACGCCAGACTCGCGCGCCCGAGGCGATCCTCGTCTGCCATGTGGATGAGGAGGATGTCGGCGATCTGCCGGCGCGCCGGCCCGACATTCGTTTCCTCAAGGCAGAGGCCGGGCTGCCGAAACAGCGCAACGCCATCCTCGAGGCAGCGCGCGAGGATGTGGTGCTGTTCCTCGACGACGACTTCCTCGCCGCCCCGTCCTACCTCGAGGTGTTGGGGCGCGTGCTCGAGGCGCGACCGGACTGCGTCGTCGCGACCGGGACGGTGATCGCCGACGGCGCCAAGGGGCCCGGGATCTCGGTCGAGGAGGGGCGGGCGATCCTCGCCGCCGACATCCCGCCACCCGATCTGCTCGCCGCCGCGCCGCACTTCAACGGCTATGGTTGCAACATGGCGTTCCGGATGGCGCCGGTGCGCGCGCACCGGATCCGCGTCGACGAAGCGCTGCCGCTCTATGCGTGGTACGAGGACATCGATGTGACGCGACGTCTTGCTGCCTATGGAACGATCCTGCGGCTTGCCGGCGCCCGCGGTGTGCATCTCGGCGCGAAGGCGGCGCGCACGCCTGGGCTTCGCCTCGGCTACAGCCAGGTCGCGAACCCGATCTATCTCGCGCGGAAGGGGAGCTTTCCCTGGAGCCATGCGATCCCCTCGGCCGCACGCCACTGCGCGATCAACCTCGTGCGCTCGATCGCGCCCGAGCCTCATGTCGACCGCTGGGGGCGGTTCCGCGGCAACATGCTCGCGCTGTGGGACCTCCTGCGCGGCCGGGCGCACCCGGGCCGTATCCTCTCGCTCTGATCGCCTCAGGGAGCGGGGAAGGGCGCGTCTGTCCGCCCCATCATCCAGTAGGCGACGAGCCCGATCCACTCGCGCAACGCTCCCTCGACCTGGGCGAGGCGCTCGGGGAAGGGAGCGTCGTAGAGGGCTGCGAAGCTGCGTCCCGTCCTGTAGTTGACGGGCCAGGGGACGACGGGCCACCCGGCGGCGCGGAACACGCCGACGGCGCGCGGCATCTTGCTTGCCGAGGTGACAAGCAGCCACGTCTCGCCCGGTTTCGGATTGATGAGCTCCTTGGTCAGCACAGCGTTCTGGTGCGTGTTTCGGCTCTTGTCCTCGTAAGTCACGCGCGCCTGATCGAGGCCCATCGCGGTCCAGAGCGCGCGAGCGACATCCGCCTCGGTCAGCCCCCCATGCACGAGCGATCCCTGGCCGCCGGTGAAGACGATCCGCGCCTGCGGGTAGCGCCGGGCGAGGGCGATCGCCTCCGTCATCCGCTCGGCCGCGCCGTTGAGAGCGGGGATCCCGCGCGCCTCGGTCAGGTTCTGATCCACCGCGCCGCCGAGCACGATCACGCCATCGACGTGCGTGGGTGGCTCGACGGGGCGGGAAAACCGTTCCTCAAGCGGGATGAGCAGGAGCGGGGCCACGGGGGTTGCGAGCACCACCACGAAGAAGCCGAGGCCGAAGGCGAGCGGCCAGCGGCCCCAGCGCCGCCCGCGCCACCACGCGACGAGGCCGACAAGGCACAGCAGAAGCGCGAAGGTGCCGGGGCGCAGCACGAACCAGAGCAGCTTCGAGAGCACATAGCTCAGCGTCGTCATCGCGGATCCCTGAGACGGTAGATCTCGACCGGCCCGTTCGCCTCGAGAACACGTGCGGCAAACTCGTAGTGGCGCCCGAGCGTCGCCTCGATCGCGGCCCGGGCAGGCGGGCGCATGGCCGTCCACCAGCCGCGATCGACCACGATCGCCGCAGGGCGCGCGGCAAGCACGCGGTCGAGCTCCGCATCGGCGTCGATGCCGGTCACCCCGCTGTACCAACCGGCGAGGTGTTGGGGAAAGGCGAAGCGGGTCGGCACCGCCATGCCCGAAAGCACATAGACCACCGGATGGTAGTTGGCGATGTAGACGGTGGAGCCTTCCGGGACAATCTCGCGCAGTGACTGCGCGACCAGCCGGATAGGGTCGGCGCGCCGGAAGCCTGGGCCGGTCTCGATCCGGCGCGCGGCATCGCCGGTCCAGGTGTCGGCGGCGATGAAGCCGAGCGCGGCGGCAAGCAGGAGGCCCGGACGCGCCGGCAGGATTCGCCGCGCCAGAGCCCATGCGCCGGCGGCGGCAAGCAGCGACAGCGGCGGCTGCCAGATCAGGAAGTAGTGATTGAAGAACTGCCCGGGAGCGGCGATGGCGAGCGTGGTGGCCACGAGCCAGCCGAGGCCGAACCCCGCGACGCGCCGCACCTCGCCGCCGGGCAGCGCCGTGGCGGCGGCGAGCACGATCGGCCAGATGAGGAACAGGGTAACAGCCACCAGCATCCAGGCGCCGTCACGGAACGTGATCGCGGCGCCGAGATAGCGGAAGGGGGCGACGAACCAGACATCGAGGAAGATGTCGAAGGCGCCCTGCGCCGCGTAGGCCAACCCCACGAGCAGGGTCGGCGCGCCGCAGGCGGCGGTATAGAGCGCCGCGTGTCGGAGCAGGGCAGGCGGGGCGAGCAGTCGTTTCGTCAGAGCAGGTCCGACCATCACCGCGAACGCGAAGCAGCCCTCGAAGAACGCAACCGACTTGATCACGAGGGCGATGCCGACGAGCAGGCCCGCAAGCGCGATCCGCACGGGCCTTGGGGGCTGCAGATCGTCGAGCGTACGCACCCCCTCGCGGGCCGCGAGCGCAAGCGCGGCGACGACGAAGGGCGAGAACAGCACCTCCGTGTTGGTGGCGAGGCCGCCGAAATTCGTTGTCAGAGCGATCGAGAGCAGGCCAGCGGCATAGGCCGGCACGGCGGGCAGCCCGAGCACGCGAGCAAGCGCGAAGAGCGCGGTTCCGGCCACTGCCACGGCAACTGCGCCGAGCAGCCGCACGGCGAAGATCACGGGAAGGGGCAGCATCAGCGCGAGCGCGACGAGCGCCGGCGCGCCGATCGGGTGCATGTCCCATACACCGATCAGCGGCCAGGTGCCGGCAAGCCAGTCCCGCGCCTGGAGGATGTAGAGCCCCTCGTCGGTGTCGATCACCGCCGGAACGAAGGAGAGCGAGCGCAGAGCAAGCGAGGCGGCGAGCATTGAGAGAGCGAGGCCGACTGGGCTCGTGAGAGCGGGAACGAGCGGGCTCACCGAACGCCCTCGGTGATGGTTCCCTCCGGCAGGTCCTCGAAGGGCGGGGCGAGCCGGCGCAGATGGGAGGGGATCGGGCGGTCGCCCCAGCCCGGGAGAAGAACGACGAGCCCGTCGATGAGCAGCATCGGGTCGCGCTCCCGGTCGCGTCCGAAATCGGCGCGCTTGAGCGTGTCGCGGTCGCGCAGGACATAGACCGTGCCGGGCTCGTGACGGCCGGAGAAGAGCTGCGCGGCGATCTTCTCTCGGAGCGCGGCGATCGCGCCCGGGTCGATCCGCGCCAGATAGACGGCATCGGTCGTCATGCCGTGACGTATGGCGAAGCGCGCGGTGGATTCCCAGTGAAGCCCGCGGTCGGCCGCCGGCACCGCACGGATCCGCGTGTAGGCCTTGCCGATCTCGTCCCAGAACGGATCGGGCAGGCGCTCGGGCTGGATCCGCGGCTCCTTGATCACGAGCGATTCGTAGTGGCGGATCGAGGGCAAAAGATCGACGAGCTGAACGGCGGCGAGTGCGGCAAAGAGAAGGGCGGCGAGCCGGGCACGGTTCGGCCCGAGCGCGCGCAGCGTCACGATCGCCGCCGAAGCGAGCAGGGCATAGGCGAGCGGCCAGGCGAAGCGGGTCGAGGCGCGCAGGATTCCGGCAAGCCTCAGCATCCAGGGCGGCGGCTCGAACAGGGTGATCCGCACGCCGGCGATGGAGGGCATGTGCGTCATCGCGAACAGGATCAAGGCGATCAGAACGACCACAAGCGGCCAGCTGCGCATGAGCGCGGCACGGATCCCGAGGTCGCGCCGGAGACACACGGTCACGAGCCCGGCGGCGAGCAGCAGGATCCCCCCGAGGCCAAGATAGTCGCTGCCCGACTCGCCGTGGCGCAGGTCCGGGATCGGCGGCAGGATCGATCCCCACAGGGTGCTGTCGAACCAGGCGAGCACGTTGAACCCGAGATCTCCGTAGCCCCAGGCCTCGAGACCGGCGCGCAGAACGAAGAACCCGGCGGCCCAGAGCCCGGCCGCGCCGAGCGCGGGCACGAGCACGGCCTCGGCAGCACGCCCCAGGGCGGGGGCGGCGATGGTCCGACGCAGCCAGTCAGCTCCCCACAAGGCGCCGACCATGACGAGCAGGTAGGAATGCACGAGGCTCGTGGCGGAGACGAGCAAGGCCCAGGCCAGAGGGCGCCGCGCGCCGCGCCCCTCCGTGAAGCAGAGCAGGAGGGCTGCGAGTACCGTCCACTGCCCCGCGAGCGCGAGGTGGCCCGCCATGCGCATCAGCATCATCGGCTGCAGGGCGAACAGCGCCGAGGCACCGAGCAGCGCGAGCGTTCCGGCCGGGGTGATGCCGATGCCGGACAGCGCGGCGAGTCTGAGCCCGAGCACCGCCTGCGCCATGCCGCAGAAGAGGAGCCACATGCCCCAATACTGTTCGACTGTGACGAGGCTCCGGATCGCCTTCAGCGGGAGCGCGATGAGCGGGATGGTGTCGGCGTAGAAGATCGAACTCGACAGCTCGAGACCGTAGTTGGGGTTCAGCCCGGGCGGGATGTGCCAGGCGTCACGGCGGAACCAGCTCCAGCCGAGCCAGTACTGCACCGGGTCGGGCCCCATGGGGCCTGCGAGCATCCATCCCGTGGCGGTCGGCGACAGGACTCCCTCCCAGAACTCCCACGGTGTGGGGCCGAACGACAGCACCACCACCGCCGCACCGATAGCGGCCGCGGCGAGATGAGCCATCAGGCCGGGGATCTGGGGGGAGCGGTCGGTGGTCACGCTGCGCGGTCGGCGGTGAGGCGAGCGGGTCGGCCAGGAGCGGGCGGGACCATGGCGGGCGATTGCGGCGCGGATCGGGCGGGACTGGGGTCCGAGACCGAGCTGTAGGGAGGGGCGGGTCATGGCGCGCCGCGCCGCGTGGCGTTCGGGCGGCATCGAGTCGCGCTACGCTTGGGTCAGGCTCGCTGCCGCGCTCACGCTCTCCACGGTCGGCAGCGTCGGGATGTGGTCGGTCGTGGTGATCCTGCCGGCGGTGCAGGCGGAGTTCGGCACCGACCGCGCGAGCGCCTCGCTGCCCTAGACGCTCGTGATGCTCGGCTTCGTCGGCGGCAGCGTGATGATGGGCCGGCTTGCCGACCGCTTCGGCGTCATCGTGCCGGTGGTGACCGGCAGCCTTTCGCTCGGCGTCGGCTATACAGCGACGGCCGCCGCGCCGACCATGTGGGTGTTCGCACTCGCAAGCGGCGTGTTCATCGGCCTCTTCGGTGCCTCGGCTGTTTTCTCGCCGCTGGTGGCCGACATCTCCCGCTGGTTCGACCGCAATCGCGGCATCGCGGTCGCGCTCTGCGCAAGCGGCAACTATCTCGCCGGAGCGGTCTGGCCGCCGGTCCTGCAGGCGCTGGTCGCGGGCGCAGGGTGGCGGACGGCGCAGCTCGTTGTCGGCGGGGTGTGCGTGGTTGCGATGCTTCCGCTTGCGCTCGTGCTGCGTCAGCCGGTGCCGGCTGAGGTTCCCCGCAAGGCCTCGGCTGCGGCGTCGCGCGAGCGGGCCGAGACGCGCCCGCTCGGCCTTGCGCCGAACACGCTCCAGGGGCTGCTCGTCGTTGCCGCGCTCGGATGTTGCGTTGCGATGTCGATGCCGCAGGTCCACATCGTCGCCTACTGCGTCGATCTCGGCTACGGGCCCGCGCGAGGAGCGGAGATGCTCGCGCTGATGCTCGGCTTCGGCATTGTCAGCCGGCTCGCAAGCGGCGTCATCATGGACAGGATCGGCGGCCTCGCGACGCTGCTTTTCGGCTCGCTGCTTCAGGCGGTCGCGCTCGCGCTCTTCCTGCCGTTCGACGGGCTCACCGCCCTCTACATCGTGTCGGCGATCTTCGGCCTGTTCCAGGATGGACTCGTTCCGGCTTACGCCTTCATCGTGCGGGAATACTTCCCGGCCAGCGAGGCCGGAGACGGGTCGGGATCGCGATCTCGGCCACACTCGCCGGCATGGCGCTCGGGGGCTGGCTGTCGGGTGCGATCTTCGACCTCGCGGGCTCGTATCAAGCGGCCGTGCTCAACGGCCTTGCCTGGAATGCGATGAACGTGGCGATCGTCGCGTGGCTGCTCCGCCGGTCACTCGCCGAGCCACGGCTTGCGTCCGCCTGAGCGACGCTGCGGCCGCATCGCTTTCGGCCTGTGCACCGAAGCCGGCGCGCTCGGGTCCGCTGGTGCGACGAACTCCGTTCGCGCCGTCGCGTCGACGGCGCCTGGCGTCGGCGGGGACGGGAGCGGAGGTGCGGCCGACCGGGGTTTCGCAATGACAGAAGGACGATCCCGTCCGCGAGCGGTTCCGGCCCGAGCGGGCAACGCGAGGCGACAGGGCTTCGCGCTGGGCCGCGCGCAGCATTCGGCGCGGGCAAGCTGTGCCGCACGGGTTGGCTCATGTGAAGGCCTCGGGCGGTCGCGCAGCCAACGACATCGCGGCCAGCCGTGCTTGCGGTTGCCTTGCTCGCGTCGCTACACTTCGTGCCAATAACGACGGAGAGGCTTGGGAGACGTCCTCGTGGGCATGGCGCCAATCCTGGAGGCAACGCGCGTCTCGCTGCGCTTCGGCGGCGTTCGTGCGCTCACGGATGTCTCCTTCGCCGTCCGACCGGGCGAATTGTTTTCGATCATCGGCCCGAACGGAGCGGGCAAGACCTCGATGGTCAATTGCATCTCGGGCCGCTACCGCCCGACGGAAGGCGCGATCCGCTTCGAAGGGCGAGACATCACGGGCCTAAGCCCGAACGCCCGCGCTGCCCTCGGCATCGGCCGCACCTTCTAGAACGTCGCGCTGTTCGGGCACATGAGCGTGCTCGACAACATCCTTGTCGGCCGCCATCACCTGCTTCGCCACGGCTTCCTGACGGGGATGCTCTATTGGGTCGGGGGCGCGCAGCGTGGGGAACTGCGCCACCGGCGCGAGGTCGAAGAGATCATCGACTTCCTCGAAATCCAGCACGTTCGAAAGGCACAGGCGGGAACGCTGAGCTACGGGCTGCGCAAGCGCGTCGAGCTCGCGCGCGCGATCGCGCTGAAGCCGAAACTGATCCTGCTCGACGAGCCGATGGCAGGCATGAATCTCGAGGAGAAGGAGGACATGGCCCGCTTCATCGTCGACCTCAACGAGGAATGGGGGATGACGGTGATCATGATCGAACACGACATGGGGGTGGTAATGGACATCTCCCACCGCGTCATGGTGCTCGACTTCGGCAAGAAGATCGCGGAAGGGCGCCCCGAGGAGGTTCTCGCAAACGAGCATGTGAAGCGCGCCTATCTCGGCGAGGTGGACGAGCTCCTGGTCGACGAGGCCGACCCTGTGACATGACGCGCCCCGCGCCGCGCCTGCCCGATACCCCCCTGTACGATACGCTTCCAAAACTGCTTGCGCTGCAGGCGCGGGAACATGGCTCCGAGACGGCGCTGCGGGAGAAGGACTTCGGCATCTGGCGCACCATCACCTGGGCGGAATACAACGCGCGCACGCGCGCCTTGGCGCTCGGGCTCCGCGCGCTCGGGATCGGGCGAGGCGAGACGGTTGGGCTGATCGGCGACAATCGTCCCGAGTGGGTGATGGGCGACATCGCCGCACACGCGATCGGGGCGATGTCGCTTGGGATCTACCGCGATGCGCTCGACGACGAAGTTGCCTATCTGCTCGCCCATGCCGGCGCCTCGGTGGTGCTTGCCGAGGACGAGGAGCAAGTGGACAAGCTGCTTGCCATCGGTGATCGCGTTCCGGGGCTTCGGCACATCGTGTTCGCCGATTCCCGCGGCATGCGCAAGCATCGCGATCCGCGTCTGATGCCGCTGTCCGATCTTGTCGCGCGCGGCGAGGCCGCGCACGCCGCCGAACCGGGGGTGTATGACGATCTCGTCGCGGCAACGACGGGCGAGGCGGTGGCGATCCTTTGCACCACCTCCGGCACCACCGCCCGCCCTAAGCTTGCGATGCTCACCGCGGGCGCTTTGATCCGCCATTGTGCGACCTATCTCCGCGCCGATCCCAAGGGCCCCGAGGACGAGTATGTTTCGGTCCTGCCGCTGCCGTGGATCATGGAGCAGGTCTACGCGCTCGGTTTCGCCCTTTTGACGCGCATGAAGGTGAACTTCGTCGAGGAGCCGGAGACGATGCTCGCCGACTTTCGCGAGATCGGGCCCACCTTCGTTCTGTTTGCCCCTCGCGTCTGGGAGCAGATCGCGGCCGATGTCCGCGCGCGCGTCATGGATGCCTCCCCGTTCAAGCGGCGGATGTTCGCTCTCGGGATGAGGCTCGGCTTGCGCGCACTCGACGCGGGGAAGAGGTCATGGCTCGCGGACATGCTCCTGTTCCGGGCGTTGCGCGACCGGCTGGGGTCTCCCGCATCACATCGGCCGCGACGGGAGGCGCGGCGCTCGGGCCGGACACGTTCCGCTTCTTCCTCGCGCTTGGGGTTCCCCTGCGGCAGCTCTACGGGCAGACCGAGCTCCTCGGCGCCTATACGCTGCACCGCGAGGGAGAGGTGGACTTCAACACCGTGGGCGTACCCTTCGATGCGACGATCGAGGTGCGCATCGACAAGCCCGATGCCAACGGGGTCGGAGAGATCGTCACGCGCCATCCGAACTGCTTCGCGGGCTATTGGCGCTCCGACAACCCCTCGGGCGAGCTGCAGGACGGCTGGCTGCACACCGGCGATGCCGGCTATTTCGACCAGAAGGGGCATCTTGTGGTGATCGACCGGATCAAGGACATCGCCGCGACCGCGCGCGGGGACCGGTTCAGCCCGCAATTCATCGAAAACAAGCTGAAGTTCAGCCCCTACATCGCCGAGGCGGTGATCCTCGGCGACAGGCGTGACTTCCTCGCGGCGATCATCTGCATCCGGTATGCTGTCGTCTCGAAGTGGGCGGAGCGTCAGCGCATCGCCTTCACCACCTACAGCGATCTCTCGGCGAAGCACGAGGTCGCAGCGCTCCTGCGCACCGAGGTCGAGCGCGTGAACGCCTCGCTCCCTGAGGGGCAGAGGATCCGGAAGTTCCTGCTGCTCTACAAGGAGCTCGACGCCGACGACGACGAGCTCACACGCACGCGCAAAGTGCGTCGCGGCGTTATCGCGCAGAAATATCGCGACATCATCGACGCGATCTACGCCGACAGAACCGCCATTCCGGTCGACACGGTCATCAGGTTCCAGGACGGCAATACGCAGTGCATCCGCACCACGCTCGCGGTCATCGACCTCCTGCCCGGCGCGGCCGCTGCCGCTCTTGCGGAGGCGGCGGCATGAACTGGGAGCTTCTGTTCCAACTCACTCTCAACGGCGTGATCGTCGGCGCCCTCTATGGCGTCGTTGGGATGAGCTTCGTCCTCATCTACAATGCGAGCCAGGTCGTGAATTTCGCCCAAGGAGAGTTCCTGCTGATCGGCGCCTGGGCCTGCTGGTGGCTGCTCACCACCTTCCAGATCCCGTTCGTGTTGGGCTTCCTCGTCACGCTCGTCTTCATGACGGTGTTCGGCATCCTGCTTCAGGTGGTGGTGCTTCGGCCGCTGATCGGCGAGCCGGTGATCAGCGTCATCATGGTCACGATCGGCCTGTCGATCTTCTTCCAGGCGTTGATGAAGTGGATGTTCGGCGTGTTTGCCCAGCCCTTTCCACGCATCTTCGCGGCCGACCGGGTCAACATCGCCGGCCTCGAGGTGCAGACGGTCTATCTGCTATCGCTCGCGATCTCGGTCGTCATCATGGCCGCCTTCGCCTGGTTCTTCACGGTCTCCAAGCACGGGCTCGCGATGCGCGCCACCGCCTTCGACCAGCAGGTGGCGCAGTCGCTCGGGATTTCGGTGCGGCAGGTGTTTGCGATGTCGTGGGCAATCTCGGCGGTGGTCTCGGCGGTCGCGGGCGTCGTCGTCGGGGTGGTGAACGGCGTCTCCTCTGCGCTCTCGTTCTACGGCATCAAGGTGTTTCCGGCCGTGATCCTCGGCGGGCTCGACAGCGTGGTCGGCGCCGTTCTTGGAGGCCTGATCATCGGCTTGCTCGAGAATCTCGCCCACTCCCTCGACAGCGAGGTGCTGCAGTGGGGCAACATGTTCCAGATCGCGCCATTCTACGTGCTGATCGTCATCCTGATGATCAAGCCGTACGGCCTGTTCGGCACGAAGACCATCGAGCGGGTGTAGCGTGATGGCCGGTATCGCGATGACACCCTGCGGCAACTTCCGGGAGAGCTACCGGGCCGATACGACGATCTTCCCGACGAGGCTTTCGCGCGCCTTTGCCGCGGGCTCCATCGCGGCGCTCTGCCTCGTCCCGCTGACCGGCGATCGCTACATCCTCAGCCTGATGATCCAGGCCGGCTATCTCGGCATCGCCGCGCTCGGCCTCAACATCCTCGTCGGGTTCACGGGGCAGATCTCGATCGGCCATGCCGCGTTCTTCGGGGTCGGCGCCTTCTCCTCGGCCTGGCTTGTCGAGCACGGCGTGCCGGTCGCGGTCGCGATCCTGCTCGCCGGGCTGATGACGACGGCGGTCGGCATGGTGTTCGGTCTGCCGGCAGCGCGGCTGAAGGGCCTCTATCTCGCGATCGCCACGCTTGCTGCGCAGTTCATCATCGAGGACTTCTTTGCCCGCGCGCGCTGGTTCACCGGCGGCGTCGCCGGCCGCGTCACCGAGCCCTTCTCGCTGTTCGGCGTCCGCTTCGACAGCAACGAGACCTACTTCTACGTCGTGCTGTTCTACGTCGTGGTGATGTTCCTGTCGGCGTCGAACCTGATGCGGACGCGCGACGGGCGGGCCCTCGTGGCGGTGCGCGACCACTACCTCTCCGCCGAGATGATGGGAATCAATCTCACCTACTACCGCACCCCTTCTTTCGGCCTCTCGTCGTTCTACGCCGGGATCGGCGGGGCGCTCTATGCGCACTACCTCCTGTTCGTCTCGGTCGAGGCCTTCACCATCCTCTTCTCGATTCAGTTTCTTGCGATGATCATCATCGGCGGGCTCGGCTCGGTGATAGGCTCGATGATGAGCGCGGTGTTCATGACGCTCCTGCCCGAGGTGGTGCAGTCTTTCGCCAATATGCTCGCCGGCAGCGTGATGACCGTGCGCTCGGCCTCGGCGCTGCGGTAAGTTACCTCCGCGAGATGACGATCGGGGCGGCGATCGTGCTGTTCCTGATCTTCGAGTCGGACGGGCTCGCGCATCGCTGGAGGCTGATCAAGGCGTATTGGAAGCTGTATCCTTTTTCCCATTCAGGGGAGGGGGAAGGCCGCGGCAGCGCGGAACAACAACGTCCAGGAGGAGAGAGATGCACGCGAGATCCATGCTTCTTTCGGCTGCGGCGGCGGTCATCGTCGCCGGGGCGGCCTCGGCGCAGCAGCGAATTCCGGTTGGGCACCTGATGGACAATTCGGGTCCGACCTCGGATGTCGGCGTGCCGTTCGGCCAGGGGGTCGCCGATTCGCTCGCCTGGGTGAACCGGGTGCGAAACGGTGTGGCCGGCCGCCAGCTCGTCGTCTCCGGCTTCGACTAGGGCTACCAGGCGCCGCGCGCGATCGCGCAGTACCAGGCCTGGGTGCAGCGTGAGCGCGTTGTTGCCATCCAGGGCTGGGGAACGGTGGACACGGAGGCGCTGATCACCTTCGTCACGCGCGATCGGATCCCCTACATCTCCGGCTCCTACTCGGCAGCGTTGACCGACCCGACCGGCCGTGCCTCGCGCGCCGACAAGGCCGCACCGTTCAACTTCTTCTACGGTCCATCCTACTCGGATGCGCTGCGCGCGATGATCATCTGGGCGGCGGAGGACTGGAAGGCGAGGGGCGGGCAGGGGCGGCCCAAATACGTCCACATGGGTGCCAACCATCCCTATCCGAACTCGCCGAAGGCGGCCGGCGAGGCGCTTGCGGCGGAGCTCGGCTTCGAGGTCTTGCCGGCGATCCAGTTCGCGCTGACGCCGGGCGACTACACGGCGCAGTGCCTGACGTTGCGCAACGCCGGCGCCAACTATGCCTATCTCGGCAACACCGCGGGCTCCAACATCTCGGTGCTGCGCGCCTGCCAAACGGCCGGCGTTCAGGTCCAGTTCACCGGCAATGTGTGGGGCATGGACGAAAACGCCATGAAGGCGGCAGGCACGGCCGCCAACGGTGTTGTTTTCCCCCTCCGCACCGCTGTTGTCTGAGGTGGAGAGGCGCCCGGGATGGCAAATGTGCGTGCGATCAGCCAGGGCGGCGCGACGCCGCAAACCGAGTATCGCCCCGTGCACTATCTCGCCGGAATCTGCTCGGCGATGATCATGGTCGAGGCGATGGAGAGCGCGGCGGCCCATGGCGGTGCCATCACCGGCGAGCGGATCCGAGACGGGTTCTATGTGCGGAAGGACTGGGTTCCGGCCGGGTTCGAGGGCGTGTGCAATCCGTCGACCTTCACGCCCGAGGATCATCGCGGCCAGATGCGTGTGTCGCTGTTCCGCGCCGTTGTTTCGGGCGACACGACCCAAGGCTCGGTCGCGGAGCTGATTCGCGCCGGTACGATGAAGCTCGAGCCGGTGACGACCATCACGCTCGAGCGCCGTCAGGACTGGCTCGGCTGGTGAGGGAAGGGCTCGGCAGGGCGGCAGGGAGACCTGCCGCCCAGCCGGCCGCAGGCGGCTGATGGACACCGTCGCCGATCATGCCGCCCCGCGCGCGCCAAGGCTGGTCGATACGCTGCCGGCGCTGCTCGAGGTGAACAACATCGAGGTCGTCGACAACGACGTGATCCTCGTCCTGCGCGGCCTGTCGCTGAAGGTGCCGGAGGGGCACATTGTCGCCCTGCTCGGTGCGAACGGGGCAGGCAAGTCCACCACCCTCAAGGCGATCTCGGGCCTGCTCAAGACCGAAGAGGGCGAGATCACGCGCGGCGATGTGATCTTCGCCGGTGAGCGCATCAACGGCATCGAGCCGGATCGGATCGTCCGCAAAGGAATCTTCCAGGTGATGGAAGGCAGACGGATCGTCGCCGACATGACCTGCGTCGAAAACCTGCGCCTCGGCGCCTTCACCCGAACGGACCGGGACGTGCGCGCCGACATCGAGCGCGTGTTCACCTACTTCCCCCGTCTGCGCGAACGCACCGGGCTTGCGGGGTATCTCTCGGGCGGCGAGCAGCAGATGCTCGCGATCGGACGCGCTCTCATGGCTCGGCCGAAGCTGATCCTGATGGACGAGCCTTCCATGGGGCTCTCGCCTCTGCTCGTGAAGGAGGTGTTCGGCATCATCCGCCGCCTCAACCGCGAGCTCGGCGTCACCATCCTGCTCGTCGAGCAGAACGCACGCATGGCGCTCTCGGTTGCCTCCTACGGCTATGTGATGGAGCAGGGCAGGATCGTGCTCGACGGCACGGCCGAGGCGCTTGCGAACAACGAGGACGTGAAGGAATTCTACCTGGGCGGCCACGGGGCGGAGCGGAAGAGTTTCCGCAACCTCAAGAGCTACAAGCGGCGCAAGCGCTGGCTGTGAGGTGACGCTTCCGGGCGAGGTGGGGGTCGATGTGATGGCGTTCCGCAGGCGGGAGGGCGAGTTTTTCGACGTGCTCGAGACCCGCAGCCCAGAGGCACGCGAGGAGGCTCTGATGGCGGCGCTGTCGGCGCATGTCGCTCAGGCGCGCGCTCAGGCGCCCTACTATGCGCGCGTGCTGCAGCATGTCGATCCTGACGAGGTGAACTCGCGCGCGGCGCTCGCCCGGCTGCCGCTGACGCGGAAGTCAGACCTCATCACGCTCCAGGCAGGCCGCCCGCCCTTCGGGGAACTGATCGCCATTCCCCCCGGCCGGCTCGCGCGGATCTTCGTAAGCCCCGGGCCGATCTACGACCCCGAAGCGCCCGGGCGCGACTTCTTCCGTTTCGGAAGGGCATTGTTCGCCACCGGCCTCCGCGCCGGGCAGATCCTCCACAACACCTTCTCCTACCACTTCACCCCCGCGGGCGCGATGATGGAGAACGGTGCGCGGGCGCTCGGCTGCGCGGTTGTTCCCGCCGGGCCTGGAAATCTCGAGCTGCAGGCGCGCGCGATCGCGCATCTCCGCAGCCATTGCTACGCCGGAACGCCCGAGTTCCTGAAGGCCATTCTCGAGAAGGGGGAGGAGCTCGGCCTCGATCTCAGCTCGCTTCGGCGCGGCCATGTCACGGGGGGCGCCTACACGGCGGCGCTCCGGACCTGGTACGCCGAGCGCGGGCTGACCGTGCTTCAGAGCTACGGCACGGCCGATCTCGGCCTTGTCGCCTATGAGAGCGAGGCGCGCGAGGGCCTGATCCTCGACGAGTTCGTGATCGTCGAGATCGTCCGCCCCGGCACCGGCGAGCCTCTGCCTGAGGGCGAGGTCGGCGAGGTTGTCGTGACGCTTCTCGTCCCGGAATATCCGCTAATCCGTTTCGCCACCGGCGATCTCTCGGCCATCCTGCCGGGCCAGTCGCCCTGCGGCCGGACCAACATGCGAATCCGCGGCTGGCTCGGCCGAGCCGACCAGGCGACGAAGGTTCGGGGCATGTTCGTCCGCCCCGAGCAGATCGCGGAGCTCGCCCGTCGCTTCCCCGGGCTCGGCCGGCTCAGGCTCGTCGTCTCCCGCGAACGGGACCACGACACGATGATGCTCTCCGTCGAGGCACCTTCGCCCGACCCGGCACTTGCAGCACGGCTTGCCGAGGCGCTTCAGGCCGTGACCAAGCTGCGCGGTGATGTCACCCTGGTCCCCCCGGGCACCCTGCCGAATGACGGCCGCGTGATCGAGGACCTGCGGACGGTGGAGTGACGCGATGATCCCGAACCGCCAGCTCGGGCTCGAGTTCGACCACGGCGAGGAGATCGCGATGCTGCGCGAGAGCGTTCGCGCCTTCGCCGCCGACCGGATCGCCCCGATCGCGGCCGAGATCGACCGTACCGACGAGTTTCCTCGCCATCTCTGGCCGGAGATGGGCGCGCTCGGCCTGCACGGCATCACGGTCGAGGAGGAGTACGGCGGGTCGGGCCTTGGCTACCTCGCCCATTGCGTCGCGATGGAGGAGGTGAGCCGCGCCTCCGCCTCCGTCGGCCTCTCCTATGGCGCGCACTCCAATCTCTGCATCAACCAGATCAGGCTCAACGGCACCGAGGAGCAGAAGCGCCGCTACCTGCCGAAGCTAATCTCCGGCGAGCATCTCGGGGCGCTCGCGATGAGCGAGCCGGGTGCCGGGTCCGACGTCGTGTCGATGACGCTGCGCGCCGAGAAGCGGGGCGACCGCTTCGTGCTGAACGGCACCAAGATGTGGATCACCAACGCCCACTACGCGGAGACCCTGGTCGTCTACGCCAAGACCGACCCGGCGGCCGGCAAAGACGGCATTACCGCCTTCATCGTCGAGCGCGGCTTCAAGGGCTTCCGGCCAGCGCAGAAGCTCGACAAGCTCGGGATGCGCGGCAGCCCGACGAGCGAGCTTGTCTTCGAGGATGTCGAGGTGCCAGAGGAGAACGTGCTCGGCCAAGTCAATGGCGGCGTGCGCGTGCTGATGAGCGGGCTTGACTACGAGCGCGCGGTTCTCGCCGCGGGGCCACTGGGCATCATGCAGGCCTGCCTCGACGTCGTGCTCCCCTACGTGCATGAGCGTCGCCAGTTCGGGCAGCCGATCGGCGAGTTCCAGCTCGTGCAGGGGAAGCTCGCCGACATGTACACGAGCCTCTCCGCCTGCCGGTCCTATGTCTATGCCGTGGCGCAGGCGTGCGACCGAGGGCGGGTGACGCGCAAGGATGCCGCCGGCGCGATCCTCTACGCGGCGGAGGCCGCCACACGGATGGCGCTTGATGCGATCCAGCTGCTCGGCGGCAACGGCTACATCAACGATTACCCAACAGGGCGGCTTCTGCGCGATGCCAAGCTCTACGAGATCGGCGCCGGAACGAGCGAGATACGCCGCATGCTGATCGGGCGCGAACTGTTCCGCGAGACGGCGTGAGCCGGATCGTCTCCTCGATCGATACGCGGTCGGAGGCGTTCCGCGCCAATGCCGCCGCCAATGCCGCCGCGCTCGCCGAACTCGAGCGGCATGTCGCTGCCGCGGCGCTCGGCGGGCCGGAGGCAGCGCGGCAGAGGCACCTCTCGCGCGGCAAGCTCCTGCCCCGAGACCGTGTTGAGGCGCTGCTTGATCCGGGCAGCCCCTTTCTCGAGCTCTCCCCGCTCGCCGCCTTCGGCCTCTATGGCGGTGAGGTTCCTGCCGCCGGCATCATCACCGGCATCGGCCGCGTGGCCGGGCGCGAATGCATGATCGTCGCCAATGACGCGACGGTGAAAGGGGGAAGCTACTTCCCGCTGACCGTGAAGAAGCACCTCCGCGCGCAGGAGATCGCGGAAGCGAACCGGCTGCCCTGCATCTATCTCGTCGACAGCGGCGGGGCGAACCTGCCGAACCAGGACGAGATCTTTCCTGATCGGGATCATTTCGGTCGAATCTTCTACAATCAGGCGCGGATGTCGGCGAAGGGCATTCCGCAGATCGCGGTGGTGATGGGCAGCTGCACGGCCGGCGGCGCCTATGTTCCTGCGATGTGCGACGAAAGCATCATCGTCCGCAACCAGGGCACGATCTTCCTCGGCGGCCCGCCGCTCGTGAAGGCGGCGACCGGCGAGGTTGTCTCGGCCGAGGAGCTCGGCGGGGCCGATGTGCACACACGGATCTCCGGCGTGGCCGACCACCTGGCGAACGACGACGCTCACGCTCTCGCGCTTGCGCGGCGAGTCGTCTCCCATCTCGGCCCGCCACGCCGAGCGCCGCTCGAGACACGGACGCCGCGTGATCCCGCCTACGACCCCGCTGAGCTCGCCGGAATCGTGCCGCCGGATACGCGCACGCCCTACGAGGTGCGCGAGGTGATCGCACGGATCGTCGACGGCTCGGAGCTCGACGAGTTCAAGCACCGCTATGGCACGACGATCGTCTGCGGCTTCGCCCATATCTGGGGCCAGCCGGTCGGCATCATCGCGAACAACGGCATCCTCTTCTCCGAGAGCGCGCTGAAGGCGGCGCATTTCATCGAACTGTGCAGCCAGCGCCGCATCCCGCTCGTGTTCCTGCAGAACATCGCGGGCTTCATGGTCGGGCGACGCTATGAGGCGGGCGGCATCGCCAAAGACGGCGCCAAGCTCGTGACCGCGGTCGCCACGACCTCGGTGCCGAAATTCACCGTTCTGATCGGCGGATCCTTCGGGGCGGGAAACTATGGCATGTGCGGCCGCGCCTTCTCGCCGCGGTTCCTCTTCACCTGGCCCAACAGCCGCATCAGCGTGATGGGGGGCGAGCAGGCGGCAAGCGTTCTTGCCACCATCCGGGCCGACGCAATGGCCGCGCGCGGCGAGGTCTGGCCGGAGGAGGAGAGGGAGGCGTTCAAGGCGACGATCCGGGAGAAGTACGAACGCGAGGGCAGCCCCTACTACGCCACCGCGCGGCTGTGGGACGACGGGATCATCCCCCCCGCCAAGACGCGCGACGTGCTCGGCCTTGCCATCTCCGCTGCGCTGAACGCACCGATCGGGCCGAGCCGGTTCGGCCTGTTCCGCATGTGAACGGAATGTTCCGCTCTCTCCTCGTTGCCAATCGTGGCGAGATCGCGGTGCGAATCTTCCGCACTGCGCGGCGCCTCGGCATCTCCTGCCTCGCCGTGCACTCCGAGGCCGACGCCACGTCGCTGCATGTTGCCCTTGCCGATCACGCGCTGTGCATCGGCCCAGCGCCCGCTTCCGAGAGCTATCTCCGGATCGACCGGATCGTCGAGGCCGCGCGGCTTCTCGGGGCCGAGGCGATCCATCCCGGCTACGGCTTCCTCGCCGAGAATCCGCGCCTTCCGGAGGCTTGCGCGGAGGCCGGGGTCGTCTTCGTCGGTCCCTCGGCGGCCGCGATACGGGCGATGGGCGACAAGGCCGCGGCCAAGGCGCTGATGGCGGCGGCGGGTGTGCCGCTCGTGCCCGGCTATCACGGCGAGGACCAGGACGATGCCGTGCTCGCCGCTGAGGCCCTGCGGATCGGCTTTCCCCTCGTGATCAAAGCCTGCGCCGGTGGTGGCGGCCGCGGCATGCGGGTGGTGGAGCGCGCCGAGGCCTTCGCGGACGCGCTCGCCGCTGCACGCCGCGAAGCTGCCGCCGCGTTCGGCGATGATCGGGTCCTGCTCGAGCGCCATCTCGCCCGGCCGCGTCATGTAGAGGTGCAGATTCTCGCGGACACGCACGGCACCGTGCTCGCTCTCTCCTCGCGTGACTGCTCGATCCAGCGCCGGCACCAGAAGATCATCGAGGAGGCACCGGCGCCGTCGCTTCCCGACGCGATCCGGAGCGGGCTTGCCGAGGCAGCCGTCGCGGCGGCGAGGGCGGTCGGCTATGTCAACGCCGGAACGGTCGAGTTCATCGTCGAGGACGAGCGCTTCCATTTCCTCGAGATGAACACGCGGATGCAGGTGGAACATCCGGTGACGGAGGCGATCACCGGCCTCGATCTCGTCGAGTGGCAGCTCCGCATCGCCGCCGGGGAGAAGTTGCCTTTTGCGTCCTCTCCGCCCGTCCGCGGCCATGCCGTGGAGGCGCGCCTCTGCGCCGAGGATCCGCTTGAGGGCTGGCGCCCAGCGACCGGCCAGCTTCTTCATTTTGCCGTTCCCCTCGTCGAGGGGATACGCGTCGATTCCGGCGTGCGCGCAGGCGATGCCGTGACACCGTTCTACGACCCGATGCTCGCCAAGATCATCGCCCATGGCGAAACGCGAGCGGAAGCCATCGCCCGCCTGCGCGCTGCGCTCGATCACACAATCGTCGAAGGTGTGGCAACCAATCTCGACGCACTTCGCGCCATCCTCGCCCACCCGGGCTTCACCGAAGGCGTTCCGACAACGGGCTTCCTCGCCCAACATGAAGGGGCGCTCCTGTCGCCACCGCCGCCTGCTCCAACCGAGGCGATCCTCGCCGCCGCCGCTGCCGTTCTTGAGGCGCAACGTCGTCTCGCGTGGCCGGAAGGCTCCGGCCATCGCGGGCCGTGGGACCGCCTCGAGGGATGGCGCCTGTTCGGCTCCGCCCGCCGGACGCTTCGCCTGCGCGAGGGCAGTCGCACGATCCCCCTCGCCATCGCTCAGAGCGGACATGTGTGGGAGATCACCCTCGAGGGCGACACGCATCGCGTCGAGGCCTACGAGGCGGAGGGGGAGGGCGACCTGCGGGTGCGGGTCGGCGACAGGCAGTTCCGCACGCGGTCTTTGGTGTTGCCTGGTTCTGTCGCTGTCTCGCTTCCTGGCGCGGGCCGGTGGCGCTTCGCGATCGTGGACGCGCTCTCGCCTCCGGAAGGTGACGCCGCCGGCGACGATCGCGTCGCCTCGCCGATCCCTGGCCGTGTGGCGGCGGTCCTCTGCTCCGTAGGCGACGTGGTCTCGCGGGGCCAGACGCTGGTCGTGATCGAAGCGATGAAGACCGAGCTCAGGATCAACGCGCCCGTCGAGGGCAGGGTCGTGCGGATCGATGTCGCACCGGGCGACCACGTAGAGGAGGGGGCCGAGCTCGTGCAGCTCGCCCCCTCCGGCGAGGCCGCTACAGGAGCCGTCCGAGAATGATTTTCTGCACGTCCGAGGTTCCCTCGTAGATCTGGCAGGCGCGCACGTCGCGCCAGATACGCTCGACCGGATAGTCGGCGAGGTAGCCATAGCCGCCGAGCGTCTGGATCGCGGCCGAGCACACCGCCTCCGCCATCTCCGAAGCGAAGAGCTTCGCCATGCAGGCCGCCTCGAGCGCCGGCGCGACCGCGTCCTTGAGGCGGCAGGCGTGGTGGGTGAGCTGCCGCGCCGCCTCGAGACGCGTCTTCGCCTCGACGAGGCGGAACTGCACCGCCTGATGCTCGATGATGGGCACGCCGAAGGCGCGACGTTCCTTCGCGTAGGCGATCGCGTAGTCGAGCGCGGCGCGCGCCATCCCGACGCTCTGCGCGGCGATCCCGATCCGGCCCGACTCAAGGGTGGAGAGTGCGATCCGGTAGCCTTCGCCAGGCGCGCCGATCATCTGCTCGTCCGGCACCATCATGCTCTCGAAATGCAACGCGCAGGTGTCGGAGGCATGCTGGCCGAGCTTCTCCTCAGTCCGGGCGACGATGAAGCCGGGCGTGTCGGTGGGGACGATGAAACATGAGATGCCCTTCTTGCCGGCGGAAGGGTCGGTGACCGCGAACAGCACGCACACCTTGGCGATCCGGCCGTTCGAGATGAACTGCTTGGCGCCGTCGATCACCCAGTGCCCGTCGCGACGCACTGCCCTTGTGCGGAGCGCCGAGGCATCCGACCCCGCCTGCGGTTCGGTCAGCGCAAAGCAGGAGACGGCCGCTCCGGAGGCCATCGGGCGGAGCCAGCGCTGCCGCTGCGCCTCAGTGCCGAAACGTTCCAGGATCAGGCAGGTCGGGCTGTTGTGAACCGAGACGAGCGTGGCGACGGAACCGTCGCCGGCGGCGATCTCCTCGAGTGCCATCGCGTAGGTCAGCATGTCGAGACCTGCCCCGCCCCATTCGGGCGACACCGTCGCGCCCAGGAACCCAAGCGCGCCGAGCTCGGCGATGATCTCGGGCTCGATCTCTCCCCTCTTCGCGCGCGCCGCCGCACCGGGCGCAAGCTTCTCGGCGGCGAAGGCGCGGGCGGTCTCGACCACGAGCGCGCGGGTGTTGGCGACGTCCGGCGGCGTACGGTCAAGCATGCGTCGTCTCGCTCTCGGGGGTTCTCGCGTGTTGCTCCGGCTGGCGATGGTCAGCGAGGCGTTTGCACAGCGCAAGCCGCACCGGCTCGGCCCTGGCGTGGCTCTCCTGCTTCACCGGGCCGAATCCGCGCACCGAGAATGGGTGTCGGGCAAGAGCGACGGCGGCTGCATGCGTCGCCTCGGAGAGCGCCCCAATCGCCGCCGCGATGTCCTCCTCGTAGTGCCGGATCATCGCGCGCTCGAGCTTCCGGTCCTGCTGGTGAGCGAACGGATCAAGCCAGGTGCCTCGGAGCTTCCGCCCGTGCGCGAGCAGGCGGAAGAGCGGTAGCATGAGCCACCCGGGAAGGGCGACCTTCCGCCGCCGTCCGGTCGCGGGGTCGCGCCCGAGCCAGGGAAGAGGCGGCGAGAGGTGGAAGGTGAGCGGCGCCCCGCCCGCCGCTGCCCTGACCTCGGCGAGGAAGGCAGGGTCGGTGTGCAGGCGGGCGACCTCGTACTCGTCCTTGACCGCGAGCACGTGGAAATAGCCTTCGGCGACCGCGCGCGCGAACTCGCCCGCCCTGCCGAGAACAGCCTCCTCGGCTTTGGCCGCGCGTGCGACGAGGGCACGGTAGCGGGCGGCGAGACCCTCGTCCTGGTAGCGACTGAGCTCAGCCGCGCGGTGCTCGACCAGAGCGTCCAGCGTGTCATGGCGCAGCGGATGGCCAAGGACGCGCTCGGCGAGCGTGGCGTCAGCGGCGAGCGCCCGGCCCCAGAGGAAGGCGCGGCGGTTGACCTCGACCGCCGTGCCGTTGAGCGAGATCGCCTCGAGCAGAGCCTGTTCGCCGACTGGAACGAGGCCGCTCTGCCACGCGCCCCCCAGAAGGATCGTGTTCATCGCGAGCACGTCCCCGAACAGCGCCTCGGCGACGCGCGAGGCTTCGAGCCACAGCGTTGTGCCGCCAGGGACCGCGGCGGCAAGCGCGGCACGGTGCGCTTCCAAATCGAGCGCGACATCGGGGTCGCGCACGAACGTGGCGACGGCCGCAAGCGCGGCATTGCCGACGATGGCGGCGGACGGGGAGACGCGCGAGAGGACGTCGCTTGCCGCCGCAACCGCGAGGTCCCCCGCCATCAGAAGGTCGCCACGCCCCGCCGGAACGCGCGGGACGTCAAGCATCGCCTCCTCCGGCGCGATCTGGACATGCGCGACCACCGCGCCGTTCTTCTGCGCGAGCCCGGTGAAGTCGAGCGTGCGTACGGCGCGGCCCTCGAGATGGGCAGCCATCGCGACGATCGCGCCGGTGGTAACGATGCCGCTGCCGCCGACGCCCGCGAACAGTGCCCGCCACGGGCGGACGAGCGGAGGTCGCGACGGCGGTGTGAGCCGCGCCGGCAGCAAGGCCTCGAGCTCGGCAAGATGGGGGGCCGGAACGTGACGCCGCGGCCCGGCGATGGTGACGAAGGACGGGCAGAAGCCCTTGAGGCAGGAGAGGTCGGTGTTGCAGGAGGACGGCGCCACACGGCGCTTGCGGCCATACTCGGTGTCGATCGGCTCGATCGCGACACAGTTGGACTGGGCGGTGCAGTCGCCGCAGTTCTCGCAGACGCGCGGGTTGATGAGCACCGTCGTTTCGGCGGCAGGCAGCGTGCCGCGCTTGCGCTTGCGCCGCTTCTCGGTGGCGCAGACTTGGTCGTAGATGATGGCCGACACGCCCTCGAAGCTGCGGAAGGACCGCTGCACCTCATCAAGCGCCTCGCGCGTGTGACGCTCGGTCCCCGGGGGAAGGGAGCGGGCGGGAGGCAGGCGCGAGGCGTCGTCGGCGACCACGGCGATGCGCCCCACCCCTTCCGCCGCAAGCTGGTGCGCGATCTGCGTGACCGTCGGGCCACCGTCCACCGGCTGGCCGCCGGTCATCGCGACCGCGCTGTTGTAGAGGATCTTGTAGGTGACGCGCGCCCGTGCAGCGACGGCCTGGCGGATCGCGAGCAGGCCGGAGTGCTGATAGGTACCGTCGCCCATGTTGACGAACATGTGCTCGAGCTCGGTGAACGGGGCCAGGCCGGCCCAGGTCGCGCCCTCGGCTCCCATCTGCGTCACCGTGCGCGCGCGGCCCACTTCGCCGAGCGCAAGCGTGTGGCAGCCGATGCCGCCCATCGCGATCGACCCCTCGGGCACCACGGTCGAGGTATTGTGCGGGCAGCCGGCGCAGAAGAACGGCGCACGCTTGAGCGCCGCGCTTGCGGGGCGCGGCGGACGTTCCGGTATCGAGACGGAGACGCCGAGCAAGGCGAGCGTGCGGGCGAGCGCCTCGGCGACCATGCCCGGGTCGAGCTCCCCCGCCTCAGGCAGAAGCGGCGCGCCGTCGAGCCCGACCTTGCCGGCGATGCTCGGGCGGTCCGACGCAGCGAGACCGTAGAGCGCTTCGCGCACCTGGCGCTCGACGATGCCGCGCTTCTCCTCGGCGATGATCAGCGCCCATTTGCCGGAGGCGAAGCGGCGCAGGCCTTCGATCTCCAGCGGCCAGGACATCGCGACCTTGTAAAGAGCGAGTCCTGCGGCGGCCGCGCGCTCGGGCGGGAGGCCGAGATCGTTGAGGGCGCGCAGAACGTCGAGATGCGCCTTGCCGGCGGTGACGAGGCCGATCCTGGCATCGGGGCGCCCGAACACGACGCGGTCGAGACGGTTCGCGCGCGCCCAGGCACGCGCCGCCGGAAGCCTTTCCTCGAGCACGCGACGCTCGAGCTCCGCCCGCTGTGCCGGCCAGCGCAGCGTCGGGTCGAAGTTCAAGCCGTGCGGGGGAAGGGGGTGGTCGTCCGGTGTGCGGAACGAGACGCGGTCGGGCAGCACCATCGTCGCCGCGCCTTCGACCGTCTCGGCGATCGTCTTGAGCGCGACCCAGAGGCCGGAGCAGCGGCTCATCGCGAAAGCTGCGAGACCGAGCGGGATGATCTCGTCGACGGAGGCGGGCTGCAGCACGGGGATCATCACCGCCTCGAACACGAGATCGGTCTGGTGCGGCAGCACCGAGGACTGCGCCGCATGGTCATCGCCCGCGACGGCGACGACACCGCCATGGCGTGCGGTGCCGAAGGTGTTGGCGTGGCGGAGCGCGTCGGCCGAGCGATCCACACCAGGGCCCTTGCCGTACCACAGCCCGAACACGCCCTGATGCCGCGGGCGGGGGAAGGCGGCCGCCTGCTGCGTGCCCCAGACCATGGTGGCCGCGAGGTCCTCGTTCAGGCCGGGCTCGAAACGGATCCGGTGGGCGTCGAGAAGCCTGCGGCGCCGCCAGAGCTCCTGGTCGAGCCCGCCGAGCGGCGAGCCGCGGTAGCCGGAGACGAACCCGGCCGTGTCGAGCCCTGCCGCACGGTCGAGCCGCGCCTGCTCGAGAAGAAGGCGGACGATCGCCTGGGTGCCGGTCAACAGCACGGGTGCCTCGAGATCGACGAAGCGGCTCTCGAGGGTGATCGTCGGTCTTCCAGACAGCGCGTCCATCCCGAGGACGACCTCCCGACAAAAGCGTTCCCGGCGACCGAGTCTGGGATCGCGTCTAGGGCAATGATCCTAACCCAGTCCGGCCATCCATGTGGCATCGATGTGAGAGCCGATCGCGCAGGATAAAGACCGGGGCGAAGCTTTCGGCGACACGCCGTTGCGCAACGCCGGGCTGGACCGCGCTGCAAGCCATGCCATCATCACGCCGACGCAGCGGCACGGGAGGGGCGGATGGCGACGCTGGCGGCGAACTGGACCCTTGCTGACGCGCTCGCCGAGGAGGCGCGCGCCTTCGCCGCTGCCAACCCGGCCTCGCGCGCGCGTGCGCTCGCCGCCGCGTCGGTGATGCCCGGCGGCAACACCCGGACGGTGCTTCACTACACGCCGTTCCCGCTCGCCTTCGCCAAGGGGGTGGGGGCGACGCTCACCGACCTCGACGGGCACGTCTATCGCGACTATCTCGGCGAATATTCCGCCGGACTCTACGGCCACTCGCCCGGCCCGATTCTCGCGGCGGCAAAGGCGGCGATCGAGGACGGAATCGCGCTCGGCGGCCCGAACATGTACGAGGCGAGGCTCGCCGCGGCGATCGCGGAACGGTTCCCCTCCGTCGAACGAATCCGCTTCACCAACAGCGGCACGGAAGCGAACCTGATGGCGCTCGTTACCGCCCGGGCGGCGACGGGTCGGCAGAAGATCCTCGCCTTCGCCGGCGGCTATCACGGCGGCGTTCTCGTCTTCAAGCCGGGGGTCGTGACGAACGTTCCGTTCGACGTCACGCTCGCCCGCTATAATGACATCGCCTCCGTCGAGGCGGCGCTCGCGCCCGACCCGACGGCGTTCGCCGCCGTGATCGTCGAGCCGGTGATGGGGGCGGCCGGGTCGCTTCCGGCCGACCCGGAGTTCATCCGCTTCTTGCGCGAGATCACCGCCCGTTGGGGGATCGTGTTCATCCTCGACGAGGTGATGACGAGCCGCCTCGGCCCCTCGGGCATGCAGGGCCGCCTCGGCGTCAGGCCCGACCTCACGACCTTCGGCAAGTATCTCGGCGGCGGGTTCAGCTTCGGGGCTTTCGGCGGGGCGGAGCACCTGATGGGTCGCTACGACCCGTATCGTCCCGACGCGCTCGCCCACGCCGGCACGTTCAACAACAACGTCACCTCGATGGCCGCCGGGCTTGCGGGCCTGACGCAGCTGTTCACGCCGGAGGCTGCGGAGCGGCTCACGGCGCGTGGCGAGGCTCTGAAGGCGAGGGTCAACGCCGCCGCCGAGGCAGAGGGCGCACCGCTTCGGATGACCGGCTTCGGCTCGATGCTCGGGCTTCACCCGACCGACTCGCCGATCACACGCCCGGAGGACGTGCCGGAAGCGCAATCAGCCCGCGCCCTGATCCACCTCGCCCTGATCGCGCGCGGCATCTACATCGCCCGGCGCGGCTATGTCTCGCTATCGCTGCCGCAGGACGAGGCGGACGATGCCGCCTTCGCCGACGCTGTGGCGGACGTGATCGCCCAGCATGGCCGCGTGCTTCGGGAGGCGGCGTGATGGAGGCGCTCTCAGGCGAGGGGATGGCGGTGATCGTCCAGCCGCACGAGGCGCGCAGCTTCTGGCAGCCGGTGCCGGCGAACGGCTTCGTCGAGTGCTATCTCGACCCCTCGAACGTCACCTCCGACACGCCCTTCGCGATGGGCCGGCAGACGGTCGCGCCCGGCTGTCACGTGCGCGAGCACGTGCATGACCGGCACGAGGAGATCATCCATTTCATCGCCGGCGAGGCGACGATCCTGCTCGACGGTGTGGAGCACCCGGCCGTTCCCGGAACGACCGTTTTCTTGGGCAAGGGGCGACGGCACGCCTTCATCAACCGCGGCACCGAACCCTTCACCTTCGTGTGGGTCCTGATGCCGTCGGGGCTCGAGCGGTTCTTCGAGGCGATCGGCCGCCCGCGCACGCCCGGCGAGCCGGCGCCTGAGCCGTTCCCCCGCCCAGCGGATGTTGCCGAGATCGAGCGCCGGACCGTGTTCAGCTGGGCCGACCAGTCGGGCAAGGCGCTCGGTGAAAGTGGTGCCCGGTGAGGGATTTGAACCCCCGGCCTTCGGTTTACAAAACCGCTGCACTGCCGCTGTGCTAACCGGGCGACCCACTCTTCTCTAGGATTTGCCGGAAGCGAACGCAAGCAAGCGGCGCCTCAGGCCACCGCCTTGTTCTGCCGCACTGGGATTTTGAGGTAGCGCACGCCGTTGGCTTCGGCCTCGGGGGAGCGCCCGGCGCGGATGTTCACCTGGATCGAGGGAAGCAGAAGCAGCGGCGCTGCGAGGGTCGCATCCCGCTTCGTGCGGAAGGCGACGAACTCCTCCTCCGTCACCCCGTGCTTCACATGCGGGTTATGGGCGCGCTGTTCCGCCACCGTGCTCTGCCAGGCATAGGTGTCGCGGCCCGGCGCCTTGTCGTCATGACACATCCAGAGGCGTGTGTGCGGCGGCAGGGCCAGAAGACGCCTGATCGAGCGGTAGAGCTGGCGCGCGTCACCGCCCGGGAAATCCGCCCGCGCGGTGCCGTAGTCGTGCATGAAGAGCGTGTCGCCGACGAACACGTCGCCACCGATCCGGTAGGCGATGTCCGCAGGCGTATGGCCGGGAACGTGCATCACCTCCACCTCGAGCGAACCGAGGAGGAAGCGTTCGCCGTCGCGGAACAGGAGGTCGAAGTCGCCGCCCTCGGGCTTTAGGTCCTGGGCGTCGAAAACGGGGCGGAAGATGCGCTGCACCTCCTTGATGTGCTCGCCGATGCCGATCCGCGCCCCGGTGCGCGCCGCGATGTAGGGGGCAGCGGTCAGATGGTCGGCGTGCGCGTGCGTCTCGAGCACGTAGCGGATCGCGACACCCTCCTCCTTGGCGGCAGCGAGAATGCTGTCGGCAAAGGCGGTGTCGGCCGTGCCGGAGCGGTTGTCCCAATCAAGCACGGGGTCGATCATGGCGCCCTCGCGTGTCGCGGGGTCCCAGACGAGGTAGCTCACGGTGTTCGTGGGTTCGTCGAAGAAGGCGCGGATTTCGGCGGGTTGCATTTTTCTCTCCTTCGTTGGGTCGGAGGGTCTTGCGCTGAATATAAGTGCTCCCTTAATAAGCGCAAGCTTATGAAGGAGGCTGGTATGGCAACCGCAGACACGGCACTGATGGACGAGCTTGCAGCGAAGGCCGCCGAGGCAGCCCGCCTGCTTCGCCTGCTCGCCAACGAGAACCGGCTGCTCGTGCTCTGCCACCTGGCGGGCGAGGGAGAGATGGGCGTCGGCGCACTTGCCGACGCCGTCGGCCTCTCGCAGCCGGCGCTGTCGCAGCACCTCGCGAAGCTTCGCGAGGATGGGCTGGTCGCCACGCGTCGCGAGGCGCAGTCGGTGTTCTACCGGATCGCCGACCGCAAGGTTTCCCGCCTCCTTGAAGTGCTGCGCGAGCTCTACTGCCCGCCTACCGCCTGATCGAACTCGACCGGAAGGAGAGACTGACCATGCTGAAGACGATCACTCCCGAACAGGCAGCCGAGATGCTGCGCGACGGAGGAGCGACTCTCATCGACGTCCGCGAGCCTGACGAGCATGCGCGCGAGCGCATCCCAGGGGCGATGAACCTGCCGCTGTCCCGCCTCGAGGAGGCCGAGCTCGCCGTGCGCGAGGGGCGGCCGGTTCTGTTCCACTGCCGCTCAGGGGCGCGCACGGGCGGCAATGCCGGGCGTCTCGCGGCGAAGGCGGGGCTCTGCGAGGCCTACATCATCGAGGGCGGGCTTGAGGCGTGGAAGCGCGCCGGCCTGCCGGTGGCGGAGGACCGTCGCCAGCCGCTCGAGCTGATGCGTCAGGTTCAGATCGCTGCCGGCGCGATGGTTCTGCTCGGCGTGCTGCTCGGCGCCCTGGTTTCGCCGTGGCTTTACGGGCTCGCCGCGTTCGTCGGCGCGGGGCTCGTGTTCGCCGGTGTGACTGGCACCTGTGGCCTCGCGCGCGTGCTTCGGCTGATGCCGTGGAACCGGGGGCTCGCCGCCGCGTGAGCGATCCGAAACCCCTTTCCGGAGCCGGTCGATGCTCACCCTGACCGTGATCGAGAGCCTGCTCGGCGCCGCCTCGGGCGTGCTCGTCGGCCTCTCGCTTAGCCTCGTCGGTGGCGGCGGGTCGATTCTCGCCGTGCCGCTGCTTGTCCATCTGGTCGGTGTCCCGCTGCCGCATGTCGCGATCGGCACGAGCGCGGTGGCGGTGGCGGCGAATGCGGCCGCGAGCCTTGCGACGCACGCCCGCGCCGGCCATGTGCGCTGGCCTTGTGCGGCTGTGTTCGCGGCGGCAGGCGTGCTGGGCGCGCTCGGCGGGGCACGGCTCGGCAAGATGGTGGATGGTCAGACGTTGCTCGCCGCTTTCGCCCTGATGATGGTGGCGGTGACGGTGCTGATGTTCCATCGTCGCGAGCCGGCTCAGGAGCGCCGGGTGCGTCTCAGCCGCGAGAACGCCCCTGCGCTCGTCGGCGCCAGGCTTGGCGCCGGCGCGCTTTCGGGGTTCTTCGGGATCGGCGGCGGGTTCCCGATCGTTCCCGGCTTGGTGGCGGCGACCGGCATGCCGATGCTTCAGGCCGTCGGCACCTCCCTCGTGGCGGTGACGGCGTTCGGTCTGACCACCGCCGCGAGCTATGCCGCCTCGGGCCTCGTCAACTGGGCGCTTGCCGCGGTGTTTGTCGCGGGGGGCGCGGTTGGAAGCCTCGTCGGCGCCCGGGCGGCGATCGCTCTGTCGCGTCGCCGTGGCCTCATGACGAAGCTCTTCGCCGGCATCATTCTCGCCGTCGCTGCCTACATGCTCGCGCGCAGCTTCGCCGCCCTCTGAGCGTCGGCTCGGCTGAGGCGTTGGTGCTGAGCGCGACGCCTCGATGCCCGCTCGCGGCGATGTTGGATGGAGCGGAGGCCAGCGCTCGAGACGCCTGAAGCCTCGGGGGCTGCGAACTCTGTATGGCGCGCGCCGCATGCCATCGCTGCGGTCCGCTATCCCTACGCGACCTCTCCTGTCCCCGTGGCGTGGTTCGCCTCGCTCAGGCCGCCTTCGCCGGCTCGCGCTTGGCCGCCATTGGCTCGGGCGGCACAAACCGCTCGACGAGATAGAGCGGACGCCCCTTCACCTCGTTGAACACGCGCCCGAGATACTCACCGATCACCCCGAGCGTCATCAGCTGCACCCCGCCGAGGAACAGCATCACCGCCATCACGGACGGATAGCCGGGTACCGGGTTGCCGAAGACGAGCGTGCGCACCACGATCACCCCGCCGAAGCCGAGCGCGAACACGGACACGGCAAGTCCGAGATAGGTCGCGATCTTGAGCGGCATCACGGTGAAGGAGGTGATCCCCTCGAGCGCGAGGTTCCAGAGTTTCCAGTAGTTCCACTTCGTCGTGCCGGCCGCACGCGGCGCGCGGTCATACAGAACCGCCTTCGAGGGGAAGCCGATCCAGGCGAACAATCCCTTCATGAAACGGTGGTGCTCGCGCAGTTGCAGAAGGGCATCGACCGACCGCCGGCTCATCAGCCGGAAATCCCCGGTATTGGGCGGAATCCGCACACGCCCGCCGAGATGCTGCATCAGCTGGTAGAACAGCTCCGCCGTCTTGCGCTTGACGATTGTCTCGCCCTCGCGCACTCGGCGTTGGGCAAAGACGACGTCGTACCCCTCGCGCCAGCCGGCGACGAGCTCGGGAATCACCTCCGGCGGGTCCTGCAGGTCGACATCCGTCACCACCACCGCCTCGCCGCGCGCGTGATCGAGCCCGGCGGTGAGCGCGATCTCCTTGCCGAAGTTCCGGCTGAGATTGACGATGCCGATGCGCGGGTCGGCGGCGCGGAGGCGTTCGAGGATCGCAAGGCTCCGGTCGCGCGAGCCGTCGTTGACGTAGATCACCTCCCACGCAGCACCAAGCCGCTCCATGACCGGAACGAGCCGGGCATGGAACTGCTCGATCACCTCCTCCTCGTTATAGAGCGGCACGACGATCGAGAAGGTCGGGCAAGCGGCGGGGACGGCATGCTCCTGCCCTGGGACAGCAGGCCGTGTCATGGGGCCGCCATCCTGAAGGAGCTGGGACGTCGGGGAAGTCACCATGCCTGTCACCCGTGTCTCTCCGCCACTACCGGGGCCTCCATGCCGAGCCAGCGCCGAAGCATGACATAGCCGACGCCGAGCAGGGTCGGCCCGAGGAACACCCCGATCAGGCCCATCGCAACGAGCCCGCCGAGCACGCCGATGAGCATCAACAGAAGGGGCAGCCGCGCGCCGCGGCTGATCAGCACCGGGCGGAGAACGTTGTCGACGGTCTGCACGGCACCGAGGTTCCACGCGAGCAGCAGGGTCCCGGTCAACGTCTCGCCGGAGTGGTAGAGCCAGAGCACCACGGGCAGCCACACGGGCAGCGGCCCGATCTGGATGATGCCCGCGATCAGCACGCCAAGCCCAAGCAGCGGCACGGCCGGCACGCCGGCAGCGGCGAAGCCGATCGCAGCCAGAACCGCCTGAACCGCCGCCGTGCCGACCACCCCCGCAGAGACGCCGCGGATCGCCCGGGTGGCGACGTCGAGCGCCTCCGTCCCCTCCGCACCACCAAGGCGGGCTGCAAGCCGCGCCGTCATCTCTGCAGCAACGTCGCCCTTGGCGTAGAGAACGGCGGTGGCGATCGCGACCAGAAGGAACTGAAGCATCGTCTCGCCGATCTCGGCGAGGCTCCTGAGCAGCCAGCCCGCGATGGCGGGGCCGACACGTTCGACGAGGTCGGCGGCGGCGCCAGCGTCCTCGGCCAGCGTGCGCCAGGTTTCGGAGAGCCGCTCGCCAAAGAGGGGCAGCGACGCAATCAGGCGCGGCGGCTCGCGCGGCACAGCCGCGACCAGATCAGCCGCCATGCCGCGAAGCTGCGGCAGACCGGCGGTGATCGTGTCGACCAGTGACACGGCAGGCAGCACGACCAGAGCGAGCATGGCAAGAGCAAGCAGGGTGGCGACGAGACCGCGCCGGTTGCCGAGCCGTGCGGTGAGCCATTCGAGCGGCCGCCAGAGCGTGACCACGATCACCGCGGACCAGACGAGGGCAGGGATGAAGGGAGCGATGATGACAAGGCAGGCGAGAAGGAGAAGCACCGCAAGCCCGTAGCCGAGAACCTGTTCGAACTGGGGCGCCCTACCCGGTCGCGGCACCGTCCGCTCCTCGCTCATCGGCGTTCCCTGCTGCCTCCACGACTCCGGCCAGTCGATGAGAGCCTGCGCGCGCCTCTCCTGTCCATGCTTGCGGTTGAGTGCGGCACGTGGACGCTGCAGGGTTGCACCATGGCCCTCGAGCACAGCATCATCCTGCGGGAGGTTGTTGTCTTCCTCGCCGCTGCTGGCATCGCCGTGCCGCTCATGCAGCGGCTTCGCGTCAGCCCCGTGCTCGGCTGGCTGCTCGCTGGCCTGCTCGTCGGGCCGCATGGCGCCGCGCGAGCGGCCGACTCCTTTCCCCCTCTCGCCTTCGTCTCGATCGCGCACTGGGCCGCTATCGCCCCGCTCGCCGAGATCGGGGTTCTGTTCCTCATGTTCTCGATCGGGCTCGAGCTGTCCTTCGCCCGGCTTTGGGCCATGCGGCGGCTGGTGTTCGGCCTCGGCGCAGCGCAGGTTCTCTTCTCGGGCGCCGTGATCGCCCTCGTCGCCTGGGGTTTCGGCAACAGTCCGGGCGCGGCGATCGTGCTCGGGGCATGCCTCGCCCTCTCCTCGACCGCGATCGTGATGCAGGTGCTGATCGAGCAGCGGCGCGTCGCCACTGTCCTCGGCCGCAGCACCTTCGCCGTTCTGCTTCTGCAGGATCTCGCGGTGGTGCCCATCCTGTTCGTCGTCGGCGTGCTCGGCGCGCGGGCGGGCGATGACTCGCTCGCCGTGCTGCTCGCTTCCGTCCTCGCGGGCGGGCTCGTGGTGGCGGTCATCTGGGTCGTCGGGCGGCGCGCGCTGAAGCCGCTGTTCCGGCTGGTGGGCGGAGCGCAGCGGCCCGAGCTCTTCATGGCGATGACGCTGCTGACCGGTCTCGGCGCCGCCTGGGCGACCGCCGAAGCGGGACTGTCGGCGGCGCTGGGCGCGTTCCTCGCCGGGCTCCTGATCGCCGAGACCGAGTATCGCCATCAGGTCGAGGCCGATCTCGAGCCGTTCAAGGGTCTCCTGCTCGGGATGTTCTTCATGTCCGTCGGCATGCGGATCGACCCGGGCGCGGTGGCGGCAGCACCGGTTCTCCTCCCGCTCTCTGCGGTCGGGCTGATCGCGGTGAAGGCAGCGACCGTCTTCCCGCTCTGTCTCGCCTTTGGTCTGCCGCGGCCCGTGGCGGCGGAAGCCGCGCTCCTGCTCGGCCAGGCAGGCGAGTTCGCCTTCGTCGTGGTCGCCCTCGCGAGCCGACTCGGGCTCCTGCCCGAGGAGACAGCGAATTTCATGCTCCTTGTCGCGGCTCTGACCATGGCCGCGACGCCGATGCTCGCCGCCGTCGGCAGACGTGTGGCGGCGTCGATGACCGGGCACGCGGCGGAGACGCCCGAGGAGCCGGAGGAGGGCCTCGCCGGCCATGTGATCATCGCGGGCTTTGGCCGGGTGGGCGAGATGCTCGGGCGAATCCTCGACGAGGAGGGAGCGAGATGGGTCGCGCTCGACCTCGACACGGCCGCCGTCGCCCGCCACCGGCAGCAGGGCAGGCCGGTTTTCTATGCCGATGCGAGCCGGGCGGAGGTGCTGCGCCGCGCGGGCGCTGCGGGTGCGCGCGCGCTCGTGCTGACGATGGACAGTCCCGCTGCCGTTCAGCGCGCGCTCGCCACGGCGCGACAGGGCTGGCCAGGGCTTGCGGTGATCGCGCGCGCGCGCGACCCTGCCCATGCCGCGCGGCTTGTGGAACTCGGCGCCACCCAGGCGGTTCCGGAGACGGTCGAGGCGGCGCTCGCCCTCGCCTCGGGCACGCTCGCCGCGCTCGGCGTTCCGGATGAGGTCGCGGTCGAGGCCGTCGCACGCGAACGGCTGCGTCTCGCCGCGGACTGAGCCGCCTCCGGCCGCCGGGGCTTGGCGAGACCCCCCTCGCAGCCACATCCTGTGGCGTCACGCCAACCGCTTCCGGGGAGAGAAGCCATGAAGTTCGGGCTGAGCCAGCCGATGCGACGCGTCGAGGACCCGCGCCTTCTTCGCGGCAAGGGAACCTACACCGATGACATCTCGCTCCCCGGCCAGGCCTATGGAGTGGTTGTGCGCAGCCCGCACGCACATGCCGCGATCCGCCGAATCGACACGGCACCCGCTCTCGCCACCCCCGGCGTGCTCGCCGTCTTCACCGGGGAGGACTTCGCGGCGATGGGGCTGGGCAACGTTCCCTGCGCCATCCCGCTCAAGAACCGCGACGGATCGAACCGCGCCGAGACGCCACGGCCGGCGCTTGCGGTCGGACGCGTCCGACACGTCGGCGACCCGGTCGCCTTCGTCGTCGCCGAGACGCAGAAGGCGGCGCGTGACGGGGCCGAGGCGCTCGTGGTCGAGTACGACGTGTTGCCGGCGGTGACCGATCTCGCCACCGCCCTGGATCCTGGCCAGCCGCTGGTGTGGGACGACGCGCCAGGCAATCTCTGCTTCGACTGGGAGACGGGCGACAAGGCCGAGACCGACCGTCTGTTCGCCGAAGCGGCGCACGTCTCGCGCCTGACGGTGGTGAACAACCGGATCGTCGTCGCCTCGATGGAGAGCCGCGCGGCTGTGGCGGAGTATGACCGGGCGAGCGGGCGGTTCACCCTCCACACCAACACTCAAGGCTCGTGGCTCGTCCGTCGCCTGCTCGCGACGGAGGTGTTCAAGCTGCCGGAGGAGCGGTTCCGGGTGATCACGCCGGATGTCGGCGGCGGCTTCGGCATGAAGCTCTTCCTCTATCCGGAGCATGTGATGGTCACGGTCGCGGCGCGCGAGCTCGGCCGGCCGGTGAAGTGGGCGAGCGACCGTTCAGAGGCGTTCCTCTCCGACACCCACGGCCGAGACAACATCACCACCGGAGAGCTCGCGCTCGACAAGGACGGGCGTTTCCTCGCGCTGCGCACCCGCACCCTCTCGAACATGGGGGCCTATCTTTCAACCTTCGCGCCGTACATCCCGACGGGCGCAGGCTCCAAGGTTCTCGCCTCCGTCTACGGCTTCCGAGCGATCCACGCCCATGTTCTCGGGGTTCTGACCAACACCACCCCCGTCGATGCCTATCGCGGCGCCGGCCGGCCGGAAGCGAACTACATCGTCGAGCGCCTGATCGACACGGCAGCGCGCGAGCTGGGCATCGACCGGGTGGAGTTGCGCAAGCGGAACATGGTCCCGCCCTCGGCGATGCCATGGAAGACGCCGATGGGCGCGACCTATGACAGCGGCGATTTCGTCACCGTGCTCGAGGCGGCGCTGAAGAAGGCGGATTGGGCCGGTGCGCCGCAGCGCAAGCAGGAGGCGGCGCGGCGGGGCAAGAAGCGCGGCATCGGGCTTGCCTATTATCTCGAGGCGACCGGCGGGGCGCCGACGGAGCGCGCCGAGATACGCTTCGCCGAAGACGGGATGGTCGAGGTCCTGGTCGGAACCCAGTCGACCGGCCAGGGACACGAGACCGCCTACATCATGCTCACGGCAGCCGAGCTCGGCATCCCGCATGACCGGATCCGCGTGCTCCAGGGCGACAGCGATGCGGCCCCCAGCGGCGGGGGAACGGGGGGCGCCCGCAGCCTCTACTCCGAGGGCCAGGCGATCCTCGCCACCACCGCCACCGTGATCGAGAAGGGCAAGCAGGCGGCAGCCGAGGTGCTCGAGGCAGCCGCCTCCGACATCGTCTTCGAGAACGGCCGGTTCGGCGTCGTCGGAACCGACCGCGGCATCGGCATCCTCGAGCTTGCGGCCACGCAGCGCAAGCGCGCGGCGGCGGGGGAGCCCGCGACTCTGCTTGATGCCGCCGAGGTCGCCGAGATCAAGGCGCACACCTTCCCGAACGGGTGCCATATCGCCGAGGTCGAGATCGACCCGGCGACGGGGGTTCTCGACATCGTCCGCTACCTCGTGGTGGACGACGTTGGGCATGCGATCAACCCGCTGATCGTTCGCGGCCAGGTGCACGGAGGCGTGGCGCAGGGAATCGGCCAAGCGGTGTTCGAGCACACCGTCTACGACCCAGAGAGCGGCCAGCTGGTCGCAGGGTCGTTCATGGACTACTGCCTGCCGCGGGCCGACGACCTGCCCGACATCGAGGTGGACCTGATCGAGATCCCCTGCGAAACGAACCCGCTCGGCGTGAAGGGTGCGGGCGAGGCGGGAGCGGTGGGCAGCCCGCCGGCGGTGATCAACGCCGTGGTCGATGCTCTCGCCGAGGACGGGGTGAAGCACGTCGACATGCCGGTGACGCCGGAGCGGCTCTGGCGCGCGCTCGCCTCGGCGAAGGCGGCCTGAACATTGGACTGGTGCGGGCCGCCTGCGCCGCGGGCGGCCCGCGCGCTCGTCACCGTGCGTGTCGGCCAATCACGCGCCGATCGAGCGTGAGGTCTGATCGCGGGAGGAGGGCCGCGGACCCCTCGGTCCATGCCCCGTTTCGACGCGTCACCTCGACGAGACTGCGAGCGGCTCTGTCCCATGCCCTGGCGGCTCATCCTGCAGCATCGCCCCGGCTCCGGGTGGACAGGCGGGCGCGGCACGATCAGAGTGCGGCGCGTTCCCGTGAGGAGAGGACACCGATGTCCCAGCCGCGCTTCCTTCACACGATGATCCGCGTGGGCGATCTCGAACGCTCCGTCGCCTTCTACACGAAGCTCCTCGGCATGAAGGAACTCCGCCGGCGCGACGTGCCCGAAGGCAAGTACACGCTCGCCTTCGTGGGCTATGGTGACGAGACGGAGAACACGGTGCTCGAGCTGACCTACAACTACGGGGTCGAGAAATACGAGCATGGAACCGCGTTCGGCCATCTCGCGATCGGCGTTCCTGACGTCTACGCCACCTGTGAGCGGCTGCGCGCGGCAGGGGTGAAGATCACGCGCGAGCCCGGGCCGGTGAAGTTCGGCACCACCGTGATCGCCTTCATCGAGGACCCCGACGGCTACAAGATCGAGCTCATCGAGCGCGCCTAGGCTCTGCCTCGCCTCGCCCCGGATCCCGAATCCGACCGGGCATGGCCGAGGCAGGCAGCGACCACCACGGCCGCGCCTGCGACCTCGACCGCACCCGGGGCCGTTCCGAAGACGAGGGCGTCATAGCCGATCGCCCAGACCATCGCCGTGAAGTCGTAGGGCGCAAGCCGGGCAGGCGAGGCGAAGCGTATCGCCGCCGTCAGCGACACATTGCCGCCCGCCCAGAGCGCCCCAGTGAGCGACAGGAGCACGATGTCGGCCGCCGACGGTGCCTGCCAGGTCATGGCGGCGAAGGGGCCGATCGCGGCAAGCCCTGCGAGCGCCGGGATGCTCATGCTCTCCGCGAGCCGTGCGTCCGGCCCGAGCCGACGCGTGACCACCATCAGAAGCGCGTAGGAGCAGGTGCCGGCGAAGGCGGCGAGGTAGCCGATGAGGGGGCCGCGTCCCGCGCCCGACGCACTCGCGATGCCCGGCGACAGGGCAAGCGCCACGCCGGCGAAGCCGAGCGACGCCCAGAGCCACGCCGTGCGCGGAACCACTTCGCCCAGCAGGACGCGTGCGAGAGCGAGCGTGACGAAGGGGGCGGTGAAGAACACGACATAGGCGTCGAACAGAGGCAGGCGCGCGAAAGCAACGAAGAAGGTCAGGCCCGAGCAGTGGATCAGCACAGCGCGCAGGAGCTGGAGTGCAAGCCGCGCGCGCGGGATGCCCCGCGTTCGGATCGCCTGCGCGAGCGCGACCGGCCCGACAAGCGCGAGCCCCACGCCACAGCGCCAGGTGATCACCTGCGCCGCGCCGAACCCGGCGGAGAGCAGCTTCATCGCGACGTCGTTGGCCGAGAACAGGGCGATCGCGAGCAGGATCAGCGCCGGCCCCGCAAGACCCGCGCGCGCGAGAGCGTTTCCCATGCGCGCCCGTCATGCCCGCCCAACACCGCTTCGGCAAGCGTGGCCGAGGGTGGCGTGCGCGGTCGCGCCCTGGCATACGGAGCGCCCCGATGACCCCCTCTCTCGCCTCCGCGCTCATGCCGCTGATGCGGCTGATCGACCCAGAGACGGCGCACGGCCTTGCCCTTCGCGCCCTGCGCGCGGGGCTCGCGGGCAGAGCCGATCCGCCCACGCTTGCGGTCGAAGCGATGGGGCTTCGGTTTCGCAACCCGCTCGGCCTCGCCGCCGGCTTCGACAAGAACGCGGTCGCCGTCCGTCCGCTGTTCGCCCTCGGCTTCGGCTTCGTCGAGGTCGGCACGATCACGCCGCGGCCGCAGGCCGGCAATCCGCGCCCGCGCCTCTTCCGCCTCGCCGAGGACGGAGGGGTGATCAACCGCATGGGCATGAACAACGAGGGATGGGAGGCCATCTCGGCGCGGATCGCGGCGATGCGCGCCGAGGGCCCTCTGCCCGGGCCGTTGGGGATCAATGTCGGCATCAACAAGGACTGCGACGACCCGGTGCGCGACACGGGCCTGCTCGTCGAGGGAGCGGCGCGCTTGGGCGACTACGTCACAGTCAACGTCTCCTCGCCGAACACGCCGGGCTTGCGCGACCTCCAGGCGGCGGATCGGCTCGCTAAGCTCCTCGAGGCGTCGCGGCAGGGGCTCGCGCGCGCAGGACAGTCGGTTCCCATCCTCGTGAAGCTCGCCCCCGATCTCGACCACGACTCGCTCGGGCCGATCGTCGAGACGGCGGTCGCGGGCGGCGTGTCGGGGCTGATCGTCTCCAACACCACGATCGCCCGGCCGGCGACGCTGAGGAGCCGTCATCGGAACGAGGCGGGCGGGCTCTCCGGCCGGCCGCTCTTCGCCTCCGCGACCGCGATGCTGCGGCGCGTGGCACGGATCGCCGCGGGCAGGCTCGTGCTGATCGGCGCGGGCGGTGTCGCGAGTGGCGCCGACGCGTATGCGAAAATCCGCTCCGGCGCCTCTCTGGTGCAGCTCTACTCGGCGATGGCCTATGCGGGCCCCGCTCTGCCCGGGCGGATCGTGTCGGAGCTTGCCGCTCTCGTCGCGCGCGACGGGTTCAGACGCGTCGATCAGGCGGTCGGGCTCGATCGGGAGCGGGACGATGCCTGAGCGGCTTGAGGGAATCGCACCGCTCTCGGAACGGTTCGACGGGTTCATCCTCGACCTCTGGGGTGTGGTGCACGACGGGGTGAAGCCCTATCCCGGGGCTGTGGAGTGCCTTGCGAGACTCAAGGCGTTGGGGAAGCGAAGCGTTCTGCTCTCCAATGCGCCGCGTCGAGCCTGGGCCGCCCAGGCGGCGATGCGGGCGATGGGCATCGCCGACGACCTCTACGACGGTATCCTCACCTCCGGCGAGGCGGTGCACATCGCGCTGCGTGACCGGACCGACCCCTGGTTCGCGGCCCTCGGCCCCCGCGTTCTCCACCTCGGCCCGGAACGTGACCGCAACGTGATCGAGGGCCTGAGGCTCGAGCGCGTCGCGACACCGTCGGAGGCCGATTTCGTGCTGAACACCGGCCCCGACGACCACCAGGCCGGGCAAACGGTGGAGGATTTCCTGCCCCTCCTTGAGGCGTGCCTCGAGGCGTCCCTGCCGATGATCTGCGCCAACCCTGACCTCGAGGTGATCCGCGGCGGGGTGAGGGTGATCTGCGCCGGAGCGCTCGCCGAGCGCTACGCCGCGATGGGAGGCGAGGTGCGCAGCCTCGGCAAGCCCGACCCTGCGATTTACCCTGCGGTGTTCGCGATGCTCGGCCTTGCTCCGTCGCGCGTTCTGGCGGTCGGCGATTCGCTCCGCACCGACATCGCCGGCGCGGCGGCGGTCGGCATCGCCTCCGCCTGGGTGCTGGGGGGAATCCATGCCGAGGAGCTCGGCCTCGCCGAAGGAGCGCTGCCGCCGCCTGGGCTGGCCGAGGCGCGTGCGGCGGAGCACGGCCTGACGCCTGACGCCATCCTTCCCGCCTTCCGCTGGTAGGCCCTG